>NZ_JBVHTN010000009.1:0-514182 GCF_055569495.1 Streptomyces sp. NPDC028305
CGGATCACCCGCTGCTGCGACGGACCATTCGGCGCGGTTAGACCGTTGCTCGCCCCGTCCTGATTGACGGCACTGCCCCGCACCACCGCCAACACGCGATGCCCCAACCGCCGCGCATCCGACAACCGCTCCACCAACAAGATCCCCACACCTTCGCCCCAGCCCGTTCCGTCGGCGGTAGAAGAGAAGGCGCGGCATCGACCGTCTGTTGACAGCCCCCGTTGTCGAGCGAACTCGACGAAGGTGGTGGGGGTGGACATGACGGTGACCCCGCCGGCGAGGGCCATGGAGCACTCCCCGGACCGCAGCGCCTGGCAGGCCAGGTGCAGGGCGACGAGGGACGACGAACACGCCGTGTCCACGGTGACCGCGGGCCCCTCCAGCCCCAAGCTGTAAGCGATTCGGCCCGATGCGATGCTGCTCGAACTGCCGGTGAGGACATAGCCCTCAACGGACTCCTGTGAACGCTCCAGGTGGATCGCATAGTCCTGAGCGTTGATGCCGGTGAAGACGCCGACAGGATTGCCCTGTAGCGACCGTGGGTCGATGTGCGCCCGTTCCAGCGCCTCCCAGCTGGTCTCCAGCAAGAGCCGCTGCTGCGGGTCCATGGCCAGTGCCTCGCGGGGACTGATGTCGAAGAAGGCGGGGTCGAATTCGGCCGCGTCGTACAAGAAGCCGCCCTGCCGCGTGTAACAGGTGCCCTTGTGCGCAGGATCAGGATGGAAGATTCCCTCGAGATCCCAGCCACGGTTCGTCGGGAAGTCCGCGATCGCGTCCCGTTCCATGAGGATGAGATCCCAAAACTCCTCGGGCGTACTGACGCCTCCCGGGAAGCGACACGCCATGCCGATGATCGCAATGGAGTCGTCGTCGGCGTTGATGGCGGGGCTGGGCACCACCGCGCTCGCTGAGGCGGATCCCTCGCCCATCAATTGGGCTTGCACATACCGGGCGAGCTTGGTCGGCGTTGGGTGATCGAAGATGAGGCTGGTGGGGAGGCGCCGCTCGGTGACGGCGGTCAGCCGGTTGCGGGTCTCGACGGCGGCGAGGGAATCGAGTCCGAGATCCTTGAAGGGGCGGTCTGGGGGCACCGCGTCGATGTCGCTGTGTCCCAGGACCGCAGCCACCTGGGTCCGTACGAGCCGGAGAAGCAACTCCTGTTGTTCGCTCGGGTTCCGGTCGGCGAGCTGTCGATGCAGAGCCGTGCCGGACTGCTGATCCACCACATCCCGAGTACGTTGCGTCCGGGCTTCGGGAATGTCCTGGATGAGCGGAACGAATTCGCCGGTGTGGCTCAGAAGGCCGGCGAAGGTGCTCCAGTCGATGTCAGCGATGATGCGGTGGGCTTGCCCCGGCGCGACGATGGCTTGCGAAAGCGCGGTGAGTGCCGGTTCGGTGGGCATGGGGAGCAGGCCTCGGCGCGCCAGGTGCCCGGTGATTTCGGCGTTGGCCAAGCCGCCGTGCTCCCAGAGCCCCCAGGCGATGCTGGTGGCGGGGAGTCCCTGGTCGCGGCGGTGCTGGGCCAGGGCGTCGAGATAAGCATTGGCGGCGGCGTAGTTGGCCTGACCCGGACTGCCGAAGGTGGCTGCTGTGGAGGAGATCAGGACGAAGGCGTCGAGGTCCAGATGCCGGGTGAGGTCATGCAGAAGGTGGGCGGCGTATGCCTTGGGGCCCAGGGCGGTCGACAGATGATCGGGAGTCTGGGTGGCCAGTGTTGCGTCGTCAAGGACTCCTGCGGTGTGGATGAGGGTGGTGAGGGGGTGGGTTGGGGGGATGGTGTTGAGGAGGTTGGTGAGTTGGGTTGGGTTGGTGGTGTCGCAGGTGGTGATGGTGGTGGTGGCGCCGAGTTGGGTGAGTTGGTGGTGGAGTTGGGTGGCGTGGGGTGTGTTGGGTCCTTGTCGGTTGGTGAGGAGGAGGTGGCAGTGGGGGTGGTGGGTGGCGATCCAGGTGGCGATGTGGGTGCCGAGGGCGCCGGTGCCGCCGGTGATGAGGATGGTTCCGTGGGGTTTCCAGGGTTGGGGGTCGTGGGGTGTGCAGTGGGCGGTTGTACGGATCAGACGTCGGGCGTGAAGTCCGGTGGAACGTAGCGCGAGCTCGCGCTCATCATGTTGGGTGGTGAGGGCGGTGGTGAGGTGGTGGAGGTGTTGGGGGGTGAGGGTGGTGGGGAGGTCGATGAGTCCGCCCCATTGGTCGGGGTGTTCGAGGGCGGTGGTGCGTCCGAGTCCCCAGATGTGGGCTTGGGTGGGGTGGTTGAGGGTGTCGGTTGGGTGGGTGATGGTTGCTGTTTGGGTGAGGGCCCATAGGGGTGCGGTGATGTGGGGGTGGGTGGTGAGGGTTTGGGTGAGGGTGAGGGTGAGGGCTGTTCCGGTGGGGATGTGGGGGTGTTCGGGGTGGGGTTCCTCGTCGAAGGCCAGAAACGAGAGCACACCATCGATGCTCACGCCGTCGCTGTGCTCAGTGAGCTGCTGAGCGACGGTTTCGGGATCAGAGTAGGAAGAGTCGAGGGTGAGCTTGATGGTCCGCGCCCCGAGTTGATGCAGGGCATCGGCGACGAGGTCGATAAGGGCGTGAGGACTCTGAAGAGCGGGCACGACCACGAGCCAGGTGCCGGGCGACCTGGTGCTGGCCTGGGGGAGAGTGACCGGCTTCCATTCCTCGCGGTAGTGCCAGGAATCAATGACGGTCTGGTCGTCGTGGCGCTTGCGCCAGGCGGAGAGGGCCGGCAGGACGGTCTCGAGAGAGGAGTCACGGTCGATGGACAGGGCGGAGGCCACTGCATCGACGTCGTACTTCTCCAGCGAATCCAAGAACCGGACGTTGGTGGTGTTGGGGGTTGGGGTGGTGTTGAGCCAGTAGTGGTGGTGTTGGAAGGGGTAGGTGGGGAGGTTGGTGTGGTGGTGGGTGTGGTGTTGTTGGTGCCAGGTGGTGGGGTGGCCGTGGGTGTGGAGGCGGGCGAGGGCGGTGTGGGTGGTGTGGGTTTCTGGTTGGTGGGGGTGGAGGAGGGCGGTGGTGTGGGGTGTGTGGTGGGGGAGGTTGTGGTGGGTGAGGGTGGTGAGGGTGGTGAGGGTGGTGAGGGTGGTGTCGGGTCCGAGTTCGAGGTAGGTGGTGACGCCGTGGGTGTGGAGTTGGTGGGTGGTGTGGGTGTAGTGGACGGTGTTGCGGGTCTGATGGGTCCAGTAGCCGGGTGTGGCGGGGTCTTGACCGGTGGGGTCAGTGGTGATGAGGGGTGTGTGGGGCTGGTGGTAGGTGAGGGTTTGGGCGGTGTCGCGGAGCTCGTCGAGGATGGGGTCGATGTGAGGTGAGTGGAAGGCCGCGCTGACATTGAGCGGGGTCGTCTTGCGCCCCATGGCGCGGAACTGCGCGGCGATGGTGTCCACGGCGTCGTGGTCGCCGCTGATGACGACGGATCCGGGGGCGTTGACGGCCGCGATGGACACCTGCGTCTCGAGGCCTGTGAGGTGTTCTTGGACTTCGTGGGGTTGGGCTTGGATGGTGGTCATGGTGCCGGTGGTGGGGAGGGTGTGCATGAGGCGGGCGCGGGTGGTGACCAGGCGGGCCGCGTCGGTGAGGGTGAGGATGCCGGTGAGGTGGGCTGCGGTGATCTCGCCGAGGGAGTGTCCGGCGTAGAAGTGGGGCGTGACTCCGTGGCCTTCGGTGACCAGGCGGTGGAGGGCGACCTGGAGGGCGAACAGGGCGGGCTGGGCGTAGAGCGTCTGGTCCAGCAGCCGGGACACGTCGGTGTCCGCCTCGGCGAACATCACATCCCGCAGGGGCTGTTCCAGGTGCGGGTCGAGGTGGGCGCAGGCCTCGTCGAGGGCCTCGGCGAACAGGGGGAAGGCCTGGTAGAGCTGGTGTCCCATGCGGGGGCGTTGTGTGCCCTGCCCCGAGCAGAGGAACGCCAGCTTCCCCGCTCCGGACGCCACGCCGCGCACAAGCCCCTCGTGCTCCTCACCGGCCGCCAGTGCCGCCAGGCCGTGGAGGAAGTCCTCGCGGCCGGGACCCAGGAGTACCGCACGGTGCTCGAAGGCGGCACGGTCGTTGGCCAGCGCGTATCCGACGTCGGCCAAGTCGAGTTCCGGGTCGGAAGCGAGGTATTGACGCAGTTGCCGCGCCTGCGCTCGCAGCGCATCCTCGGACTTCGCCGACACAACCCAAGGCACAGACAGCGAAGGTGGCGTTGAAGCGTCTTCACCATTTGCCGGGGCTTCGGCGGGTGGTGGTGCCTGTTCGAGGATCACATGCGCGTTGGTGCCGCTCACCCCGAACGACGACACGCCCGCACGCCGTAGGCGGCCGGTCTCAGGCCAGGGCGTGGCCTCCGTCAGCAGCCGCAGCCCGCTCGCAGACCAGTCCACGTGCGGCGACGGCTCCTCGATGTGCAATGTCCGCGGCAGCAACCCCTGCCGCATCGCCAGCGCCATCTTGATGACGCCGCCCACCCCGGCTGCCGCCTGGGCGTGTCCGATGTTCGACTTCATCGAGCCGAGCCAAAGCGGCTGGTCCGCGGGCCGGTCCAGACCGTACGTGGCCTGGAGGGCCTGCGCCTCGATCGGGTCGCCCAACGTGGTCCCCGTACCGTGTCCCTCCACCGCGTCAATGGCGGCCGGAGTCAACTCGGCGTTGGCGAGGGCCTGGCGGATGACACGTTGTTGCGAGAGGCCGTTGGGTGCGGTGAGGCCGTTGCTGGCTCCGTCCTGGTTGACCGCCGTCCCCCGTACCACGGCCAGGACGGGATGCCCGAGCCGCTGCGCGTCCGAGAGCCGTTCCACCAGCACCATGCCCACACCCTCGCCCCAGCCGGTGCCATCGGCTGTGGCTGAGAACGCCTTGCATCGTCCGTCCGGAGACAGCCCACGCTGCCGGGAGAACTCGATGAAGGCCGCCGGGGTGGACATGACGGTGACCCCGCCGGCGAGGGCCATCGAGCATTCTCCGGACCGCAGCGCCTGGCAGGCCAGGTGCAGTGCGACCAGCGACGATGAACACGCCGTGTCCACGGTGACCGCCGGCCCTTCCAGACCGAGGGTGTAGGCGACGCGCCCCGAGGCGATACTGCCCGCGCTTCCATGAACGAGGTATCCCTCGAACCCCTCGGGAGCGGTCGGGAAGCGCTGCGCGTAGTCGTGGTAGGCCAGCCCGGCGAAGATCCCGGTCTGCGTGCCACGCACGGAGGTTGGGTCGATTCCTGCCCGCTCGAAGGCTTCCCAGGAGACCTCGAGAAGCATTCGCTGCTGAGGATCCATGGCCAGGGCCTCGCGCGGGCTGATGCCGAAGAATTCGGCGTCGAATTCGCCCGCGTGGTGAATGAATCCCCCCTCTCTCGTGTACGACGTTCCGAATCGCTCGGGGTCCGGGTCGTAGAGCTTGTCGAGGTCCCAGCCGCGATCGGTCGGGAATCCCGAGATCGCGTCCTGCTCGGCCACGAGGAGATCCCATAGCTGTTCCGGGGACTGCACGTCCCCCGGATAGCGGCATGCCATGCCGACAATTGCGATGGGTTCGCCCGTGCCGGCGGCCGTGAGGGGGACGTGGCTGATGATTTCGCCCTGCGTACCCAGAAACTGCTCGCGCAGATGCTGCACGAGCGCGGCGGGGCTCGGGTGGTCGAAGACGATGGTAGATGCGAGGGTCAGCCCGGTGGCCTCGCACAGGCGATTGCGCAGTTGGACGGCAGTCAGCGAGGTGAAGCCCAGTTCCTTGAATGCGCGCTCGGCTTGGATTTTCTGGGGGCTCTGGTGGCCGAGGACGGCGGCGATATGCGCACGAACGACGTCGAGGAGGATCTGCTGCTGCTCGTCCGGTCGTTGGTGGGAGAGCCGCTGACGGAGGGTGGCCGTGGCGGGCGATTCGGCCGTGACGGTGCGAGGAGCGTGCTGGTCGGCTTGCGGCTCGGAGAGATGAAGCCAGTAGTGGTGGTGTTGGAAGGGGTAGGTGGGGAGGTTGGTGTGGTGGTGGGTGTGGTGTTGTTGGTGCCAGGTGGTGGGGTGGCCGTGGGTGTGGAGGCGGGCGAGGGCGGTGTGGGTGGTGTGGGTTTCTGGTTGGTGGGGGTGGAGGAGGGCGGTGGTGTGGGGTGTGTGGTGGGGGAGGTTGTGGTGGGTGAGGGTGGTGAGGGTGGTGTCGGGTCCGAGTTCGAGATAGGTGGTGACACCATGGGTGTGGAGTTGGTGGGTGGTGTGGGTGTAGTGGACGGTGTTGCGGGTTTGGTGGGTCCAGTATTCGGGTGTGGTGGGGTTTTGTCCGGTGGGGTCGGTGGTGATGAGGGGGGTGTGGGGCTGGTGGTAGGTGAGGGTTTGGGCGGTGTCGCGGAGCTCGTCGAGGATGGGGTCGATGTGGGGTGAGTGGAAGGCCGCGCTGACATTGAGCGGGGTCGTTTTCCGCCCCATGGCCCGGAACTTGGCGGCAACAGTGTCCACGGCATCTCGGTCGCCGCTGATGACGACGGATCCGGGGGCGTTGACGGCCGCGATGGACACCTGCGTCTCGAGGCCTGTGAGGTGTTCTTGGACTTCGTGGGGTTGGGCTTGGATGGTGGTCATGGTGCCGGTGGTGGGGAGGGTGTGCATGAGGCGGGCGCGGGTGGTGACCAGGCGGGCCGCGTCGGTGAGGGTGAGGATGCCGGTGAGGTGGGCTGCGGTGATCTCGCCGAGGGAGTGTCCGGCGTAGAAGTGGGGCGTGACTCCGTGGCCTTCGGTGACCAGGCGGTGGAGGGCGACCTGAAGAGCGAACAGGGCGGGCTGGGCATAGAGCGTCTGGTCCAGCAGCCGGGACGTGTCGGTGTCCGGCTCGGCGAACATCACATCCCGCAGAGGCTGTTCCAGATACGGATCGAGGTGGGTACAGGCCTCGTCGAGGGCCTCGGCGAACAACGGGAGGGCCTGGTAGAGCTCGTATCCCATGCGGGGGCGTTGTGTGCCCTGCCCCGAGCAGAGGAACGCCAGCTTCCCCGCTCCGGACGCCACGCCGCGCACAAGCCCCTCGTGCTCCTCACCGGCCGCCAGTGCCGCCAGGCCGTGGAGGAAGTCCTCGCGGCCGGGGCCCAGGAGTACGGCGCGGTGTTCGAAGGGGGTGCGGCTGGTGGCCAGCGCGTGTCCGACGTCGGCCGGGTCGGCCTCGCCGTGGGCCGTCAGGTACGCGTGCAGTCGTGCTGCCTGGGCGCGTAGTGCCGGCTCGGACTTGGCCGACACCATCCAGGGAAACGACGCCGAAGAGGTGTCCGCGAGGTTGTGGTGGGCCTCCGGTGGTGCCTGTTCGAGGATGACGTGCGCGTTGGTGCCGCTCACCCCGAACGACGACACGCCCGCACGCCTGGCCCGGTCGGTCTCCGGCCAGGGCATGGCCTCGCTCAGCAGCCGTACCGCCCCCGCCGTCCAGTCCACATGCGGCGACGGCTCCTGGACATGCAATGTCCGCGGCAGCAGCCCTTCCCGCATGGCCATCACCATCTTGATGACCCCCGCGACACCCGCCGCGGCCTGCGCATGCCCGATATTCGACTTCACCGACCCCAGCCACAACGGCGCATCAGCAGACCGCTCCTGCCCGTACGTGGCCAGCAACGCCTGCGCCTCGATCGGATCACCCAGCCGCGTACCCGTCCCATGCCCCTCCACCGCATCCACATCCACCGCGGACAGCCGCGCACTGGCCAGCGCCTGCCGGATCACCCGCTGCTGCGACGGACCGTTCGGCGCGGTTAGACCGTTGCTCGCCCCGTCCTGGTTGACGGCACTGCCCCGCACCACCGCCAGCACCCGATGCCCCAGCCGCCGCGCATCCGACAGCCGTTCCACCAACAACATCCCCACACCCTCAGCCCACCCCGTACCATCCGCCCCAGCCCCATACGCCTTGCACCGCCCATCCACCGACAACCCACGCTGCCGCGCGAACTCCAGAAAAATGCGTGGGGTGGACATGACGGCTACCCCACCCGCCAGCGCCATGGAGCATTCCCCCGCCCGCAGCGCCTGGCAGGCCAGGTGCAGGGCCACCAGAGACGACGAACACGCCGTGTCCACGGTGACCGCAGGCCCTTCCAGCCCGAGCGCGTAAGCGATTCGGCCCGAGGCGATGCTCCCCGCGCTGCCGGTGAGGATGAAGCCCTCTGCGGACTCCGGGGGGCGCGAGGCGTGTCCGACGGGGTAGTCCGGCGGGTTGATACCGGTGAACACGGCGGTTCGGCTGCCGCGTACGGAAGCCGGGTCGATGCCGGCGCTCTCGAAGGTTTCCCAGGAGGCCTCCAGCAGCAGCCGCTGCTGCGGGTCCATCGCCAGCGCCTCACGCGGAGAGGTCTCGAAGAACTCGGCGTCGAATCCGGCAGCGTCGTGGAGGAAGCCACCGTGTCGCGTGTAGCAGGTGCCGGACCGGTCCGGGTCCGGGTCGTACAGCCGCTCGACGTCCCAGCCACGGTCGGTGGGGAAATCCCCGATCGCGTCCGTCTCCGCCACGATGAGCTGCCAGAAGTCCTCCGGGGACCGGACCTCGCCGGGGAAGCGGCATGCCATGCCGACGATGGCGATGGGCTCCTGTTCCCGCTCGGTGACCTCGTAAAGACGACGGCGAGTCCGGTCCAGGTCGGCGGTTACCCGCTTCAGATAGCTGAGGAGCTCGTCTTCGTGCACCACTGGGATCACTTCCTTGAGCGTCCTTGAACACGTTTGAAGAACTGCGGAGGACGCGGGCGGGTCTCGTCGATTCAGGAGAGGCCGAGGTCGTTTTTGATGTAGTCCAGGACTTCGCCGGCCGTCGCGGAGGCCAGCCGGTCCGCGCCGTCGTTGTGGTCCGCGGTGCCGTCCGACCCGTTCCACTTCAGGAGAAGGGACTGAAGACGGGTGACGATCCTGAACCGGATCGCGTCGTCCTTCTCCACCCGGGACATGGCCGCTTCCAGCCTGTCGAGTTCGGCCAGCACAGGGGCCACCGTCGCCGTGCCGCCGTTGTGCAGCACTCGATCCTTGACGTATGTGGCGAGCTCGCCGGGCGTCGGGTGGTCGAAGGCGAGGGTGGCGGGGAGCCGGAGGCCGGTGGCAGTGTTCAGCCGGTTGCGGAGCTCGACGGCGGTCAGGGAGTCGAAGCCGAGGGCGCGGAAATGAGAGCCGGGATGGATGGCGTCCGGCTCGTTGTGGCCCAGGACGAGAGCGGAATGGGAACGGATCAGCGCGAGCACGATGTCGTGCTGTCCGGCCGGGTCATGCCCACTGAGGCGGGCACGCAGCGCCGAAGGACCGGCTCCGGCTGTGCGGCGGTTCGGGCGGGTCCGGCGCGCTTCGGAGCTGACCAGGCCCCGGTACAGGGGCGGCAGGGTCGGTGCGCCGGAGCTCGGATCCGGGAGGTCCAGGCGCGCGGGGACGAGGACGGGCTGGTGGCGGGTGACCGCGGCGTCGAAGAGGGACAGCGCCTGTGAGGTGGTGTGCGGCTTGATGCCGAGCCGGGCCAGGCGGGTGTGGTCGGTCCGGTCGAGGTGGCCGGTCATTCCGCTGGCCTCCTCCCACAGTCCCCAGGCCAGGGACACCGCCGGGAGCCCTGCCGCGCGCCGCTGATAGGCGAGCGCATCGAGAAAGGCGTTGGCCGCGGCGTAGTTGCCCTGCCCTGGCGAGCCCACGACGCCGGCGATCGAGGAGAAGAGCACGAACGCTGCCAGGTCCAGATGGCGCGTCAGCTCGTGCAGATGCCGGGCGGCATCGACCTTGGCGGCCAGAACGGTGTCGAGGTGGCGAGGGGTGAGGGAGCCGATGGTGGCATCGTCCACGATCCCCGCCGCGTGAACCACGGCCGTCAGTGGCTGCTCGTCGGGCACCGACTCCAGAAGCCGTGCGGTGGACGCGCGGTCGCCGAGGTCGCATGGGGCGATGGTCACCTGGGCGCCCAGTTCGCTCAGCTCCCGGCGCAGCTCGTCGGCGCCAGGGGCGTCCGGTCCGCGCCGGCTGGCCAGGAGCAGATGGCGGGCCCGGCCGGTGGCGGCCAGGTGGCGGGCGAGGGCCGCGCCCAGCACGCCCGTACCGCCGGTGACCAGTACCGTGCCGGCGGGGTCCCAGTCGGTGGGCAGAGTGAGGACGTTCTTGCCGATATGGCGGCCCTGCTGTAGATGGCGGAAGGCGTGCTCCGCCTGTCGGATGTCCCAACAGGTCGTCGGCAGGGGCGCCAGGACACCGCGGCCGAACAGGTCCAGTACGGTGCGCAGGATCTCCCCGACCCGCTCCGGTCCGGCTTCCATCAGGTCGTATGCCTGATAGCGCAGGCCCGGATGGTCGATGGCCAGCCGCTCTGGATCGCGGATGTCGGTCTTTCCCATTTCCAGGAACCGGCCGCCGTCGCCGACCACCAGGCGCAGGGAGGCGTCGACGAACTCCTGGGACAGGCAGTTCAGGACGACGTCGACCCCCCGCCCCCCGCTGGTGGCCGTGAAGCGCTGCGCGAAGTCCAGGGTGCGCGAGGAGGCGAGGTGGTCGTCCTGAATGCCCTGAGCGCGCAGCACGTGCCACTTGCCCGGGCCGGCGGTGGCGTAGACCTCGGCTCCCAGATGACGTGCGATCTGCGTGGCGGCCATGCCCACTCCGCCCGCGGCGGCATGGATCAGCACCGATTCCCCCGGCCGCAGGCGCGCCAGATCCACCAGGCCGTAATACGCGGTCGCGAAGACGACAGGCACCGACGCGGCCTGGGCGAACGACCACCCGTTGGGCATGCGCGCCAGGGTCGCGCGTTCGACCACGGCGACTGGGCCGAAGGCGGCAGGGAAGACCCCCATGACCCGGTCGCCCGCGACAAGGTCCGTGACTTCGGCACCGACTTCGAGGACAATCCCCGCGCCCTCGCTGCCCAGGCCCGTGTTTCCGGGCATCATGCCCAGCGCGAGCAGCACATCGCGGAAATTCAGCCCCGCCGCACGCACCGCCACCCGTACCTCAGCCGGGCCCAGCGACATCGTGGCGGCTGGGGAGGCCACCGGGGCCAGCCCGTCCAGGCTGCCGGCGCCGGGACACTCCAGCCGCCAGCTCTCCGGTCCCCGCGGCAGCACGAGGCCGTCGTCGGTGGTGGAACCGGCCGACTTCCGTACCAGGCGGGGGGCCAGCATCCGGCCGCCGCGGACCGCCAGTTGTGGTTCCCCGAGGCCGACGGTGGCGGGCAGTGCGGCTCGGGACTCCTCCGATCCGTCCACGTCGACCAGGACGAAGCAGTCCGGATGCTCGGACTGGGCGGAACGCACCAGTCCCCAGGCCGCCGCGCCCGCCAGGTCCGTCACTCCCTCAGCCGGACCGGTTGCCACGGCGCCGGAGGTGACCAGCACCAGGCGGGCACCGGCCAGCCGCTCCTCGGCGAGCCACTGCTGGAGCAGCTCCAGCACCTGCCGGGTCCTGGCTCGTACGGTCTCGGCTCCGTCATCCGTTTGGCAGGTGGCGATGACAACGTCCGGGACGGGGCCGCGCGCCACCAGGGACTGCACCAGGACGCTCAGATCGGCCGGGTCCGCCTGGGCCGCTTGGTCGTCCATGACCTCCAGGCCCGGCCACCGCCCGTCGCCCGCCGCAGCCCTGAGCGCGGGCCTCAGACCAAGGCCGTCGGCTCCGATCACCGCGCACCGCCCCGGAGCCGGTTGCGCCTCAGGCCGCGGTACCTCCGTCCAGTCCAGACCGAGCAGGGCGTCGCGGACGGCGGCCTCGGTGGCATCAGGGGCCTGCAAGGTGTGCCCGGACACCGGGCGCAGCGTCAGCGACTCCACTGATGCCACCGGTCGGCCCGTCTCGTCGGCCATGGTGGCGGCCACGGTGTCGGGCCCGAGCCGTCGCAGGCGTACCCGCAGGGCGGATGGTCCCGCTGCGCGCAGCGACACTCCGCGCCAGGCGAACGGCAGACCCTGGTCGGGTCCTCCCAGCTGCTCCGGCGCTGCTTCGCCGTCAGGCGTCACCAGCCACATGGTCTGGAGCGCCGCGTCGAGGAGCGCGGGGTGCAGCCCGAAACGCGACGCCTCACTGGCCGGCTGATCCGGGAGGCGGACCTCCGCCAGCGTCTCGCCACCGTACCGCCATGCGGCGCGCAGGCCCTGGAACGCGGGCCCGTAGCCGAAGTCCGCCTCGGCGAACCGGTCGTACACCCCGTCGAGGTCCAAGGGTTCCGCCCCCGGGGGCGGCCACACCGCGGCCCATGCCGCCAAGTCGTCATCGATGCCCTCACCGGAGGCCCCGCCGGCGCTGTCGCGAGCGCCCTCACCGTCGGGGGTGGCCGCCGTCAGGGAGCCGTCGGCATGCCGCGTCCACCGATCACCCGGGGAGCCCCCGTCGCCGTCCACGTCCGTCCGGGCATGGATGCTCAGCTCACGGCGGCCTGTCTCGTCGGCGGCGCCCACCGCCACCTGGAGCACCACCTCGCCCTCGGCGGGGATGGTCAGCGGAGTGTGCAGGGTGAGCTCTTCCAGCCCAGCGCATCCGACCTGGTCCCCGGCCCGCAGCGCCAGCTCCACGAACGCCGTGCCGGGCAGCACGACGGTCCCGGCGATGGCGTGGTCGGCCAGCCAAGGATGTGTGCGCGGCGACAGCCGACCCGTGAGCAGGCAGCCGTCGCCATCCGCGAGTTGCACGGCGGCGCAGAGGAGGGGGTGTTCCGCCGCGTCGAGCCCGGCGGTCGTCACATCGCCGCTCGCCACGGGGGTGGGCAGCCAGTAGCGCCGGTGCTGAAAGGCATACGTGGGCAGTTCCGCGTGGCGCGGCGCCGGATGTGGCCGCTCGGCGTAGTGGCGGCCCCAGGCGATGGGCCGGCTGTGGGCGTGGACCGTGGCGAGCGCGGTCAGGACGCTCTGCGTCTCGCACTGGTCCGGATGGAGGAGGGAGACAGCCACGGGGGAGTGGTCGGGGAGATTGCGGTGGACGAGGGCGGTGAGCGTGGCGTCGGGGCCCAGTTCGAGGAAGGTGTTCACGCCACGGGCGCGCAGTCGCTCGACGGCGCTCGCGTAGTGGACGGTGCGGCGCGCCTGGAGAGCCCAGAACTCCGGAGTGCCCGGGTCCGTGCACGGCCCGGACCCGCCTTCCTCAACCCGCTCGGACCCGTGCGCGCTCTCGTCGGCGGCCGACGCGGTGACCAGCGGGGTGTGGGGCCGGTGGTAGGTCAGGCTCTCGGCGGTGCGCTCGATCTCGTCGCACAGGGGGTCCATCTGCGGGGAGTGGAAGGCGCCGCCGACCTGGAGCGAGGTGACCTTCCTGCCCTGTGCGCGGAAGGCGTCGGCGATGTGGTGGACGGTGTCGTGGTCGCCGGTGAGGACGAGGGAACCGGGAGCGTTGACCGCGGCGATGTCGGCCCGGTCCTCCAGGCCGCTGAGCCGGGGGCGCAGCTCGGCCTCGGTGGCTTCGACGGCGACCATGGCGCCGGTGGCGGGAAGGCGCTGCATGGCCAGGGCGCGGGCCGCGACCAACGCCGCGGCGTCGGGGAGGCTGAGGACGCCCGCCAGGTGGGCGGCGGTCAGCTCGCCCAGGGAATGGCCGGCCAGGTAGTCGGGGGCCAGCCCGAACTCCTCGGTGACCAGGCGGTACAGCGCGGTCTGGAGGGCGAACAGGGCCGGCTGGGTGTAGGCGGTCCGGTGCAGCAGCGCCGAAGTCTCGCTCTTCTCGTCGGCGAACAGCACCTCCGTCAGGGGGTGTTCCAGGTACGGGTCGAGATGGGCGCACACCTCGTCGAGGGCACGGGCGAACACCGTGGACGTGCGGTAGAGCTGGTGGCCCATGCCGGAGCGCTGGGTGCCCTGCCCCGAGCATACGAAGGCGATCTTTCCCCGGCCCGTGGCCGAGCCCTGGACGACCTTCCCGCTCGGCTCGCCTGCCGCGAGGTCGTCGAGAGCGCGCCGGAAGTCGTCGGGACCGTTGCCGAGGAGCACCGCCCGGTGCTCGAACACCGCCCTCCCTGTCGCGAGAGAGCGCCCTACGTCGGCGGGGTCGAGATCGGGGCGTTCGGCCACGTATGCGCGCAACCGCCGGGCCTGGGCGCGCAACGCCTCCTCCGATGTCGCGGAGATGGGCCAGGGCAGCGTCAGCGGGTCCGGGAACACGGTCTTCGCGGGAGCCTCCACGGGCGGCGCCTGCTCCAGGATCACATGGGCATTGGTGCCGCTGACGCCGAAGGACGACACACCTGCCCGCCGGGGACGCCCGGTGTCCGGCCACGGCTGGTCGCCGGTCAGCAGCCGGACAGCACCCGCCGACCAGTCCACGTGTGGCGTCGGCTCGGACACATGCAAGGTACGCGGCAACACCCCGTGCCGCAGGGCCAGTACCGTCTTGATGACCCCGGCGACCCCGGCGGCCGACTGGGTGTGCCCGATGTTGGACTTGACCGTACCGAGCCACAGCGCGCGGTCCGCCGGCCGCCCCTGCCCGTATGTGGCGAGCAGGGCCTGGGCCTCGATCGGGTCGCCGAGCGTCGTTCCCGTGCCGTGCGCCTCGACCGCGTCCACGTCGGCTGCGGCCACCCCGGCGGCGGCCAGGGCAGCCCGGATGACACGCTGCTGCGAGGGACCGTTCGGAGCCGTCAGCCCATTGCTGGCACCGTCCTGGTTGACCGCGCTGCCGCGTACGACGGCCAGCACGTGATGGCCGTTGCGCCGCGCGTCCGACAGCCGCTCCACCACCACCATGCCCACACCCTCGCCCCAGCCGGTGCCATCGGCCGTGGTGGAGAACGCCTTGCATCTTCCGTCCGCCGCCAAGCCCCGCTGACGGGAGAACTCGACGAAGTTGAAGGGGCTGGTCATCACGGTGGCACCGCCGGCCAGGGCGAGCGAACACTCGCCTGCCCGCAGCGACTGACATGCCAGATGGAGCGCCACGAGCGACGACGAGCACGCGGTGTCCACGCTGACCGCGGGACCCTCCAGACCGAGCGCGTACGAGATGCGGCCCGAGGCGACGCTGTTGAAACTGCCCGTCAGGGCATAGCCCTCCGACACCTCCGGTGGTGCCTGCCGCAGCTGGGCGGTGAAGTCCTGGGCGTTGCTCCCGGTGAACACCCCGGTCGGGCTGGACTGGAGGTCCTGCGGGTTGATGCCGGCTCGTTCGAGCGCCTCCCAGGACGTTTCGAGAAGCAGCCGCTGCTGGGGGTCCATGGCGGCCGCCTCGCGCGGGCTGATCCCGAAGAACTCGGCGTCGAACTCGCCCGCGTCGTGGAGGAAGGCCCCCTGTCGGCTGTAGGAGGTACCCCGCCGGTCCGGGTCGGGGTCGAAGAGCCTCTTCAGGTCCCAGCCACGGTCGGTCGGGAAGTCCCCGACGGCGTCCCGGTGCGCGGTGATGAAGGTCCACAGGTCCTCGGGGGAGGCGATCCCGCCGGGATAGCGGCAGGCCCAGCCGACGATGGCCACGGGGTCGGCGGTGTCCACCTCGTCGGCGTTCCTCGCGGCGCTCGCCCCGCCGGCCGGGACGCTGCTCGTGGTGGCGGAGGCGGCCGGATCGCCCGGGCCCGGCTCCGTCAACTCCGCCAACAGGTGGGCCGCGAGCTTGGCGGGGGTCGGACGGTCGAAGGCGAGGCTGGACGGCAGACGCAGTCCGGTGGCCGCCACGAGGTGGTTGCGGAGCTCGACGGCCGTGACGGAGGTGAATCCCAGCTCGCGGAACGCGCGATCCGCGGCGATCGCCTCAGAGTTGGAGTGCCCGAGAACGGCCGCCGTGTGGGACCCGATGAGGCCGAGGAGCGTGTCGTAGCGTTCGGCCGGGCTCTGACCGGCGAGGCGGGCCGCAAGGTTCGCGGTGGTGCCGCGAGTGCCGTCGCCGGGTCCTGTGCCGCCGCTGCTGTCCGCGGCCCCGGGGGCGGGGCCGCTTCCCTGGATGTCGCGGGTGTGCGGGGCGGGCGGGAACTTCCCCCAGTCGATATCGGCGACGACCAGCTGGGCGTGGGGCGAGAGGACGGCCTGCTCCAGGGCGGCGAGCGCCAGGTGCGGCGCCATGGGCGGAAACCCGCGCTTGCGGAGGTACGCCTGCGCTGTGTGCGTGCCGGCCAGCCCGTCGCCGCCCCAGTTGCCCCAGGCGATGGAAGTGGCGGCGAGCCCCCGGGCCCGGCGGTGCTCGGCGAGGGCGTCGAGATAGGCATTGGCGGCGGCGTAGTTGGCCTGGCCCGTGGCGCCGAAGGGGGCCGCCACGGACGAGAAGAGTACGAACGCGTCGAGGGAAAGGTCCTGGGTGAGCGCGTGCAGATGATGGGCGGCGTGGGACTTGGGCCCCAGAACGGACGTGAGATGGCGCGGCGTCTGCGCGGTGAGCGTGTTGTCCTCGAGGACACCGGCGGTGTGAACGACCGCGGTGAGAGGACGGGTCGGAGGGATACCCGCGATGAGACCGGCGAGCGCGTCGGGGTCGGCGACGTCGCAGGCGGCGAGGGTGACCGTGGCGCCCAGATCGGTGAGCCGGTCATGGAGCGCGGTGGCCTCGGGGGCGTCGGGCCCCCGGCGGCTCACCAGCAGCAGATGGCAGTCGGGGTGGCGCTCGGCGATCCGCTGTGCGAGGAGGGAGCCAATGGCTCCAGTACCGCCGGTGATGAGGACAGTGCCGGTGGGCGTCCAGTGCCGGGTGTCCTCGGGGGCGGTGGCGACCGTCGAGGTGGCTCGGGCGAGGCGCCGGGTACGCAGACCCGTGGCGCGCAGGGCGAGTTCTTGTTCGCCGTGGCACTTGGTCAGGGCATCAATGAGGTGGCGCAGGCCCCGCTCGGTGAGGTCGGCGGGGAGGTCGATGAGCCCGCCCCACAGATCCGGGTGTTCCAGGGCGGCGGTGCGTCCCAGCCCCCAGACCATGGCCTGGAGAGGATGGCCGAGCTCGTCGGAGGGGGCGGCGGCGACGGCGTCCTGGGTGGCACACCACAAACGCGCCGCGAAATTGTCGCGGTTGATGAGGGCCTGCACCAGGGTGAGGGTGAGGGCGGTGCCGAGCGGCACCTCGGGGTGGTGCGGATGCGGCTCCTCGTCGAGCGCGAGCAGGGAGAGCACACCGGCGACGGCGCGGTCACCACTCGAAGCTTTCGCCATCGCCTGTGCGAGGTGCTGCTCCAGCAGCGGGAGGTCGGTGTGGGCGCCGTCGAGAAGGAGAGGGACGGTGGGCAGCCCATGGCGTGCCAGACCGTCCAGAATGGCGTCGACGTGCGGGTGCTCGGCCTGTCGCGACGGGATCGCGATCAGCCAGCCGCCGAGTGGCAGACGACCCGTGTCGGAGAGAACGACCGGCTTCCAGACCTCCTGGTAGCGCCAGGTATCGGTGACGGCCTGGTCTCGGCGCTCCTTGCGCCAAGCTGACAGGGCCGGCAGGAGCGCGTCCAGCGAGGTGCCCGGTGCGACATCGAGGAGGGTGGCGATGGCGTTGGTGTCCTCGCCTTCGACGGCTTCCCAGAAGCGGGCCGCCGAGATGTCCGTACCGGGCTCGACGCCTTCGGTGGGGGTGTTGAGCCAGTAGCGCTGGTGTTGGAAGGGGTAGGTGGGGAGGTCGGTGTGGTTGTGGTGTTGGTGGGTGGGTTGCCAGGTGATGGGGTGGCCGGTGGTGTGGGCGTGGGCGAGGGAGTGGAGGTGTTGGTGGTGGTCGTCGTGGTTGCGGCGGAGGGTGCTGATGACGGTGACGGGGATGTCGGTGGTGTCGGTGGTGTCCTGGATGGCGGGGGTGAGGGTGGGGTGGGGGCTGATTTCGATGAAGGTGTGGTGTTCTTCCTGGGTGAGGGTGTGGATGGCGTCGGCGAAGCGGACGGGTTGGCGGAGGTTGCGGTACCAGTAGCGGGCGTCGAGTCCGGTGGTGTCCTTCCATTCTCCGTCGACGGTGGAGTGGAAGGGGATGGTCGCGGGCTGGGGTGTGATGCCGTCGAGGAGCCGCAGGAGTTCGGTTTTGATGGTTTCGACGTGGGGGCAGTGGGAGGCGTAGTCGACGGGGATGCGCTTGGCGCGTACGTCGCGGGCATTGAGGTGTTCGACGGCCTGGGTGAGGGCGTCGGCGTCGCCGGAGATGACGGTGGACTGGGGGCTGTTGACGCCTGCCACCCACAGCTGGCCCGGCCAGCGCTGGTGGATCAGTTCGGTGACGTCCTGTTCGGGCAGAGGAACCGCGGCCATGCCGCCCTGTCCGTGGAGGGCGTGGAGGGCTTTGCTGCGCAGAGCGATGATCTTGGCGGCGTCGGGGAGGGTGAGGGCGCCGCTGACGTGGGCTGCGGCGATTTCGCCCTGGGAGTGGCCGATGACGGCGTCGGGGTGGAGTCCGTGGGAGCGCCAGAGGGCGGCCAGGGAGACCATGACCGAGAAGAGGAGGGGTTGGATGATGTCGGCGCGTTGCCAGGCGGGGTCGGTGTCGGGACGGTGGAGGATGTCGGTGAGGGTCCAGTCGGTGTGGGGGGCGAGGGCTTGTTCGCAGTCGTTGATGGACTGGGCGAAGACGGGTGAGGTTTCCAGCAGGCGCAGTCCCATCCCGGCCCACTGACCACCCTGACCCGGAAACACAAACACCACCCGGGCACTGGCCCTGCCCGCCAGACCGGTCACCACCGAAGCATGGGGCTCGCCGGATGCCACCGCCTCCAGACCGGGCAGGAAGTCGGCGCGGTCCTGGCCCAGGACGACGGTGCGATGATCGAAGGCCGACCGGCCCACGGCCAGCGAGTGCCCCACATCGGCCGGATCCAGCTCCGGCTCGGCGCTCACGAACGCGTGCAGCTGTCGTGCCTGAGAGCGCAGCGCCTGCGCGGACTTCGCTGAGATCACCCAGGGCAGAGGCAGTGGCGGGCGGGTGGCCAGAGGGCTGCCGTCCGAGGTGTCGGCGGGCTCCGCGGCGGGTGCTTCTTCGAGGATGACGTGGGCGTTGGTGCCGCTGACGCCGAAGGAGGAGACACCGGCTCGGCGCGGGTGACCGTGGTCCGGCCAGGCGACCGAATCCGTCAACAGCCGCACCGCCCCGGCCGACCAGTCCACGTAGTCGGACGGCCTGTCCACGTGGAGCGTGCGCGGCAGCACACCGCGCCGGATGGCCAGCACCATCTTGATGACTCCGATGACGCCGGCGGCCCACTGGGTGTGTCCGATGTTCGACTTGACCGACCCCAGCCACAACGGCCGGTCACCCGACCGGCCCTGCCCGTACGTCGCCAGGAGCGCCTGCGCCTCGATCGGGTCGCCCAGTTTGGTGCCCGTGCCATGCCCCTCCACCGCGTCGACGTCCGAGGCCGTCAGCCGGGCGTTCGCCAGGGCCGTGCGGATGACACGCTGCTGTGACGGACCGTTGGGCGCCGTCAGGCCGTTGCTCGCCCCGTCCTGGTTGACGGCCGACCCCCGCACCACTGCCAGGACCCGGTGCCGGAGCCGGCGAGCGTCGGAGAGCCGCTCCACGAGCAGCATGCCCGCGCCCTCGCCCCAGCCGGTGCCGTCGGCCCCGGCCGCGTAGGCCTTGCAGCGCCCGTCCGGCGCCAGTCCCCGCTGCCGTGAGAACTCGATGAACATGCCGGGGGTCGACAGCACGGTCGCCCCGCCGGCCAGCGCCAGCGAGCATTCCCCCGACCGCAGCGCCTGGATCGCGAGATGCAGCGCCACCAGGGACGAGGAACACGCCGTGTCCACGGATATCGCGGGCCCCTCCAGGCCCAGGACATAGGAGATCCGCCCCGAGGCGGCGGCGCCGATATTGCCGGTGACCAGATAGCCCTCCAGCTCCGGTGACGCCTGGTGCATGCGGGGGCTGTAGTCGAGCGGAGCCACACCCGCGAACACCCCGGTACGGCTCCCGCGCAACGTCTCCGGGGCGATGCCCGCCCGCTCGATGGCCTCCCACGCGGTCTCCAGCAGCAGTCGCTGCTGAGGATCCATCGCCACCGCCTCGCGCGGGCTGATCCCGAAGAACTCGGCGTCGAACTTGTCGGCATCCCGCAGGAAACCGGCTTCCCGCTGGTAGTACGTGCCGGGCCGGGCGGGGTCCGGGTCGTAGAACTTCTCCGGATCCCAGCCGCGGTCCACCGGAAAGGGGGAGAGCGCGTCGACGCCGTCGGCAAGCAGCTCCCACAGCTCCTCCGGGGTGCGCGCGCCCCCGGGAAACCGGCCGGCCATGCCGATGATGGCGATCGGTTCCTCGTCGGTGATCGCCGCGACCCCCGGGGCCGCCGGACCGCGGCCGTCGGCCGGGCTCGGCTCCGCGCCGGTGTCCTCGGGGGCGAAGAGGAGGGAGTGCAGATGGTCGGCGACCGCGGTGGGCGTCGGGTGATCGAAGGCCAGAGTGAAGGGCAGAAGCAGCCCGGCGGCGTCGCTGAGCCGATTGCGCAGTTGGACCGCGGCTGCCGAGTCGAAGCCGATGGCGCCGAAGTTCTCCTGTCGCGCCACGGTGGGGAGCGCGGCGTCGGCCTCGGCGACGCTCCCGAGGACATGGGCGGCCTCAGCGCGGACCAGGTCGCACAGCCGCCGCTTGCGCTCTGCCACAGAGTACGGAGCCAGTCGGTCCACCAGGGCTGATGTGCCGGGTTCCGCGGTGTCGTCGGGGCCGTCTGGGCCGGCGGACGTATCCGTCGGCAGCTCGACCGGACGGCCGCCGGGCACCGAGAACGCCGGTACGGGATCAATCGGCGCGCCCCGTACGTACAGCTCGGCCAGCGCGGCGCGGAATCCGTGCAGTCCCGGCTGGCCACGGTGCAGTGTCGGCGTGACCACCACACGCTCGCCGCGGACCACCTCCTCCGCGGTGGCCTGCACGCACATGGCCAGCGTCGGATGCGGGCTCACCTCGACGAAGCACCGTTGCCCCGCCCGCAGCACCTCCGTCGTCGCGCTCTCGAACCGGACCGTGGTGGCGACGTTCCGGTGCCAGTAGGACGCGTCGAGTCCTTCGGTGTCCAGGAGCCCCCCGGTGACCGACGAGTAGAACGGCACCCGCGAGGCCCCCGCGACGATCGACGACAGCGAGCCGAGCAGATCATCCCTCAGCACGTCCACCAAGGCCGTGTGCGCGGCGAAGTCGATCGCCACCTCGCGGGCCCGGACGCCGGTGTCGGCGAGGTGGGCCAGCAGTTCTTCGGCGGCTTCCCGATCGCCGCCCACGACCGTCGCCATGGGGCCGTTGACCGCGGCGATCGTCAGCCTGCCCGCCCACCGCCGCAGCAGCGGACGCAACTGCGCTTCGGACTGTGCGACCGCGATCGACGCCCCGCATCCGGAGAGCGCCATCTCGGCGCGGCTGCACTCGATCACCACCCGCGCCGCGTCGGAGAGCGACAGGGCACCGGCCACATGAGCCGCGGCGATCTCTCCGATGCAGTGTCCGACGACGGCCGTCGGCTCGACCCCGTGGGACCGCCACAGCTCGCTCAGCCCGACCATGACGGCGAACAACGCGGGTTGCACCACATCGGTCCGCTCCAGGAGCGGCGCGCCACGAGCACCCCGGAGCACCGCCTCCAGCGACCAGGCGACGTGTGGTTGGAAAGCGTCCGAGCAGTCGTCGATGGCCTGCCGGAAGACGGGGCTGGTCGTCAGCAGATCCGCCGCCATCCTGGGCCACTGGGTGCCCTGGCCGGGAAAGATGAACACCACGCCGTCGCCCGCAGCCGCCGCCGTGCCCCGGACGACACCGGGGGCGTCCTCGCCCCGGGCCAACGCGTCGAGCCCCCGCAGATACCCCTCCCGGTCCGGGGCGAGCACCGCCGCGCGGTGCGCCGACGCCGGACGCGTGTGCGCCAGCGAGTGGCCGATGTCCTCCATCGGGAGCCGAGGGTGGTCGGCGACGTGGTCATGGAGCCGTCGCGCCTGAGCGAGCAGGGCGGCGGTGGTACGCCCGGAGAGGATCCACGGAAGACCGGCGGCCGCGCTCTCGCCCCGAGGCTTGGGCAAGTGAACCATCTCCAAATCCGGCAGAGGCAACAGTCAGGACCAGACGTTCATGGACTTATATGGCAGTCCGGTAGAGGGCCGGTCGGTTCAGACTTGAAAGTGCCTCAACGCCGTGGTGACAGTTGTCTTAGAGCGGAAGTTCGGAAGTCAGCTTGATCTTCTGCATCGGGATCTCCGTCTTGACGCTCTGCACGCCCCTGATGCGTGTCAGATGGTCGAGCTGGAACTTGCGGTAGGCGTCGAGATCCGCTGCCACCACGCGGAGTAGAAAGTCGCAGTCGCCCGCCATCAGGTGGCATTCGACGATCTGGGGCAGCCGCTTCACTTCCTCGGTGAAGTGTTCAACGGTTTCGGCGTCCTGCCCGGTCAGCCAGATCCGGGCGAACACGGTGAGGCCCATGCCGATCTTCGCCGGGTTGAGCAGCGCCACATAGCGCTCGATCACTCCGGCCTCTTCCAGCATCTTCACCCGGCGCAGGCAGGGTGAGGGCGACAGCCCCACCTTCTCTGCCAGTTCGACGTTCTGGATCCTGCCGTTCTCCTGGAGCACCCGGAGAATGCGGCGGTCGATGGCGTCCAGCTCCTTCACGGAGACCTGCCCTTCTTCCTGTTGTGAGGCATCTGAGGCATCAGGTGCCGTTGGCCGGGCGAGCTGTCAGGGCGTGGTGTCCTGGTGGGGCAGGCGGGCGGTGGCCGGGTCGATCGCCTCGGTACGGGCCTCGATGGCCTCGATGACCGACACCATGTCGAGTCGGCCGTTGCCGAGGCCCACGCTCTCGCCGTAGAGGGCGCTGCCCGTTGCCGACCGGACCGCACACCACTGCGCGCCCTCGGTGCGTCCATCGCGGGCGGTGTGGAGGAGACTTCTGTGAGGCATTGGATGCCATGAATTCTGGTATCCATGGCATCTCCTGCTGTGGTGCTGACGTCAGGGGCGGCGGCCCTTCCGGGCTGGGGCGGGACGAGCTGTGGGAGGTGGCCCGCGCGCTTGTGCCGCTTACTTCGGGTCGCGCTTGAACGACGCCGTCGACCAGCGGTAGCCGAGCGCGGCCAGGCCGATGGACCAGGCGACCGCGATCCACCCGTTGTGGCCGATGTCGGTGCCGAGGAGCAGGCCGCGCAGGGTTTCGATGGTGGGTGTGAAGGGCTGGTACTCGGCGATCGGCCGGAACCAGTCAGGCATCGCGCCGATCGGGGTGAAGGCGCTGGAGATGAGCGGGAGGAGGATCAGCGGCATGGCCATATTGCTGGCTGCTTCGGCGTTCGGGCTGGCCATGCCCATGCCGACGGCGATCCAGGTGAGTGCCAGGGCGAACAGCGTGAGCAGCCCGAACGCCGCCAGCCACTCCAGGGCCGTGGCGTCCGTGGACCGGAAGCCGATGGCGACAGCGACGGCGCCGACGAGGATCACGCTGGCGATCGACTGGAAGACACTGCCGACGACGTGCCCGATGAGAATCGAGCCGCGGTGGATCGCCATGGTGCGGAAGCGCGCGATGATGCCTTCGGTCATGTCGATGGAGACGGACACCGCGGCCCCGATGACGGTGCTGCCGATGGTCATCAGCAGGATGCCCGGGACGACGTAGGCGATGTATTCGGAGCGGTCGGCGCTGCCGCCGCCGATGCCCGCGCTCATCGCGTCGCCGAAGATATAGACGAAGAGCAGCAGCATCATGATTGGCGTGAGCAGCAGGTTCAGGGTTCCGGAGGGGTAGCGCCACGCGTGCAGCAGATTGCGGCGCAGCATCGTGTTCGAGTCGCGGGCGGCGAGGGAGAGGGCGCTCATCGGACGTTCTCCTTGGACTGGTTGGGGACGTCGGCCGGGCTGGTGAGGGCGAAGAAGACGTCGTCGAGGTCGGGGGTGTGGACGGTGAGTGCGTCGGCTTCGATGCCGGCGGTGTCGAGCCAGTCGAGGATGGAGCGCAGTTCGCGTTGGCTGCCGTCGCTGGGGATCTGGAGGGCGAGGGATTCGTCGTCGCGAGTGGCCTCGCGGAGCGTGGTGGCGGCGGTCTGGTAGGCGCCGGGGTCGGTGAAGCGGAGGCGGATGTGTCCGCCGGGGATCAGTCGTTTCAGCTCTTCCGCGGTGCCTTCGGCGGCGATGGTGCCGTTGTTGAGGACGGCGATGCGGTTGGCGAGTTCGTCGGCTTCGTCGAGGTATTGGGTGGTGAGGAAGACGGTGACGCCGTCGGTGACGAGTTCGCGGATGATCTGCCACATGTTGTGGCGGGAGCGTGGGTCGAGGCCGGTGGTGGGTTCGTCGAGGAAGATGATCCGTGGGTTGCCGACCAGGGTCATGGCGATGTCGAGGCGGCGTTTCATGCCGCCGGAGTAGGTGGAGGCGGGCTTCTTCGCAGCCTCGACCAGGTCGAACCGCTCCAGGAGTTCGGCGGCGCCCCGCCGTCCCTCGCGCTTGGAGAGGTGGTGGAGGTCTGCCATGAGGAGCATGTTCTCCTCGCCGGTGATCAGGCCGTCGACGGCGGAGAACTGCCCGGTGACACCGATCGCGGCACGCACCCCGTCCGGTGACGTGGCGAGGTCGTGCCCCGCGACCTGCGCCTGTCCGCCGTCGGCTGAGATGAGCGTGGAGAGGATCTTCACGGCGGTGGTCTTGCCGGCGCCGTTGGGCCCGAGCAGCGCGAACACGGACCCGGCCGGGATGTGCAGATCGATGCCGTCGAGGACGGTCTTGTCGCCGTAGGACTTGCGCAGGCCGACGGTGGAGATGGCGGCCGGCGACTGGGGACCATCGCCCCGACTGGATGTGGGCATGACAGAAGAAGGCATGAGGCCCTCCTATTCGAAGGCAGAAGTGACGGGGGGAGTGCGTGAGTTGGCGGGGCCGGTGCTCAGGTATGGGCGCGAACGATGCCGACGTTGCCGTGGGCGGTGGTCGCGTGGACATTCAGGCCAACGGTGGTGACGGCGTCCAGGGAGGCGGAGACTCCGCGGGCGGCGTCGCCCGACACGTCGTCGGCCTGGGTGCACGGTACGACCGTGCCGCGCACGGCTTCGGCGATCCGGATGTCGCCTTTTGGGGTGTTGATCTCCGCGGGGCCGCCGTCCCGGCGGTCGACCGACACGTTGCCGGCGAGGAGAGTGAGGCGGGCGCTCGCGGCCTCGTAGAACTTGACCGAGCCCCTGCGTGCCCTCGAAGGCGAGGTCGCCGAGCCGGCGGGCAGCTGGATGGTCACCTCACATGGATCCGGAGCTGCCGAGGATCCGGTTCTTCGCCGGTGAGGCCTCGATCCACAGGACGCCGTCGCCGTATCGATCGTGGTCTGCTCCACCGCCTTCACGTCGCGGCCCTTCAGGGCGTCCGCGGGCAGGACCTCGACCGTGGTGTCGGCCCGGTCGGCCGCGATGAACCGGACGTGTCTCGCGGGGATGTCGAGGACGGCCGAGACCGCGGCGGTGTCACTCGCAGAACACCTGCACCTTTCCGCCGGGGTCGTCGACATCGACGGTGACCTCGTCGAGGTGCTCGACGAGCTCCTCGAGGTGCTGCGGCTTGAGCTCGGCGAGGTCGATCGGTACCCCTGACTTGTGCAGCTCCGCGTTGACCTTGGTGACCGCCTGGGGAGGGATGAGGCTCGTGAGCCGGACCCCGGCGCGCAGCAGTTGTAGCGGCACCTGGACGTTGATGTGGCCCGGCCCGTCGCCGTAGTCCGCCCAGCTCACCACCACG
The DNA here is from genome assembly GCF_055569495.1 of Streptomyces sp. NPDC028305. Classification (NCBI taxonomy): domain Bacteria; kingdom Bacillati; phylum Actinomycetota; class Actinomycetes; order Kitasatosporales; family Streptomycetaceae; genus Streptomyces; species Streptomyces sp. NPDC028305. The sequence goes on from NZ_JBVHTN010000009.1 coordinate 25,488, forward strand.
CGCAGGTACTTGGGCCGGCGCTTGGGGCGGGTCGTGGCTCCCGGCGGCGACTCGGGCTGTTCTCGTTCGAGGGCGTCCATCAGCCGCTCGGCCTCGTCCGTGGTGATCTTTCCCACGGCCAGCATCTCCAGGATCTGGCGGCGCTGCTCGTTCATCGTTGCTCTTCCCCTCGGGCTCATCTGATGCTTACCAGCACGGCTGTTCGGCCCTGGTCGATCTCGAACCGGGTGCCGGGCAGCGCCCACAGCAGTTGCCCGGCGCCGCGCAGCGCGCCCACCGGGCTCACCTGGGTCGCGAGGCATGCGACCACTCCGCCCACCACGGCGAGCAGCAGCAGCGGCGATAACACCAGCGCTACCGGCAGGACCGGGACGTACAGCCGCCGCCAGCGGCCGTCGGGACGGCGACGGCGTACCGTGACCAGCTGCGGGATCATCGGGACCTCTCCAGCTCGGCCAGCGCCTCCTGGGCGCTGATCTCCCCCCGCTGTAGGCGGTCGATGACGTCGGCGCTGGTGGGCGCCGGGTCGGTGTCGACGAAATCGAGGTGCTCGGCGATCCGTCTCAGCCGGGACTTGATCGTCGGGTAGCTCACCCCGAAGATCCGCTCCATCTCCTTGATCGAACCGTGCGACCGTACGAACGCGGCGACGAACACTTGGTCGTCGACGCCGAGCTGTGCCAGCTGCGGCGGCTCGAACTGACCCTCGACCGCGACGCCGCTGCCGACCAGCCGGATCCGCTCGACCACGAACGGCTGCCCCTGCGTCAGGTCCGTCAGTTCCTGCCAGTCCACCCTCGGCTCCCCTGTTCTCGGCGGCATGCTGTTGATTCATTTTTATCTTGAGTTTTTTAAGGCGTCAACGCGTAAAGCTTAATTTCTCTGATCTGAGCTTCAATGGTTCGGCCTGCGAAGTCGTCAGCTTGCGAAGACAGTGCTGGTGAGGGCGACGTAGGCGGCCGTGCCTGTCAGGATGCTCAGCAGGGCGCTGCGGCGCCACAGGTGGAGGCCGACCGTGGCGGTGAGCGCCACCAGTGGGGCCACCGCGCCGGACGCGCTCATCGGCACGTCCCGCAGGCAGTACACGAGCAGGATCACCATGACCCCCGCCGGCATGCGGGTGCTCAGGTACTGGATGGTCCGGCTGGCGTGCAGGGGTGCCAGGAGGGTGAAGGGGAGGGCGCGCAGCGCCCAGGTGACGGCGGCGGAGAGGGCGACCGCCGGGAGGACGTACAGGGGATCAGGCATGTGAGGCCCCCTTGCGCGCGATGGCGTGGCGCGCCAGAAGCGCGGTGGTGAACAGGGCGAAGGCGCCCAACAGCAGCTGACCGGGCAGGACCAGCCGCGCCACCAGTGCGCTCAGCAGCGCCAGGAGGGGGGTGGGCAGATCGCCGCGCCGCTCGCGCACCGCGTCGACGGCCAGCACGGCGAAGAGGGCGGTCATGGCGAAGTCGAGCCCGGTGACACCGTCGGGGATGAGCGAACCGAGCAGGGCGCCGGCGGTGGCCCCACCGACCCAGTACAGGTGCATAAAGCCCTGGAGCCAGATGACGCGCCGCCCGGACCAGGAACGTGCCCGCTCGCCGGTGGTCAGGGCGTAGGCCTCGTCGGTGAGGGCGAAGGTGCTGTAGGCCTTGGCGAGTCCGCCCCGTACACGGTCCAGGGGGAAGGACAGCGCGTAGAAGACGTGGCGGACGTTCACCAGGGAGGCGGTCAGGGCGATCGTCGTCAATGGCGCCGCCGCGCCCAGCAGGCCGACCAGCAGGAACTCGAACGATCCGGCGTAGATCAGGCTGGTGAACACGCTCGCCCACCACCAGTCGAGACCGGACTGGGTCACGCACACTCCGAAGGCGAGCCCCAGGGGCACCAGTCCCAGGCCCACGGAGCCCGAGTCCTTGAGAGCGGACCGGAGGTCGGAGGCGGCACCGGGAGGCGGGGCGGGATGGGGGAGGGTGGAGTGTTCTGCGACAGTCAGTTCTCGCATATGAGAAATGATAGAAGGAAAATCGGGCATTTTGATTGCCAATAGTGGCGTTAGGATCCGATCATGGGCAATCAATCGCAACTAGATGCTGTCGATCGCGCAATTATCTTTCAACTCCAGCAGGATGGTCGGCTGACCAATCTCGAGCTGGCGAAACGGGTCGGCCTGACCCCGGCGCCCTGTCTGCGCCGGGTCAAGCGTCTCGAGGAGGCCGGCGTCATCGTCGGCTATCGGGCGGTCGTCGACCCCGTCGCCCTCGGACGTGGCCTCCAGGTGTGGGTGGAGGTCGAGGTGTACGCCACCGACCAGAAGACCATCGAGACGTTCGAGGACACGGTGGCCGGATACGACGAGGTCGTGGACTTCCACCGGATGTTCGGCCGCCCCGACTACTTCCTCCGCGTGGCCGTTGCCGACCACGCGGCCTACGAGGGTTTTGTGACCGGGAAGCTGACCGGTCTGCCCGGTGTCCAGCGGATCACATCCCACCTCGCCATGAAGAAGATCAAGGCCGAGGCCTGAGGTCCGGCCTCCGGCCCGGCCTACGGCTCGGCCTACGAGGAGCAGGAGGCCGCCACGGGCGTGAACTCCCCGTAGCCGGTGGTGAGGGGCTCTCAGTTGGTCCCGGGCTGGATGAGCTTGAAGAAGAGGCGGGCGCCGGCCCGCTGCGCGGACTGGCGCAGGCGCACCGGGAGCGGACGGGCCGGAGCAGGTGTGGGGGCGCCGGCCAGGCGGGGGAAGAGCGCTTCGGCGTTGGTGCGGTTGACGGCCGAGAGGGTGCCGGGGCCGACGCCGCTGTCGAGGCCGTTGGTGAAGTACTGGCCGGCGGCGGCGGGCGCGAACGGCCAGTCGCTGCCGAACAGGACATGGCCGGGGCGGGCGAAGGCGAACAGCGTGGGCAGGGCGGCGGGACTGGAGGAGAGCGCGGTGTCGAAGTAGAAGCCGCGGAAGTCTCTAGCCGCCGCGCCCGCCGGCGCCCCGCTCCCGCCGCCCCCGGCCGGATTCGCCCTCGCACCGCGCACGTCCGTCTCGACCACCTCGTAAGGACCGACCACGATGACCGCGCACACCGCACCGCCGCCGATGCAGGAGTCGCTGCTCGACATCGCCGGCAAGAAGATCTTCGTCGCGCAGACCGGTGACGGCCCGCCCGTCCTGCTGCTGCACGGCGGCGGCCCCGGCGCCTCCGGCGTCTCCAATTACAGCCGTAACATCGCCGAGTTGGCCCAGAAGTACCGGGTCATCGTGCCCGACCTGCCCGGGTACGGACGCAGCACCACGGGCGTCGACGGCACCGACCCCTTCGGCTACCTCGCCGACAACGTCCGCGGCCTGCTCGACCGACTCGGCCTGGACAAGGCCCACTTCGTCGGCGACTCCTACGGCGGCGCCTGCGCGCTGCGCCTGGCCCTGGACACCCCCGACCGGGTCGGCCGCATGGTGCTGATGGGCCCCGGTGGCGTCGGCACCACCCGTCTGTTCGTGCCGACGCCGGGCCTCAGCAGCCTGCTGAACTACTACACCGGCGAAGGGCCGTCACGGCTGAAACTGGAGAAGTTCATCCGCGATTACCTCGTCTTCAACGCAGCCCAGGTGCCCGACGAGATCATCGACGCCCGCTACCGGGACAGCATCGACCCCGAGGTCATCGCGAATCCGCCGCTGCGTCGCCCCTCCGGCCCGAAGGCGCTGCGCACCCTGTGGAAGATGGACTTCACCCGAGATGCCCGGCTCGCCCGGCTGTCCGTGCCCACCCTCGTGCTGTGGGGTGCCGCGGACAGGGTCAACCGGTCCAGCGGTGGCCGGATGCTGGCCGGGCGCATGCCCAACTGCGACCTGTACATGGTCGCGAACACCGGCCACTGGGTGCAGTGGGAGCACGCCGAGCTGTTCAACCGGATGTGCGCCGACTTCCTGGCAGGCCGCCGGTGAGCACGTACGACGCCCCGTCCGTCTTCGGCGCGGTCCATCTCGGCTACCTCGTCATCGAGACCAACCGCTTCGCCGACTGGCGCCGCTTCGGCACCGACGCCATCGGCATGCACCACGACGACCTCGACGCCGGCCTGATGCGCTTCCGCCTCGACGACCAGGAATGCCGTTTCCTGCTGCGGTGCGGACCTGCCGAGGACGTCGTCGCCACCGGCTGGCACCTCGACGACCACGCGACCCTCGAGCGGATCGAGGCCCGGGTACGCGCCCATGGCGTCCCCGTCGTGGAGGGCAGTGCCGAGGAGGCGAGGACACGCGGAGTCGAACGCCTGCTGCGGTTCCCCGGGCCCAAGGGCCTCACCCAGGAGATCTACACCACGCCGGTCGTCTCGCCGGAACCCCTGCGGATGCTCGCGTCCGGATGGATCACGGGTGACTCGGGCATGGGCCATGTCGCGATCACCTCGGCCAGACCGGCCCTGATGCGCGGCTACTTCAGCACCGTCTTCGACGCCCGTCTCACCGACTGCATCGACGAGACCATCAGCGGCGTCAAGCTCAGGATCCGCTTCCTGCGCGTCAACGAGCGCCACCACTCCCTCGCGATCGCCGCCGTCCGCGGTCTGCCGATCGACCCGGTCCACACCCGCGTCCAGCACCTCAACATCCAGGCCGCCGGCCTCGACGACCTGGCTCGCAGCTATGAGCGGGTGCATGAACTGGGCTTCGACATGGCCCTGTCCGTCGGTCAGCACACCAACGACAAGGAGCTGTCGTACTACGCCCGCACCCCCTCGGGCTTCGAGTGGGAGGTCGGCTGGAACCCCCTCGTGATCGACGAGAGCACCTGGGAGCCCAGCACGCACCAGGGCATCAGCGTCTGGGGCCACACCCCGGCCGGCCGGACCATCGTCGACAAACTCGCCCAGTTCCGCCTCGCGGCCCGCTCCCTCGCCCGCCCGGAGAAGACCGTTCCGGCCCTCAGCGGCGCCGGAAAACAGGGAAAGGTGATGAAATCACCAGAACTGTGACGTCGAAGCCCGCGTTGCTAGACTCACACGTATGCCGACGTCAGCACCGTCCCGCAACCGTTTCGAGCGGCGTCCCGCGCGCCTTGCGTGACCTGGAGGCCGGTGTCGCCTCCGGCCGGTTCACCGTCGCCGACCCGACCGTGGCGCTGCCCCCTGGGCGGCTCCCTGCCGGCGCTGGTGGAGCTGCGGTTCGCCTCCCCGGAACTCGACGGTGACGAGGCCGCGTCGAACCCCGCCGAGATGCTGCCGCACATGCCGGGCGTCCCGCCGGGGGGCGCCCGCGACGTCGCTCGGCGCCCGCTGCCCGAGCTCGACTGACGAGGGATGAGTGCCTTGCCCAAGCCTGCCGTCCGCGCCACCGTCCGCGAACCGATGCGGCGCAACTCGCGCTCCAACCGGGCCCGCATCCTGGCCGCCGCCCGGGAGGAGCTCGGCCGGAACCCCGATGTGACCCTGGAGGAGATCGCGCGGGCCGCCGGGGTGGTCCGCCGTACGCTCTTCGGGCACTTTCCGGGGCGCGCGGCCCTGCTGGACGCCCTCGCCGAGGAGGCGTCCGAGGCTCTGCGCGGCGTCGTGACCCGGGCGCCCGGCGCCGAGGAGACGCCCCAGCGGGCCCTGGCCCGGTTCGTGCTGTCGATCTGGCCCGTCGGCGACCGCTACCGGCTGCTTCTCGCGCTCGCCCGCCAGGACCTGGGCACGGAACGGGTGTCCGAGATCCTCGCCCCGGCCCGCGACGAGGCCACCGCCATCCTGGAGCGAGGTCAGGGGGCGGGCGTGTTCCACGACCACCTGCCCGCGGCGGTGCTGAGCGCCGCCCTGGAGGCCCTGACCCTCTCGCTGCTGGAGAGCGTCAACGCGGGGACGTGGGAGGACGACGGGACGCGCACCGCGGTGGCCACGCTGGTCGCGGCGGGTGTGTCCGATCAGTCGGCGACCGCGATCGTCGAGGACATGGCGTCGGAGCTGCGAGCCGAAGCCTCCGACGGCTGACCTAGGCGCCGACGGGCTCCGTACGGCCGAGTCCCTGGACCCGGGCGACGGCGAGGCGGCCGTCCGCGCCCACCGCGATCAGGGCGGCCGTCGCGGTGCGTGTGCCGTCGTCGTTCAAGGTCCCGGTGTTCACGCACTCCAGGAGTGCCAGCAGAAGCCTCTCGAGTGCTCTGCTCAGCGGCGCGGGCGGGACGCCGGTCCGGAAGACGCCCTGCTGCTGCCCGCGCTCGATGATCGCCGTCGCCATGTCGCGGGCGGGGGAGAGGATTTCGTTCGCGCGTTCCGTCCCCAGGTCCTGGGGCGCGAGCCTCAGCAGCATGCGATAGCGGTCGCCGACGGGCCACAGGGCCAGGACGAAGCGCGCCATGGCGGTGACGGGGTCGGGGTCCGGGGCCGCCACACCCGCGAGGGCGCGTCTCAGCGCCTCAGCGGCGTCCGCGGCGAGCCCTTCGATCAGCGCCGGCCGGCCGGCGAAGTGGTCGTAAACGGTGCGGCGCACCACGCCGGCGGCCTCGGCGATGTCGGTGAGGCTGCTGTCGGGATCGCGGCCGAGCTCCTGCCGTGCCGCCTCGAGGATGCGGGCCCGGGTGTGCCGCGTCCGGCGGCGCTCGCCCCCCGTGACATGCGTGCTGGTCATGTCGGACCTCCGGTCGACGGGAGAGGGCGGCTCAATATTTGCACGTCGATGGGCAACAAACTAGTCTGCACATCGATGAGCAAATAACTGCCCGCGGTGCCGTGGCCGTGCTCGCACTGCTCCCGCCGATCCGCGCGTACCCGTAGCCGCCGCTACGCACTGAGGAGCTCCGATGCCGTTCTTCGTCAACACACCGGCCGAGAAGATGACGGCGCCCTATCCACGGCGCTGGTGGGCCCTGCTGGTGCTGTGCCTGAGCCTGCTGATCGTCGTCATGGCGAACACGTCACTGATCGTGGCGGCGCCCGACATGACCCGGGATCTCGGCCTGTCCAGCAGTGACCTTCAGTGGGTCATCGACGGCTACACGGTCCCGTACGCCGCGTTGATGCTCGTACTGGGTTCGATCGGGGACAAGTACAGCCGCCGCGGTGCGCTGATCCTGGGCCTGCTGATCTTCACGGGCGGCTCGGTGATGGGCGGCCTGGTCGACGAGACCAACCTGGTCATCACCGCCCGCGCGATCATGGGTGTGGGCGCCGCCGTCGTGATGCCGGCCACCCTCTCCCTGCTCGTCGCGATCTTCCCGAGGGCGGAGCGCGCCAAGGCCATCACGGCCTGGAGCGCCACCTCCGGCCTCGCCATCGCCGCCGGCCCGCTGGCTGCCGGATGGCTTCTGGAGAGCCACGCCTGGGGCTCCACCTTCCTGATGAACGTCCCCGTCGCGGTCCTCGGCGTCGTCGGCGCGCTGCTCCTGGTGCCGCCGTCCAAGGCGGAGAAGATGGGCCGGATCGACTACGTCGGCGGTCTGCTCTCGATCGTCTCCGTCGGCAGCCTGGTCTACGCGACCATCGAGGGTCCGCACTTCGGGTGGGGCGTCGGCCCGGTCACCGCGGCCGTGGTCGCCGGCGTCGGCCTGCTTGCCTTCGCCGCCTGGGAGCTGCGCCACCCGCACCCCATGCTGAACGTGCGCAAGTTCAAGGAGCGCGCCTTCAGCGGCTCGATGCTCGCGGTGCTGTTCTTCTTCTTCGGCACCTTCGGCTCGATCTACTACGCCACCCAGTTCCTCCAGTTCATCCTCGGCTACGACGCGCTGGAGACCGGCATCCGACTGTTGCCGCTGGCCGGAGCCGTCTTCGCCGGCGCCGCGGTGACCGGCCGGCTGGCCCCGAAGCTGGGCGTGAAGCCGGTGGTCGGGACCGGCATGGCGATCGGCACGGCGGGCGTCTTCCTGCTCACGCGGATCGAGTCGGGCTCGACGTACACCGACTTCCTGGCGCCGCTGCTGCTGCTCGGCTTCGCCATCGGCCTGAGCCTGGCCCCGGCCACCGACACCGTCATGGGCTCCTTCCCCGAGTCGGAGTTGGGCGTCGGCGGCGGTGCCAACGACACCGCGCTGGAACTCGGGGGCTCCCTGGGCATCGCGATCCTCGGCTCGCTGCTGGGCACCGCCTACCGCGACAAGCTGACCGACCTGGTCGGCGGCCACCTCCCGGCCGCCGCGCTGGACATCGCCAAGGACTCGGCGGGTGGCGGCCTCGCCGTCGCCGAGCAGGTCGCGAAGAACCCCGGCGGCGGGCCCCAGCAGGCCCAGGCCCTGGTCGACGCGGTCCATGAGTCCTTCGCCCACGCCGTCGCCCACACCAGCCTCATCGGCGCCGCCATCATGGCCGTAGGAACCCTGATCGTCGTCGCGGTCCTGCCCGCCCGAAAGGCCGCGGGAAAGCACCGCGAGGAGGGGCCGGTGGCGGAAGCGGACCGGGCCGAGGAGCACGCGGACGCCGTTCGGTGATCCGCCCGGACCCCCGGGAACCCTGCCCGGCCTCGCCCCGACGAGGCCGGGCAGGCGCCCGTCGCGGTCAGGACGCGGGCTGTGTCACCTTGGTGGCGGGCTTGCCGTCGACCGCGGCGGCCAGTTGCGGGACCAGCCGGTCGAGCGTGTACGGCAGGCTCAGGACTGTCACGAAGGAGATGGCGTTCCCGTAGTCGCTGGACTCCTTGACGAACACCTCGCGGTCCTGTTCGGCCACCTTGAGATCGGCGTAGAGGGGGTTCTTGCCGAGCTTGGCCTCGTCCTCGGCCGGGTCGGCGACGATCCACACGATCGCGTCGGTGTCCAGCAGATCGGTGCGTTCCTTGCTGATGTTGGCGCCGAACTCGTCACCGATCACCTTGTCCAGGTCGGCGGGGAGGGTGAAGCCGAGATCGGTGAGGACACGGGAGCGGGGGTCCTGGCTGCCGAAGACGAAGATGCCGTCGTAGGGGGTGGCCATCACCGCGTCCGCCCCCGCGAAGGCCGGGTGCTCGGCGGTCGCGGCCTTGAAATCGGCCTGGACGCCCTTGACCAGCTCCTTCGCCTTGGTCTGCTGCCCGAGCGCGGTACCGATGATCTCGGTCTGCCGCTGCCACGGAACGCCGAAGTCGTTGTACTCCTTGGGCTGGGCGACCACGGGCGCGAATTTCGACAGGGTCTCGTACTGCTCCTTGGTGAGGCCGCCGTAGACCGCGAGGATCAGGTCCGGCCGGAGCGCGGCGATCTTCTCCGTCTGCGGCCCCGTGCCGGTGTCCTTGAGCACGGTCGGCGTCTCCGCGTCGCCCAGTTCGTCCCGGGCCCAGGGGCCGATGGCGCCCTTGTATCCGCCGTTCCACTCGGTGGTACCGACCGGAACCCTGCCCAGGGCGAGCACGGCGTCCTGGTCGGTCAGCCCGACCGTGACGATCCGCTTGGGCTCGCTCTTGACGGTGGCGCTGCCGTACTTGTGCGCGATGGTCACCGGAAAGGCGCCGCCCGAGGCGGCCGGCTTCCCGTCGTCGGTCCCGGAGTCCTCCCCGGAGCCGCAGGCGGTGGCGGTGCCGAACAGGAGCAGTACGGAGGCGAGTACCGCGGCGAGCCGGGTGCCTCTCAAAGAGCCGCGCATCAGTGGTCCTTCATGGTCGGGTCGGTCGGGTCGGTGCCGTGACGGTGCGTGGTGGGTGTGCGGCCGCGGGCCGCGCACTCGGTGGCCCACCCCAGGAGGCGGACTCGGTCCCCAGCCACCAGGCCGGCGCTAAGTCGATATCCGGCGCTCCCGGTGGTGGCGCCCCATCGGGATGACCATCGGGGTGCCGCTGACCGGGTCCGGGGCGACCTGACAGCTGAGGGCGAAGACGTCCTCGACCGTCTCGGCGGTGATGACCTCGGCGGGGGCGCCCTCGGCGACGATCCGCCCCGCCTTCATGGCCACCACGTGGTCGGCGTAGCGGCAGGCCTGGTTGAGGTCGTGCAGCACCATCACCACGGTGCGGCTCTCCCGCCGGTTGAGGTCGGTGACCAGGTCCAGGACATCGATCTGGTGCGCCAGGTCCAGATAGGTCGTCGGCTCGTCCAGCAGCAGCGCCGCGGTGCCCTGGGCCACCGCCATGGCGATCCAGGCGCGCTGGCGCTGGCCGCCGGACAGTTCGTCCAGCGGCCGGTCCGCCAGCTCGGCCATGCCGGTGGCGGCCAGCGCCCGGTGAACGGCCTGCTCGTCGGCGCTCGACCACTGCCGCCACCACGTCTGGTGCGGTGAACGGCCGCGCCCCACCAGGTCGATGACGGTCAGCCCGTCCGGCGCGGCCGGGCTCTGGGGCAGGATGCCCAGCCGCTGGGCCAGCTCCCTGGTCGGGATGGAGCGCAGATCCCGGCCGTCGAGGTGGACGGCGCCCCCGCGCGGCGCGAGCAGCCGGGCCAGGGCGCGCAGCAGGGTGGACTTGCCGCAGGCGTTGGCGCCGACGATGGCCGTGATCCGGCCGGGGGGTACGGCCAGGTCGAGGCCGTCCACCACCGGCCGGTTGTCGTAGGCCAGGCGCAGACCACTCGCCCGCAGGTCCGGGTCGGGCGCCGACAGGGGATCAGCCGACATGGATCAACCTCCTGAGCCCGCGCGGTTGGCGCGGACGAGCAGCCAGAGCAGGACGGGCGCGCCGAGCACGCCGGTGACGATTCCCACCGGCAGCTCCGTGCCGGAGATCAGGGTGCGGGCGATGAGGTCGCCGCCGAGCACCATCAGCGCCCCGGCCAGCCCCGAGGCGACCGTGGGCGGCCAGGCGGTGCCCGCCAGCCGCTGGGCGATCTGCGGTGCGGCGAGCGCCACGAACGCGACCGGGCCGGCCGCCGCAGTGGCGAAGGCGATCAGCCCCACGCCGGTGAGCAGGACGGCGAGCCGCACCGGCTGCACCCGGGTGCCGAGGCCGGTGGCGACGTCGTCACCGAGTTGCAGGGTGCGCAGCAGCCGGCCCAGCAGCAGCGCCGTCGGCAGCAGCACCGCCAGGGCGGCGACGAGCGGCACGGTCTGGGACCACGTCCGGCCGTTGAGGTTGCCCACCAGCCAGCCGAGGGCGGCCTGCGCCTGGAAGCGGCCGCCCTTGGCCATCAGGTAGTCGGTGGCGCTGGTGCAGATCCAGGCCACCCCGATGCCCACCAGAATGATCCGGTAGCCGGTGGCGCCGCGCCGCCAGGCGAGCGCGTACACGGCCACCGCGGTGACGAGCGCGCCGAGCAGTCCGAGCGTCTGGGTGCCGAGCCCGCCGTCCCAGCCCAGCACGATGCCCGCCACCACGGCGGTGCCCGCGCCCTGGGTGAGGCCGATCATGTCCGGGCTGGCGAGCGGATTGCGGGTCATGGTCTGGAAGAGGCCACCGGAGACGCCGAAGGCGATCCCGGCCAGCAGGCCGACCAGGGCCCGCGGCAGCCGGAGCTCCCGGACCACCAGGACGGTGGCCGGGTCGCCGGAGCCGGTCAGGGCGCGTACGACATCGGTGAAGGCGATCGGGTAGTCGCCGATCGACAGTCCCCAGCAGAACAGGAGGAAGACGGCGGCGGCGAGCAGCGCGCACAGCGCCACCAGCCGGGGCCGGAGAATCCCGGACACGGGCGGTACGGTGAGCCGGTAGCCGCGGAAGGACCCTAGGGGCGGACGTCCTTCGGCGGCCGGGCTCCTCGGCGGCCGGGGCGTGGAGCGGAAGACGGCCATCGTCACACCTCCGCCAGCCTGCGCCGGCGGACCAGGGCGATGAAGAACGGCCCGCCGATGAAGGCGACGATGACCCCGGCCTGCACCTCGGTGGGCCGGGCGATCATCCGGCCGACGATGTCCGCGGCGAGCAGCAGACCGGCAGCGAGCACGGCGGACAGCGGCAGCAGCCAGCGGTGGTCCGGGCCGAGCCCCGCCGACTGGGCGAGGACGCGGGCGAGGTGAGGGACCACCAGGCCGATGAAGACGACCGGCCCGATGGCCGCGACCGCCGCGCCGGTCAGCAGGGTGATCGCGGCGACCCCCTGGAGCCGGACCAGGCCCAGCCGCCGCCCCAGCGAGGTCGCCACGTCGTCGCCGAGGGCCAGGCTGTTGAGGGCCGGTGCGCAGGCGAGGGCCAGGGCGGCGCCCGCGAGAAGGAAGGGCAGCATACGCAGCACCGTGGCACCGTCCTGGTCCGCCATCGAACCGGCCGACCAGAAGCGGAAGCGGTCCAGCGCGTCGGGGTCGGTCAGCACGACGGCGCTGGTGAGCGACGAGAGCAGCGAGGTCACCGAGATGCCGGCGAGGGCCAGCTTGACCGGTGACGGGCCGGAGCGCCCGAGCCCGCCGAGGAGATAGACCAGGACGCTCGCGGCGAGCGCGCCGGCGAAGGCGAACCAGATGTACCCGTGGAACGAGCCGAGCCCGAAGACCCCCGCCGCCAGCACGATGGCGAACGACGCGCCCGCGCTGACCCCCAGCACCCCGGGGTCCGCGAGCGGATTGCGGGTCAGGGCCTGCATGACGGCGCCGGACAGGCCGAGCGCGGCGCCCGCCGTGAGGCCGAGCGCGGTACGCGGCACCCGGGCCGACCAGACGACGTTGTCCACCAGCCGGCTCGGCGGGTCGCCGAACAGCGCCCGCACCACCTGGTCCGGCGGGACACTGGCCGCGCCGAGGGTCAGGGACAGCAGACAGATCATCCCCAGCGCCACGACCAGCAGCGTCATGAGCAGCAGGGGACGGGCTCTCTCGCCTCGCCTCACCGCGTGGTCTCCGACGGGCAACTCCGTTGAATCCGGAGTGGTTTCATCGCCCTGCGGAACATGGGATCCCCCACTCAGCGCCCCCTTTGATTAGGTAAACCTTACCTTAGTTTGATCGCGAACCTCCGGCTGAGCCGCGCGCGACGCACAGCACGGCATCCGACCCGTCGCGCGGTGGGATCGGTATCGTCCGCTCCAAGGCACCAGGCCCGCGGCGCGGCAGCCCACGCGGAGGAGGAACACGATGGTCGATCGCGGTTCCGCGGCGCTGCCGCCGGAGGCTCGTCGGCCGAGCGCGTACGACACGGCGCGTCTCGGGCTGGTGGTCGGCGCGCTCGGGGTGGTCTTCGGCGACATCGGAACCAGCCCGATCTACACCCTCCAGACCGTGTTCAACCCGAGCGACCCACACCCCGTCCCGGTCACCACGGAGAACGTGTACGGGGTGGTGTCGCTCGTGTTCTGGTCGGTGGTGATCATCGTGATGGTCACCTATGTGCTGCTGGCGATGCGCGCCGACAACGACGGCGAGGGCGGCATCATGGCGCTGATCACGCTGCTGCGACGGTGGAACTCACAGCAGGGCCGGCGCGCCACCGCCGCACTGGCCGCGCTGGGCATCCTCGGCGCGTCGCTGTTCTTCGGCGACAGCATGATCACCCCGGCGATCTCGGTGCTGTCCGCGGTCGAGGGGCTCAAGGTCGTCGAGTCGTCGCTGGAAAGCGCGGTCGTGCCGATCACAGCGGCGATCATCGTGGTCCTGTTCGTGGTGCAGCGCAGGGGAACCGCGGCGGTGGGCCGGGTGTTCGGGCCGGTGATGATCGCCTGGTTCCTGGCCATCGGCGCATGCGGTGTCCTCGGCATCGCCGACCACCCGGAGATCCTCAGGGCGCTGTCGCCGACGTACGCCCTGGGCTTTCTGTACGGCCATTTCGGCACCGCCTTCTTCGCCCTGGCCGCGGTCGTGCTCGCGGTCACCGGCGCCGAGGCGCTCTACGCCGACATGGGCCACTTCGGCCGCCGGTCGATCACCCGCGCCTGGCTGGTCCTCGTCTTCCCGGCGTGCGTGCTGAGCTACCTCGGCCAGGGCGCCCTGATCCTCGCCGATCCGCGCAACATCAGCAGCCCGTTCTTCCTGCTCACACCCGACTGGGGACGGCTGCCTATGGTCCTGCTGGCCACGGCGGCGACGGTGATCGCCTCCCAGGCGGTGATCACCGGCGCGTACTCGGTGGCCTCACAGGCCGCCCAGCTCGGCTATCTGCCGAGGCTGCGGATCGCGTACACCTCCGAGTCCACCATGGGCCAGGTCTATGTCCCCTGGGTCAACTGGCTGCTGATGGTCTCGGTCCTCACCCTGATCTTCGCCTTCCGCAGTTCCACGGCGCTGGCCTTCGCGTTCGGCATGGCGGTCACCGGCACCATCACCATCACCACCCTGCTGTTCTTCCACGTCGCCCGCGCCAAGTGGGGCACGCCCGTCTGGCTGCTCACCATCGGCGCGACCGCGCTGCTCCTCGTGGACCTGCTGTTCGTGGCGGCCAACCTGACCAAGCTCGTCCACGGCGCATGGCTGCCGCTGCTGATCGGCCTCACGGTGTTCACCATCATGACGACCTGGCAGCGCGGCCGTGAGCTCGTCACCGCGGAGCGGGTACGGCTCGAGGGCTCGCTGAGCGAGTTCATCGAACAGCTCCGCGGCGGGAGAGCGACGCTGCTCCGGGTCCCCGGCACGGCGGTCTTCCTCAACCGGGGCAGGCAGACCGCGCCACTGGCCCTGCGGGCCAACGTTCAGCACAACCACGTGCGCCACGACCACGTCGTGATCCTGTCCATCGAGACCGAGCCCGTGCCCCGCGTCCCCGCCGACGAGCGGACCGTCATCGACGACCTCGGCTACGCCGACGACGGGATCGTCTATGTCGCCGCCCGGTTCGGCTACATGGAGACGCCGGACGCGCCCGGCACGCTGGCGATGCTCGATCCGGCCCGGACCGAGGGGCGGTTGCGGCTCGACGAGGCGTCCTACTTCCTGTCGAAGATCGAGCTCCGGCGCGGGACGGCCACAACGATGGCGCCCTGGCGCAAGCGGCTGTTCATCGCCACCTCCTACATCACGGCCGACGCCGCCGAGTACTTCGGCCTTCCCCGCGACCGCACGGTCATCATGGGCTCGCGCATCGAGGTGTAGGCGCGCGCCGGCCGCCGAGGGCGGTCCGGGGCTCGGAACGCGGTCGGCGGCGTCACCGGACACCCGCCAGGCCCTTCGCCCGGCCGTTGCCGTCGTACGCCGCGCCGCCGATGTCGTTCCTCAGGATGTAGGGGGCGTCCGCGTCCGGGTGGCCCGGGTTGGCCTTGGCCCACTCGTCGGCCAGCGCCGCCAGCAGCCCCTCCCGCACCGTGAAGGTCTCGCTGTTGTCGGCGCTCAGCTTCTCGTGGATCCGCCGCTGCTCCTCCTGCTGCCAGGCGTACGCGACCGCGTCGACGCCGCGCTGGGCGATGTCGCCGACGCCGGGGATGAAGTTGGCCGCTCCGCCGACGAGGTGGTAGCCCCATTTCGCCTTCCACGAGGGGTCCTCTTTGCCGGTCTCCAGCGCCAGACAGCGGGCCTCCTCCAGGAAGCCGACCGTGTGCCCGGCCCGCAGCAGCGTCTCCCGCGGATCGCCCGTGCCGCCGGTGCCGTCCGCGTGGATGTCGCGGACCATCTCGCGGTTGAGGCCCTCGTTGAGAACGCCGTACGCGTCCTGGTCCCGCGAGATCTGCTTGGCCACCTCCAGCAGCTGTGCGCGGTCCAGCGGGCTGGATCCGGGGTCGAGGGCGCCGGCGGCGCGATGCACCTCGTCGCCGTGGTTGGCGAGGACCTTCGCCATGTCGTCCCGCATCTCCGGTGGGAAGCCGTCTCCCGTCTGCGCGAGATAGCCGAGTGAGCGCTCCAGGACCCTTCGGTGGTCGGTGGTGTGTTCCACGAAGGGCGCGTTCCTGTCGTCCGGGTCCAGGCCCGTGACCGCGGCGAAGAGCGCCGCGCCGGTGGCGTCCCGGCTCGCGACGGGGTCGCCGGGCGGGCCGTCCGGGAAGGCGGGGCGGTCCCGGAGGAGGTACTGGGCGTTGTCCCGTGGCGCGGTGGTGGCGAAGAACTCCGTGGCGGCCGCGGGGTGGTGGCCGAGCGCTTTGAGGAAGCCGGTCATGGGGTCGCGGCCGAAGTCGGTGCCGGCGCCGAAGTCGAGATGGTTGTTCTGGACGAGCGGCCCGTTCCAGAAGTTGCGCGGCACCTTCATGGCCCGGTCCGTTCCGACCAGGGCGTTGCCGTAGTCGCTGAGGAAGCGCTTGTCGTACACGCCGTCGCGCATCAGGTTGCTCATGACCTGGAAGCCGTACGCGCTCTGGTGGTCGGGCAGGTCGAGCACCCGCGGGCCGAGATCGATGACCTCCCTCTTCCACGCGCGCATCCGCGGGCTGTCGCTGTGCGACGCCTGGGCCAGCACCAGCCCGAGGTGTTTCTGTATCTCGCCGAGCTCCTTCACGCGTGCGCCGCCGGGACGCGGGGACCG
Organism: Streptomyces sp. NPDC028305; assembly: GCF_055569495.1. Taxonomy (NCBI): domain Bacteria; kingdom Bacillati; phylum Actinomycetota; class Actinomycetes; order Kitasatosporales; family Streptomycetaceae; genus Streptomyces; species Streptomyces sp. NPDC028305. The sequence goes on from NZ_JBVHTN010000009.1 coordinate 41,632, forward strand.
GCGCGGGTCGGTGAGGGCCGCGTAGAAGTCGAGCGTGGACCGGGCGCCCAGACCGGTGGCGAAGCGCTCGGCGAAGACGGGGTCGTCCCTGTTGGCCGCGAGCAGCGAGTCGAGCCGGGCCAACCGCGCGTCGGTCAGCGAGGCGCCCTGGGCGGCCAGTGCGAGGGCGGCGTCGGCGTCCCTGGCCGCCTGCTCGCGGTCCTGCCGCCGGTAGTCCTCGAGGGAGGTGTAGTGGTCGCTGCCGAAGTCGTACGGGTGCCCGGCCAGGATGTCGTCGAGCGCTCGTGCCACCGTCTCGTCGGCCTCGGCTGCCTGGTCGACGGCGTGCTTGATCCGGTCCCGTACGGCGTCCACGGTCTCGGCGGACGGGCCGGGGTCGGTGTTGCCCGTGCCACGCCGGTCGGGGTGCAGGGAGCGTACGACGACACCGTCGGGCCAGATCGTCACCCTGGTGGGAGGGTGGTCCGCGATCTGCCGCAGCGCCTCCTTGGCGGCGGTGAAGGCGGCCAGCGCGTCGCGCAGGACGTTGCGGATGCTGGTGGCCTGGGTGAGCGCGTCCTCGAACTCCTGGGCGGTCTTGTCGACGAACGGCCTGGTCACTGCGGCGTTCGCGCCCTCCCAGCGGGCCGTGTCCGACCGGGCCTTCAGCCCGCTCCGGGCCTCGTCGGCCAGCTCCTCCAGCTTGGTGATCATGGCCGACCAGTCCTCGACCGCGTCATTGAGCCTGCTCAGACGCGCGTGCAGGACGTGCTCGAACGTCAGCTCGGTCATCCCCGTGTCCCTCGTGCCTCTCGTCGCTCTAGCGGTAGTACTCGGCGATCCGGGACGGGGTCATCAGCCGCCTGCGCGCGTCGTGCATCCCGGTCTCGATCTTGGCGTCCTCTTCGCGGTAGCGCGTGGCGGAGTGGTCCAGGTGGTTGGAGATATGGGCACACGCCTCCAGCAGCGTGTCCACCTGCGTCTGCCAGGTGTCCGCGAGCCTGGTGAGCGCGGAGCCGGTCGCGAAGTGGTCCTTGGCGAGTTCGGCCCCCGCGGCCTCGCTGTTGACCTTCGCGTGCCGACCGGCGGCGCGCAGCCCGCCGTGCAATCGGTACGCGGCGTGACCCACCCGCCCCAAGTCGTCCCGCCCGGCCACCAGGGCCTTGGCCCGCTGCCATTCGTCATCGAACGACATATGCGCCGTCCCCCCTCGATCTCATGGTCATGGCGGAACACGCTACGCAGCGCCGACGGCGCTCGCCGACGCCGTTCGGCAACTCTGACGACTTGATAACGCTCGCGGCGGCCAACATTGACGGCGCTCTGACGCCCCCGAACACATCGTGCGGGTCGGGCGTCAGAGCGGTGTCAAGGATGGGCGCCACGGCGTCAGGGCGGCGTCAGTCTCGGTGCCCGGCCGGGCGCACTGCCGCGCACCGTGCCTCACGTGAACCGCATGGAGAGGGGAGCCAGGCCCGACGGCACGACCGGTGACTGCCACTGGCGGCCGGACGCCCGGTGCGCGGGATTCTGCGCACTGGGGTTCGCCGGGCTGACGCTCCTGCTCGACTGGGGCTCGGGCGGGCTCACCGTGGCGCGCGCCGATCTGTGGGCCGTGCTGGGGGTGCTGGTGCTCATCGCGCTGCGGCCGCCACGGGTGAGCGCGGGCGACGGGTGGCTCGCGGTGCGTGGCCTCGTACGCGAGCGCAGGGTGTGCACCGACGCCCTGGTTTCGGTGCGGCGGGACGGCGCCATCGCCACCCGCCTCGTCCTGCGGGACGCGTACGGCGGCTCGGTGGCCCTCGACCCCGAGATCCTGGTCGCCAATTCGCTGCTGTGGCACCGGCTGGACGCCGGGGCCCGCCGCTCGCGCGAGCGCGGCACCCTGCGGTACGGCGTGAGCACCCTGTGGCAACTGGGCGAGCGCATCGACGGGGGAACGGCCCGGGACGTGTTCAGGGCCTCCGGGCTGGAGTAGAGAGATCCGCCGGACATGGCCGACCGGGCCTCGTCAAGGCGGTGTCAATCTCTCCGCGCGCAGCGCAAGAGAAGCGTCAAGATCCACGGCCGGGGCGCGAACCGACGCTTTGCTGAGGGCTGATGAGTGACGTACGGGCTGGACGGCTCAAGGTCTATCTCGGGGCGGCCCCCGGCGTGGGCAAGACCTGCCGCATGCTCGAGGAGGGCCGCAGCCGGGCGTCGCGCGGCGCCGACGTGGTGGTCGGGTTCGTGGAGTGCCACGGGCGGCCCCGTACGGAGGCGATGCTCGACGGCCTGGAGGTCGTGCCGCGCGCCCACCGCGTCCACCGTGGCCGGGACTTCGCGGAGATGGACCTCGCCGCGGTGCTCGCGCGCCGCCCCCAGGTCGCGATCGTGGACGAGTTCGAGCACAGCAACGTGCCCGGCGGTCGCAACGCCAAGCGCTGGCAGGACGTCGAGGAACTGCTCGCCGCGGGCATCGACGTCATCACCGCGGTCGACATCCAGCATCTGGCGTCCCTCAACGATGTCGTCGAGAGGATCACCAGGGCGCCGCAGGGCGAGACCGTCCCCGATGAGGTCGTCCGGCGGGCCCGGCAGATCGAGCTGGTGGACATGGAGCCCGAGGGGCTGCGCCGTCGCATGGCGCACGGCAACATCTACGCCCCCGAGGAGATCGACGCCGCCATGGCCAACCGCTTCCGGCCCGGAAACTTGACCGCCCTGCGGCAACTCGCCCTGCTGTGGGTGGCCGACCGGGTCGACGAGGCGCTTCGGACGTACCGCGCCGAGGACGCCACAGGCAGGGTGCGGGAGACCCGGGAGCGGGTGCTCGTCGGGCTCACCGGCGGGCCCGAGGGGGACACCCTGATCCGGCGGGCGGCCCGGATCGCCGACCGGTCCGCGGGCGGCGATCTGCTCGCCGTGCACATCACCCGCAGCGACGGGCTCGCCGCCGGTGCCTCGCACGCCTCGCTCGCCCGGCAGCGCCGGCTGGTGGAGGAGCTCGGCGGCAGCTATCACTCGGTGGTCGGGGACGATGTGGCCACCGCTCTGGTCGAGTTCGCCCGGGCCGAACACGCCACCCAGCTGGTGCTGGGCACGAGTCGGCGCGGACGGATCGAGCGGTTCCTCGGCGGGCGTGGCACCGGCGAGACGGTGGTCGGGCTGTCCGGGGACATCGACGTCCACACGGTCGCCCATGAGCGGGCCGGACGCGGCATGCTGCTGCCGTCCCGGCGCAGGACGCTCGGCGGGCCCCGTCGGGTCGCGGGTCTGCTGGCCGGCCTGGTCCTGCCCGTGCTGCTCACCGTCTTCCTCGACCAGGTGCGCGACACGTTCAACCTCACCAGTGAGACGCTGCTGTTCCTGCTCACGGTGGTGGGCGTGGCGTGCATCGGCGGGGTGGCCTCGGCGGTGATCGCGTCGGTGACGGCGTCCCTGCTGCTGAACTACTGGTTCATCCCGCCGATCGGTGCCTTCACCCTCGACAACCCCGACGCCATGCCGGCGCTCGCCGTGTTCGCGATCGTCGCCGCCACCGTCGCGGGCGTGGTCGACCGCTCCCTGCGGCTCTCGCGACGCTCGGCCCGCGCCACCGCGGCGGCGGAGACCATGTCGTCCCTGGCCGGGACGATCGTGCGGGGCGGGGCGACCATTCCGGCGCTGCTGGAGCGTACGCGGGAGACCTTCGGCATGGAGTCGGCGGACCTCGTCCAGGAGCAGCCGCCCGACGGGGAGGGCGTGACAGCCGTGCCCGCGGGCCCAGGAGCCTTCCTCGTGCTGCGCGGCCGTCCCCTCCCGTCCTCCGAACGGCGCGTGCTGGCCGCGTTCGCCGCGCATGTCGGCTCCGCCGTCGAGCGGGCCCGGCTCGCCGAGGCCGCGGCCGAGATAGAGCCGATCAAGGCCGCCGACCGGATGCGTACGGCACTGCTGCGGGCCGTCGGGCACGATCTGCGCACGCCGCTCGCCGCGGGCCGGGCGGCCGTGACCTCGCTGCGCGGCCGGGATGTGGAGTTCTCGGACGAGGACCGCCAGGAGCTGCTCGCCACTGCCGACGAGTCCCTCGCCAAGCTCAGCCGGCTCGTGGAGAACCTGCTGGACCTCAGCCGTCTCCAGGCCGGCGTTCTCACCCTCGAACTGCGCGGCACCATGCTCGAAGAGGTTCTCCCGGCGGTGCTGGCCGACACCCCGGACGTCGAGGTGGGGGAGCTGGAAGAGATCCCCGCCGTCCTGGCCGACCCGCCCCTGCTGGAGCGCGTGATCGCCAACCTGGTCGAAAACGCCGCCCGCCACACCCCGCCCGGCGGCAAGGTCGTCCTGACCGCCGGCGCCCACGCGGGCCGGGTCGAGCTGCGTGTCGTCGACCGCGGTCCCGGCCTGCCGCGGACCGGCCGGGACCGGATCTTCGAACCGTTCCAGCGGCTGGGCGACACCGACAACACCACAGGACTCGGCCTGGGGCTGGCTCTGTCCAAGGGCCTGACCGAGGCGATGGACGGCACGCTCGTCCCCGAGGACACCCCCGGCGGCGGCCTGACGATGGTGCTCTCCCTGCCGTTCGCGGAGCGGGCGGCGTACTCCCGGTAGCTCCGTGGCCGCCTGGCCGCCCCCATCCCGGTGGTGTGCGCCACACGCGCGTCAGGGATGCGTCAAAGCGGCGGTCGGGGCCCGAAGCGGCGGCCGTAAGGGACGCGTCAAGGCTGCGCGGGCGGCCGTAAGAGCGCCGTCAACGACGGCCGAAACCAGCCACAAAGGCGCTTTCCTCGATTCGTCCGTGCTTGTCATTCTCGTTCGAATCTCACTAGGAGCTCGCGATGGCCGACGTGGCCTTCGTCGTCACCACGATCGCGGTGTTCGCGCTCGTGGCTCTCGTCGCCAAGGGGGTGACGAAGCTGTGACCGCCGAAAATGTGGTCGGCCTCGTCGTGGCCGTCGCCCTGCTGGGCTATCTCGTCCTCGCCCTGATCTTCCCGGAGAGGTTCTGAGCCCCGTCATGAGTCCCGTTCTCGCCGGCGTGCTCCAGCTGATCGCGCTCGTAGCGGCGCTGGCGCTCGTCCACATCCCCCTCGGCAACTACATGGCCCGGGTCTACTCCTCCGACAAGCACCTGCGGGTCGAGAAGTGGATCTACAAGGGGATCGGTGCCAACCCCGACACCGAGATGCGCTGGCACGCGTATCTGCGCGGTGTGCTGGCCTTCTCCGCGGCCGGTGTGCTGTTTCTGTATCTGCTCCAGCGGCTTCAGGGTGTGCTGCCCGGCTCGCTCGGCTTCGCCTCGATCGACCCGGACCAGGCGTTCAACACGGCCGCGTCGTTCGTGACCAACACCAACTGGCAGTCGTACTACGGCGAGCAGGCCATGGGCCATGTCGTACAGACCGCCGGTCTGGCCGTGCAGAACTTCGTCTCGGCCGCGGTGGGCATGGCGGTGGCCGTGGCGCTGGTGCGCGGCTTCGCCCGTTCGCGCACCGGTGAGCTGGGCAACTTCTGGGCCGACCTGGTGCGCGGCACGGTCCGCATCCTGGTGCCGGTCGCCGCGATCGCGGCTGTCGTCCTGGTGGCGTGCGGCGCGATCCAGAACTTCTCCGGCATCCACGAGGTCGGCCAGTTCATGGGCGGCTCACAGCAGTGGAACGGGGGCGCGGTCGCCTCGACGGAGGCCATCAAGGAGGTGGGCACCAACGGCGGCGGCATCTTCAACGCCAACAGCGCCCACCCGTTCGAGAACCCCACCCCGTTCACCAACCTCTTCGAGATCTTCCTGATCCTGGTGATCCCGTTCTCGCTGACCCGGACGTTCGGCGTCCTGGTCGGCTCGGTGAAGCAGGGGTGCGCGATCCTCGCGACGATGGTCACCATCTGGATCGGCTTCACGGCGCTGATGATGTGGACGGAGTTCGCCCACCGCGGCCCGGCGCTCGAGATCGCGGGCGGGGCGATGGAGGGCAAGGAGGTCCGCTTCGGTGTCGGCGGCTCGTCGATCTTCGCGGTGGCGACCACGCTCACCTCGACCGGCGCGGTGGACTCCTTCCACTCCTCGTTCACCGGCCTGGGCGGCGGCATCACCATGCTCGGCATGATGCTGGGCGAGATCGCGCCCGGCGGTGTGGGCTCCGGCCTCTACGGCATGCTGATCATGGCGATCATCGCGGTGTTCATCGCGGGACTGATGGTCGGCCGCACGCCCGAGTACCTGGGCAAGAAGATCGGCACCCGCGAGATCAAGCTGGCCGCCCTGTACATCCTGGTGACCCCCACCCTGGTGCTCGTCTTCACGGCCGCGGCGATGGCCCTGCCGACCCCGGGCAACTCCATGACGAACAGCGGGGCGCACGGGTTCTCCGAGATCCTCTACGCCTACACATCCGGGGCCAACAACAACGGTTCCGCCTTCGCCGGCCTGAACGCGGACACGCAGTGGTTCAACACCACGATCGGCCTGGCGATGCTGCTCGGCCGGTTCATACCGATGGTGTTCGTGTTGGCGCTGGCGGGCTCGCTCGCGGAGCAGAAGCCCGTTCCGGCCACCGCGGGCACCCTGCGGACCGAGAAGCCGCTGTTCACCGGCCTGTTGGTGGGCGCGATCCTGATCATCACCGGGCTGACGTACTTCCCGGCGCTCGCGCTGGGCCCGCTCGCCGAGGGGATGGCGGCATGACCACCGATACCAAGAAGCACGAGGACCCGATGTCCACAGCCACTCCGACCCGGGCGCCGCACAGCGATGTACCCACCGGGCACAGGCCCGCCGAGGGCCGTGTCGGCGCGGGCCTGTTCGACCCCGGGCAGCTCGTCAGGTCGCTGCCGGACGCCTTCCGCAAGCTCGACCCGCGGGTGATGGTCAAGTCGCCCGTGATGTTCGTGGTGCTGGTCGGCTCGGTCCTGACGACGGTGTTCTCGTGTCAGGACCCGACCGACTGGTTCGGCTGGGCGATCAGCGCCTGGCTGTGGCTGACCGTGGTCTTCGCGAACCTCGCGGAGGCGGTCGCCGAGGGGCGCGGCAAGGCGCAGGCCGACACCCTGCGCAAGGCGAAGACCGACACGGTCGCACGCCGGCTCAGCGGTGCCACGGAAGAGCGGGTGCCGGGCACCGAGCTGAGAATAGGCGACCTGGTCGTGTGCGAGGCGGGCGACATCATCCCCGGCGACGGCGACGTCGCCGAGGGCGTCGCCTCGGTGGACGAGTCGGCCATCACCGGCGAGTCGGCACCCGTCATCCGCGAGTCGGGCGGCGATCGCAGCGCCGTCACCGGCGGAACGAAGGTGCTCTCCGACCGCATCGTCATCAAGATCACGACGAAGCCGGGCGAGACCTTCATCGACCGGATGATCAATCTCGTCGAGGGCGCGGCCCGGCAGAAGACGCCCAACGAGATCGCGCTGAACATCCTGCTCGCGTCCCTGACGATCGTGTTCCTTCTCGCGTGCGCCACGTTGCCGCCGTTCGCCGACTACGCGGGCAAGGACCTGACCATGGTCGTGCTGGTGGCCCTGCTGGTCTGCCTCATTCCCACCACGATCGGCGCGCTGCTGTCCGCGATCGGCATCGCCGGCATGGACCGGCTGGTCCAGCGCAATGTGCTCGCCATGTCCGGCCGGGCCGTCGAGGCCGCCGGTGATGTGTCCACCCTGCTGCTCGACAAGACCGGCACCATCACCCTCGGCAACCGCCAGGCAGCGGAGTTCGTGCCGGTGCGCGGCACCACGGAGGCCGAGGTCGCGGACGCCGCGCAGCTGTCGTCGCTGGCCGACGAGACACCCGAGGGCCGTTCCATCGTCGTCCTCGCGAAGGAGAAGTACGGGCTGCGCGAGCGGCACCAGGGCGAGCTGACCGATGCCGAGTGGGTCGCCTTCACCGCCCAGACCCGTATGTCGGGCGTCGACGTCGACGGCAGGAAGGTCCGCAAGGGCGCCGCCGGTTCGGTCGTCGCCTGGGTCCAGAAGCAGGGCGGCACGGTCGCGAAGGACGCGGACGAGATCGCCAACCGGATCTCGGAGGCGGGCGGTACGCCCCTGCTGGTCGCGGTCCGAGACGATCAGGGCGCCCGGATCCTCGGTGTCATCCACCTCAAGGACGTCGTCAAGGAGGGCATGCGCGAGCGGTTCGAGGAACTGCGCCGCATGGGCATCAAGACCGTCATGATCACCGGTGACAACCCGCTGACGGCCAAGGCGATCGCCGAGGAGGCAGGCGTCGACGACTTCCTCGCCGAGGCCACCCCCGAGGACAAGATGGCCCTCATCAAGCGCGAGCAGGCGGGCGGCAAGCTGGTCGCGATGACCGGTGACGGTACGAACGACGCGCCCGCGCTGGCGCAGGCGGACGTCGGCGTGGCGATGAACACCGGCACCTCGGCGGCCAAAGAGGCCGGCAACATGGTCGACCTCGACTCCAACCCGACCAAGCTCATCGAGATCGTCGAGATCGGCAAGCAACTCCTGATCACCCGGGGCGCCCTGACGACGTTCTCCATAGCCAACGACGTCGCCAAGTACTTCGCGATCATCCCGGCCCTGTTCGCGGCGGTCTATCCGGGGCTGGACAAGCTCAACATCATGGGCCTGTCCTCGCCCGACTCCGCGATCCTGTCCGCGGTCATCTTCAACGCGCTGATCATCATCGCGCTGGTGCCGCTGGCTCTGCGCGGAGTCCAGTACCGCCCGGTCAGCGCCGACAAGATGCTCCGCCGCAACCTCACCATCTACGGCCTCGGCGGGCTCGTCGCGCCCTTCATCGGCATCAAACTCATCGACCTGCTCATCTCGCTCATCCCCGGGATCGGCTGAAGGACATGAACAACTCCCTGAAGAACACCGCCCGGCTGCTGGGCGCGGGCTTGCGCGCCCTCCTCATGCTGACCCTGGTGACGGGCGTCATCTATCCGCTGGTCATCACCGGCCTCGCCCAGGGGCTGTTCAGCGACAAGGCGAACGGCTCCGAGATCACGGCGGACGGGAAGGTCGTCGGCTCGTCCCTGATCGGGCAGTCCTACAACCTGCCGCTGAAGAAGGGCCAGGAAACGCCGGAGCCCGACCTCAAGTGGTTCCAGGGCCGCCCGCAGAACGGCCTCGGCAGCAACAGCGTCAACACCCAGTACAAGCTCATCCTCTCCGGCGCCACCAACCGCTCCGCGGACAACGAGGAGCTCATCCAGTGGGTGAAGGACGCCAAGGCCGCAGTCGTCAAGGACAACTCGGTGCCCGGCCACAGGGTCGAGCCGTCCGATGTGCCCGCCGAGGCGGTGACCTCATCCGGCTCGGGCCTGGACCCGGACATCTCCCGGGACTACGCCGACCTCCAGGTCCACCGCGTCGCCGAGAGGAACGGCCTGTCCGTCTCCCAGGTGCGGAAGCTGGTCGATGAGCACACCGAGGGCCGCACCCTCGGCTTCATCGGCGAGCCCCGGGTGAACGTGCTCGAGCTGAACATCGCCCTCAAGGGCCTCGTGGCGAAGAGCTGACGCGCTCAGTCGAACGGCGGAGGGAGCCGACGGCCCGGACACGTTCCGGAATCGTCGGCTCCCTACGGCGTATCACCAAACTGTTCAACGGAAACGAGAACATGCTGCGCGGCCTGGAGCAGATCCCGCACGCCGACTGCCTGGCCCACCTGGTGGGCAAGAGAGGCCTCAGGCGTCGGGCGGCAGGGCTTCGGCCGGGCCCTCCAGCCGCCGTGTGTCCAGGCGCCACCGCCAGGCGTTGCGGCGATGGACGGACGCCAGCTGGGCCGCCAGCGGCGACGGCGGCACCGCGAGGACGGAACAGGTCGCGTGCGCGAGACAGTAGCGGCTGACCGAGCGGCTCAGCGCTCGGCGCAGGCGGCCACGCCGTCCGGCGCCGACGACCAGGACGTCGTCCTCGCGGTCGGCGATCTCCACCAGCGCCCGGCCAGGGGCGCCACGGGCGACGAGGGGGTGGAGAGCCACTCCGGGACCAGCGGCGTCGAACACGTCGTCGAGTGCGGCGAGCAGCCGCTCCCGGGCGAGGCACTGCCAGTCGACGGTGCAGGGGGAAGCGGCCGCCGTCCGGCGCGCCCCGAGCTCCCCGCCGGGCGGTTCCCAGGCGAGGACCGGCCACAGTTCGGCGTTCCGGCGCCGGGCCTCGCGGGCGGCCCGGCACAGCGCGGTGTGACTCCCCAGCGAGCCGCTCACCCCTACCACCACACGAGCGGGCCAGGGCGCGTCGGACTCCGACATCACGTCACCGTTCCTCACGGCCCACGGACGGTCTCCGCGGGCGATTCACCATGCGACCGTGGCCATCCCACTCCAGGACGGGGCTCCGCGACAGCCCGCGGACCATTCCTTGGCATGCTTCTGATGGCCGTACCCGGGGCGCCCACCCGGGGCGTCAGCGTTCCGTCAGCGATTCCCCGAACTCCGTCAGCATCCCGTCAGGAGGCGTCCGGGGGAGGGGGCGGCCGGGCGTAGCGTCGTGGGTGAGCCCCGGTCGGCCTCCCCGCGTCCGGGGCCGACCCAGCTCATTCCGTTCAACCACCTCGGATCCTCCAGGAGGCATTCCGTGACGGACATCCAGTACGACGAAGACCCTGAGCCCGCCGATCGTTTCCCGGCCGGACTGCTGCACGTTCCTGTCCGGCCGGGCCCGAGGGGGTGCGTGACCCGGCTGTTCCGCACCCCCCTCGGCGACCGTACGGCTGTCGGCTTCACCTCCGAGCGCGCGCTGTTGGCCACGCTCGGCGCGGACCAGCCGTGGATCAGGCTCTCCGAGCCCGCCCTGCGGGCGCTGACCGCACCGCTCGGGGTCACCACCGTGACCGTGGACCCGCAGTTCAGCGCCCCGGCGCCGATCCCCGGTGGCGAGGCGGTCCACAGTCCGGATCGGCCTGCCGCGCGCGGTTCGCGCCCGGACACCTGGGATCCGCGGGCCGTCGGCGCGCTGCGGGTGACCGGCGCCGCCGCCCTCGTGTCGGCGCTGTCGCTGTGGCTCGGCTGAGCGAGGAGCACACCATGACCACGGTTCACGAGCCGCACGTCACCACCACCGCGAGCGCCGACGCCCTGTCGGTGTGGCCGGCCTCTGCCACCGAGCCCCGGCCCGGTGACCTGACCGTCGGCGGGGTGCCCCTCGCCGAAGTGGCGGAACACTTCGGCACCCCGGTCTACGTCCTCGACGAGGCCGAGGTGCGCGAACGCTGCCGCACCTACCGGCATGCCTTTCCCGACGCCGAAGTGCTGTACGCGGCCAAGGCGTTTCTGTGCCGGGCCATGATCCACTGGGTGGACGAGGAGGGCCTCGGCCTCGACGTGTGTTCCGCAGGAGAGCTGGAACTCGCCGTCACCAGCGGCTTCCCGCCCGAGCGCATGGTCCTGCACGGCAACGCCAAGACGCCGCACGATCTGGAGCTGGCACTGCGCCTCGGCGTGGGCCGCATCGTCATCGACAGCCCGTCGGAGATCGCCCGGCTCGCCGCCGCGGTAGGGCCGGAGGGCCACCAGAAGGTGATGGTCCGCGTGGTGCCCGGTATCGGCGCGGGCGGCCACCAGAAGATCCGCACCGGCACCGAGGACCAGAAGTTCGGTGTGTCCGTCTCCGACGGCTACGCCCAGCACGCCATCGCCCGGATCCTCGATCAGCCGCAGCTCGAACTGACCGGCCTGCACTGCCATCTGGGCTCGCAGATCACCAGCGTGAAGCCGTATCTGACCGCTGTACGGCGCATGGTCGGCCTCATGGCCCGGCTGCACGAGCAGCACGGCCTCGTCCTGCCCGAACTCGACCTCGGCGGCGGCCACGGAATCGCCTACCGTCCCGGTGAGAGGCGTCTGGACCTGACCGCGCTGGCGTGCAGGGTCCATGCGGAGCTGACACAGGCGTGCGCGGCGGCCGGTCTTTCCGTGCCCCGCCTGATGATCGAACCTGGTCGGGCCGTCGTGGGCCCCGCCGGCATCGCCCTGTACCGCGTGCTCACGGTGAAGCACACCGGCGACCACACCTTTGTCGCGGTGGACGGCGGCATGAGCGACAACCCCCGGCCCGCGCTGTACGGCGTGCGGTACGCACCGCGCCTGGTCGGCAGGGAGGGCAGCGCCGACCTGGCCCGGGTGACCGTCGTCGGCAGGCACTGCGAGGCGGGGGACATCGTGGCCGCCGACATCGACCTCCCCGCCGACCTGCGCCCCGGAGATCTGCTCGCAGTCCCGGTCGCGGGCGCCTACCACCTGTCCATGGCCTCCGGCTACAACCTGGTCGGCCGTCCACCCGTGGTCGCGGTGCACGTCGGCCGTGCCCGGCTCCTCGTCCGCCGCGAGTCCCTCGACGACATCCGCAGCCGCGACGTGGGCCTGTAATCCCGCCACCTCCCCGGTCACCTCCGGACGAGTAATGGCCCGGTGCTCGTCCGGAGGTTTTCCCGTATGCGCGGCAACTCACCCGGAAAATATGGGAGAATTCACGGTTTGAAGCGACGGGGATTGAAAACGGAGTATCAGCCACCGTTCATCGCAAGGATAAAGTGGCGCACGTCACAGTGGCCGCTTTCTCTGGTGCAGGCTAAGCTACGTTCGCCGAGCCGCCCTTTTCCGTGCAGATCCGCCGACTGTCGATAAGAAGAAATTCAAGGAACAGTGCAGTTCCCTGTTCTCCTTCCCTGACCCGGGACCGCCGTACGCGCTTCCCGGCCATCGACGAACTGGATTTCCCTTACGCCGACGCGGAAAAACGCCGTGGGTGCCTTCTGGCGCGCCCTCACCTCGGTCTTCTCATTCTTTCGTTCGACCGGTAGCCGACCCTCATCGTCTCACCCGGAGTTCGTGACAATGACTTCGCCCGAGCCCTTCCCTTTAACGCGATATCAACTCGACATATGGGTCTCCGCCGCACAATCCGAGGAATCACCGCAGTACAACGTCTCGCTGTACGAGAAGCTCACCGGGAACGTGAATCTCGACGTCCTCCGCCAATGCGTCGAGCAGGTCCTGCGGCGTCATGACGCGCTGCGTCTGCGATTCGACGAGCGGGACGGGACACCTCTTCAGTGGGTCGAGCCCCGGATCCCCGTCGTGGAGACGGCCGACCTGTCACGGGAAGGCGACCCGGCGGCGGCCTGCCGCCGCTGGGTGCGCGCATTCCAGCAGCGTCCGATGCCGCTGCGCGATCAGCCCATGGTCCGGGCGGTGCTCCTGGTGGAGAGCGCCCGCGTGACGCACCTCCAGCTGGTCGCGCACCACCTGGTGATGGACGGCTGGGCGCTCAAACAGGTGAGCGCCGAGATCCTCGACGGCTATGCGTCGATGACGGCGGGCGCCACCGCCGCGGAGAACAGCGCGCCGTCGTACCGCTTGTTCTCCGAGCGGGATGCCGCGTACCAGGGATCCGAGGAGAACACCGCGGACCTGGCCGCCCACTGTTCCGCCCTCGCCGGCGCGGTCCCCGCGCTGTTCCCCAGGAAGCCGACGAGCGCCCCCCGCGAAGCCGCGCGTTATTCCTTCAGCCTGGACCGTTCGTGGGCGGCCCGCGTGCGCAAGGCCCAGTTGCCGCTGTTTCCCTATATCGCCACCGTGCTGGGCGCGTATCTGTCGCGGGTGCACCGCGCCGAAGAGGTGACCCTGGGCGTTCCGGTGCTGAACCGGCCGAGGGAATTCATGGATACGGTGGGGCATTTCGCAAATACCCTGCCCTTGCGCCTGCCCGCCCACCATGGGATGTCGCTGCGCGACATCGTCAACCGGACGCGGACCGCCACCCGCGCGCTGCGCGTGCACGAGCGGGCGGCGCTGGGGGACGTGGTGCGCCGATTACGCGATTCCGACGGCGGAAACCGGCAGCTTTTCGACGTCACCTTGTCCTACCTCCGGGCCGGCCGCCCGGACCCCGGCCCGGGCATCGATGTCGAGACGGCGATGGAATCGCCCTGCCATGAGCAGGATGTCCTCTCGGTGGTGGTGCTCGACTTCGACAACTCCCCGGAAATCCGCTTCGACCTGGATTACGCCACGGATGTCTTCGACGACGACTTCCCGGTCGAAGGGATGGCGGAGCACTTCAAAAACCTCCTCGAAGCGGCTGTGGACATGGCGGACGGGCCGATGTCCGCGGTGCCGATGCTCTCGGCCGCGGAGCGGGCGGAGCTGATCCGGCACGGCAGGGGAGAGAGCGTCGCGTATCCGCGGGACGCCACCCTCTCCGGGCTCTTCGAGCGGCAGGCCGCCCGCGCCCCGGCGCGGATCGCCGTGGTGGGCCCGGGCCCCGACGACGCCCTGACCTACGCCGAACTGGACGCACGCGCCAACCAGGTCGCCCGGGCGCTGCGGGCGGACGGCGTGGGCCCGGGCGACCGGGTCGCCGTCATGATGGAGCGCGGCCCGGACCTGCTCGTCGCGCTGATGGGCGTGGGCAAGGCGGGCGGTGCCTATGTCCCGGTGGACCCGGGATATCCGCGCGAGCGCATCGGCTTCCTGCTCGACGACAGCCGCCCGGCTGCCATCCTGACCTCGGACGAGAGCGAGCCACGGATCTCGACGGCGGCGGGTGTGCCCGTGCACCGCGTCCCGGACCTGCTGCATGGCGACGACTCCCCGCCGGAGCCGGCGGCCGACGGCTCGGACCTCGCGTATGTGATCTACACCTCCGGTTCCACCGGCAGGCCCAAGGGCGTGCTGGTCCGCCACCACTCGGTGGTCAACCGGCTGGCCTGGATGCAGCGCGCGTACCCCATCGGCGAGGGCGACGTACTGCTCCAGAAGACGCCCGTGTCCTTCGACGTGTCCGTGTGGGAGCTGTTCTGGTGGGCTATCGAGGGGGCGAGCGTGGCCCTGCTGCCGCCGGGCGGTGAGAAGGACCCCCGCGTGATCGGCCGGACCATCCACGACCGGGGCGTCACCGTCGCCCACTTCGTGCCGTCCATGCTCGGTGCCTTCCTCGACGCCGTGGAGCAGGACCCGGACGTACACGCCGGAACACGGACGCTGCGCCGGGTCTTCTGTAGCGGAGAGGCGCTGCCGGCCGCCCGTGTCGACCGGTTCAACCGGATCTTCCACGGTGCCGAGCGTGCCACGCCGGCCCTGGTGAACCTGTACGGCCCGACCGAGGCCACCGTCGACGTGACGTTCCACGACTGCCCCGGGGAGCCCGGCCGCCCCGTCGGCCGTGTGCCCATCGGACGGCCGATCGACAACACCTGTCTGTATGTGGTGGGGCGGAACGGGCAGCCGCAGCCCAAGGGGGTCCCGGGCGAGCTGTGGATCGGCGGCGCCGGGGTGGCCGCGGGATATCTGAACCGGCCCGCCCTGACCGGGGAGCGGTTCATCGCCGACCCGTTCACCGGCGAAGGCAGTCTGTACCGCACCGGTGACCTCGTGCGGTGGCTCGCCGACGGCACGCTCGAATACCTCGGCCGCCTCGACGACCAGGTGAAGATCCGCGGGAACCGCGTGGAGCCGGGCGAGGTCGGCGGGGCCCTGATCGCCGTGCCCGGGGTCCGGGACGCCCTGGTGGTGGACCGCACCGATGACGAGCGTGGTGTCCATCTGGTCGGCTACTACGTCGCGGAGGACGGGATCGCCGCCGCGGACATCCGCCGCCATCTCGCCGACACGCTCCCGGAGTTCATGATCCCGGCACTGCTGGTGCCGCTCGACCGCATTCCGCTGACGCCCAACGGCAAGGCGGATCGCCGGGCGCTGCCGGAACCGGTGGCCCGCGGCGGCGTACCGGTCTCACGCCCGCTCACCTCCGCCGAAGAGATCGTGGCGGACGTGTGGCAGGAGGTGCTGCGGTGCGGACCGGTGGGCGCCGAGGACGACTACTACGCGCTCGGCGGCGACTCGCTGCAAATGCTGCGCATCCGCGCCCTGGCAGAGCAGCGCGGCCTGCGCTTCTCACTGGCCGACCTGGTACGGCACTCCACCGTCGCCGGCCTGGCCGCGCGGGCCCACCACGACGAATTCCCCACCGACGTGGCCGAGTGCGGACCGCTCCCCTTCGAGACGGTCTCCGGTATCGACCGGGCACGGCTGGGCTCGGCCTCGGACGCCTACCCGCTCACTCGCATGCAACTCGGCCTGATCTACCACAGCCGTCAGCAGCGTCGAT
Source organism: Streptomyces sp. NPDC028305 (assembly GCF_055569495.1). NCBI lineage: Bacteria > Bacillati > Actinomycetota > Actinomycetes > Kitasatosporales > Streptomycetaceae > Streptomyces > Streptomyces sp. NPDC028305. The sequence goes on from NZ_JBVHTN010000009.1 coordinate 57,645, forward strand.
CCTCCCTCTACAAGGACGTGTTCCGCTACACACTGCGGTGCGACTGGGACGAGCAGCACTTCCGCGCGGCCTTCGGCGGGCTCGTACGGCGCCATCCGGCGCTGCGCACCAGCTTCGGCCTGGCCGGGTTCACCGAACCGCTCCAACTGGTGCACCCTCCCATGGAGGACGGCCTCGAAGTCGTCGATCTGCGGTCCCGCGACGGCGACGACGCGGAAACGGAGGTGCTGCGGCACATCGAAGAACGCCGCCACCACGAGTACGCCTTCGACACCGCGCCCCTGTACTCGCTGCGCGTCCACATCCGCCGCTCCGCGATCGACCTGGTCCTGAGCTTCCACCACGCCCTGTTGGACGGTGCGAGCGTCGCCAACCTCATCGGCGAGCTGCTGCGCGACTACGGGCACGCCCTGGGCCTGCACCCGACCCCGGCGCCCGAGGTCCGGCTGCCCTCGCCCGCCGCACACCTGCTGGCCGAGCGCCGGGCCCTGGCGTCGGAGGCCGACCGCCGGTACTGGCGGGCGGAGCTCGCCGGAAGCGAGCCCGTCTCGATCGGCACGTTCCGCCCGCACCAGCCCCCGTCGTCCGCGAGTGGACGCGCGTCGCACCGCTTCAACCTGCCGGCCCGGCTCGGCGACGACGTCCGGACGTTCGCCCGCGAGCAGGCGCTGCCGGTCAAGTCGGTGCTGTTCGCCGCCCACTGCATGACACTGCGACTGTTCTCCGGCCGCGAGGACGTCATGACCGGGCTCATCGCGCACAGCCGGCCGGAACACCCCCACGCCGAGCGCATGGTCGGCCTGTTCCTCAACACCCTGCCCATGAGGGTGAACACGGCCCAGGCCAGCTGGCTCGAGGCGGTACGGGAGGCGTTCCGGCGCGAGCAGGGCGCGTATCCCCACCGCCACTACCCCATGAGCGCCATCCAGGAGGAACGCGGCAGTGGACCGCTTTTCGACACCGTCTTCAACTATGTACGGTTCCAGCAGCTCACGGACGCACTGGGGGAGCCGGGGCTGGAGCTGATGGACTTCCGCACCGTGGAGGAGACCAACTTCACGCTCCTCGTCAACGCCGTGACGGACCCCGTCGACCAGAACATCTGGCTGCGCATCGACAACGACGGACAGACGGTCACCCACGATCAGGTCAGGCTCTTCGCCGACTCCTACACGCGCATCCTCGGCCACCTGATCCACCATCCCCTGGAACAGCCCGGCTGGGACTTCCTCACGCCCGTGCCGCAGCCGCTTCCGCCCGCCACGGACGTGGCACGGAGCGCGGTGGACCGCTTCGCGGAACAGGCCGCGCGCACCCCGCACGCCCTCGCCCTGACGACGCACGACGAGCGATGGACCTACGCGCGGCTCGACCGGGTGACCGCGACCGTGGCCCGCAACCTGATCGCCCTGGGCGTGCGGCCCGGCGCCGTCGTCGGTGTCGCCGCGGACCGGTCACCCGAGGTGATCGCCGCCATCCTCGGCATCATGCGGGCCGGGGCGGCGGTCATGCCCCTGGACACCGGATACCCCGCGAAACGGCTCTCCCGCATGATCGAGGAGGCCGACCCCTTCCTTGTCGTCGCCGGCCGACACGATGCCTTCCCCGACCAGGACGCGCCGACCGTACGGTTCGAGCAGATCGCCGAGCCGCCCACCGATGACGCGCCCGCCGCACCCCTCCCGGCGCTCACCCCGGACAGCACCGCCTGCGTCCTGTTCACCTCGGGCTCCACGGGGCGGCCCAAGGGGGTCGACATCCCCCACCGCACGCTGGCGTGCCTCGTGTCCTGGCAGAATCGCGCCCGCAGCGCCTCGCAGGGCATCACCCTCCAGTACGCCCCGCTGAGCTTCGACGTCTCCCTCCAGGAGATCTTCTCCACCCTGTGCGCGGGCGGCACACTCCGCCTGGTGCCGGAGGACATCCGCAGGGACATGCCGGCCCTGGTCCGCCTGATGCACCAGGAAGGGGTCGAGCGGATCTTCCTGCCCTACATCGCCCTCCAGCAACTGGCGCTCGCCTCCGAGGCGCTGGGCATCGCACCGGCCGCGCTGCGCGTCATCGTCTCGAGCGGCGAACAGCTGAGGATCACCGACGAGATCCGGCGTCTGTGCTCGGCCCTGCCCGGAGTGGTGCTGGAGAACCAGTACGGCCCCACCGAGACCCATGTGGTGACCCGCCACACCCTGACCGGGCCGCCGGCCGACTTCCCGGACCTTCCCCCGGTGGGCACCGCCGTCGACGGCGCCCAGGTCGTCGTGGTGGACCCGCGGCTGCGCCCCGTGCCGCCGGGTGTGACGGGCGAGTTGTACCTCGGGGGCGCCTCGGTCGCGCGCGGCTATCTGGGCCGCGACGACCTGACCAAGGAACGCTTCGTCACGCTGCCCGGCACACCCGGCCGCTTCTACCGCTCCGGCGACCTCGGCTTCGCGCTGCCGAGCGGCGAGATCGTGTGCACCGGCCGCGCCGACACCCAGGTCAAGGTCCGCGGATTCCGGGTCGAGACGGCCGAGGTGGAGCTGGCCATCCGCGACCTCGTCCCCCGCCATCCCGGCATCGCGGAAGCCGCCGTCGTCGCCCACCGCCGCCCCGGCACGGACACGGTCCTGGTGGCCTTCCTGACCGGCGATCGCTCGACGGTGGACACCGGCGCGCTGCGCGGCAGGCTGCGGGAGACGCTGCCCGACTACATGGTGCCGTCCTACGTCCAGTGGCTCCCCGCCATGCCGTCCACCCCCAGTGGGAAACGGGACGACGCCGCCCTGCGGGCCATACCGCTCGAGGCACCCGCCGACCACGACACCACCCCGCCGCGCACCCCGCTCGAAAAGGCCCTCGCCGAGATCCTCGCGGACCTGCTGCATCTGCCCGAAGTCGGCATCCACGACAGCATGTTCGACCTGGGCGGCACCTCACTGACCGCGATGCGGCTCATCGCCACGCTGGAACAGCGCTTCGGCACCGTCATCCCGCTGTCGGAGTTCATCGCCGCGCCGACCGTGGCCGCCATGGCCACCCGGCTGCGCTCGGGCGCGACGGCACCGGCCCGCTTCGACCCGATCGTGCCGCTCAACCCGGCGGGTTCGCGGACCCCGCTGTTCCTGGTCCATCCCATGGGCGGCAATGTGCTGTGCTTCCTGCCCTTCTCCAGACACCTCGACCCCGAGCAGCCGCTGTACGCCCTCCAGGCAACCGGCGCCGACCCCGGCACCGAACCGCTGGACACCATCGCCGACATGGCCCGCAGCTACCTCACCGCGGTCAGACGGATCCAGCCCGAAGGCCCGTACAAGATCAGCGGCTACTCCTTCGGTGGTTTCGTCGCCTTCGAAATGGCCTGCCAACTCCGCGCGGCGGGTGAGCGGGCCGAGGTGCTGATCCTGGACACCGTCGCCCTCAACCCACAACTGCGCGAGCTGTACACCGAGGACGCGCTGCTCGGCTGGTTCTTCTGGGAACTGCTCTGGCCCGTACGCGGCGGCGCCTCGCCACTGGAGGAGATGCCCGAGCACGCCACCACGCTGGACGCGAAGTTCGCACACATCGCGCGGTGCGCCGTCGACCTGGGCGTATTGCCCGCCGACAGTTCCGGAACCGTCATCAGGCGCCTGTTCCGCCTCTACCGGGCGAACTGGCTGGCCACCCTGGACTACCGGCCGGACACCGTCGACCAGGACATCGTCCTCCTGCGGGCAGACGAACCGCTGCCCGCGATCCTCGAGGCCATGCACGGCGCCGCGGGCAGCCTGCACTACGAGCCGACCAACGGCTGGCGGCGGATGACCACCGGCCGCATCCAGGTGATCGGCATCCCCGGCGATCACCTCTCCATGATCGAGGAGCCCGGCGTCGCCCACGTGGCCAAGACGGTCGCCGACATCCTGCACCCCTCAACCCATCTCCGAAGGGACACCTGAGCCTCATGACATCCCACCGGCCCAAAGCAGTGGTCATCGGGGCGGGGATCGGCGGCCTCACACTGGCCGCCGCTCTGCGCCAGGTCGACATCGACGTCGAGGTGTACGAGCGCGCCACCGAATTAAGAGCCGCCGGTTCCGGCCTGGGTGTGCTGAGCAACGGCGGCGCCGCGCTGGACGCCCTCGGCATCGACATCGGCTTGGAAAAACGCGGGCAGGTCCTCCAGCGCTTCGGCATCAACGACGCGGAGGGCAACCACATCACCTGGTATCCCATTCCGGAGCTCAGCGAGGAGCTGGGGCTGCCGCCCACCGTGGTCATCAGCCGCAGCGCCCTGCAACAGGGCCTCCTGGAGGCGGTGGGAGACACCCCCATCACCCTCGGCGCCGCCGCCGTGGGCTATGAGAACGGACCGGACGGAGCGACCGTGCGCTTCGCCGACGGCAGCCGGGCCCACGGCGACATCGTGGTCGGGGCCGACGGGATCAACTCCGCCATCCGCCGCCAGATCACCGGCCCGGAACCGGTCTACGAGGCCGGATATGTGTGCTGGCTCGCCATCGTCCCGTTCAGCCACCCCAGCTTCGAGACGGGCTCGGTCCTGCACTACTGGGGGAGCGGACAGCGCTTCGGACTGCTGGACGTGGGCCACGGACAGACCTACTGGTTCGGCACCAAGAACATGTCCGTCGAGCGGGCCGCCGACTGGCGGGGCACGAAGGACGAGATCGTCCAGGCGTACGCCGGCTGGGCGGACGAGGTCCAGGCCGCCATCCGCGCGACGCCCGAAGAGGACATCATCGCCATCCCGGCCCGCGACCGCGCCTTCCTGGAGCACTGGGGCGACGGCCGGGTCACCCTCCTCGGAGACGCCGCGCATCCCATGCTCACCAGCCTCGCCCAGGGGGCCGGGATGGCCATCGAGGACGCCGTCGTCCTGGCCGGGACACTGGCCGGGTCCGGCGATCTCACCGCCGGACTGCGCAGCTATGAGGACCAACGCCGCGAGCGCACCCGGCTCATGGTCAACGCCTCCCGCGCGCTGAGCGAACAGGAGCAGCTGGAGGACCCGCGGCAGCGGCACGAGCGGGACGAGCAACTGCGCCGGACGACCTACGCCGCCTTCGCGGAACAGCAGCGGGACGTCCTCATGTTCCCCGGGATCCACCCCTAGGTACCGCGACGCCGCAGGGCGTTGACGAGGCCGCAGCGCTGTGCGCTGCGGCCTCGACGTTTGCGTCACCTCTTGGCACATCGCATTAATTCATATTTAATGCGGTGAGTTGCTGCCGCCACCCGCAGGAGTCCTTCCGTGCATCCCACCCCCACCCCGTGCCCGGACCGCCTCGCCGGGCAGTGCGCGCTGGTCACCGGTGCGGCCTCCGGTATCGGCGCCGCCACGGCTCACCGGCTGGCCGCCGAGGGAGCCCGCGTGGTCGTCGCCGACATCGACGAGCCGGGAGGCGCGGCGGTGGCCGCGGCCATACGGGACGCCGGAGGCAGCGCGCGGTTCCAGCGCTGCGATGTCTCGGACGAGGCGTCATGGACCCAGGCCGTGCGGTCGGCCCGCGAGGCCTTCGGGCCCGTGCACGCGCTGGTGAGCAATGCCTACGCGGTCCGTGTCGCGGCGGCCCACGAGACCAGTGAGGCCGAGTGGAACCGGCAGCTGGCCGTGAGCCTCACCGGGTCGTTCCTCGGGGTGCGCGCCTGCCTGGACGATCTGATCTCGACGGGCGGCAGCGTGGTGCTCGTCTCCTCGGTGCACGCCCTGGTGGGACTGCCCGGGCGGCCCGCGTACGCCGCGGCGAAGGCCGGGCTCACGGGGCTGGCCCGGCAGTTGGCCGTCGAGTACAGCGGCCGGATCCGGGTGAACAGCGTGCTGCCGGGACCGGTCCTGACCAGGGCCTGGGACGGCATCGGCGAGGCGGACCGGCGGGCAGCGGCTCGGGAGACCGCCGTGGGACGCCTCGGCCGGCCGGAGGAGGTCGCCGCGGCGGTCGCCTTCCTGACCAGTGCCGACGCCTCGTTCGTGACCGGGGCCTCGCTCGTCGTCGACGGCGGCTGGAGCGTGCTGAAGAACTCCTCGTGAGCCCCGGGGCGACCACGCCCTGTCCGGTCCTCCCATGCCTGCCTTTGGAGCGACACTCTTGAGAATCACCCAGGTCGAAACGTTCGCCGTTCCGCCCCGTTGGCTGTTCTGCCGCATCGAGACCGACGAAGGAGCGGTGGGGTGGGGCGAGCCGGTCGTGGAGGGGCGGGCGGCCACGGTCCGCACAGCCGTTCACGAACTCGCCGAGTATCTGGCCGGCCGGGATCCGATGCGGATCGAGGATCACTGGCAGGTGATGACGAAGGGGTCGTTCTATCGCGGCGGCCCGGTGCTTTCCAGCGCCGTCGCCGGAATCGACCAGGCGCTGTGGGACATCGCCGGCAAGACGCTCGGGGTGCCGGTCCATGTGCTGCTGGGCGGTCCGGTGCGCGAACGGGTGCGGGCCTACAGCTGGGTGGGCGGCGACGAGCCCGGCGAGATCGCGGAAGCCGTGAGGGCACAGGTGGAGGCGGGCTTCACCGCCGTCAAGATGAACGCCTGCGGTCGGATGAACCGGCTGGCCACCGCCGCCGACATCGCCGCCGTGGTGGAACGGGCCGCCACCGCCCGCGACGCGCTGGGGCCCGAGCGGGACTTCGCGATCGACTTCCATGGGCGGTTCAGCGCCGCCAACGCGCGCCGGATCCTGCCGCATCTCGCACCGCTGCACCCGCTGTTCGTCGAGGAACCCGTCCTGCCCGAGTACGCCCACCGGCTCGGCGACGTGGTCTCGGCCTCCGCGATCCCGATCGCCACCGGCGAGCGGATCTACTCGCGCACCGAGGCCCTCCCCGCGCTCCAGGCGGGCATCGCGGTACTCCAGCCGGACCTGTCGCACGCGGGAGGCATCTCCGAGGTGCGGCGCCTCGCGTCGCTGGCGGAGACGTTCGACGTGCTGCTCGCCCCGCACTGCCCGCTGGGGCCGATCTCGCTGGCCGCGAGTCTCCAAGTGGCCTTCAGCACCCCGAACTTCCTCATTCAGGAGCAGAGCATCGGCATCCATTACAACAAGGGGGCCGAACTCCTGGACTACGTCATCGACCCCGAGGTGTTCCGGTTCGACGAGGGACACCTCCGCCGCCCGCTCGGCCCGGGCCTGGGCATCGAGGTCGACGAGCAGGCGGTGCGCCGTGCCGACGGCAGCGCGCGGGACTGGCGCAGCCCCGTGTGGCGACACGACGACGGGTCGTTCGCGGAATGGTGACCGCACCCCGGGCGTGCCGTCAGGCCATGCGGTAGGCGTTCGGCGCGGGCAGCGCCGTGCCGGTGGAGCCGACGAGGGTGGCGCGCGCGATGGCCACCAGCTCGGCGGCCTCGACCGCGGCCCGGGTGCGGGCGGCGTCCAGGCCCTCGCGCACCGAGGCGTCGACATGGACGCGCGCGGCGGGGTGCAGCGGCAGGACGCGGATCTCCACGCCGTGCCGCACGGCGGCGTCGGCGAAGCGGCGCAGCCCGATCTCCCAGTCGGGCCCGTACCAGAAGTGGTCCGCGACGAGTGTCCCGCCGATGTACGCACGGGCGGCATCCCCGGTGTAGCGCAGCCGCAGCAGCACCTCCCCCTCCCCGTCCAGGGCCGATGCCGGGATGGTGAGGCGGTACACGGCGGCCTTGTCGAAGTCCTCCTCGCGCGGGGCGGAGGCGCGCTGATGGGAGCCGCCGGTGCGGGCCGGGGCGGCTACAGCCTGCGCGTGACGGCATTCCAGGACGGGCTGTGGCAGCCGCGGTGCGGGGTTCAGCGGCCAGCGGGTGAAGATGCCGTACGGTGCGGGAAGCCCGACGCCCGCTCCCCGCAAGGCGGCCGGCGCGGGCAGCAGGGCGATGGACGGGGACGAGGAGGCGAGGTGCAGACGCAGTTCGTCTCCGTCGGCGACCACCAGGTCGTCGCTGAGTACCAGCCGGTCCCGGCCGAAGACACGTAGTCGGCTCAGCCGCAGCGCCTCGCGGTGGGGGAGCACCAGGACCCGGGCGCCGCCGGACGGGGCGGTCAAGGTGAGCAGTGCCCCGGCGTCCGGCTCGGTGACCGTGACGAGGGTGCCGTCGGCGCCGCGCTCCACCCGCGCCGGCCCCTCCACCCGCACGTCCGCGGGCAGGGACAGCGAAGCGGGGATGCCGTCGACGGCCGCCAGTACGGTCAGCGTGGCGCCGTCCGTCTCGAGCCGGGTGACGGGCTGGGCGGTGGCCCAGTCCAGGTGCAGCCCGGCGCCGAGATCCAGCCCGATCGGCCATACGAAGTGCGCGCCGGAGGGCACGGAGACGGGCCGCGCGGGCAGGGTGACGGTGCGTCCGCCGTCGAGGTGGACGCGGAAGCGGACGCCGTGGTGGTCGGCCAGCGTCTCGTGCGGCTGGTGGTTGTTGACGAACAGAAAGCCCCGCTCGCCCGCCGAGCGAACGGCCCAGCGCAGCGTGGTGCGGTCGTCGAGCGAGGCGGGGCGGGCGTCGGGCAGCCACAGCGGCATCCGCGCCAGTTCGGCGCCGTAGCCGCGCAGGAACAGGTGTTGCAGACGCAGCGCGTGGAAGGAGGGCCTGACCTGTCCGTACGCGCCAAGGGGAGCCTGGAAGTCGTAGTTGACCGTCGGCAGGTCGTTGGGATAGCCGGTGTCGTGGCTCTCCTGGTTGGGCTCCTTGAGGTCCAGCCGCTGCGAGCAGCCGTGATACAGGTAGTAGCCCTGCCAGACCGAGCCGCTGCCGAGCTTGGCCAGCGCCAGTGAGGTGATGTCCTCGGCCGGCACCAGGGGCCGGCGGTGGTAGGCGATCGCCATGCCGCCGCCCAACTCGCAGGTGGCGTAGGGATAACGGCGGGGGTCGGGGCCGGTGCCGACCGGGGCGGCGGGGCGCAGGTCGGCACCGATCGCGTGATCGTCGCGGATCGGCGTGAAGAAGTAGTGGCGGCGCATCTCCCGCGTCCACCCGTCGTACGCGTCCTCCCAGAACGCTTCCGGGTAGCCGCCGTACAGCGGCAGCAACGTGTCGCGCGGAATGTCCGCCGCGCCCCACCCGGTCGCGGTCCACAAGGGTGCGCGCATGCCGGAGTCCTCGGCCATGCGCCGCAGGGTGGCCAGATGCCCGGGCTGGTCGTAGAGCTCGTTCTCGACCTGGACCGCCACGATCGGGCCGCCGTCGTCATGGAAGAGACCGCGCAACTCGTGGGCGACGCGGCGGTAGTAGGGCTCGACCAGCGCGAGATAGGCCGCGTCGTCGGTGCGCGGGGTGCAGCCCGTCTCCGTCAGCCAGTCCGGGAAGCCGCCGTTGCGGCACTCGCCGTGGGACCAGGGGCCGATCCGCACCGCCACAGCCAGGCCGAGCTCACCGCACAGGGTCACAAAACGGCGCAGGTCCAGATCGCCGTCGAAGCGCAGTGTGCCGCGCTCGTTCTCGTGCTGGTTCCAGAACAGATAGGTGGCCAGCAGGTCCACACCACCCGCCTTGATCTTGAGGAGTTCCTCGCGCCACCAGGCCGCCGGGCAGCGGCTGAAGTGGAACTCGCCCATCACCGGGATCCACGGGCGGCCGTCCCTGATCAGGCTCTGGCTGTCGACCGTCACCGAGCGGGGAGCGGAAGCGGAACTGCCCATGGGCAGATGGCCGGTCAGCGGCGTGGGGGGTTCTTGGGCGTGCAGAGACAACATGACAGGCGGCTCCTGCGACGAAGGCTCAGTGAAGTGCGTTCATCGTGGGTGGGGCCCGAAACCCTGTCAAGATGTATTCATAATTAATGACTGACGCACGCTCTCCGGCGGCCGGGCGGGGTCGCCACTCGGCCACCGGAGGCCACCCGGCCACGGCGTCGCCGCGAAGCACGGTCAGGGCTGGCCGCCACGTCGCAGGCTCGCGAGGAAGCGCCACAACGCGGAGCGGGGCCGGTCCTGCTCCGCGGAGGTGGCGGCCGCCACGGGTTCCTGCGCCGTGGAATCGCCCGCCGCACCGGCGGCCGGGGCGCTCCGCGCGGTGGTGTTCTTCGCCTCCCGCATCCGGAAGCGGACCGGGAACGACCGCAGGCCACGCACATAGGTGGAGGAGCGCCAGGGCAACTGGTCGACCGAAAGGCCCAGCTCGAAGTCACACCGCTCGAACAGCCGGCTGACCGCCGTGGTCACCATCATGTCGGCGAGCCCGCGCCCCGGGCACGCGTGTACGCCGGTACCCCACGCCAGATGGGCACGCGAGCTCTTGGACGCCTCGTGGTCCATCGCGCTCAGGAACTGCGGGTCCCCGTGCGCCGCCGCGATCGACGCCATGACCGCGTCGCCGGCCGCCAGCCGGAAGTTCCCCAGGTCCGTGTCGGCGACGGGGAAACGGAAGGTGCAGTTGGTCCACGGTGGCGAGGCGATGTGCACCCGGTTGACCAACTCGTCGGCATGGCCGGTCGTGAGGCTGGTCCGCACCCCGGAATTTCCGGTGAGCACCTCCAGCACACTGTTGGTGATCGAGTGGCCCACGAGCTCGGACATGATCACAAGGATCGCGTACAGCTCGATACCGACCTGTTCCACCGACAGCGGCGGGTCGGCCGCCAGCAGCCGCGTGGTCAGGTCGTCACCGGGATGGGACTGCTTGTAGGCGGCCAGCTCGGTGGTCGCCTTCACCAGCCGCTCGGCCGCCGCGGCGGCGTCAGGGCCGGCGTCCACCATCCGCCAGGAGTCCATGAAGATGTCGTCGCCCTGCTCGACGGGGAAGCCGAACAGCCGGTTGAGGACCATCAGCGGGAGCGGCCGCGCGACCTGGGCGCACAGATCCACCCACCCGCTGGTGGCGCCCTCCGCGAAGAACGTGATCAGCTCGTCCATGTGCCGGGACACGGCCTGGTTCAGCGCAAAGGCCTGCGGCTCGCCCGGGTCCTGAAACGGCTTGAGCGCCATGTCCACGGCCTGGCGTGTCGTCTTGTGCCGCTCATCGTCGCGCAGCAGCATGTGGCCGAACCCCTGCGACGCCATCAGTGGCCAGTCGGACGCCACCCGGCCCTCGCGCAGCGCGCGCCAGTTCTCCATGTCCTTCTTCCAGTGGCTCTCGTCGCGCATCACCTCCCGGACCTCGTTGAAGCCGAGAATCAGCCATGCGCGGGCACCGAACACATCCACCGGCGCCACCTGGCCGTACCGGTTGCGCAACCGCTCGTACACCTGCGCGGGCCGCGTCTCGAATTCCCTGGTCATCAGGGGTTCCACAGAGGTGAGGGAGTACAGGTCCGAGGGGGCGGCAGAGGTGTCCGAATCGGGAGGCAGTTGCGAATCCATGAACCATGTCCTTAGCACGACAGCGACGACCCACCGGCCAGGCGTCCGTCCGCGGGAAAAAGCCGCACGTCATCCCAGGTGGAGAGCGCGGAAGTGCCGGGAACACCCTCCGATGCGGAGATAGACTAATCACGTTTGACGCGGCTGAATAGTCACCCCATCAAAACCGCCACAGAGCACCCGAATTGACGTCCGTGGTGTGAATGCACGCCGTTTTCGGGCGAGTGCCGGGTCAAGATGTGACGGACACCGCCGAGGACGCCGGTGGCAGGCGATAGGAGGCGCACGCCGCCGGGATCCGCACCCCGCTGAAGCGAAGGTGGGCGAGGCGGCGGTGGAACGCGGCGCCGTGCAGCAGATGGCGCGCCACCTCGGCGACCCGGCGCCGGCCGGGATCGGCCAGGACGGAGCCGGCGGCCCACTCGTTGAACGCGCCCATCGCCGGCCCGCACCAGACCTGGTAGTCGGCGGCGCGCTCGGCGCCGGTGACGGCCCAGCGGGACGACTGGGCCAGGTACCAGCGGAAGACCAGGGCCATCCGGTGCCTGGGGTCGATCTCGGCGCGGAGGAGCTGTTCGGGGTGGTGTTCGGCGAGATAGTCCGCGGTCTCCTGCCAGACCTCGGACAGCGGGCGCCGGAACACCTTCGCCTCCAGGCGCCGGCGGTCCGGGGCGGGGATCTCGTCCAGGCCGGCGTGGGCGCGGTAGAGCTCGTGCAGCTTGCGCGCCCGGCCGGCGAAGAGGCTGCCGCTGCGGAGGACCTGGACCTCGGCGCCCCCCTCGAACATGTCGGCGGCCGGGGCCATCGCGTAGTCGGCGGGCCCGGCCGCGGCGAGCAGGGCCTTGACCGCCGGCGAGGTGCCCGCCTCCAGGCAGGCCTGGTTGACCGAGCCGGTGACGACGTAGGCGGCGCCCAGGCTGAAGGCGGCCAGCGCCGCCTCCGGGGTGCCGATGCCGCCGCCCGCGCCGATGCGTACCGGCGGCACCGCGTGGCCCAGCTCGCGGGCGACGCGGTCCCGCAGCCGCAGCATCGCGGGCAGCGCGGTGACCAGCGGGCGGCGGTCGGTGTGTCCCGCGGAGTCCGCCTCGACGGTCAGGTCGTCCGCCATCGGGACGAGCCGCGCCAGCGTGACCTGCTCGGCCGTGATCTCGCCGCGCTCGAAGAGGGCGCGGACCATCGGCTCGGGGGCCGGACGCAGGAACCGCTCGGCCACCTCGGCGCGGGACACCTTGGCGATCAGCCGGTTCTCGGCGTACGCCCCGCCACCGGGGCCGGTGCGCAGCCCCGCCACCCGGTAGCGGACCAGGTCGGGGGTGAGCTGGACGAACGCCGAGGCCTCGACACAGCGCAGCCGGTACCCCAGGTAGAGGTCGACAAGCGCACGCTCCAGTTGGGGGGCGTGCGGCGCGTGGATGAGGTTGGCGGCGTGCGGCAGGCCGGGGATCTCCCGGGCGAGCCGTGTCAGGGCCCGCTCGACCCGCTCGGGGGGCAGGCCCGCGGCGCCGTAGGAGGCGAGGAAACCGGCGCGGGCCAGCGCCGCCACCAGCTCCTCGGAGGCGATGCCGGCGGCCATGGAACCGGCGAGATACGCGTGGGACACGCCGTGACGGCGCCGGAAGCCGGACTCGCCGAGCCGCGTGGACGGCATCGGCCCGGCGGCGGCCAGCAGGGCCAACGGGCCGCCCGCCGCGGGTGGTTCGGCGCTCGCGCCGACCCGATCCCCGTTACGGACGACATAGCAGGGGGCGTCGAGGTCGGCGAGGACGGCGTACACCCCGTCCGGGTCGTATCGCACCGTCATGGCCGCACCTTCTCGTCCACGGTCCCACCGGTCTTCGGCAGGATCTCGACGCCGATGTTGTCCACCTGGTAGATCCGCAGGTCGTCGCGCCACACGCTGCCGTCGGCGACCAGGAGCAGACCATCGCCCTGACGCCGCACCCGGCGGATGTGCACTTCGCCGCGCATCCGGCGGTGACCGGGCGTGATCTGCCCTCGGTACTTCCAGGCCAGCTCCACATGGGCCGCGGGCCGCGCGGCCGGGTCCGGCAGGGAGTCGGCGAGGCCGGTGTGCAGCGCGTATGCCGCGACGGACTGGAACAGCGCCTCGACGCCCACCGAACCGGGCATCACCGGGTCGAAGCGGAAGTGGTGCGCCATGAACCAGTCGTCCTCCGGCACCGTCCGCTCCCACAGGAGGTATCCGGCGCCGTGTTCACCGCCGTCCGGCACCAGGTCGGCCTCGCGCAGCAGCGCGAACCGTCCGCGGCCGAGCCGGGTGTCATGGGAGAGATCGAGCCGGCGGAGCCCCGCGGGCCGCGTCGGAAGGCGGTCCAGCCAGGGCGGAACGTACTGTCCGCCGTCGAGCCCCTGCTGGTTGTCCAGGACCTCCTTGGTGAGGAAGCCATGGACCGACTCACCCGAGTAGACCGGCCCGTCGGGAAGGCTGAGTTGATAGGTGTAGCGGTGGAGGATCGCCCCGGGCAGCTTCGAGTGGTCGGCCAGCGTGATGCGGTGCCGCAGGGCGAGACCGCGCGGGTCGGCGTGCCGGAGCAGGGTGGCGCGCCCCTCCAGGTTCCGGCAGACGAAGGCGCTGTCGCGGTGCTGGTGAAGGATGCCCTGGATGGCGCTCAACTGGGCGGCGGCCTGAAGGCTTGACTCCATGTACAGCAGATTGGGCACGGCGCCGGAGCCGTTCTCCCGGCAGAACCAGGGGTCGGGGTGGACGCCGTACTCGCTGGTGAGGGTGGCACCCGACCGGAAGTCCAGAGGCTCGGCGTCGTAGTCGAGGGCCCGGTCGACCATCAGCAGGTCGCCGCGCGGCAGCCGGGGCCGTACGGTCACCGAGGATGCCTCGATCTCTCCGGTGACGGCCGACAGGTCGCCCTCGGACGAGTGGGCGAGCAGCATCCGCTGAGGCGCGCCGCGCTGCCGCAGCGAATCGTGGGCGGCGGAGGAGTCCCGCGCCTCCCAGATCGTCAGGGCGCCGAGTTCGGTGCCCGGCGGCTCGTGGAGGGCGACGCCGATGCCGTGCAGACGGGCCACCGGCCGGTCGCCGGCGAACACCACGGCGTCGGCGACGACGTGCGGGCGGGGTACGAGCCCCACCTCGGCCACATCGACCTCGCAGCGCAGGGCGGCGCCGAGCGCGGTCGGGTCGATCACCTCGATGGCGGCCGGGCCGCCGTCCCAGGGCTGGAAGCGCGCGTCGGGCAGGCACAGATGCAGCCCGCAGCGGAGCGCGTACACCTGGAGGGCGCCGGAGACGGCCTCGGCCAGCAGCGCGCTGGCGTCCGCTCCGCGCGCCGGCCCGCCGCCGTGGAAGGTGAGCTGGGCGGTCATCCTGCCCTGCCCGTACCGGCCGCCCTCGCAGGTCGCCTCCGTGACGCTGCCGATCAGCCGCGGAGCGGGTCCTGGCAGCCGCGGGCCGCTGCCCTCTCCCTCGAAGTCGGGGCCGAGGACCTCCGCGAGGAATCCGCTGGCCAGGGCCCGCAGCTCCTGCCAGGTCAGCCGGGACCGCCCGGTGACCGCGAGCGGGCGGAACTGCCTCGGGTAGCGCGGAACTTGACGCTCCGGCCACGGGGTTTCGTCCGGCAGCGGCTCGGCGGCGTGCTCGGGCGTCAGGAAGCCGCCCGTGCCGGTGGCTTCCACCAGGAGGTTCCCCTCGGCGTGGACCTGCCAGTCGAAGGTGAAGCGGATGCCGCGCTCGTCGCGGTGGACGGTCTCGGCGCCCGCCCGTACCAGGAGCTCCGCTCCGGCCTCCGGTAGCCCCCGGTGCCAGGTGAGGACGGTACGACCGGGCCGGTGGACGGTTCCGGCCGGGGCGAGACCGCGCTCCCCGAGCAGTGGCAAGGCCGCCGCGGCGGTGTCGAGGATCCACGCCGGATCGGCCTGGCCCGACACGCTGTAGGCCGCGTCCGCCGGGACCGTCCGGACCAGCTCGACGCGCGCCGGGCCGTCCATGCGTCCCGTGGGTTGCGGCGCGGGCGCCGCCGGAGGCCGCGCGCCCGGCGCGCAGCGCGCGAGAAGGTGGCGCTGGACGGCCTCGTGGGCCTCCAGCACCGCGGCGTGCGCGCGGCCGACCCGGTCGGCGATGTCGCGCGCGAGGTGGCTCAGGTCGCCGAGGGCCCGCGGTGAGGTGTGCGGGGCGGGCGGAGTGGATGGTACGGACGGTGCGGACGGGACGGGAACGAGGAACGGCTCACCTTCGAAGCCCAGTTCCTCGACGCCTCCGAAGCCCGATTCCTCGACGGTGACGGCGACGGCGACGGTCGTGCCGCCGTCGGTGCCGTCGGGAGTGCCGGTGTCAGCCATGCCGCCCCCCGCGCTCCGCGGGCAGGAAGATGCCGCTGTCCTTCATCTCCGGCGAGGTGAAGATCATGCCGATCCGGCCCCACCGCTGGAGCACCTTGCCCTCCGGCGTGCAGGCGGTGACCGTACAGATCAGGTGCAGCGGGCTCTCCTCGACGGATTCGGCCACGAGGACGAACGGCGCGTCCGCGGGCAGCGGCGCGAAGAGCTCAACCCGCTCCACCGATACCGGCAGACAGAGCAGGCCGAGGCGCTGGCGGCCGAGCAGCGCCGCCGCCTGGAGCAGCAGATCGGTGAGGGCCGGGCTGTACCTGGCCCCGGCGAAGGCGCCCTGCCCGAAGACGGGGTCGGCCATCCGGGCGGCGAGGACCAGCCTGCCCGGCTGCTCCTCCAGTGTCGGGCCGAGGCCGCGCAGGGTCGGCCCGTGGAAGAGGAAGCCGTCGTACGCCTCGTGGGTCTGAGGGTCGAAGTCGGGGAGCTCGTAGGGCGGCAGCTCGATGTCCTGCGGCTGGGCGGCCCGTTTCTCGAGCAGGAAGCCTCCCGCGAAGCGGAGCACCGGCGCGGCGCCCTCCCGCTCGCTCTGGAGCCGGACGCCGATGGCGTTCGAGTCCCCGCCCTCGGGCGGCGAGACCGTCAGCAGGAAGCGGTCGTCCTCCGCCGTGCCGTCGAAGACCAGCCCCTTGCTGATCTGGAAGTCGCGGCACTCCATCACCGGCTGCCCGCCGTGCATCGCCTCCACGACGCGCACGCCCCAGCCGACCGCGGCCGTCAGGGGCAGCACCGGCCAGCCGTGGATGCGGTGGTCGGCGAGCAGCGGCTCGTCGGCGAGCGCCGCCATCCGCCGCTCCACGACCACGCCACCGTCCGGCAGCGTCTCGCCCCGCCGGTACATGGGCTCCAGCGGGCCGATGACCGTCACCAGGTCCGCGGCGTGCTCGGGGCTCATCTGCTCGGTGAAGTAGCCGGTACCGGTGTCCCGGGCGAGCATCGGCACCCCGTGCTGCATGAAGAGCTTCTGGACGCCGGGGGTGGCCATGCCGCCGGCCCACGGCCCCCAGGCCAGGGCGGTGGCGTGGCGGCCGGGGTGCCTGGCCTTCCAGGCGCAGACGAACCGGCTCAGCGCCTCGTTGGCCAGGGAGTAGTCGGCCTGCCGGAGGTTTCCGTAGATGCCGGAGACGGAGGTGAAGGCGACCAGGTGACGGAGGCGTTCGGCGTCGAGCGCGTCCAGTACGTTGCCGAGGCCGGTCAGCTTGGTGGCCAGCACCCGCCCGACAGACTCCGGGTCCTTGTCGGCGAGGAACTGGTCGGCGAGGACGCCCGCCCCGTGGACGACGCCGGTGACCCGGTCGGCGTGCGGGCGCAGCGCCGCGCGCACCGCCGCGGCGTCGGTCAGATCCACGGCCACGTACTCGGCCTCGGCTCCGGCCTCACGCAGGGCGGCCAGGGTGGCGCGGATCTCGCGCCCCGCGGTGATCCCGCGTACCTGCCGGGCGATCAGCTCGGCGGTGGCCGGCTCCTCCGGGTCCTGGCCGGTGGCGCGCAGCTGGTCGGCGGCGGCCGCCGTCAGCTCCTCCCGGCCGTCGAGCCCGGCCGCCCAGTCCGGCTCGTCGGCCGGCGGTGTGCTGCCGAGCAGCAGGTAGCCGCAGGCCACCTGCCGCGCCAGGGCGATGGCGCACCAGGCGGTGATGCCCCGCGCTCCGCCGGTGACCAGGAGAACATCGCCGGTGGTCAGCTCCGCGGGCGGCTCGACGGCCCCGTCCCGGCCGTCCGGTGCTGCCGCGCCGATCAGCGGGACCGGCTCGGCGACCAGGGCCGGCGTGCGGCGCCCGGCCGGCCCGGCGGCCACCTCGTGCAGGTCGACGGCGGCGTCGGCGATCTCGCCCGCGAGGCAGGCGCCGACCTGCTCCTCGGTCAGCTCGGGAGCCAGGTCGACCGTCCGGCAGAAGAGCTCGGGCGCCTCCAGCGCCAGCGACTTGACCAGCCCGGTCACGCCGCCGGCCAGCGCCCGCTCGGGCGCGCCGCCCGACCCGGCGTAGCCGAGCGCGCCGTCGAGCCGGGTGATAGCGACGAACCCGGCGCGGCTGCCGTCGGCCGAGGCCCCGGTGAGGGGCTGACGCAGATGCTTGGCGACCAGGACGGCGTGGGCCAGGCGGCGCACCGCGTCCTCGCGGTCGACCTCGGGGTCGTGGCTGAAGGGGAGCAGACACAGGTCGACGCGTGGCACCGCGACACCGAGAAGGCCGACCTGCTCGGCCAGGCTCTCCTCGCCCCAGTCGGCCAGGTGCCAGGTGTCCGGTTCGGTCTCTCCCGACGCGGCCGGGGTCCCGGGCAGCGCCAGCCGGGCGACCCGCCAGCCGCGCGACCGGAGCGCCGTGGCCACCCAGCCGCCCAACTCCCCGCCGTCGTCGACCAGTACCGCGCAGGGCTCCTGGCCATAGGCGCCGAGCAGCAGGTCCGGCTCGGGCAGCGGGCGCCAGCCGATGTGCGCCCGGCCCAGCGGTACGGAGGTGGCGACGCGGAGATTGGTGGTGGGGTTCTTCAGCACCTCGGGGATCAGCGTGGCGAAGTCCCTGACCGTTCGGGCCGCCGTGAAGCGGAAGATCTCCTCACGGGAGAACACCGGGTAGCGGCGCCAGAGCTCGGAGGCGATCTCCAACTGCTTGAGGGAGTCGATGCCGAGCTCCGTCTGGAGGTCGATGTCGGAATCGATCATGTCGATCGAGTAGCCGGTCTTCTCGGCCACCACCTCGCGCATCACCTGCTCGATCTCCAGGGGATCAAGGTTGGCCAGCTCGGCGCGGAGCTCGGGGTCGATCGCGGCGTCGAAGTCGGTGTCGCGCAGCATCTCGAGCGCGGACTTGTTGTTCGGCGCGGCGGCTTCGACCAGTTCACCGGTGATGACGGCTTTGCCGGCCTCGACGGGTTCGACCGGGGCCGGGATCTCCGGCGGCCCGTCCATCGAGGGGAGCCGGTCGGCGTGCGGCGGTGTGCCGAGCGCGTGTCCCTCGGACGTGCCGTTGCGCGTGCCATGGGGCGTATACCCCGTCGGTGTCCCGCCCCCGGGAAGGCGCAGCAGATCGGTCAGCACCTCGCTGGCGCGGGCGTGGGCCTCGCCGAGCGCCACGCTGTGGTCGCGGACGGCGGTGATCCCGGCGAGGACCGCTTCGGGCGAGCCGCTGCCGACGCCCTCGTTCAGCAGGCTCACCAGCTGGTCGGCGGTCCGAAGCTGCCCGTCGAGATAGCGGGTGTGCATGGAGAGGTGCTCGGCCGCGGCGCGCCCCAGCGGATCGTCGTGAGCGGCGGCAATGGGCTGCGGCTCGGCAACGGGCTCGGGCTCCCGGACGACGGGCTCGGCCGACCGGTAGGGCGTGCCGAGGACGCGCTGGTACTCCTCCTGGCGGGCGAACGTGGCGAACTGCGGGCCGTCGAGGACCCGGGCCACCGCGGACGCGACGGGGGGCGGCGGCACCGGCTCGTCGTGCCGGTCGATGCCGCGCAGCGGCAGGCCCAGAACGGCCAGTTGGACGGCGGCCTGCTTCAGGGCGAGGGCGCTGTCGCCACCGGTGCCGATGTCCGTCCAGACGATGTCCACCCCGTGTTCGCCGAGCGTCTGCTCGACGAACTGGGAGAGCGTGCGCTTGGGCCCGAACTCCACGAAGACCCGGAAGCCGTCCGCGTACATCTCCCGCAGCCTGGCCTGGAAGTCGACGGTGTTGATGATCTGCCGGGTCAGGATCCCGCGGTTCGCCTCGGGGTCGTCGCCGTAGCCCGCCCCCGGCGTGTTCGCGTACACCGGAACCCGTGGGGCGTGGAGCGGGATGTCGGCGATCCCGCGCGCGAAGGAGGAGACGGCGTGCTGGACGTGCGGGGTGTGGAACGCCGCCCCGACAGGCAGCCGCTGCGCCGGGATGCGTCGCTCGCCGCACGTGGCGGTGAACCGCTCGACGGTGGCCGTGGGACCGCCGACCACGACCACCTCGGGCGCGTTGCGGTTGCAGACGTGCAGCTCGGGGAACTCGCCCATCAACGCGATGAGTTGAGCGTTCGGGATGCGCACACTGGCCATGGCGCCCGGGTCGTGCCCGGCGGCGTCGGCGGGCGGGGCCATCGTCCGGGCGCGGGCCGCCGTGGCGGCGAGGAAACCCGCGTCGTCGAGGCAGCCGGCGGCCCACAGGGCGGTCAGCTCGCCGAAGCTGTGGCCGAGCACGCCGTCCGGCGCGAAGCCGAGTTCCGAGAGGTAGCGGAACTGCCCCATCGACAACGCGCCGATGGCGGGCTGGGCGTAGGTGGTGCGGCGCAGCCGCTCGGAGGCGCGCCGCAGATCCTTCCCGTCCCGCCCCGGGGCCGGGTAGACGACGTCGGACAGCAGCTCGTGATGCGGACCCCCGTCCGCGTACAGCGCGTTGGCGGCGTCGAAGGCGGCACGCACCGGCGGGACGGAGAGAAGCGCCTCGCGGCCCATGTTGACGTACTGGCTGCCCTGGCCGGCGAAGAGCGCCGCCACCTTGCCGCCCGAGGGGAGCGCGGCGGCCCGGTACCAGATGCCGTCCGCGTGGGTCCAGCTCGCGAGGCCCGGGTGCGCGTCGAACTGCGCCACGGCCTTGGCGAGCATGTCGGGGTAGGTGTCGTCGGTGGCGGCGAAGCCCAGCCGGGCGTGGTCGGCGGGAATCTCGCCGGGGGTGGCGGGCTGTTCGCCGTGTTCGAGCAGTTCGCGCAGCGCCTCGGGGGTCGGGGCGTGCCAGAGATGGGCACGCGGGGTGGTGTGGAGCGTGCGCGGCGTATCGCTGAAGGGCTGGTGTTCCTCCAGCACGGCGTGCACATTGACCCCGCCGAAGCCGAACGCGGACACTCCCGCCCGGCGCACCGGGCGCCGCGGGTCGCGGATCCACGGGCGGGTGGTGGTGTTGACGTACAGCGCCGCGTCCTCCTGCCGGGCCGCGGCGCTGGGGGTACGGACGTTGATGGTGGCGGGCAGCACCTTGTGGTGGAGGGCGAGGGCCGCCTTGATCAGCCCGGCCGCGCCGGCCGCCGCCTTGGTGTGCCCGATCTGGGACTTCACGCTGCCGACGGCCGCGTACCGCCGGTCATCGGGCGTTGCCATCAGCGCGTTGAGCGCGCCGAGTTCCACTTCGTCACCGGTGGAGGTGCCGGTGCCGTGGGCCTCGATCAGACCGACCGAGGACGGCGCGCAGTCGGCGTCCTCGTAGGCCCGGCGCAACGCGGTGAGCTGGCCGTCTCCGCAGGGCGCGAAGATGCTCTGGGACCGGCCGTCGCTCGAGGTGCCCAGGCCGCGGATGACGGCGTAGATCCGGTCTCCGTCGCGCTCGGCGTCGGCCAGCCGCTTGAGCGCCAGCATCCCGATGCCCTCCCCGACGAGGGTGCCGTCGGCGTCCTCGTCGAAGGGGCGGATCTCGCCGCTCGGCGAGAGCGCCGGGGTCTTGCTGAAGCACATGAAGGAGAAGATGGTGTTGTCCGCGTCGGCCCCGCCGGTGATCATGAGGTCGGCGCGGTGCCCGACCAGCTCGCTGACGGCCATCCGCAGCGCGGCCAGGGAGCTGGCGCAGGCGGCGTCCACCGTGCCGTTGAACGCGCCGAGGTTGAGGCGGTTCGCCACCCGGCCGGAGACGACGTTGCCGAGGAAGCCGGGGAAGGAGTTCTCCGTCCAGGGCGGGAAGGCCGCCGTGTACCGGCGCGCGATCTCCTCGGCGTCCCGCTCGCTCAGACCGCAGCTCAGGACCGCCGCCTTGAGCGCGGGTGTCTGGAGCCGCGCCGCCAGGGGCATCATGCTCGAGCTCCCGCCGCACACTCCCAGCACCACCCCGGTCCGCGCCGGGTTGTACCAGGCGGAGGTGTCGCAGCCGGCGTCCCGCAGCACATCCCTGGCCACATGGAGGCTGAGCAGCTGGATCAGCCCGGTGGCGTCCAGCGTGTTCGGCGGGATGCCGAACTCGCGCGGGTCGAAGCGGAACGGGGGCAGGAAACCGCCGCGCCGGCAGTAGGTCTTGTCCTCGGCGAAGGGGTCGGGGTCGAAGTAGTCGGCGACGCTGAACCGGGTGGCCGGGACCTCCTCGGTGCAGTCGGTGCCGGCCACGATGTTGTTCCAGAACTCCCGCACGTTCATCGCCCGGGGGAAGAGTCCCGCCAGCCCCACGATCGCGACGGGATTTCGGGCCAGCCGGTTGTCGACGGCGTCAGCCAGCATAGGGGGCTCTCCTGAGGGGAGATGGGGAAGGGCACGGGGGTGTCAGGAAGATCAACTGACCCTGGGAGTCTATTAGATGAGAACTCCGCTTCCGCCGCTGGTGATGATCACGTTTCGGTTGCCGCCCGGGCTGTGACGAGCGCGGTTTCTTCGCGGGATGTCCGATAGGGGCGGTCCGTGGTGGTCATGCCGCACCCGGAAAGTTCACCCGGATGAGCGAGAGCTGATGGTCCGTCGGTTGATTCCGGTTACCCAGCGGTACCCCTTTCCTGCGCGATGTTTCGCACCGCTATGGTTCACCCCTAGCCGGCCGGTACCTCTCAACTCTCAGACGTGCCCGCCGGGCAGTGGCAGAGGGTTCGAGGGAGGCACGGGATGACCCGGGCGGCGCGGGACGACGGCGACATCGAGGCCGACGAGGATGACCTCGGCGAGATGTCCGATGTCCAGCTCACCAAGTGGCTGCGGACGGGCTCCCCGGCCGCCTATCCGGCCCTGCGCGAGTTGCGCACACGTCACCGTTCCGCGGTCCTCGCCTATGCGCGCGTGTGCACGGCCGACGAGAACGCGGCCCGGCAGCTCGCCGCCCAGGCGTTCGCGCTCGCGGCCCGCGACACGGTCCGCGGCGAGGAACCGGACGGCCCCTGGCGCCACCAACTCCTGCTGCTGACCGGTCGCGTGGCCGCCGCCTGGGCCGCGGACGAACGCGCCGCCCGTCTCGACACCGACCTGGTCACGTATGCGTGCGGGGCGGCTCCCGAGGTCCCGCAGCCACCGATGCTCGCGGCGTTCCAGGAACTTCCGGTCCGCGGGCAGGGCCTGGTCTGGCACTGCGTCGTCGAGCAGGAGCCCCAGGAGCGCGCGGCCCATCTGCTGGGCCTGTCCGCGCAGGACGTGGCATACGGCATCGAACCGGCGTTATGGCGACTGCGCCAGTCCCTGCTGGAAGCCCGGCTGGCCGCCTCCGGCGATCAGCGCTGTCAGGGTTTCCAGCGGCTGATCGAGCAGTCGGTGCGACCCAGCACCCGGCGCCAGAGCGCGGATCTGCACAACCACATGGTCCACTGCGGGCACTGCGCCGCCGCGTACGAGGAGCAGTCGCAGTTGCGTGACACTCCCCGTACGGCGCTGGCGGAGGGACTGCTCCTGTGGGGTGGCGCGGCGTACGTCCGGGCGGACACGGGCGAGCGGGCCGGGGTCGGCGCCGACGGACTCTCGAGCTGGTGGCCCTCCCGGCGGGTCGCGCTGGGCGCGACGGCCCTGGGGGCGGCGGCGGCACCGCTGCTGGTCTACCTGCTGATCTCGGGCGGTTCGGAGGAAGTGCGAGCCGCGAGCGGCGTCCACACGCCGCCGCCCTCGCCGACGGCCGCCGAGGTGATGGTCTCGGAGACGCCGTCCCCCTCCCCGACGTCGAAGACGAAGTCGCCGCGCCCGACTCGGACCCCGAAGCCGTCTTCGTCGAAGACGGCACGACCGGCGCCCCCGAAAACGAGGACCGCGTCCGAGCCGACGCGGAAACCGAAGCCGAAGCCAACGGCCAAGCCGCCCGCGGCACATCCCCCGAACGGCACGTATGCCCAGATGGTGAACGTCGGCTCGGGCCGGTGCCTCGACATCCGCGACGGTGTGATGGACCTGGGCACGGATGTCATCACCGCGCCCTGCACCTCGTCCGCCACTCAGCGCTGGCGCGTGGACACCGCGCGCGGTGTCGTCCAGTCGCTCGCCGACCCCGGCTTCTGCCTGGACAGCCGGGGTGCCACGGACAAGGGCGTCGGCATCTGGGAGTGTTCCGCGGTCCACAGCCGCAATGGCCGGAACCTGCGCTTCGCCGTCGATTCCCGCGGTGTGGTCCGCCCGGAGATCGCCCCGGGCCACGTGGTGACACCGTACTGGGGCGACGGGCTGTTCCTGCTGCCGGACCGAGGCGGCGACGACCGGCGGTGGAAGGCCGGGGCGAAGTGACCCGAGGCGGAGGGTGAAGCCGCTTCTCGCCGTCGCCGCAGACGGGGCGGACCAGCTGCGGCGGCCGGCCTACCGGGGCGCTGCCCCCTCGGCGGGAGAGGCGGTGCTCTGCCGTACGACGAGCTGCGGGGTGGGGGCCTGCACGGCGCGGGGTTCGGGTCGCTCGGCCATCACGCGGAGCAGTTCGGTGGCCGTGAGGGTGCCGAGCGCGAAGGTGTCGCGGGTGAGCGCGGTGAGCGTGGGCCGCGCCATGGTGGTGAGGACGGAGTCGTCGAAGGACACCACCGAGACCTCGTCGGGAACGGCGATGCCCATCTCGGTGGCCACGCCGAGCCCGGCGACCGCCATGACGTCGTTGTCGTAGACGATCGCCGTGTAGCGGGGGTCCGCTTCCAGCAGACGGCGGGTCGCCGACGCGCCCTGGGCGTCGGAGTAGTCGGTGGCGATGGAGGTCACGTCGATGCCGACGGATTCGCGCACTTCGGCGATGGCCTGGAGGCGGCGCTGTGTGTGCTGGTAGGACACGGTGCCGCTGACGTGGGCGATACGCCGGTGTCCGAGGCCGACCAGGTGGTCCAGGATGCTGACCGCCGCGGCGTGGTCGTCCACCCAGACGCTGGTCATCGGCATGGGGTTCCCGTGGCTTCCCAGCACCACCGCGGGGATGCCCAGGTCGGCGACGAGCTGTGGCCGGACGTCGTCGACCGCGAGGTCGAGCAGGACGACCCCGTCGACCCGGTTCTCGGCGGCCCAGCGCCGATAGACCGCCATCTGGGCCTCGGTGTCCTCGACGATGAGCAGCTGGGTGGCGATCCCCCGGTTGGACAGGCAGGACTGGAGACCGGAGAGGAACTGGGCGAAGAAGGGCTCGACGCCGAGTGTGCGTGCGGGGCGGGCGATGACGATGCCGACCACGTCGTTGGTCGCGCCCTTGAGCGCGCGTGCGGCCAGGTGCGGGCGCCAGTTGAGCTCATCGGCGACGTCGAGGATGCGCTTGCGGGTCGCGTCGCTGAGGCCGGGGCGACCGTTGATCGCGATGGACACCGCCGAGACGGAGACCCCCGCGAGCCGGGCGATGTCGGTGCTGCGCAGCCGGGGCGGCGGTTCCCCGGTGTGCGGGCGGCCGGGGGAGCCCGAGTCTGCCCCCGCTCCTGGCGTGGGGTGGTTCTTCGCTGGCATGGATCCTCCATCGTGGCCCACGTGGACTTTACATAAACGTGATGATGCGCCGCGGTGACCGCGCTTCTAAAACGTATTAGTCTGCCGCCACTCGCACCACTACTAAAACGTATTACATGGCCTGTCGCCGCTCCTCCGTGGAGAGAACAACGCATGCACAATCACTTCAGCAGGACGCTTGAGCGGCTCGACCGCGTGCGCCGGGAACGGATCCTTCCGCAGGTCCACAGCCACCTGGGGGACGTCGAGATCGAGGCATGGGCGGTCGGGGACGACGGCGAGCCGGTGAGCCCCCGCCACGCCCTCGGGCTGGCGTCGGAGCCCGGCCGCAGCTGCCCCGACTACCGCCCCTTCGCCCTGGGCGACGCATGGGGGCCCGCGTGGTCCACGACCTGGTTCCGCGTCCGCGGCCAGGTCGGGCCCGGGACGCCCGGACCGGTCGACCTGCTGCTCGACCTGGGGTGGTTCGACCACTCCGTCGGAGGTCACTGCGAGGGCCTGGTCTTCACCCCGGACGGCACCATCGTCAAGGGCCTGCACCCGCGGCAGACGGCGATCCGGCTCGCCGGAGGCGATGCCGCCCCCGGGCTGCTCGACCCGGACGGCCGCTTCGTGCTCTACGTGGAGGCCGCGGCGAACCCGCTCCTGCTGGGCCTGCCGCCCTTCGTCGTCACCGAGCACGGCGAGAAGGGCGCGCGGGAGCCGTTCGACCAGTTCCGGCTGCGGCGCGCGGAGACCGCCGCGTTCTCGCCGGAGGTGCACGCCCTGCTGTCCGACCTGGACGTGCTCGGCGGCCTGGCCGCCGAACTCACCGAGGACGAGCCGCGCCACTGGCGGCTGCTCCGCGGGATCGAGCAGGCCCTCGACGTCTACGACGAGGCGGAGGCCGAAGCCGGTGCCCGCCGGGCGCGCGCCGTGCTGGCCCCGCTTCTGGCCGCCCCCGCGCACTCCACCGCCCACCGGATCACCGCGGTGGGGCACGCGCACATGGACTCGGCGTGGCTGTGGCCGCTGCGTGAGACGGTGCGCAAGCTCGCCCGGACCGTCTCGAACGCCCTCGCCCTGCTGGACGCCGACCCGGACCTCGTCTACACCATGTCGGCGGCACAGCACTTCGCCTGGCTCGAAGAGCACTACCCGGAACTCTTCGCGCGGCTGCGGGACCATGTCGAGCGGGGGCGGGTGGTGCCCGTCGGCGGCATGTGGGTGGAGCCGGACGGCGTCATACCCACCGGCGAGTCCATGGTGCGCCAACTCACCTATGGGAAGAGGTACTTCCTCAGCCGCTTCGGCATCGAGGCGCGCGAGGTGTGGCTGCCCGACTCGTTCGGCTACTCGGGCGCGCTGCCGCAGTTGGCGCGCCGGGCCGGGGCCCGCTGGTTCCTGACCCAGAAGATCTCCTGGAACGACACCACGACCTTCCCGCACCACTCCTTCTGGTGGGAGGGCATCGACGGCACCCGGATCTTCACCCACTTCCCGCCCGCGGAGACCTATGCCGCCGAGGTCACGGCCCGCGAACTGCGCCACGCGGTCACCAACTTCAAGGACAAGGCGATCGCCTCCCACTCGCTGCTGCCCTACGGCTACGGCGACGGCGGTGGCGGCCCCACCCGGGAGATGGCCGAACGGCTGCGCCGCTTCGCCGACCTGGAAGGCGCGCCGCGCGTGGTGTCCCGGACTCCCGCGGAGTTCTTCGAGGACGCCGAGGCGGAACTGCGCGAGGTCGAGTCGGCCGCGCGGCCGCTGGCCCCCGTCCACCGGGGAGAGCTGTACCTGGAGCTGCACCGGGGCACCCTGACGTCCCAGGTGGCGATGAAGCGGCACAACCGGACTTGCGAGTCGCTGCTCCGGGCGGCCGAGTACCTCGGCGCCGCGGCCGCGGTCCTGCGGGGAGCGCCCTATCCGCAGGAGAGCCTCGACGAGATCTGGCAGAGCGTGCTCCTGCACCAGTTCCACGACATCCTCCCGGGGACCTCGATCAGCTGGGTGCACCGCGAGGCCCGGGACACCTACGAGGCCACCGAGGCTCGACTGCGCGAGCTCATCGACCAGGCCACCGAGGCGCTCGGCACTCCGACGGCAGGGCAGACGGCGGGGCCGCTCCCTCCGTTCGTGTGCGCGCGCGCCGCCGACCCGGCGGGGGAGCCGCAACCCGTCCGGGTCTCCGACGGCGAGGCCGGTGCCACCGTTCTGGACGACGGCCTGCTGCGGGTCGTCGTCGACGCCGACGGCCACGTCACCTCGCTGCGCGACCTGCGCGGTGGCCGGGAGGTGGTGCCGCCCGGCGGGCGCGTGGGCGTACTTCAGCTGTTCCGCGACGAGCCGGTGCGGTGGGACGCGTGGGACGTGGACCGCCACGCCCTGCGGAACTTCCAGGTGGTCGACGATGTCACCAGCCGGACGGTGGTCCAGGACGGGCCCGATGCCGGCGTCGAGATCGTCCGGCGGTTCGGCGCGTCGACGGTCACGCTGACGATGTGGCTGAGGGCGGGCACCGGGCGGTTCGAGACGGAGTGCGAGGTCGACTGGCAGGAGCGTGAGCGGCTGCTCAAGGTCGCTCTGCCGGTCCACGTCATGGCCCGAACGGCACGGTTCGAGACGCAGTACGGATACGTCGAGCGGCCGCTTCTGGTGAACACCGCGGCGGAGGACGCGATGTTCGAGGCCGCCATGCACCGCTACATCCAGGTGGCCGACGCCGACTACGGCGTGGCCGTCCTCAACGACACCATGTACGGCGCCGACACGCGCGCTGACCGCGACTCCACCGTGGTCCGGCTCTCGCTGCTGCGCGGCAGCCGCTTCCCCGACCCGGGCGCCGACGCGGGCCGCCACCACTTCCGCTGGGCGCTGCTCCCCGGTGCCGACGTGCCCGCCACGGTGGAGGCCGCCTCGTCGTTCAACGCGCCCGACATCGCGGCGCTCCCGCCGCTGGAACCCCTCGTGGCGCTCGAGCCGCTGGCCGGCCACGCGATCGTCGACTGGGTCAAACTCGCCGACGACGGCTCGGGCGATCTCGTGGTGCGCGTCTACGAGACGCAGGGAAGCCGGGCACAGGCCCTGCTCCGTCCCTGCGCGGAGCTCGGCGCGGACGCCGTCGTATGGGAGACCGACCTGCTGGAGCGAGAGCTCCCGACCGCGAACGACGCCGATGGCGCCGTCGAGGACGGCCTGCCCACGGCGCTGCCCCGGACGCCGGCCGGCACCCGCCGTCCCGCCGACGGCGCGGCCCTGAATCTCGGCCCCTTCCAGGTGGCGACCCTGCGGATCGCCACCTGACACGAAGGCGCCACCAGACACCCCATATGAGGAGAAGACCCATGAAGTCAGTGAGAAGACGGGCCGTGTTCACCGCGGGGCTCGCTGTCGGATCGTTGATGCTGTCCGCCTGCGTCACCGGCGGTGGCGGCGGCGACTCGACGGGCAAGTCATCGGACGGAAAGCTGTCCGGCAAGATCACCTTCCAGACCTGGAACCTGAAGAACGACAAGTTCACCTCGTACTTCAACGACCTCATCGCCGCCTTCGAGAAGGCCCACCCGGGCACCGACATCACGTGGGTGGACCAGCCCGCCGAGGGCTACCAGGACAAGCTGTCGGCGGACGCCGCGGCGGGCTCCCTCCCCGACGTCGTCGACATGGGGCCGGAGGCCGCGTACACCCTGGCGCAGGCGGGCGTCCTGCTCGACCTCAACAAGGCCGACGCGAAGGCCAAGGGCAAGTACCTGGGCAAGGCCTGGGAAGCCATGACGTTCAAGGGCCTGGGCGGCGGCACGTACGGCTACCCGTGGTACCTGAACACGGGGCCGTCGTTCTTCAACAAGGCCCTGTTCAAGAAGTGCGGGCTGAACCCCGACAAGCTGCCCGCGAACTACGACGAGCTGTTCGACCAGGCGGAAACCATGGCCGAGAAGTGCTCGGACACCATGATGATCGCCAGGATGCCCGCCATCGAGACCTTCGGCGAGTACGGCGTGCCGCTCATGGACGAGCGCGGCGAGAAGTTCACCTACAACGACGCCAAGGGCGTGGAGTACGTCGAGCGGTTCCGCAAGCTGTACGACAAGAAGGGCATGGACGAGGAGGCGCTGAACAACCTCCAGACGAAGGAGGTCGAGGAGTTCAAGGCGGGCCGCCTGGCCTATCTGCCCGGCAGCTCCTACACGCTGGGCGACCTCAAGGCCACCGCGCCCGACATCTACAAGAACCTGGGCATCGGGCCGCGGATCAGCAACAGCGCTCCCAACATGTACATCGAGTCCCTGGTCGTCAACGCGGGCAGCAAGAACCAGTCGCTGGCCGTCGCCTTCGCCAAGTATGTGACCAACTCCGCCAATCAGCTCGCCTTCGCCAAGAAGGCGTCGGTGTTCCCCTCGTCGGCCGGGACACTGGACGACCCGTACTTCACCAAGGACGACGGGGACCCGGCCACCAAGGTGCGGCTGGAGAGCACCGACCAGGTGAAGAAGGCGGTCGTGTGGTGGCCGCCGGCGTTCTCCGGGGCGGCCGACAGCCAGACGCTGCGTGAGCAGATAGCCCAGGCGCTGCTGGGCAAGAAGTCGGTGAAGAAGGCGCTGGACGAGTCCGTCCGCTACTCCAACGAGCGCCTGGACGCCAACAAGTGACCGTCTCCGTTCAGCGTGGGACCTCCCTGAAGCGAGGCGGCCGCCCGCCTCGCCGCAGGGGGACCGTCCTGGCGACGCATCGCTGGATCCTGACCCCGTGGCTGTTTCTGCTGCCCGGGCTGACCGTCATCGTGCTCATGGTCATGGTGCCGTTCGCGAACACCCTGGGCCTGGCCTTCACGGACTCGACCCTGCTGCGGCAGGGGCAGTTCGTCGGCTGGGAGAACTTCCAGCGGATGTTCGACGACGAGCGCTTCACCACCGCCCTGCTGAACTCCACGCTCTACACCGTGTGCGTGGTGCCCTGCATGGTGGTGCTCCCGCTCATCCTCGCCACGCTGGTGAGCGGGGCGGGACGGCTTTCGGGATTCTTCCGCACCACCATGTATCTGCCGGTCATCATGTCGCCGGTGGTCGTCGGGCTGATCTGGACGAACATGCTCGACAAGCGGGGCCTGGTGAACGCGCTGTTCAGCACGCTCCACATGGTCGCCGAGCCGGTGCCCTTCCTCAGCGACCGGTGGCTGCTGCTCTTCAGCGCGATGTTCGTGACCGTGTGGACCGGCCTCGGCTACTACATGGTCATCTACCTCGCGGCCCTGGCCAACATCGACCAGAGCCTGTACGACGCGGCGGCGATGGACGGCGCCGGTGTGGTGCGCACCTTCCTCAACGTCACGGTTCCCGGGGTGCGCTCGACCATGTCACTCATCGCCGTGCTGTCCTCCGTGGCGGCCTTCCGGGTGTTCGGTGAGATCTATGTCCTCACCGGCGGCACCGGGGGAGTGGGTGGAGGCGATCTCACCATGACCATGTTGATCCAGCGCGAGGGTACGGGGCTCCAGGCGCGCACCGGCTATGCGGGCGCGATCAGTCTCTTCATGTTCGTGATCCTCGGCGCGCTGCTGCTGGTGCAACTCGTCATGCAGCGGAAGCGGAGGAGTTCCTGATGGCTCGGACCTCTCCCCGCTCGCACACCACGGCCGCCCGGCGGCGCAGGGCCCGGCCGGGCTCCGTGGCGCGCTACCTCGTCCTCCTGCTCATGGCCGTGCTCCTGGCGGGACCGCTGGTGTGGCAGCTCTCGCTGTCCCTCAAAGGCGCCGGCGAACCGCTGTACACCCGGCCGCCTGAGCTGATCCCCCAACACCCCACGCTCGATCACTTCGCCACGGTGCTCGACCGCGTTCCTGTGCCGCGCTATCTGCTGAACTCTCTGGCGGTGGCGGCCATGGCCGTGGTTGGCAACGTTGTCGGGGCCACCTGTGCCGGCTATGCGCTGGGCAAGCTGCGCTTCCGCGGCAGGGGCCTGGCGACCGCGGTCGTCGTGGCCGCCCTGCTGGTCCCCTCGGAGACCGTTCTGATCGCGCAGTTCCTCACGATCAGGACCGCCGGGCTGGTGAACACGCTGATCGGGGTCGCCCTGCCGACCCTGGTGGCGGCACTGAACGTGCTGCTGATGCGCAACGCCTTCCGCAACCTCCCTTCGGAGTTCGAAGAGGCCGCCATCGTCGACGGTGCCAACGCCTGGCAGCGGTTCATCCGGGTTTCCGTGCCCCAGGTCAAGGGCGTGATCACCGTGGTGGCGATCTTCGCCTTCGTCGGCTCGTGGAATGACTTCCTCTGGCCCCTGATCGTCCTGTCGGACGAACAGAACTACACCCTCACCGTCGGCCTGAACCGGTTGCGCGGCACCTTCTACGACGACCCGCGCCTCATCGCGGCCGGCACCATCATCGCCCTGGTTCCCATCGTGGTGTTCTTCGCCGTCTTGCAGCGCTACTTCTTCCGCGGGCTGGAAGCCGGCGGCCTGAAAGGTTGAAATGCTGAGGTTCGGAGTCAACTACACGCCTTCTCAGGACTGGTTCTACTCCTGGCTGGCCCCCGACCGGGAGGTCACCCGCCGCGACATGAAGGCCCTGGCCGGCCTGGGCATCGACCATGTACGCATCCTGCCGCTGTGGCCCGTGGTGCAGCCGAACCGGACCCTGATCCGCCGCCGCGCACTCCAGGACATCCGCGAGTCCGTGGAGATCGCCGGAGAGGCCGGTCTCGACGCCAGTGTCGATGTGCTGCAAGGACATCTGTCCGGCTTCGACTTCGTACCGAGTTGGCTGGCGAACTGGCACCGGCGCAGCATGTTCAGCGACCCCGATGCCATCGTCGCCCAGGCCCTGCTGGTCGAGGCGTTCGAGGAGCACCTGCACGACCTGCCCAACTTCCTCGGACTGACCCTGGGGAACGAGGTCAACCAGTTCACCTCGGCGGTGCACCCCAACCGGATGTCCGCCACGACACAGCAGGTGACGTCCTGGCTGGACGCCCTGCACGGCACCGGGCCGCGCGACCCCCGCCACTTCCGGCTCAACGCCGAATACGACGCCGTCTGGTACGCCGACGACCACGCCTTCGTCCCGGCCCACTCCAGCCGGCACGGCCAGATGAGCGTGGTGCACTCGTGGATCTTCAACGGGACCGCGCAGGGCTATGGCCCCATGTCCCACGAGAGCGTCCACCACGCCGTGTATCTGGTCGAGCTGTCACGCGCCTTCGCCCTCGACCCCGCCCGCCCGGTGTGGCTCCAGGAGGTCGGGGCCCCGCTCAACCACCTCACCGAGGACCAGGCGCCCGACTTCTGCGAGCAGACGGTACGGGCGGCGGCCGACAGCGAGGCGCTGTGGGGAGTCACCTGGTGGTGCTCGCACGACGTAGAACGCAGGCTCGGGGACTTCCCGGATCTGGAGCACAGCCTGGGCCTCATCGACGCCGATGGCCGGGTGAAGCCGATCGGACGGCGCTTCGCCGCGCTCGCCGAGGAGCTCCGGGACCGGCCCCGTCCCGCGCCCCGCCGAGAGGCCGTCGTGGTCCCGGTCGACGGCGAGGACGTCCCCGTCTCCCGCGCCGAACTGTCCCCGGGCGGCGGTGTGTTCGAGGCGTGGATGCGACGTGCCCGCGCCGGGGCGCGCCCCGCCCTGGTCACCTCCGCCACCGCCGCCGACCCGGGCGCCCTCAGCGCGCGCGGAATCGAATCCCTCGTCCACGCCGAGCCGACCGGGCGCACCTTCTACAGCTCGGTCAGCGACGCGGAAGTACTCAACCGGACTCACGCGCATGCCGAACACTGAACACGCGGGCGCCCCCGCGCCCGCCGCCGTCGAACGCATCCTCACCCAGCTGTCCCCGCGGGAGAAGGTCGGCCAGCTCAACCAGCGGCTGTACGGCTGGCAGGCCGTTGAGCGCGCCCCCCGGGGCGGCTTCCGGCTCACCGACCGGGCCCGCGCCGAGATCGACCGATGGGGCGGCCTCGGGGCGCTGTACGGGCTGTTCCGCGCCGATGCCTGGTCGGGCCGCTCGTGGGCCGACGGCATCCGCCCCGAGGAGCGCGCCGAGGTCGCGGCCCTGGTCCAGGACGAGGTGGCCCGGGCCGGCCGCCACCGGATCGGGGTGCTGCTCTCGGAAGAGGCACCCCACGGCCACCAGGCCCTCGGCGGGACGCTGTTGCCCACGAACCTGGCCGTCGCCGCGGGCTGGGACCCCGACTCGCTGACCGAGGCCGCGGCGGCGGTGGCCGCGGAACTCGCGGCGAGCGGCGTGCATCTGGCCCTGGTCTCGGCGCTCGACCTGCTGCGCGACCCGCGCTGGGGGCGGGCGGAGGAGTGCTTCGGGGAGGACCCGCTGCTGGCCGCCGAACTCACCCGCGCCGTGGTGACGGGAATGCAGGGCGGGCCGGGCGGCCCGCGGGGCGCCGGCGGCGTCGCCGTGGTGCTCAAACACCTGGCGGCCCAGGGCGAGGCGATCGGCGGGCGCAACGGCCAGTCCGCCGTCATCGGCCGGCGCGACCTGCACGAACTGCATCTGCCGAGCGTCCGGGCGGCGGTGGAGGCGGGGGCGCTGGGCTTCATGGCCGCCTACAACGACATCGACGGCGTGCCCTGCTGCGCCAACCGCGAGCTGCTCACCGGCTTCCTGCGCGCCGAGTGCGGGTTCGACGGCATCGTCATGGCGGACGGCCTCGCCGTGGACCGCCTGGTCGCGATGGCCGGAAGCCCGACGGCCGCGGCCGTGGCCGCCCTTGAGGCGGGTGTGGATCTCTCGCTGTGGGACGAGTCCTTCGCGCAGCTGGAGTCGGCCGCCGCCCAGGACACCCGGGTGGCCGGGCTGGTCGACGCCGCCTGCCGCCGGGTGCTCACCCTCAAACACCGCCTGGGCCTCCTGCCGGAGGAGGCGAACGGCGCCGAAGGACAGGCCCCGCCGGCCGGGCGGGAGCGGCTCGAGCCGGCCTTCCGTACGACGGACCGGCTGTCCCGGCGCCTGGCCCGGCAGTCCCTGGTCCTGCTGCACAACCCGGACCGGCTGCTGCCGCTGGCCCCGCGCTCCCTCACCAAGGTGGTGCTCGCCGGCCCCAATGCCCGCGAGGTCACCGCGATGCTGGGCGACTACGTGCCGCCACTCCCCGAGCGGTCGGCCGTACCGCTGGAGCACGCGCTGCGTCAGGCGCTGCCCCACGCCGAGATCGTGTGCCCGCCCGGCCTGCCCTCGCAGGCCGACCTGAGCGGCGCCGACGTCGTGATCCTCGCCCTCGGCGGCACCAGCCACCGCGCCTACGACGACGGCTTCGCCGCCAACGGGGCCGTCTCGGGCCCCGCCTCCGTGGCGACCGCCGGAGAGGGTGTCGACCTCGCGGACGTGTCCCTGCCCGGAGGCCAGGACGACCTGGTGGCCGCCGTGCGCGCCCGGTCCGACTGCCCCGTCGTCGCGGTGGTCATCGCGGGCCGGCCGCATGTGCTCACCGCCGTGACGGACCATGCGGATGCCGTGTTGTGGGCCGGCTACCCCGGCCCGCACGGCGCCGAGGCCATCAGCGACGCGCTGCTCGGCGGCTGTGAACCGGTGGGCCTGCTGCCGTTCACCGCGCCCCGCCACCCCGGCGCGGTGCCGGTGCGCTACAACGACCGCCACTCGGCCGCCGGCGTCTACCGGGACGCGCCCGACCCCGTGCTGTTCCCCTTCGGGTTCGGGCTGCGCTACACCAGCGTCGGATTCGACCGCCTCACCGCCGAGGTGTCCGGGCGATCGGTGCGCGTCGAGGTGGACGTCACCAACCCCGCCCCCACCGAAGCCGAGGTCATCACGCCGCTGTTCGGTCACCGCACCGGCGGGGCGGTGCTGCCCCGGCGACGCGAACTGCTCGCCTTCCGCCGGGTCACCGTCCCGCCGCGCACCCGCGTCACCGTCGCCTGGGACCTGCCCGCCGAGCGCTGCTTCGCCGAGGGCGCGACCGCCGCCCAGGCCCGCACCGACCTGTACGTGATGGATCTGGGCACCACGATCCGCCCGTACGCCACCCCCCTGGCCGACACCACCCAGGTTGTCGGCCCTGCAACCCAGGCCGGACCACACTAGGGAAAGCGAGGAAAGGCATGGCACGACCACACGACACCAGAAGACGGGCCTCGGCCCGTGCACGTACCAGTGTCCTGGCAGCGGCACTGGCCCTGACCCTGGGCGCCGGCACCGCCCTGGCCAGTGACACCCTCCCCTGGCCGGGAGAGAGCGCCGTCGGAGCCAACCAGCCCTACCAGCACGGCTACTCCTCCACCGATCTGCTGCGGTGGAACCCGGCGGACGACACCGACGCCGAGCTGCTGCGCGCCAAGGTGCCGCTCCAGACCCGGATCGCCCCCAACGCCAAGACCCAGCGCAACCCGGCGCTGCCCGCCGGCACCCAGCAGCTCACCCTCGCGGGCGACTACGGCAACGCCTTCTTCGAGAGCCACCCGTACACCAACGAGTTCAGCCAGTACCTCTTCAACTACTGGCAGTACTCCGACGTGTACGCCTCCTGGCACGGCATGCCCACCGAGGGCGTGCCCGTGAACTACTACGACCCCAATCTCGACTGGAAGGAGAAGTGGTTCGAGTTCGGGGCGGTCAACCTGCCCAACCCCGGCTACACCAACGCCGCGCACGCGAACGGCGTGCGGTCGCTGGGCTGCATCTTCTTCTCCCCGAACGACCGCGGCGACCAGGCGTACTCCGAACTGCTCGTCCGGGACGCCGACGGCGGCTTCCCGGCCGCCGCGAAGCTCGTCGAGGTCGCCAAGTACTACGGCTTCGACGGCTACTTCTTCAACCAGGAGGACTCGGTCGCCCCGGCCGACATCCCCGCCTTCAAGCAGTTCCTCAAGCAGCTGCGCGACGGCGGCATGTATGTGCAGTGGTACGACTCGATCGACAACTCCACGGGCCGGGTCTCGTACCAGAACGAGTTCAACTCGGTGAACGCTCCCTTCGTCCGGGACAAGGCCGTGGGGGACGTGTCCGACTCCGTCTTCCTCAACTACTGGTGGGACAAGTCCAAGCTCACCCGGTCCAAGAGCTACGCCGAGAGCGTGGGTCTCGACCCCCGCAAGAGCGTGTTCGCCGGTGTCGAGGCCGGCATGTACCAGTTCGACCAGCCGTACAACCTCGACAACAACCTCGGCGCCGACGGCAGTCCCATGAACGCCATCGCCACGCTGGGAGCCGACTTCGTCTCCTCCGACTACGCCAACAAGACCGACGACAAGGCCCAGTCGACGGTCTTCGACCGGGAACGCCGCTGGTGGACCGGGTCGTCCCAGGGGTCCACCACGCCGGAGGGCAGCTGGAAGGGCATATCGAAGTACATCGCCGAACGCTCGGTCATCAAGGGCAGCACCTTCGCGACGTCCTTCAACACCGGACACGGCCTGTCGACCTGGAGCGACGGCAAGCTCTCCAATGACGCCGAATGGGGCAACATCAACCTCCAGGACATCCCGGTGACCTGGCAGTGGTGGGTCGACGCCGCGAGCTCGCCGCTCAAGGCCGACTTCGACTACGGCCCCGAGTACACGCCCGCCGGCCGCTTCTCGTACCAGAAGATCGGCGCCTACAACGGCGGCAGCTCCCTGGTCCTCAGCGGCAAGCTCGACAGCGACAACACCGTGCGCCTGTACAAGACCGACCTGAGCGTCAAGGCGGAGTCGACACTTTCCCTGACCTACAACAAGCCCTCGGCGGACGACGACTCCCAGCTCCGGCTCGCTCTGGTGCTGGCCTCCGACCCCGACAAGGTGGTGCAGGTGCCGCTGACCGGCACCGGCAAGCGCACCGACGGCTGGAGCACCGTCTCCGCCGACCTGTCGGACTACGCCGGCGAGCGCATCGCCTCCCTCGGCCTCGTCGTGGCCGCGGGCGCGCAGCCGATCGAGAACTACCAGGTCAACCTGGGCGCCCTCGCGCTGCACGACGGCGTGGACCGCACCCCGGCCAAGCCCGAGAAGCTGCGCATCGACCAGCTGCTGCCCGACAGCGACGAGCTGTTCCTGTCCTGGCAGCGAAGCGACTACGACACGGTGCGCCGCTACGACGTCTACCTGGACGACACCTACCTCGGCGGCATCTACGACGACGTGTTCTACGTCAAGCGATTCACCGCCACATCGGGGAAGCTCAAGCTGGTCGCGGTCGGCCCCGACGGGTCCCGGAGCAAGCCCGCGACGGTGTCCTTCGACCTGTCCACGGCCCCGTCCGGCGTGACCGCCAAGGCGGCGGCCGACGGCACGCTGAAGGCGGCGTGGACCCCGAGGCAGACCGGTCAGCCCCTCACCGTGGAGGTCCGCGGCCTCGATTCGTCCAAGCCCTTCACCAAGAAGGTCACGGTGCCGGGCAAGCAGACGGGCGCGACCCTGACCGGCGTACCCGTCAACGGGGACGAGTACCTTCTCACCGTGAAGACCGAAGACGGCACGGCGACCGGCGTGCGCGGCACGTTCGCCGACGCCGAGGTCGGCGCTTACCCCGCCTCAGCCGTGAAGATCGCGGGGAACACCTTCACCTTCTCCCGCCCGACCCTTCCGGACTGGCACACGCTGACCGTCCTGGAGGACGGGCAGCCGAAGTCGTTCGCCACGACGTACGGGTCGGGCGGCAAGCCGTATATCGTCCGCGGCCGCACCACCCGTGCGGCGATGACGGTGACCATGTCCAGCTCCACCAGTAAGGTCGTCGCCGTACTGGAGGACTACGCGGGCAACAAGGTCTCGACGGTGCTGCGCGGCAGCTGACCAGCGGGTTTGCGGGAGACGCCTTCCCGCCCGGGAGGACGAGGCCGGTTCACGGCCCCTGTCCCCCCGGCGGGAGGGCGCTCTCGACCGCCGGGTTGCCGCGCCACTCGGCGTGCGCCGGTACGTGTTCGCCCTTCATCAGGAAGGAGTCGGCGTCGATGCGGGCGTCGTCGCCGATGACGACGCCGTAGTGCAGGAAGGCGCTGGTGCCGATCGTGCAGCGGTTGCCGACGACGACGTGGTCGGACTTGAAGACACCTTCTTCGAGGGAGTGTGCCTGGATGATGCTGCCCGCGTTGAGGACGCAGTCGTCGCCCACCCGGGTGAGGGTCCGCTCCAGGATCCGGCAGCCGTCGTCGAAGACCCGGTGTCCCATGCGGACGCCGAGCAGCCGCCAGATGGCGGGCTTGAAGGGGGTGCCGTTGAAGAGGGCGAGGTAGTGGATGGTCGGCACCTTCCAGTACCGCTCGTGTCGCCAGAAGGGCCGCTCGTAGACGGAACAGAACCGTGGCCGCAGCTGGCCGAAGCCCAGCAGGGCCCGTTCGACCGCGACGAAGAAGGCGACCGTGAAGACGAGCTCGAGCAGGATCGTGCCGAATGTCTCCAGCCAGTACAGCCCTTTGCTGTTGGCCAGCGGGAGCATGGCGATCAGCAGCAGGCCATAGATGTAGAGGCATCGCACGGCCAGGAACAGGGCCATGGTCACGGCGTTGTGGCGGTTCTTGGCGGCGAGGCGGCGCCGGAGCTCAGGTCCCGTGGTGAGGTGGTCGAAGCGGCGGTCGCGCTCGACGGAGCGAGGAATCTCGATGGGGGGCGAGCCGAGCAGCCCGGTGTTCTCCCTGAGCGGACCGCTGACCGGGACCATGACCTTGGTGGCCAGCAGACAGTTGTCGCCGGTCCTGCCGCCGGCCGGATAGACGATTTTGTTGCCCAGGTAGTTGTGGTTGCCGATGACGGCCGGTGCGGTGCGGAAGGAGGTGCTGGAGAACTCGGCGTTCGCGATGGACAGCCCGTCGGAGACCATGCTCCCGGTGCCGACGCGGCTGAGCGTGGGCACCTCGTGTTTGAGCATCGCGCCGAAGTTGGTCCCCGTCTGCTGGACCGGTGCCAGACGGTAGCCGAGGGCCTTGAGGTAGTGCACGATCGCCGAGCTGTCGCCGAACAGGGCGATGTGGAAGCGGATATTGGCCAGCCGGGCGACGGTGCGCTGAAGTGCGAACCGCGCCCCGTACAGCGGGTAGACCGTGTCCGGCCTGAGGGGAAGGGACAGCATGCGCGAGAGGGCCGGGATGAGGACCGACCCCAGGAGGGCGAGGCCGAAGACCGTGGCCGCCGCGATCTCCAGCCCCTCGGCGTAGTACGCCCAGTGTCCCGGGCCGACCGCTCCGGTGACCGTGTGGATCAGCGCGGGCCGTGAATCCAGCAGCGCGGCGACGGCCACGTCCGCCACGCCCACGGTGGTCGACAGCACCAGCAGCAGTACGAGGCAGTGGCACACGCGCCGCAGCCGGCCGCAGCGCCCCGGCGGAACGGTGAGGTAGTCGCACCCGTCCGGCGCGGGCTGGGCGGGCGAGCCGTACCAGCACTGCCCGGCCGGTACCGACTGGCCTTCGTGCAGCGAGGAGGCATGGCCGAGCTGGGCTCCGTCGCCGAGGCGGGTGCCGATGTCGAGCGTGCTGCGCTCGCCGACGAAGGCGGCGCGGCCGATGGACACCGGGCCGGTCTCGATGACCCCGTCGCGTGCCCGGTAACCGTTGAGGAAGGTGTCCTTGCGGATCACGGTGTCGGCCCCGACGGTCAGCAGGTCGGTGCAGACCGGCACCCACCGGGTGAAGATCAGGGTGCGTGGGCCGATCTTGGCCCCGAGCGCCCGCAGATACAGCGTGAACAGCGGCGTTCCGACGGCCAGTCGGGCCACCGGGTTGGCGCCGACCAGGGTTCTGACACACCAGAAGCGGAAGTAGGCCATGCTCCACAGCCGGATGCGCGTCGGTTTCCACCGCCCGATGAGAGTCCACTTGGCGGCGATCGGCAGCAGCGCCGCGCAGACCAGCGCCGCGGCCCCGAGGGCGACCGCGCGCTCGTAGACACCGAACCACCCCTGCCCCCGCGCCATCCAGCCGGTTCCCACGTCCAGCGCCACCGCGGCCAGGCACGCGTACCCCAGGAACACCAGGCCCTGAAGGATCGCGCACAGCATGTACCGGGGTGTGCCCACGGCCGGAGCGTCCGGCTGCCGCGGTACCCGGTCCGGCACGGTCCGGGCGGGGGGTGGCACATCTCTCAGGGCGGTGGCGAGACCGCGCACCGTGGGATGCAGATAGACGTCCTTCATCGACACACCGGGCAGGTCCGGACGCTCGCGGACGGCCGCGTTGAAGCGTGCCATCAGCAGGGAGTTGGCCCCGAGGTCGTCGAAGAAGTGGCTGTCCACGGAGACCCGCTCGACCTGGAGGACCCCGGCCAGCAGCTCGGCCAGCGCCCGTTCGGCAGCGGTGCGCGGCGCCGTGTAGTCGCCCTGCGCGGTGAGCCGGCGCGGGCCGGTCGGCTTCGGCAAGTGTTGGCGATCGGCCTTGCCACCGGGCAGCGTCGGTATCGAGGCGAGGTGTTCGAGATAGGCGGGGACCATATAGCCGGGCAGCCGTTCCCGCAGGTGCGCCACGGCCTGCTCGGGGTCCACGGCCATGCCCTCGCAGGTGGTGTAGTAGGCGCACAGCTCCATGTTCCCCGGGGTGGTTTCCTGGCCGCTGACCACCGCTTGGGCGATTCCGGGCATGCGCAGCAGCACCGACTCGATCTCGGTCGGCTCGACGCGATATCCACGGATCTTGACCTGGGTGTCGATCCGGCCGTGGTGCTCGATCTCGCCGTGTGTGTTGATCCTGCCCAGGTCCCCGGTGCGGTAGATCCTGCCGGAGGGGTTGCCGGGGATATCGAGAAAGTCCGGCACGAAGGCGTGTTCCGTCACCTCGGGCCGGTTGAGATAGCCGCCGGCCAGCCCGATGCCGCCGATCGCGATCTCGCCCATCGTGCCCGGTGGCAGGGCCGTGTCCCGCTCCGGATCGAGGACGGCGATCGAGTACGTCGGCAGCGGGACACCGATCGTCACCGGCCGGCCGGCGGCCAGCAGGGTCCAGGTGGCCGTGACGGTCGCCTCGGTCGGGCCGTAGACGTTGAGGAAGCGACGGTCGGGCCGGCACCAGCGGGTGACGAGGTCCTGCGGGCAGGATTCCCCGGAGACCAGCAGAAACCGCAGCGTTGAGGTGTTCTCGTCCAGCGTGGCCAGCAAGGTGGGAACGCAGCACAGGGCCGAGATCCGCCGTTCGCGCAGAAAGGCGTCCAGCTCGGCACCGAGCAGGCTCGGCCCCTGGGGCCTGGGCACCACGGTGGCACCGGCCATCCAGGGCACCCATGTCTCCTCGACCGAGAAGTCGAACGCGATGGTCATCCCCTGGTAGACCCGGTCCTCGGACCTGATGCCATAGACCTCCGAGGCCACCGACACGAAGTTGCACACCGCGGGGTGTCCGATGGCCACCCCCTTCGGGCGGCCGGTGGATCCGGAGGTGTAGATGACGTAGCAGAGGTCGTCGGCCGGGTCCCCGACAGACAGTGGATCGAGGCGCTCGGGGGACTGCGCCGCGATCCCCGCCCGCGCCCGGTCCAGACACAGCAGCCCGACGCCGTCCGCGAGACGTTCCGCCCGTTCGGCGAGCCGGGAGAGCGACAGGACCATGCGCAGGGAGGCGTCGGAAGCGATGTACGACAGACGATCCGGCGGAAACCCGACGTCGAGGGGCACATACACGGCGTGCGCCTTCAGCACGGCCAGCATCCCGGTGTAGGCGTCCACCGCCTCGTCGAGCAGCAGCCCGATCCGGTCGCCCGGCCGTATGCCCTCGGCCATCAGGAAACGGGCGAGCCGGTTGGCTTCGGCGTCCAGTTGCGCGTAGGTCAGGGCCACCTCACCGGCGTCCACCGCGAGCCGGTCCCCGTCCCCCTGCGCGCGCATCCGGTCGCAGCGCTCCTCGAACAACCGCTCAAGCCGGTCGCCGTTCCGCCACTGGACGGAACCGTCCCATCCGGCGCAGGTGAGCAGCCCGTCCGGGCGCCCCTGCGACATCGGCGCCCAGTCACCCGGCGCCCCCCGCTCACCCGCATCGTTCCGGCCACGTCCCGACATAAGGCCTACCTCATGGCGTATCGACAAGGGGAGCCCATAAAGGGCTTTTAGGTCGAGGTACCCCTTTTGTTTGGCGTCACACTGCTCCTGCCGCGGTGGCCGGAATCCCCGCCTTTCCGTCGACGGAGCGCGACGGACAGGTCACCGTCCGCTGTGGCGGCCGGTGCGTGACGCAGCACTCTGGCGGCCGGACACCCCCTGGGCTACCGTCGGTAACACCCT
This sequence comes from Streptomyces sp. NPDC028305, assembly GCF_055569495.1. Classification (NCBI taxonomy): domain Bacteria; kingdom Bacillati; phylum Actinomycetota; class Actinomycetes; order Kitasatosporales; family Streptomycetaceae; genus Streptomyces; species Streptomyces sp. NPDC028305. The sequence continues at coordinate 99,660 of NZ_JBVHTN010000009.1, forward strand.
GCCGCCTCGGTAGTCCCACGCACATCTCCCGCGCCCTCGGCACCCCTTCCGGAAGGCAGCCCATGGAGAACCTCAGAGCAAGCTCCGCAGCGCAGCACGGGCCCGGCTCGGAGCCCCCCGCCGGACTCACCCGCCGCCATGCCCTGACGGTGGCGGGCGGCGTGCTCGCCGGCGCGGCGCTCGCCCAGGCGGCGGTCCCGGCCTTCGCCGCGCCCGCGGCGTCGGCGGACGCGGACGCGATCGTGGTGGGCCACGGGCTGGCCGGGCTGGTCGCGACAGCCGAGCTGGCCGCTGCGGGACGCAAGGTGCTGCTCCTGGACCAGGAGCCGGAGAGCAATCTGGGCGGGCAGGCGTTCTGGTCCTTCGGCGGCCTGTTCTTCGTGGACTCCGACGAGCAGCGGCTGATGGGCATCAAGGACTCGCGTGAACTGGCCTGGCAGGACTGGCTGGGCACGGCCGGCTTCGACCGGGGGATCGACGACCCGGCCGGCCAGGACCACTGGGCGTACAAGTGGGCCGAGGCGTATGTGGACTTCGCCGCCGGCGAGAAGCGGTCCTGGCTGTACGGCCTGGGCGTGCGCTGGTTCCCGATCGTCGGCTGGGCCGAGCGCGGTGGTGGACTCGCGGACGGGCACGGCAACTCGGTGCCCCGCTTCCATGTCACCTGGGGCACCGGACCGGCCGTCGTCGAGCCGTTCGAGAAGAAGGTGCGGGACGCGGCGGCGGGCTCCAAGGTGACCTTCAAGTTCCGGCATCGCGTCGACGGCATCGTGACGACCGGCGGCGCCGTCACCGGCGTACGCGGCGCGGTCCTGGAGCCGAGCGACGCCGCGCGCGGCAAACCCAGCTCCCGCACCGTGGTGGGCGAGTTCGAACTCCGCGCCCCTGTCGTGATCGTCACCTCCGGCGGCATCGGCGCCAACCACGACCTCGTACGGCAGAACTGGCCGGCCCGACTCGGCACCCCGCCGAAGTTCATGGTCACCGGCGTGCCCGCGCATGTGGACGGCCGCATGCTCGCCATCACCGAGAAGGCGGGCGGACGGATCGTCAACCCCGACCGCATGTGGCACTACACCGAGGGCCTCAGAAACTACGACCCCATCTGGCCCGGCCACGGCATCCGCATCCTGCCCGGCCCGTCGTCCATGTGGTTCGACGCCACCGGCAAGCGCTTCAACACGCCCGACATCCCCGGGTACGACACCCTGCACACCCTCAAGTCGATCACCGACTCCGGCCATGACTACTCCTGGTTCGTCACCACCCAGAAGATCATCGCCAAGGAGTTCGCGCTCTCCGGCTCCGAGCAGAACCCGGACCTCACCGAGAAGAACATCTGGAAGCTGCTGTCGCGGATCTGGCAGACCCCGGAGCCGATCGAGAAGTTCAAGGAGAGGGGGGCCGACTTCGTCGTCGCCTCCACGCTCCCCGAACTCGTCGCGGGCATGAACAGGCTCACCGGGGACGGCCTCATCGACCTGGCCGACCTCAAACGGCAGATCGACGCCCGGGACCGGGAGATCGACAACCCGTACACCAAGGACATCCAGGTCATGGGCATCCGCAACGCGCTCAGCTACCCCGGCGACTCGCTCAGCCGCACCGCCCCGGCCCACAAGATCCTGGATTCCGGCGCCGGGCCGCTGATCGCCGTGCGCCTCAACGTCCTCACCCGCAAAACGCTCGGCGGCCTCCAGACCGACCTCTCGGGCCGTGTCCTGGACAGCACCGGAACCCCCATACCCGGTCTCTACGCGGCCGGGGAGGTCGCGGGATTCGGCGGAGGCGGCGTCCACGGCTACCGCTCCCTGGAGGGCACCTTCCTCGGCGGCTGTCTGTTCTCCGGCCGGCAGACAGGACGCGCGGCGGCGGCCGCCACCGCGTCCTGAGGCCAGAACGCGGCGGGCGCCCGCGCGTGTCACGCCGGCGCCCGCGTGGGGGTCAGAGGAACTGCTGGATCACCAGGACGGTCGCGCTCGCCACCGCGAGCCCCATGGCGGCGGCCCTGGTGCGCCGCATGTCGAGTCTGCCGGACAGCGGGCGGGCGAGCAGCACACCGATCACCGCGGCCGGGGCCAGCAGGGCGGTGTACCGCAGGCTGTCCTTGTGCACGGCTCCCGTCGCCGCCAGCGAGGCCAGGCTCATCGCGGAGCCGGCCAGGAAGAAACCGCTCATCGTGGAGCGCAGCTTCGGGCCGCTCAAGCGCTGCCACACCATGGCCATCGGTGGCCCTCCGATGGAGGTGGCCGTGCCCATCACCCCCGACACCAGGCCGGCCAGCAGCACGGACCGCCGTCCCGGTCGCGGTACGAAGCCGCGCAGACTCACCGCGACGCCCAGGAGGACGACGCCGGCGACGAGGAACGCGAGGTGCCGGGCGGGCAGCACGGCGACCAGCGCCGCGCCGCCCACGACGCCCGGCACCCGGCCGACCAGCGCCCACCCCGCTCCTCGTATGTCCGCGTGTCCGCCTTCCAGCGCCACGACCGCGGCCGTGACCCCGGTGGCCAGCAGCAGGACCACCACCGGGGTGAGCGAGGGGTCCAGTATCGCGATCACCGGGGCGGCGAGCAGGCCGAGGCCGAAGCCGATGGCGACCTGGAGCAGCGACCCGATCGCCACGGTGATGAAGAGCAGGGTGAACTCCGGCAGGCTCATGCTCCCGTCGTCCCGATGCCCAGCGGGAAGTGGCACAGGGCCTCGTGCGCCTCCGGCCCGGTGTCCGCCGCTCCTTCGCGGGTGACCGCCAGGGGAGCGTGGTCGCCGCACCGGGCCTCGCTCTTCCAGCAGCGGGTGCGGAAGCGGCAGCCCGACGGAATGTCGAACGGGGAGGGGATCTCCCCGCGCAGCTGGATCTCCTCGTCGCGGGTCTGCCCGGAGACGTCGAGCGTGGGCGCGGCCGACATCAGGGCGGCGGTGTAGGGGTGCAGGGGCCGGTCGAAGACGTCTTCGGTGCGGCCGTGTTCGATGACCTTGCCCAGGTACATCACCGTCACCCGGTCGGAGACGTGCTTGACCACGGACAGGTCATGGGAGATGAACACATAGGAGACGCCGAGCCGTTCGCGCAGCTCGGAGAGCACATTGAGCACCTGGGCCTGCACCGACAGGTCCAGCGCGGACACGGGTTCGTCGCACACGATGAGGTCGGGGTCGAGCGCGAGCGCCCGCGCGATGCCGATGCGCTGCCGCTGCCCGCCGGAGAACTCGTTCGGGTAGCGGTGGGCGTCGCTCTCCCGCAGTCCGACCAGGGACAGCAGCTCACGCACCCGTCGTTCCCGGTCCTTTGCCGTGGGCACGATGTCGCGATGGGTGCGCCACGGCTCACCGATGAGGTCGGCCGCGGACATCCGGGCGTTGAGCGAGGCGAACGGGTCCTGGAACACCATCTGTACCCGGCGGCGCCAGGCCAGCAGCTCCTTGCCCTTGAGGGTGAACGGATCGGTGCCGTTGAAGCGCACCGTGCCCGAGTCGGGCCGCTCCAGCCCGAGCACCACCCTGGCCAGGGTCGACTTGCCGCATCCGGACTCGCCCACCAGGCCCAGGGTCTCGCCGCGCTCGAGCCGTACGTCGACTCCGTCCAGCGCGGTCAGGCGCCGGCGCCCGTGGCCGAACGACTTGGTGACGCCCTTGACCTCGAGCAGGGGTGGGGAGCCGGCCGGACCCCGTGGGTGTGTGGCGGTGGTTTCGGTGACGTGGATCCCCGATGTATCAGTCACGGTCGAGCTCCTCGGAGAAGTGGCAGGCGGCCGAGCGTGAGGCGCCGACGGACACCAGCTGAGGACGTTCCTCGGCACAGCGTTCCCTGGCCAGCGGGCATCTGGCCTGGAAGACGCAGCCGGGCGGGACCGCGCTGAGCTCGGGCGGGCTGCCCGGTACGGCGGGCAGCGGGCGGCCCCTCACGGCGTGTTCGGGAACGGAGTCGAGCAACCCCTTGGTGTAGGGGTGGCGGGGGCGGGCGAACACCTCCCGCACCGGGCCGGTCTCCACCACGTTGCCCGCGTACATGACCACCACGTCGTCGGCGCGCTGGGCGACCACCGCCAGGTCGTGGGTGATCAGGACGATCGCCATGTCCCGCTCGGTCTGGAGGTCCCGCAGCAGCCGCATGATCTGCGCCTGCACGGTGACGTCGAGCGCGGTCGTGGGCTCGTCGGCGATCAGCACATCGGGGTCGAGGGCCACGGCCATCGCGATCAGCAGCCGCTGGCGCATCCCCCCGGAGAACTGATGCGGGTACGAGCGGGCCCGCAGTCGCGGCTCGGGGATCCCGACCCGGGTCATCAGCTCGATCGCCTTCTCCCCGGCCTCGCGCCGCGACATCCCGCGGTGGATGCGGAACGGCTCGGCGAGCTGCCTGCCGACCGGCTGCACGGGGTTGAGCGCGGTCAGCGCGTCCTGGAAGACGATCGAAAGACCGGGTCCGGCGAGCTTTCTGCGGCCCGCCCGGCTCAGCCGCAGCACATCGGTGCCGGACACCCGCACGGAACCGTCCGTCACCTCGGCCACCGGGTCGAGCAGTCCGACGATGGACAGCGCGGTCATGGACTTCCCGCAGCCGGACTCGCCGAGCAGCGCCAGCGTGCGCCCCTTGTGCACGCTGAAGCTGACGTCGTCGACGGCGCGGACCGTGCCGGAGGGGGTGCGCAGCTCGACGCGGAGCCCCTCGACCTCGAGCGCGGCATGACCGGCCGCGGTGGGCGCGGACAGGGTTGACGGCTTCATGCGATGACCTCCGAGGGAACAGTGGCCCGGGCCCCGCGCCGCTTCTTGGGCAGCGTCAGACGCCAGCGCTGGGCGGGATCCGTGGCCAGGCGCACCCACGCGGCGAGCACCGTGGCCGACACCGTGGTGAGTACGATCGCGATGCCCGGCAGTACGGCGATCCACCAGGCGGTCTGAAGGTACTGGCGCCCCTGGGCCACCATCAGCCCCCAGCTCACATCGGGGGGCTGGATCCCGATGCCCAGGAAACTCAAGCTGGACTCGGTCAGCATGACGAAACAGAAGTCGAGCGTGGCCACCGTCAGCAGCGTCGGCAGCGCGATCGGCAGAATGTGCCGGTAGATGATCTGCCAACTCGGGGTGCCGAAGGTCCGGGCCGCGTCGACGAACAGGCGGCTTCTCAGCTCGGCCGACTCCGCGCGGGCGGTGCGCAGATAGACGGGGATGCGGGCGACGGCGAGGATCAGCACGATGTTCAGCGCGCTGGGCGCGAAGACGTAGAGCACGACCACCGCGATCAGCAGGGACGGGAAGCTGAGGATGACATCGGCGACGCGCATCGCGATGTTCTCGCGCCAGCCCCCGTGGTAGCCGGCCCACATCCCCAGCGTGGAGCCGATCAGCAGCGAGCACAGCACCGCGGGCACCGCGACGTACAGCGTCGTCCCGGCGGCCTCGATGAGCCGGGCCACCACGCTGCGGCCCAGCACGTCCGTGCCGAGCAGCCCGTAGAAGCCGTGGTCGAGGGACGGCGGGCGCAGCGAGGCGCGGAGGTCCTGGCGGGTCGCCCGGTCGCCGATGAACAGCCGGCCGAACAGCGCCACCAGGAACACCAGGGAGAGGATGACGGCGGCGACGGCCGCGCCCCGGTCCCTGCCGAGCAGCAGCCACCAGCGGGGCGGACGGGTGCGCGGCGCGGGGGTCTCCCCGGCGGGACGGTCAACAGCGTCGGCGGGACGGTCGACGGGGTCGGTCATGGTGGCTCCTTCGCTCACGCCGGCACCGCCTGGCGCACTCGGGGGTCGATCAAGGCGTGGCAGACGTCGACGAGGATGTTCAGCGCGAAGATCGTCACCGCGGTGATCAGGACGGCGGCCTGGAGCACGGCGAAGTCGCGCTGGAGAATCGAGTCGATCATGAGTTTGCCGATCCCCGGCCAACCGAAGATCGTTTCCACGATCACCGCGCCGTTGACCAGACCGACGGTGAGATCCCCGGCGACGGTCAGCACGGGCGTGACGGCGTTGCGCAGGGCGTGCCCGAACACGACGCGCCCGGCGCCGGCCCCCTTGCTGCGGGCGACCTTGACATAGGGCGCGGAGAGCGCGCCGACCATGCTGCCGCGGACCACCTGCACCAGCACGCCGAACGGGCGGATCAGCAGGGTGGCGATCGGCAGCACCCACACCTCGGGGCCGCCCAGGGTGCCGGAGGTCGGCAGCCAGCCCAGGCCCACCCCGAAGACGAGCACACCCATGATCGCGAACCAGAAGTCGGGGATGCTGGCCGCGATCATCGACAGCAGACCGGCGATCCGGTCGATGAGCGAGTTGGGCCGGTAGGCGGCGAGGCTGCCGATCAGCAGCGCGCCGAGGATCGCCAGCAGCATGGTCATGCCGGCGAGTTGGAGGGTGACGGGGAACGCGTCGAGCACCATGGTGGCGGCCGACTGCCCGGTGCGCAGGGACGTGCCGAAGTCGAACTGCACGGCCTGGGTGAGGTAGTCCCACAGCTGCACCGGGATGGAGTCGTCGAAGCCGTGCGCGGCGGAGAAATCGGCGCGCTGCTGCGGGGTGGCGCTCAGCGGCAGGTAGAGGTCGACCGGGTTGCCGGTCAGGCGCGCCAGGCAGAACACGCCCAGCACCACGAACACCAGGGGAATCGCGCTGGAGATGATGCGCTTGCCCAGGAAGGAGGTCATATCAGTGCTTCCCCGCCTTCGCAGGGCTGACCTCGGCCAGCCGCATCTCGTCTCCGGTGGCGGAGTTGGGCCGGTACTGGACCGACGGCGACAGACCCAGCAGTCCGCGCATGTGGGCCAGGTAGGCGAACTGCGCCACTTCCTTGTTCTGATAGGCGAGCAGATCGGCGAAGGCCTTCTCACGGGCCTTGCCGGACAGCGCGTTCGCCGCGTCGATGCGCCGGTCCAGCTCCTTGGTGCCGAACGTGGACTGGGGGCCGTCGCTCAGCAGGTACTGGCTGGTGGTGAAGGCCGCGTCCCCGGCCTGGTTGCCGTGCTGGACCAGCATCGCGATCGGCCCCACACCGCGGGGCAGCGGACGCAACTGGTACTGAAGACTGGTGGCCGTGTCCGCCATGCGAATCCTTACGTTCAGCCCTATCTGTGCCATCTCGTACTGGAGGGCCTCGGCCGTCTCCGCGATTCCGGCGAACTGGCCGTTGCGTGCGACGAGGGTGATCCGCCGTTTGACGGGGACGCCGTCGGCGGCCGCCTCCTTGACCAGCGCACGGGCCTTGGCCGCGTCGTACGAGGGCGGGACGAGGTCGTCGTTGTGGCCCACCACACCGGGTGGGACGAGTTGCGCGGCGGGCTTGGCCTTCCCATCGAGTAGGGCATCGATGATGCCGTCGCGGTCGATGGCCATGCCGATCGCCTTGCGCACCCGGATGTCATCGAGCGGTGCCTCGCGGCCGTCAAGACGCAGGGCGGTCGTCTCGTTGTTGGGGTAGGCGACCGAGTTCTCCTTGGTCGCGTCCATGGGGTCCAGCGAGGTGGTGATGTCGGCCTCGCCCTTGTTGATCATGGCGGCTCGGACACTGGCATCGCTGCGCCAGACATACGTGGCCCGGGGGTAGGCGGGGGCCTTCCCCCAGTACTTGTCGTAGCGGGCCAGGGAGATCGAGACACCGGTCTGCCACTCCTTGACGGCGTAGGGACCGGTGCCGATCGGTATGCGCACCTTGGCCCTGGAGTCGGTGGTGCGCGGCACGATCTCGATGAAGCTGAGCCGCAGCGGGAGGATGGGATCGGCCTTCTTGGTGGTGACGGTCAGCCGGGTGGGGGAGACGGCGCGCACAACGAGCTTCTCGTCGCCGAAGACATAGCCGTCCACATTGCAGGCGAGGTCGGAGTTGACGGCGCGGTCGATGGAGAAGGCGGCGTCTTTCGCCGTGAACGGCTGCCCGTTCTGGAAGGTCACACCGGAGCGGATGTCGAAGGTCCATGTCGTGGGCTTCGTCTGCCGCCAGCCGGTCGACAGCAGGGGTTCCAGCTTGCCCGAGGTGGGGTCCCGTTCGATCAGCGGTTCAGTGATGTTGGAGCGGACCACGACACCGGTCGCGGTTGTCGATGACTCGCAGGGCTCCAGGGTCGGGGGTTCCTGGGTGAGTACCACACGTAGGGTGCGGCCGTCCGCGCTGCCGGCGTCACCCGCGGCGTCGCTGTTCGCCACGGCGCACGCGCTGGTCAGCAGCATCGCGCCCGAGGTCAGGAGGGTGAGGACCGGGCGAACCCGGCCCGGTCCTCGGCGCGGGATGGAGCGTACGGAGGACTTCATCGTCGGCGTATCTCCGAAGGGGCTGAAGTGGTGCCGCCCGAGACGCGATTGTCGACATGGCTGTCCATACATGCGTACCCGGTCTGCATTTGTAAACGCCGAAGCTAAGGCTGAGGTGCGGGGGCGTCAAGAGATCTGACCAAAGCGACGTTTGACAACGCTGACCAGGTCGGGACGAGGCCCCCAGCTGCTCACATGATGCGGAGAAGGTATTGATCAATACACTTTGAGTCTTAGACAGGCATCGAAATCGGCCATACGCTCCCGGCCATTCCACAAGAACGGGAGTGGCCCCATGTCCTCAACTGGCAACGACGGCACTGACGGCACTGTTCTTCAGGTGTGTCCGCTGCTGCCGTCCCTGGAGACCGCGCTGGCCGAGCACCATCACACCGTGAAACTCGCGGATCTGCCCGACCCCGCCGCCTATCTGCGTGACCATGCCGGCGAGGTGGTGGCCGCCGTGACCAGCGCGCGGATCGGAGTGTCGAACGACCTGATGGACGCCCTGCCCGCGCTCCGCGCGATCGTCCACTTCGGGGTCGGCTACGAGACCACGGACGTCTCCCGGGCCCGCGCGCGTGGCATCGATGTCAGCAACACCCCGGACGTGCTCACCGACTGCGTGGCCGACCTCGCCGTCGGCGCCCTGATCGATGTGATGCGCCGCCTGTCGGCCGCCGACCGCTTCGTCCGCCGCGGCGCATGGGCCTCGGACGCCTTCCCCCTCGCGGCCAAGGTGAGCGGGAAACGCGTGGGCGTCCTCGGGCTCGGCAGGATCGGCCGTGCCATCGCGCGGCGGCTGGAGGGCTTCGGCGTGGAGCTCCTCTATTTCTCGCGCACGCCCGTCGAGGATGTGCGCTATCGCCGGGTGTCCTCGCCCACCGAGCTTGCCGCGGAATGCGACGCGCTGGTCGTGGCGGTCGCCGGGGGCGGCGCCACCCAGGGCCTGGTCTCGGCGGAGGTGCTCGAGGCGCTCGGCCCTCGGGGCTACCTGGTGAATGTCTCGCGGGGCAGTGTCATCGACGAGCCGGCACTGGTGGACGCCCTGGTGAACGGCGGAATAGCGGGCGCGGCGCTCGATGTGTTCGTGGACGAGCCCCACGTTCCCAAGGCCCTGCTGGACCTCGACACGGTCGTGCTGCTGCCGCATATCGCCAGTGCGACACACGAGACACGTGAGGCCATGGGCGAGCTCACGTTCCGCAATCTGCATCACTTCATGACCGAGGGCACGCTTGTCACGCCGGTACCGACGCATTGACAGCCATATCGCCACCTGTTTACAAATGAAGACACCAGCTACATATGAGGATGGTGTTATGGCCAGGCCGGCTGAACGCATCGCCGACGTCACCGTCACCCCGGTGGCGTTCCGGGACTACCCCCTGCTCAACACGGTGGGAGTGCACGAGCCGTACGCGCTGCGCTCCATCGTGGAAGTCACCACCGAGGGCGGCGTCACCGGCGTCGGCGAGACCTACGGCGGAACCGTGCACCTGGAGCGGCTGCGCCGGACCGCCGAGGATGTCGTCGGCATGGACGTCTGGAGCCTGAACGACCTGCTGCTGCGCACCCGTCGCGCGCTCGGTTCGGACACCTCCGGAGGGGACGGCATGTCCGGCATGGTCACCGGCAGCAGCACGGTGGACCGGGTCGTCTCCCCGTTCGACGTGGCCTGCCTGGACATCCAGGGCAAGCTGGTGGGACGGCCGGTCAGCGACCTCCTCGGCGGCGCCGTGCGCCCCAGCGTGCCGTACAGCGCCTACCTCTTCTACAAGTGGGCGGGACACCCGGACCAGCCGGACGACGACTGGGGCGCCGCGCTGGACCCGGAGGGACTGGTCGAACAGGCCCGTCGCATGATCGACCAGTACGGCTTCTCGTCCATCAAGCTCAAGGGCGGCGTCTTCCCCCCTGACGAGGAGATCGCCGCGATACGCGCCCTGCGGGCGGCCTTCCCCGACTTGCCGCTGCGGCTGGACCCGAACGCCGCGTGGAGCGTGGAAACCTCGCTGCACGTCGCGCGCGAACTCGACGGCACCCTCCAGTACCTGGAGGACCCGACCGAGTCCATCGCCAACATGGCGGCCGTGGCCGGGCAGACCGACACCCCCCTGGCGACCAACATGTGCGTCGTCTCCTTCGACGACCTCGCCCCCGCCGTCGCCCAGGGCGCGGTGGGCATCGTGCTGTCCGACCACCATTTCTGGGGCGGGCTGCGACGCTGCGCACAGCTCGCCGCGATCTGCGAGACCTTCGGCCTCGGCCTGTCCATGCACTCCAACTCCCACCTGGGCATCAGTCTCGCCGCGATGACCCATCTGGCCGCCGCCACGCCACGGCTGACCTACGCCTGCGACACACACTGGCCGTGGAAGCAGCCGGACGAGGACGTGATCGCCCCAGGAGTCCTGCGGTTCACCGAAGGGCGGGTCGAGGCGCCCACCGCCCCGGGGCTCGGCGTGGAGCTGGACCGGGACGCGCTCGCCCGGCTGCACCAGCAGTACCTCGACTGCGGGCTGCGCGACCGCGACGACACCGGCTACATGCGCCGCTTCGACCCCGCCTTCGAGCCCAAGACGCCCCGGTGGTGACCGCGCCATGCGCATCATGCTCAACCACCGCATCCTGAGCAGGTTCACCGAGCGGCTGAGGGCACTGACCGACGGCCGGCACGAGTGGCTCGAGGCCTCCGACTGGGACCCGGAGCGGATCGCCGGCGCGATCGCCGACGTCGACGTGTACGTCGGCTCACAGCTCGGCGAGGACGACGCGCGGCGGGCCCGACGGCTCCGTCTCGTCCACGTGGTCGGTGCGGGCTACGACGGCATCCCCCTGGAGGCGCTGGGGCCGGAGGTGACCGTGGCCAACACCCACCACCACGGCAGATCGATCGCCGAACACGTCCTGATGTGCGTGCTGATGCTGTCCCGGCGCGTGCTCACCGCCGATCGGGAGCTGCGCGCCGGGCGGTGGCGGAACGTCGCCGTCGACCCCACGCTGCCCTTCGGGGACACCCTGCGGGGGCGGCGCGTCGGCGTCATCGGCTTCGGGGAGACGGGGACGGAGATCGCCCGGCTGTGCCAGGCGGTCGGCCTGGGCGTGCGGGCCGTGCGCCGCGATCCATCGGCCCCCCTGCCGGCGGATCTGCGACCCGACTGGGTGGGCGGCACGGACCGGCTCCCGGAACTGCTGGCCGAGTCCGACGTCGTCGTGGTCACCGTTCCGCTGGGCCCCGCGACCCGCGGACTGATCGGACCGGCCGAACTGGCCGCGATGGGCCGCCACTCCCTCCTCGTCAATGTCGCCCGCGGCCCCGTGGTCCAGGAGGAGGCCCTGTACGAGGCGCTGTCGGCCGGCACCATCGCCGGCGCGGCCCTTGACGTGTGGTGGGCGGGCCCTCCGCACGCGCCGAGCCGCCTGCCGTTCCACACCCTGCCCAACGTGGTGATGACACCGCACAACTCCGGCCATACCGAGGAGACCTTCGCCTCCCGGGCCACGGAGATCGCGGCCAACATCACCCGCCTGGAACAGGGGAGTCCGCTCACCAACGTGGTACGCCCCGGCCGTGCGACCACGCCCCCGCTTCCCGGCTGACGCGGGCGCGAAGGCAACACGCGCTCGCGCTAGTGTGCGTGTGTGAGCCTTCATGTCGTGATGGGATTCGGGCCCGCCGGAGCCGCCACCGCCCGGCTGCTGGTCGAACAGGGTCATTCGGTACGGGTCGTCACCAGGTCCGGCCGAAGCCCGGAGCCGGGCATCGAGCACGTGGCGCTGGACGCGGCGGACACGGAGCGACTGATCGCGGCCGCGCGGGGCGCGGCCGCGATCCACAGCTGTGCCGCACCGCCCTACCACCGCTGGACGCGTGACTGGCCGCCGCTGGCCGCGTCGGTCTGCGCGGCGGCCGAGGAGACCGGGGCCGTGCTGGTCATGCTGGGCAACCTCTACGGCTACGGCCCGGTGGACGGCCCCATGACCGAGGCGCTGCCGCTCGCCGCGACCGGTCCCAAGGGGCGCGTGCGCGCCGCCGTCTGGGAGCAGGCGCTGGCACTGCACGAGCAGGGCCGTATCAAGGCGGTCGAGGTGCGGCCCTCGGACTTCTTCGGGCCCGGCGTGACCGACGGCGGACACCTGGCGGCCCGTGTCATGCCTCGACTGCTGCGCGGCAAACCGGTCTCCACGCTCGGGGACCCGGACGCCCCGCACAGCTGGAGCTATCTCCCCGATGTGGCCCGGGCCCTGGTCGAGGTCGCGGGGGACGAACGGGCCTGGGGGCGGGCCTGGCACGTGCCGACGGAGCCCGCGCTGTCCGTCCGGGAGATGGTCGGTCTCCTCGCCGCGCGGTCGGGAACGGGGCCGGTCGCGGTGCGCGGGCTGTCGCCGGCCGTACTGGGTCTCGCATCGGTCTTCTCCCCGCTGCTCCGCGAACTGAAGGAGATCCGCTATCAGTTCGACCGGCCGTTCGTGGTCGATTCGAGCGCTTACGAAGCAGAGTTCGCAGGACGGGCCACCCCACTCGACGAGCAGGTCGAGGCGACCGTGGACTGGTGGCGTGAGCGGCTGTCCGCCGCCGGGTGACAAGAGGGACGGCCGGCCTACTTCACGAAGTCCGAGACGACCCGGGCCGGCCAGGTGCCCACGGTGAGCATGCCCGCCGAGTACGCCCGGGATATCAGGGCGGCGCGGTTCGGGGCCTTCATCTTCCGGAGCATCGAGCCCACGTGGTATTCGACGCCCTGCCTGCTGAGATAGAGCTTGGAGGCCATCTGCACGGTCGACGCGCCGGTGGCCACCCCCTCCAGGATCCGGGCCTCCAGCGGTGAGAGCAGCAGACGGCGCTGGGCGCGGGGCTCGTCCTCCGGCGACTGGTTGTCCGGCTTGACCAGCACGACGATGGCCGACAGCCCGTCCGAGGAGCCCTGGACGGCGGTCGCGGTCAGCACCCCCGAGAACGGGTGCCCAGTGGAGCGGTATCCCACGACCCGTTCGGTGAACCGGGTGCGCCGGCCGTCGTGCAGCCGCAGGAAGTGTTCGCGGAGGACGGAGGGCGAGCTGGGACGCAGCAACTCGAACAGGTTCCGGCCGCACAGCTCCGCCGAGGATCCGGCGAAGTAGCGGAAGAAGTCGTCGTTTCCCGCCTGGACCCGGAGGTCCGGATCCAGAGTGGCCATGCCCGTGCCGTACTCGCCCGTGGACACTCGGGCCCGGTTCCCTGCGTCTCTCTGACCGGGTGCCGGGTGTGTCACCGGAATGGTGTTGGAGAGGGTCAAGAGGAGTCACCTCTTTCGGTCGTTTCAGCGACGACGCGAGGGACCTTGCCCATGAAATGCTCAGGGCGCGGACCTGATGTGCGGCCTCGGCGACGTCAATTGACCATGCTTTAAGTTTGCTTTCAGTGATCCGTTTCCCCGAGCGGATCGAGGAAACGGCGGATATGTTTCGCGCTACCCCCGCGAAGGTCAACTGGTGATATCGCTAGGGGATCGAGTGACGGGTGTTAGGCGCAGTTCTAAGTGTATATCCGAACCCTGCTCCGACCCGCTGCCCGTATGTCGCCTTGTGGTGACCGTTCTTGCCCGAGTGCCCGCGTCGGTCACCGGTTGTGTGCGGGGCGGGCAGTGTAAGAGCGGGGGCGCGGCCGCGGTGTGAAGGAGTCTCGGTGGGTGGAAACGGAATACGATCATCGGCGGGCCGAAACTGGTCAGTATCCCCTTGCTACCTGCGAGAACATGAGAAATGGTGAACCTGGAGAGGCGCTTCAAGTCTCGGAAATCCCCTAGCGTACAGCCGGTTCCTTGACATGATTCCTGAGCGGCTGTGAAGGTTGGGCTAGACAACCTCGCATTCGGAACCGGGCAACCGACCCATGGCCATTGCGGGTGTGCCTCAAGCAGTGGAATGCGTCGAATTCCCTGTGCCGCCCACTGCGCGAAAAAACCACTCGACGGTGTTTCCGCGGTCGTGGAAGGGGTCCTTTATGTCCAAGCGTGCGCTGATCACCGGAATAACCGGCCAGGATGGATCTTATCTGGCCGAGCACCTGATCGCTCAGGGCTATCAGGTCTGGGGACTGATCAGGGGCCAGGCGAATCCAAGAAAGCTGAGGATCAGCCGACTGGCCTCGGACGTCACCTTTATAGACGGCGATCTGATGGACCAGGCGAGCCTGGTCGCGGCCGTCGACGCGGTTCAGCCGGACGAGGTGTACAACCTCGGCGCCATCTCGTTCGTGCCGATGTCCTGGCAGCAGTCCGAACTCGTCACCGAGGTCAACGCCATGGGCGTGCTGCGGATGCTCGAGGCGATCCGCATGGTGAGCGGGCTGGACAAGTCCCGCGGCGGCGGTGGCGGCGGGATCCGCTTCTATCAGGCGTCGTCCTCGGAGATGTTCGGGAAGGTCACCGAGACACCGCAGCGGGAGACGACGATCTTCCACCCCCGCAGCCCGTACGGTGCGGCCAAGGCGTACGGGCACTTCATCACCCGCAACTACCGCGAGTCCTTCGGGATGTACGCCGTGTCCGGCATGCTGTTCAACCATGAATCGCCGCGCCGTGGCGCGGAGTTCGTGACCAGGAAGATCTCGCTGGCGGTGGCCCAGATCAAGCTCGGGCTCCAGGACAAGCTCTTCCTGGGCAACCTGGACGCGGTGCGCGACTGGGGCTTCGCGGGGGACTACGTCCGCGCGATGCACCTGATGCTTCAGCAGGACGAGCCGTCCGACTATGTGGTGGGAACCGGCCGCATCCACTCGGTGGGCGACGCCGTGCGCATCGCCTTCGAGTGCGTGGACCTCGACTGGGAGGACTACGTGGCCATCGACCCGACCCTGGTCCGCCCCGCCGAGGTGGAGACGCTGTGTGCCGACAGCACACGGGCCCGCACCGAGCTGGGCTGGGAGCCGGCCGTGGACTTCCGTGAACTGATGGCCATGATGGTGGAGTCCGACCTCAGCCAGGCCTCCCGCGAACGCGACTACGGAGATCTGCTGTCGGCCACGAGCTGGTGAACACCTCCGCATAAGTTGCCCGGTGGCGCGCCGAGCGCCACCGGGCACCGTCGTGTTCCCTGGACACCGGTCCCGGATGACTAGGGGTTTCCTCGCCGGCCCGTGATGACACTGGGCTGCGGGAGCCTGGTTCGCCATCGCTCATGGCCACCACCGAGGGGCCGCGGCCGCCGCTTCCCATGTGGGGGGAAGCCGGGCGGCCGCGGACCCGCCCTTGGTGGCCCCGGCCCCGGCCGCGTGTGTCCGGTGGGTTCGGCCGCGCCGAATCCGCTCCCCTGCCCTGCGGTTTGCCTGCCGCCTGCGTCGAGACGGGTTGAGTGAGATGGACAACGAACAGAAGCTCAGGGACTATCTCAAGCGGGCGAGCGCCGATCTCCGGCGGACTCGCCGCCGGCTGGGCGAGATCGAGGCCGCGGCACAGGAGCCCATCGCCATCGTCGGGATGAGCTGCCGCTACCCGGGCGGGGTGACCGGCCCCGAGGACCTCTGGCGCATGGTCGAGTCCGGTGAGGACGGCATCTCCGGTCTGCCGGCCGACCGGGGCTGGGACCTCGGCGAGCTGGCCGGGACGGCCGTCTCCGGTGGTTTCCTGCACGACGCTCCCGAGTTCGACGCGGACTTCTTCGGCATCTCCCCGCGCGAGGCGCTGGCGATGGACCCGCAGCAGCGGGTGCTGCTGGAAGCGGCCTGGGAGGCGTTCGAGCGGGCCGGAATCGAACCGGGCACCCTGCGCTCCAGCCGGACCGGGATGTTCGTGGGCGCGATGGCGCAGGACTACCGGGTGGGCCCGGCCGACGGCGTGGAGGGCTTCCAGCTCACCGGCAACACCACCAGCGTGATGTCCGGCAGGCTCTCCTACACCTTCGGTGTCGTCGGACCGGCCGTCACCGTGGACACGGCGTGTTCGTCTTCGCTGGTGGCCCTGCATCTGGCCACCCAGTCGCTGCGCGCGGGGGAGTGCTCGCTGGCGCTCGCGGGCGGCATCACCATCATGTCGAGCCCGGCCACCTTCATCGAGTTCGGCCGCCAGGGCGGTCTGTCGGCCGACGGCCGCTGCCGCTCGTTCGCCGACTCCGCGGACGGCACCGGCTGGGCCGAGGGCGTCGGCGTGCTCGTCCTGGAACGGCTGTCGGACGCCCGGCGCAACGGCCACGAGGTGCTGGCCGTGGTGCGGGGCACGGCCGTCAACCAGGACGGCGCGTCCAACGGGCTGACCGCGCCCAACGGCCCCTCCCAGCAGCGCGTGATCGAGCAGGCGCTGATCAACGCCCGGCTGTCCGCCGACCAGATCGACGCGGTGGAGGCACACGGCACCGGCACGACGCTGGGCGACCCGGTCGAGGCCCAGGCCCTGCTGGCCACCTACGGCCAGAACCGCGGCGACCGGAGCCCGTTGCTGCTCGGGTCGGTCAAGTCGAACCTCGGGCACACCCAGGCCGCGGCGGGCGTCGCGGGCATCATCAAGATGGTCATGGCGATGCGGCACGGGGTGCTGCCGCGCACCCTGCACATCGACCGGCCCTCGACCCATGTGGACTGGGCGTCCGGCGCCGTGGAACTGCTGACCGAGCCGACCCCCTGGCCGGCGACGGGCGAGCCGCGCCGGGCCGGGGTCTCCTCGTTCGGCATCAGCGGCACCAACGCCCACACCATCATCGAACAGGCCCCCGCCGCGGCGCCGGACGGGGACGGGGAGGACGAGCCGACCGGCCCCGGCGACACGGCGGCCGGGGAGGACCCGCACGCCGCCGAGACACCCGAACCCGTCGCGACGCTCGACCCGGGCATGGTGCCGCTCCCGGTGTCGGGCCGGACCCCCGAGGCGCTGCGGGAGCAGGCCACCCGGATCCGTACCCTCCTCGACACGGCCCCCGGGGCCGACCTCGCCGACCTCGCCTTCTCGCTGGCCACCACCCGGGCGGGCTTCGAGCACCGGGCCGTCATCACCGCGGGCGAGCGGGCCACCGCGGCCGCCGCACTGTCCGCGCTGGCCTCCGACGACGCCCCCGCCGGCCTGGTCAGGGGCACCGCGCGCGCCACTCGAAAGCTGGCGTTCCTGTTCGCCGGGCAGGGCAGCCAGCGGCTGGGCATGGGACGCGAACTGGCCGAGCGCTTCCCGGTGTTCGCCCAGGCGCTGGACACCGCCGTCACCGCCCTGGACGCCGAGCTCGACCGCCCGCTGCGCGAGGTCCTCTTCGCGGCCGAGGACACCCCCGAAGCCGCCCTGCTGGACCGCACCGCATACGCCCAGCCCGCCCTGTTCGCCGTCGAGGTCGCCCTGTTCCGCCTGGTCGAGTCCTGGGGCATCACCCCCGACTTCCTGGCCGGACACTCCATCGGGGAGATCGCGGCCGCCCACGCGGCCGGGGTGTTCTCCCTGGCCGACGCGGCGCGCCTGGTCGTGGCGCGCGGCCGGCTGATGGAGGAGCTCCCGGCCGGCGGCGCGATGGTGTCCGTACAGGCCACCGAGTCCGAGGTGGCGCCACTGCTGACCGGGCGGACCGACCACGTCTCCCTCGCGGCGGTCAACGGTCCCTCGGCCGTCGTGGTGGCGGGCGACGAGGACGCGGTGGCCGAGATCGAGGCGCACTTCGCGGGCGAGGGCCGCAAGACCAAGCGGCTGCGGGTCAGCCACGCCTTCCACTCGCCCCGCATGGAACCGATGCTCGCGGAGTTCCGCGCCGTGGTCGCGGGGCTGTCGCCGCAGGCACCGGTCGTGCCGGTCGTGTCGAACCTGACCGGTGTCCAGGCGACCGTGCGACAGCTGACGTCCGCCGACTACTGGGTGGACCACGTACGCCAGGCGGTGCGGTTCGCCGACGGCATCGGCTGGCTGCACGGACACGGCGTCGACACCTATCTGGAGCTGGGCCCCGACGGCGTCCTGTCCGCGCTGACCCGGACCTGCCTCGAGAACACCGCCACCGACGGGGCCGCGGGCGAGCCCGGCGCCGCCGTCCCGCTGCTGCGGCCGGGCCGCCCCGAGCCCGCGACGCTCACCACCGCCCTGGCCGAGCTGTACGTACGCGGCGTCCCGGTCCACTGGGACCGCTACTTCGCCGGGACCGGTGTCCGCCGGGTGGACCTGCCGACCTACCCGTTCCAGCGCCGCCGGTACTGGCCCAAGGGCGTCCTCACCCCGGCGGGCGATGTGCGGGCCGCGGGCATGGGCGCAGCGCACCACCCCCTGCTGGCCGCCGCCGTGTCCCTGGCGGACTCCGACGGCTTCCTGCTCACCGGCAGGCTCTCCCTGCGGTCCCACCCCTGGCTGGCCGACCACGCCGTGCACGGCACCGTCATCCTGCCCGCGACCGCGTTCCTGGAGCTGGCCATCCGCGCCGGTGACGAGGTCGGCTGCGACCGGGTCGAGGACCTCACCCTCGCCGCGCCCCTGGCCCTGCCCGAACACGGCGGCGTCCAGGTGCAGATGTGGATCGGCGGCCCGGACGAGTCCGGCCGGCGGACCCTCAACCTCTACTCCCGGCCCGACGGCGACGGCGACGGCGACGGCGACAGCGACGGCGACGGCGGCGACGAGCTGCCCTGGACCCGGCACGCGACCGGTGTGCTCACCAGCGGCGCCAACCGGATCGCCTTCGACGCCGTCCAGTGGCCCCCGGCCGACGCGCGGCCCCTCGCGCTGGACGGCCTCTATGACCGGCTGGGGGCGGACGGCCTCGCCTACGGGCCGCTCTTCCGGGGGCTGCGCGCCGCCTGGACACGCGGCGAGGAGACCTTCGCCGAAGTGGCGCTGCCGCCCTCCGCGCAGGGCCCGGACGGCTCGTTCGGGCTGCACCCCGCCCTGCTGGACGCCGCCCTCCACGCGATGCTCGCCGCCCCCGGCCGGGACCCGGACCCCGACGGCCGGGGCACCGCCCTGCCGTTCTCCTGGGAGGGCGTGTCCCTGCACGCGACCGGCGCGTCCGAGGTACGGGTACGGATGTCCCGGGCCGATGATGACAGCCTGTCGATCGCGGTCGCGGATCCCACCGGCCAACCCGTCGCCTCGGTCGAGGCGCTGACGCTGCGCGCCCTGCCGGCCGGCCGCCCGGGTGACGGCGCCGCGGCCGGGCGGGACTCGCTGTTCCGCGTGGCCTGGACACCGTTGCCCGCCCCGGCGACGGACGGGACGCCGGCGGGGGCCGCACCCGGGCCCGTGGTGGTCCTCGGCCCCGACGACCTGGGGCTCGCCGAGGCCCTTCGGAACTCCGGCACCGAGGCGGAGGTCCATGACGACCCGGCCGCCCCGACCGGATCCGGCGCCCCGCTGCCCGGTACGGTGCTGGTCCCGCTCGTGGGCGACGCCGCCGCCGAGATGGCCGACGCGGTCCGCGCGCTGACGTCACGTGTGCTGGACCTGCTGCGCGCCTGGTCGGCCGAGGAGGAGCGCGCGGGGACCCGGCTGGTGTTCGTGACCCGCGGGGCGGTGGCCGCCGACCGCGACGAGGCCGCGCCCGGGCAGGCTCACGGCGAAGGCGGCGATGCGGCCCTCGACCTCGCGGCAGCGGCCGTCTGGGGCCTGGTGCGCTCCGCGCAGGCCGAGGCGCCCGGCCGCTTCACCCTGGTGGATTTGGACCCCGAGGACTCCTCGGCCGCCCTGCCCCTGAGCGCGTTGACGGCAGACGAACCCCAACTGGCCGTCCGCCAAGGCACCATGCTGGCGCCGCGGCTCGCCCGGGTCACCGCGCCCGCGCCGGACACCGCGGCCACGCGAGCCGCGGCCGACCCGGCGCCCGGCTGGAACCCCGAGGGCACGGTCCTGATCACCGGCGGCACGGGCGGGTTGGGTGCCCTGGTCGCCCGCCATCTGGCCGCCGAGCGCGGCGTACGCCATCTGCTGCTGCTCAGCCGCCGCGGCGGCGCGGCCGAGGGCGTGGCCGACCTGGTCGCGGATCTCGCCGATCTCGGCGCGGACGCGACCGTCGTGGCCTGCGACGCGGCCGACCCCGCCGCGCTGGCCGCCGTCTTGGCGCGCGTCCCCGCCGAGCATCCGCTGACCGCGGTCGTCCACGCGGCCGGAGTACTCGACGACGGCATGATCGGCTCGCTGACGGCCGAGCGCATGGACACCGTGCTGCGGCCCAAGGTCGACGCGGCCTGGGCCCTGCACCGGGCGACCGGCGGGCCGGAGCCGGCCGCGTTCATCGTCTTCTCGTCGCTGGCCGGCACCGTCGGCACCGCGGGCCAGGGCAACTACGCGGCGGCCAACGCGTTCCTCGACGCGCTCGTCCGCCACCGGCGGTCCCAGGGCCTGCCGGCCCAGTCCCTCGCCTGGGGGCCGTGGGCCCTCTCGGACGGGATGACCGGCTCGCTCACCGAGGCGGACCTGCGGCGACTGGCCCGCATGGGCACCCCCGCCCTCTCGCCCGAGCAGGGCCTGGCCCTGTTCGACACCGCGGTCACGAGCGGCCACCCCGTCCTGCTGCCGGTACGGCTCGACCTGGCCGCGCTCCGCGCCCTCGCCGACCCACCGCATCTGCTGCGCGGGCTGATCCGCAGGCCCCACCGCCGATCGGTGGTGGCGGGGTCGGGCACCGCCTCCGGGCTGGCGCAGCGGCTGGCCCGGCTGGACGGTGACCAGCGCACCCGGACCGTGGTGGAGCTGGTCCGGGCCCAGGTCGCCGCCGTGCTCGGACACTCGGGACCCGAGGCCGTCGATCCGGCCCGCGCCTTCCAGGACCTGGGGTTCGACTCGCTGACCGCGATCGAGCTGCGCAACCGGCTCAGCGCGGCCACCGGGCTGCGCACCTCCGCCACCGCCGTCTTCGACTACCCCACGGTCACCGCGCTCGCCCGCCACGTACTCGACGAACTCCTCGGCAGCCGTGCCGCGGCTGACCCCGACCCGGCACGGCCGAATTCCGCCGCGGCTGCCGAGGACCCCGTCGTCATCGTGGGAATGGGCTGCCGCTATCCGGGCGGCGTCAGCTCCCCCGAGGAGCTGTGGCGGCTGGTCAGCGAAGGCACCGACGCGATCTCCGGGCTCCCCGTCAACCGCGGCTGGGACCTGGAGACGCTCTACGACCCGGACCCCGACCACCACGGCACCACCTACACGCGTGGCGGCGGATTCCTGTACGACGCGGGCGAGTTCGACGCCGCCTTCTTCAACATGAGCCCGCGCGAGGCGCTGGCCACCGACACCCAGCAGCGGCTGCTGCTGGAGACCTCCTGGGAGGCCGTGGAGCGGGCCGGGATCGACCCGGTGTCGCTGCGCTCCAGCCGGACCGGTGTGTTCACCGGGGTGATGTACAACGACTACGGCACCGTCCTCGCGGGCGGCGGCGGCTTCGAGGGCTTCCTGGGCAGCGGAACCTCCCCGAGCGTGGCCTCGGGCCGGGTGTCGTACACGCTGGGCCTGGAGGGCCCGGCGGTGACCGTGGACACCGCGTGTTCGTCATCGCTGGTGGCCATCCACCTGGCGGCGCAGGCGCTGCGGGAGGGCGAATGCTCGCTCGCGCTCGCCGGCGGCGCCACGGTCATGTCGACACCGGCGTCGCTGATCGAGTTCTCGCGGCAGCGGGGGCTGTCGCCGGACGGGCGGTGCAGGGCGTTCTCGGACTCGGCCGACGGCGTGGGCTGGTCCGAGGGCGTGGGCGTGGTCGTGCTGGAGCGGCTGTCGGACGCGCGGCGCAACGGGCACGAGGTGCTCGCCGTGGTCCGGGGTTCCGCGGTCAACCAGGACGGCGCGTCCAACGGCCTGACCGCTCCGAACGGTCCGTCCCAGCAGCGGGTGATCCGTCAGGCGCTGGCGAGCGGGGGGCTGTCCGTCTCGGATGTGGACGCGGTGGAGGCGCACGGCACGGGCACCACGCTGGGCGACCCGATCGAGGCGCAGGCGCTGCTGGCCACGTACGGGCAGGATCGGGAACTGCCCCTGTGGCTCGGGTCGGTGAAGTCGAACATCGGGCACACCCAGGCCGCGGCGGGCGTGGCCGGTGTGATCAAGATGGTGATGGCGATGCGGCACGGTGTGCTTCCGGGCACACTGCACGTGGACGCGCCGTCGTCGCATGTGGACTGGGAAGCGGGCGCGGTCGAACTGCTCACTCAGGCGGTGGAGTGGCCGTCGACGGACCGGGTGCGCCGGGCGGGCGTGTCCTCGTTCGGCATCAGCGGCACCAACGCCCACCTGATCGTCGAACAGCCCGCGCCGTCGAGCCCCGAGCCCGGCGAGCCCATGCAGCCGACCGACGGCCGCGGCGCCGTTCCCTGGCTGCTGTCCGGCCGCGGCCGCGCGGCGCTGCGGGCCCAGGCCGCCCGTCTGGCGTCCCGCGTGGAGGCCGACGCCGCGTTGGACGCCACCGATGTGGCGCTCTCGCTCGCCACCACCCGCACGGTCTTCGAGCAGCGCGCCGCCGTGGTCGCGCAGGACCGGTCCGGGCTGCTGCGCGCGCTGGCCGCGCTCGCCGAGGGCCGCCCCGACCCCGCCGTGGTCGAGGGCGAGGCGGGAGGCGCGGACCGGCCGGCGCTGCTCTTCTCCGGCCAGGGCAGCCAGCGGCCGGGAGCGGGCCGGGAACTGTACGCGGGGTTCCCGGTGTTCGCCCGGGCGCTGGACGAGGTCTGCGCCGAGCTGGACCCGTACCTGGACCGCCCCCTGCGCGAGGTGTTGTTCGCCGACGAGGGCACGCCCGAAGCCGAACTGCTCGACCGGACCGGCTGGACGCAACCCGCCGTGTTCGCCATCGAGGTGGCGCTCTTCCGGTTGATGCTCTCCTGGGGCGTCGAACCCGGCTGTGTCGCGGGCCACTCGATCGGCGAGCTGGCCGCGGCCCACGCCGCCGGTGTGCTGACCCTCCCGGACGCCTGCGCCCTGGTGGCCGCGCGGGCCCGGCTGATGCAGGCCCTGCCCGCGGGCGGGGCGATGGTGTCCGTGCAGGCCGACGAGGACGAGGTGGCGCCGCTGCTGGCCGGCCGGGGCCACGAGATCGCGGTGGCCGCGGTGAACGGCCCGACCGCGCTGGTCCTCTCCGGTGACGAGGCGGCCGTGCTCGAGGTCGCCTCCCACTTCTTCGACCTGGGCCGCAAGACCAAGCGGCTGCGGGTCAGCCACGCCTTCCACTCGCCCCGCATGGACGCCATGCTCGACGGCTTCCGCGAGGTGGCGCGCGGCCTGGCCTACGCCGCGCCGACCATCCCGATGGTGTCCAATGTGACCGGCGAGTTCGTCGGCGAGGAACAGATCTGCTCCCCGGACTACTGGGTGGAGCACGTGCGCGGGACGGTTCGCTTCGCCGACGGCGTGCGCACCCTCCGCGACGCGGGCGCGACCACCCTCCTCGAACTCGGCCCGGACGGCGTCCTGTCCGCGATGGCCGAGGACACACTCGGCGATGACTCCGCGGCCGAGGCGGTGCCCGCGCTGCGGGCCGACCGCGCCGAGGACCTGACCGTCGCGACGGCCCTGGCCAGGCTGCACGTCCGCGGGGTGCGCGTGGACTGGCCCAGGTACTTCGCCGGCCGCGGCGCGCGCCGTGTCGACCTGCCGACGTACGCCTTCCAGCACGACTTCTACTGGCCCGACACCGCCGCGCGCACCAGCCCGGAGGCGGTCGCGGATCCGGCGGACGAGCGGCTGTGGAGCGCGGTCGAACGCAGGGACGCCGAGGAACTGGCCACCGTACTCGGACTGGAGGACGAACACCACGCGTCGCTCTACGCCCTCCTGCCCGCGCTGTCCTCGTGGCGTCAGAACAGGCATGAGAAGGCCGTGCTGGACTCCTGGCGATACCAGGTGGAGTGGAAGACGCTGCGCGTGTCCGCGCCACCGGTGCCGGCCGGCACCTGGCTGGTCGTCACGGCGGACGATACGCACGACGATCGGTTCGAGGACGGCGTGGCGGACGCGCTGCGCGAGCACGGCGCCCGCGTCCACCGGGTGGTCCTGGACGAAGCGTGCGCCGACCGAGCCGTCCTGGCCGCGCGGCTCGCGGACGCTCAGGGAGACGTTCGGGGAGCGGACGGCACCACCGACGGTGTGCGCTTCGGTGAGGTGTCAGGCGTGCTCTCACTGCTCGCCGTCGCCGAGCGCCCCGACCCCGCCCATCCGGCGCTGCCCGTCGGCCTGGCGCTCACCGTCGCCCTGGTGCAGGCGCTCGGCGACCTCGGTGTCACGGCCCCGCTGTGGAACGCCACGCGGGGCGCCGTGTCCACCGGGCCGTCCGACCCGGTCACCAGCCCGCTCCAGGCGGCGATCTGGGGCCTGGGGCGGGCCGCCGCCCTGGAACACCCGGAGCGGTGGGGCGGACTGGTCGACCTCCCCGAGGTACTCGACCGACCCGCCGCCCAGCGGCTCGTGAGCGTGCTGGCCGGACCCGCCGCGCCCGCCTCCGACCACCGCGCCGAGGACCAGGTGGCGATCCGCGCCACCGGAGTGTCCGCCCGCAGGCTGGCCCATCGCGCGGTGGACGGCCTGCCCGCCCCCCGCGACTTCACCGCCCGTGGCACCGTCCTGGTCACCGGCGGCACCGGCGCCCTGGGAGCCGAGGTCGCCCGGTGGCTGGCGCGCGCCGGCGCCGAACACCTGGTGCTGACCAGCCGCCGGGGCGCCCAGGCCCCCGGCGCGGACGAACTGCGCGCCGAACTCGAGGCCCTGGGCGCCGGGGTGCGCATCGTGGCCTGCGACGCCGCCGACCGCGACGCGCTGGCCGCCGCTCTCGCCGACCTTCCCGCCGACTCCCCGCTCACCGGGGTCGTACACACCGCGGGTGTCGCCTCGGCAGCACCGCTGGAGGGCATGGGGCGCGCGGAGTTCGAGGAGGCGGTCGCCGCGAAGCTGGCCGGGGCCGCCCACTTGGACGCCCTGCTGGGCGACCGTGACCTGGATCTGTTCGTGCTGTTCGGCTCCCTCGCCGGCGTGTGGGGAAGCGGCGGCCAGAGCGCCTACGGCGCGGCGAACGCCTACCTGGACGCGCTGGCGGAACACCGCCGCGCCCGCGGACTCGCGGCCACCTCCGTGGCCTGGGGCCCCTGGGCCGAGTCCGGTATGGCCACCCACGAGGCGATGGCGGACCGGCTCAAGCGGCACGGTCTGCGGTTCCTGGCGCCCGAGCGGGCCATCGCCGAACTGCGCCGCGCCGTGGTGCAGGGCGACGCGACCGTGACCGTCGCCGACGTCGACTGGGACCGGTATCTGCCCGTTTTCACCTCCGTACGGCCGAGCCCGCTGCTCCGCGACCTGCCCGAGGCCCGGGAGCAGGCGCGGGCGCAGGCGGGCGAGCGGTCCGCGGCCTCGGACGCGGACGGCGGATCGGAGCTGGCCCGGCGGCTGCGCGGGCGCGCCGAGGCCGAGCAGGAACGGCTGCTGACCAGCCTGGTCCGCGCCGAGGCTGCCGCCGTGCTCGGGCATGCCTCCGCCGACGGCGTACCCGAAGAGCGTGCCTTCCGCGACCTGGGGTTCGACTCGCTGACCGCGGTGGAGCTGCGCAAGCGGCTGGTCACCCTGACCGGGCTGAGCCTGCCGAGCACCACGGCCTTCGACTACCCGAGCCCCGTGGCGCTGGCGCGGCATCTGCGCACCCTGCTCCTCGGCACCGGGGCCGCCGTCACCGGGCCCGTGGCGCTCTCCTCGGCCCATGGCGACGAGCCGATCGCCATCATCGGGATGAGCTGCCGCTTCCCCGGCGGCGTGCGCTCCCCCGAGCAGCTGTGGCGGCTCGTGGCCGAGGGGACGGACGCCATCTCGGAGTTCCCCACCGACCGCGGCTGGGACGCGGCCGCGCTGTACGACCCCGACCCCGACCGGGCGGGCAGGACGTACTCGACACTGGGCGGTTTCCTGCACGACGCTGGCGAGTTCGACCCGGCGTTCTTCGGCATCTCGCCACGTGAGGCGCTGTCCATGGATCCACAGCAGCGACTGCTGCTGGAGACGGCCTGGGAGAGCTTCGAACGGGCGGGCATCGACCCGAGGTCGCTGCGCTCGAGCCTCACCGGCACCTTCATCGGATCGACCTACCAGGACTACGGCACCGGGGTGGCGGACGGCACCGAGGGCCACATGGTCACCGGGAGCAGCCCCAGCGTGCTCTCCGGCCGGCTGTCCTATGTGTTCGGCCTCGAAGGCCCCGCCGTCACCGTGGACACCGCGTGTTCGTCGTCGCTGGTGGCCCTGCACCTGGCGTGCCGGTCGCTGCGCGAGGGAGAGAGCTCACTCGCCCTGGTCGGCGGCGCGACCGTGATGGCCACGCCCGCTCCGTACCTCGCCTTCAGCCGTCAGCGGGCGCTGGCCGCGGACGGCCGGTGCAAGGCGTTCTCCGACGCCGCCGACGGAATGACCCTCGCCGAGGGCGTCGGCATCCTGCTGGTCGAACGGCTCTCCGACGCCCGGCGCCACGGACACCCGGTGCTGGCGCTGGTCCGCGGCTCGGCGGTGAACCAGGACGGCGCGTCCAACGGCCTCACCGCGCCCAACGGGCCGTCCCAGCAACGGGTCATCCGGCAGGCCCTGGCCAACGCGCGGCTGTCCGCGAGTGACGTGGACGCCATCGACGCGCACGGCACCGGCACATCGCTGGGCGACCCGATCGAGGTCCAGGCGCTCCAGGCGGTCTACGGCGAGGAGCGCGCCCCGGACCGGCCGCTGCTGCTCGGCTCGGTGAAGTCCAACATCGGGCACACCCAGTCCGCGGCCGGGGTGGCGAGCGTGATCAAGATGGTCATGGCGATGCGCCACGGGCTGCTGCCCGAAACCCTGCACGCCGAGCGACCGTCGTCGCACATCGACTGGTCGCCCGGCACGGTGGCGCTGCTGACCGACCCCGTCGCCTGGCCGGACACCGGGGCGCCGCGCCGCTGTGCCGTCTCCTCGTTCGGGGTGAGCGGCACCAACGCGCACGCCGTGCTGGAGCAGGCGCCCGCGACCGAGCCGCCGCCGACCCCCGCCGAGGAGCCGCGACGGGACGTCGGGGCCCTCCCGTGGGTGCTGTCGGCCCGCGGTGCCGCCGCGCTGAAGGAGCAGGCCGCAGGCCTGCTCTCCCACCTGGACGGCCACCCCGACACGGCGTCCGCCGACATCGCGTATTCGCTGGTCACGTCGCGGTCCCTCTTCGAACACCGGGCCGTGGTCGTCGGCGAGCGCACCGAGGATCTCCGGCGGGAACTGGAGACGCTCGCCGAGGGCGCCTCGTCGGCCGCCGTGGTGCGGGGCGTTGCCGATGTGGAGGGGAAGTCGGTGTTCGTCTTCCCCGGGCAGGGTTCACAGTGGGCGGGGATGGGGGCCCGGCTGTTGGCCGAGTCCGTGGTGTTCGCGGAGCGGCTGGGGGAGTGCGCCGCTGCCCTGACACCGTTCATCGACTGGTCGCTGATGGATGTGGTGCGGCAGGTCGAAGGCGCGCCGTCGTTGGAGCGGGTGGATGTGGTGCAGCCGGTGTCGTGGGCGGTGATGGTGTCGCTCGCGGCGATGTGGCGCTCTTGCGGTGTGGAGCCGGACGCGGTGGTCGGCCATTCCCAGGGCGAGATCGCCGCCGCGTGTGTGGCGGGTGCGCTGTCCCTGGAGGACGGTGCCCAGGTCGTGGCGCTACGGAGTCAGGCGATCGCACGGCGGCTTGCCGGTGCGGGGGGCATGGCGTCGGTGCCGTTGCCGGTCGGCGAGGTGGAGGCCCGGCTGGAGCGGTGGGACGGCCGGGTGTCGATTGCCGCGGTCAACGGTCCCCGGTCGGTCGTGGTGTCCGGCGACCGGGAGGCGCTGGACGGCCTGGTCGAGGAGGTGACGGGCGAGGACGTGCGGGTGCGGCGGATCGCCGTGGACTACGCCTCGCACTCCGCCCATGTGGAGGAGCTCCACGAGGAGCTGCTGGAGCGGCTGGCGACGCTGCGCCCGCGCGCCTGCGACGTGCCGTTCTTCTCCACCGTGACCGGTGACTGGCTCGACACCACGGGCATGGACGCCGACTACTGGTACCGCAACCTGCGCCGGACCGTGTGCTTCGAACCGGCCATCCGTGCCCTCCTGGCCGCGGAACACCGGGCGTTCATCGAGATCAGCGCCCACCCCGTGCTCGCCGTCGGGATACAGGAGACGGTGGATGCCGTCGGCTGCCCCGCCGTCGTCTGCGGCACGCTGCGCCGCGACCACGGCGGTCTCGACCGCTTCCTCACCTCGCTGGCCCAGGCGTTCGTGCGCGGTGTGCCGGTCGGCTGGCCGGGAATGTTCGCGGACCACGGAGCACACCGGGTCGAGCTGCCCACCTACGCGTTCCAGCGGGAGCACTTCTGGGCGCTGCCCGCCGGGCCGGACCCGGAAGGCCGGGCGGGCCCGGAGGACACCCGTTTCTGGACCGCGGTCGAGCGGGAGGACCTCGCCTCACTGACCTCCGCCCTGCACATCGACGAGACCTCGCTGGCCGCGGTGTTGCCCGCGCTGTCGTCCTGGCGCAGGCGGCGCCAGGACCGGGCCACCGTGGACGGCTGGCGGTACCGGGTCGCCTGGCGCCCGCTGCGCGGCGTCCCCACCGCGTCCCTGTCCGGCACCTGGCTGGTCGTCACCGCCGACGGTGCGTCCGAGGCCGCCACCGACGCCGTTACGGCCGCGCTCGGCGAACACGGGGCTGCCGTACGACGGCTGGCGCTGGATGAATCCTGCGCCGACCGTGCCGTGCTGGCGGCGCGCCTCGACGACGTCAACTCGCCCCCTGAGGACGGCTCCCCGGGCTTCGCCGGGGTCGTGTCCCTGCTCGCGGCAGCCGAGGAGCCGCACAGCCGCCACCCCGCGCTGGCGGCCGGCCTCGCCCTGACCGTCGCCCTGATCCAGGCCCTCGGCGACACCGGCATCGAGGCGCCGCTGTGGTGCCTCACCCGGGGGGCGGTGTCCACCGGGCGCTCCGACCGAGTGGCGAACCCCGTCCAGGCCCAGGTGCACGGCGTCGGCTGGACCGCCGCGCTCGAACACCCCGACCGCTGGGGCGGCCTGGTCGATCTGCCCGAGACCCTCGACCGGCGCGCCGCCCGGCGGCTGGCCGCGGTCCTGGCAGGGGCCACCGGCGAGGACCAACTGGCGGTCCGCTCCTCCGGTGTGCTGGCCCGGCGTGTCGTACGCGCGCCCGCGGGCGACACGGAACCGGACACGCCCTGGACCCCGCGCGGGACCGTGCTGGTCACCGGCGGCACCGGGACCCTGGCGCCGCATCTGGCCCGCTGGCTGGCCGGGCAGGGCGCCGAGCACATCGTGCTGACCAGCAGGCGGGGCATGGCCGCGCCCGGCGCGCCCGCCCTGGTGGCCGAACTGGCCGAGCTGGGCGCCGAGGCCGAGGTCGTGGCGTGCGATGTCACGGACCGCGAGGCGCTCGCCGCTGTGCTGGCGCGGCTCAAGGCCGACGGACGCACGGTCCGTACCGCCGTGCACACGGCCGCGACCATCGCGCTGCACAGCCTGGACGAGACCACCATGGCCGAGTTCGCCGAGGTCGTCGGCGCCAAGGTGGTCGGCGCCCGGCACCTGGACGAGCTGCTCGACGACGAGGAACTCGACGCGCTCGTCCTGTACTCGTCCACCGCCGGGACCTGGGGCAGCGGCCGGCACGCCGCCTATGTGGCCGGCAACGCCTTCCTCGGCGCGCTGGCCGACCACCGCCGCGCCCGAGGGCTGCCCGCCACGGCACTGGCCTGGGGCATCTGGTCCGACGACACCCGGCTGGGCCGGGTCGACCCGGAGCAGATCCGCCGCAGCGGCCTGGTCTTCATGGACCCCGAACCGGCCCTGGCCGGACTGCGGCAGGCCCTGGACGACGACGAGACCGCGCTGGTCGTGGCGGACGTCGACTGGGAGCGCTACTACCCGGTCTACACCTCGGTGCGGCCGACGCACCTGTTCGACGAGGTGCCCGAGGCACGGCGGCGGGCGGAGACCGCCGAGCCGACAGGTGGTGCCGGCGGTGAGTTCGCCGCGCGGCTGCTGGCCCTGCCCGACGCCGAGCGGGACCGGCAGCTGCTGGACCTGGTCCGCACCGAGGCCGCCGCGGTCCTGGGACACCAGTCGCCGGAGGCCCTCACGGAGGAACGGGCCTTCCGCGACATCGGGTTCGACTCGCTGACCGCGGTGGACCTGCGCAACCGGCTCGCCGCCGCCACCGCGCTGACGCTGCCGACCACCCTGGTCTTCGACCACCCGAGCCCGGCCGCCCTGGCCGCGTATCTGCGCGCCCGGATCGCCACCGACCAGGACACCCCGGCCGGGTCCGCGCCCGCCGTCGCGGCCGCCGCGCCCGACGAGCCCATCGCCATCATCGGCATGAGCTGCCGGTACCCGGGTTCCATCGGATCCCCCGAGGAGCTGTGGGATCTCGTCGTCGGCGGCGGGGACGCCATCACCGGTTTCCCGGTGGACCGAGGCTGGGACGCCGAGGCCCTCTACGACCCGGACCCGGACCGCAAGGGCAGGACGTACTCCACCCAGGGCGGCTTCCTGCACGACGTGGCCGACTTCGACGCCGCGTTCTTCGGGATCTCGCCGCGCGAGGCCGTGGCGATGGACCCCCAGCAGCGGCTGCTGCTGGAGACCGCCTGGGAGGCGTTCGAACGCGCCGGCGTCGACCCGGCCACGCTGCGCGGCAGCGACACCGGGACGTTCATCGGGGCCAGTTACCAGGACTACACCACGGGTGTGCGGGGGGCCGCCGAGGGCTCCGAGGGCCACATGATCACCGGCACCCTGTCCAGCGTGCTGTCCGGCCGGGTGTCCTATGTGTTCGGACTCGAAGGCCCCGCGGTCA
Organism: Streptomyces sp. NPDC028305; assembly: GCF_055569495.1. Taxonomy (NCBI): domain Bacteria; kingdom Bacillati; phylum Actinomycetota; class Actinomycetes; order Kitasatosporales; family Streptomycetaceae; genus Streptomyces; species Streptomyces sp. NPDC028305. The sequence continues at coordinate 130,631 of NZ_JBVHTN010000009.1, forward strand.
CCCTCGACACGGCGTGCTCCTCCTCGCTGGTGGCGCTGCATCTGGCCTGCCAGTCGCTGCGCGACGGGGAGAGCTCCCTCGCCCTGGCGGGCGGCGTCAGCGTCATGGCCACCCCCAGCGCCTTCGTCGGCTTCAGCAGGCAGCGAGCCATGGCCACCGACGGCCGGTGCAAGGCATACTCCGACGCGGCCGACGGCATGAGCCTGGCCGAGGGCGTCGGCCTCGTCCTGATCGAGCGGCTGTCCGACGCCCGGCGCAACGGCCACCCGGTCCTCGCGCTCGTCCGTGGCTCCGCGGTCAACCAGGACGGCGCGTCGAACGGGCTGACCGCCCCCAACGGCCCGGCGCAGCAGCGCGTGATCCAGCAGGCCCTGGCCAACGCCCGGCTGACCGCGGGAGAGGTCGACGCGATCGAGGGCCATGGCACGGGCACCGCGCTCGGCGACCCGATCGAGGCCCAGGCGCTGCTGGCCACCTACGGGCAGGACCGCGAACGCCCGCTGCTGCTCGGGTCGGTCAAGTCCAACATCGGCCACACCCAGATGGCCTCCGGCGTGGCCGGCGTGATCAAGATGGTCATGGCGATGCGCCGGGGACTGCTGCCCCCCACCCTGCACGTCGACCGGCCCTCCTCCCATGTGGACTGGTCGGCCGGTGCCATCGAGCTGCTCACCGAACCGGTCGAGTGGCCCGCCACCGGGCGTCCCCGGCGGGCGGCCGTCTCCTCCTTCGGCCTCAGCGGCACCAACGCCCACACCGTGCTCGAACAGGCCCCCGAGGCGACAGAGAACGCGGAGCCCGTCGAGCAACACACCCCCGGTACCCCGGTGCCCGTCACCCTCTCCGCCCGTGGCGACGAGGCCCTGCGCGTCCAGGCGGCCCGGCTGCTGTCGCTGCTGGAGGCGGGGCCCGAACTGCCCCTGTCGGATGTGGCCTTCTCCCTGGCCACCTCCCGCTCCGCGCTGGAGCGCCGCGCCACGGTCGTGGCGGCGGACCGCACGGAGCTGCTGAGCGGCCTCGCCGCGCTGCGCGACGGCGCCCCGCACGGCTCCCTCGTCCAGGGAGGCGCGGCCGGCGGCCGGACCGCCTTCCTCTTCTCGGGCCAGGGCAGCCAGCGGGCCGGGATGGGCCGGGAGCTGTACGAGGCCTTCCCGGTGTTCGCGGAGGCCCTGGACGAGGTATGCGCACACCTGGACGGCCACCTCGAACGGCCGCTGCTCGAGGTGCTGTTCGCCGAGGAGGGCTCGGCGGACGCGGAGCTTCTGGACCGTACGGGCTGGACCCAGCCCGCCCTGTTCGCCGTCGAGGTGGCGCTGTACCGGCTCGTCGAATCCTGGGGGATCACGGCGGACTACCTGGCGGGTCATTCGATCGGCGAGATCGCGGCCGCGCATGTGGCGGGGGTGCTGTCGCGGGCGGACGCGTGCGCACTGGTGGCGGCGCGGGCCCGGCTGATGCAGGAGCTGCCCCCGGGCGGGTGCATGGTGGCGGTCGAGGCGGCGGAGGACGAGGTCGTCCCCGAGTTGGCCGAGGGGGTGTCGATCGCGGCGGTGAACGGGCCGCGTTCGGTGGTGGTGGCCGGCGACGAGTCCGCGGTCGAGCGGATCGCCGCGCGGTTCGCGGACGAGGGCCGCAAGACCCGGCGGCTGACCGTCAGCCACGCCTTCCACTCGCCGCTGATGGAGCCGATGCTGGCCGAGTTCCGGCGGGTGGCGGAGGGGCTTTCGTACCAGGCCCCGCGCATCGCCCTGGTGTCGAACCTGACCGGCGGGCCGGTCTCGGCCGAGCAGGTGTGCTCGCCGGACTACTGGGTGGAGCATGTGCGCCGCACCGTGCGGTTCGCCGACGGCGTGGAGTGGCTGGCCGGGCAGGGCGTCACCGCCTTCCTGGAGCTGGGCCCCGACGGGGTGCTGACCGCGATGGCCCAGGAGAGCCTCGCGGACCGGCCGCGGACGGCGCTGCTCCCGGTGCTGCGCAAGGGCCGTGCCGAGGTGTCCGCGATCGTCTCGGCGCTGGCACGGCTGCACACCCACGGCGTCGCCGTGGACTGGACGGCGTTCTTCGCCGGGTCCGGGGCACACCGGATCGACCTGCCCACCTACGCGTTCCAGCGGCGCCGCTTCTGGCCCGAGACCGCGGTCGGAGCGGACGGCGACGGCGCGCCGGACGCGGCGGGGGCCGAGGACGCCGAGTTCTGGTCGGCCGTGGAGCGGGCCGACCTGGAGTCGCTGGCCTCGGTCCTCGACCTGGACGACGGCGTCCTGACGGCGATGGTGCCCGCGCTGTCGACCTGGCGCAGGCAGCGCCGCGACCGCTCGGCCACCGACAGCTGGCGCTACCGCGTCACCTGGAAGCCCGTCACCGGCGACGCCACCCGGGCGCCCGCGCTCTCGGGACGCTGGCTGGTCGTGGCGCCGCCCGGAGCTGCCGAGGACGGCTGGACGCGCTCCGTCCTCGACGGCCTCGGCGTACCGACCGTGCTGGTCGAGCCCGCGGACGGGGACCGGGCCACGCTGGCCGAACTGCTGCTGCGGCGGGCGGACAGCGAAGAGGCGGGGTTCGCCGGAGTCCTGGCGCTGCCCGCGCACAACACGCCCGGGGACGACGGGGATCCGGCCACCGCCGCGGCCCACGCCGCCACGGTGGTCCAGGCCCTGGGCGACGCGGGCATCGAGGCCCCGCTGTGGTGTCTCACCCGGGGTGCGGTGTCCATCGGCCGCTCGGAGCCGGTCCATGCCCCGGCGCAGGCCGCGGTGTGGGGTCTCGGCCGGGTGGCCGCGCTGGAACACCCGGAGCGCTGGGGCGGCCTCGTCGACCTGCCCGCCGAGCCCGACCCCAAGGCGGTACGCCGACTCGCCGGGGTGCTGGGCCGGGGCGCCGACGAGGACCAGGTGGCGGTGCGCGCCTCCGGCACCTACGTACGGCGGCTGACCCACGACCCGGCCGAACCGGCCGCCGAGGCAGGAGAGTTCACCCCGACCGGCACCGTGCTGATCACCGGTGGCACCGGCGCGCTCGGCGGGCACCTCGCCCGCTGGCTGGCCGCCGAGGGCGCCGCGCATCTGGTGCTCCTCAGCCGCCGGGGGCCGCGCGCGCCGGGCGCGGAGGCGCTCGTCCAGGAGCTGACCGAGCTCGGCGCCCGGGTCACCGTCGCGGCCTGCGACGCCGCGGACCGCGAGGCCCTGGCGGCCGTGCTGGACGCGATCCCCGCCGACACCCCGCTGACGGCCGTGTTCCACACCGCCGGTGTGCTGGACGACGGGGTGGTGGACGCACTCACCCCGGACCGGTTCACCGCCGTGATGCGGTCGAAGGCACAGGCCGCCCGCAACCTCGACGAGCTGACCGAGGGCCACGATCTCGCCGCGTTCGTCCTGTTCTCCTCGGTCGCGGGCACCATAGGCGCCCCCGGGCAGGGCAACTACGCCGCGGCCAACGCCTATCTGGACGCCCTGGCCCAGCGCCGCCGGGACCGCGGTCCGGCCGCCACGTCCCTCGCCTGGGGGCCGTGGGCCGAGGCCGGGATGGTGGCCGACGGCGCGGCGCTGGAGGGCCGCGTACGCCGGGGCGGCTTCACCCCGATGCCCCCGCGGCTGGCCGTCGCCGCGCTCCGGCAGGCGATCGAACGCGACGAGCGGGTGCTGACCGTCGCCGACATCGACTGGGACCGCTTCCTCGACGCCTTCGCCACGGCACGGCCCGCGCCCCTGGTGGCCGACCTGCCGGAGGTACGGCGCGCCCGGGAGACAACGGACACCGGCCGGGGCGGCACGCCGTCGGACCAGCCGACGCTGCGCGGCCGGCTGACGAGCCTGCCCGAGACCGAGCGGGGCGCGTACGTGCTCGACCTGCTGCGCGGCCGGGTGGCCGCCGTACTCGGCCACGGCGACACCGCGGCCATCGCCCCCGACCAGGCGTTCCGGGACCTGGGCTTCGACTCGCTCACCACGGTCGAGCTGCGCAACGCGCTGTCGGCGCAGACCGGGCTGACCCTGCCGTCCTCCCTGGTCTACGACTACCCCACGCCGTACGCGCTGGCGGACTTCCTGCTCGCCGAGGTGCTCGGCGCGGCGGCTGACAGCTCCGCGCCCCCGGCGCACTCGGCGACACCGCCCGTGGACGACGACCCGGTGGCCATCGTCGGCATCAGCTGCCGGTTCCCCGGCGGCGTGGCGTCGCCGGAGGACCTGTGGCGGCTGCTCGCCGACGGCGGGGACGGCATCTCCCCGTTCCCCACCGACCGGGGATGGGACCTCGACGCGCTCACGGACGGAGCCTCCGCCACGCGGGAGGGCGGCTTCCTGCCCGACGTGGGCGACTTCGACGCCGCGTTCTTCGGCATCTCCCCGCGCGAGGCCCTCGCCATGGACCCGCAGCAGCGGCTGCTGCTGGAAACCTCGTGGGAGGCGCTGGAACGGGCCGGGATCGACCCCGCCACGCTTCGGGGCAGCGACACCGGCGTCTTCGTGGGCACCAACGGACAGGACTACGCGGGCGTGCTGCGCAAGGCCACCGCCGATGTGCGCGGACACGTGGCCACCGGCAACACGGCCAGCGTGATGTCGGGCCGGCTGTCGTACACCCTGGGGCTCGAAGGACCGGCCGTCACCGTCGACACCGCCTGCTCGTCCTCGCTGGTGTCGCTGCACTGGGCGGCCCAGGCGCTGCGGCGCGGCGAGTGCTCGCTCGTCCTGGCCGGCGGCGTCTCCGTGATGTCGAGCCCGGACTCCTTCACCGAGTTCAGCGTGCAGGGCGGACTTGCCCCGGACGGCCGGTGCAAGGCCTTCGCCGACGCCGCCGACGGCACCGCCTGGTCCGAGGGCGTCGGGGTGCTGGTCCTGGAGCGGCTCTCGGACGCCGTACGCAACGGACACGAGGTCTGGGGCGTGGTACGCGGCACCGCGGTCAACCAGGACGGCGCGTCCAACGGGCTGACGGCGCCCAACGGCCCCGCGCAGCAGCGGGTGATCCGGCAGGCCCTGTCCGACGCGCGGTTGACGCCGGGTGACGTCGACGCGGTCGAGGCACACGGCACCGGCACCACCCTGGGCGACCCCATCGAGGCGCACGCCCTGCTCGCCACCTACGGCCGGGAGCGCCGGGAACCGCTGCTGCTGGGCACCGTGAAGTCCAACATCGGCCATACGCAGGCCGCGGCCGGTGTGGCCGGTGTGATCAAGATGGTCATGGCGATGCGGCAGGGTGTGCTGCCCCGGACACTGCATGTGGACACGCCGTCCTCCCACGTCGACTGGGCGTCGGGCGCGGTGTCGCTGGTGCGCGAGGCCACGCCGTGGCCGCGGACGGACCGGCCGTGGCGGGCCGGTGTATCGGCCTTCGGCGTCAGCGGCACCAACGCCCATGTGATCGTCGAGCAGGCGCCCGTGGCCGAACCCTCCGGGCCGCACGAGCCCGGGCCGATCCCGGCCGTGGTGCCGTGGCTCGTCTCGGGCCGTGGCCAGGCGGCGCTGAACGCGCAGCTCGACCGGCTCACCTCCTTCGTTGACATGAGCGCCCCGCGGCCGTCCCCCATGGACGTGGGGTACACACTGGCCCTCGGCCGCCCGGCGTTCGACCACCGCGCGCTGCTGCTGGCCACCGCCGACCGGGTAACGGAGGCGGCGCGCGGGGTGGTACGCGCCCCCGGTGGCAGGACGGCGTTCCTCTTCTCGGGCCAGGGCAGCCAGCGGCCCGGCATGGGGCGGCGGCTCTACGACCGCTTCCCCGCCTTCGCCGAGGCGCTGGACGACGTGCTGGCCCATCTGGACACGGAGCTGGACCGTCCGCTGCGCGAGGTGATGTTCGCCGACGCCGGGACGGCCGCGGCGGAGCTGCTGGACCGTACGGGATACACCCAGCCCGCCCTGTTCGCCGTCGAAGTGGCCCTGTTCCGGCTGCTGGAGTCGTGGGGCGTACGCCCGGACCTGCTCGCCGGGCACTCCATCGGGGAACTGGCGGCGGCCCACGCCGCCGGGGTGTTCTCGCTCGCCGACGCGTGCCGGCTGGTGGCGGCGCGGGCACGGCTGATGGACGCGTTGCCCGCCGGTGGCGCGATGGTCTCGCTGGAGGCCACCGAGGACGAGGTCGCCCCGCTGCTGGCCGGACACGAAGCTCTGGTCTCCGTCGCGGCGGTCAACGGCCCCACCGCGGTGGTGATCGCCGGTGACGAGGAGGCGGTGGCGCGGATCGCCGGGCAACTCGAGTCCCGAGGGCGCAGGACCAGGCGGCTGCGGGTCTCGCACGCCTTCCACTCGCCGCTGATGGAACCGATGCTCGACGCGTTCGCCGCAGTGGCCGGACAACTGGCGTACCAGGAGCCGCGGATCCCCGTCGTCTCCAACCTGACCGGCCGACAGGCCACGGCCGAGGAGCTGTGTTCCCCCGGCTACTGGGTGCGCCAGGTGCGGGAGCCGGTGCGGTTCGGCGACGGAGTGCGCACCCTGCGGGACGCGGGCGCGACCGCCTTCGTCGAGCTGGGCCCTGACCGGGTGCTGGCCGCGATGGCCCGGCACACGCTGACCGACGAGGGGCCCGAACCGCTGGTGGTGCCGCTGCTGCGCGCGGACCGCGACGAGGAACCCGAGATCACGGCGGCGCTGGGCGCGCTGCATGTGCACGGCGTGCCGGTGGACTGGGCCGCGTACTTCAGCGGGTCCGGTGCGCGCCGGACCACCCTGCCGACGTACGCCTTCCAGCACGAGCGGTTCTGGCCCGAGTTCGCGCCGGACACGGCGGGGCCCGTGGCGGCCGACCCGGTGGACGCTGAGTTCTGGTCGGCCGTGGAGCGGGAGGACCTGGAGTCGCTGTCGGCCACGTTGGAGGTGGACGGAGACTCGCTGACCGCGGTACTGCCCGCGCTCTCGTCGTGGCGCCGGTCCCGCCACGACGAGTCCGTCGTGGACGGCTGGCGCTACCGGGTGAGCTGGACGCCGCTGACCGGGCCGGCCTTCGCCGGAACGCCGACCGGCGCCCCGGAGGGGACCTGGCTGCTGGTCGTCCCCGGCATCGACGGGGCCAGGACGGTCGATGAGGAATGGGTGGCGGCCGTCGCCGAGGCGATGGGGCCGGACACCGTAAGCATCGAGGTGGCGGACGCCGACCGGGCCGTCCTGGCCGGGCGGCTCGGGGAGATGCGGGAGCGGTTCGCGGGTGTGCTGTCCCTGCTCGCCCTCGGGCGGACCGGGCCCGAATCCACCGCGCCGACCTTCGCCTTGATCCAGGCGTTGGGCGACGCGGGTATCGAGGCACCGCTGTGGTGCGCCACCCTGGGCGCGGTCCGCGTGGGCCGCGGCGACGCCGCCGCGGATCCGGGGCAGGCCGCGGTGTGGGGCCTGGGCCGGGTGGCCGCGCTGGAACACCCGGAGCGCTGGGGCGGTCTCGTCGACCTGCCCGGCTCCCTCGACCAACGGGCCCGTGCCCGGCTCGCGGCCGTCCTGGCCGGTGGCGCGGGCGACCCCGCCGAGGACCAGGTGGCGGTGCGCGCCACCGGGGTCTTCGGCCGCCGGCTGGTGCGGGCCGCGGCGCCGGTCGCCGACGGGCGGTGGCGGCCGCGGGGCACGGTCTGGGTGACCGGTGGCACGGGCGCTACGGCCGGACAGCTCGCCCGGTGGCTGGTCGGGGAGGGGGCCGAGCATCTGGTGCTGACCGGCCCGCAGGACCCCGACGCGCCCGCCACCGCCGAACTGCTCGCCGAACTCACCGAGTCGGGCGTCCGGGTGACCGCGCGGGCGTATGACCCGGCCGACCGCGGCGCCCTGGCGGCGCTGCTCGACGAGTTCCCGCCGGACGCGGTGGTGCACGCCGGACAGCCCGACCTGTCGCCCGCCCCGCCCGGCGCCACCGACCGGATCGACGCGATTGCGACCGAGGAGCCGGCCGCGGCGCTGGCGGACCGGATCGCGCAGGCGGCACACCTCGACGAACTGCTGGGCGACCGGCCCCTGGACGCCTTTGTGCTGCTCACCTCGGTCGCGGGGGTGTGGGGCGTGACGGGACGGGCCACCGACGCGGCCGCCGACGCCGCCCTCGAAGCGCTGGCCGACCGGCGCCGGGCGCGCGGGGCCGCGGCCACCTCGGTGGCGTGGAGCGCCTGGGCCACTCCTGCCGCTCCGACCGACGGGATGGCGGCTCATCTGCGACTCAGCGGACTGCCCGCCCTGCCACCACGGCTGGCCGTGGCCGCGCTGGGCCGGGCGGTGGACGGCGAACAGGACGCCGTGACGCTCGCGGACGTGGCCTGGGACCGGTTCGCCCCGGCGTTCGCCGCCGTACGCCCGAGCGCGCTGTTCGCCGCGCTGCCCGAGGCCCGTACGGCGCTGGAGGCCGCGGCGGCCGGCCGGGACACCGTTGCCGGCGCCACGGGCACGGCGGCCGAACTGCGGACACGGCTGCTGGGCCTGCCCGCAGTTCAGCGCTCCCATGTCCTGCTGGATCTGGTCCGCGGCCAGGTCGCCGAGGTGCTGGGGCACACGGGTGCCGAGGCGATCGAGGCCGACCGGGCCTTCTCGGACCTCGGATTCGACTCGCTGACCGCGGTGGACCTGCGCAACCAACTGACTCAGGCCACCGGTCTGCCCCTGCCCACCACCCTCGCCTTCGACCACCCGACCCCGGCGGCGCTCGCCGGCCACCTATGGGCCGAACTGCTCGGCGAGGACGGCGACGACGACACGGCGGCGCTGCCGGCCCGCACCACCGACGACCCGATCGTGATCGTCGGCATGAGCTGCCGCTACCCCGGCGGTGTGCGCTCGCCCGAGGACCTGTGGCAACTGGTCGTGGACGAGGCCGACGCCATCGGCCACCTGCCCACCGACCGCGGCTGGGACCTCGGCACACTGGCCGACGGCGCCCCGGACGGACGCGGGCGCAGCGCCGCCCGGGGCGGCGGCTTCCTCTACGACGCCGCCGACTTCGACCCGGGCTTCTTCGGCATCGCGCCGCGCGAGGCCATGGTGATGGACCCGCAGCAGCGGCTGGTGCTCGAGGCCGCATGGGAGGCGCTGGAGCGGGCCGGTGTCGACCCGCACACGCTGCGCGGCGGCGACACGGGCGTCTTCGTCGGCGCCACCAGCGGCGACTACCGCCCACCCGCCGACCAGCGCGGCCACGCCCAGACCGCGCAGGCGGCCAGCCTGATCTCCGGCCGCCTCTCGTACAGCTTCGGCCTGGAGGGCCCCGCGGTGACCGTGGACACCGCCTGCTCCTCGTCGCTGGTGGCGCTGCACCTGGCCGCCCAGGCGCTGCGCTCGGGCGAGTGCTCGCTGGCGCTGGCCGGCGGGGTGACGGTGATGTCCACGCCGGTGGGGATCGTGGAGTTCAGCGACATGGGCGCGCTGTCCGCCGACGGCCGGTGCAAGGCGTTCGCCGAGGCGGCGGACGGCACGGGCTGGTCCGAGGGCGTCGGCATGCTCGTGGTGGAGCGGCTGTCCGACGCCCGGCGCAACGGGCACCGCGTCCTGGCGGTCCTGCGCGGCTCGGCGGTCAACCAGGACGGCGCCTCGAACGGGCTGACCGCGCCCAACGGCCCCTCGCAGCGCCGGGTCATCCGCCGCGCGCTCGCGAACGCCGGGCTGTCCCCCGCGGACGTGGACGTGGTCGAGGCCCATGGCACCGGAACCACACTCGGCGACCCCATCGAGGCCCAGGCGCTGCTGGCCACCTACGGCCAGGACCGCGAACGGCCCCTGCTGCTCGGCTCGGTCAAGTCCAACATCGGACACACGCAGTCGGCGGCGGGCGTCGCCGGTGTGATCAAGACGGTCATGGCGATGCGCCACGGCGTGGTGCCCAGGACGCTCCATCTGGACGCTCCCACCTCGCATGTGGACTGGTCCGCCGGTGCCGTGGAACTGGCCGCCGAGGCCACCGCATGGCCGCGGACCGGGCGGGCGCGCCGGGCCGGGATCTCCTCGTTCGGCGCCAGCGGCACCAACTCCCACGTGATCATCGAGCAGGCCCCCGACGACGAGCCCGCCCGGATCCCCGCTGCGCCACAGCGCGACGGCGCGCCGTGGCCCGTCGCCCTGTCGGCCCGCACCCCCCAGGCGCTGCGCGACCAGGCCCGCCGACTGCTCGGCCATGTCGCCGCGCACCCGGAACTCGACCTCGCCGACCTGGCGTTCTCGCTGGCCGCCACCCGGGCGGCCTTCGAGGAACGGGCCGCGGTGCTGAGCGCGGACCGCGACGAGTTGGCCGAGGGCCTTCAGGCGGTGGCCGAAGGACGCCCGTCCGCACGGGTGGTCGAGGACACCGCGGCCGGTGGCCGGACCGCCTTCCTCTTCTCGGGCCAGGGCAGCCAGCGGGCGGGGATGGGCCGGGAGCTCTACGGCGCCTTCCCGGCGTTCGCCGAGGCGTTCGACGCGGTGTGCGCACACCTGGACGCCCACCTCGAACGGCCGCTGGCCGAGGTGGTGTTCGCGGAGGCCGGAACGGCCGAGGCGGAGCTGCTGGACGAGACGCGCTGGACCCAGCCCGCGCTGTTCGCGGTCGAGGTGGCGCTGTTCCGGCTGCTGGAGTCCTGGGGGATCGTCCCGGACTATCTGGCGGGGCATTCGATCGGCGAGATCGCGGCGGCCCACGTGGCGGGCGTCTTCTCGCTGCCTGACGCGTGCGCCCTGGTGGCGGCGCGCGGCCGGCTGATGCAGGAGCTGCCGCCCGGGGGAGCGATGGTGGCGCTTCAGGCCACCGAGGAGGAGGTGGCGCCCCATCTGGGGGAGCGGGCCTCGGTCGCGGCCGTGAACGGTCCGCGGTCGGTGGTCGTGGCGGGCCACGAGGCAGCCGTGCTGGACGTGGCGGCCCGGTTCGCCGAGCAGGGTCGCAAGACCAGTCGGCTGACGGTCAGCCATGCGTTCCACTCCCCGCTGATGGAGCCGATGCTGGCGGAGTTCGGCCGGATCGTGCGCGGCCTGACGATGGCGGCGCCGCGGATCGCGCTGGTGTCCAACCTGACGGGCGACGTGGTGTCGGCCGAGCGGGTGTGCGCGCCCGAGTACTGGGTGGAGCATGTCCGCCGTACGGTGCGGTTCGCCGACGGCGTCAGCCGGCTCGCCGCCGCGGGCGTCACCACCTTCCTGGAGGTGGGGCCCGACGCCGTACTGACCGCCATGGCGCAGGAAACCCTCGGCGAACGGTCGGCCGACGCCCTGCTCGTCCCCGCGTTGCGCAGGACGCGCGGCGAGGAGGCCGCCCTGGTGTCGGCCGTGGCCCGGCTGTACGCGCACGGCGTCGGAGTCGACTGGGCGGGCTTCTTCGCCTCCTCCGGCGCCCGGCGGATCGACCTGCCCACCTACCCCTTCCAGCACCAGCGCTTCTGGCCCGAGGACACCACTCATGAGGAGGCCGCGGCCCCCGATACGGCGGACGCGGACTTCTGGGCCATCGTGGAACGGGCCGACCGGGCGGACATCGCCTCGCTGGCGACGGCGCTGGACGTCGAGGACGAGGCGTTGACGAAGGTCCTGCCCGCGCTCTCGACCTGGCGCCGCAGGCGCCACGAGCAGTCCGCCGCGGAAAGCCGGCGGTACCGGATCGGCTGGACGCCGCTCACCCGCATGGCACCGGCCGCCCCCTCGGGGACATGGCTGGCCGTGGTTCCGGCCGGACACGCCGAGGACCCCTGGGTGGGCGCGGCGGTCGAGGCGCTGGGCACCGGGACGGTACGGCTGGAGGTCACCGGACCGGACCGTACGGAGCTGGCCGGGCGGCTGCGCGAGCTGGTCGCCGAGGGCCTCCGGCCGGTCGGCGTGGTGTCGCTGCTGGCCGTGGCCGACTCCGCGGGCCCGGCCGTCCCGCCGGGGCTCGCCCTGACCGCCGTACTGGTGCAGGCCCTGGGCGACGCCGGGATCGAGGCCCCGCTGTGGTGTGTCACCCGGGGCGCGGTGTCGACCGGCGGGACGGACCGGGTGACCGCCCCGCGGCAGGCGGCGGTGTGGGGGCTCGGCCGGGTGGCCGCGCTGGAACACCCGCAGCGCTGGGGCGGGTTGGTCGACCTCCCCGAGGAGCTGGACGGGCGCACGGCCTCGCGGCTCGCCGGCGTGCTGGCGCGGCCCGGTGGACCGGAGCCCGCCGAGGACCAGATCGCGGTGCGCGCCTCGGGGGTGTTCGGCCGCCGGCTGCAACGGCCGGTCGGCGCCCCACCCGAGGACGGCTGGAAGCCCTCGGGCACGGTGCTGGTCACCGGGGGCACCGGGACCCTGGGCGGCCATGTCGCCCGGTGGCTGGCGCGCGAGGGCGCGGAGCACATCCTGCTCGCCAGCCGCAGCGGCCCGGAGGCCGAGGGCGCCGGGGAACTGCGGTCCGAGCTGGCCGGGCTGGGCGTCCAGGTGTCGATCGTGGCCTGCGACGCCGCCGACCGGCGGCAGATGGCGGACCTGCTGGCGGGCATCCCCGCCGAGTGCCCGCTGACTGCCGTGGTGCATGCGGCGGGCGTCCTGGACGACGGTGTCCTCGACGGCCTGTCGCCACAGCGGTTCGAGGCGGTGTTCCGGTCCAAGGTGGAGTCGGCGGCCGTCCTGGACGAGCTGACCCGGGAGCTGGACCTGACGGCGTTCGTGCTGTTCTCCTCCGCGTCCGGCGCCGTGGGCAACGCAGGCCAGGCCAACTACGCCGCCGCGAACGCGGCGTTGGACGCGCTGGCCGAGCGGCGCCGGGACGAGGGCCTGCCCGCCACCTCGGTGGCCTGGGGCGCCTGGGCCGGTGGCGGCATGGCGGCGAGCGCCCGCGCCGAGGAGGCATCGCAGCGCACCGGGGTGAGCGCGATGGCCCCGGAGGACGCGCTGTCGGCCATGCGCGTCGCGGTGGCGTCCGGGGACCCCACCCCCGTGGTCGCCGACATCGACCAGGCCCGGTTCATCCACGCCTTCACCACCCGGCGGCCCAGCCCCCTGCTACGAGAGCTGCCCCGGTACGCGGAGCTGACCGCGGGCGCCGTCGTCTCCCCGCGCGACCAGGCGTCGGCCGCGGCCGAACTGCGGGAGCGGCTGCTCGGCCGGCCGGCGGCGGAGCGGCCCCGCATGGTGCTGGACCTGGTCCGCGCCCAGGTCGCCGAGGTGCTCGGGTACGCGGGGCCCGAGGCCGTCGGCGCCGAGCGGGCGTTCAAGGACCTCGGCTTCGACTCGCTGGCCGCGATCGAGCTGCGCAACCAGCTCACCGCGACGACCGGGCTGAGCCTGTCCGCCACGCTCGTCTTCGACCATCCGACGCCCGTCGCCCTCGCCGGGCATGTGCTGCGGGAGCTCGTACCCGAGACGGGCGGCGGTTCCGCCGCCGATGAGCGGGAGCACGAGATCCGGGCGCTGCTGACCTCCGTGCCCCTCGCCCGGCTGCGGGAGGTCGGGCTGCTGGAGCCCCTGCTCCAGCTGGCCGGCCACCCGGCGGCGGAGGACCAGGCTCCGGGGGACTCGATCGACGCGATGGACCTGGACGACCTGGTCAGGGCCGCGCTCGACGGCAACGCGCCCTGACCGCACCCCGGCCGCGCCACGGCAAGCGGCCCGATGACAGATCCAGCGGGGCTGGAACCGTCATCGGGCCGCGAGGTCCGGAAGAGCGGAGGTCAGGGTGCCAGGGCGGGGGAGCCGAGGATCAGATCGGCCGCGGTGCGCAGACCGCCCGCCTCCCGCTGCACCTGGGCGAAGTGCCGGGCGCGTGCATCGAACGAGGGGTCGGTCAGTACCCGGGTCAGCTTGTCCAGCACATCGTCGACGTCGAAGGTCTCGGGGCGGTCCAGCGTGAGGCTGACCCCGCTGTCCGCGCCGCGCACCGCCTGGTCGTAGCAGTCGATCCACAGCGGCCGGACCACCAGCGGCTTGCCGAAGTAGATCCCCTCGTGGAAGCCGTTGCCCCCGCCGTGGGTGAAGAAGACCTTGACGTTCGGGTGGGCCAGGGCGTCGAGCTGCGAGGGCACCCAGCTCTCGATCCGCAGATTGGCCGGCAGCTCGCCGTCCGGCGGCAGCAACTGCTGCTGGTCCTTGGGGAGCTTCCACAGCACGTGGTGGCGCCCCTCCAGCCGGCGGACCACCTCCACCAGGGCGCGGACCTGCTCCGCGGTCAGCCGGGTGACCGTACCGAAGCCCATGTAGACGACCGAGTCATGGGCGTCGAGCCACCGCGAGAGTCCGCCGTCCTCGGGCGCCTCGGGCAGCGGAGGAATGATCGCCCCCAGCAGACGCATGTTGTCGGGGAAGGGGAACGGATACTCAAGACCGGTGACCGAGTAACACAGAATCAGCTCGGCCAGATCCGTCCGTGCCGAGAACTTGACCGTCTCCGGGGAGATTCCCAGTTTTTCCCGCGTCTTTTTGGAACTGCCGAGCACTGTCAACATGCTCGGCTTGAAGAACATCGACACCTTACGGATCTTGAACCAGCGATTGGCCATCCGCTGGCCGAAGGTCATGTTCAGCGGAAGACCCGAATGCGCCGACGGGAAGTTGTTCCACAGGCTGGTCATATAGAGATTGCTGGGCAGGAAGGGCACGCTCAGCATGAACGGGATCTTCCTGGTGACCGCCACCTCCACCCCGAAGAACGACACGCTGTCGATGATCATCAGCGCCGGCCGGACCTCCTCGGCCACCGCGTCCAGCGCCCGGTATTTGGGCACCGTCAGATGCGGGTTGAAGGTGTGTTCCACGAGGGCGCGGTGGGCCTTCCACCGCGACGGCTGGGTCACCCGCCGATAGGTCTCGTCGTCCCAGGTGGGGGAGGACAGCTCGGGCACCACCTCGCCCAGCGAGGCGAAGCGCACCGGACTGCCCGCGTCGATGCCCTCGATGTCCTCACGCCGCTTCTCGTCGGTGGCGAACCACAGGTCGGGCACCCCCCGCCGGGACAGCTCGGTGGCGATGAGGAAGAGCGAGTTGAACAATCCGCTCTCCGGTGAGCTCACAAACATGATCGGCCGCCGGGGCGAGGTCACGATCAACACCTCCGCAGGTGCGGGATGGATGACGGAAGGCATGCCGAATGCGCCCGTGTGCCGGTCGGCGGCGCACGGGCCGGACCATCGGAGTTCGATCGGCAGCCCGGACTTCCTTGCTACCGGCTCGGAGACAAAGAAATCCCCAGTGATTCGGCGGACACTGGGCGCTGAACAGCGACGGGGCGAACAAACAGGCAATGACTAGGGGATTGCCAGTGGGCCGTGGATTTCACTTTCCAGTTATGGACCCCGATCGGCGGGGCGGTGCTCCGGAACCCGCGTACACGGCGCACGCAGACGCTGTCCACTGATCCGCTCGAATTACGGAGTTGGCCATGGCTACGCCCAGCGAGAAGGTCGTCGAAGCGCTCCGGGCCTCCATGAAGGAGACGGAACGGCTGCGTCGGCAGAACCAGACTCTGGTCGCCGCCGCGACGGAGCCGATCGCGATCGTGGCGATGAGCTGCCGGTTCCCGGGCGGGGTGCGCTCACCGGAGGATCTGTGGGAACTCGTCGCCGCCGGCCGCGACGCGGTCTCCGGGTTTCCCGCCGACCGCGGCTGGGACCTGGACGCCCTGGCCGCGGATGACGGCCGTCCGGGCTCCAGCGTCACCCGGGAAGGCGGATTCCTCGACGGCATCGCCGACTTCGACCCCGGCTTCTTCGGGATCTCGCCGCGCGAAGCGCTGTCCATGGACCCGCAGCAGCGGCTGCTGCTGGAGACCTCCTGGGAGGCGGTGGAGCGGGCCGGGATCGACCCGACCCGGCTGAGGGGCTCCCGCACCGGGGTCTTCGTCGGCATGAGCGGCCAGGACTACTCGTATCTGACCGTGAACTCCCTGACCGATCTGGAAGGCAACGTCGGCACCGGCATGGGCGCCGGCGCCGCCTCCGGACGGCTCTCCTACACCCTGGGCCTCGAAGGCCCCGCCGTCACCGTGGACACCGCCTGCTCCTCGTCGCTGGTGGCACTGCACTTCGCCGCCCAGGCGCTGCGCACCGGAGAGTGTTCGCTGGCGCTGGTCGGCGGTGTCACGGCGATGTCGACACCGGGGGCCTTCATCGAGTTCAGCCGCCAGGGCGGGCTCGCCCCGGACGGCCGCTGCAAGGCGTTCGCCGAGTCGGCCGACGGCACCGGGTGGGCCGAGGGCGTCGGCGTGCTGGTCGTGGAGCGGCTGACGGACGCGCGCCGCAACGGACACCGGGTGCTCGCCCTCGTCCGCGGTTCGGCCGTCAACCAGGACGGCGCGTCCAACGGCTTCACCGCACCGAACGGCCCGTCGCAGCAGCGGGTGATCCGTCAGGCGTTGGAGAGCGCGGGGCTGTCCGCGGCGGACGTGGACGCGGTGGAGGCGCACGGCACCGGTACGACACTGGGCGACCCGATCGAGGCCCAGGCGCTGCTCGCCACGTATGGGCAGGACCGCGAACGGCCGCTGTGGCTGGGGTCGGTGAAGTCGAACATCGGCCACACGCAGGCCGCCGCGGGCATGGCCGGTGTGATCAAGATGGTCATGGCGATGCGCCACGGTCTGCTCCCCTCGTCCCTCCACGTGGACGCGCCGTCCTCGCACGTCAACTGGTCGGCAGGTGCGGTGGAGCTGCTGACCGAGGCCGTGGCCTGGCCGGACAGCGACCGCCCGCGCCGCGCCGGGGTCTCCTCGTTCGGCGTCAGCGGAACCAACGCGCACACCATCCTGGAGCAGGCGCCGCCCGAGGACACGGAAAGAGAGGACGCGGAAGGCGGGGACGCGGCTGCCCCGGGCGCTTCGGCCGCGCCGCCCGCCGTGGTGCCGTGGCTGCTGTCCGGCAGGACCGAGCCCGCCCTGCGGGCCCAGGCCGCCCGGCTGCTGTCCCATCTCGAACGCGCCCCGGCGGCAGGCGCGCAGGACGTGGCGATGTCCCTGGCGACCACCCGGCCGGGCTTCGAGCATCGGCTGGCGGTGCTGGCGCACGACGCCCCGGGGCTGCGCGCCGCGCTGTCCGCCTGGCTCGCGGATGAGCGCCCGGCGGCGGCACTGCGCGGCTCGGTGCGGGCGGACGGCGGACTGGCGGTGCTGTTCTCGGGGCAGGGCAGCCAGCGGGCCGGGATGGGCCGCGAGCTGTACGGGCGGTACCCGGGCTTCACCGAGGCCCTGGACGAGGCGTGTGCGCATCTGGACGGACACCTCGAACGGCCCCTGCGCGACGTGATGTTCGCCGAGGAGGGCTCTGCCGAGGCCGGGTTGCTCGAACGGACGGAGTGGGCTCAGCCGGCGCTGTTCGCGGTCGAGGTGGCGCTGTTCCGGCTGCTGGAGTCGTGGGGGCTGCTCCCCGACCAGCTGGCCGGGCACTCGGTCGGGGAGATCGCCGCTGCGCATGTGGCCGGAGTGTTCTCGCTGGCGGACGCGTGCACGCTGGTGGCGGCGCGGGCCCGGCTGATGGGCGAGCTGCCGCAGGGCGGGGCGATGGTCTCACTGCGGGCCACCGTGGCGGAGGTGACGCCGCACCTGGGCGATGAGGTGTCGATCGCGGCGGTCAACGGGCCCGGCGCGGTGGTCGTCGCGGGCGACGAGACGGCCGTACTGGAGGTGGCGGCCCGCTTCGAGCGGGACGGGCGCAAGACCAGGCGGCTGCGGGTGTCGCACGCCTTCCACTCGCCGCTGATGGACCCGATGCTGGCGGAGTTCGGCGAGGTGGCGCGCGCTCTCTCGTACCGGGCCCCGCTGATCCCGCTCGTCTCCCTGGTGACCGGCGAAGTGGCCACGGCCGACCTGGTGTGTTCCCCCGAGTACTGGGTGCGGCATGTGCGCGAGGCGGTGCGGTTCGCCGACGGCGTCGCCGCGATGAGCGCCGCGGGAGTGACCTCCTTCCTGGAAGTCGGCCCCGACGGCGCACTGACCGCCCTGGCCCTGGAGTCGGCGCCGCGGGCCGCCGTCGCGGTCCCGGTCCTGCGCGGCGACCGCGGCGAGGAGGCCGCGCTCATCGAGGCACTGACCCGGTCGCACCTCGCCGGGGTGGGCTGGGACTGGGCCGCGTTCTTCGCGGGCACCGGGGCCCGACCCGTCGATCTGCCCACGTACGCCTTCCAGCGCGAGCGATTCTGGCCCGAGGCCCCCACGGCGGAGCCGACCGCTGCGGCGGACCCGGTGGACGCCGAGTTCTGGGCCGCGGTGGAGCGGGAGGACCTCGGCTCGCTGGCGTCGAGCCTGGACATCGAGGGCGCGGTGCTGGAGCCCGTGGTCCCGGCGCTGTCCTCGTGGCGGCGGCAACGGCGCGAGCGGACGGCCGTGGACGGCCTGCGGCACCGCGTCACCTGGAAGCCGCTGACCGGCACGGACCACGGACCGCTCCTGGGCAGCTGGCTCGTGGTGGTTCCGCGGAGCCGGGCGGCGGACCCGTGGGTGTCCTCGGTGGTCGCCGCGCTGGGCGTGACGACGGTGCCGCTGGAGGTCGGCGACACCGACCGGGCCGCGCTGGCCGGGCGGCTGCGGGAGGCCGTGGCGACGGGGCCCGTCGCGGGCGTGGTGTCGTTGCTGGCGCTTGAGGAGCCCGCCGAGGCGCGATGCCCGGCCGTACCCGCCGGTGTGCTGCTGACCACCGCGCTGCTCCAGGCGCTGGGCGACGCGGGCGTCGACGCGCCGGTGTGGGCAGTGACCCGGGGAGCGGTCGCGGTAGGCCGCTCGGAGTCGGTGCGAGGCGTGGCACAGGCCGCGGTGTGGGGCCTGGGACGGGTGGCGGCGCTGGAGTTTCCCGGCCGGTGGGGCGGGTTGGTGGATCTGCCCGAGGTGGTGGACGGGCGGGCCGCAGCCCGGTTCACCGCGGTGCTGGCCGGTCTCGGCGGGGAGGACCAGGTCGCGGTGCGCGCGTCCGGGGTGTACGGCCGGCGGCTGGTCGCGGCCCCGGCCGAGCCGGGCGCGGGGTGGCGGCCGTCGGGCACGGTGGTGATCACCGGCGGCACGGGTGCTCTGGGCGGCCATGTCGCCCGGTGGCTGGCGCGCGGCGGGGCCGCCCATGTGGTGCTGGCCAGCCGCAGCGGCGACCAGGCGCCGGGGACGGCCGAACTCCGCGACGAGCTGGTCGAATCGGGCGTCCGGGTGTCCATCGTGGCGTGTGACGTGGCCGACCGGGACCAGGTGGCCGCCATGCTGGCCGCCATCCCCGCCGACTGCCCGTTGACGGGTGTCGTGCACGCGGCGGGGGTGCTGGACGACGGAGTGCTGGAAGGGCTGTCACCCGAGCGCTTCGAAGCGGTGTTCCGCTCCAAGGTGGCGTCCGCGCTGGTCCTGGACGAGCTGACCCGCGAGCTGGATCTCTCGGCGTTCGTGCTGTTCTCGTCGGCCGCGGGCGCGCTGGGCAACCCGGGCCAGGCCAACTACGCGGCCGCCAACGCCGTGCTGGACGCGATAGCCGAGCGCCGCAGGGCCCGGGGCCTCGCCGCGACGTCCATCGCCTGGGGCGCCTGGGCCGGCGGCGGCATGGCGGGCGAAGGCCGCGACGCGGCGCTCTCCCGGCGCACCGGCACGTTCGCGCTGGAGCCCGGTCAGGCGATCTCCGCGCTGCGCGGCGCCGTCGCAGAGCGCGACCCGCTGCTCGTCGTCGCCGACATCCGGCGGCCCGAGTTCCTCCGGGTGTTCGGCGGCGTCCGGCCGAGCCCCGTCCTGTCCGACCTGCCGGGCTACCGCGAGCTCGCCGACGCCGGAGCCATCGGCCGCCCGCGGGCCGAGCGATCGGCCCCCGCGCTCCTCGAACGGCTGGCGGGCCTGCCGGAGTCGGAGCGCCCCACCGCCCTGCTGGACCTGGTCCGCACCGAAGTGGCCGCGGTGCTGCGGTACTCCGGAGCGGACGCGATCGAGGCCGACCGGGCGTTCAAGGACCTGGGCTTCGACTCGCTGACCGCCGTCGAGCTGCGCAACCAGCTCGCCGCCACGACCGGGCTGAGCCTGCCCGCCACGCTGGTGTTCGACCACCCCACCCCCACGGTGCTCGCGGAGTTCCTGCTGGCCGAGGTGGCGGGGCGGCACGACGAGGTGCCGGCCCCCGCGCCGGTCGCCGTCGGCACGGCCGACGACCCGATCGCGATCGTCGGGATGAGCTGCCGCTTCCCGGGCGGCATATCCTCCCCGGAGGATCTGTGGCGGCTGGTGGCCGCGGGCCGGGACGCCATCTCGGACTTTCCCGCCGACCGCGGCTGGGACCTCGCAGCCCTCACCGGCGACGGCCCCGGAAGCAGCGACACCGGCAGGGGAGGGTTCCTGCGTGACGCGGCCGGGTTCGACGCCGACTTCTTCGGGATCTCGCCGCGCGAGGCGATGGCGATGGACCCCCAGCAGCGGCTGCTGCTGGAGACCGCGTGGGAGGCGTTCGAGCGCGCCGGGATCGACCCTGCGTCGGTCCGGTCCAGCCGGACCGGGGTGTTCGTGGGCACCAACGGCCAGGACTACTCGGATCTGGTGCGGGCCTCGAACTCCGACACCTCCGGTCACACCGGCACCGGCATCGCCGCCAGTGTGGCCTCCGGCCGCCTCTCCTACACCCTCGGCCTCGAAGGCCCCGCGCTGACGGTCGACACCGCCTGCTCGGCCTCCCTGGTGGCGCTGCACCTGGCGGCCGGGGCCCTGCGCTCCGGAGAGTGTTCCCTCGCCTTGGCGGGCGGTGTGACGGTGATGTCCACCCCGGGCGGGTTCGTGGGCTTCAGCGGGCAGAACGGGCTGGCCCCGGACGGCCGGTGCAAGGCGTTCGCCGACGCGGCCGACGGCACGGGCTGGTCCGAGGGCGTGGCCCTGTTGGTGGTGGAGCGGCTGTCGGACGCCCGGCGCAACGGCCACGAGGTGCTGGCGGTGGTGCGGGGCTCGGCGGTGAACCAGGACGGCGCGTCGAACGGCCTCACGGCGCCGAACGGCCCGTCGCAGCAGCGCGTGATCCGGCAGGCCCTCGCCGACGCCGGCCTGTCCCCCTCGGACGTGGACGCGGTGGAGGCACACGGCACCGGCACGACGCTGGGCGACCCGATCGAGGCCCAGGCGCTGCTCGCCACCTACGGCCAGGACCGCGAACGGCCGCTGTGGCTCGGGTCGGTGAAGTCCAACCTCGGCCACACCCAGGCGGCGGCGGGCGTGGCCGGGGTGATCAAGACGGTGATGGCCATGCGGCACGGAGTGCTGCCGCGCACGCTGCACATCGACCGGCCCTCCTCGCACGTGGACTGGTCCGCCGGCGCGGTGGAGCTGCTGACCGAGCCGGTCGAGTGGCCGCGGGCGGACCGGCCGCGCCGGGCCGGCGTCTCGTCGTTCGGGATCAGCGGTACCAACGCCCACGTCATCCTCGAACAGGGCCCGGACGCCGCGCTCCCCGACCCCTCGCCCACACCCCCCGGCGTGGTGCCGTGGCCGGTCTCGGCCAAGACCGAGGAGGCGCTGTCCGCCCAGCTGGACCGCCTGCGGCAGTGGGCCCAGGAACATCCGGACCTGGCGCCGGTGGATGTGGGCCACTCCCTGGCGACGGGCCGCTCGGTGTTCGAGCACCGGGCGGTGCTGCTGGCCGACGGCCGGGGCGAGGCGGAGCTCGTCGCGAGCGGTGTCGCCGGGCCAGGCGGCGGGCTCGGGGTGCTGTTCTCGGGGCAGGGCAGTCAGCGGGCGGGGATGGGCCGGGAGCTGTACGAGGCGTTCCCGGTGTTCGCCGAGGCGCTGGATGAGGTGTTCGCGCATCTCGATCTGCACCTCGAACGGCCGTTGCGTGAGGTGATGTTCGCCGAGGCCGGTTCGGCCGAGGCGGAGTCGCTGGATGAGACGGGGTGGACGCAGCCCGCGCTGTTCGCGCTGGAAGTGGCGCTGTTCCGGCTGGTGGAGTCGTGGGGTGTGCGGCCGGATTACGTGGCGGGACATTCGGTCGGAGAGATCGCCGCGGCGCATGTGGCCGGGGTGTTCTCGCTGGCGGACGCGTGCACGCTGGTGGCGGCGCGGGCGCGGCTGATGGGCGAGCTGCCGCCGGGCGGCGCGATGGTGTCATTGCAGGCCACCGAGGACGAGGTGACCCCGTATCTCGGGGAGCGGGTGTCGATCGCGGCCGTGAACGGGCCGCGCTCGGTGGTGGTCTCGGGCGACGAGGCCGCGGTGCTCGAGCTGGCGGGCCGGTTCGGGAGGGAAGGCCGCAAGACCAAGCGGCTCGCGGTCAGCCACGCCTTCCACTCCCCGCTGATGGACCCGGTGCTCACGGACTTCCACCGGGTCGTGGCGGGCCTGTCGTTCCAGGACCCGGCCATCCCCGTGGTGTCCAATCTGACCGGCGGCCTCGCCGAGGCCGGGGAGCTGACCGCTCCCGAGTACTGGGTGCGCCACGTCCGGGAGACCGTGCGGTTCGCCGACGGCGTCGGCACGCTGGCCCGGGCGGGGGCCACCGCCCTGGTCGAACTGGGCCCGGACGGTGTGCTGTCGGCCATGGCCCACGAGTCGGTGCCGGACGGCACCGCCGTGGTGCCGGTGCTGGGCAGGGCGGGGGACGAGCGGTTCGCGGTGGTCGCGGCGCTGGCGCGGCTGCATGTGACGGGCGTCCGCGTCGACTGGCCGGCCTTCTTCGCCGGAGCCGCGACCGGAGCCGGAGCCCGCCGGGTGCCCCTTCCCACGTACGCGTTCCAGCACGAGACGTTCTGGCCCTCGCCCTCGGCGCGCGCCGCAGACCTGACCGGCGCCGGACTGGAGCCGACCGAACACCCGCTGCTGGGCGCGGCCATGACGGTGGCGGGCTCCGACGAACTCGTACTGACCGGCACGCTGTCCCTGACCACCCACCCCTGGCTGGCCGACCACCTGGTGGGCGGGCAGGTGTCCTTCCCCGGCACCGGCTTCCTGGAACTGGTGATCCGCGCCGCCGACCAGGCCGGGTGCGATCGGGTCGAGGAGCTCACCCTGACCAGCCCCCTGGTGCTGCCCGAGCGGGGCGCGGTGCGGGTGCAGCTGTGGGTGGGGAGCCGGGACGACCTCGGACACCGGCGACTGCGGTTCCACTCGCGCCCCGCCGACGGCCCCGGGCAGGAGTGGACCCTGCACGCCGAGGGAGTCCTCACCGAGGCCGCGGAGCCTGCCGAGGAGGCCGACTTCGACACGACGGCCTGGCCGCCGCACGGCGCGACCCCGATGGACCTGGACGGCCTGTACGACGCCCCTGAAGAGGCAGGGCCGGCCTACGGACCGGTCTTCCGCGGACTGCGGGCGGTGTGGCGGCGCGACGCCGGGGTCTTCGCCGAAGTCGCCCTGCCCGAGGACGTACGGGACGCGGAAACCTTCGGTGTGCACCCGGCGCTGCTCGACGCGGCACTGCACGCGACCCGGTTCACCGGCGGCGACGGCGACCGGAACCTGCTGCCGTACGCCTGGAGCGGGGTGTCCCTGCACGCCTCGGGGGCCGCGACGCTGCGCGTCAGAATCACCGGGAGCGGCCAGGACACGGTCGCGCTCACCGCGGTCGACGTGCAGGGCGATCCGGTGATCTCGGTGTCCTCGCTGACGCTGCGCCCGGCCTCGGCCCAGCCCGCGGAGGGCGCGGGACGCCGCGAGGTGGAGGACTCGCTCTTCCGGGTCGCGTGGGTCCCCCAGCGGCTGGACACGGCGGCGCAGAGCGCCCCGTGGGCACTGCTGGGATCCGACGAGTGGGATCTGGCCGCGGCACTGGAATCCGGCGGCCGGACCACGGTCCGTACGGTGTCCTCGCTCGCCGAACTGGCTGAACTGGCAGAACTGGCTGAACTGGCAGAACTGGCAGAACTGGCCGAACCGGGCGTATCGGCGGGATCGGCCGGCCCCGAGGACACCACGCCGCCACGGGTGGTGGCCGTCGAGATCGCGGGCGGCCCGGACGGCGGCCCCGCGGCCGTGCGCGAACTGACCCACCGCGCCCTGCGGCTGGTGCAGGACTGGCTCGCCGAGGGCCGGCTCGCCGGATCACGCCTGCTGTTCCTCACCCGGGGAGCGGTCGCCGACGAGGACGACCAGGAGGTCACCGACCTGGCCGCGGCGGCGGTATGGGGCCTGGTACGGTCCGCCCAGGCGGAACACCCCGGCCGTTTCCTGCTGGTGGACCTGGACGACCCGGCCCGGTCCGCCGCGGCGCTGCCCCCGCTCCCCGCCCTGCTGGACGCCGACGAGCCGCAGGCCGTGGTCCGCGCCGGTACGGTACGGGTGGCGCGGCTGGCGCGGCTGGCCTCCGCCGACCGCCTGGTGCCGCCGACCGGTACCCCGTGGCGGCTGGACACCCGCGAGAAGGGCGGCCTGGACGGGCTGACGCTCGCCGCGTGCCCCACGGCGCTCGAGCCACTGACGGGCCGCGAGGTGCGGGTGGCGATACGCGCCGCCGGGGTGAGCTTCCGCGATGTCCGCGACGCGCTCGGCACGCATCCCGGGGAAGCCGGGCCGTTCGGGTCCGAGGCCGCCGGCGTGGTCGAGGCGATCGGCCCCGAGGTGACCGGGCTCCGGCCGGGAGACCCCGTGATGGGCCTGCTCTCCGGCGGATTCGGCCCCGTGGGGGTGGCTGACGAACGGCTCCTCACCCGCGTACCCGACGACTGGACGTGGCAGACTGCCGCCTCGGTGCCGCTGGCGTTCCTGACCGCGTACCACGCCCTGGTGGACCTCGCCGGTCTGCGCGCCGGGGAGAAGGTACTGATCCACGCGGGTGCGGGCGGCGTCGGCATGGCGGCGATCCAACTGGCCAGGCACCTGGGCGCGGACGTGTTCGCCACCGCGAGCGAAAGCAAGTGGGACACCCTGCGGTCGCTGGGCGTGGCGGAGGATCACCTCGCCTCCTCGCGCACCACGGAGTTCGCGCCGAGGTTCGCCGACACCACGGGCGGCGGCGGGGTCGATGTCGTACTCAACTCCCTGTCGGGGGAGTTCGCCGACGCCTCACTGCGCCTGCTGGCACCGGGCGGCCGGTTCCTGGAGCTGGGCCGGGCCGACCTCCGCGACCCACAGGCGCTGCCGGAGGTGCGCCACCAGCCGCTCGACCTGGAGTCGACGGACCCCGAGCACATCCAGCGGACACTGGTCGCGCTGGTGCGGCTGTTCGGCAACGGATCTCTGCGGCCGCTTCCGGTGCGCACCTGGGACGTGCGCCGGGCCCGCGAGGCGTTCCGGTACCTGAGCGAGGGCCGGCACATCGGCAAGGTCGTACTGACCACGCCCCGCCGCTGGGACGCCGAGGGCACCGTACTGATCACCGGCGGCACCGGTGGACTCGGTGCCGAGCTGGCCCGGCATCTGGTGACCCGCCGAGGCGCCCGGCACCTGCTGCTGGCCAGTCGGCGCGGCCTCACCGCGCCCGGCGCCGTCGAGCTGCGGGACGAGCTGGCCGCACACGGCGCCGAGGTCACCGTGGCCGCCTGCGACCTGTCCGAACGAGCCGCCACGGCCGAACTGCTCGCCGCCGTCCCGGCCGCACACCCGCTCACCGCGGTGGTGCACACCGCGGGCGTACTGGACGACGGAGTCGTCGGATCGCTGACCCCCGAGCGGCTGGACACGGTGCTGCGCCCGAAGGTCGACGCCGCATGGCATCTGCACGAACTCACGCGCGACCTCGACCTGGCCGCGTTCGTCTGCTACTCCTCGGTGTCCGGTGTGATGGGCACCGCGGGCCAGGCCAACTACGCGGCGGGCAACGTCTTCTTGGACGCCCTGGCGCAGCACCGGCGCGCCCACGGCCTGCCCGCGGTCTCCCTCGCCTGGGGAGCCTGGGACCAGGGCACGGGCATGACCAGCACCCTGGGCGAGGACGAACTGCGCCGGCTCAGGGAGACGGGCATGCCGCCGCTGTCGGTCGAGCGCGGGCTGGCGCTGTTCGACGCCGCCACCGCCTGCGACGAGGCACTGGTCCTGCCGCTCGGGGTCGGAAACGGCGCGCTGCGGCTGCCCGGCGGGGTACCCGCCATCCTGCGCGGACTGCTGCGGCCCGGCCGCCGTACGGCCGCGGGCGGTGGCGCGGAGCGGTCCCGGACGGGCCTCGCCGAGCGGCTGGCCGGGCTGCCGGAGGACGAGCGGTCGCGGTTCCTGGTCGACCTGGTGCGCGCGGAGGTCGCCCGGGTGCTGCGGCACTCCCGGACCGCGGCCATCGGCGCCGACCGCGCGTTCAAGGACCTGGGCTTCGACTCGCTGACCGCGATCGAGCTGCGCAACCAGCTCGCCGCGACCACCGGACTGAGCCTGCCGTCCACGTTGGTGTTCGACCACCCGACGCCCGCGGCGCTGGCACAGCTCCTGCTGACCGAGCTCATGGGTACGCCGGCCGAGACCGCTCTCCCCACCTCGCCGACCGCTCCGCTCATGGACGACCCGATCGTCATCGTCGGAATGAGCTGCCGCTTCCCCGGCGGTGTGCGCTCTCCCGAGCAGCTGTGGGACCTGGTCGCCGACGGCCGTGACGCGATCTCCCCGTTCCCCACCGACCGCGGCTGGGACCTCGGCATGCTCTCCGACGATCCCGACGGGAAGGGCGGCGGAGCCGTCCGCGAGGGCGGGTTCGTCTATGACGCGGCCGAGTTCGACGCGGGCTTCTTCGGGATCTCGCCGCGTGAGGCGCTGGCGATGGATCCGCAGCAGCGGCTGCTGCTGGAGGCCTCGTGGGAGGCGTTCGAGCGCACCGGGATCGACCCCGCGTCGCTCCGGTCCAGCCGCACCGGCGTGTTCGTCGGCACCAACGGCCAGGACTATTCGACTCTGGTCATGAACGCCGGGGAGGAGCTGGCCGGGCACGCCGGCACCGGGCTCGCCGCGAGCGTGGCGTCCGGGCGTCTGTCGTACACGCTGGCCCTTGAGGGTCCGGCGATGACGGTGGACACCGCGTGTTCCTCCTCGCTGGTGGCGTTGCACCTGGCGGCCCAGGCGCTGCGGTCGGGGGAGTGCACGCTGGCGCTGGCGGGCGGGGTGACGGTGATGTCCACCTCGGTGGGATTCGCCGGGTTCAGCCGCCAGGGCGGGCTGGCACCGGATGGCCGGTGCAAGGCGTTCGCCGACGCGGCGGACGGTACGGGCTGGTCCGAGGGTGTCGGCATGCTCGTGGTGGAGCGGCTGTCGGACGCCAGGCGCAACGGCCACCAGGTGCTGGCGGTGGTGCGCGGCTCGGCGATCAACCAGGACGGCGCGTCCAACGGCCTGACGGCGCCGAACGGTCCGTCGCAGCAGCGGGTGATCCGGCAGGCCCTGGCGAGTGCGGGGCTGTCCACGCCGGACGTGGACGCGGTGGAGGCGCACGGCACGGGGACCCGGCTCGGTGATCCGATCGAGGCGCAGGCGCTGCTGGCCACGTATGGCCGAGGCCGCGCCCCGGAACGGCCGCTGTGGCTGGGGTCGGTGAAGTCGAACATCGGGCACACCCAGGCGGCCGCGGGGGTGGCCGGTGTGATCAAGATGGTCATGGCGATGCGGCACGGAGTGCTGCCCTCGACGCTGCATGTGGACGCCCCGTCGTCGCATGTGGACTGGGCGGCCGGCGCGGTCGAGCTGCTGAGCGAGCCCGTCGCGTGGCCGGAGGCCGGCCGGCCGCGGCGCGCTGGCGTCTCGTCGTTCGGGATCAGCGGCACCAACGCCCACATCATTCTCGAGCAGGGCCCGGCGCCCGTGGCACCCGAGGCGCCCGAGGTCTCTCCCGCGGCTCCGGGCCCGGTGCCGTGGCCGGTGTCGGGCAAGAGCGAGCCCGCGCTGCGCGCCCAGATCGACCAGCTCATGTCGTTCGTGGCCGCGAACCCCGGTCCGGCGCCGCTGGACGTGGGCTTCTCGCTGTCCACGAGCCGGTCGGTGTTCGAGCACCGCGCGGTGCTGCTGGCCGATGGGGAAGGCGCGACGGAGGTCGCCGAGGGCACTGCCCACCCCGAACCCATGGTGGCGTTCCTGTTCTCCGGACAGGGCAGCCAGCGGGCCGGGATGGGGCGCGAGCTGTACGGGCGGTTCCCGGTGTTCGCCGACGCGCTGGACGCGGTGTGCGCGCATCTGGACCCGCACCTGGACCGGCCCTTGCGCGAGGTGCTGTTCGCGGAGCCGGGTTCGGCCGAGGCGGCACTGCTGGACGAGACGGGGTGGACGCAGCCCGCGCTGTTCGCGGTCGAGGTGGCGCTGTTCCGGCTGGTGGAGTCCTGGGGACTGCGGCCCGACTATGTGGCGGGGCATTCGGTCGGGGAGATCGCGGCGGCGCATGTGGCGGGCGTGTTCTCGACGGCGGACGCCTGTGCGCTGGTGGCGGCGCGAGCGGGGCTGATGCAGGGGTTGCCGTCGGGTGGGGCGATGGTGTCGTTGCAGGCCACCGAGGACGAGGTGGTTCCCCGGCTGACGGACCGGGTGTCGATCGCCGCGGTCAACGGACGGCGCTCGGTGGTGATCGCCGGTGACGAGACGGCGGTGTCGGCGGTCACGGCCCACTTCGCGGCGGAAGGACGCAGGACCAGGCGGCTGCGAGTGTCGCACGCTTTTCACTCGCCGCTGATGGAGCCGATGCTGGACGGGTTCCGGCGGGTGGTGGAGGGGCTGTCCCCCGAGGCTCCGCGGATCCCGCTGGTGTCCAACGTGACGGGTGAGGTGGTGTCGGCGGGGCTGGTGTGCGCGCCGGAGTACTGGGTGCGGCATGTGCGGGAGACGGTGCGGTTCGCCGACGGGGTGGCCGCGATGAACGAGGCCGGGGTGACCGCGTTCCTGGAGGTCGGCCCCGACGGTGTGCTCTCCGGCATGGCCCAGGACACCCTGCCCGAGCCGTCCCCCGACACCGTCGTGACCCCGGCCCTGCGCAAGGACCAGGACGAGGAGAGGGCGCTGCTCACCGCGCTGGCCCGGCTGTTTGCCACCGGCGTACGGGTCGACTGGCAGGCGCTGTTCGCCGGAACGGGCGCCCGACGGGTGGAGCTGCCCACCTACGCCTTCCAGCGCCGGCGCTACTGGCCGGCGACATCGCTCCGTACCACGGACGCCTCGGGGCTGGGACTGGCGCCCGCGCGCCATCCCCTGCTGGGCGCGGCGGTGGAGCTGGCCGATGGCGGCGGCATGTTGTTCACCGGCCGGCTGTCCGTGGCCACGCACCCGTGGCTGGCCGATCACGCGGCCGGCGGTGTGGTGCTGTTCCCCGGCACCGGTTTCCTGGAGCTGGCGATCCGCGCCGGTGACCAGGTCGGCTGCGGTTCGGTGGAGGAACTCACCCTCGCGACACC
Organism: Streptomyces sp. NPDC028305; assembly: GCF_055569495.1. Classification (NCBI taxonomy): domain Bacteria; kingdom Bacillati; phylum Actinomycetota; class Actinomycetes; order Kitasatosporales; family Streptomycetaceae; genus Streptomyces; species Streptomyces sp. NPDC028305. The sequence goes on from NZ_JBVHTN010000009.1 coordinate 159,712, forward strand.
CTTGGTGGTGCCCGAACGGGACGCGGTGACAGTGCAGCTGTGGGCGGGCGAGCCGGACGGCTCGGGACGCCGTAGCCTGAACGTGTACTCCCGCCCGGCCGACGCCGCGGAGGGTCCCTGGGTGCGGCACGCCACGGGCGTGCTCGCGGCGGGAGAGCACCGGGCGGAGCCCGATGGCGCGGTGTGGCCACCCGAGGGGGCGACCGAGGTCGGGCTGGAGGGGTTCTACGAGCGGTTCGCGGAAGGCGGGTTCGCCTACGGGCCGGCCTTCCAGGGGCTGCGCGCGGTGTGGAGGCGCGGAGACGAGATCTTCGCCGAGGTCGCACTGGACGAACAGGTCGGCGACGCCGAGTCCTTCGGGGTGCACCCCGCGCTGCTGGACGCCGCGCTGCACGCGGCGCTGTTCGTGGACCTGGACGCGAGCGCGGCCGGCCGGTTGCCGTTCTCCTGGAGCGGGGTCTCCCTGCACGCCGGTGGCGCGTCCACGCTGCGGGTACGGCTGACCAAGGCCGGCCCGGAAGCGGTGTCCCTGATGGCGCTCGACACCGCCGGGGACCCGGTGGTGTCGGTCGACGCGCTCGTCCTGCGGCCGGTGTCCACGGAACACATGGCCGCCGCTTCCGTACGGCGCCACGAGTCGCTGTTCCAGCTGGAATGGGTCCCCCTGCCGGCCGCCGGGTCCGTACCCGGCACCGAGAACGTCCGGTGGGCCGTGCTCGGAGCGGACGAGTTCGCGCTGGAAGCGGCACTGACGACACCGCAGACCCTGGTCACCGCCCACCGGGACGCGGGATCCCTGGACGAGGTGCTGGGCGACGACGCCTCCGCCCCGGCCGTCATCGTGGTCCCGATCCGCGGCGACGCCCCCGGCGGCGAGACGGGCACGGACACGGTGGCCGCCTCGGCGCGGACACTCGCTTCCAGGGCGCTGCGGCTGGTTCAGGACTGGTCGGCCGACGACCGGTCGGCCCGGTCCCGCCTGGCGTTCGTGACCAGGGGCGCGGTCGCGGCGGACGACGGGGACGACGTCCTCGACCCGGCCGCCGCCGCCGTGTGGGGGCTGGTGCGGTCCGCGCAGGCGGAGCACCCTGACCAGTTCGTGCTGATCGACCTCGACGAGAACGCCAACGCCGCCGCGGCGATCCCCGCCGCGCTCGCTTCGGGCGAGCCGCAGGCGGTCATCCGCGACGGCGCCGTCCGGGTCGGACGGCTGGGCCGCCCGGCCACCGGGGCGCCCGAGCCGCGCCCGTGGGATCCGGCCGGTACGGTCCTGATCACCGGTGGCACGGGCGGTCTGGGCCGCCTGTTCGCACGGCACCTGGTGGCCGAGCACGGGGTGCGGAATGTGCTGCTGGCGAGCAGGCGTGGTGGCGAGAGCGACGGAGTCGTCGAGACGGTCGCCGAACTGACCGCGCACGGCGCCGAGGTCAGGGTCGTCGCGTGCGACGTGGCCAACCGGGCCGCAGTATCAGGACTGCTCGCGGACATCCCCGAGGGACATCCGCTGACCGCGGTCATCCACACCGCGGGTGTCCTGGACGACGGTGTGATCGGATCGCTGACACCGGACCGGCTGGACACCGTCTTCCGGCCCAAGGTGGACGCGGCGTGGCATCTGCACGACCTCACCCGGGACATGAACCTCGCGGCGTTCGTGGTGTTCTCGTCGGTCACCGGCCTCGTCGGAGGCGCCGGGCAGGCCAACTACGCCGCCGCGAACAGCTTCCTGGACGGCCTGGCCCAATACCGGCGAGCGCACGGCCTCGCCGCGACGTCCCTGGCGTGGGGCCCCTGGGAACAGAGCGCGGGAATGACCGGCGGGCTCGGCGAAGCGGACGTCAAACGGATGGCCCGCGGCGGAATGCTGCCGCTGCCCGCCGAGCAGGGCCTGGCGCTGTTCGACACCGCGCGCACGCTGGGCCATGCGCTGCTGGTGCCCGCCCGAGTCGATGTGGCCGCGCTGCGGGCCCGGCGTGAGGTGCCGTGGCTGGTGCGCGCGGTCGCCGATCGGATGCCGCGCCGCCGCGCCGCCGGAAGCGACCCGGCCGCGGTGACCACGCTCACCCGGCGGCTGACGGAGCTGCGCCCGGCGGACCGGATCCGCGCCGTGGTGGACCTGGTCAGCACGGAGGTGGCCGCGGTCCTCGGGCACGCGTCGCCGGCCGCGGTGGAAGTCCGGCGCGAGTTCCGTGAACTGGGCTTCGACTCGCTGACCGCGGTGGAACTGCGCAACCAGCTGGCCCACACCACCGGCCTGCGCCTGCCGTCCACCCTCGTGTTCGACTACCCCACACCGATGGCGCTGGCCGAGCACCTGGTGGCGGAACTCGTCGGCACCGACAGCGGCCCGCTCGCGCCGGAGTCACACCACAAGCCCGTCGACGACGACCCGATCGCGATCGTGTCCATGGCCTGCCGCTACCCCGGCGGCGTGGACTCCCCGGAGAGCCTGTGGCAGCTCGTGAGCGGAGAACGGGACGGTGTCTCCGGATTCCCGACCTCCCGGGGATGGGATCTGGACGCGCTGTACAACCCGGACCGGGACACTCGCGGGAACACCAGCTATGTGCGTGAGGGCGGGTTCCTGCACGAAGCCGGGGAGTTCGACCCGGCCTTCTTCGGGATCTCGCCGCGCGAGGCGCTGGCGATGGATCCGCAGCAGCGGCTGCTGCTGGAGACCTCGTGGGAGGCGATCGAGCGGGCCGGCGTCGACCCGCTGACGCTGCGCTCCAGCCGGACCGGTGTCTTCGCCGGGGTGATGTACCACGACTACGGCACCGGCGCGGAGTTCCCGGAGGAGGCGATGAGCTTCATCGGGACCGGCACGGCGGGCAGCGTGATGTCGGGCCGGGTCGCCTACGCCCTCGGTCTGGAGGGCCCGGCGGTGACGGTCGACACAGCCTGCTCCTCGTCGCTGGTGGCCATGCACTGGGCGGCCCAGGCGCTGCGCGCCGGTGAGTGCGCCCTGGCCCTGGCCGGTGGAGTGACGGTCATGGCCACCCCGGGGCCCTTCGTGGACTTCAGCGCGCAGGGCGGCCTGGCGGCCGACGGGCGATGCAAGTCGTTCTCCGATCGCGCCGATGGCGTGGGCTGGTCCGAGGGTGTCGGCATGCTGGTGCTTGAGCGGCTGTCGGACGCGCGGCGCAACGGCCACGAGGTGCTGGCCGTGTTGCGGGGCTCGGCGGTGAACCAGGACGGTGCCTCGAACGGGCTCACGGCGCCGAACGGCCCGTCCCAACAGCGGGTGATCAAGCAGGCTCTGGCCGACGCCGGTCTCTCGCCCACCGACGTCGATGTCGTGGAAGGGCACGGTACCGGCACCACGCTGGGCGATCCCATCGAAGCCGAAGCCCTGCTGGCGACGTACGGCCGGGACCGGGACGCCGATCACCCGCTGTGGCTGGGATCGGTGAAGTCGAACATCGGGCACACGCAGGCGGCGGCGGGCGTGGCCGGTGTGATCAAGATGGTGATGGCCATGCGGCACGGCACGCTGCCGCCCACCCTGCATGTCGACGAGCCCTCGTCGCACGTGGACTGGTCGTCCGGTGAGGTCCGCTTGCTGACCGAGGTCCGGGAGTGGACGGCGAACGGCCGGCCGCGCCGCGCCGCGGTGTCCTCCTTCGGGATCAGCGGCACCAACGCGCACACCATCCTGGAACAGGCTCCGCGGGAGGCCGGGGACGGTCCGACGCAGTCTCCCGCCCCGGTGCGGGTGCCGGGTGTGGTGCCGGTGGTGGTGTCGGGGAAGTCGGACGAGGCGCTGCGGGCGCAGGCGTCCCGGCTGGTGTCCCGGGTCGAGGCCGATCCCGGTCCGGGTCTGGTGGATCTGGGGTTCTCGCTGGCGACCTCGCGGTCGGGGTTCGAGCGGCGCGGTGTGGTGCTGGCGGGCGCCCGGGAGGGGGCGGTCGAGGGCCTGCGGGCCGTGGCGTGTGGCGAGCCGGATGTGAATGTGGTGCGGGGGTTGGCCCGGGAGGACCGGGTGGTGGCGTTCCTGTTCTCCGGCCAGGGCAGTCAGCGGGCGGGGATGGGCCGGGAGCTGTACGAGGCGTTCCCGGTGTTCGCCGAGGCGCTGGATGAGGTGTTCGCGCATCTTGACGGCCACCTCGAACGGCCGTTGCGTGAGGTGATGTTCGCCGAGGCCGGTTCGGCCGAGGCGGAGTCGCTGGATGAGACGGGGTGGACGCAGCCCGCGCTGTTCGCGCTGGAAGTGGCGCTGTTCCGGCTGGTGGAGTCGTGGGGTGTGCGGCCGGATTACGTGGCGGGGCATTCGGTCGGAGAGATCGCCGCGGCGCATGTGGCCGGGGTGTTCTCGCTGGCGGACGCGTGCACGCTGGTGGCGGCGCGGGCCCGGCTGATGGGCGAGCTGCCGCCGGGCGGGGCGATGGTGTCCCTCCAGGCCACCGAGGACGAGGTGACCCCACAGCTGACCGAGGGAGTGTCGATCGCGGCGGTCAACGGGCCGCGATCGGTGGTGGTCTCCGGTGATGAGGCGGCCGTGCTGGACGTGGCCGCCCGGTTTGCGGAGGAAGGCCGTAAGACTAGGCGTTTGCGGGTCTCGCATGCGTTTCACTCGCCCTTGATGGACGGGATGTTGGCGGAGTTCGGGCGGGTGGTCCGGGGCCTGTCGTTCCAGGCTCCGACGGTGCCGCTGGTGTCGAACCTGACCGGTGAGCCCGAGTTGGCGGAGGAAGTGGTGTGTGAGCCGGAGTACTGGGTGCGGCATGTGCGGGAGCCGGTGCGGTTCGCCGATGGGGTGCGCTGGCTGGACGGGTGCGGGGTGAGCGCGTATCTGGAGCTGGGGCCGGACGGTGTGCTGTCGGCGATGGCTCAGGAGAGCCTGTCCGAGCAGTCGCCCGCCACCACGGTGGTTGTCTCGGCGCTGCGGAAGGGCGTGGAGGAGGAGCGGGCGGCGGCCACTGCCCTGGCCCGGCTGTACGCCCAGGGGGTCGAGGTCGACTGGGAGGCGTTCTTCGCGGGCACCGGAGCCCGGCGAGTGGACCTGCCCACCTACGCCTTCCAGCGAGAGCTGTACTGGCCGGCGCCCGCCGCCCGGACGGGAGACGTGACCGCCGCCGGTCTCGGAGCCCCGGGGCACCCCTTGCTGGGCGCGGCGGTGGAACGGGCCGACGCCGAAGGCGTGCTGTTCACCGGGCGCCTTTCGGCGGCGACCCATCCGTGGCTGGCCGATCACGTCATCGACGGATCGGTGTTCTTCCCCGGCACCGGCTTCCTGGAGCTGGCCTTCCGCGCCGGCGACGAGGTCGGCTGCGGCCTGGTCGAGGAGCTCACCCTGGCCTCGCCGCTGGTCATACCCGACCGTCGGACGGCGGCCATCCAGCTATGGGTCGGTGGGCCGGACGAGTCGGGCCGCCGCACCGTGAACCTCTACTCCCGGCCGGCCGACGCCGTGGACCGGCCCTGGACCCACCACGCCACGGGAGTCCTGGCGCCCGGGCAGCCGAACCCCGGGGGCGAGATGCGGGCATGGCCGCCCGAGGGCGCCACCCCGGTCCCGGTGGACGGCTTCTACGAGCACGTGGCCGACGGTGGCTTCGGCTACGGGCCGGTGTTCCAGGGGCTGCGAGCGGTCTGGCGGCGCGACGGCGAGGTCTTCGCGGAGGTCGCCCTCCCCGAGCAGGTGGACGACGCCACCTCGTTCGGGGTGCATCCGGCCCTGCTGGACGCGGCCCTGCACGCGGTGGCGTTTGTAGACCTCGGGGAGTCGGAGCGAGGGCGGCTGCCCTTCTCCTGGACCGGGGTGACCCTGCACGCCGCGGGGGCCTCCCTGCTGCGTGTGCGGCTGACCAGGGTCGGCGCGGAATCCGTGTCGCTGACGGCCTTCGACCCGACGGGCGCGGCGGTGATGTCCGCCACGACGCTCGCCCTGCGCCAGCTGTCCGCCGAGCAGCCCGAGGGTGGACGACGCGCCGAAGAAGACATGCTGTTCCGGCTCGACTGGGTGCCCGCCGGGGCCATCACGGTGGACGGCGGTGAACCCACCACCGTGGAGCTGCCCGCCGGCGCCCCGGGCCTGGCGTCGCTGACGACGGTGCCGGACGTGGTGACGGTCGCCATCGGATCGGCCGACTCCGGCGATGTCGTGCGCTCGGTGCACGAGGAGACCGCGCGGGTCCTGGGCCTGGTCCAGGAGTGGCTGGCCGAGGAGCGGTTCGCCGACGCGCGCCTGCTCTTCGTCACACGGGGTGCTGTGGCGGCCGACGACGGTGCGACGGTGGCGGATCTGGGCGGGGCCGCGGTGTGGGGGCTGGTGCGGTCGGCACAGGCCGAGCACCCGGGGCGGTTCCTGCTCGTCGATGTCGACCAGCACGAGACCTCCATGTCGGCGCTGCCCGCGGCGCTCGCCTCGGGCGAGCCCCAGGTCGTGGTGCGCGGCGGCGTGGTGCGCACGGGTCGGCTGGCCAGGGTGTCCACGGGGGCGGGCCTGGTCCCTCCGGTCGGTGGGGCGTGGCGGCTGGAGAGCGGGGAGCGGGGCAGGCTGGAGAACCTCACTCTTCAGACGGCGCCGGAGGCCGGCAGGCCGCTGGCGTCCGGTGAGATCCGGTTGTCGGTCCGGGCTGCCGGGCTGAACTTCCGCGATGTGCTGAGCGCGTTGGGCATGTACCCGGGGGACGCCGGGCCGCTGGGTGGTGAGGCGGCCGGTGTGGTCGTGGAGACCGGTCCCGAGGTGACCGGGCTGCGTGTCGGTGACCGGGTGATGGCCCTGGTGCCCGGATCCTTCGGCCCCCTCGTGGCCGTGGACCAGCGTGCCGTGGTGACGGTCCCCGACGCGTGGTCGTTCGAGGATGCGGCGGCGGTGCCGCTGGTGTTCCTGACCGCGTACTACGGCCTGGTGGACCTTGCGGGGTTGGCGGCGGGTGAGTCGGTGTTGGTGCACGCGGGCGCCGGTGGTGTGGGTATGGCCGCGATTCAGCTTGCGCGGCATCTGGGTGCTGAGGTGTTCGCGACGGCGAGTGAGGGCAAGTGGGACACACTGCGCTCGCTCGGCATCCCGGATGACCACATCGCTTCGTCGCGTACGACGGAGTTCGAGGAGCGTTTCCGGGAGGTGAGTGGCGGGCGTGGTGTGGATGTGGTGCTCAACTCGCTCGCGGGTGAGTTCATCGACGCCTCCGCGCGGTTGCTGCGCCCCGGTGGGCGGTTCCTGGAGATGGGCAAGACCGATATCCGTGAAGCGGAGGCGGTGGACGGCCGCTACCTCCCCTTCGATCTGGCGGACGTGGCGCTCGACACGACACAGCGGATGCTGGTCGAGCTGAAAGAGCTGTTCGAGGCGGGTGTGCTGCGGCCGTTGCCGGTGGCGGCGTGGGATGTGCGGCGGGCGCGGGACGCGTTCCGGTTCATGAGCCAGGCCAAGCACACGGGCAAGATCGTGCTGACCATGCCGCGGGAGTGGGACTCCGAAGGCACGGTGCTGATCACCGGGGGTACGGGTGGTCTGGGCGGTGTGCTGGCGCGGCATCTGGTGGAGGACCGCGGGGCGCGGCACCTGGTACTGACGAGCCGTCGGGGCGCGGCCGCTCCGGGCGCGGAGGAGTTGCGGGCGGAGTTGTCGGCGCTGGGTGCCGAGGTGTCGGTCGTGGCCTGCGATGTGGCGGACCGTGATGCGGTGGCGGGGGTGCTGGCGTCGATTCCGGCGGAGCACCCGCTCACGGCGGTGGTGCACACGGCGGGTGTGCTGGACGACGGCGTGGTGGAGTCGCTGACCCCCGAGCGGTTGCGCACCGTTTTGCGGCCGAAGGTGGACGCGGCGTGGCATCTGCACGAGCTGACGCGGGATCTGGACTTGGCGGAGTTCGTGGTGTTCTCGTCGGTGGCGGGTTCGATGGGCGCTCCGGGCCAGGCGAATTATGCGGCGGGGAACGCGTTTTTGGACGCGCTGATGGTGTGCCGGCGGGCCGAGGGGCGTGTGGGGCAGTCGTTGGTGTGGGGGCCATGGGCGCAGGAGAGCGGGATGACCCGTGGTCTGAGTGAGGCCGATGTGGAGCGGATGAGCGCCGCCGGGCTGCCGCCCATCAGCGCCGAGCAGGGGATGGCCCTGTTCGACGCGGCCACCGTGCTGCACGACCCGGTCGTCGTCCCCGCACCGTTCAATCTGGCCGCGCTGCGCGCCCTGGGCACCCCGCCGCCGGTGTTCCGCGGCCTGATCGGCACGGGCGCTCGGCCGATGGCCCACTCCACCGTCGCGGAGACCTCCGAGTCACTGCGCGACCGGCTGCTCGGCCTGCGCGCCGAGGAACGCCGCGAGCAGCTGGTCCGGCTCGTACAGGAACAGGCGGCCCTCGTCCTGGGATATGCGTCCGCGGACAAGATCGACCCGGCCCATCGGTTCAGCGACCTGGGCTTCGACTCGCTGACCGCGGTCGAACTGCGCAACGGGCTGAGCCTGCGCACCGGGTTGCGGCTGGCCCCCACCCTGATCTTCGACTATCCGGTCCCGGCGGCGCTGGCCGGATATCTGGAGAGCGAACTCGTGCCCGCGGACACCCCTGATCCGGCACCGTCGCTGATGGCGGACCTCGACCGGCTGGACGCCGGTCTGTCCGAACTGTCGGACGGCGGCGTCGACGAGATCACCCGGACCGGTGTAGCCCTCCGGCTCCGGCAACTGCTGGCGAAGGTGACCAAGAACGAGGCGGAAAGCAACGGCTCCGGTCCCGCCGACCCGTTCGAATCGGCCAGTGCCGACCAGATTCTCGACTTTATCGACAACGAACTGGGCCGACTGAACGACCGGTGACCCCGGCGCCCAGATTCCAGCCAAACGGAGGTTCCCCAGCCATGCCTGACGACCGGAAGCTCGTCGATTACCTCAAGTGGGTCACCGCAGATCTGCACCAGACCCGTCGGCGCCTGGAAGAGGTCGAGGCGGGCCGGCAGGAGCCCATCGCGATCGTATCGATGGCCTGCCGCTACCCCGGTGGCGTGTCCTCCCCCGAGGACCTGTGGCGCCTTGTCATCGGTGACGGCGACGCGGTCTCCGGCTTCCCCACCACCCGCGGATGGGACCTGGACTCCCTGTACGACCCGGAGGGGGACGGCCGCGGCACCACGAGCTATGTGCGTGAGGGCGGGTTTCTGCACGAGGCCGGGGAGTTCGACCCGGGCTTCTTCGGGATCTCGCCGCGCGAGGCGCTGGCCATGGACCCGCAGCAGCGGCTGCTGCTCGAGGTGTCCTGGGAGGCGATCGAGCGGGCCGGCATCGACCCGCTCTCGCTCCAGGGGAGCCAGACCGGTGTCTTCGCGGGGCTGATGTACCACGACTACGGGAGTGGCGCCGAATTCCCCCAGGAAACCATGGCGTTCCTGGGCACCGGCACCGCGGGCAGTGTGATGTCCGGCCGGGTCTCCTACACCCTCGGGTTCGAAGGCCCCACGGTGACACTGGACACCGCGTGCTCCTCGTCCCTGGTCGCCATGCATCTGGCCGCTCAGGCGCTGCGCAACGGCGAGTGCGGACTCGCGCTGGCCGGCGGGGTGACCGTGATGGCCACCCCCGGTTCCTTCGTGGACTTCAGCGCCCAGGGCGGGCTGGCCCGGGACGGCCGGTGCAAGTCGTTCGCGGACGCCGCGGACGGCGTGGGCTGGTCGGAGGGCGTCGGCGTGCTGATGCTGGAGCGGCTGTCGGACGCACAGCGCAACGGCCATGAGGTGCTGGCCGTCATGCGCGGCTCGGCCGTGAACCAGGACGGTGCCTCGAACGGCCTGACCGCGCCGAACGGCCCGTCGCAGCAGCGGGTCATCAAGCAGGCCCTGGCCGTCGCAGGTCTGTCCACCACCGACATCGACGCGGTCGAGGCACACGGCACCGGCACCACGCTGGGCGACCCGATCGAGGCGCAGGCGCTGCTCGCGACCTACGGCCAGGACCGTCAGGCGGACCGCCCGCTGCTGCTGGGCTCCGTGAAGTCGAACATCGGACACACCCAGGCCGCGGCCGGGGTGGCCGGTGTGATCAAGATGGTCATGGCGATGCGGCACGGGGAGCTGCCCGCCACCTTGCACCTGGACGCGCCGACCCGGCACGTCGACTGGTCCACGGGCGCGGTGAAGCTGCTCGCCGAGCGGTCCTCGTGGCCGGAGACCGGCCGGCCACGCCGGGCGGCCGTGTCGTCGTTCGGGATCAGCGGCACCAACGCGCACACCATCATCGAGCAGGCCCCGGCCCCGGCGGAGCCCGCCGAGGAGGGCACCGTCCCCCCGGCGGCCGCGGCGCCCGGCGTCGTGCCGCTGCTGGTGTCCGGAAAGACGGTGGGCGCGCTCCGCGGCCAGGCGGCACGGCTCGCCGACCGCCTGGACGAGGCGCCGGACCTGAGCCTGACCGATGTCGCCTTCTCCCTGACGGCCACCCGCTCGGCTTTCGAGCGGCGCGGTGTCGTGGTGGCCGGGGACCGCGCCCAGGCCATCGGGGCGTTGCGGGCGCTCGCCGAGGGCACCACGGCGCCCGGTCTGCTCGAGGGGACCACCGGGCCGGGCGGCGGGCTCGGGGTGCTGTTCTCGGGGCAGGGCAGTCAGCGGGCGGGGGTGGGCCGGGAGCTGTACGAGGCGTTCCCGGTGTTCGCCGAGGCGCTGGACGAGATGTGCGCGCACTTCGAAGGGAAGCTCGACCGCCCGTTGCGCGAGGTGCTGTTCGCGGAGCCGGGTTCGGCCGAGGCGGCCCTGCTGGACGAGACCGGGTGGACGCAGCCCGCGCTGTTCGCGGTCGAGGTGGCGCTGTTCCGGCTGCTGGAGTCGTGGGGGGTGCGGCCCGAGCAGGTGGCGGGGCATTCGGTCGGGGAGATCGCGGCGGCTCATGTGGCCGGGGTGTTCTCGCCGGCGGACGCCTGCTCGCTGGTGGCGGCCCGGGCCCGGCTGATGGGCGAGCTGCCGTCGGGCGGGGCGATGGTGTCCCTCCAGGCGGGCGAGGAGGAAGTCCTCCCGTATCTGGGCGACCGGGCGTCGATCGCGGCCGTGAACGGACCGCGTTCGGTCGTGGTCTCGGGTGATGAGGCTGCCGTACTCGAGATCGCCGACCGGTTCGAGGGCGAGGGCCGCAAGACCAAGCGGCTCGCGGTCAGCCACGCCTTCCACTCGGCCCTGATGGACCCGATGCTGGCGGAGTTCCGGCGGCTGGTCGAGGGGCTGTCGTTCGAGGCGCCGCGGATCCCGCTCGTGTCCAACCTGACGGGCGAGGTGGCATCGGCGGAGCTGGTCTGCTCGGCGGACTACTGGGTGCGGCACGTCCGGGAGCCGGTGCGGTTCGCCGACGGGGTGGCGGCGATGGGCGCCGCCGGGGTGACGGCCTTCCTGGAGGTCGGCCCGGACGGCGTGCTGTCCGCCATGGTCCAGGACGCCCTGCCGGAGTCGGCCGACGAGACGGTCGTGACCTCTTCGCTGCGCAAGGGCCAGGACGAGCGGGCCGCCCTGATCACGGCGGTGTCCCGGCTGCACATCGCGGGTGTCGACGTGGACTGGGCGGCCTACTTCGCGGGCACCGGCGCACGCGGGGTCGACCTGCCCACCTACGCCTTCCAACACGAACACTACTGGCCCAACGCGCAGGTGCGGACCGGTGACGCCACCGGGCTGGGGCTGATGCCCGCCGAACACCCGCTGCTGGGGGCCGCCGTCGGCCTGGCCGACTCCGGCGGTGTGCTGTTCACCGCCCGGCTGTCCCTGCGCTCGCACCCCTGGCTCGCGGATCACGCCGTGGGCGGTGCGGTGCTGTTTCCGGGCACGGCCTTCCTCGAACTCGCGCTGCGCGCCGGCGACCAGGTCGGCTGCGGACGCGTGGAGGAATTCACCCTGGCCGAACCGCTGATCCTGGGCGAGCGGGACGCGGTCGCCATCCAGCTGTGGGTGGAACCCGCCGACGAGACCGGCCGCCGCGGCATACACCTGTACGCACGGCCTGCCGACGCGCCCGAACAGCCATGGGTGGAGCATGCCTCCGGCGTGCTCGGCGCCACCGAGCACACGCCGGACTTCGACGCGTCCGTCTGGCCGCCCGAGGGAGCGGCCCCGGTGGACCTGGACGGGTTCTACCAGCGCTTCGCCGAGGCCGGATTCGCCTACGGCCCGCTGTTTCAGGGGCTGCGCGGCGTCTGGCAGCGCGCGGAAGAGATCTTCGCCGAAGTGGCGCTGCCCGAGCAGGCCACGGACGCGGAGTCCTTCGGCGTACACCCGGCGCTGCTGGACGCGGCGCTGCACGCGGTGTCCTTCCTGGACTTCGGCGACGCGGGGCAGGGGAGGCTGCCGTTCTCCTGGAACGGCGTCTCGCTGCACGCCGACGGGGCGTCCGTCCTGCGCGTACGACTGGCCAGGGCCGGTGCGGAGGCGGTGTCCCTGACCGCTGCCGACGTGGACGGCGCGACCGTGCTCACCGTCGAATCCCTGGCGCTGCGCCCGGTGACCGCCGATCAGCTGGCCGGCTCCGGTACGGCGCGACAGGACTCGCTGTACCGCCTGGAGTGGGTGCCCGCACCCGCGCCGACCTCCCCGATGGACGCGATCGCAGGCTTGGACGTGGCCGAGCTGAGTACCGATGTGGCGTCCTTGGAGGGCAGCCCCGACCTGGTCGTCGTGGCCATCGACGCCGCTGATCCAACCGACACACCCGACGCCGTGCACGAGGTCACGACAGGGGCCCTGGGCCTCATGCAGGACTGGCTGGCCGAGGACCGGCTCGAGGGCTCCCGTCTGCTCTTCGTCACCCGGGGAGCCGTCGCGGCCGACGATGGCGCGACGGTGTCCGATCTGTCCGCGGCCGCGGTGTGGGGGCTGGTGCGGTCGGCACAGGCCGAGCACCCGGGACGGTTCCTGCTCGTCGACGTCGACCAGCACGAGACCTCCATGTCGGCGCTGCCCGCCGCCCTCGCCTCGGGCGAGCCCCAGGTCGTGGTGCGCGACGGCGTCGTACGCACCGGCCGGCTCGCCAGAATGGCCACGGGGGCGGGTCTGATGCCTCCGGCGGGCGCGCCGTGGCGACTGGACAGCAAGCAGCGGGACAGGCTCGACAACCTGGCCCTGCAAGCCTCGCCGGAGGCCGCCAGGCCACTGGCGGCCGGCGAGGTCCGGCTGTCCGTACGGGCCGCCGGGCTCAACTTCCGCGATGTGCTCAGCGCTCTGGGCATGTACCCGGGAGAGGCCGGGCCGATGGGCGGCGAGGCGGCCGGTGTGGTCGTCGAGACCGGCCCCGAGGTGACCGGGCTGCGCGTCGGCGACCACGTCATGGGCCTGGTGTCCGGCTCATTCGGCCCCCTCGTCGTCGTGGACCAGCGTGCCTTGATCACGGTCCCCGACGCGTGGTCGTTCGAGGATGCGGCGGCGGTGCCGCTGGTGTTCCTGACCGCGTACTACGGCCTGGTGGACCTTGCGGGGTTGGCGGCGGGTGAGTCGGTGCTGGTGCACGCGGGCGCCGGTGGTGTGGGTATGGCCGCGATTCGGCTGGCCCGGCATCTGGGTGCTGAGGTGTTCGCGACGGCGAGTGAGGGCAAGTGGGACACACTGCGCTCGCTCGGCATCCCGGACGACCACATCGCTTCGTCGCGTACGACGGAGTTCGAGGAGCGTTTCCGGGAGGTGAGTGGCGGGCGTGGTGTGGATGTGGTGCTCAACTCGCTCGCGGGTGAGTTCATCGACGCCTCCGCGCGGTTGCTGCGCCCCGGTGGGCGGTTCCTGGAGATGGGCAAGACCGATATCCGTGAAGCGGAGGCGGTGGACGGCCGCTACCTCCCCTTCGATCTGGCGGATGTGGAGCCGGACCGGGTCCAGGGGATGCTGGTCGAGCTGTTGGGGTTGTTCGAGGCGGGTGTGTTGCGGCCGTTGCCGGTGGCGGCGTGGGATGTGCGGCGGGCGCGGGACGCGTTCCGGTTCATGAGCCAGGCCAAGCACACGGGCAAGATCGTGCTGACCATGCCGCGGGAGTGGGACTCCGAAGGCACGGTGCTGATCACCGGGGGTACGGGTGGTCTGGGCAGCGTGCTGGCGCGGCATCTGGTGGAGGACCGCGGGGCGCGCCACCTGGTACTGACGAGCCGTCGCGGGCCGGACGCTCCGGGTGCGGGGGAGCTGCGGTCGGAGCTGTCGGCGCTGGGCGCCGAGGTGTCGGTCGTGGCGTGTGATGTGTCGGATCGTGACGCGGTGGCGGGGGTGCTGGCGTCCATCCCGGCGGAGCACCCGCTCACAGCGGTGGTGCATACGGCGGGCGTGCTTGACGACGGCGTGGTGGGGGCGCTGACGCCCGAGCGGCTGAGCGCCGTGCTGCGGCCGAAGGTGGACGCGGCGTGGCATCTGCACGAGCTGACCCGCGGCCTTGACCTGGCCGCCTTCGTGGTGTTCTCGTCCGTGACGGGCTCGATGGGCGCTCCGGGGCAGGCGAATTACGCGGCGGGCAACGCCTTTCTCGACGCGCTGATGACACGCCGACGGGCGGAGGGGTGCGCGGGGCAGTCGCTGGTGTGGGGCCCGTGGGCGCAGGACGGCGGGATGACCGCTGGTCTGAGCGAGGCCGACTTGCGGCGGATGAGCGCCGCCGGCCTGCCGCCGATCAGCGCCGAGCAGGGCATGGCGCTCTTCGACGCCGCCACCGCGCTGCACGATGCCGTGGTCGTCCCCGTACCGCTCGACCTCGCGGCCTTGAGGGCGAGCGGCGAGGTGCCGCCCCTGCTGCGCGGGCTCGTCCGGGCGACGCGCCGTACGGCGGCCGCGGGGCTGCCCGCCTCCGGCGCCGCCGCCGAACTCACCCGGCGCCTGGCGGGGCTGCGCGGCGCCGACCGGGTCCGGATCCTGGTGGATCTGGTGCGCGCCGAAGTCGCGTCCGTCCTGGGCTACGCGTCACCGGACGCGGTGGACGTCCGGCGGGAGTTCCGCCGGCTGGGCTTCGACTCGCTGACCGCCGTCGAGCTGCGCAACCGGCTGAACACGGCCACCGGGCTGCGCCTGCCGTCCACCCTCGTGTTCGACTACCCGACGCCGGCCGTGCTGGCCGACTTCCTGGTGGCCGAACTGGTCGGCACCGACAGCGATGCCGCGGCCCCCGTGGCCGGGGCCGTCCGGGTGGACGACGACCCCGTGGTCATCGTGTCGATGGCCTGCCGCTACCCGGGCGGGGTGGCGTCGCCGGAGGACCTGTGGCGACTGGTGATCGACGGAGCCGACGGCATCACGGAGTTTCCGACCGCACGCGGCTGGGACCTGGACTCCCTGTACGACCCCGACCGCGATCGCCGGGGCACCAGCTATGTGCGTGAGGGCGGGTTCCTGCACGAGGCCGGGGAATTCGACGCGGGCTTCTTCGGGATCTCGCCGCGCGAGGCGCTGGCGATGGATCCGCAGCAGCGGCTGCTGCTGGAGACCTCGTGGGAGGCGATCGAACGGGCCGGAATCGACCCGACCTCGCTGCGGGGCAGCCAGACCGGCGTCTTCGCCGGAAGCCTGCACCACGACTACGCCTCCGAGCGGATGGAGTTCCCGCCGGACGCCCGGTCCTTCCTCGGCACCGGAACGGCGGGCAGCGTGATGTCGGGCCGGATCTCCTACACCCTGGGGCTCGAGGGCCCGGCGGTCACAGTGGACACGGCCTGCTCGTCCTCGCTGGTGGCCATGCACTTGGCCGTGCAGTCGCTGCGGTCGGGGGAGTGCGCCCTGGCCCTCGCCGGCGGTGTGACCGTGATGGCCACCCCCGGGCCGTTCATCGACTTCAGCGCCCAGGGTGGGCTGGCCCAGGACGGCCGCTGCAAGCCGTTCGCGGAGGGCGCCGACGGGACCGGCTGGTCCGAGGGCGTGGGCATGGTCGTGCTGGAGCGGCTGTCGGACGCGCGGCGCAACGGCCATGAGGTGTTGGCGGTGGTGCGGGGTTCGGCGGTGAACCAGGATGGTGCGTCGAATGGTTTGACGGCGCCGAATGGTCCGTCGCAGCAGCGGGTGATCCGTCAGGCGCTGGCGAACGCGGGTCTCGCTCCGGCGGAGGTGGACGCGGTCGAGGCGCACGGCACCGGCACCACGCTGGGCGACCCCATCGAAGCGCAGGGACTCCTCGCCACCTACGGGCAGGGCCGCGAACGCCCGCTGTGGCTGGGCTCGGTGAAGTCCAACCTGGGGCACACCCAGGGGGCCGCCGGCGTGGCCGGTGTGATCAAGATGGTAATGGCGCTGCGCCACGGTGTGCTTCCCAAGACCCTCCACGTGGACCAGCCGACCACGCATGTGGACTGGTCCATGGGGGACATCCAGCTGCTCACCGAGTCGGTGGCATGGCCCGAGCACGACCGGCCACGGAGGGCTGCTGTCTCCTCCTT
This sequence comes from Streptomyces sp. NPDC028305, assembly GCF_055569495.1. Lineage (NCBI taxonomy): Bacteria > Bacillati > Actinomycetota > Actinomycetes > Kitasatosporales > Streptomycetaceae > Streptomyces > Streptomyces sp. NPDC028305. The sequence continues at coordinate 176,010 of NZ_JBVHTN010000009.1, forward strand.
CGGGCTCAGCGGTACCAACGCCCACGCCATCATCGAGCAGGCGCCCGAGGAGCCGGTGGACGTCGAGGGTGCGGCCGAGGCGCCTGTCGTTGACGTGGCGGCGATGCCGTGGGTGGTGTCGGCGAAGTCGGCTGCCGCGTTGCGCGGCCAGGCGGCCCGCTTGCTGTCCCACGTGGAGACCCACCCCGAGGCCACGTCGGTCGATGTCGGCTACTCGCTGGTGTCGGCGCGGGCGGTGCTGGAGCACCGGGCCGTGGTGGTCGGTGGGGATCGCGGGGAGCTGTTGTCCGGTCTGCGTGCCGTGGGCGCCGATGAGCCTGGTTCGAGCCTGGTGTACGGGGTTGCCGATGTGGAGGGGAAGACGGTGTTCGTCTTCCCGGGGCAGGGTTCACAGTGGGTGGGTATGGGTGCCCGACTGCTGGAGGAGTCTCCGGTGTTCGCCGAGCGGATGGCGGAGTGCGCCGCTGCCCTGGCGTCCTTCACGGACTGGTCGTTGATGGACGTGGTGCGGCAAGTGGAGGGCGCCGCGTCGTTGGAGCGGGTGGATGTGGTGCAGCCGGTGTCGTGGGCGATGATGGTGTCGCTTGCCGCGCTGTGGCGCTCTCACGGTGTGGCGCCGGATGCGGTGGTGGGTCACTCGCAGGGCGAGATCGCGGCCGCCTGTGTGGCCGGTGCGCTGTCGTTGGAGGACGGCGCCCGGGTGGTGGCGTTGCGCAGTCAGGCGATCGCGCGGCGCCTTGCGGGTGCCGGGGGAATGGCCTCGGTGCCGCTGCCGGTCGTTGAGGTGGAGGCGCGGCTGGAGCGCTGGGACGGCCGGGTGTCGGTCGCGGCCGTCAACGGCCCCCGCTCGGTGGTGGTTTCCGGTGACCGCGAGGCGTTGGACGAGTTGATCGAGGAGCTGACCGGCGAGGACGTCCGGGTCCGGCGGATCGCGGTGGACTACGCCTCCCATTCCGCCCACGTCGAGGGAATCCACGACGAGCTGTTGGAGCAGCTGGCGTCGGTGGCTCCGCGTGGGGTGGAGGTGCCGTTCCTGTCGACGGTGACCGGTGAGTGGGTCGACGGCGGGGAACTGGACGCCGAGTACTGGTACCGCAACCTTCGTCGGACGGTGGGCTTCGAGCCTGCGGTCCGGGAGTTGCTGGCCGGGCGCCACCGCGTGTTCGTCGAGGTCAGCGCCCATCCGGTGCTGGCGGTCGGGGTCCAGGAGACCGTGGACGACGCCGAGGTGACCGCCGTTGTCGCGGGCACTCTGCGGCGCGATCAGGGTGGCAGCGACCGATTCCTGACCTCCCTGGCCGAGGTCTTTGTTCGTGGCGGCGGTGTCGACTGGGCGGGTGTGTTCGCGGACACCGGCGCGCACCGCATCGATCTGCCCACCTACGCCTTCCAGCACGAGCGGTACTGGCCGAAGGCCGCCATGCGGGTGGGCGATGTCACGGGCCTGGGCCAGGTGGCCGCCGGGCATCCGCTGCTCGGCGCCGCGGTGGAGCTGGCCGATGCGGGCGGTGTGCTGTTCACCGGCAGGCTGTCGCTTCGGTCGCACCCTTGGCTGGCCGACCACGCGGTGGGCGGTGTGGTGCTCTTCCCGGGCACCGGCTTCCTGGAGCTGGCGATCCGCGCCGGCGACCAGGTGGGCTGTGACCTGGTGGACGAACTCACTCTGCTCGCACCGCTGGTGCTGGGGGAGCGCGACGCCGTCGCCGTCCAGCTGTGGGTGGGGGCGCCGGACGAGAGCGGCCGCCGCACCCTGAACGTGTACTCGCGCCCCGTCGACGCTGCCGAGCAGCCATGGGTGCGCCATGCCACCGGCGTGCTCGCCCAAGGAGAGCGCGCGGCACGCTTCGACGCCGGCGTATGGCCGCCCGAGGGCGCGGTCGTCGCCGACATGGAGGACTTCTACGAGCGACTCGCCGACGGCGCGTTCGCCTACGGACCGGTCTTCCGGGGGCTGCGGGCGGTGTGGCGGCGCGAGGACGAGGTGTTCGCCGAGGTCGCCCTGCCCGATCAGACGGGTGAGGCCGCCGAGTCGTTCGCGATGCACCCGGCCCTCCTGGACGCGGCCCTGCACGCCGTGTCGTTCGTGAACCTCGAAGCGGCCGAGGGCGGACGCCTGCCCTTCTCCTGGAGCGGGGTGTCCCTGCACGCCTCGGGCGCCTCCATACTGCGCGTCCGACTGACCCGGCGGGACGCGGAGTCCGTCTCGCTGGCGGCCGTGGACACCGAAGGCGCGCCCGTCCTCTCCGCGGACTCACTGGTGCTGCGCCCGGTGTCGGCCGAGCAGCTGGCCGGAGCCCGGGCCGGTGAGCGGGAATCGCTGTTCCGGCTGGAGTGGGTGCCGGTCCACGTCGACACGGCGGCGGCCGGCGCGCTCGACATGGTGGAGCTGACCGTGGAGCAGGCGACGGACCCGGCGTCGCTGGAGACCGTGCCGGAGGTGGCGACGGTCATCTGGGCACCGGCCGACGCCGCCTCGCCTGCCGAAGCGGTGCGCACGGAGACCACGCGGGCGCTCCAGCTCATCCAGAACTGGCTGGCCGACGACCGGTTCGAGGACTCCCGGCTGGTCTTCGTCCTGCGCGACGCGGTCGCCGTCGACTCGCCGGACATGGTGGCGGCGGCGGTGTGGGGGCTGGTGTCCAGCGCCCAGAGCGAGAACCCCGGGCGGTTCGTGCTCGTGGACGCGGCTTCCCCGGACGAGGTGCGGACCGCGCTGGCGTCCGGAGAGCCGCAGGCCGTGGTGCGCGACGGCGGCGTACGCGTCGGCCGGCTGGTCACCGTGGCCTCGGGCGGCGGGCTCATGCCGCCGCCCGGGGGAGCGCCCTGGCGGCTGGACAGCAGGGAGAAGGGCAGCCTGGACAACCTGGAACTGCTCAGCTACCCCGAAGCGGCCGAGCCGCTGGCGCCCGGGCAGATCCGGGTGGCCGTACGCGCCGCCGGGCTCAACTTCCGGGACCTCCTCAACGGCCTGAACGCCCTGGGCTCCTTCCAGGACAAGGTGGGGGCGCTCGGCAGCGAGGCGGCCGGTGTGGTCGTGGAGACCGGCCCCGAGGTGACCGGGCTGCGTGTCGGCGACCGGGTGGTCGGACTGGTCGACGGCTCCTTCGGGCCCCTTGTGGTGGCCGCCGAGCAGGCGGTGACCCGGATGCCGGACAGCTGGCGGTTCGAGGACGCCGCGTCCGTCCCGGTCGCCTTCCTGACCGCGTACTACGGCCTGGTGGACCTGGCCGGCCTGGCGGCGGGTGAGTCGGTGCTGGTGCACGCGGGTGCCGGTGGTGTGGGTATGGCCGCGATCCAGATCGCCCGGCACTTGGGCGCCGAGGTGTTCGCGACAGCGAGTGAGGGCAAGTGGGACGCGCTGCGCTCGCTGGGCATCCCGGACGACCACATCGCCTCCTCCCGTACGACCGAGTTCGAGGAGCGGTTCCGGGAGGTGACCGGCGACCGGGGCGTGGATGTGGTGCTCAACTCGCTCGCGGGCGAGTTCATCGACGCGTCCGCGCGGCTGCTGGCTCCCGGCGGCCGGTTCGTCGAGATGGGCAAGCTGGACATCCGCGACGCCGACAGCTTCACCGACGCGACGTACCACTGGTTCGACCTGCTCGACGCCGGCCCCGAGCGCCTCCAGCAGATGCTGGTCGAGCTGATGGACCTGTTCGAGGCGGGCGTCCTGCGGCCGCTGCCGGTCATGACCTGGGATGTGCGGCGGGCGCGGGACGCGTTCCGGTGCATGAGCCAGGCCAAGCACACCGGCAAGATCGTGCTGACCATGCCGCGCGAGTGGGACCCCGAGGGCACCGTGCTGATCACCGGTGGCACGGGTGGTCTGGGCGGTTTGCTCGCGCGGCACGTGGTGGGCGCGCGTGGGGCGCGGCGTGTGGTGCTGACGAGCCGTCGGGGTGCGGCTGCCCCGGGCGCGGAGGAGTTGCGGGCGGAGCTGTCGGCGCTGGGCGCCGAGGTGTCCGTCGTGGCCTGCGATGTCGCGGACCGTGACGCGGTGGCGGGAGTGCTGGCCTCGATCCCGGCCGAGCATCCGCTCACGGCGGTGGTCCACGCGGCGGGTGTGCTGGACGACGGCGTGGTGGGAACGCTGACGGCGGACCGGCTGGGCGGGGTGCTGCGACCGAAGGTGGACGCGGCGTGGCATCTGCACGAGCTGACCGGCGACCTCGACCTGGCCGCCTTCGTGATGTTCTCCTCGCTCGCCGGAGTGATGGGCAACCCGGGCCAGGCCAATTACGCCGCCGCCAACTCCGCCCTCGACGCCCTGGCCCGCACGCGCCGGGCGGCGGGCCTCGCCGGCCAGTCGCTCGTATGGGGCCTGTGGGCGCACGAGAGCGGCATGACCGGCAAGCTCACCGACACCGACATCCAGCGCATGAGCGCCGCCGGCCTGCCGCCGATCAGCGGCGAGGAGGGCATGGCCCTCTTCGACGCGGCGACGTCCTGCGACGAGCCGGTGGTGGCACCGGTGCACCTGGATATCCCCACGCTCCGTGCCCAGCCCGGGGTGCCGGGCCTGCTGCGCGGGCTGGTCCGTACCACCCGCCGGGTGGCGGCGTCGGCATCGGTGTCCGCGTCGGGCGCGGCGGCCGAACTCAACCGGCAGCTGGCGGCGGTGGCACCGGCCGAGCGCCCCCGGATTCTGGTGGACGTCATCCGCGCCCAGGCGGCCGCGGTCCTCGGACATGCCTCGGCCGACGCGGTCGAGGCGCGCCGGGAGTTCCGGGCACTGGGGTTCGACTCGCTGACCGCCATCGAACTGCGCAACCGGCTGAACACGGCCACCGGGCTGCGGCTGCCGTCCACGCTCGTCTTCGACTACCCCACGCCGCTCGTCCTGGCGGACCACCTGCTCTCCGAGCTGGTGGGCGAACGCGGTGAGGTGGTGGTCCCGGCCGCCGCGACCTCCGGATCCATGGACGACCCGATTGTGATCGTCGGGATGAGCTGCCGCTACCCGGGCGGCGTCCGGTCCCCGGAAGACCTGTGGCGGCTGGTCGCCGAGGGCAAGGACGCCATCGCCGAACTCCCCACGGACCGCGGCTGGCAGGTCTATGGGGACATCGACTTCGAAGGCGGCTTCCTCTACGACGCCCCCGAGTTCGACGCCGGCTTCTTCGGTATCTCGCCGCGTGAGGCGGTGGCCATGGACCCGCAGCAGCGGCTGCTGCTGGAGACCTCCTGGGAGGTCTTCGAGCGCGCGGGCATCGATCCGGCCGACCTGCGCGGCACCGACACCGGTGTCTTCATCGGCGCCGCCAGCAGCAGCTATGTACCGCCGGAGGAGTCCCGCGGCCACCAGATGACCGGCCTGCTGACCAGCGTCGCGTCCGGCCGGCTGTCCTACACCTACGGCCTCGAAGGTCCGGCGCTGACGGTGGACAGCGCGTGTTCGTCGTCACTGGTGACCATCCACATGGCGGCGCAGTCGCTGCGCTCGGGCGAATGCTCCCTGGCACTGGCCGGCGGTGTGACGGTGATGGCCACCCCGGCGGCCTTCGGGGAGTTCGACCAGCACGGCGGGCTGTCCCCGGACAGCCGCTGCCGCCCATTCGCCGACGCGGCCGCCGGAACGGGCTGGTCGGAGGGGGTCGGCCTGGTCATCCTGGAGCGGCTGTCGGACGCGCGGCGCAACGGACACCAGGTGCTCGCGGTGGTGCGGGGTTCGGCGGTGAATCAGGATGGTGCGTCGAATGGTTTGACGGCGCCGAATGGTCCGTCGCAGCAGCGGGTGATCCGTCAGGCGCTGGCGAACGCGGGTCTGGCTCCGGCGGAGGTGGACGCGGTCGAGGCGCACGGCACGGGCACCACGCTGGGCGACCCGATCGAGGCGCAGGCGCTGCTCGCCACCTACGGTCAGGACCGCGAGCTGCCCCTGCGGCTGGGCTCCATCAAGTCCAATGTGGGACACACCCAGCTGGCGGCCGGTGTGGCCGGTGTGATCAAGATGGTGATGGCGCTGCGCCATGGTGTGCTGCCCATGACCCTTCACGTGGATCAGCCGACCACGCATGTGGACTGGTCGGCGGGCGCGGTGGAGCTGTTGACCGAGTCGACGGAGTGGCCGGAGACGGGGCGTCCGCGCCGGGCCGGTGTCTCCGCGTTCGGCGTCAGCGGCACCAATGTGCACGCCATCCTGGAGCAGGCGCCCGAGGAGCCGGTGGACGTCGAGGGGGCGGCCGAGGCGCCTGTCGTTGACGTGGCGGCGGTGCCGTGGGTGGTGTCGGCCAAGTCGGCTGCGGCGCTGCGTGGGCAAGCGGTCGCTCTGCTGTCGCACGTGGAGACCGACCCGGAGCTGCGGCCGGTGGATGTGGGTCATGCGCTGGTGTCGGCGCGGGCGGTGCTGGAGCACCGGGCCGTGGTGGTCGGCGGGGACCGCGAGGAGCTGCTGTCGGGTCTGCGTGCCCTGGCTGATGATGAGCCCGGCTCGGGCCTGGTGCACGGGGTTGCCGATGTGGAGGGGAAGACGGTGTTCGTCTTCCCGGGGCAGGGGTCGCAGTGGGCCGGGATGGGTGCCCGGCTCTTGGACGAGTCTCCGGTGTTCGCCGGGCGGATGGCGGAGTGTGCCGCTGCCCTGGCGTCGTTCACGGACTGGTCCTTGATGGACGTGGTGCGGCAGGTGGAGGGTGCCGCGTCGCTGGAGCGGGTGGATGTGGTGCAGCCGGTGTCGTGGGCGATGATGATCTCGCTCGCCGCGCTGTGGCGCTCTCACGGCGTGGAGCCGGATGCGGTGGTCGGCCACTCGCAGGGTGAGATCGCGGCCGCCTGTGTGGCCGGCGCGCTGTCGCTGGAGGACGGTGCCCGGGTGGTGGCGTTGCGCAGTCAGGCGATCGCCCGGCGGCTGGCAGGTGCCGGGGGAATGGCGTCGGTGCCGCTGCCGGTGGGCGAGGTGGAGGCGCGGCTGGAGCGCTGGGACGGCCGGGTGTCGGTCGCCGCGGTCAACGGTTCCAGGTCGGTCGTGGTCTCCGGCGACCCGGAGGCACTGGACGAGCTGATCGACGAGCTGACAGGGGAGGACGTCCGGGTCCGGCGGATCGCGGTGGACTACGCCTCCCACTCCGCCCACGTCGAGGAGATCCACGAGGAGTTGCTGGCGGAGCTCGCGCCGGTCGCCCCGCGCGGGGTGGAGGTGCCGTTCCTGTCGACGGTGACCGGTGAGTGGCTCGACGGCGGCGAGCTGGACGCCGAGTACTGGTACCGCAACCTTCGTCGGACGGTCGGTTTCGAGTCGGCCGTGCGGGAGTTGCTGGCCGGGCGCCACCGCGCGTTCGTCGAGGTCAGCGCCCATCCGGTGCTGACGGTCGGGGTCCAGGAGACCGTGGACGACGCCGAGGTGACCGCTGTGGTCACCGGCACGCTGCGGCGTGACCAGGGCGGCAGCGACCGGTTCCTTGCCTCGCTGGCGGAGCTCTTCGTCCGTGGTGGCGAGGTCGACTGGGCAGGTGTGTTCGCGGACACCGGCGCGCGCCGCGTCGATCTGCCCACCTACGCCTTCCAGCGGCAGCACTACTGGCCCTCCGAGCCCGCGCGAGCGGGCGATGTGACCGCCGCCGGCCTGGTGTCCCCGGAACACCCGCTGCTCGGCGCCGCGGTGGAGCTGGCCGACGCGGGCGGAGTGCTGTTCACCGGCAGCCTGTCGCTTCGATCGCACCCCTGGCTGGCCGGCCACGCGGTGGGCGGTGTGGTGCTCTTCCCGGGCACCGGTTTCCTGGAGCTGGCGATCCGCGCCGGCGACCAGGTGGGCTGCGACCTGGTGGACGAACTCACCCTCGCGGCGCCCCTGGTGGTGCCGGAGCGCGACGCGGTCGCCCTCCAGGTGTGGGTGGGCGTGCCGGACGAGTCCGGCCGCCGCGGCTTCAACGTCTACTCACGGCCCGCCGACGCCACCGAGCAGCCGTGGCTGCACCACGCCACCGGTGTGCTGGCGGCGGGCGAGCGGACGTCGGACTTCGACGCGACCGTGTGGCCGCCCACCGGTGCGGTCGTCGCCGACTTGGAGGGCTTCTACGAGCGGTTCGCCGACGTCGGCCTCGAATACGGCACGGTCTTCCAGGGGCTGCGCGCGGTCTGGCAGACCGACGACGAGGTGTTTGCCGAGGTCGCCCTGCCCGATCAGACGGATGACGCCGAGTCGTTCGCGATGCACCCGGCTCTGCTGGACGCGGCCCTGCACGCCATGTGGTTCGCCGAGGTGGCAGGGGCCGACTCGGGCGCGGGACAGACCTCGCTGCTGTTCTCGCTGAGCGGTGTCTCCCTGCACGCCCATGGCGCCTCTGTCCTGCGGGTGCGGCTGGCCCACGGCGCCGCCGGGGCGGTGACCCTGGAGGCGGCCGACCCGACCGGTGCGCCCGTCGTCTCGATCGAGTCCGTGACCACCCGCCCACTGTCCGCGCGGCAACTGGCCGCCGGGAACCCCGTCGGCCACGTGTACGACTCGCTCTACCGGCTGGACTGGGTGCCGGCTCCGGCCGCCTCACGACCCGACGGCGAGCCGGACACGCTCGAACTGTCCACGGACGCGCTCGGGCACCTGGCGTCCCTCGAAACGGTGCCGGACGTGGTGGTGGTCGAGGTCGGCTCGCTCGGTGCCACCGGCCCCGCCGACGGCACCGGGGCCCCGGACGACCCGGCGGGTTCGATGCGCCACGTGACGGCCCGGGTCCTGGAGCTGGTCCAGCACTGGGTGGCCGACGAGCGGCATTCCGAATCCCGTCTGGTGTTCATCACGCGCGGCGCGGTCGTGGCGCGGAGCGGCGACACCCTCACCGATCTCGCCGCGGCGGCCGTATGGGGGCTGCTGCGCACCGCGCAGACGGAGTACCCGGGACACCTCGTCCTGGCCGATCTCGACCACCGGCAGCAGACCGCCGAGGTGCTGGCCGATGTGCTTGCGTCCGGTGAGCCGCAGGTCGCGGTCCGGGACGGCGCCGTACTCGTCGGCCGACTGGCCTCCGTCGCCACCTCCTCCCGGCTGCTGCCCCCGGCCGACGGGGTGCCGTGGCGGCTGGACAGTCGGCGCAAGGGCAGCCTGGACGCCCTCGACCTGATCACCGAGACGCCTCGGGAGCAGCTTGCCCCCGGTGAGGTACGGATGGCGGTGCGCGCCGCCGGAGTCAACTTCCGTGACGTGCTCAACGCCCTGGACATGTACCCCGGGGACGCCGGAGCGATGGGCAGCGAGGCGGCCGGGGTGGTCGTGGAGACCGGCCCCGAGGTGACCGGGTTGCGCGTCGGCGACCGGGTGCTCGGCGCCGTCCAGGGCGGCATCGGCCCGTCCGTCGTCGTCGACCAGAACGAGCTCGTGCCGATCCCGGAGGGCTGGCGGTTCGAGGACGCCGCGTCCGTGCCGGTCGCCTTCCTGACCGCGTACTACGGCCTGGTGGATCTGGCCGGCCTGTCGGCGGGTGAGTCGGTGCTGGTGCACGCGGGTGCCGGTGGTGTGGGTATGGCCGCGATCCAGATCGCCCGGCACTTGGGCGCCGAGGTGTTCGCCACGGCGAGTGAGGGCAAGTGGGACGCGCTGCGCTCGCTGGGTATCCCGGACGACCACGTCGCCTCCTCCCGTACGACCGAGTTCGAGGAGCGGTTCCGGGAGGTGACCGGCGGCCGGGGCGTTGACGTGGTGCTCAACTCGCTCGCGGGCGAGTTCATCGACGCGTCCGCGCGGCTGCTTGCCCCCGGCGGCCGGTTCATCGAGATGGGCAAGACCGACATCCGCGACGCGGAGGCGATGGGCGCCGGCTACCGGCCCTTCGACCTGGCGGAGGCCGGGCCGGGCCGCCTCCAGCAGATGCTGGTCGAGCTGATGGAGCTGTTCGAGGCGGGCGTCCTGCGGCCGCTGCCGGTGACGGCCTGGGATGTGCGGCGGGCGCGGGACGCGTTCCGGTGCATGAGCCAGGCCAAGCACACCGGCAAGATCGTGCTGACCATGCCGCGCGAGTGGGACCCCGAGGGCACCGTGCTGATCACCGGTGGCACCGGCGGTCTCGCCCGCAGCCTCGCCCGTCATCTCGCCGCCGACCGGGGCATGAGGCATCTGCTCCTGGTCAGCCGCCGCGGGCCGGACGCGCCCGGCGCGGCGGACCTCCGGGCGGAGCTGAGCGCGCACGGCGCCGAGGTCACCATCGCCGCGTGCGATGTGGCGGACCGCGCCGCGCTGGAGGCGCTGCTCGCCGGGATTCCGGCGGAGCACCCGCTGATCGCGGTCGTCCACACCGCGGCCGTGCTCGACGACGGAGTGTTCGCGTCGCTGACGCCCGAGCGGCTGGCCACGGTCTACGGACCGAAGGCGGACGCCGCCTGGCATCTGCACGAGCTGACCCGCGATCTCGGCCTGGCCGCCTTCGTGACGTACTCCTCGGTGGCGGGCCAGCTGGGCGCCGCGGGGCTGGCCAACTACGCCGCCGCGAACTCCTTCCTCGACGCGCTGGCGTACCACCGCAGGGCCCTCGGCCTGCCGGGCCAGTCGCTGCTGTGGGGCCCATGGGTCCAGGACAGCGGCATGACCAGCGAGCTCAGCCACACCCACATCCAGCGGATCAGCGGGGCCGGCATGCCACTGCTGACCGAGGAACAGGGCGCCGCGCTGTTCGACGCCGCGGTCGCCTGCGACGAGCCCGTGGTCGCACCCGTGCGCCTGGACCTCGCGGCGCTGCGCGCCCAGAGCGAGACCCCCGGGCTGCTGCGCGGCCTGGTGCGTACGGCCCGCAGGGCCGCGGGCGGCGTCCGCGACTCCGACTCGGGCGCGGCCAACGCGCTGGCCCGCCGGCTCGCCGGGCTGCGCGACGGCGACCGGCTGCGCCTCCTGACGGATCTCGTACGCGGCCAGGCGGCCGCCGTCCTGGGGCACCCGTCGCCGGACGCGGTCGAGGTCCGGCGCGAGTTCCGCGAGCTGGGCTTCGACTCGCTGACCGCCGTCGAGCTGCGCAACCGGCTGAACACGGCCACCGGGCTCCGGCTGCCCGCCACCTTGGTGTTCGACTACCCCACCCCGACCGTGCTGGCCGAGTTCCTGTTGCGTGAGCTGCTGGACGAGCACGTCGACGCGATCACGCCGACGGCCGTCGCCACCGCCGGTCTCGCGGACGACCCGATCGTGATCGTCGGGATGGCCTGCCGCTACCCGGGCGGCGTCCGGTCCCCGGAGGACCTGTGGCGGCTGGTCGCCGAGGGGCGCGACGCCATCGCCGAACTGCCCACCGACCGCGGCTGGCGGCTCGACGGAGACGCCGGTTTTCGGGGCGGTTTCCTCTACGACGCCGCCGATTTCGACGCGGGTTTCTTCGGGATCTCGCCGCGTGAGGCGGCGGCCATGGACCCGCAGCAGCGGCTGCTGCTGGAGACCGCGTGGGAGGTGTTCGAGCGCGCCGGCATCGACCCCACCTCCGTCCGCGGCACCGACGCGGGCGTGTTCGTCGGCGCGACCGGCTTCGGCTACGTACCGCCGGAGGAGTCCCGCGGCCACCAGATGACCGGCCAGGCCACCAGCGTGATCTCGGGCCGGCTGTCCTACACCTTCGGCCTCGAGGGCCCGGCCGTCACCGTGGACACCGCCTGCTCGTCGGCGTTGGTGGCGATGCACCTCGCCGCCCAGGCGCTGCGCTCGGGCGAGTGCTCGCTGGCGCTGGCCGGCGGTGTCACGGTGATGTCGACGCCGGTCGGCTTCAGCGAGTTCAACGAGCAGGGCGGGCTGGCCCCGGACGGCCGGTGCCGCGCGTTCGCCGAGGCGGCGGCCGGGACCAGCTGGTCCGAGGGCGTCGGCCTGCTGGCACTCGAACGGCTGTCGGACGCGCGCCGTAACGGCCATGAAGTGCTGGCCGTCGTGCGGGGCTCGGCGGTCAACCAGGATGGCGCGTCCAACGGGCTGACGGCGCCGAACGGCCCGTCGCAGCAGCGGGTCATCCGCCAGTCCCTCGCCAACGCGGGGCTGTCCGGACGCGACGTCGATGCCGTGGAGGCGCACGGCACGGGCACCACGCTGGGCGACCCGATCGAGGCGCAGGCGCTGCTCGCCACCTACGGTCAGGACCGCGAGCTGCCCCTGTGGCTGGGGTCGGTGAAGTCGAACATCGGCCACGCCCAGGTGGCCGCCGGCGCTGCCGGTGTGATCAAGATGGTGATGGCGCTGCGCCATGGTGTGCTGCCCATGACCCTCCACGTGGATCAGCCGACCACGCATGTGGACTGGTCGGCGGGCGCGGTGGAGCTGTTGACCGAGTCGACGGAGTGGCCGGAGACCGGGCGTCCGCGCCGGGCCGGTGTCTCCGCGTTCGGCGTCAGCGGCACCAACGCGCACGCCATCCTGGAGCAGGCGCCCGAGGACGCCGAACCGAAGCCGGCCGACCCCGACACCACCGCCGCGACCCCGGCCGCCCTGCCCTGGGTGGTGTCGGCCAGGAGCGACCGCGCGCTGCGCGAGCAGGCGGTCAACCTGTCCTCCCACCTGGAGAACCTCCCCGAGGCGACGTCGGCCGACGTCGGCCACTCGCTGGTGTCGGCGCGGGCGGTGCTGGAGCACCGGGCCGTGGTGGTCGGCGGGGACCGCGAAGAGCTGCTGTCGGGTCTGCGTGCCCTGGGCGAGGACGAGCCGGGGGCGAGCGTGGTCCGCGGCATCGCCGATGTGGAGGGGAAGACGGTGTTCGTCTTCCCGGGGCAGGGGTCGCAGTGGGCCGGGATGGGCGCCCGGTTGCTGGAGGAGTCTCCGGTGTTCGCCGGGCGGATGGCGGAGTGTGCCGCCGCTCTGACGCCCTTCACGGACTGGTCGTTGATGGACGTCGTACGCCAGGCCGAGGGTGCCGCGTCGCTGGAGCGCGTGGATGTGGTGCAGCCGGTGTCGTGGGCGATGATGATCTCGCTCGCCGCGCTGTGGCGCTCCCACGGCGTGGAGCCGGACGCGGTGGTCGGTCACTCACAGGGTGAGATCGCCGCCGCCTGTGTGGCCGGCGCGCTCTCCCTGGAGGACGCGGCCCGGGTGGTGGCGTTGCGCAGCCAGGCGATCGCCCGGCGGCTTGCGGGTGCGGGTGGCATGGCCTCGGTACCGCTGCCGGTGGGCGACGTCGAGGCGCGGCTGGAGCGCTGCGACGGCCGGATATCGGTCGCGGCCGTCAATGGCCCCCGCTCGGCGGTTGTTTCCGGTGACCGTGAGGCTTTGGACGAGCTGATCGAGGAGCTGACCGGCGAGGACGTCCGGGTCCGGCGGATCGCGGTGGACTACGCCTCCCACTCCGCACACGTCGAAGAGATCCACGACGAACTCCTGGAACGTCTGGCACCGCTGCGCCCCCGCGCCGCCGAGGTGCCGTTCTTCTCCACCGTGACCGGTCAGTGGCTCGACGGCGGTGAACTGGACGCCGACTACTGGTACCGCAACCTGCGGCGGACGGTGGGCTTCGAGCCCGCGGTCCGGGGGCTGCTCGCCCAGCACCACCGGGCGTTCATCGAGGTCAGCGCGCACCCCGTGCTCACTGTAGGGGTCCAGGAGACCATCGACGCGACAGGCGACCACGCCGTCACCGTCGGCACGCTGCGCCGGGACGAGGGCGGCCTCGGGCGCTTCCTGACCTCGGCGGCCGAGGTGTTCGTCCGCGGTGTCGAGGTCGCCTGGGCGGGCTGCTTCGCCAGCACCCGGGCCCGCCGGACCGAGCTGCCCACCTACCCGTTCCAGCGCGAGCGCTACTGGGCGGACGAGGCCAGGCCCGTCGCGCAGGCCACGGAGACCGACCCGGTGGACGCCGAGTTCTGGTCCGCCGTCGAACAGGAGGACCTGGAGTCCCTGGCCGGCTGGCTGGAGATCGACGGAGACTCGCTGGGCGCGGTGCTGCCCGCCCTCTCCGCCTGGCGGGGCAGGCGCCGTGAGGAGTCCACCGTGGACTCCTGGCGCTACCGGACCGAGTGGCGGCCGCTGCGGATGTCCTCGGTGCCCGTGCTCACCGGCACCTGGCTGGTCGTCACCGCCGACGGCGTCGCGGACGACGAGGTGACCGCGGCGCTCGCCGGACACGGCGCTCAGGTCCGGCGGCTGGAGCTGGACGAGTCGTGTGTCGACCGCGCCGAACTCGCGTCCCGGCTCCAGGGCGTCGAGGGCGTCGAGGACCTGCGCGGCATGGTGTCGGTGCTGGCCTTCGCCGAGCAGCCGAGCGCCACCCACCCGACGCTGTCCTCCGGGCTCGCGCTGACCCTCGCGCTGGTGCAGGCGCTGGACGACCTCGACACCGGGGCGCCGTTGTGGTGCCTCACCCGGGGCGCCGTGTCCACCGGCCGCTCGGACGGCCTGACCAGCCCGGCGCAGGCGCAGGTCATCGGCCTGGGCCGGACGGCCGCGCTGGAGCACCCGCGCCGCTGGGGCGGCCTGGTGGACCTGCCCGCCGAACTCGACCAGCGCGCCGCGCAGCGGCTGGTCGGAGCGCTCGCCGGCGCTGAAGGCGAGGACGGCGAGGGCGAGTTCGCGATCCGGTCCTCCGGAGTGTTCGTACGCCGCGTGGTGCGCGCGCCCCTCGACGACCGTGGCCCCAACGGCGGTTGGGAGCCGCGCGGCACCACGCTGATCACCGGCGGCACCGGTGTGCTGGGCCAGTATCTGGCCCGGTGGCTCGCGCACAACGGGGCCGAGCACCTGGTGCTGACCAGTCGGCGCGGCATGGACGCGGCCGGCGCGGCCGAGCTGGTGGCCAAGCTGACCGAGCTGGGCACCGCCGTGGAGGTCGTGGCCTGCGACGTGGCGGACCGGGCCGCGGTGGCCGCGCTGATCGACCGGCTCACGGCCGAGGGGCGGGTCATTCGCACCGCCGTCCATGTGGCCGCTTACATAGACCTCGGCTCGCTGACCACCATGGACCACGAGACGTTCGCCTCGGTCGTCGACGCCAAGGTCGCGGGCGCCCGCCATCTCCACGAGCTGCTGGACGAAGAGCAGCTCGACGCTGTCGTGTACTACTCGTCGATCGCCGGCATCTGGGGCAGCGGCGACCACGGCGCGTACGGGGCGGCCAACTCCTACCTGGAGGCGCTGGCGGAACACCGGCGCGCCCAGGGGCTGCGCGCCACCTCCATCGCGTGGGGCATCTGGCGGGACGACCAGGTGCGGGTCGATCCGCAGCAGATCCTCGGCAGCGGTCTGCGCTTCATGCAGCCCGACCTCGCCCACATCGGGCTGCGGCAGGCACTGGAGGACGACGAGACCCTGCTGACGATCGCCGACATCGACTGGGGCCGCTACTACCCGGTCTACACCTCGGTGCGCCCCAGCCCGCTGTTCGGCGAGGTGCCCGAGGTGCGCGGGATCCTCGAGAAGGCCGAGAACACCGTCGCCACCTCCGCGGACGGCGAGTTCGCCGCGCGGATCCGCGCGCTGTCCGCCACCGAGCAGGAGCGCGCGCTGCTGGACCTGGTGCGCGCCGAGGCGGCAGCGGTTCTGGGACACACCTCCCCGGAGGCGATCTCGGAGCGCCGGGCGTTCCGCGATGTCGGGTTCGACTCGCTGACCGCGGTGGACCTGCGTAACCGGGTGGCCAGGGCCACCGGTCTGACCCTGCCGTCCACCCTGGTCTTCGACTACCCGAGCCCGGTGGCCCTGGTGGAGTTCCTGCGGTCGCGGATCGTGGGCTCGGCCGCGGCGGTGCCGGGCGCGCCCGCGCCCGTGGTGTCCGCGGCCTCCGACGAGCCGGTCGCGATCATCGGCATGGCCTGCCGCTTCCCCGGCGGGATCGGTTCGCCGGAGCAGCTGTGGGAGGTGGTCGCGGGCGGACAGGACGTCATCTCCGAGTTCCCCGCCGACCGTGGCTGGGACGCCGAGGGGCTCTACGACCCGGACCCGGACAAGCTCGGCAAGACGTACTCGACGCGCGGTGGCTTCCTGCACGACGCGGCGGAGTTCGACGCGGGCTTCTTCGGGATCTCGCCGCGTGAGGCGCTGGCCATGGACCCGCAGCAGCGGCTGCTGCTGGAGACCTCCTGGGAGGCGTTCGAGCGGGCCGGGATCGACCCCGCGTCGGTCAGGGGCAGCCTGACGGGCACGTTCATCGGCTCCAGCTACCAGGACTACGGCTTCGGACCGCACGCCGACCAGGAGGGGGCCGAGGGCTACCTGCTCACCAGCTCGGTGCCCAGCGTGCTGTCGGGCCGGATCTCGTATCTGTTCGGTCTCGAGGGCCCGGCGGTCACCCTGGACACGGCGTGCTCCTCGTCGCTGGTGGCGCTGCACCTGGCGTGCCAGTCGCTGCGCAACGGCGAGAGCACACTGGCGCTGGCCGGCGGTGTCACGGTGATGACCACCCCCGGTTCGTTCCTCGCCTTCAGCCGCCAGCGCGGCATGGCCGCGGACGGCCGGTGCAAGGCGTTCGCCGAATCGGCCGACGGGATGAGCCTGTCCGAGGGCGTGGGGCTGCTCCTGGTGGAGCGGCTGTCGGACGCCCGCCGTCATGGCCACCCCGTGCTGGCGGTGGTGCGGGGCTCGGCGATCAACCAGGACGGTGCGTCGAATGGTCTGACCGCGCCGAACGGCCCCTCGCAGCAGCGGGTGATCCGCCAGGCGCTGACCAACGCCAGGCTGACGGCGAACGACATCGACGCGGTGGAGGCGCACGGCACGGGCACCACGCTGGGCGACCCGATCGAGGCCCAGGCGCTACTCGCCACGTATGGGCAGGAGCGCGAACAACCCCTGCTGCTGGGCTCGGTCAAGTCCAACCTCGGCCACACCCAGCTGGCCGCCGGCGCCGCGAGCGTCATCAAGATGGTCATGGCGATGCGACACGGCGTACTGCCCGAGACGCTGCACATCGACGAGCCGACGTCCCATGTGGACTGGTCGTCCGGCGCGGTGGAGCTGCTGACCGAGCAGGCCGAGTGGCCGGAGACGGAGCACCCGCGCCGGGTCGGCGTGTCGGCCTTCGGCATCAGCGGCACCAACGCCCACACCATCCTGGAGCAGGCCCCGCAGCCGCAGGCCGATGACGACGGCCCGGTGGCATCCCCCGCGCCGGCTCGGGAGCCGGGTGTGCTGCCGGTGGTGGTGTCGGGGAAGTCGGAGGAGGCGCTGCGTGCGCAGGCGGCGCGGGTGCTTTCCCGTGCCGAGGAAGAGCCCGGTCTCGCATGGAGCGATCTGGCGTTCTCGCTGGTGACGTCGCGGTCGGGGTTCGAGCGGCGCGGTGTGGTGCTGGCGGGCGCCCGGGAGGGGGCGGTGGAAGGCCTGCGGGCTCTGGCGTGTGGTGAGCCGGGCGTGGATGTGGTGCGGGGGTTGGCCCGGGAGGATCGGGTGGTGGCGTTCCTGTTCTCGGGGCAGGGCAGTCAGCGGGCGGGGATGGGCCGGGAGCTGTACGAGGCGTTCCCGGTGTTCGCCGAGGCGCTGGACGAGGTGTTCGCGCATCTTGACGGCCACCTCGAACGGCCGTTGCGTGAGGTGATGTTCGCCGAGGCGGGTTCGGCCGAGGCGGAGCTGCTGGACGGGACGGGATGGACACAGCCCGCGCTGTTCGCCGTCGAGGTGGCGTTGTTCCGGCTGGTGGAGTCGTGGGGAATGCGGCCGGATTACGTGGCGGGGCATTCGGTCGGAGAGATCGCCGCGGCGCATGTGGCCGGGGTGTTCTCGCTGACGGACGCGTGCACGCTGGTGGCGGCGCGGGCCCGGCTGATGGCGGAGCTGCCGCGAGGTGGGGCGATGGTGTCCCTCCAAGCCACCGAGGACGAGGTGACCCCGCAACTGACCGAGGGAGTCTCGATCGCGGCGGTCAACGGGCCGCGGTCGGTCGTGATCTCGGGCGACGAGGCGGCGGTGCTCGAGCTGGCCGGCCGGTTCGAGGGCGAGGGGCGCAAGACTAGGCGTTTGCGGGTCTCGCATGCGTTTCACTCGGCTCTGATGGACGGGATGGCTGCTGAGTTCGAGCGGGTGGTGCGGGGCCTGTCGTTCGGGGCTCCGGCGGTGCCGCTGGTGTCGAACCTGACGGGAGAGGTGGCGTCGGCCGAGCTGCTGTGCGCGCCCGAGTACTGGGTGCGGCAGGTGCGCGAGGCGGTGCGGTTCGCCGATGGCGTGCGTCGGCTGGACGAGTGTGGTGTGAGTACGTATCTGGAGCTGGGGCCGGACGGTGTGCTGTCGGCGATGGCTCAGGAGAGCCTGTCCGAGCAGTCGCCCGCCACCACGGTGGTCGTCTCGGCGCTGCGGAAGGGAGCGGACGAGGAGCGTGCGGTGGTCACCGCGCTGGCCCGGCTGTACGCGCACGGCGTGGAGGTCGACTGGCCGGCGTTTTTTGCGGGCACCGGCGCCCACCGGGTCGAACTGCCCACGTACGCCTTCCAGCACCAGCGCTACTGGCCGAACGTGTCGGCGCCGGCGCCCGCCGCGAACACGGGAATCGCGGACGGGGACACGGACTTCTGGGCCACGGTCGAAGGGGAGGACCTGGAGTCCCTGGCCTCGCGGCTGGAAGTCGACGGCGACTCGCTCGGCGCGGTGCTTCCCGCGCTGACGACGTGGCGCCGCCGCCGACGTGAGCAGTCGGTCGTGGACGGCTGGCGCTACCGGGTCACCTGGACGCCGCTGGCCGACCCGACCCCCCGGGCCCAGCGCGGCAGCTGGCTCGTGGTCGTCCCGGCCGGGCAGGCGGACGACCCGTGGGCGACCTCCGTGGCCGAGGCCATGCCCACCCCGACGGTACGCGTCGAGATCGGCGAGCCGGACCGCGCCGCACTGGCCGACCGGCTGCGTGAGGCGGCCACGGAATCGGGCCCGTTCGCGGGCGTCCTGTCCCTGCTCGCACCGTACGAGCCCGCTGTCGGCGGACACCCGGGCGTACCGGCCGGCGTGGCACTGACGATCACCTTGGTGCAGGCGCTGGGCGACGCGGGCATCGAGTCGCCGCTGTGGACCGCCACGCGAGGCGCGGTGTCGGTGAGCCGCTCGGACACCGCGCCGAACCCGGCGCAGGCGGCCGTATGGGGCCTTGGCCGGGTCGCGGCGCTGGAGTACCCGCGGCGCTGGGGCGGACTGATCGACCTGCCCGACACCCTCGACCGGCCCGCCGGCCGACGGCTGGCCGCGGTGCTATCTGGAGCCGGAGCCGGAGCCGGAGCCGGTGACGAGGACCAGGCCGCGGTGCGCTCCTCCGGCCTCTTCGGCCGGCGCGTCGTCCACTGCCCGGCCGAACGCGAGCCGGACGAGACCGGCTTCATCGCCACCGGAACGGTCCTGATCACCGGCGGCACCGGCGGCCTTGGCGGCCATGTGGCCCGCTGGCTCGCCCGCGGCGGCGCCGAGCACCTGGTGCTGACCAGCCGTCGGGGGCCGGACGCACCCGGCGCCCGCGAACTGTGCGACGAACTCGCCGAGCTGGGCGCGCGGGTCACGATCGCCGCCTGCGACGTGGCCGACCGGGAGGCGCTCGCGGCCGTGCTGGCCGACATCCCCGACGACCGCCCCCTGACGGGCGTCGTGCACACCGCGGGCATCGCCCAGGCGGCCGCCCCGCTGGACGGCGCGAGCGACGCCGAGACGGCCGAGGTGATGACAGCCAAGGTGGTCGGCGCGGCCAACCTCGACGCGCTGCTCGGCGACCGTGAGCTCGACTTCTTCGTCCTCTTCTCTTCGGTCGCCGCCACCTGGGGCAGCGGCGGCCAGGGCGCCTACGGCGCGGCCAACGCCTACCTGGACGCGCTGGCCGAGGCCCGTACGGCCCGGGGGCTGACGGCGACATCCGTGGCCTGGGGCGCGTGGGCCGACGGCGGAATGGCGGCCGCCGACGGCGCCCAGGACTACCTGGCGCGCCGTGGGCTGATCCTCATGGCGCCGGAGACCGCCATCGCCGGGCTGAGCCGCGCGCTGCGCAACCGGGACGTGACCGTCGCGGTCGCCGACGTCGACTGGGACCAGTTCGCCCCCGCGTTCACCCTGGCACGGCCGAGCGCACTGCTGCGCGACCTGCCCGGCGTACGCCGCGCGCTTATCGCGGACGCACCCGTGCGGTACGACGACGCGTCGGAGCTCAGCTCGCTGCGCGGACGGCTGCGGGCCACGCCGGACAACGAACGGCTCGATCTGCTGCTCGGTGTCGTCCGGGAACAGGTGGCCCTGGTGCTCGGCCACTCGGGCGCGGAGGCCATCGAGGCCGACCGGGCCTTCAAGGACCTCGGCTTCGACTCGCTGACGGCGGTGGAGCTGCGCAACCGGCTCGCCACCGCGACCGGACTGGCCCTGCCCACCACCCTGGTCTTCGACTACCCGTCCCCGGCGGCGCTGGTCGACCACCTCCGCGCCGAACTGCTCGGGGAGCAGCCTGGCCCGGGCGGCTCGGCCGTCCTCACCGCCCTCGGGAGCGTCGCGGACGACCCGATCGTGATCGTCGGGATGAGCTGCCGCTACCCGGGCGGTGTCCGGTCGCCCGAGGATCTATGGCGTCTGGTGGCCGAGGAGCGGGACGCGATCTCCCCGTTCCCGTCCGACCGGGGCTGGAACCTCGACGCGGAGAACGCTTTCGAGGGCGGATTCGTCCACGACGCCACCGAGTTCGACGCCCGGTTCTTCGGCATCTCGCCGCGTGAGGCGCTGGCCATGGACCCGCAGCAGCGGCTGCTGCTGGAGTCCGCGTGGGAGGTGTTCGAGCGGGCCGGAATCGACCCGACGGGGCTGCGCGGCAGTGACGCAGGCGTCTTCATCGGCGCCACCGGCGGTGGCTATGTCGCCCCCGAGGAGTCACTCGGCCACATGATGACCGGCCAGGCGACGAGCGTGGTGTCCGGCCGGCTGTCCTACACCTTCGGCCTGGAGGGCCCGGCGGTCACGGTGGACACGGCGTGTTCGTCCTCGCTGGTGGCGATGCACATGGCGATGCAGGCGCTGCGCGGCGGCGAGTGCTCGCTGGCGCTGGCCGGCGGGGTGACGGTGATGTCCACCCCGGCGGGGTTCGCGGAGTTCCGGCAGCAGGGCGGACTGGCGCGGGACGGCCGGTGCAAGTCCTTCGCGGAGGGTGCCGACGGCACCGGCTGGTCGGAGGGCGTGGGTCTGGTGGTGCTGGAGCGGCTGTCGGATGCGCGGCGCAACGGTCATGAGGTGCTGGCGGTGGTGCGGGGTTCGGCGGTGAATCAGGATGGTGCGTCGAATGGTCTGACGGCGCCGAATGGTCCGTCGCAGCAGCGGGTGATCCGTCAGGCGCTGGCGAACGCGGGTCTGGCTCCGGCGGAGGTGGACGCGGTCGAGGCGCACGGCACCGGGACCACGCTGGGCGACCCGATCGAGGCGCAGGCGCTGCTGGCCACCTATGGACGGGACCGGGAGCTGCCGCTGCGGCTCGGCTCCATCAAGTCCAACATGGGGCACACCCAGTCCGCCTCGGGCGTCGCCGGTGTGATCAAGATGGTGATGGCGCTGCGCCACGGTGTGCTGCCCAAGACGCTGCACGTGGACGCGCCGACCACGCATGTGGACTGGGCGACCGGTGCGGTGGAGCTGTTGGCCGAGGCCGCCGAATGGCCGGAGACCGGGCGCCCGCGCCGGGCCGGCATCTCCTCCTTCGGCATGAGCGGCACCAACGCCCACGCCATCATCGAGCAGGCCCCCGAGGACGCGGTGGACGCCGAGAGCGTGTCGGACACGCCCACGGTCGACGCGGTGACGGTGCCGTGGATGGTGTCGGCGAAGTCGGCCGCGGCGCTGCGCGGTCAGGCGGCCGGTCTGCTGTCCCAGCTGGAGGGCGCCCCGGAGCTGAGTCCCGTGGACGTCGGCTACTCGTTGCTGTCCACGCGGTCGGTGCTGGAGCACCGGGCGGTGGTGGTCGGCGGGGACCGTGAGGCGCTGCTGTCAGGTCTGCGCGCCCTGGGCGATGACGATCCCGCGCCCGGCGTGGTGCGTGGCGTTGCCGACGTGGAGGGGAAGTCGGTGTTCGTCTTCCCGGGACAGGGCTCTCAGTGGGCGGGCATGGGTGCCCGGCTCCTGGACGAGTCTCCGGTGTTCGCCGAGCGGCTGGCTGAGTGCGCGATGGCTCTGGCGCCTTACATCGACTGGTCGTTGGTGGATGTGGTGCGGCAGAACGAGGGTGCCGTGTCGCTGGAGCGGGTCGATGTGGTGCAGCCGGTGTCGTGGGCGCTGATGGTGTCGCTCGCGGCGCTGTGGCGGGCCCACGGTGTGATTCCGGACGCTGTCGTCGGGCACTCCCAGGGCGAGATCGCCGCCGCCTGTGTGGCGGGCGGGCTGTCGCTGGAGGACGGTGCCCGGGTCGTGGCGCTGCGGAGCCAGGCGATCGCGCGACGGCTGGCCGGTGCCGGAGGCATGGCGTCGATTCCGTTGCCGGTCGATGAGGTCGAGGTCCGGCTGGAGCAGTGGAGCGGCCGGGTGTCGGTCGCGGCGGTCAACGGCCCGCGGTCGGTCGTGGTCTCCGGCGACCCCGAGGCACTGGACGAGCTGATCGAGGAACTGACGCGCGAGGATGTGCGGGTGCGGCGGATCGCCGTGGACTACGCCTCCCACTCCGCCCACGTCGAGGAGGTCCACGAGGAGTTGCTGGCGGAGCTCGCGCCGGTCACCCCGCGCGGGGTGCAGGTGCCGTTCCTGTCGACAGTGACCGGTGAGTGGCTCGACGGTGGGGAACTGGACGCCGAGTACTGGTACCGCAACCTTCGTCGGACGGTGGCCTTCGAACCGGCCGTCCGCGAGCTGCTGGCCCGCCGCCACCGCGCGTTCGTCGAGGTCAGCGCGCACCCCGTGCTGTCCGTCGCGGTCCAGGAGGCCATCGACGACGCCGACGAGGTCGCCGTGGTCGCGGGCACGCTGCGCCGCGACCAGGGGGGACTCGACCGCTTCGCCCAGTCGTTGGCCGAGCTCTTCGTCCGTGGTGTTCCCACCGGCTGGGCCGGGTTCTTCACCGCGACCGGCGCCCGCCGGGTGGAGCTGCCCACCTATGCCTTCCAGCGGCAGCGGTTCTGGCCCGAGGCGGCCGAGACCGAGGCGCTGCCCGGTGACCAGGACACGGTGGACACGGAGTTCTGGGCCGCCGTCGAAGGAGAGGAACTGGACTCCCTGGCCTCGCGGCTGGAGGTGGACGCCGACTCGCTCGGCGCCGTGCTGCCCGCGCTGTCGTCATGGCGGCGGCAGCGGCGCGAGCGTTCCACGGTCGACGGCTGGCGCTACCGGACCACATGGAAGCCCGTGACCGCGGACGCCACCGCCCCGTCGGGAACCTGGCTGGTGGTCGTACCGCAGGGCCTGGCCGCTGACGCGTGGGTGTCCGCCCTGGTGGACGCGGTGGGCACCGGTTCGGTGCCGCTGGAGGTCGGGGCCGCCGATCGCGCCGAGCTGGCCGACCGCCTCGCGTCATGCGCCGCGGATCGCGCCGGTGGCGCGGACAGCCGGGAGTTCGCGGGCGTGGTGTCCCTGCTGGCGCTGAGCGAGAACGCCCTTCCCGAGTACCCGTCGGTTCCGGCCGGAGTGGTGCTGACCGCGACCCTGATGCAGGCCCTGGGCGACGCGGGGATCGAGGCGCCGGTGTGGGCGGTCACCAGGGGCGCGGTGTCGCTGGGCGGTTCGGACCCGGCGACGGCCCCGCTCCAGAACGCCGTCTGGGGCTTCGGCCGGGTCGCCGCGCTGGAGTACCCGCGCGGCTGGGGCGGTCTCATCGACCTGCCCGCCGAGCTGGACGACCGGATCACCGCACGCTTCGCCGGCGCGCTGACCGCCCCCACGGGCGAGGACCAGATCGCGGTCCGCGCCACCGGCGTGTTCGGCAGGCGGCTGGTGCAGGCCCCGGCCCAGGCCCCGGACCAACAGTGGCAGCCGAGCGGCACGGTGCTCATCACCGGTGGCACGGGGGCGCTGGGCGGACATGTCGCCCGGTGGCTGGCCTGCCACGGTGCCGAACACCTGCTGCTGACCAGCCGCCGTGGCCCCGACGCCCCCGGCGCGGAGGAGCTGCGCGCCGAGCTGAGCGCCCTGGGCACACAGGTCACCATCGCCGCGTGCGACGTGGCCGACCGGGACGCGCTGACGGCCCTCCTGGCCGCCGTCCCGGCCGAGCATCCGCTGACCGGTGTCGTCCACACCGCGGGTGTGCTCGACGACGGCCTGATCGAAGGGCTCGCCCCCGAACGCTACGAGCAGGTCTTCCGCTCGAAGGTGGCCTCGGCGCTGCTGCTGGACGAGCTGACCCGTGATCTGAACCTGACGGTGTTCGCCCTGTACGCGTCGTCCTCCGGCGCGATCGGGAGCCGTGGCCAGGCGAACTACGCGGCGGCCAACGCCGTACTGGACGCCCTGGCCGAGCGGCGCCGCGCCCAGGGTCTCGCCGCCACCTCGGTGGCCTGGGGGCTGTGGGCCGGCGCCGGAATGGCCGCCGACACACCGGTGGAGGCGGTGTCCCGGCGGGCCGGTGTGGTGGCGATGGACCCGGAACTGGCGGTGACGGCGCTGGCCGGGCTGGTCGCCGACACCGAGCCGACCGCCTTCGTCTCGGCCCTCGCCTGGGAACGGTTCGCGCTGACCTTCAGCGCCGTCCGGCCGAGTCCGCTGCTGAGCGAGATCCCGGAGGCCCGGCGCGCCATGCGGGCCGGGGCGGACGACGGCGCCGAGGGGACCGGCGAGTCGCTGCGTGAGCGGCTGGCGAAGATGCCCGAGCCGGAGCGCGTCTCGGCCGTCGTGGGGCTCGTACGCAAGACGGCCGCGGCCGTGCTCGGGTACGACTCGGCCGAGGCGGTCGAGTCCGGCAAGCCGTTCCGCGACCTCGGGTTCGACTCGCTGACCGCGGTGGAGTTCAGCAACCGGCTGGCCGCCGCCACACAACTGCGGCTGAAGCGGGCGCTGGTGTTCGACTACCCGAGCCCGACCGCGCTCTCGCAGCACCTGCTGGAGCAGCTGCTGCCGGACGGCACCGACGAGCCGGGCACGGCCGGTGGCGCGGGCGGCCAGGGCCAGGTGCTCGCCGAGATCGACCGGCTGGAGGCGACGCTGGCCGCCGCCACCACCCGGCGGGAGACCCGTCTACAGGTCCGCGAACGACTGACCAAGCTGCTCGCCCAGTGGGACGACGAGGACCTGCACGACGGCCCGGGCGGAGTCGACGAGCAACTGCTCCAGGCCTCCGACGAGGAGGTGTTCGACTTCATCGGCAAGGAGTTCGGCATCTCCTGACAGTCGGCACCAGGTTCCGCGGCCATTGGGATTGAGAGAGATTCAGATGGAAAACGAAGACAAGCTCCGTTACTTTCTCAAGAGGGTGACCGCCGACCTTCATGAGACCCGGCAGCGCCTGCGGGACGCCGAGTCCGGGCGGCATGAGCCGGTCGCGATCGTGGGCATGGGATGCCGGTTCCCCGGTGGCGTGGACGGCCCCGAATCGCTGTGGGAGCTGCTGGCCGAGGGGCGGGACGCCATCTCGCCCTTCCCGGCCGACCGAGGCTGGGACACCGACGGGGTGTACGACCCGGAGCAGGGACAGCGAGGCACCTCCTACGTCCGGGAGGGCGGGTTCCTCACCGACGTGGGCGGCTTCGACCCCGCGTTCTTCGGGATCTCCCCACGCGAGGCGCTGGTGATGGACCCGCAGCAGCGGCTGCTGCTCGAAGTGTCCTGGGAGGCCCTGGAAAGAGCCCGCATCGACCCCCTGTCGCTGCGTGGCAGCCGCACCGGCGTGTTCGTCGGCAGCAACGGCCAGGGATACGGCCGGCTCGCGGCCCGCAGCGAGGGCGCCGTGGACTACATGACCACCGCCGCCACCTCCAGCGCGCTGTCCGGGCGGGTGTCGTATGTGCTGGGCCTCGAAGGCCCGGCGCTCACGGTGGACACCGCGTGTTCGTCGTCGCTGGTCTCGCTGCACCTGGCCGCGCAGGCGCTGCGCCAGGGCGAGTGCTCGATCGCCCTGGCCGGCGGGGCGACGGTGATGGCGGACCCCGGCCTGTTCATCGGGTTCAGCCGGCAGGGCGGGCTGGCCGCGGACGGCCGCTGCCGTACCTTCGCGGCCGGGGCGACCGGCACCGCGTGGGGCGAGGGCGCCGGGATGCTGGTGCTGGAGCGGCTGGCCGACGCCCGCGCCAACGGGCATCGCGTGCTCGCCGTGGTCAGCGGCAGCGCGGTGAACCAGGACGGCGCGTCGAACGGCCTGACCGCGCCCAACGGGCCCTCGCAGGAGCGGGCCATCCGTGCCGCCCTGGCGAGTGCGGGGCTGACCACCGACGATGTGGACGCGGTCGAGGCGCACGGCACCGCCACCCCGCTGGGCGACCCGATCGAGGCCGAGGCGCTGCTGGCCACGTACGGGCAGGGCCGCACCGCCGACCCGCTGTGGCTCGGCTCGGTCAAGTCCAACATGGGCCACACCCAGGCCGCCGCGGGGGTGGTCGGGGTCATGAAGATGGTGCTGGCCATCGAGCACGGACTGCTGCCGAAGACGCTGCACATCGACGAGCCGACGCCCGCCGTCGACTGGGCCGGCGGAGCGGTGTCGCTGCTGACGGACGCGCGGCCGTGGCCGCCGACCGGCCGGCCCCGCCGTGCGGGGGTGTCGTCCTTCGGGGTCAGCGGCACCAACGCCCACCTCATCGTCGAGCAGGCACCGGAGCCCGCGCCCGCTGAACCGCTCGGGTCCGGCGAGCCGTCCGTGTCCGCGGAGCCCCCGGTGGCCGCCACCGCTGCCCCGCCCGTGCTCGCCTGGCCGCTGTCGGCGCGCACCGGCCAGGCCCTGCGGGCACAGGCCGGCCGGCTGCTGGCACACCTGGACGCCCACCCCGAGACGGCCGCCGCCGACCTCGGACTGTCCCTGGCGACGACCCGGGCCGCCCTCCAGCACCGGGCGGCCGTGGTCGCCGCCGACCGGGACGGACTGCGCACCGCCCTCACCGCCCTCGCCGACGGCACACCCGCCCCCGGCGTGGTCCAGGACGTCGCGGGCGACGGCCACCTCGCCTTCCTGTTCACCGGGCAGGGCGCGCAGCGCGTCGGCATGGGTCTGGAACTCCACGGCAGCCACCCCGTGTTCGCCGAGGCGTGGGACGCCGTGGCCGCCGAGCTGGACAAGCATCTCGACCACCCCCTGAACAGCGTCGTACACGGGGCGGACCAGAGCCTTCTCGACCGGACCGCATACGCCCAAGCGGGCCTGTTCGCCCTCGAAGTGACGCTGTTCCGGCTGCTGGAGTCCTGGGGGGTGCGCCCCGACTACCTCGTGGGCCATTCGATCGGCGAGATCGCGGCGGCACACGTGGCGGGCGTGTTCGACCTTCCCGACGCCTGCGCACTGGTGGCCGCGCGCGGCCGGCTGATGCAGGCACTGCCCGAGAACGGGGCGATGCTGGCGGTGCGCGCCCGCGAGAACGAGGTGCTGCCGCTGCTGGACAAGCGGGTGGCGATCGCCGCCGTCAACGGGCCCGAGTCCGTGGTGGTCTCCGGTGACGCCGAGGCGGTCGACCGGCTCGCCGACCACTTCCGCGACCTGGGCCGCAAGACCAAGCGGCTCCAGGTCAGCCACGCCTTCCACTCCCCGCTGATGGAGCCGATGCTGGCCGAGTTCGAGAAGGTCGCCCGCGGCCTGTCGTATGCGCCACCGGCCATCACCGTGATCTCCGATGTCACCGGCGAGGCGGCGGGCGCCGAGCAACTCGGCGACCCCGCGTACTGGGTCTCCCATGTACGCCACACCGTGCGGTTCCACGACGCCGTCCGCTGGCTGGCCGACCGGGACGTCACCAGGTACGTCGAGCTGGGCCCGGACGGGACGCTCTCGGCGATGGCGCAGGAGGCCGTCGGCCGCGAGAACGCGCTCTGCGTCCCCCTGCTGCGCGAGGGCCGCCCCGAGCCGCGCACCCTGCTCACCGCCGTGGCCCGGCTCCATGTGAACGGCCTGTCACCCGACTGGGCCGCGGTCTTCGCCGGGTCCGGCGCACAACAAGTCGACCTGCCCACCTACGCCTTCCGACACGAGCGCTACTGGCTGGACCTGCCGCCCGAGGAGCCCGGAGCGGACAGGCTGGGGCTCACCCCGGCGCCACACCCGCTCCTCGGCGCCCAACTGGCCCTCGCCGACGGCGACGGCCACGTCTTCACATGCCACCTGTCGACACGCTCCACCCCCTGGCTGGCCGACCACGTGATCACGGGCTCGGTGCTGTTCCCGGGCACGGCCTTCGTCGAACTGGCCCTGCACGCCGGACACCAGGTCGGCTGCTCGCTGCTGGAAGAGCTCACCATCCAGGCGCCCGTACCGCTGCCCGAGGGCGGCGGCGTCCGGCTACAGATCCTGGTGAGCGGTCCGGACGAGACCGGCCGCAGGCCGCTGGCCGTGTACGCGCGCCCGGACGACGGGCCCGACGACGCGCCCCACGGCGCCGAGTGGATCCGGCACGCCGAGGGAACGCTCGCGCCGGGCGGGCAGGTCGTGACCGAACCGCTCACGGCGTGGCCACCGGCCGGCGCCGACCCCATCGACCTCGACGGCTACTACGACCGGCTCGCGGAATCCGGCTCCGACTACGGTCCGGCGTTCCGGGGCCTGCGCGCCGCGTGGCGCCTGGGCGACCAGGTGTTCGCCGATATCGAGCTGGACCAGGAACACCACGCCGCGGCCGAGTCCTTCGGGGTGCACCCGGCGCTGTTGGACGCCGCCCTGCACGCCGTGGGCGGGCTGCGCCAGAACCAGGGCCCGGGCGCCAGGCTCCCGTTCGCCTGGCAGAACGTGGCGCTGCACGCGGTCGGCGCGTCGGCGCTGCGGGTACGGCTGACCCCCAACGGCTCCGACGGCGTGTCGGTGCTGGCCGCCGACGCGACGGGCCAACCGGTCGCCACCATCGGTTCGCTGGTGCTGCGGCCCGCGTCCCCGGCGGACGGCGTGTCGCACCCCGCGCTCCGCGACGCGCTGTTCGGCGTCGACTGGCTGCCCGTGACCACCACACCCGTCGGCGCCGGTCAGACGCCGACCGCCGAGGGCTGGGCGGTGATCGGCCCGGAGGGAACCACGCTGGCCGGCGCCGCCGATACCCGCTACCCGACCCTGGCCGAACTCGCCGAGGCGGTCGACCGGGGAGCGCCGCCCCCCGAACACGTCGTCGTCGACCGCTCCACGCCGCCCGGCGACCTCGCCCTGCCGACGGCGGTGCGCGAGGCGCTGTACGACACGCTGGAGCTGGTCAAGGGGTGGCTCGCCGATGAACGGTTCACCGCCTCCCGGCTCGTGGTGGTCACCCGCGAGGCCGTCTCCGCCCTGCCCGACGAGGACATCCCGGCACCCGCGCTCGCCCCGGTGTGGGGTCTGCTGGCCTCGGCGCAGGCCGAACACCCGGGCCGGATCGTCCTGGCCGACCTGCCCGCCGCCGAGGACGGCCCGGCCGGCCTCGCCGCGCTCCGCGGCGCGCTCGCGTCCGGCGAACCCCGTATCGCCGTGCGCGGCGGCGAGCTCCACGCCGCACGGCTGACCCGGCTCGCCGCCCCGCGCGGGGCGGCGGCGCCCTGGGCCGATACCGCGGGCACCGTACTCATCACCGGCGGCACCGGCGGCCTCGGCAGCCTGGTGGCGCGCCACCTGGTGACCCGACACGGCGTGCGCCATCTGCTGCTGACGAGTCGGCGCGGCCTCGATGTGCCCGGCGCCACCAGGCTGCGTGACGAGCTGGCCGCCGAGGGCGCACAGGTCACCGTCGCCGCGTGCGACGTGTCCGACCGGGCCGCACTCGCGGACCTGCTCGACTCCGTACCCGCCGACCACCCCCTCACGGCCGTGGTGCACACGGCCGGAGTGCTCGACGACGCGACCATTGAATCGCTCACCCCGGAGCGGATGGACACCGTGCTGCGGCCCAAGGTCGACGCCGCCTGGAATCTGCACGAGCTCACCGGGGAGCTGTCCGCCTTCGTCCTCTTCTCCGCGGCCGCCGGCCTCCTCGGAGGACTCGGCCAGGGGAACTACGCGGCCGCCAACACCTTCCTCGACGCGCTCGCCCAGCACCGCAGGGCCCGCGGACTGCCCGCCGTCTCCCTCGCCTGGGGCGCCTGGGCGCCCCAGGACGGCATGACCGCCACCCTCACCGACACCGACCTCGACCGGATGAGCCGCCTCGGCACCCGGATGATCACCGCCGAGCAGGGGATGGCACTCCTCGACGCCGCGATGGCCACCGACCGCGCCGTGGTGGCGCCGTTCCGGCTCGACACCGCGATGCTGGAGCACCTGTCCGACGTCCCGCCGATCCTGCGCCATCTCGTACGGGGCCCGGCCCGCCGCGCGGCACACCGCGGCGCGCCCCAACCGACGG
This sequence comes from Streptomyces sp. NPDC028305, assembly GCF_055569495.1. Lineage (NCBI taxonomy): Bacteria > Bacillati > Actinomycetota > Actinomycetes > Kitasatosporales > Streptomycetaceae > Streptomyces > Streptomyces sp. NPDC028305. The sequence goes on from NZ_JBVHTN010000009.1 coordinate 206,220, forward strand.
AGCTCGCGGCCCGGCTCGCCGGCGCGGCCGAGGGCGAACGGCCCCGCATCCTGGTCGAGCTGGTGCGCGGCCAGGTGGCCGCGGTCCTCGGATACGCGGCCACCTCCCAGATCGAGGAGGACCAGGCGTTCAAGGACCTCGGCTTCGACTCGCTCACCGCACTCGAACTGCGCAACGCCCTCAACGCGGCCACCGGGCTGCGGCTGTCCGCCACCCTCATCTTCGACTATCCGACGATCCGCGAGCTCGCCGGGCATCTGCACGACGAGCTGGTGGCGCCCGGCAGCGCGGTGCACACCGCCGGGGGCGCCGGGCCGCTGCGCACCGCCGCGCCCGCGGACGACGACCCGATCGCCATCGTCTCGATGAGCTGCCGCTATCCCGGCGGCGTACGGTCGCCAGCCGACCTGTGGGACCTCGTCACCGCGGACCGGGAAGGGATCTCCGGGTTCCCCGAGGACCGGGGCTGGGACCTGGAGTCCCTCTACGACCCAGACCCGGAACACCGGGGCACCACCTACACCCGGGAGGGCGGCTTCCTCGAGGACGCGGGCGCCTTCGACGCGGGCTTCTTCGGCATCTCGCCCCGCGAGGCCCTGGCCATGGACCCCCAGCAGCGGCTGCTGCTGGAAACCTCCTGGGAGGCACTGGAACGGGCCGGGCTCGACCCGGTGTCCCTGCGCGGCAGCGACACCGGTGTCTTCGCCGGGATCATGTACCACGACTACGCGAGCGGCGACGCCGATTTCCCCCCGGAATCCCTGGGTTTCCTCGGCACCGGATCCTCGGGGAGCGTGCTCTCCGGCCGGATCTCCTACACCTTCGGCTTCCAGGGACCGGCGCTGACGGTGGACACCGCCTGCTCCTCGTCGCTGGTCACCCTCCATCTGGCCGCCCAGGCGCTGCGGCAGGGCGAGTGCTCCATGGCGCTGGCCGGCGGCGTGACGGTGATGGCGGGCCCCGAGACCTTCCTCGACTTCGGAACGCAGGGCGGCCTGGCCGCCAACGGCCGGTGCAAGTCCTTCGCGGACGCGGCCGACGGGGTGAGCTGGGCCGAGGGGGTCGGCGTCCTGGTCCTGGAGCGGCTGTCCGACGCGCGCCGCAACGGCCACCCGGTGCTCGCCCTGGTCCGCGGCTCCGCCGTCAACCAGGACGGCGCGTCCAACGGCCTGACCGCGCCCAACGGCCCGGCCCAGCGGCGGGTCATCCGACAGGCCCTCGCGAGCGCCGGGCTGTCGCCCGCCGACATCGACGCCGTGGAAGGACACGGCACCGGCACCACCCTGGGCGACCCGATCGAGGCCCAGGCCCTGCTCGCCACCTACGGGCAGGGCCGCGCCCCCGACCGGCCGCTGCTGCTGGGCTCGATCAAGTCGAACATCGGCCACACCCAGGCGGCCGCCGGGGTGGCCGGGGTGGTCAAGATGGTGCAGGCGATGCACCACGGCCTGCTGCCGCGCACCCTGCACGTGGACCAGCCGTCCACCCATGTGGACTGGGCCGCCGGGGACGTGGCGCTGCTCACCGATCCCACGCCGTGGCCGGAGACCGGCGGACCGCGCCGCGCGGCGGTGTCGTCCTTCGGGATCAGCGGAACGAACGCACACGTCATCCTGGAACAGGCGCTGCCCGCACATGAGCCCGCACCACGCCATGACGCGGACGTGCGGCATGACGCGGCAGAGCGGCCGGACCCCGTTGTCGTACCGTGGCTGCTGTCGGCCAAGACACTGCAGGCGCTGCGGGCACAGGCCGCCGGGCTGCTGCCCCTCGTGGCCGGCTCGGCCGACCCGGGCCCGCGCGCACTGGACATCGGGTACGCGCTGGCGACCTCGCGCGCGGCGTTCGAACATCGCGCGGTGGTCCTCGCCGAGGATCCCGAGGAGGCCGTGCGGGCGCTGACCGCGCTGTCCCACGGCGAGACCGCGGCAGGACTGCTCGTGGGCGACACGCGCACGGGGGGCGCGACCGCGTTTCTCTTCGCCGGGCAGGGCTCCCAGCGGCTCGGGATGGGGCGGGAACTGGCCGACCGGTACCCGGCGTTCGCCACCGCGCTGGAACAGGTGCTCGACGAGCTGGACCGCCACCTTCCCCGGCCGCTCCGGGAAGTGCTGTGGGGCTCGGACGACCAGCTGCTCGATCGCACGGACTTCGCCCAGGCCGCGCTCTTCGCCGTCGAGGTGGCCCAGTTCCGGCTGGCGGAGTCGTGGGGGCTTCGACCGGACTACGTGGCGGGGCACTCGATCGGGGAGATCGCCGCCGCGCATGTGGCCGGTGTGCTGTCCCTCGCGGACGCCTGTGCCCTGGTGGCCGCGCGCGGCAGGCTGATGGCCGAACTGCCCTTCGGCGGCACGATGGTGGCTCTCCAGGCGGCAGAGGACGAGGTGTCCTCCCTGGTCAGCGATCGGGTGAGCATCGCCGCGGTCAACGGGCCCCGGTCGGTCGTGATGTCCGGAGACCAGGGCGTGGTCGAGGAGATCGCCGCGCGATTCGGCGCCGAGGGGCGCAGGACCCGCATGCTGCGGGTGTCGCACGCCTTCCACTCAGTGCTGATGGAGCCGATGCTCGCGGGGTTCCGGGCCGTTGCCGAGAGCCTGACGTACAACACGCCCACGATCCCGCTCGTCTCGAGTGTCACCGGCGCGGCCGCGGGCCCGGAGGACATGTGCTCCGCCGAGTACTGGGTGCGGCATGTCCGGGCCACCGTACGGTTCGCCGACACCGTCCGCTTCCTGGCGGACCAGGGCGTCTCGCGCTTCGTGGAGCTGGGCCCGGACGGGTCGCTGAGCGGGGTGGCCCAGGAGTCGGTGACCTCCGATACGGCGGTGTTCGTCCCCCTCGTACGCAAGGACCGGCCGGAGCCCGCCGCGGCGCTCACCGCGCTCGGCCGTCTGCATGTCCACGGCACACCGGTGGACTGGACCGCCTTCTTCGCGGACAGCGGCGCCCGGCGGATCGACCTCCCCACCTATCCGTTCCAGCACGAGCGCTACTGGGCCAAGAGGCGCGGCGGCGCGGCCAACCCGGTGGCGTTGGGGTTGGGTGGGGTGGGGCATCCGGTGTTGGGTGCGGTGGTGGTGTGTGCGGGTTCGGGTGGTGTGGTGTTGACGGGTCGGTTGTCTCGGGAGGGGCAGCGGTGGGTGGTTGATCATGATGTGTTGGGTTCGGTGTTGTTGCCTGGTACGGGGTTTGTGGAGTTGGTGGTGCGGGCTGGGGATGAGGTGGGTTGTGGGGTGGTGGAGGAGTTGTTGTTGGGGGCTCCGTTGGTGGTGCCGGAGCGGGGTGGGGTGCAGGTGCAGGTGGTGGTGGGTGATGAGGGGGATGGTGGTCGGCGTTCGGTGCGGGTGTTTTCGCGGGTGGGTGAGGGTGAGGAGTGGGTGATGCATGCGGAGGGGACGGTGGCTCCTGGCTCGCTGTCACCGGCCGCCGACCTCACACAATGGCCGCCCGCCGGCGCGGTCGAGGCCGATGTGGCGGGCGCGTACGACCGGCTCCGGGACCTCGGCTTCCACTACGGCCCGGTGTTCCGGGGGTTGCGGGCGGCGTGGCGGCGTGGTGACGAGATCTTTGCGGAGGTGGCGTTGGAGGAAGGGGCTCATGCGGACGCGCGCCGTTTTGGTCTGCACCCCGCGCTCCTGGACGCCGCCATGCACGCACCCATGGTGCTCGCCGACCGAAGTGGCAGCAGCGACGGCACACACCTGCCCTTCGTGTGGAATCGGGTGGCGTTGCATGCGTCGGGTGCGACGCGGTTGCGGGTGCGGTTGACGCATCCGGTGAAGGATGGCTTGGGGCTGGAGGTGGCTGATGAGGGTGGTCGGCCGGTGTTGTCGGTGGGGTCGATGGTGAGTCGTCCGGTGACGGCCGAGCGGTTGGGTTCGATGGCTGGTGGTGGTGGGTTGTTGGAGGTGGAGTGGCGTCCGGTGGGGGCGGAGCCGGGTGATGAGGTGGCCGAGGGCGAGGTGGTGGTGCTGGATTGTGGTGCCGACGTGGGGGATGAGGACGTGCCGTTGGTGGTGCGGTCGGTGGTGGATCGGGTGTTGGGTGCGGTGCGGGGTGTGTTGACGGGCGGTGGGCGGTTGGTGGTGGTGACGCGGGGTGGGGTTGCGGTGACGTCGGGGGAGTGTGTGGAGGTGTCGCAGGCTCCGGTGTGGGGGTTGGTGCGTGCGGCGGAGGCTGAGAATCCGGGGCGTTTTGTGCTGCTGGATGCGGCGGAGGACCAGGATGTGGCGGGGGTGTTGCCGTCGGTGTTGGGGTGCGGTGAGCCGGAGGTCGCCTGGCGCGAGGGCACGGCGCTGGTGCCTCGGTTCAGGCGTCGGGAGGCGGCGGAAGCAGGCGTGCCGTCGTTCGGCGACGCTGAGGGGACGGTGTTGGTGACGGGTGGTACCGGTGGGATCGGTGCGGTGGTGGCTCGTCATCTGGTGGTGGAGCACGGTGTGCGGCAGCTGTTGCTGGTTTCGCGCCGGGGGTTGGCGGCGGAGGGTGCGGAGGCGCTGCGGGATGAGCTGGTGGAGTTGGGTGCGTCGGTCACCGTGGCGGGCTGTGACGTCGCGGACCGGGCGGCGGTCGAGGAGCTGCTGGCCTCCGTCCCCTCCGGGCATCCGCTGACCGTCGTGGTCCATGCGGCGGGTGTCGGCGACAGCGGTCTGGTCGGGTCGTTGACGCCGGAGCAGTGGGACATGGTGTTGCGGCCGAAGGCGGACGGGGCGTGGCATCTGCATGAGCTGACGCGGGGTCTGCCGCTCTCGGCGTTTGTGATGTTCTCGTCGATCGGTGGTTCGGTGGCGGCGGCGGGTCAGGCGAACTACGCGGCCGCGAACGTGTTCCTCGACGCGCTTGCCCAGCACCGCCGGGCGGAGGGCCTGCCCGCCACCTCGGTGGCCTTCGGCCTGTGGTCCGGCGCGGGTGCCGGGCAGGCACTCAGTGAGGTGGACATCGCCCGGCTGCGGCGTCAGGGTCTGCCGCCGCTGTCGGTCGCGGAGGGGCTGCGGGCGTTCGATACCGCGCTTGCCTCCGGTGCGGCGGCCGTGACGGCCGTACGTGTGGACACCGCCGCCCTGCGGACCCGCAAGGGTGAGATCCCGGCGTTGTTGCGCGGGTTGGTCCCGGTGTCGCGCAGGCTGAGCCGGGAGGCCGCGGGCGGCGGCGACGCCGAAGGCCTCAAGCGACAGCTGGCCGGGCTGGACGCACCGGAGCGGGCGCGCGTGCTGACCGACATGGTGCGTGGCCACGTCGCCATGGTGCTCGGACACGGGTCCGCCGAGATGATCGAGCCGGACCGCGGCTTCGGTGAACTCGGGTTCGACTCGCTGACCGCCGTGGAGCTGCGCAATCAGCTCAACGCCGCGACCGGACTCCGGCTCCCCGCCACCTTGATCTTCGACTACCCCACCGCACAGGACGTCGCCGCGTTCGTGGGCTCGGAGCTCGTACCCGAGACGGCCGACACCGACGGTGCGGGACACGAGGAGCGGGTGCGCCGCGTACTGAACGGCATCCCGCTCAGCAGGCTGCGCGACGCCGGCCTGCTGGAGACCCTGCTGGAACTCGGCGGAGCCCCCGCCGCGCCGCGGGACGGGGCCGAGGACGCGGAGCGGTCCGACCAGCCCGACTCGATCGACGCGATGGACAAGAACGATCTGATCGACATGGCGTTCAACAGCCTTGGCCTTGAGGGTGCCACCTGGGAAGAGGGTAACTGACATGACCGACTCCGATGAGAAGCTGGTCAGTGCGCTTCGCCTGTCGCTGAAGGAGAACGAGCGGCTGCGGGTGCAGAACGCCAAGCTTTCCGGCGCGACGCGGGAGCCCGTGGCCATCGTGGCGATGAGCTGCCGCTACCCCGGCGGCATCACCTCACCCGAGGAGCTGTGGCAGCTGGTGGCCGACGGCGTCGACGCGGTGTCGGACTTCCCGGACGACCGCGGCTGGGACATCGACGGCGGCTATGACCCGGAACCGGGCAAGGCAGGGAAGTTCTACGCCCGTGAGGGCGGCTTTCTGCACGACGGCGGGGAGTTCGACCCGGGCCCGTTCGGTATCAGCCCGGTCGAGGCCCTGCACATGGACCCGCAGCAGCGGCTGCTGCTGGAGTGCTCCTGGGAAGCGCTCGAGCGCGCCGGTATCGATCCGCTGTCCCTGAAAGGCGGCACCACCGGGGTGTTCACCGGTGCCATGCACCACGACTACGCACTCGGCCAAGCCGTCAGCACCACCTCGGGGGGCAGCCTGCTCAGCGGCGGGATCTCCTACACGCTCGGTCTCGAGGGTCCCTCCGTCACGATCGACACCGCGTGTTCGTCCTCGCTCGCCGCCGTCCACCTGGCCTGTCAGGCGCTGCGCCGGGAGGAGTGCGGTCTCGCGCTCGTCGGTGGCGTCACGGTGATGGCGACCCCCCAGCTCTTCATGGTCTTCTCCCAGCAGCGTGGACTGTCGCCCGACGGCCGCTGCAAGTCCTTCTCGGACGCCGCCGACGGCACCGGCTGGAGCGAGGGCGCGGGAATGCTGCTCCTGGAGCGGCTGTCCGACGCGCGCCGCAACGGCCACCCGGTGCTCGCCGTGATCCGCGGCAGCGCCGTCAACCAGGACGGCCGCAGCAGCGGACAGACCGCGCCGAACGGCCCGGCGCAGCAGCGGCTGATCCGCCAGACCCTGGCGAACGCGGGCCTGTCCGCCGCCGACGTCGACGCGGTGGAGGCACACGGCACCGGCACGACACTGGGCGATCCGATCGAGGCCCAGGCCCTGCTCGCGACGTATGGGCGGGACCGGGAAGGCCAACACCCGCTGTGGCTGGGGTCCATCAAGTCGAACATCGGGCACTCCCAGGCGGCCGCCGGGGTCGCCGGGGTGATCAAAATGGTCATGGCCATGCGCCACGGAACGCTGCCCCGAACGCTGCATGTGGACGCGCCCTCCACGCAGGTCGACTGGTCGGCCGGGGATGTGAGGCTGCTGACCGAGCCGGTGGTCTGGCCGGAGACGGGACATCTGCGCCGCGCGGGTGTCTCCGCGTTCGGCGCGAGCGGCACCAATGTGCATGTGATCCTGGAGCAGAGCCCGCCCGCGGAGGAACACGTAAGCCCCCGTCCGGAGCGGCCTGTGGCGGTGCCCTGGGTGCTCTCCGGCAAGACACCGGACGCGCTGCGCGCCCAGGCCGCCCGGCTGCTGGCCACCGTGTCGGGGAGCGACGGGCCCGCCCCCGCCGATGTCGGGCTTTCGCTGGCCACCGGCCGGACCAGGTTCGAGCACCGCGCCGCCGTGGTCGGCCGGGACCGGGAGGAGTTCGTACAGGGGCTCGGCGCACTGGCCGCCGGCGCACCCGCCACCGGGCTGGTGGCCGGGGCCGCCCGCGAGGCACCGAGGGTCGTGTTCGTGTTCCCGGGCCAGGGCGCGCAGTGGACCGGCATGGCGAAGGATCTGCTGGAGACCTCCGCCGTCTTCCAACAGACGATGCTCGCGTGCGAGAAGGCACTCTCCACGGTCGTGGACTGGTCGTTGCCGGAAGTCCTGGACGATCAGGACGCGCTCGACCGGGTGGACGTGGTGCAGCCGGCGTTGTGGGCCGTGATGGTGTCGCTGGCCGCGGTGTGGCGCTCCTGTGGTGTCGAGCCGGGCGCGGTGGTGGGCCACTCCCAGGGCGAGATCGCCGCCGCCTGTGTGGCGGGCGCGCTGTCACTCGAGGACGGCGCGCGGGTGGTGGCCCTGCGCAGCAGGATCATCGCCGAGGAACTGGCCGGACAGGGGCGGATGATGTCGGTTCCCCTGTCGCTGGACGAGGTCGAGCGGCGACTCGCGGATTCGGCCGCCGACTCCGCGGACGCCGTGTCGATCGCGGCGGCGAACGGACCGTCGTCCGTGGTGGTCTCCGGCGAGAGCGGGGCGGTCGAGGAGCTGCACGCGGCCCTGGTGGAGGACGGTGTCCGCGCCCGGCTCATCGAGGTGGACTACGCCTCGCACTCCGCACAGGTGGAACAGATCGCCGGCCGGCTCGCCGAGGCCCTCGCACCGATCCGCCCCCGGTCCTCGGACATCCCCTTCTACTCCACCGTGGACGACGGATGGCAGGACACGGCCGGGCTGGACGCCGGGTACTGGTACCGCAATCTGCGCCGGCCGGTGCGGTTCGAACCCGCGGTGCGGGCCTTGCTGGACAACGGGTTCCGCGGCTTCGTCGAGATCAGCGCCCACCCGGTGCTCACGGTCGGAGTGCAGGAGTCGATCGACCGCGCCGAGGTACGAGCGGTGGCCACCGGCTCGCTGCGCCGCGACGCGGGCGGCTGGGACCGGATGGTGCTTTCGCTGGCCACCGCGCATATGGGCGGGGTGGCCGTGGACTGGCCGGCCGTGTTCGCGGACACCGGTGCGCGCCGCGTGGACCTGCCCACCTACGCCTTCCAGCGGCAGCGGTACTGGCTCGACAGCGAGACCGGTTCCGGCGATCCGGTGGCGTTGGGGTTGGGTGGGGTGGGGCATCCGGTGTTGGGTGCGGTGGTGGTGTGTGCGGGTTCGGGTGGTGTGGTGTTGACGGGTCGGTTGTCTCGGGAGGGGCAGCGGTGGGTGGTTGATCATGATGTGTTGGGTTCGGTGTTGTTGCCTGGTACGGGGTTTGTGGAGTTGGTGGTGCGGGCTGGGGATGAGGTGGGTTGTGGGGTGGTGGAGGAGTTGTTGTTGGGGGCTCCGTTGGTGGTGCCGGAGCGGGGTGGGGTGCAGGTGCAGGTGGTGGTGGGTGATGAGGGGGACGGGGGTCGGCGTTCGGTGCGGGTGTTTTCGCGGGTGGGTGAGGGTGAGGAGTGGGTGATGCATGCGGAGGGGACGGTGGCTCCTGGGTCGCTGTCACCGGCCGCCGACCTCACACAATGGCCGCCCGCCGAAGCCACCGAGCTGGACGTCGAGGGTGTCTACGACTTCCTCGACGGCGCCGGCTACCACTACGGCCCGGCGTTCCGGGGGTTGCGGGCGGCGTGGCGGCGTGGGGACGAGATCTTTGCCGAGGTGGCGTTGGAAGAGGGGGCTCATGCGGACGCGCGCCGCTTTGGTCTGCACCCCGCCCTCCTGGACGCCGCCATGCACGCGAACAGTCTCGCCGCGGCGACGGGTGAGGACGGCGCGGCCGTGGGCGGCGGCGAGGGAGCCGGTGGGGTGCTGCTCCCGTTCGTATGGAATCGGGTGGCGTTGCATGCGTCGGGTGCGACGCGGTTGCGGGTGCGGTTGACGCATCCGGTGAAGGATGGCTTGGGGTTGGAGGTGGCTGATGAGGGTGGTCGGCCGGTGTTGTCGGTGGGGTCGATGGTGAGTCGTCCGGTGACGGCCGAGCGGTTGGGTTCGGCGGCTGGTGGTGGTGGGTTGTTGGAGGTGGAGTGGCGTCCGGTTGCGGTGGAACCGGGTGGCGAGGTGACGTGGGTCGGCTGGGATGCGGTGGCTGAGGACGCCGAGGGTGCCGGCGGGGTGGTGGTGCTGGACTGTGGTGGTCCGGTGCAGGGTGGGGTGCCGTTGGTGGTGCGGTCGGTGGTGGACCGGGTGTTGGGTGCGGTGCGGGGTGTGTTGGCGGGTGGTGGGCGGTTGGTGGTGGTGACGCGGGGTGGGGTTGCGGTGTCGTCGGGGGAGTGTGTGGAGGTGTCGCAGGCTCCGGTGTGGGGGTTGGTGCGTGCGGCGGAGGCGGAGAATCCGGGGCGTTTTGTGCTGCTGGATGTGGCACAGGACCAGGATGTGGCGGGGGTGTTGCCGTCGGTGTTGGGGTGCGGTGAGCCGGAGGTCGCCTGGCGCGAGGGCGAGGTGTTGGTTCCCCGGCTGAGGCGTATGGAGCCGGTCGAGGAGCCGGGCCTCGCACCTTTGGACGGCGAGGGAACGGTGTTGGTGACGGGCGGTACCGGTGGGATCGGTGCGGTGGTGGCCCGTCATCTGGTGGTGGAGCACGGTGTGCGGCAGCTGTTGCTGGTTTCGCGCCGGGGGTTGGCGGCGGAGGGTGCGGAGGCGCTGCGGGATGAGCTGGTGGAGTTGGGTGCGTCGGTCACCGTGGCGGGCTGTGACGTCGCGGACCGGGCGGCGGTCGAGGAGCTGCTGGCCTCCGTCCCCTCCGGGCATCCGCTGACCGCCGTTATCCACGCGGCGGGTGTCGGCGACAGCGGCCTGGTGGGGTCGTTGACGCCGGAGCAGTGGGACATGGTGTTGCGGCCGAAGGCGGATGGAGCCTGGCATCTGCATGAGCTGACGCGGGGTCTGCCGTTGTCGGCGTTTGTGATGTTCTCGTCGATCGGTGGTTCGGTGGCGGCGGCGGGTCAGGCGAATTACGCGGCCGCGAATGTGTTCCTCGACGCGCTCGCCCAGCACCGCCGGGCGGAGGGCCTGCCCGCCACCTCGGTGGCCTTCGGCCTGTGGTCGGAGACCGGCATGGGCGTCATGCTGGGCGAGGTGGACCGTGCCCGGCTGCGGCGTCAGGGCCTGCTGCCGCTGTCGGCCGCGGAGGGGCTGCGGGCGTTCGACGCCGCGCTCGTCTCCGGTGCGGCGACCGTGACGGCCTCACCCGTGGACACCGCCGCCCTGCGGACCCGCAGGGGCGAGATCCCGGCGTTGTTGCGCGGGTTGGTCCCGATGTCGCGCAGGCTGAGCCGGGAGGCCGCGGGCGGCGGCGACGCCGAAGGACTCAAACGACGGCTCGCCGGACTCGGCCCCGAGGAGCGGCTGGACCTGCTGATCGACATGGTGCGCGGCCACGTCGCCGTCGTTCTGGGCCACGCGTCAGCTGACACGGTCGAGGCGGACCGCAACTTCAACGAGCTCGGGTTCGACTCGCTGACCGCCGTGGAGCTGCGCAATCAGCTCAACGCCGCGACCGGGCTCCGGCTCCCCGCCACCTTGATTTTCGACTACCCCACCGCCCAGGCCGCCGCGGGGTACCTGGCGGCGCAGCTGACCGACGACACCGACACCGCGGATCCGACCCTGACCGAGATCGACAGGCTGGAACAGCTGCTGTCTTCGGTGTCCGACGACGACCGACGCCGCGCCGTCACCGTGCGACTGCAATCCCTGCTGCTCAAGTGGACCGGTGGCGAACCCGATTCGGTCTCCGTGGAATCCCGGATCGGCTCGTCCTCGGCGGAAGAGATCTTCGCCTTCATCGACAACGAGCTCGACCTCCACTGAGCCGACGACCGGCGACCATCTGACCGAAGACGGGTGAAGGCTTCTTATGGACGACGAAAAGCTTCTCGAATATCTCCGGAAGGTGACGACGGACCTGCACCAGACCCGTCAGCGGGTGCTCGCGCTGGAGGCGGGAGAGCAGGAGCCGGTCGCGATCGTCGGGATGAGCTGCCGTTACCCGGGCGGGGTGATGTCGCCGGAGGATCTCTGGCGGTTGGTCGCCGAGGGCACCGATGCCATTTCGGCGTTTCCCACGGACCGCGGCCGGCCCTCCGGCTTCCCGGTGGGCCGGGGGTGGGACCTGTCCGAGCTGTACGATCCGGAGCCGGGCGTACCGGGCAAGTCGTATACGCGCTCGGGAGGTTTCCTCTACGACGCGGCCGACTTCGACCCCGGCTTCTTCGGGATCTCGCCTCGCGAAGCCCTGCGGATGGATCCGCAGCAGCGGCTGCTGCTGGAGACGTCGTGGGAGGCGGTCGAGCGGGCGGCGATCGACCCGGCCTCGCTGAAGGGCAGCCGGACCGGCGTCTTCATGGGGCTGATGTACCACGACTACGGCGTCGACGGGGCCTCGGGCTCCATCGCCTCCGGGCGGCTGTCCTACTTCTACGGGCTGGAGGGGCCCGCCGTCACCCTTGACACCGCGTGCTCGTCGTCGCTGGTCGCCCTGCACTGGGCAGCGCAGTCGCTGCGGACGGGCGAGTGCTCGCTGGCGCTGGCCGGCGGCGTCACGGTGATGTCCACCCCCGGGGTGATCATCGACTTCAGCGCCCAGCGGGGGCTGTCCGAGGACGGCCGGTGCAAGGCGTTCGCCGAGGCCGCGGACGGCACCGGCCTGTCGGAGGGCGTCGGCATCCTCGTACTGGAGCGGCTGTCCGACGCACAGCGCAACGGCCACCAGGTGCTGGCGGTCATACGCGGCTCCGCGGTGAACCAGGACGGGGCCTCCAACGGGCTCACGGCGCCCAACGGCCCGTCGCAGCAGCGCGTCATCCGGCAGGCCCTCGACAACGCCCGGCTGACGACATCGGACGTGGACGCGGTGGAGGCGCACGGCACCGGCACCACACTGGGCGACCCCATCGAGGCCCAGGCGATCCTCGCCACCTACGGCCAGGACCGGGACGCCGAGCGCCCGCTGTGGCTGGGGTCGATCAAGTCGAACATCGGACACTCCCAGGCCGCGGCGGGGGTGGCCGGCGTCATCAAGATGGTCATGGCGCTGCGGTGCGGCAGACTGCCCAGGACGCTGCACATCGACCGGCCGTCGTCACATGTGGACTGGTCGGCGGGGGCGGTGGAGCTGCTGACCGAGCCGGTCGAGTGGCCGGAGACCGGGCGTCCGCGTCGGGCGGGGATCTCGTCGTTCGGGATGAGCGGCACCAACGCGCATGTCATCGTCGAACAGGCGCCACCGGCCGAGCGGGAGCCGGACCCGGGCACCCATGTGCCCCGCGTCGTCCCGTGGCCGGTGTCGGCGAAGACCGAGGAGGCGCTGGACGGTCAGATCGAGCGCGTCACAGCGCTCATGGCGGACACCGGCCCCGACCCGCTGGACGTCGGCTTCTCGCTGGCGACGGGCCGGCCGGCGTTCGAGCACCGTGCCGTGCTGCTGGCCGGCCCGGACGGTGTGGCGCGGACGGCCCGGGGCGTGGCGCGGCCGGGCGGCGGGCTCGGCATGCTGTTCTCAGGCCAGGGCAGTCAGCGGGCGGGGACGGGCCGGGAGCTGTACGAGCGGTTCCCGGTGTTCGCGAAGGCCCTGGACGAGGTGTTCGGTCACCTCGACGCACACCTGGACCGTCCGTTGCGCCAGGTGATGTTCGCGCAGACCGGGTCGGCCGAGGCCGCGCTGCTGGACGAGACGGGATGGGCGCAGCCCGCGTTGTTCGCCCTGGAGGTGGCGCTGTTCCGGCTGGTGGAGTCGTGGGGCGTGCGCCCCGACCACCTGGCGGGACATTCGGTGGGCGAGGTGGCCGCCGCTCATGTGGCCGGTGTGCTGTCGCTGGAGGAGGCGTGCACGCTGGTGGCGGCGCGGGCGCGGCTGATGCAGGCGCTGCCGGCGGGCGGTGCGATGGTGTCGCTCCAGGCCACCGAGGACGAGGTGATCCCGTATCTGGGCGAGCGGGTGTCGATCGCGGCGCTGAACGGGCCCCGTTCGGTCGTCGTTTCCGGTGACGCTTCCGCCGTGTCGGAGGTCGCGGCGCGGTTCGCGAAGGACGGCCGTAAGACCAGACGACTGGCGGTCAGCCATGCGTTTCACTCCCTGCTGATGGAGCCCATGCTGGAGGAGTTCCGGCGGGTGGTGGCGGGGATGTCCTTCCAGGCGCCGCGCATCCCGCTCATCTCCAATGTCACCGGCGCGCCCGCGCAGGCGGAATCGGTGTGTTCGCCCGAGTACTGGGTGCGGCATGTGCGGGAGAGCGTTCGGTTCGCCGACGGGGTGGCCGCGATGGGCGCGGCGGGAGTGACCGCCTTCCTCGAAATCGGCCCCGACGGCGTGCTCTCCGCCATGGTGCAGGACAACCTGCCGGAGCGGTCCGGCGCCACGGTCGTGGTTCCGGCGCTCCGCGCGGGCCGGGACGAGGACACCGCCCTGCTCACCGCGGTGGCGCGGCTGCATGTCGCCGGGGTCGCGGTGGACTGGCCTGCGTTCTTCGCGAACACCGGGGCACGCCGGGCCGAGCTGCCCACCTACGCCTTCCAGCGCGAGCGCTTCTGGCCCGAGGCCGCCGGTGAGGAGGAAGCCGACACACGGAGCGCGACGCATGCGGACCCGGCCGACGCGGAGTTCTGGACCGCCGTGGAGCGCGAGGACGTCGAAGCCCTGGCGTCGAGCCTGCGCGTCGACGGCGCGGCGCTGACCCCCGTCGTCCCCGCGCTGTCGTCCTGGCGCCGACAGCGACGGGAGCGTTCGCTGGTCGACAGCTGGCGCTACCGGGTGGCGTGGACGCCACTGGCCGATACCGCGGTGGACGCCGCCTCCGGGATCTGGCTGGCGGTGGTACCCGCGGGGTGTGCCGAGGACGCGTGGGTGATCTCCGTCCTCGCCGCCCTCGGAACAGATGCTGTTGTCCTCGAAGCGAGCGAGGCGGACCGTACGGCCCTGGCCGGGCGGCTGGCCCGGTCGGCGACGGACGGGGCGCCCGTCGCGGGGGTGCTCTCCCTGCTCGCGCTGGACGAGTCGCCGCTCGCGGACCACCCCGCCGTGCCCGTCGGCCTGGCGCTGACCGTGGCCCTGACGCAGGCACTCGGCGACGCCGGGATCGAGGCGCCGCTGTGGTGTGTGACCCGGGGCGCGGTGTCGATCGGCCGTTCGGACCGGGTGGCCTGCCCCGTCCAGGCCCAGGTGTGGGGCTTCGGCCGGGTGGCCGCGCTGGAGCACCCGCGACGCTGGGGCGGCCTGGTCGACCTGCCCGAGGAGATCGACCCGCGGGCCGCCCGGCGGCTGGCCGGGGTGCTGGCCGCCGGGCCCGTCGGCGATGGTGACGGCGACGGGCCCGGCGAGGACCAGGTGGCGATCCGTGCGTCCGGCCTGTTCGGCCGCAGGCTGGCACCCGGCCGTACCGAGCGCGAGGAGCCGGGCTTCTCTGTGACGGGAACCGTGCTGGTGACCGGCGGCACCGGGGCGCTGGGCGCGGAAGTGGCGCGCTGGCTGGCCCGCAGCGGGGCCGAGCGTCTGGTGCTGACGAGCCGTCGCGGGGCGGACGCGCCGGGCGCGGCCCGGCTGGCGGCGGAGCTGGAGGAGGCGGGCTGCCAGGTCTCGGTCGTGGCCTGCGATGTGGCGGACCGCCCGGCGCTTGCCGCCGTGTTGGCCGACATCCCCGCCGACACCCCGCTGACCGGTGTCGTCCACACGGCCGGTGTCGGCAGGTCGGTCCCGGTGGCGGAGACGGTCCCCGCGGATGTGGCCGACATCCTGTCCGCCAAGGTGGCGGGCGCCGCCAACCTCGACGCGCTGCTCGGCGACCGGCCCCTGGATCTGTTCGTGCTGTTCTCCTCCATCGCCGGGGTATGGGGGAGCGGTGGGCAGAGCGCGTACGGGGCGGCCAATGCGTACCTGGACGCCCTGGCCGAGGCCAGGCGGGCTCGCGGCGCCACCGCCACCTCGGTGGCCTGGGGCGCCTGGGCCGGGGCCGGAATGGCCACCGAGGACGCGATGTCCGAGTATCTGCTGCGCCGCGGGCTCGGCCTTCTCGCGCCCGACCTGGCCATCAGCGCGCTGCGGGACGCGGTGACCGGGCAGGACGCGGCCGTGACCGTGGCCGATGTCGACTGGGAGCGCTTCGCCCCCTCCTTCCTGTCGGCCCGGCCCAGCCCCCTGCTGTCCGGTCTGCCCGAGGTCCGGGGCGTCGTCGAACGGGCCCTGGCGGCGCGGCAGGGGGAGCGGTCGGCCGTCGCCGCGTTCCGGGAGGAGTTGGAGAGCCTGCCGGACGCCGGGCGCACCGAGTTGCTGCTCGGCCTGGTCCGCGATCAGGCCGCGGCCGTGCTGGGACACGCCGACGCGGACGCGATCGGCGCCGACCGCGCCTTCCGGGAGCTCGGGTTCGACTCCTTGACCGCGGTGGAGCTGCGCAACGTGCTGGACGCCGTCACCGGCCTGAGCCTGCCGTCCACCCTCGTCTTCGACTACCCCACTCCGCTCGTCCTCACGGACCACCTGCTCGCCGAGCTGTTCGGCGGCGAGGAGGAGACGTCCGCGCCCGCGGGCCACCATCGCGCGGACCCCCGCGACACGGCCGACGACCCGATCGTGGTCGTGGGCATGGGCTGCCGCTACCCCGGGGACGTCGCCTCGCCGGAGGACCTGTGGCGGCTGGTGGCCGACGGCCGGGACGCGCTGTCCCCGTTCCCCGCGGACCGCGGGTGGCCCCTGGAGGGGGACCATGTGCGGGAGGGCGGATTCCTCACCGGCGCGGGCCACTTCGACGCGGGCTTCTTCGGCATTTCCCCGCGCGAGGCGCTGGCCACCGATCCGCAGCAGCGCCTGCTGCTGGAAGTCGCCTGGGAGGCCCTGGAGCGGGCGGGCATCGACCCTGCCGGTCTGCGCGGCAGCGACACCGGCGTGTTCATCGGCGCCGCCGGGAGCGGCTACACCCCGCCCCCGGAGCTTCAGGGCCGCTATCTCACGGGCGAGGCCACCAGCGTGATCTCCGGCCGGCTGTCGTACACCCTCGGCCTGGAAGGCCCCGCGGTGACGGTGGACACGGCCTGCTCGGCCTCGCTGGTGGCACTGCACTGGGCCGCGCGGGCGCTGCGCTCGGGCGAGTGTTCCCTGGCCCTGGCCGGTGGCGTGGCGGTGATGGCCAACCCCGGGCCGTTCCTGGCCTTCAACGCGCAGGGCGGGCTGGCCGCCGACGGCCGCTGCAAGGCGTTCTCGGAGTCCGCGGACGGCACCGGCTGGGCCGAGGGGGCGGGGCTGATCGCCCTGGAGCGGCTGTCGGACGCCCGGCGCAACGGGCATGAGGTGGTGGCCGTTCTGCGCGGCTCGGCCGTCAACCAGGACGGCGCGTCGAACGGCCTGACGGCGCCGAACGGCCCGTCCCAGCAGCGGGTGATCCGCCAGGCGCTGGCCGACGCCGGGCTGTCGGCCGCGGATGTGGACGCCGTGGAGGGGCACGGCACGGGAACACCCCTGGGCGACCCGATCGAGGCCCAGGCCCTGCTCGCGACATATGGCCGCCGGCCCGCCGAGGCGCCGCCGGTGTGGCTGGGATCGGTCAAGTCCAACTTCGGCCACGCCCAGGCGGCCGCAGGCATCGCCGGGGTCATCAAGATGGCGATGGCGCTCCGGCACGGCATGCTGCCCAGGACCCTGCACGTGGACGCGCCGTCCTCGCACGTGGACTGGTCGACGGGGGCGGTGCGGCTGCTCACCGAACCGGTGCCCTGGCCGGGGGGCGACAGGTCCCGCAGGGCGGGCATCTCGTCGTTCGGGATCAGCGGCACCAACGCGCATGTGATCCTCGAAGAGGCCCCGGCACCGGCCCCGACCCTGGAGCGCGGACCCGGCGACGTCACCACGGCGTCCGACCGGCCGGCGCCCTGGTTCGTCTCCGGCGCCACCGAGGAGGCCCTGCGCGTCCAGACCGACCGGCTGTTGCGACACCTGGAACACCACCCCGGCCTCCGGCCGCTGGACGTGGCGTACTCGCTGGTGACGAGCCGCTCGGCGCTCGAACACCGCGTGGCCCTGCTGGCCACCGGCGACGGTGTGGCGGAGCTGGCCCGGGGCACGGCCCGCGGCGGCGGCAGGACCGCGTTCCTGTTCGCCGGCCAGGGCTCACAGCGGCCCGGCATGGGCCGGGAGCTGTACGACCGCTTCCCCGAGTTCGCGCGGGCCCTGGACGCGGTGTTCGCGCATCTGGACACCCTTCTGGACCGGCCGCTGCGGGAGGTGGTGTTCGCCGAGCCGGACACCCCCGAGGCGGCCGAGCTCGACCGGACCGCGTACACCCAGCCCGCCCTTTTCGCCCTCGAAGTCGCGCTGTTCCGGCTGCTGGAGTCCTGGGGTGTCACCCCGGACCAGGTGGCGGGCCACTCCATCGGCGAGATCGCGGCCGCCCATGCCGCGGGTGTGCTGTCCCTCGCCGACGCCTGCGCCCTGGTGGCCGCGCGTGGCCGGCTGATGCAGGCGCTGCCCACCGGCGGCGCGATGGTGTCGCTCCAGGCCACCGAGGAGGAGGTGATGCCCCTGCTGGCCGACCGCGCCGACCGCGTGTCCGTCGCCGCCGTCAACGGCCCGCGCTCGGTGGTGATCGCCGGAGCCGAGGACGTGGTGCTGGAACTCGCCGCGCGGTTCACCGCCGAGGGCCGCAAGACCCGGCGGCTGTCGGTCAGCCACGCCTTCCACTCGCCCCTCATGGAGCCGATGCTGGAGGAGTTCCGGCGGGTCGCCGAATCCCTCGACTACCAGGCCCCGCGGATCCCGCTCGTGTCCACCCTGACCGGCCACCCGGCCACGGCGGAGGAGCTGTGCTCGCCCGGCCACTGGGCGCGGCACGCACGGGAGGCCGTGCGGTTCGACGACGCCGTGCGCCGACTCGGCGATCAGGGGGTGGGCATCTTCGTCGAGATCGGTCCGGACGCGGTCCTGTCCGCGCTGGCCCGGGAGATCCTGGGCGAGCGGACCTCGGAGGCGGTCGTGGTGCCCGTCTGCCGCAAGGACCGCGGCGAGACGGCCACGGTCGTCGCGGCGCTGGCCGGGCTGCACGCCGCGGGCGCCGATGTGCGGTGGGAGGCGTACTTCCAGGGCACCGGCGCGCGCCGCGTGGAGCTGCCGACGTACGCCTTCCAGCGCGAGCGCTACTGGTCGGCGGCGCTCCCCGGGGCCCACGACGTCTCCGGTCTCGGCCTGACGGCCGCCCGGCACCCCCTGCTCGGCGCCGAGGTGGAACTCGCCGACTCGCAGGGCGTCCTCTTCACCGGCCGCCTGTCGGTGCGCACCCACCCGTGGCTGGCCGACCATGTGGTGGGCGGCACGGCGCTCTTCCCGGGCACCGGCTTCCTGGAGCTCGCCACCCGCGCGGGCGACCAGGTCGGCTGCTCCCGGGTCGAGGAGCTCACCCTGGCCGCACCGCTGGCCCTCGGGGAGCGGGACACGGCCGTCGTACAGCTGTGGGCGGGCGCACCCGACGCGTCGGGCCGCCGGGAGCTGAGCCTGTACTCGCGCCCTGCGGAGGCGCCCGACCAGCCGTGGACCCGGCACGCCACCGGCACTTTGGCCCCGGAGGAGCCGTACGCCGCCCCGGATGGCGGGCCGGACAGCGCGGCGTGGCCCCCGCCGGGCGCCGAGCCCGTCGAGGTGGACGGCTTCTACGAGCGCACCGCCGCGGAGGGATTCGGATACGGGCCGGTCTTCCAGGGGCTGCGGGCGGTGTGGCGGCGCGGCGACGAGGTGTTCGCGGAGGCCGCCCTGCCGGAGGAGGCGCAGGACGCGGCCTCGTTCGGACTGCATCCGGCGCTGCTGGACGCCGCCCTGCACGCGGTGTCCTTCGTGGACCTGGGGGCGGGCGGGGCCGGCCGGCTTCCGTTCTCCTGGAACGGAGTGTCGCTGCACGCCGGTGGCGCCTCCATACTGCGCGTCCGGCTCGCCGCGGTCGGCACCGACACGGTGGCGCTCACGGCGAACGATCCGGCCGGTGCTCCGGTGCTCTCGGTGGACTCACTGGTGCTGCGCCCGGTGTCCCCGGACGCGATGGCCGGGGGCGGCGACGCCGCGGTGGCACGCGACCTGTTCCGACTGGAGTGGGCTGCCGTCCCGCACGGCGAGGCCGCGGAGGGCGCCACGGGCGTCGTCGAGCTGACGGACGCCACGGCGGCGGGGCTCACGTCGCTCGAGCCGGTACCGGACGTGGTGTCGGTCGCGGTCGGCCCGTCCGGGCCCATGGATGTTGCCGAGGTCCACCGAGCCGTCGCGCAGGCCCTCGAACTGATCCAGGCCTGGCTGGCCGAGGACCGGTTCGCCGACTCCCGGCTGGTGTTCGTGAGCCGGGGCGCGGTCGCCGCCGACGACGGAGCACCCGTGGCGGACCTCGCCGCGGCCGCGGTGTGGGGGCTGGTGCGCTCGGCCCAGTCGGAGAACCCCGGCCGGTTCGTCCTGCTCGACCTCGGCGCGGCACACGGCACATCGGCGGAGGACCCTCGAACGCTCTCCGCCCACCTGCCCGTCCTGCTGGCGTCGGGCGAGCCGCAGGCCGTCGTGCGGGACGGCGTGCTGCGCGTCGGGCGCCTCGCCCGGCCGGCCCCGGAGGAGGACGCCACCCACCCGTGGGACGGCTCGGGCACGGTACTGATCACCGGCGGGACCGGCGGCCTGGGCAGCGAACTGGCCCGCCACCTGGTGACCGGACACGGAGTGAGCCGACTCCTGCTGACGAGCCGTCGCGGGCCGGACGCTCCGGGTGCGGGGGAGCTGCGGTCGGAGCTGTCGGCGCTGGGCGCCGAGGTGTCGGTGGTGGCGTGTGATGTGTCGGATCGTGACGCGGTGGCGGGGGTGCTGGCGTCGATCCCGGCGGAGCATCCGCTCACGGCGGTGGTGCACGCGGCGGGTGTGCTCGATGACGGTGTGGTGGGGGCGCTGACGCCCGAGCGGCTGAGCGCCGTGCTGCGGCCGAAGGTGGACGCGGCGTGGCATCTGCACGAGCTGACCCGCGACCTCGACCTGGCCGCCTTCGTCCTGTTCTCCTCACTGGCCGGGGTCAGCGGCGCGGCCGGGCAGGGCAACTACGCGGCGGCGAACGCCTTCCTGGACGCCCTGGCCGCACACCGCGCCGCGCGCGGCCAGGCCGCGACCTCCCTGGCGTGGGGCGCGTGGGAGGAGAGCGCCGGGATGACCGGCACCCTGGCCGGCACGGAGCTGCGGCGCAGCGCGCGGACGGGCCTGCCACCGCTGTCCGTGGCACAGGGCCTGGCCCTGTTCGACGCCGCGATCCCGCTGCGGCACGCCAACCCGGTGCCCGTCCGGATGGACATGGCGACCCTGCGCGCCCACGCCGACAAACTGCCGCCGCTGATGCGCGGACTGGTGCCACCGGTGCGCCGTACCGCCACCGCCGCCGGCGCGGAGAACACCGGCCCGGACTGGCTGCGCAGGCACCTCGCCGGGCTCAGCGAGGACGAGCAGGACACCGCCGTACAGGAACTGGTGCGCGGCCACGCGGCCGCGCTCCTGGGCCACGGCGAGGCCGCGGCCGTCCACCCCGAACGCGACTTCCTGGAGCTGGGATTCGACTCGCTCAGTGCGATAGAGCTGCGCAACAGGCTCACCGAGCTGACCGGGCTGCGGCTGTCCCCGATGCTGGTGTTCGACAAGAAGACACCCGCCGAACTCGCCCGCTGGGTGCGGCACGAGTTCGCCGGTCACGGCGGAACCGGCCCCCAGCCGGCCACTCGGGAGGAGGCGCCCGGCGGGCAGGACACCGTCAGCGCGATGTTCCGCGCCGCGGTCATCGCGGACAAGGTGGGCGACGGATTCCATATGCTTCAGGCGATCGCCAAAATCCGGCCCACCTACGACCTGCCGGACGACCCCCGGCACATGGCCCGGCCGGTGTCCCTCGCCGACGGGCCCGCCACACCCCGACTGATCTGCCTCAGCTCGACGGTCGTCAACGGCGGTGTGCACCAGTACGCCCGGCTGGCCGCCCACTTCCGCGGCACCCGCCCCGTGTCGGCGATCCCGCTGCCCGGCTACGCCGCGGGGGAGAGCCTGCCCGCCACGGCCGAGGTCGCCCTCCGTACGCTGGCGGCGAGCATCGAGCAGGCCGCCGACCACGACCCCTTCGTCCTGGTCGGCCACTCCTCGGCGGGCGCGCTCGCCTACTCCGTCACGGGCCATCTCGCACGGACCGGCGCACGCCTGCCGGAGTCGGTCGTCATGATGGACACCTTCCGGCCCACCGGTGTGGAGTCGCAGGGCACTCTCGTCGGCGGGCTGCTGGACCAGATCTTCCGGTCCGAGTCGGAGTTCGGGGTGTTCCACAGCGCGAGGCTGTCCGGCATGGCCCACTGGTTCGAGATCGCCGCACACCTGGAGTACGACCCGGTGCCGGTGCCCGTCCTGTTCCTCCAGTGCGCGGAGGCGTTCCCCGGTGGCGAGGCCGAGTTCGACCGCTGGCGCAGTTCCCCGCTCGACCCCTCGCACACCGTACGGCCCATAGCGGCCAATCACTTCTCGGTGATCGAGGAAAAGGCGGCGGACACCGCGCGTGCCATCGAGGACTGGATCGCCACGGGGGAGTGAAGCGGACCCCGGGCCGAAGGGCTCTGGTACTTCCCTTAGTGATTCTGAATTGGGGCGCCGATACAGTGAAGTGAGCGACCGTGCCCTCGGCCCCCGGCTGAATGAGGAATGGCATGACCTTCAGATATCAGGCCGCGAAACCAAATCTGGTGGGCGCGGAATTGAAGTACGTCACCGAGGCCATCAGTTCCGGGTGGATATCGGCCGCGGGGCCCTATGTCCGGCAGTTCGAAGCCGAATTCGCGCGCTACAACGGCGTGGCGCACGGAGTGTCCTGCTCCTCGGGTACGGCCGCGCTCACCCTGGCGCTGCGCGCCCTCGGCGTGGGCCCCGGCGACGAGGTGCTGGTCCCCGAATTCACCTTCGTCGCGTCCGCGTGGGCGGTCACCTACACGGGCGCGACGCCCGTATTCGTCGACTGCGGCGACGACCTCAACATCGACACGGCTCTCATCGAGTCCAGGATCACGCCGCGCACCAAGGCCGTCATGCCCGTCCATGTGCACGGGCGTCGCTGCGACATGGACGTGATCACGAGGATCGCGTTCGACTACAACCTGCGGGTGGTCGAGGACTGCGCCGAGGCGCACGGCATCCGGCCGGTCGGCGACGTGGCGTGCTTCTCCCTGTTCGCCAACAAGATCATCACCTCCGGTGAGGGCGGCGTCTGTCTGACCGACGACCGCAGGCTCGCCGAGCAGATGGCGCATCTGCGCGGGATGGCCATCGGCCCCGAGCACGACTTCCTGCACAAAAAGCTGGCCTACAACTTCCGCATGACCAATCTACAGGCCGCGGTCGCCCTCGGGCAGCTGGAGCAGATAGATGAATTCCTGGCCCAGCGCAGGAAGATCGAGGCGTATTACGACGCCGGACTCCGGGATATCCGGGAAATCACCCGCATGCCGCCGCGGGATGTGCTGTGGATGTACGACCTACGGGCCGAACGCCGCGATGAACTGTGCGCGTTTCTGGCCGAAGAGTCCATTGAGACCAGGCGGTTCTTCCAGCCGATGAGCAGGCAGCCCCTCTACTTCGATCCGGACTGGGCCTCCCTGAACGCCGGCCGCTTCACCGCGGACGGGCTGTGTCTGCCCACCCACACCGGACTGACCGAAGCGGACCAGGACTACATCATCGGCAAGGTCGTGGAGTTCTACGGGCGCTGACCCGGCCTGCCGGGCACACCGGGCCGACACGGGGTCGGCACCGCGCCGGCACCGGGCCGGACGAGACAACTTGTGCGTGGGGAGCGGAGCGTTGAGTCCATCCGAGTCCAGTCCTGCCGACCGCCCCGGTACGCACCGGGAACACGCCATCGCGGTGATCGGGCTGTCCTGCCGACTGCCGTCCGCGCCGGACCCCGCGCGGTTCTGGGAGCTGCTCCGCGACGGGGTGAGCGCGGTGTCCGAGCCACCCCGCGGCCGCCACGGTGGCCACCGCGGCCACGGCGGCTATCTGGAGGACGTCGACCGATTCGACGCCGAGTTCTTCGGGATCTCCCCACGGGAGGCCCGGGCGATGGACCCGCAACAGCGCCTCATGCTGGAGCTGGGCTGGGAGGTGCTCGAGGACGCCGGACTGCCACCGGACTCCGTCCACGGCGGCGACATCGGCGTGTTCGTCGGCGTGACCGCCGACGACTACAGCACCCTGGACCGGCGCCGGGGCATCGAGGGCATCGGCCACCACACTCTCACCGGACTGAACCGCGGCATCATCGCCAACCGCGTCTCCTACTTCCTCGGCCTGCGCGGCCCCAGTCTGGTGGTCGACACCGGCCAGTCGTCGTCCCTCGTCGCCGTCCACCTCGCCTGCGAAAGCCTGCGCCGCGGCGAGTCCCGCGCCGCGCTGGCCGGCGGCGTCCAGCTGAACCTCACGCCCGACAGCACACAGGCCGCGGCGCGGTTCGGCGGACTGTCCCCGGACGGCCGGTGTTTCACCTTCGACGAGCGCGCAGGCGGCTATGTCCGCGGCGAGGGCGGCGGGCTCGTCCTGCTCAAGCCACTGGCGCGGGCCGTGGCCGACGGCGATGAGATCTACTGCGTCATCGAAGGCGGCGCGGTCAACAACGACGGCGGCGGCGAGGCCCTGACCATCCCCGACCCGCGGGCACAGCAGGCCGTGCTGCGCGCGGCCTGCCGCCGCGCTGGCGCCGACCCGACCGCCGTACGGTACGTGGAGCTGCACGGCACGGGCACCCGCGTCGGCGACCCCGTCGAGGCCGAGGCCCTCGGCGCGGTGTACGGGGACGGCCGCCCCGCCGACGAGCCGCTGCTGGTCGGCTCCGCGAAGACCAACGTCGGCCACCTGGAGGGCGCGGCGGGCATCGTCGGGCTGCTGAAGGTCGCCCTCTCGCTCCACCACGGGACACTGCCCGCGAGCCTGAACTTCGAGCGGCCCAACCCGCGGATCCGCTTCGACGAGTGGCGCCTCGACGTGGTGTCTGAGGCGCGCCCCTGGCCCGGCCACGACGGGCCGATCCTCGCCGGGGTGTCCTCGTTCGGCATGGGCGGCACCAACTGCCACCTCGTCGTATCGGACGCCGCGCCCATCGGGTCCACCACGCCCGCCGTGGCGGGACCGCCCGCGGACCTCCCGGAGGACGGGACGGGCGAGAGCACCGAGCCCGGCGCCGTGCCGTGGCTGCTGTCGGGCAGGACACCGGACGCGCTGCGCGCGCAGGCGGCCCGGCTCGCGGCCCAGGTGACCCGACAGGGCGGCCCGGCCCTGGTGGACGTGGGCTTCTCCCTGGCCACGACGCGGGCCACGTTCGACCACCGCGCCGTGGTCCTCGCCCGGCGCGCGGACGGCGCACTGCGCACCCTGACCGCGCTCGCCGAAGGCGCCCCCGGCAGTGGCGCGATCCAGGGCTCGGCGCGCTCCACGGCCACGGCCACGACCGCGTTCCTGTTCTCCGGCCAGGGCTCTCAGCGAGCCGGAGCCGGCCAGGAGCTGTACCGTCGGTACCCGGTGTTCGCACAGGCGCTGGACGCCGTCTGCGCCCGGATGGACGAACACCTCGAACGGCCGCTGCGCGAGGTGATGTTCGGGCCGGCGAGCACCCACGACGCCGAACTGCTGGACCGGACCGCCTACACCCAGCCCGCGCTGTTCGCCCTCCAGATGGCCCTCTTCCGGCTGCTGGAATCCTGGGGCACCGCCGCGGACTACGTGGCCGGGCACTCGATCGGGGCCGTCGCCGCCGCTCATGTGGCCGGTGTGCTGTCCCTCGCCGACGCCTGCGCCCTGGTGGCCGCGCGCGGTCGGCTGATGCAGGCGCTGCCCACCGGTGGCGCGATGGCCTCGGTCCGGGCCCCGGAGGACGAGGTGCGTCCGCTGCTGGCCGGCCGCGAGCACGAGATCTCCCTCGCCGCGGTCAACGGCCCCGAGTCCGTGGTCGTCGCCGGCGACGAGGGGGCGGTCGAGGACGTCGTCGCACACTTCGCCGCGCTGGGGAGCAGGACCAAGCGCCTCCGGGTCTCGCACGCGTTCCACTCGCCCCGCATGGACGCCATGCTCGACGACTTCCGCCGGGTCGTGGCCGGGCTGTCCCTCGCGGCGCCCCGGATTCCCGTGGTGTCCGACCTCACCGGCGAACTCGCGACCGCCGAGCAGCTGTGCTCCGCCGAGTACTGGGCGCGGCACGCCCGCGAGACCGTCCGCTTCGCTGACACCGTACGCACCCTGCGGGACCGGGGCGTCGGCGCGTTCCTGGAGCTGGGCCCGGACGGGGTGCTCACCGGGATGACCCGGGAATGCCTCGACCACCCCGCCTGGAACACCGCGGACACGGGAGAGACGGGTGCGCCCGCCGCGGTCGTCAGGACGCTGCGCCCCGGCAGCGACGAATCGCTGACGGTCCTGACCGCCATGGCCGAACTGCATGTCCACGGCGCCCCGGTGGCCTGGGACGCGTACTTCGCCCAGAGGGGCGGCAGGCGTGTGCCGCTGCCCACGTACGCCTTCCAGCGGGAACGTCACTGGCTGGAAGAACCGGCGGGCCCGGCCACCGCGCCCACGGAGGCCCCGGGCGCGCCTGAGCCCGTACCTGGTACGGCACCCGCCACCGCGGAGCCGGAGCCGGCCGCCCGCGAGCCTCGCGCCGACATGGCGCGCCTGGTGCGGGCCGAGACCGCCATGGTGCTCGGCTACGCCGAACCGGAGCGGATCGACACGAGCCTGACGTTCAAGCAACTCGGGTTCGACTCCACGATGACCGTGGAACTCGTGGCCCGGCTGAGGTCCGCCACCGGTCTGCGACTGCCCGACACCGTGCTGTTCGACCACCCCACGCCGGACCGGATCGCCGCCCGGCTGGCCACCGACCCCGGCGATGCCACACCCGGCGGTGCCACCGGCACCCGCGGGGCCCCGCCCCGGGCCACCGCCGCCCCGGCCGACGAACCGGTGGTCATCGTGGGCATGGGCTGCCGCTACCCGGGCGGGGCCGACTCCCCCGAGGCGCTGTGGGACCTGGTGGCCCACGACGTGGACGCCGTGTCCGCGATGCCCGCCGACCGCGGATGGCCGTCCGAGGTGCTGGCCACGGAACGGCCGGGCGGCTTCCTGTACGACGCCGACCGGTTCGACGCGGCGCTCTTCGGGATCGCGCCCCGGGAAGCCCTCGCCATGGACCCCCAGCAGCGGCTGGCGCTCGAAGTGACCTGGGAGGCGATCGAGCGGTCGGGGATCGCGCCCTCGTCCCTGCACGGCAGCCGCACCGGAGTGTTCGTCGGCGCGATGGCCCAGGACTACGGCCCGCGGCTGCACGAGGCGACCGGCGACGCCGAGGGCTATGTGCTGACCGGCACCTCGCCCAGCGTCCTCTCCGGCCGGGTCGCCTACACGCTCGGACTGCGCGGACCGGCGCTCACGGTCGACACCGCGTGCTCCTCGTCGCTGGTGGCCCTCCACCTGGCGGCCCAGGCACTGCGCAGCGGCGAGTGCTCGCTGGCCCTGGCCGGTGGCGTCACCGTGATGTCCGAGCCCGGCATC
Source organism: Streptomyces sp. NPDC028305 (assembly GCF_055569495.1). NCBI lineage: Bacteria > Bacillati > Actinomycetota > Actinomycetes > Kitasatosporales > Streptomycetaceae > Streptomyces > Streptomyces sp. NPDC028305. The sequence continues at coordinate 233,104 of NZ_JBVHTN010000009.1, forward strand.
TTCGTGGAGTTCGCCAAGCAGGGCGGGCTGTCCGAGGACGGCCGGTGCAAGGCGTTCGCGGAGGCCGCCGACGGCACGGGCTGGTCCGAGGGCGTGGGCATGCTGGTGCTGGAGCGGCTGTCGGACGCGCGCCGCAACGGCCACCGGATCCTGGCGGTGCTGCGCGGCTCGGCGGTCAACTCCGACGGCGCGTCGAACGGGCTGACCGCGCCGAGCGGCGTATCCCAGCAGCAGGTCATCGGCCAGGCGCTGGCCGGAGCGGGACTCGTCCCCGCGGACGTCGACGCCGTAGAGGCCCACGGCACCGGCACCAGGCTGGGCGACCCCATCGAGGCCCAGGCGATCCTGGCCACCTACGGCCAGGGCCGGGTACAGGACCGTCCGCTGCTGCTCGGGTCCGTCAAGTCCAACATCGGCCACACCCAGGCCGCGGCGGGCGTCGCGGGCGTCATCAAGATGGTCATGGCCATGCGCCACGGCACACTCCCCAGAACACTGCACGTGGACGCCCCCTCGTCACACGTGGACTGGACGGTGGGCGCGGTGGAGCTGCTGACCGAGCCGACACCGTGGCCGGAAGCGGAGCGCCCGCGCCGCGCCGGAGTGTCCTCGTTCGGCATCAGCGGCACCAACGCCCACGTCATCGTCGAGCAGGCACCGCACGAGCCGCCACCGGCCGCCACCGCGGAACCCGCGCCCCCGAGGACGACACCCGAGGCCACCCCCCGCGTCGTTCCCTGGCCGGTGTCGGGACGGACCGACGCCGCGCTGGGCGCCCAGCTCGACCGGCTGCGCTCCTTCGTGGCGGACACCGACGCCTCGGCGCTCGACATCGGCTACTCCCTCGCCACGACCCGCGCGCAGCTGGAGCACCGCGCGGTGCTGCTGTCCACACCGGACGGCGTGGTGGAGGCGGCACGGGGCGTCGCCGCGGCCGCGCGCCCCCTGACGCTGCTGTTCGCCGGCCAGGGCGCACAGCGCGTCGGGATGGGCCGCGAGTTGGCCCACCGCTTCCCCGTGTTCGCCCGCGCCCTGGACGAGGTGTGCGCGCTGCTGGACGGCGAGCTGGGCCGGCCGCTGCGCGAGGTGATGTTCGGCCAGGACGCCGAGGCGCTCGACCGTACCGAGTACGCGCAGCCCGCGCTGTTCGCCCTCGAAGTGGCGCTGTTCCGGCTGGCCGAGTCGTGGGGGATCGTCCCCGAGCTCCTCGTCGGCCACTCGATCGGCGAGATCGCCGCCGCGCATGTGGCCGGAGTGCTGTCACTCGGCGACGCGTGTGCCCTGGTGGCCGCGCGTGGCCGCCTGATGCAGGCGCTGCCGGCGGGCGGGGCCATGGTGGCGCTGCGGGCGGGCGAGGACGAGGTGGAGCCGCTGCTGGCGGGCCGCGCCGACCGGGCGCGGCTCGCGGCGGTCAACGGCCCGTCCTCGGTGGTCCTCTCCGGCGACGAAGAGACGGTGGGGGATATCGCGGCCCACTTCGAGGCGCGGGGCCGGAAGGCCAAGCGGCTGCGGGTCAGCCATGCGTTCCACTCCCCGCTGATGGCCCCGATGCTGGCGGACTTCCGGGTGGCCGTCGAGCGCCTGACCTTCCAGGAGCCGCGCATCCCCATCGTCTCGACGGTCACCGGCGAGCCGGTCGACGCGACACGGATCAGCACACCTGACTACTGGGTGGACCATGTCGTACGCCCGGTGCGGTTCGCCGAGGCGATCGGCGCGGCGGCCGCCGCCGGATCCCGGGCCTTCCTGGAACTGGGCCCGGACGCGACGCTCGCGGCCCTGACCGGGGAGAACCTCGCCGAGCTACCCGGTGTCATCGCGGTGCCGATGCTCCGCACGGACCGTGGCGAGGACGGCGACGAACTCGCTGCCGTGTCCGCCATGGCCCGCCTGTACGCGCACGGCGTCCCCGTGCAGTGGCCCGCCCTGTTCGCCGGGGCCGGAGCGCGGCGGGCGGAGCTGCCGACGTACGCGTTCCAGCGCGAGCGCTACTGGGCCGGGCGGCCGACCGGAACGGCCGACGTCGTGTCGGCCGGCCTCGACCGGCCGGAACACCCGCTGCTGGGCGCGGTCGTGGCGCTCCCGGACACCGGAGGGCTGCTGTGCACGGGCGTCCTGTCCACGACGGCCCAACCCTGGCTGGCCGACCATGTGGTGGCCGGACAGGTGCTCTTCCCCGGCACCGGGTTCGTGGAGCTGGCGGTCCGGGCGGGGGACGAGGCCGGCTGTGGCCGGGTACGTGAACTCACCCTGACCGCGCCCCTGGTGTTGCCCGCACACGGTGGCGTCCCCGTCCAGGTGGCCCTCGGCCCGACCGACGACACCGGCTGCCGGACCCTGGGCGTCTACTCCCGCCCCGACGACGCACCCGACTCGCCGTGGGTTCAGCACGCCACCGGCGTGCTCGCACCGCCTGACACACCCGGGTGGCCGGGCGAGCCGGACCGTCCGGACACGGCCGACGGGCCCGGCGCGGCCGATCGATGGCCCTACGGCCGAGCATGGCCACCGGCCGACGCCACGCCGCTCGACCTCGACGGCTTCTACGAGCGGCGAAGCGCGGCCGGATTCGACTACGGCCCGGCCTTCCGGGGCGTACGCGCGCTCTGGCACACCGAGGACGCCGTGCTGGCCGAGGTGGCCCTGCCCGAGCACATCGCGGGCGACGCCACCGCGTTCGGAGTGCACCCGGCCCTGCTCGACGCCGCGCTGCACATCGTCTCGTACACCGGGCTCGACGATTCCGCGGGCGCGCGGCTGCCGTTCGCCTGGACCGAGGTGTCGCTGCACGCCTCGGGTGCCTCGGTGCTGCGGGTCCGGATGAGCCGCGCGGGCGACGACGCGATCACGTTGACCGTCGCCGATGCGGAGGGCCGGCTGGTGGCCTCCGTACGCTCGCTGGCCCTCCTTCCGTTCACGCCCGACGGCGGCGGCCGGGGCGGGCAACCTCTCCTGCGCCTGGACTGGGTGGACGCCGCGCCACCGGCCCCGGACGACCGCGCCCTGCGGTGGGCGGTGGCCGGGCCGGACGCCTGGGGGCTGGCCGACGCGCTGCGAGCCGCGGGCGAGAACGTGGTCGACGAGGCGACGGCACCGGCCGATGTGGTCCTGGTCCCGGTCGCCGCACCGGCCGGGACCGTGCCCGAGGACGACGTGCTCGACGCGGTGCGCGCCGCCACCTCGGCGGTGCTCGACCGGTTGCAGCAGCACCTGAGGGACCCGGACGGGCCCGAGAACACTCCTGCGGTGGTGTTGGTGACGCGGGGCGCGGTCGCGACGGACGCCGACGCCTCGCCCGACCTGGTGGGCGCGGCGGTGTGGGGGCTGGTCCGCTCGGCCCAGCACGAGAGCCCCGGCCGCTTCGTCCTCTTGGACCTGGACGGCACGGATGTCCCGCCCGCAGCTGGGCCACTGCGCGCGGCGCTGGAGCTGGACGAACCGCAGCTCGCCGTACGCGAAGGCCGCCTGCTGACGCCCCGGCTGGCCCCCGTGCGCCCCTCGGAGCCGACCGCCGAGCCCCGCCCGGAGGCCGTCTGGGACACCGAGGGCACCGTCCTCGTCACCGGCGGGCTGAGCGGGCTGGGCGCACAGGTGGCCCGGCACCTGGCCGGGGCCCATGGCGTGCGCCACCTCGTCCTGGCCGGACGCCGGGGCCGCGCCACCGAAGGCGCCGACGACCTGGTGGCGGAACTGACGCGGCTGGGCGCCGAGGTCACCGTCGCCACCTGCGATGTCGCGGACCGCGCCGCCGTCGCCCGGCTGATCGACGACATCCCGGCGGCACACCCGCTGACCGGTGTGGTGCACGCCGCCGGTGTGCTCGACGACGGGCTGATCGAGGCGCTGACCGCGGAGCGACTGGACACCGTGTTCTGGCCGAAGGCGGCCGGTGCGTGGCATCTGCACGAGCTCACCCGGAACCATGACCTCACCGCGTTCATCGTGTTCTCCTCTGTGTTCGGCGTCCTGGGAAACGCCGGCCAGGGCAACTACACCGCGGCGAACGCGTTCCTCGACGCCCTCGCCCGGCAGCGGGCTGCCCAGGGGCTGCCGGGCCTGGCCATCGCCTGGGGTCCGTGGCCCCGGAGCACCGGCATGACGAGCACCCTCACGGACGCCGAGATGCGCCGCATGGCGCGGGCCGGCCTGCCCCCGCTCGCCGTCGACCAGGGACTGGCCTGGTTCGACGCCGCGCGGACCGCGGGCGAGACGGCCGTGGTCGCGGCCCGGGTGGACCGCGCGGCGCTGCGCGCCCGGGGCACCGTGCCGGCCGCCTTCCGCACTCTGGTGCCCGCCCCGGTACGGCGCGCGGTGGCGGCCGGTGCGCCGGACCCGGGGTCCGGCCCGCTGGCCGGGCTGGCGGGGCTGACTGGGGCTGACCTCGCCGACGCGGTGTCCCGGCTGGTGCGGACCGAGGTCGCCGCGGTGCTCGGCCATCCCTCCGACGAGGCAGTGGACCCGTCCCTGACCTTCCAGGACCTCGGACTTGACTCGCTGACCTCGGTGGAGTTGCGCAACCGGCTCACCGAGACCACGGGCGTACGGCTGCCCACCACGCTCATCTTCGACCACCCCACCCCCGCGGCCGTCGCGGACTTCCTCTGCGAGCGCGGGCAGGGCACCACCGCCACCCGGCCGGTGGCCACCGCCCCCGCCGTGACCGGGGATCCGATCGTCATCGTGGGAATGGCCTGCCGCTATCCGGGCGGAGTGAACTCCCCCGAGGAGCTGTGGGAGCTGACGGCACAAGGCCGCGACGGCATCTCCGACTTCCCCGACGACCGGGGCTGGAGACTGCCGGACGCGTCCTTCGCCCACGTCGGAGGGTTCCTCCACGACGCGGGCGACTTCGACGCGGGTTTCTTCGGGATCTCCCCACGCGAGGCGCTCGCCATCGACCCGCAGCAACGTCTCCTGCTGGAGACCTCGTGGGAGGCCGTGGAGCGCGCCGGGGTGGACCCGCTGACGCTCAAGGGAAGCGCCACCGGTGTGTTCGCCGGAGTGATGTATCACGACTACCCGACGGCCGGGGACGGCCTGCCCGAGGCCCTGCGCGGCTTCGTGGTCAACGGCACGTCAGGCAGCGTGGCCTCGGGCCGGGTGGCCTACACCCTGGGTCTCGAGGGCCCGGCCGTCACCGTTGACACCGCGTGCTCGTCCTCGCTGGTCGCCGTGCACATGGCCGCGCAGGCGCTGCGTTCGGGGGAGTGCTCGCTGGCGCTCGCGGGCGGTGTCACCGTGATGGCGACCCCGGAGACCTTCGTCGACTTCGCCCGCCAGGGCGGCCTGGCCTCCGACGGACGCTGCAAGTCCTTCTCCGACGCCGCCGACGGCACCGGCTGGTCGGAGGGCGTCGGCATGCTGGTGTTGGAGCGGCTGTCGGATGCGCGGCGGAACGGTCATGAGGTGATGGCCGTGGTGCGGGGTTCGGCGGTGAATCAGGACGGCGCGTCGAATGGTTTGACGGCGCCGAATGGTCCGTCGCAGCAGCGGGTGATCCGCCAGGCGTTGGCGAGTGCCGGTTTGTCCGTGGCGGATGTGGATGTGGTGGAGGCGCATGGCACGGGGACGAGGCTGGGCGACCCGATCGAGGCGCAGGCGCTGCTGGCCACGTATGGGCAGGGGCGTGAGCGGCCGTTGTTGCTGGGGTCGGTGAAGTCCAATATCGGTCATACGCAGGCGGCGGCGGGGGCTGCGGGCATCATCAAGATGGTGATGGCGATGCGTCATGGGGAGGTGCCCAGGACGCTTCATCTGGAGGCGCCGTCCACTCATGTGGACTGGTCTGCGGGTGCCGTGGAGCTGATCACCGAGCGTACGATGTGGCCCGAGGTGGCGCGGGCGCGCCGGGCCGGTGTTTCCTCGTTCGGCATCAGCGGGACCAATGCGCATGTGATTCTGGAGCACGTCGCGTCCGAGCCGGTTGCCCCGGCCGTCGAGGAGCCGCCTGGGCCTGGTGTGGTGCCGTTGGTGGTTTCGGGTAAGACGGAGTCGGCGTTGCGTGCCCAGGCGGAGCGTCTGCGGTCCCATCTGGTTGATCGGTCCGGGTGGGGCAGGGCTGATGTGGCGCTGTCGTTGGCGTCGTCTCGGTCGGGTTTCGAGCACCGTGCCGTGCTGCTGACCCATGATCGGGACGGTGCGTTGCAGGGTCTCGCGGCTGTGGCAGGAGGGGAGCCCAGGGCCGATGTGGTGTACGGTTCGGTGGCTCCGCGGCCGGGCGCCACTGCATTCCTTTTCACTGGTCAGGGCAGCCAGCGCCCTGGTATGGGGCGTGAGCTGGCCGACCGGTATCCGGTTTTCGCGGATGCGCTCGATGCCGTTGTTGAGGAGTTGGACGGGCATTTGGGCCGTCCTCTGCGTGAGCTTCTGTTCGCCGAGGCCGATACCCCTGAAGCAGAGTTGCTCGACCGTACCGAGTTCACCCAGCCCGCTCTGTTCGCGGTCGAGGTGGCGCTGTTCCGGCTCGTGGAGTCCTGGGGCGTCACACCCCGCTTCGTGTCCGGACACTCGATCGGGGAGCTCGCGGCGGCACACGCGGCGGGCGTGCTCACCCTGCCGGACGCCTGCGCCCTGGTGGCGGCACGCGCCCGGCTGATGCAGGCCCTGCCCGTGGCCGGCGCCATGGTGGCGCTCCAGGCCACCGAGGGCGAGGTCGCTCCGCTGCTGGCGGGCCGCGAACACCTGATCGGCATCGCCGCCGTCAACGGCCCCGAAGCCGTGGTCGTCGCCGGTGACGAGAACTCCGTACGGGACGTGGCGGACCAACTTGCCGCGCGCGGGCGCAGGACCAAGCGGCTGGCGGTCTCGCACGCCTTCCACTCCCCGCTGATGGACCCCATGCTGGACGAGTTCCGGGCGGTGGCCGAGGGACTGACCTACCACGCGCCGCGGATCGCCATGGTGTCCATGGTGACCGGAACACCCGTCACCGACGACGAGCCGGCGTCCGCGGACTACTGGGTACGCCACGCCCGGGCCGCCGTACGCTTCGCCGACGGTGTCCGGGCACTCGAAAGCGCGGGCGTCGACACCTTCCTCGAAGTCGGCCCCGACGGCGTACTCTCCGCCATGGCCAGGGAGTCCCTGACCACCGACGCGGCCCTCATACCGCTGCTGCGCCGCAACCACCCAGAGGAGCTGTCAGCGGCCACCGCGCTCGCCCGGCTGCATGTGCGCGGCACGTCCCCCGACTGGGCCGCGTTCCTGGCGGGGAGCGCCGACGGACGCGGCGCGCACCGCGTCGAGCTGCCGACGTACGCCTTCCAGCACGAGCGCTACTGGCCGTCCGCGTTGTCGAGCCCGGCGCGCGACATCACCGCTGCCGGGCTGGGCTCCGCGGACCATCCGCTGCTCGGGGCCGCCGTGGAACTGGCCGATGGCGAAGGAGCGCTGTTCACCAGCAGGCTCTCATTGCGGACACACCCATGGCTGGCACAGCACGCCGTCGCGGGCGCCGTGCTGCTGCCCGGCACCGCGTTCCTCGAACTGGCGATCCGCGCCGGTGACGAGGTCGGCTGCGACCGGGTGGAGGAGCTGACCCTCGCCACGCCATTGGCGCTCCCCGAGCACGGCGCGATCCAGGTGCAGCTGAGGGTCGGCGCCGCTGACGAGGCCGGCCGCCGCCCGGTGACGGTATCCGCGCGGCCTGATGGAGCGGTCGGCCAGGAGTGGGCCCGGCACGCCGACGGCGTGCTCGCCACCGGTACGCACACCACCGGTACGCACACCACCGGTACGCACGCCACCGCGCCCGACACCGCATTTGAGGCGGCTCAGTGGCCACCGACGGGGGCGGTGCCCATCGCGCTGGACGGCCTGTACGACCGGCTCGAGGAGGACGGCTTCGGCTACGGCCCCCTCTTCCAGGGGCTCACCGCGGCATGGCGGCGCGGCGCGGAGGTCTTCGCGGAGGTCGGACTCCCCGACGCCGGGGACGGCGCCACGCTGGGGGCGGAAGCGGAGGACGCCGACGGCTTCGGGCTGCATCCGGCGCTGCTCGACTCCAGTCTGCGCGCGGTGGCGCTGCTCGACGGGGACATACCGCCCACAGCCCTGCCCTTCTCGTGGGAGAACGTCACCCTGCACGCGAGCGGCGCCAGGGCCGTCCGGATCCGGCTCGCCCCAGTCGGTCCTCACGCGGTGTCCGTCGACCTCGCCGACACCTCCGGCGCCCCGGTGGCCACCGTCGGCTCCCTGGCGCTGCGGTCCCTGTCCGCCGGGCAACTGAACACCGCGGCAGGCGCGGCGGAGCGCGACTCCCTGTTCCGGCTCGACTGGACGGCCGCCACCGCCGACCATGCCGATCCCCCCACCGGCCCCGGGCCGCTGGCCGTGGTCGGCCCCGACCCCCTCGGGCTCGCCGAAGCGCTTGAGGCCGCGGGCCACGCCGTACGCCCGTACGCCGACCTCGCCCAGGTGGCCCCGGCTGCCGAGGCGGCCAGGGAGGCCGGGGACGAGTCCGCCGTACCGGGTGCCGTACTCATCCCGCTCGCCGGAGCGCCCGACGCGGCCGACGACGTCGTTGCCACTGCTCACGACCTCAGCGCCCAGGTGCTGACGCATGTGCAGACCTGGCTGGCCGAGGCGGAACGCCTGGCCGGGGCCCGGCTCGTGTTCATCACCCGAGGGGTCGCCGGGGACCCGCCAGGCGCCCACGACGTGGCGGCCGCGACGGCGTGGGGCCTGGTGCGCTCGGCGCAGGCGGAACACCCCGACCGCTTCGTCCTCGTCGACCTCGACGACATACCTGAGTCGGCAGCGGCGCTGCCTGGGGCCCTCGGCAGCGCCGAGCCGCAGCTGGTGATCCGCGACGGCGCGGTCCGTGTCGGCCGGCTGGCCCGGGTGTCCGTACCCGGCGGGCCCGGCGCCGACTGGGACCCCGAAGGTACCGTGCTCATCACCGGCGGGACCGGGGGGCTGGGCGGCGTACTGGCTCGTCATCTCGTCACTGAACACCAGGTCAGGCACCTCCTCCTGGCCAGCCGCCGCGGCCGCGCCGCAGAGGGCGCCGACCAACTGGCCACCGAACTCACCGCCTTCGGCGCCCAGGTGACCGTGGCCTCTTGCGACATCGCGGACCGCGACGCCCTGGCCGAGCTGCTCGCCGGTGTGGAGCTGAGCCACCCGCTGACGGCCGTGGTGCACACCGCGGGCGTACTGGACGACGGCGTCATCGAGACCCTCACCCCGCGGCGCATGACCGCCGTACTGCGCCCGAAAGCGGACGCCGCCTGGCACCTGCACGAACTGACCCGCGACCTGGACCTGGCCGCGTTCATCATGTTCTCGTCGGTGGTGGGCACCTTCGGCGGCGCGGGCCAGGCCAACTACGCGGCCGGCAACGCCTTCCTCGACGCGCTGGCGGAACACCGGCACGCCACGGGGCTGCCCGCGCTGTCGCTGGCCTGGGGGCCGTGGACCCGGGCGGGAGGGATGACCAGCACCCTGACCGAGGCGGACATGCGCCGCCTGGCCCGGGAGGGCATGCCCGCATTGCCGGCCGAGCGGGGCGTGGCGCTGTTCGACGCCGCCCTCGCCGCGTCGGAGCCCGTCCTGCTGCCCGTGCCGCTCGACCTGCCCGCGCTGCGGGCCCGCGGCCAAGTGCCGCCGCTGCTGCGAGGGCTCATCCGTACCCCCCTCCGCCGCTCGGCGGCCTCTGGGCCTGGCGCCTCCGCCTCCCTCGCGCACCGACTGGCCGCCCTGCCTCGGGCGGAGCGCTCGGAGGCGGCGCTCGACCTGGTCCGTACGCAGGTGGCGCTGGTGCTGGGACACGCGACGGCGGACATCGTGGCCCCGACACGCGCCTTCCAGGACCTGGGCTTCGACTCCCTGACGGCGGTGGAACTGCGCAACCGGCTCGGCGCCGCCTCCGGCCTCCGGCTGCCCGCGACCGTCGTCTTCGACTACCCGACCGCCGAGGCACTCGCTGGCTACCTGCTGGAGGAACTGCTCGGCCCGGAGGCGACGGACACGACGGAGGAGGGGAACACGGCCCACGCCACGCTCGTCCCCGTCCCTGTCGCCGATGACCCGGTGGTGGTCGTGGGGATGGCCTGTCGCTACCCGCGTGGGGTGCGCTCCCCGGAGGACCTGTGGCGGCTGGTGGTCGGCGGCGAGGACGCCGTCTCGGGCTTCCCGACCAACCGGGGCTGGGACTTGGAGGGGCTGTACGACCCGGATCCGGACCACGTGGGCACGTCGTATACGCGGCAGGGTGGGTTTCTGCATGATGCGGGGGAGTTTGATGCGGCGTTTTTCGGGTTGAGTCCGCGTGAGGCGGTGGCTACGGATGTGCAGCAGCGGTTGTTGCTGGAGGCGTCGTGGGAGGCGTTCGAGCGGGCTGGGATTGATCCGGTTTCGTTGCGGGGCAGTCGGACGGGCGTGTTCGCCGGGGTGATGTACCACGACTACGGCACCTTGCTGCGGGGTCCGGAACTCGAGGGCTATCAGACCAGCGGCAGCGCGGGCAGTGTGGTGTCGGGCCGGGTGTCGTACACCCTGGGCCTGGAGGGCCCGGCGGTCACGGTGGATACGGCGTGCTCGTCGTCTTTGGTGGCGATGCATCTGGCGGGGCAGGCGTTGCGGTCGGGTGAGTGTTCGTTGGCGTTGGCGGGGGGTGTGACGGTGATGTCGACTCCTGCCGCGTTTGTGGAGTTTTCGCGGCAGCGGGGGTTGTCGGGGGATGGCCGGTGCAAGGCGTTTTCGGATGCGGCTGATGGTGTGGGCTGGTCCGAGGGCGTGGGCGTGGTGGTGCTGGAGCGGTTGTCGGACGCACGGCGCAACGGGCACGAGGTGCTCGCGGTGGTGCGGGGTTCGGCGGTGAACCAGGACGGCGCGTCGAACGGCCTGACCGCGCCGAACGGTCCGTCGCAGCAGCGGGTGATCAGGCAGGCGCTGGCGAGTGGTGGGCTGTCTGTTTCGGATGTGGATGTGGTGGAGGGGCACGGTACGGGAACGAGGCTCGGGGACCCGATCGAGGCGCAGGCGCTGCTGGCCACCTATGGTCGTGATCGGGACGGGGATCGTCCGCTGCTGCTGGGGTCGGTGAAGTCGAACATCGGTCATACGCAGGCGGCGGCGGGGGCTGCGGGCATCATCAAGATGGTGATGGCGATGCGTCATGGGGAGGTGCCCAGGACGCTTCATCTGGAGGCGCCGTCCACTCATGTGGACTGGTCAGCCGGCGCTGTGGAGTTGGTGACCGCACACAGGGCTTGGCCCGAGGTGGCGCGGGCGCGCCGGGCTGGTGTCTCCTCGTTCGGCATCAGCGGCACGAACGCGCATGTGATCCTGGAGCACGTCCCGTCCGAGCCGGTCGCTCCGGCCCTCGAGGAGCCGCGCCGGCCTGTTGTCGTTCCGCTGCTGGTTTCGGGCAAGACGGAGCTGGCGTTGCGTGCCCAGGCGGAGCGTCTGCGGTCCCATCTGGTTGATCGGTCCGGGTGGGGCAGGGCTGATGTGGCGCTGTCGTTGGCGTCGTCTCGGTCGGGTTTCGAGCACCGTGCCGTGCTGCTGACCCATGATCGGGACGGTGCGTTGCAGGGTCTCGCGGCTGTGGCAGGAGGGGAGCCCAGGGCCGATGTGGTGTACGGTTCGGTGGCTCCGCGGCCGGGCGCCACTGCATTCCTTTTCACTGGTCAGGGCAGCCAGCGCCCTGGTATGGGGCGTGAACTGGCCGACCGGTATCCGGTTTTCGCGGATGCGCTCGACGCCGTTGTTGAGGAGTTGGACGGGCGTCTGGGCCGTCCTCTGCGTGAGCTTCTGTTCGCCGAGGCCGATACCCCTGAAGCAGAGCTGCTCGACCGTACCGAGTTCACCCAGCCCGCTCTGTTCGCGGTTGAGGTGGCGTTGTTCCGGCTGCTGGAGTCCTGGGGGGTTGTTCCGGATTATCTGGTGGGGCATTCGGTTGGGGAGATTGCTGCTGCGTATGTGGCTGGGGTGTTTTCGCTGGCGGATGCGTGTGCGTTGGTGGTGGCGCGGGGTCGGTTGATGGAGGGGTTGCCTGAGGGTGGGGCGATGGTGGCGGTGCAGGCGGGTGAGGATGAGGTGGTGCCGCTGCTGTCAGATGAGGTGTCGATTGCCGCGGTCAACGGTCCTGGTTCGGTGGTGGTGTCCGGGGCGGAGCGGCAGGTGCTGGAGATCGCGGAGCGGTTCGCCGCGGAGGGGCGGAAGACGAGTCGGTTGGGGGTGTCGCATGCGTTCCATTCCCCGTTGATGGATCCGATGCTGGACGAGTTCCGTACCGTGGCCGAGGGGCTGTCCTACCGGCCTCCGGTGATTTCGGTGGTGTCCACGGTGACGGGTGAGCCTGCCGGGGACGTGGATATGTGCTCGGCGGACTACTGGGTCGAGCATGTGCGGGCGACCGTACGGTTCGCCGATGCCATCACGGTATTGAACGAGGCGGGCGTACGCAGATTCCTCGAGGTCGGACCGGACTCCGCACTGACGGTGCTGGCGGCCGAGACGGCGTCGGACGGCGCGGTGCTGGTCTCGGCGCTGCGCAAGGACCGGGGTGAGGAGAGCGCGGTGGCCACCGCGCTGGCGCAGCTGTACGTCGACGGCGTGGAGGCCGACTGGGCATCCTTGTACGCGGGCGCCCGGCGGGTGGAGCTGCCCACTTACGCCTTCCAGCGCCGGTGGTTCTGGCCGCGCACGGCACCGTCGGTCGGAGATGCCGTGGCGTTCGGCCTCACCGCGGCGGAGCATCCGCTGCTCAACGGGGCCGTGGAGTTGGCAGGTTCCGAAGGGCGGCTGTTCACCGGACGGCTGTCGCTGCCGCAGCGGTCGCATGAGTGGCTGGCCGATCACAGGGTGTCGGGGCGAGTGCTGGTGCCGGGCACCGCCTTGTTGGAGTTGGCGGTCCGCGCGGGCGACGAGGTCGGTTGCGACCGGGTGGAGGAACTCACGCTGGCGGCGCCGCTCGTGCTGCCGGAGCAGGGCGCTGTGCAGGTGCAGCTGGCTGTCGGCGAGCCGGACGAGGCGGGCCGTCGCCCGGTGAGCGTGTACTCCCGGCCGGAGGGCCGGTCGGACGAGTGGGTGCTGCACGCCGACGGGGTGCTCTCGGTGGCCGGGCCGTCCGGTCACTCGAGCGGCGGGCCAGCCTGGCCGGTGTGGCCGCCGGAGGGTGCCGAGCGGGTGGACCTGACCGGTTGCTACGAGCGCTTCGCCGAGCGCGGTTTCGACTACGGGCCGCTGTTCCAGGGCCTGCGGGCCGCCTGGCGGCGCGGTGCCGACGTCTTCGCCGAGGTAGCGCTGCCGGACGATCCCGATACGGACGCCGCTGCCTTCGGGTTGCATCCCGCACTGCTCGACTCCGCGCTGCACGCGGCCACCTGGGCGGGGACCGGGGTCCGGCCCGGTGTGCTGCCCTTCTCGTGGTCGGGAGCACGTCTGTACGGGGCGGGAGCGTCCGCGCTACGGGTGCGGCTGTCGTCGGCCGGTCCGGACACCCTGTCCCTGGAAGCCACCGATCCGTCCGGGCGCCCGGTACTTTCGGTGGAGTCGCTCGCCCTGCGCGTGATGTCGGCCGAACCAACCGGCGGAGGCGGCAGGTCCGCGGCGGATTCGCTCTTCCGCCTCGACTGGACACCGGTGCACGCCTCGGTCGTGCCACCCGCCTCCGTGGCCGTCGTCGGGCGCGATGACGGCGGACTCGTCGAGGGACTGCGGACGACCGGGCTGGCCGTCGTCGGTTGTGAAGACCTCGCCGCCCTCGCGGCCGCGGATAACGCACCGCCGGCCGTGGTGTTGATGCCGGTGACCGGGTCCGAGGGCGATGTGGTGGGCTCCACGCGCGAGGTGACGTCCAGGATTCTGGGCGTACTGAAGGCGTGGCTGGCGGACGAGCGGTGGGCGCCGTCCCGTCTGGTGTTCGTCACGCGCGGCGCGACCACGGGAGAGGATCTCGCGGCCGCGTCCGTATGGGGCCTGGTCCGAGTGGCGCAGACGGAGCACCCGGACCGGTTCGCCCTGGTGGACCTCGACGGCGGGCAGCTGTCCGCCACCGCGGTGGCCGCGGCCTTTGGGGCGGACGAGCCGCAGACGGCCGTCCGGGGCGGCGCCGTCCTGGCGGGCCGCTTGGTGCGTACCCCTGCCGTCGACCCGGCCACGTCCACGTCCACGGCCGTGGAGTGGGACCCCGAGGCCACGGTGCTGATCACGGGTGGCACGGGGGGACTGGGCGGTGTGCTGGCCCGGCACCTGGTCGTCGAGCACGGCGTCCGCCATCTGCTGTTGGCCAGCCGCAGCGGCGGCACGGCCGCCGGGGCGGCCGAACTCGTCGCGGAACTGACCGGGCATGGCGCCGATGCGCGCGTAGTGACGTGTGATGTGTCGGATCGCGCTGCGGTGGCGGCCCTGCTGGAAGACGTGCCGCCGGACCGACCGGTGCGGGCCGTGCTCCACACGGCGGGCGTCCTGGACGACGGCGTACTCGAGTTGCTGACGCCGGAGCGGCTTGCCAAGGTGGCACGGCCCAAGGTCGACGCGGCGTGGGCGCTGCACGAGGCGACCCGCGCGCTGGATCTGACGGCCTTCGTGACGTTCTCCTCGGTGGCGGGCACGTTCGGCTCGGCAGGACAGGCGAACTACGCCGCGGCCAACGCGTTCCTGGACGCATTGGCGGAGCATCGACGTGCGGCCGGGCTTCCGGCGGTGTCGCTGGCCTGGGGCCCGTGGTCCCGGACGGGCGGAATGACCAGTGGCTTGACCGACGCGGACATGGAACGCATGGCGCGTGCGGGCATGCCGCCCTTGTCCGCCGAAGAAGGCGTGGCGCTGTTCGACGCGGCGCTGGCGAGCGGCGAGGCCGCCGTCGTCCCCGTCCGGCTCGACCTGTCCGCGCTGCGCGCGCGTGGAGAGGTTCCGCCGCTGCTGCGCTCCCTGATCCGGACCCGCACCCGCCGCAATGCCCTGCCGACCTCGGGCGAAGCCGCCACCCTCGTCCAGCGCCTCGGCGGTCGGATCGACGCCGACCGGCGGGAGGCGCTGATCGACCTGGTACGCGGCCAGGTCGCGCTGGTGCTGGGGCACACGGGCTCCGGCGAGGTCGGTGTCTCCCGTTCCTTCAAGGAACTGGGCTTCGACTCACTGACGGCGGTGGACCTGCGCAACCGTCTGAACACCGCCACCGGGCTCCGGCTGCCCGCCACTCTGGTCTTCGACTACCCGACGGTCGTCGCGCTGTCCGACTACCTGCACGACGAGCTGTTCGGTACCCGGACCGACGGTTCGGTCCCCGCCCAGGCACTGCCGGTCGTGTCCGATGACCCGGTGGTGGTCGTGGGGATGGCCTGCCGTTATCCGGGTGGGCTGCGTTCTCCGGAGGATCTGTGGCGGGTGGTGGTCGAGGGGGCGGATGTGGTGTCGGGCTTCCCGGCCGACCGGGGCTGGGATGTGGAGGGGTTGTACGACCCGGACCCGGAGCACCTGGGCACTTCCTACACGCGGCAGGGTGGGTTCCTGCATGATGCGGGGGAGTTTGATGCGGCGTTTTTCGGGTTGAGTCCGCGTGAGGCGGTGGCTACGGATGTGCAGCAGCGGTTGTTGCTGGAGGCGTCGTGGGAGGCGTTCGAGCGGGCCGGGATTGATCCGGTGTCGTTGCGGGGCAGTCGGACGGGCGTGTTCGCCGGGGTGATGTACCACGACTACGGCACCTTGCTGCGGGGTCCGGAGTTCGAGGGCTATCAGACCAGCGGCAGCGCGGGGAGCGTGGCCTCGGGTCGGGTGTCGTACACCCTGGGCCTGGAGGGCCCGGCGGTGACCGTGGATACCGCGTGTTCGTCCTCGCTGGTGGCCATGCATCTGGCGGCGCAGGCATTGCGGGCGGGGGAGTGCTCGCTCGCGCTCGCCGGCGGCGTCACGGTGATGTCGACTCCTACCGCCTTTGTGGAGTTTTCGCGGCAGCGGGGGCTGTCGCCGGATGGTCGGTGCAAGGCGTTTTCGGATGCGGCTGATGGTGTGGGCTGGTCCGAGGGCGTGGGCGTGGTGGTGCTGGAGCGGCTGTCGGACGCACGGCGCAACGGGCACGAGGTGCTCGCGGTGGTGCGGGGCTCGGCGGTGAACCAGGACGGCGCGTCCAACGGCCTGACCGCGCCGAACGGTCCGTCGCAGCAGCGGGTGATCAGGCAGGCGCTGGCGAGTGGTGGGCTGTCTGTTTCGGATGTGGATGTGGTGGAGGGGCACGGTACGGGAACGAGGCTCGGGGACCCGATCGAGGCGCAGGCGCTGCTGGCGACGTACGGCCGGGACCGGGACGGGGATCGTCCGCTGTTGCTGGGCTCGGTGAAGTCGAACATCGGCCACACCCAGGCGGCGGCGGGTGTCGCGGGTGTGATCAAGATGGTGATGGCCATGCGGCACGGGGTGCTGCCGCAGACGCTGCATGTGGACGCCCCGTCGTCCGAGGTGGACTGGGAGGCGGGCGCGGTCGAACTGCTCACGCAGGCGGTGGAGTGGCCGGGGACCGGGCAGCGCCCGCGCCGCGCCGGCGTCTCGTCCTTCGGGATCAGCGGCACGAACGCCCACCTGATCGTCGAGCAGCCGGAACTTCCTGATGCGGTGGGAACCGTGCCTGAGGAGTCCTCTGAGGGCACCGGTCTGGTGCCGTGGGTGGTGTCGGGCGCGTCGGAGGCGGCGTTGCGTGCTCAGGCCAGGCAACTGCTGTCGCACGTGACGGCAGGTGCCGAGCTGGGGCTGCGGGATGTGGGTCTGTCGCTGGCGGCAGGCCGGTCGGCGTTCGACCAGCGGGCTGTGGTGCTGGGGGAGGACCAGGAGAGCCTGCTACGGGGTGTGGCGGCCCTGGCCGCGGGTGAGTCCGATGGGAGTGTGGTCGAGGGCTCGGTGGCTGATGGTGGGAGGACGGCGTTCCTGTTCGCGGGGCAGGGGGCGCAGCGGTTGGGGATGGGGCGTGAGCTGTATGAGCGCTTCCCGGTGTTCGCCGAGGCGTGGGACGAGGTGGTGTCGGCGCTGGACGTGGCGTTGGGGGATGTGGTCTGGGGCGAGGATGAAGTCGCGCTGAGCCGTACCGAGTTCACCCAGCCCGCCTTGTTCGCGGTTGAGGTGGCGTTGTTCCGGCTGCTGGAGTCCTGGGGGGTTGTTCCGGATTATCTGGTGGGGCATTCGGTCGGGGAGATTGCTGCTGCGTATGTGGCGGGGGTGTTTTCGCTGGCGGATGCGTGTGCGTTGGTAGTGGCCCGGGGTCGGTTGATGGAGGGGTTGCCTGAGGGTGGGGCGATGGTGGCGGTGCAGGCCGGCGAGGATGAGGTGGTGCCGCTGCTGTCAGATGAGGTGTCGATTGCCGCGGTCAACGGTCCTGGTTCGGTGGTGGTGTCCGGGGCGGAGCGGCAGGTGCTGGAGATCGCGGAGCGGTTCGCCGCGGAGGGGCGGAAGACGAGTCGGTTGCGGGTGTCGCATGCGTTCCATTCCCCATTGATGGATCCGATGCTGGACGAGTTCCGTACCGTGGCCGAGGGGTTGTCCTACCGGTCCCCGGCCATTCCGGTGGTCTCCAACCTGACGGGCGGCCTTGCGACGGAGGAGCAGCTGTGCTCCGCCGACTACTGGGTGGATCACGTCCGTCAGGCCGTGCGGTTCGCGGACGGGATACGGACCTTGGCCGACGACGGCGCCACCGTCTTTGTGGAGCTCGGGCCGGATGGGGTGCTCTCCGCCCTGGCGCGGGAGTCGGCGCCGGAGGAGTCGGTGCTGGTGCCGGTGTTGCGCAAGGACCGGGGGGAGGAGCGGTCGGCCCTGACCGCCCTGGCCCGGCTGCACGTCAACGGTGTGGAGGTGGACTGGTCCGCACTGTTCGCGGGCGCACGGCGAGTGGCCCTGCCCACCTACGCCTTCCAGCGCGAGAGGTTCTGGCCGACGGGTACGGCGAGCCGTGCGGGTGATGTGCGCGCGGCGGGCCTCGGGACGGCGGATCACCCGCTCCTGGGCGCCGCCGTCGAGCTCGCGGGGGCCGGAGGACATCTGTTCACGAGCCTTCTGTCGGCGCGGTCGCACCCGTGGCTGGCCGACCACCGCGTGATGGGCCGGTTGGTGGTGCCGGGGACGGCGCTGGTGGAGCTGGCGCTCCGGGCGGGTGACCAGGTCGGTTGCGACCGGGTGGAGGAACTCACCCTGGCGGCGCCGCTGGTGCTCGTCGAACAGGGCGCCACACAGCTCCAGCTGACCGTGGGCGAGCCGGATGAGACGGGCCGCCGCCGCCCGCTCAGCGTCCACTCCCGGCCCGAGGGCGCGGAGGACACACCGTGGTTGCGGCACGCCACCGGCACCCTCGCCACTTCCACCGCGACGCCGTCCGACGCGGAACCCGGCGACGCCGCGCCGGAAGCGGGGGTGTGGCCGCCGGCCGGGGCGGCGGCGCTGGACCTGGACGGCTTCTACGAGCGCCGGGCGGCCGAGGGCTTCGGCTACGGCCCGGTGTTCCAAGGCCTGCGAGCCGCCTGGCAGTCGGGCGAGGATCTCTTCGCCGAGGTGGAACTGCCGGAGCGCATGGAAACCGAAGCGGCCGCCTACGGGCTGCACCCCGCGCTCCTCGACGCCGCCCTGCACGTGGCCGTCCTGGCCGGCCCCGACACGGGCTCGAGTGCCGTGCCGTTCTCCTGGTCGGGAGTCTCGCTGCGGGCCGTGGGCGCCGCCTCGGTACGGGTGAGGTTGTCGCGCCGCGCGGACGGCGCCTTGTCGATCGCGCTCGCCGATCCGTCCGGTGCCCCGGTGGCCACCGTGGACTCCCTGGTGGTGGCCGAGCTCCCGGCCGAGCATGGGGAGGGCGGTGACGGTGTCCCGGACGTGGCGCGTACAGCGATGTTCCGCCTGGACTGGGCGCCGACCCCTGCGGCGGCCCCCGTCGACGAACGTATCGCGGTGGTCGGCCCGGACCCGTTGGGTCTGGCCGCACTGGTCGGGGAGGGCGGCGCTACGGTGGAATCGCACGCCGACCTCGCCTCCCTGGCGGCCGTGTCGGGGGACGTGGCACCGGGCGTCGTCCTGGTGCCCGTGGCCGACGCCGACTCCGGGCCGCCCGTGGTGGAACGCGTCCGGACCACGACGACCAGCGTGCTGGCACGCCTCGGGACCTGGCTGGCTGAGGAGCGGTGGGCAAATTCCCGGCTGGTGTTCGTCACTCGTGGCGCGACGACCGCCGACGACCTCGCCGCCGCGTCGGTGTGGGGCCTGGTGCGCTCGGCCCAGACCGAGCATCCCGGCCGGTTCGGCCTGATCGACCTCGACTCCACACCCGGCCCTACCACCGACGACCGTGCCGTCGACGGCGAGAGGACACCGGGATCGCTGTTGCTGGAGGCCCTCGCCTCCGCGGAGCCGCAACTGGCCGCACGCGACGGCGCGATCCGGGCGGGCCGGCTCGCCCGCGTCCCCGCACCCGGCGGGTCGGCCCTCGCGTGGGACAGCGACGGCACCGTACTCATCACCGGGGGCACGGGAGGACTGGGCCGACTGGTGGCCCGCCACCTGGTGTTCGAGTGCGGCGTACGCCATCTGGTGCTGGTCAGCCGCAGCGGCCCGGCGGCCGACGGCGCCGGGGAACTCGTTGCCGAGCTGACGGCTCACGGCGCGGATGTCACCTTGGAAGCGTGCGACACCGCCGACCGCGACCAGCTCGCACAGGTGTTGGCCGGGGTGCCCGAGGCGCATCCGCTGCGCGGCGTCGTCCATACGGCAGGTGTGCTCGACGACGGAGTGGTGGAGTCGCTGTCGCCCGAGCGGTTGGAGGCCGTACTGCGGCCGAAGGTGGACGCGGCCTGGCATCTGCATGAGCTGACCCGGGACATGGATCTCTCCGTCTTCGCCCTCTTCTCCTCGGTGGCAGGCGTGTTCGGCGCCGCGGGACAGGCCAACTACGCGGCGGGCAACGCCTTCCTGGACGCTCTGGCCGGACACCGCCGGGACGCCGGGCTGCGGGCGGTGTCGCTGGCCTGGGGCCCCTGGGAGCCGACCGGAGGGATGACCAGTGCGCTGAGCGAGGCCGACACGAGGCGGATGGCGCGCTCGGGCATGCGCGCGTTGTCGGCCGAACAGGGATTGGCGCTGTTCGACGCGGCCCTGGCGAGCGGCGAGGCCGCCGTTGTGCCCGTCCGGCTCGACCTGTCCGCGCTGCGCACCCAGGACGACGTCCCCTCGCTGCTGCGCGGACTCATCCGGGCCAAGGCCCGCCGTGCCGCCGTCACCGGCTCGGGGGCAGCCGCCTCGCTCATCCAGCGGTTGAGCACGCTGACCCATCGGGAAGAGCGGCGTGACGCCCTGCTGCGCCTGGTGCGCGGTCAGGTGGCGCTCGTCCTGGGCCACGCAGGAGTTGACTCCGTCGAGGCCGCTCGGTCGTTCCAGGATCTGGGCTTCGACTCGTTGACGGCTGTGGAGCTGCGCAACCGCCTCAACGCCGCGACCGGGCTCCGACTGCCCGCCACCCTCGTCTTCGACTACCCCAGGCCCACCACGCTCGCCGATCACCTCCTCGACGAACTGTTCGGAGCCGAAACCGAGGGCTCGGCACCGACGCACACCGTCCCTGCGGCATCCGATGACCCGGTGGTGGTCGTGGGGATGGCCTGCCGTTATCCGGGTGGGGTGCGTTCTCCGGAGGATCTGTGGCGGGTGGTGGTCGAGGGGGCGGATGTGGTGTCGGGCTTCCCGGCCGACCGGGGCTGGGATGTGGAGGGGTTGTACGATCCGGACCCGGACCACCTGGGCACTTCCTACACGCGGCAGGGTGGGTTCCTGCATGATGCGGGGGAATTCGATGCGGCGTTCTTCGGGTTGAGTCCGCGTGAGGCCATGGCGACGGATGCGCAGCAACGCCTGCTGCTGGAGGCGTCGTGGGAGGCGTTCGAGCGGGCCGGAATCGATCCGGTGTCGCTGCGGGGCAGCCGGACGGGCGTGTTCGCCGGGGTGATGTACAACGACTACGCCGATCTTCTCGATGGTGGCGAGTTCGAGGGCTATCAGGGGAATGGCAGCGCGGGGAGCATGGCATCGGGCCGCGTGTCCTACACCCTGGGTTTCGAGGGCCCGGCGCTCACGGTCGACACGGCATGTTCGTCGTCTTTGGTGGCGATGCATCTGGCGGGGCAGGCGTTGCGGTCGGGTGAGTGTTCGTTGGCGTTGGCGGGGGGTGTGACCGTGATGTCGACTCCTGCCGCGTTTGTGGAGTTTTCGCGGCAGCGGGGGCTGTCGCCGGATGGTCGGTGCAAGGCGTTTTCGGATGCGGCTGATGGTGTGGGCTGGTCCGAGGGTGTGGGTGTGGTGGTGTTGGAGCGGTTGTCGGACGCGCGTCGGAACGGGCACGAGGTGCTGGCGGTGGTGCGGGGTTCGGCGGTGAACCAGGACGGTGCGTCCAACGGCCTGACTGCACCGAATGGTCCGTCGCAGCAGCGGGTGATCAGGCAGGCGCTGGCGAGCGCGGGCCTGTCTGTGGTGGACGTGGACGCGGTGGAGGCGCACGGAACGGGCACAAGGCTGGGCGACCCGATTGAGGCGCAGGCGCTGCTGGCGACGTACGGCCGGGACCGGGACGTGGATCGTCCGCTGCTGTTGGGGTCGGTGAAGTCGAACATCGGTCATACGCAGGCGGCGGCGGGTGTGGCGGGTGTGATCAAGATGGTGATGGCCATGCGGCACGGGGTGCTGCCGCAGACCCTGCACGTGGAGGCTCCGTCGTCCGAGGTGGACTGGGAGGCGGGCGCGGTCGAACTGCTCACTCAGGCGGTGGAGTGGCCGTCGATGAACCGGGTGCGCCGGGCGGGCGTGTCCTCGTTCGGCATCAGCGGCACCAACGCCCATCTGATCGTCGAGCAGCCGGATCCCTCCGATGCGCTGAACAGTGTGCCTGCGGTGTCCTCTGAGGGCACCGGCGTGGTGCCGTGGGTGGTGTCGGGTGCGTCGGAGGCGGCGTTGCGAGCTCAGGCCGGACGGCTGCTGTCGCACGTGACGGCAGGCGCTGAGCTGGGGCTGCGGGATGTGGGTCTGTCGCTGGCGGCAGGCCGGTCGGCGTTTGAGTACCGGGCTGTGGTGCTGGGGGAGGGCCAGGAGAGCTTGGTGCGGGGTGTGTCGGCGCTGGCTTCAGGCGAGTCCGACGGGGGAGTGGTCGAGGGTTCGGTGGCTGATGGTGGCAGGACGGCGTTCCTGTTCGCGGGGCAGGGGGCGCAGCGGTTGGGGATGGGGCGTGAGCTGTATGAGCGCTTCCCGGTGTTCGCCGAGGCGTGGGACGAGGTGGCGGGGGAGCTGGACGTGGCGTTGGGGGATGTGGTCTGGGGCGAGGATGAAGTCGCGCTGAGTCGTACCGAGTTCACCCAGCCCGCCTTGTTCGCGATCGAGGTGGCGTTGTTCCGGCTGCTGGAGTCCTGGGGGGTTGTCCCGGACTACCTGGTGGGGCATTCGGTCGGGGAGATCGCGACGGCGCATGTGGCCGGCGTCTTGTCTCTTCGGGATGCGTGTGCGTTGGTGGTGGCGCGAGGAAGGCTGATGCAGGGCTTGCCTGAGGGCGGGGCCATGGTGGCGGTGCAGGCCGGCGAGGACGAGGTAGTGCCGCTGCTCTCCAACGAGGTGTCCATCGCGGCGGTCAACGGTCCTGGTTCGGTGGTGGTGTCCGGGGCGGAGCGGCAGGTGCTGGAGATCGCGGAGCGGTTCGCCGCGCAGGGGAGGAAGACGAGCCGGTTGCGGGTGTCGCATGCGTTCCATTCCCCGCTGATGGCCCCGATGCTGGACGACTTCCGTACCGTGGCCGAGGGGCTGTCCTACCGGCCTCCGGCGATTCCGGTGGTGTCCACGCTGACGGGTGAGCCCGCCAAGGGCGCGGATCTGTGCTCCGCCGACTACTGGGTCGAGCATGTGCGGGCGACGGTACGGTTCGCCGATGCCATCACGGTGTTGAACGAGGCGGGCGTACGCAGGTACCTCGAGCTCGGACCGGACGGGGCGCTGTCGGCCCTGGCGGCCGAAAGCATCACCGAGGAGCCCCTGCTGGTGCCGGTGCTGCGCAAGGACCGGGGGGAGGAGCGGTCCGCTCTGATGGCGATGGCGCGGATGTTCGTGCACGGTGCGGCGGTGGACTGGGCGGCCCTGTTCCCGGGTGCCCGCCGGGTGGATCTCCCCACGTACGCCTTCCAGCGCCGGCGGTTCTGGCCGACGGGTTTGTTGAACCGGGCCGGCGATGTGCGCGCGGCGGGCCTCGGCGTGGCGGACCACCCGCTGCTCGGAGCGTCCGTCGAGCTGGCCGACAGTCAGCGAGCGTTGTTCACCAGCCGCCTGTCGGCGGGTTCACATGCGTGGCTTGCCGATCATGTGGTGATGGGCCGGGTGGTGGTGCCGGGTACGGCGCTGCTGGAGCTCGCACTCCGGGCCGCGGACGAGGTCGGCTGTGACCGGGTGGAGGAGCTGACGCTGGCGGCGCCGCTCGTGTTGCCCGAACAGGGCGCCGTACAGCTCCAGCTCGCTGTTCGCGAGGCCGATGACACCGGCCGTCGCCCCGTCAGCGTCCACTCCCGGCCGGAAGGCATGGCGCAGGAGTGGACTCTGCACGCCAGTGGAGTGCTGGCGGTGGATGAGCGGGCGGCGCGGACGGAACCAATGGCGGTGTGGCCGCCGGAGGGTGCCCAGCACATCGAACTGAGCGGTTGTTATGACCGCTTCGCGGAGATCGGGTTTGACTACGGCCCGCTGTTCCAGGGGCTGCGAGCCGCCTGGCGGCGCGGCGATGAACTCTTCGCGGAAGTCGCCCTCCCCGAACGGGGCGAGGCCGACGCCGCGACTTACGGACTCCACCCGGCACTGCTCGACGCAGCCTTGCACACCGCCCTCCTCGCGGGGCTCGACAAGGAGCGCGGGGATGACGGGGACGGGGTGGCTGGTACGGACGCCAAGGCGAGCCTGCCCTTCAGCTGGGAGGGTGTCTCCCTGTTCGCGTCCGGCGCGTCGGCGCTGCGTGTCCGACTGTCCCCGGCGGGCGACAACGCCATGTCGATCACGCTGGCCGATGCGGCCGGCGGCCCGGTCGGCGCCATTGACTCGCTCGTCGTGCGGACGGTGTCCGCCGACCAGCTCGGCGCGGCGGACACGGGCGGCGCGGACGCGCTGTTCCGGCTGGACTGGACGCCATCGCCCACTGGCGCCGCCGCCGCAGCCGACGCCGCCCCCACGGCCGCGGCCGCTACGGCCGTGGTGCTGGGGGACCGGCACTCCTGGCTGGCCGAAGCGCTGCGGGCCGCCGGAACGCCGGTGGAGGTGCGTGCCGAGTTGGCGGCGGTCACATCGCCGCCGACGGGCGGCGGCGTACCGGAGGCCGTGCTGGTCCCGGTCGAGGACACCACTGCCGAGGACCCGGTGCCCTCGGCACACCGGGCGGTGTCCTGGGCCTTGTGCCTGGCGCAGTCGTGGCTCGAGGACGAGGACGCGGCCCACTCGCGCCTGGTGTTCGTCACCCGCGGGGCGACGACGGGTGACGACCTGGCCGCCGCGTCCGTATGGGGCCTGGTCCGCTCGGCGCAGACGGAGCACCCCGGCCGATTCGGCCTGGTGAACCTCGACGACACGGATGCCTCCGTCGCCGCGCTGCGACAGGCCGTCGCCTCGGGCGAGCCGCAGTCCGATGTCCGCGCCGGCACGATCGCCGTCCCGCGGCTGGTGCGTGCGTCCACCGCCGCGGCGGAACCGGACACCCCGGCCGTGGTCTGGGATCCCGAGGGTACGGTGCTGGTCACCGGCGGTATGGGCGGGCTGGGGCGCGAAGTGGCCCGCCATCTGGTGACGGAGCATGGCGTCCGGAATCTGATGCTGGTCGGCCGGAGCGGCCCGGACGCCAACGGTGCCGGCGAACTCGTCGCGGAGCTCGCCGGGTACGGGGCGGACGCCCGCGTGGTGGCCTGCGACGTCGCGGACCGCGGCGCTGTGGCGGACATGCTGGCGACGGTGGCGCCGGACCGCCCGGTGCGGGCGGTGGTGCATGCGGCGGGGGTGTTGGACGACGGCGTGCTGGAGTCCTTGTCACCGGAGCGTGTGGCCACCGTGCTGCGGCCCAAGGCCGACGCGGCATGGGTGCTGCACGAGGCGACGCGTGATCTGGACCTGACGGCGTTTGTCCTCTACTCGTCGGTGGCGGGCGTGTTCGGCGCCGCGGGACAGGCCAACTACGCGGCGGGCAACGCCTTCCTCGACGCGCTGGCCGAACACCGGCGCGCGGCCGGTCTGCCCGCGGTGTCGCTCGCCTGGGGTCCCTGGACCCGGACCGAAGGGATGACCGGCAAGCTGACCGAGGCAGACCTGGCACGTTTCGCGCGGTCGGGCATGCCTCCGCTGTCGATCGAGGAAGGGATGGGGCTTTTCGACGCGGCCCTGGCGACCGGGGTGGCGGCCGTCGTCCCGGTCCGGCTGGACCTCCCCGCCTGGCGCGCCCAGAGCGAGGTCCCCTCCATACTGCGCGGCCTGATCAGGGCGAGGCCCAGGCGAGCCGCCGGGGCCGGATCCGGAGCCGGCGTGGACACTCCGGCCTCGCTGGCCCAGCGGCTCACCGGCCTGAGCGACACCGAAAGGGCGGAAGCCGTCCGCGGAGTGGTCTGTGCGCGGGCCGCCGAGGTGCTGGGCCATGCGCGGGCCGACGCCATCGAGCCGTCCCGAGAGTTCAAGACCCTGGGCTTCGACTCGCTCACCGCCGTCGAACTGCGCAACCGTCTCAACGCCGCCACCGGGCTCCGGCTGCCCGCCACCCTGGTCTTCGACTACCCGACACCGGATGCGCTGGCCGACCACATTCGCCGGCAGCTGGTCCCGGAGGCTGCCGGGCCGGAGTCGATCCTGGCCGAGCTGGACCGCCTGGAGCAGGTCTTCGCGCAGGCGGCGGTCGATCCGGTCCTGCACGAGCGGGTGGCGGGGCGCCTGGAGGTGCTGCGCAGCAAATGGGGCGCCCTGCACGGTGACACGGACCAGAAGAAGGCCGACGACGAGTTCGACTTCGACGCGGCGAGCGACAGCGAGGTCTTCGAGATGCTGGACAACGAACTCGGGCTGTCCTGAACCCGGTGATCCTCTGCGCGTGCCAACCGCTGATGGCCGGAGCCCGGCCCGGGCGACGTACCGTGGGAGTCCCCCCGCGGTAGCCCGGGCCGGATCGGGCCAGGTCAGCCTTCGAGCAGCGCGTCCATCTGGCCGACCGCCTGCCGCAGGCCCTCGGACATGCCCATGTTCAGCAGCTGCTCCATCTGCTCCCGGGAGTCGTAGACCGAGTGCAACTCCATCCGGGTGCCGCCGTCGCGCTCGGTGAGCCGCATCCGCACCGTGGTGATCGGCATGTCGGCGGCCGGCTTGCCCTCCGAATCGGCGAAGCCATCGGTGAACTCCAGGGACGTCGGCGGGTTGACCGAGGTGATCCGCCACCAGCCGTGGTGCTTGTCGCCTTCCGGGCCGGTCATGAAGTAGGTGACGTCTCCGCCCGGCGTCAGATCGTGCTGCTCCATGGTGGCCGGGTGGGACGGCGGCCCCCACCAACGCTCCAGCTGCCGCGGATCGGCCCAAAGTTGCCACACCTGTTCGACCGGTGCGGTGAAGTCGGCGATCAGGGTGAGGGTCAGATTGTCCAAGTCCTTGTCCACACTGGTGACACTCATCTGTCTCGTCCTTTCGTCGGGGTGTTTTGTTCGGGGTCGGAGTCCTGCGCGAGCAGCCGGGCCATCCGGTCCACCCGTCCGCGCCAGGCCATCTCGAGTTCGTCGAGCACCTGCCGCGCGCGAACGATGGCCTCGGGGTCGGTCCGCACGAGCTGCTCACGCCCGCGACGCTGCTTGGTGACCAGGCCGGCCCGCTCCAGCACGGCGACATGTTTCTGCACCGCGGCGAAACTCATCGGGTAGACCTCGGCCAGCCGCGACACCGACAGCTCACCCCGCACACAGCGGTGGAGGATGCTGCGGCGGGTGGCGTCGGCCAGCGCATGGAACAGGCGGTCCACTGCCTCATCGCTCAAGTCATCTACAACCATTTGGTTGTACGTTAGCAGTGTTGCCCGCCCGCCGCAAAGGAACCCGGGCTTATGCCGCGTCGTGGAAGACGAGGCCGAGGGTGTGCCGACGACCGGAGCGGACAGTGCTCACACCGTGCCGCATCGGCCCGTTGGCCCAGCCCCGCTTGGTGGCGACCGGCCGGTCGCGCGTCGTGAAGACCAGCCCGTGTCCCTGGAGCAGGGTGGTGGACGACCCCCGCGACTGGGCGCGGGGCCGCTGCTCGGTCATCAGGAACTCCCCGCCGGTGAAATCCACTCCCGGCGCATCCAGGCCGATGACCGCCTGGAGCGGGAAGAGCATCTCGCCGAACACGTCCCGGTGCAGTGCGTTCCAGTCCCCGGGGCCGTACCGCAGCAGGATCTGCGCGGACCTGGACTGCCCGGCCTCGTGGCACCTGGCCACCCACTCCTGAAGCGTGTCCGGCCACGGGGCGGGACGGCCGAGCTTGGCCGCCCAGTCGCGGGCGATGGGGAGCAGACGGGGGTAGAACGCCTCGCGCAGTTCCCGCACGGCCTGGGGCAGGTCGTGGGTGAAATAGCGATACTGGCCGGAGCCGAAGCGATGACGGGCCATGTCGACGGTCGTACGGAAGTGGCCGGGCTCGTCGTACAGCGCCGCGATCTCACGACACTCGGCGACGGTGAGAAGCCGGCCGGTCAGGGCGCTGCCGTACTCGCCCAGCTCGTCGGCCAGGGCCGCCCAGTCGCACTGGGCGAGCCTGTCGACGACGGGGCCCGCGACTCGGGTTGTCTGGCTCATGGTGAGGGTCCTTGGATCGTCGGTGCTGCCGCCGCGGGGGCGCAGTTCCGGCCGACGGCGGTGTCTCAGCGGTGTGCCGTGCGCAGGCACGGCCAGGGGATCAGCGGGCGTTGTGGAAGATGATGCCGAGGGTGTTGCGGTGTCCGGTCTCGACGGCGTTGGTGCCGTGGCGCATGGGGTGGCGGCGGTAGCCGCTCTTGCCGTGGACCGGGCGGTGCCGCACGGGGAAGATCATTCCCTGGCCGAGCCGGGGCTTGACGACGATCGCCCGGGACTGGAACCGGGGCCGTTGTTCGACGAAGACGTTCTCGCCGCCGGTGAAGTCCTCGGCGGGCTGGTTGAGCATGATGGCGATCTGTAGTGGGAAGACGATGTCGCCGTAGATGTCCTGGTGCAGGCAGGCGTAGTCGCCGGGGCCGTACCGCAGGAGCAGCGGGGTGGAGCGGTGCTGCCCGTTGTCCGCACACTCGGCCAGCAGCTCTTCCAGCGAGGTGGGGAAGGTGCGCTCGTTCAACTGCGGAGCCCACCGGTTGGCCATCCACGCCATCGGCGGATACAGCCGCTCGCGCAGGGTCTGGACCAGCGGGACGGTGGCCGGGTCGGCGTAGTACTTGTAGGTGCCGCGGCCGAACTGGTACCGCTGCATGACGACGGTGGAGCGGAACAGTCCGGGCTCGTCGAACGTGTCGATGATCTCCTGACACTGAGCGCGCGAGAGAAGCGGCGCGGTGACGGCCACGCCCTCCTCGTTCAGCCGCGCATACAGCTCGTCCCAGTCGAGCTCGCTGAGCGCTTCGAGGCCCGGGGTGGGAAGGACACGCGGTGCCGTACCGGCCGATAGGACAGGGGAGAACAGGGTGTCGGCGGTGAGAGCGGGCTGATTCATGGAGGTCTTTCCTGGGCCGGCGCGGTTTGCAGGGACGACGGGGTTGATCGGGAGGGACCCGCGCATCCGGCGATCGCCTCGATGCAGGCCACCCCTGGTTCGTATCCGAGCATCGCGTCCGTTCCGACCGGATGCTGGCGGCATTCGGACATCACGTTCCCGGGGCGACGGGGACCTCGCCGTCCCGCTCCGGAAGTACGGGCCGGTCGGAGGCTCCCTGTGGCGTGTTTGTGGGTCCTACCGCTGTTCGGCGTTCGGGCGCAGGTGGCGGCTCACATCGCCGACGAGGGTGATGCGGACTCTTCGCTCCACGAAGCGCCATTGCCCGCCACGGCGCTCGAATCGGTCGTGGTACCGGCCGCCGGCGATGGGTTGGAGAGGGAGATCGGGCAGTGCCTGGAACACGGTCACATACGAACGCGAGACCGCCGTGTTCGCCTGTTCGTCCACCTCGATGGCGACATTCGTCGTGACATGCTGGGTCCGCGGAGTGCCGTCGGCGTAGACGATCACGGTGTCCTGGAACATCTTCTCGATCGCTTCGCGGCCGCTCACCGGTGCGCCGCTTCCTGTGAATGTGGCGTCGTCGAGGAGGAAGCCGAGCCCCGTGAAATCCCCGTCGTCCACGAGCTCGGCGTAACGTGCGATCAGGTTCTCGATGGCCCGGTGGCTCGACGCAGGATCGGCGTGGACGCGGGCGGATGATGCGGACACGGTCTGCCTCCAGGGAAGACGAGCTGGGATCGGCTTGCTTTCGAGTGCACTTCAATTGCCAGGATGGCCGACGCGCACCGTGAGTCTTCGTACTTCGCCAGGGAAGGACCGAACAATGCCGGTTGTGGACTTCGCGTTAGGAACGATGGGATTCGGCACCAAGGTGGACGCTGCCACGTCGCTGGACCTGCTCGACCGGTTCGCGGACGCCGGTGGGACGATCGTCGACACGGCCAACTGCTATGCCTTCTGGTCCGACCCGAGCAGTCGCGGCGGGCAGAGCGAGGAGGTCATCGGACGATGGCTGGCCCGCCGCGGCGGGCGGCGCGACCAGGTGTACCTCAGCACCAAGGCGGGCGCCCAGCCCGTCGGCCCCGGCGACTGGCCGGCCAACCGCGAGGGCCTGTCGGCGTCGGCGATCAAGGCCGCTGTCGAGGGCAGCCTGCGCCGGATGGGCACCGACCGGATCGATCTGTACTGGGCCCACATGGAGGACCGCACGGTCCCTCTGGCGGAGTCCGCCGAGGCGTTCGGCGCACTGGTCGCCACGGGCGCGGTAGGGCGGCTGGGCTGCTCCAACCACCCGGTGTGGCGGGTGGAGCGGGCACGCCGGATCGCCAAGGACAACGGATGGGCCGGGTACACCGCGCTCCAGCTGCGGCACTCGTATCTCCAACCACACCCCGGCGTGCCGGTGCCCGACCAGGGCCACCGGTTCGGCTGGGTCACCGAAGAGGTCATCGACTATGTCGACAGCGAACCGGACGTGTCCCTGTGGGTGTACACCGCCCTGTTGAACGGCTTCTACACCCGCCCGGACCGCCCGCTCGCCGATGCCTATGACCACCCCAACACCTCCCGTCGGCTGGCGGCCCTGGACAAGGTGGCCGGAGAACTCGGAGTGAGCCGGAATCAGGTTGTCCTGGCCTGGCTGATCGGCGGCAAGCCGGCCGCCGTTCCGATCGTCGGCGTCAGCACCCCGGAGCAGCTCGACGAGGCACTCGCCGGAGCCCGGCTGCGGCTGCCCGCCGAACATCGCCGCCTCCTCGACGAGACCGTCTGACGTCTGGACACAGGAGAAGTCCCCGTCGGTCGCTGTCTGTTCACCGCCCAGATGCGTGGAGGCGCCGGCGCGACACTTACTGGTGGAGTGCTTTGCATTGCGCCGGGCTGAGGCGGTCCGGTCTCGTGATGAGGGTGTACGTCCGGGGTCCGACGGTCCTCAGGGCGAGGGGATCGGCGATGGCCGGTTGCCGTCGGATCGCGTCCAGGGCGGCGGTGGCGCGGCCTTCGGGCCAGCCGAGCGCGGTGGCCAGCGTGCCCAGGGTGAGCGGTCGGCCGGCATGCACGAGGGCGGCGAGCACGGTCAGCGCGTCGTACACGGCGCTCTCGGTGAGGGTGCTGCCGCTCATCTGCTCGCTGAGCCAGGCGAAGAACTGACCCATCGCGCCGAGTCGGGTGCCGGCGGTCGTGTCGGCGCCGAAGATCTCGATGCCTCGCCGTGCGGCGGTTGCGATCTTGGAGTGTGCGCCGGTGTCGGCCTGCCACGCCCGGAGCCAGGTGTCGTCATCGATGACGTACCGTTCGCGGCGCCCGCCGGGATTCGGATGGCGCGCCACCAGTTCCATGGCTTCGAGGTAGCCGATGGAATTGGACACCGACGCAGGACTGACCTGTAGCCGGCGCACCAGGTCGGCTGCCGTCAGGCCGTCGGCGTCAGCGGTGAGCAGGCAGACGAACACCCGGGAGGTCATCCGGGGAAGGCCGGTCGCGGCCAGCAGCGTCGCGAACTGCTCTACGAAGCCGCGCACCACGTCGGCCGGCCGCTCATCGGCCGTCGGCTCGGCGGGTCGGGCCGGCTTGCGCCTGCGTGCACGGTCGCCGGAAACCCGCTGCGCGTGGTCGGCGACATAGTCGCCGGGTGCGCTGTTGCGTGCGACCTCGCGACTGATCGTGGACGTCGATCGGCCTAGCCGTCGGCCGATCTCGGCGTACCCGAGCCCTTCGGCCAGCCACGCCGCGATCCTCCGGCGATCCTCGTGGGTCAGCCTGCCTCCTGGCACCGATGCAACTCCTCTCTTGCTTTCAGTAACAGTACATTGCAACGACTCGATTGCGTGAATTGCATTCATTCGCATATCTGCTGCAACGATTCTGATTTAACAGGCACTTGTGTTCTCATTTTGTTGACGCAAGTTGAAACGCAACGTAGCTTTTCCTCACCTGGAAAGAGAGGGGCCAATGGTGTACGTGATGGTCGTGTCGACAGTCTCGGACGACGGCAAATTCTGGAGCGAGCTGAAGAAGGCACACGCCGGACTCCCCAAGGGCGCCACGTGGAAGCTGGCGGTCGCGAGCAAGGACGGGGCCCAGGCGGTGAACATCATCACCCACGACTCCGTCGACGGTGTTCGGGACTTCTTCGAGGCATACGTCGGCCCCTACGCCACGACGGAGTACTGCGAAGCGGACGCCGCGAACGCGGTCGGTCTTCCGCGATGACGCTCGACGTACCGCGGATCCGGGCCCGTGTCGCCGAACTCCTGGCGGAGTACGCGATCCCGAGCGCCGCGATCGGCGTGCTCCAGGACGGAGAGCTCACCGAACTCGCGGTCGGCGTCAAGAACGTGGAAACGCGGGAACCCGCGACCACGGACACCGTCTACCAATGTGGCTCCATGACCAAGACGTGGACCGCACTGGCCTTCATGCAACTCGTCGACGAGGGGAAAGTCGACCTCGACGAGCCGGTGCGAACCTACCTGCCCGGCTTCGCGGTGGCCGATCCCGAGGCAAGCGCGAAAGTCACCCCTCGTCACCTGCTCTACCACACCAACGGTATCGAGGAAGCCTACGGCGACCCTGGCGAAGGCGACGATGTCTGCGCGCGCATGGTCGAGAACATCGCCGACGCACCCCAGGTCTTTCCACTGGGCCACACCCACGGTTACAGCGCGGTGCTGGGTTACGCGATTCTCGCGCGGATCCTGGAGGTGCACGACGGTGCATGCTGGGACGACATCATGCAACACCGCCTCTTCGAACCCATGGGCCTGACCAGCACGAACAGCCGGCACGAGCAGGTGGACGAAGCCCGGGCCGCGACCGGGCACCTGATCCGTTCGCTGGACGAGGGCCCCATCGTCACACCGGTGCGCTACCTGCCACGCGCATTCGGCCCCGGCGGAAACATCACCTCGACCTCCCGGGAGGTGCTCGCCATGGCGCACCTCCTCCTCAACGACGGCACGGCGCCAAGTGGAAAGCGCATCGTCTCGGCCGAGAGTGTTCGAGAGATGCTGCGTTCGCGGGTGCCCGTACCGGATCCCCACATGTTCGGGCCGGCATGGGCACTCGGCCTCATCGTGTGTGACTGGCACGGCGAAACCGTCTACGCGACCGACGGCAGCACGATCGGCCAGAACGCCCGGCTCCGGCTCCTGCCGGACGCGAACACCGCCATTACGATGCTGACCAACGGCGGACCGCGGGAGAGCTTTTACCGCAAGGTGTTCAACGAAATCCTGACCGACCTCGGCGCGGTCACCATCCCGGACCTGCCGGCACCGGACGCGACGCTGAACCTCGACCTGTCCAGGTACGAAGGTGTCTACGGGCGACCCGGCGCACGGTACGAGGTGTCAGCCGAAAGCGGAAAGCTGTACCTGACCCTGGTCCTCGATCCGATGCAGGCAGAGTTCCTCCAGAAGCCGGACCGCATCAGATATGAGCTGCTCCCGGTGAGCGAGACCCATTTCCTGATGCCGTCGACCGATCCGTTGGAGGACACCCAGACGGTCGCGATCTACGACTTCACGAACGGCACTGCCCAGTACCTCCATACCAACTGCCGGGTGAACCCGAGGCAAAGATGACCATGCAGTCATCGGCGCCGCCGCGCCCATCGCGATCATGGGCACGGTCACCACCGCGGTTCTGGATGACACCTGCGGCAACCTGATTCAGATCGTGCACAGCAAGTAAGGCCGATCAGCGTGCCGCCGTGGCGTGGCGGCGGGTCCACTCCGACGCCGATGTCTCCTGGCGCTCCCATGCCCGGTGTCCCGCGCCTGTGCCCGGGCGCGGGAGGATTGGTGTTGAGCAACCACGTCGAGAGCGGAGGAATCAGTGGATGGAAGTGAGGGCGACGCCGCCTCGAACCCCATCGGGTTCCAGCCGGCCACCGGCGCGGACGATATGGCCGGCGGCAGTGCCCGGGACCGTGAAGCTGCGGTCCGGGTCGCGTTCGAAGGGCTGTTGCAGATCCGTCGGCTGATGAACGCCGACATCCCGAGCCCGGATCGGGTTCCTGCCGAATGGGAAAGGCGCCAGCCGGTCCGCGCGGTGGCTCTCGCCCTGGAGGCCGCGGGCATCCCGGCGTCCGCGGTCGATTCGGATGGGCACCGGATCGCGACTGGATACTGCGTTGGTCCCGCCGACCAGGTCGGCGTCGTGAGAGTGGAGTGGCTGGGTCCGCCAGGAAGCGGTGCCGCGTACGCGGCGCAGGATGAGTTGAGACGCTGCGCGGCCGTGCTGCGCCGCCTGGGCTGGGAGGCCTTGGAATACCGCGGGCCACGCGGTCGCCGCTACCTCGAAGTCGAACCCGCCGCTGGACCAGCCGGCTGAGGAACGGCGGCCGGAGCGAGGGCTGGTGACGACGCCCGGGCAGGTCAGGAGGCGGCTCCGATACGCGGCGACGCCTTCCGCACCGACAACCAGCAGGAGACGGAGAGGATCAGCAGCAGTCCCTCCACAGCGAGGCTGAGCAGCCCCAGGGGCTCGGTCCAGTTGCCGATGTCGCTGCTGTAGTCGGGGAGGCCGGGCCCGCGCGAGAGCAGATACCCCAGGATGGGGCCCGCGGCGACTCCCACCGCGAGGAACCACCCCAGCCTGACGGCGCGGGTCAGTAGAAGGACCGCCGTCAGCACACCGGCCGTCTCCAGGACGTAGTAAAGGACCGCCACGTACTTCGGGGCCTTGGACCCGGGAAACCCGCCCTGATCGGTCACGTGGATGACGGCCACCGCCAGACACAGCAGCGCCCCCGCCAGCCTGGCGGGCCAGGCGCGACCGAGCGGGCGGGCGCTGTTCCGCATCGTGATGTCCTTCGCGGCTGGGCGGCGGTGAGGGTCGTATGGGTACCCCGGGCGGGCGCGCCTATCACCGACCGCGGCCGCTGTGGCCCGGATGCACCAGAACTTCCCTCGTCAGGATGGATTGGGCGCGAGGGCGGCAGCCTGCTCGGGGGTGAGGGGACGGGTGGCGTGTCCCTGGAGGAGAAGGTGCAGTTTGGCGGTTTCCTCGAGTTCCTCGATCGCGTCGGCGGCCTTCTCCAGGGTGGCATCGGCGATGACGGGACCGTGGTTGGCGAGGAGGATCGCGTGGTGGCCGCGGGCGGTCCGCTCGGCGAGTGGCTCCAGGCTGCTGTCGCCGGGGGCATGGTAGAGCAGCAGCGGCAGGGTGCCCACGCGCATGGCGTAGTACGCGGTCAGCGAGGGCAGGGCGTTGGCGGGATCGACGCCGTCGAGACAGGAGACAGCGGTGGCATGGGTGGAGTGCAGGTGAACCACCGCGTGGGCGGAGGGCCGGGCCCGGTAGAAGGCGGCGTGCAGGAACGCCTCCTTCGTCGGCCGCGGCCCGTCGAGGTGGCGTCCGGTGAGATCGGTGAGGGACAGCTCGGCTTCTTCGACGGTGCCGAGGCTGGATCCGGTGGGGGTGAGCAGAAGGCTGCCGCCCGCGAGACGGACGGACAGGTTGCCGGTGGAACCGTGGGTCAGGCCGCGCGTGAACAGGGAGCGGGCGGTGCGCACGAGCAGCGCGCGGGCGGCCTTCTCGTCGTCGTAGGGGGTCATGTCTACTCCTTGCCGGTGGTGCTGAGGGCGCGGGTGAACAGGTCCGGGGCGCCGAAGTTGCCGGACTTGAGCATGAGGGCCAGATCGCCGGCCTTGGTCGTGGCGTAGGTCCACGGCACTCCGGGATCGGCTTCATCGCCGACCAGAACCGCGCGGATGCCCAGGGCCGTGGTGACGGCGCCGGAGGTTTCCCCGCCCGCGACCAGAAGGCGTCGTACGCCGCGTTCGACGAGGTGGGAAGCGAGGGCGCCGAGGAGCTCCTCGACCTGGGCGGCGGCTTCGGTGACGCCCAACTGGGCCTGGACCGCGGCGAGTTCCTCGGGCGAGGCCGAGGCGTAGATCAGGACGGGCAGGTTCGGGTCCTGGGTGTCGTACCAGTCGAGGGCCTCGCCGGTGACGTCGCGGCCGGTTGCGGCGGCGAGGATGTCGAGGTGGAGGGAGGGCAGCCCGGCGGCGTAGAACTGGGCGATCTGTTCCAGGGTGCGGGCGGAGCAGCTGCCTGCCAGCACCGCGGCGCGGCCCTGGCGCGGCACGGGGTCGCCGGTGGCGGGGCCGGCGGCAGGGTAGGCCTGGCCGAGTCCTTCAGCCAGCCCGGCGGCGCCCGCGACGAGGGGCTGCTCGAGGGCGGCGGCGCCGAGGACGGAGAGGTCGTCGTCGGTGAGGGCGTCAGCGATGATGTGCCGGGCGCCGGCCCGCTGGTGTTCGGCGAGGGCGTCGCGGACGGCGTCGACCCCGCGGCGCACGGTCGGCCAGTCGATCAGGGCGACGCGGTGAGGGGTCTGCGCGGACAGCAGGCGCACCAGCGCGGAGTCCGTCATGGGGTTGAGGGGGTGGTGGCGCAGGGGCGAGTCGGGCAGCAGCTGGTCGTGCACGAAGAGATGACCCTGGTAGACGGTTCGGCCGTTGGGCGGGGACGCCGGGCAGTGCAGCGTGGCGGTGGCCCCGGCGGCGTGCATGAGGGCGTCGGCGACCGGGCCGATGTTGCCCTGAGGCGTGGAGTCGAAGGTGGAGCAGTACTTGAAGTAGATCTGCGCCGCACCCATGGTCCACAACCAGCGCTGGGCGGCTACGGAGCCGGCGACGGCCTCATCGGCGGGGACGGAGCGGGACTTGAGGGCGACGACGGCGGCGTCGCAGCCGGCGGGCAGCGCCGTGGTGGCGTCCGGGACGCAGAAGACCAGAGCGGTGCGCAGGCCGGCACGCCGGAAGGCGGCGGCGACATCGGTGCCGCCGGTGAAATCGTCGGCTATGCAGCCGATGCTGGTCTCTCCTCGGGCGTGCGGGTGGAGTGCGGGCTCCGGGGCGGGCGGCGGGCTTGGGGGCTGGTGTTGGCAGCCGCAGCCTGCTACCCGGTGGGTGCCCTGCTGATGCACCGGCTCTTCCGCGACGTACCGCCCCTGACCGTCACCGCCGGCATGCTGGCGACGGCCTCCGTCCCGCTGCTGGCGGTGGTCGCCGCCACGGAACCGGCTCCCCAGGTCACCGCCCGGGTCCTGCTCGCGGTCATCGGCCTGGGCACGGCCTGCACCGCGGGCGGCTTCACCGCGTTCTTCGCCCTGGTCAGCGCCGAGGGTCCGGCGCGTGCCGCGTTCATCACCTACGTGGCCCCGGTCGTCGCGGTCTCGGCAGGCGTGCTCGTGCTCTCCGAACCCGTGACCGCACGCACGGTCGTCGGTACATTGCTGGTTCTGGCCGGCGCAGGACTGGCCGCCCGCCGACCCTCAGCGACCAGCACTGCCCGACTGACAATGTCCCCTCCGTCCGCGACCCCGGCGGGCGTCTGTGGAGGCTCCAGGCTCCCGTCGGGAACCGAACGGAACGAGAAGGGAGCGCCATGACAGGCGAGCAGGCCGAGCAGGCCGAGGCGCCGGACAGCACGGCGGTACGGGTCGCCCTCTGGCGGGCGATGCACGTCCAGGTCGACCCACCACCCCACGTACTCGAGGACGACATCGGCCGACAGCTGGCGGCCCCCGACGATGACTGGCGCCGCCGCCCCGACATGGACCCGCACGCCACCAGCGGGTTCCGGGCGGCCATCGTGGCCCGCGCTCGCTACATCGAGGACCTGGTCGCCGAGCAGGCCGACCGCGGTGTAGCTCAGTACGTCATCCTGGGAGCCGGCCTGGACACCTTCGCCCAGCGCAGACCCGAGATCGCCTCCCGGCTGCGGGTGTTCGAGGTCGACCAGCCCGGCCCCCAGGCGTGGAAGCGCCACCGCCTGGTCGAACTCGGCTACGGCGTCCCCGACTGGCTGCACCTGGTGCCGGTCGACTTCGAGGCCGGCGGGTCCTGGCTGGAGCAGCTGGCCGCCGTCGGCTTCGATCCCGGCCGGCCGGCGCTCATCGTCTCCACCGGTGTCACCATGTACCTCACCAAAGACGCCACCGCGGCCACCCTGCGTCAGATCGCGGGGCTCGCCCCCGGCTCGATGCTCGCCATGACCTTCATGTTGCCGACCGAACTTGTCGTCGACGCCGACCGCCCCGGCCTCCGGGCGAGCCAGGAAGGCGCGCGAGCGTCCGGTACGCCGTTCATCAGCTTCTACGCCCCGCAGGAAATGCTGACACTGGCCCGCGAGGCCGGCTTCACAGACGTCCGACACGTATCGGGAGCTCAGCTCGCCGAGCGCTACTTCGCCGATCGCGCCGACGGCCTTCGCCCGTCGAGTGGAGAGGACCTGCTGGTGGCCACCACCTGACCCCCGCCACGTGCGGCGTGGGCAGCCCCTCGGGTCGGCCGAGGGTGCCGGACCGTGGAAGACAAGCTCAGGTGATGGGGCCGTCGGGCCTGACCGCCTCGGACACGGTCGCGAGGAGGGTCTCGACTTCGGCGCCCCAGCGGGAGCTGATCACCAAGTCGCGGGCGGGGTCGACCCACATCAGGTGTCCGCCGCCGTTGCCGCGGGCGCAGCGCCCGGTCGACGGAGCGGAGGGCCACACCGTGCGGTCGTCGTTGAGCCACCAGGACAGGCCGTAGTTGGGCTTGACCCGGCACGGTGTCCACATCTGCTCGATCCAGCGAGTGGACACAACCTGTGTGCTGCCCCATCGGCCGCCTCGCAGACACAGGTGTCCGATCCGGGCCAGGTCGAGCGCGCTGATCCACAGCCCGCCGCCCCAGTGGGCACCGCCCGAGACCACCGGCAGCCGGGCGCCGTCGAGGTCCAGGAAGGAGTTGGCATAGCCGTGCCAGGACCAGGACGGCGACGCGCCGATCGGGGCCATGACGCGGTCTCGCAGAACCTCCGGCACAGCGCGGCGGAACAGGGCGGTGAGGGCCAACGCGGTCAGGTTCACCCGGACGTCGTTGTACGCCCACCCCTCCCCGGGTGGACCGCCGGCCGACTCGGTGCCCTCCCTCCTGCTCTGCGCATCGACCGACGTGGGCTTTCCCCACAGCCGGCCCTCCCACTGGCTTGTCTGGTCGAGCAAGTGGCGCCAGCTGACCGCACGCCCATGGGCGTCTGCGAACTGCTCCAGCCCGACACGGGCGGACACCGGCTCGTCGAGGTCCAGCAGGCCGTCGTCATGGGCGACGCCGGCCACCAGAGACAGCACACTC
Source organism: Streptomyces sp. NPDC028305 (assembly GCF_055569495.1). Lineage (NCBI taxonomy): Bacteria > Bacillati > Actinomycetota > Actinomycetes > Kitasatosporales > Streptomycetaceae > Streptomyces > Streptomyces sp. NPDC028305. The sequence goes on from NZ_JBVHTN010000009.1 coordinate 271,887, forward strand.
TTCGTCGCGCTGTACGCCATCTCCACGCGCGCCGGATCACCCCAGGACGCGATCACCGTGCCACGCCGGACGACGACACCACTCGCGCCCCGGCCATCCAGCAGCGGGCCGATGACCTCCCGGTGGGAGTCATCGGATACCTGGGCGGCGAGATACGACGCCATGTCCTCGATGCCCGGCACCGGACGCTCGGCCTGCTGCCGGGCAGCCTCCGCCAAGGCCGTCGCGTCCACACCCTCCCAGGGGTCCCCGACAGCAACCTGCTCGTCCAGGACCGTCACCTCGTCCCTCATCGCCGGCCTCCCCAATGCTGTTCCCTGCGAAGCCTGTCAGCCCTGGGGCGTGAGGGCCAGCAGGTGTCACAGTATGAGCGGGAAGGGGTGTCAGTGGAGCCCCCTAGGGTTGCCGTGGGCAACGCGCGTGCAATGCCTACGAGTTGGAGGGGACATGGGCGACGGTATTCGGTGGCTGGCGGATGGGGACGCGCTGACGGGCTCGATGACGGGTGTGGTCTTTGCCCGCGAGATCGACGCGGAGGAGCTGGCGGTACGGATGGGAGGGGCGCCCGGGCCGGGAACGGAGCCGATCACCGGTGCCGAAGTGGTGGAGCTGGACATGGAGATCTACCGGCCCGACGGGAGAGGCGACGGAGTTGTCCGGGTCGGCGAGCACGCCGGTTGGGCGTTCGCGATCGAGTACGGTGATTCCACCGGGGGCCAACGCCTGGAAGAGATCTCCCGCGAGGGAGCGGAGGCCATTCACTATGTGCCGGTCGGGGAACATCCTCCCGCCACCTTCTTCTACGCACGCGATGGCCGCTCCATGTGCGGCTTCGGACTGTGCGAGGAGGCCATCCGCTGGGGCGAGGAGCCCGACCTGTTGTTGCCCGACCTCGTCGCCGCTGGGATTCTGCGCCCCGACGGGAAAACACACTGTGCTCCCGAGGAGGAGGACGAGGACGAGGACGACGACCAGGACTACGCGGCCCTTCGCGGCCGCACTCTCGCCGTCGTCGAAAAGCGCTTCGGGCTCTCCCTGCCCCCGGTGTTCCTCACCGAGGCCCGACTCCCCGCGTACGCGGTCCGTGGCACGCCGGACATGACCACCGAAGACCCTGACTTCGATGCCGTGTGTGCCTGGGCCACCGTCAATGGCTATCCACTCCCAAGCGGTCGGCTGCGCCTGATACCAGGCCTCCTGCGACGGGCCTACCAGCACGCCATCAGTCACTGACGGGCGACGACGCACTGGGTGAACAACGACTTCACACCGGGCCCTTTCTCGACGATCGGCTGAGCGATCGCTTGGCCATTTCCCGGTGGAGAGATCATGATGTGGGGATGTCTGAGAACCAATCCTTCGTAGCACCGACCGTCGTGCGGCTCTCTCGGTACACGAACACGGAGCAGGAGGAGATCCTCGGCGACGGCGATGACCCTTTCGGCGTTGCCGCGGCCGGTTTGACCTGGCTGCCCAAAGAAGAACACTTCGGCATCAGACACGGCGACCGGCTTGTTGCACATGCCGGTCTGCGGCGGCTGCCTGTTGCGATCGGCGACGCCGAGACGGAGGTGATGGGCGTCGGTGGAGTGGCCGTCGCACCCGACATGCAAGGCCAGGGGCTGGCTCGACTCGTGGTCGCAGCGGCGCTCGACCACGCTCGCACGATGGGTCCTCAGCACGCGCTCCTGTTCTGCCGACCTCCCCTCGTGCCGCTGTACCAACGCCTCGGATGGCACGCGCTGGACGAGGACGTACTCGTCGAACAGCCCGCAAACCGCTTGGTGACCATGCCACTGCGAACCATGGTGACGCCTCTGCGCGACAACGCGCCCTGGCCTTCAGGGGCAGTGCGCCTGTTCTCGCTCCCGATGTGACGGGCGGCCCTCGGGTTCCGGCTGAGCTGCTGCGCAGGTTCGGAGTCCGCCCGGCGACTACTCCAGCCACTTTCCGTCGCGCATGATGACCCTCCCCTTGCGATCTTGGGTGACCGCACCGGAACTGTCCGCAAAGCCCTTGCGCGAACCGTGTTCCGCCCTGTTACCGTCCTCCCAGTCGCTCGGTCCCGTCTTGGCCCGGGCCTGGCATTTTTTCCTCCGCCCGGTGAACGGGGTGGCGGCGAGGGCGCGTGTCCCGTCCTTCCGCAGTCCTGGACGCCCCTGGCGGGCTACGGGTCGCACCATTGACTTCTTCGCACCCCGGCGGGGTGTCAGGCGCCGGCGACCTGGGGTGGCCCGCCCCGCCTGGCGGCGACGAAGGACTCCTTATGTCGTCCGCCGCATCCGGCTACCGTCCGCTGCTGCGCATCCCCGGTGCCTCCGCATTCTTCCTCGCCGCCGCCGTGGGGCGCGTCGGCATCGCCATGACCGGCCTCGGCCTGGTCTGGCTGGTACATGCCCGTACCGGCTCCTACAGCACCGCCGGCCTTGCCACCGCCGGGTTTGCCCTCGCCGAGGCCCTGATCGGCCCCCATCTGGCCCGCCTGGTCGACCGGTTCGGCCAGACCCGTGTCCTGCCGTTCTCCCTCTTCGCCCACGGCGCCGCCATCGTCGGTGTCCTGGCCGCCACCTCCTCGGCCGCACTGATCGTCTCCGCCACCTGCGCCGGTGCGGCAATCCCTCAGCTCGGAGCTCTCTCCGCGGCCCGCTGGGCCCACCTGCTGCGCGAGGGACGGGCCGATGAACTACCCACCGTCTTCTCCCTGGAATCGCTGGCCAACTCCACCGCCTTCCTCCTCGGGCCCGTCCTGGTCAGTGCGCTCGGTGCGGCCGACGACGCGGCCCTGGCCAGTGCCATCGCCGCGACCCTGATCCTGAGCGGAGGAGGAGCCCTGGCCGCCCAGCGCCGCACCGCGCCCCGGCCCACCCGCGGGCACACCGAGGGTATGCACACCGAACAGGCGCTGGTGCGACCGGACTTCCTCCTCCTCGCCATGCTCAACCTGGCCATCGGGCTCTACTTCGGCACCATGGGCGTCTCGGTAAGCGCCTTCGCCCTCGGACATGGCGCACCCGAGGCGGTCGCGCCGATCATCACCGTCTCCAGCCTCAGCGGGCTGCTCTCCGGCTGGCTCTACGGGCTGGGTCGCCATCGTGCTCCGGCGCATCTCCAACTCGTCGTCGCCACCGCGTACCTGACCGGCGCAGGGCTGCTGCTTCCTCTCGCGCCATCTCCGATCTGGCTCGGCGCGGCCGTGGTGGCCACGGAGGCGGCAGTGCCGCCGACGCTCGTCCTGCTGAACGTTCTCACCGAGAAGTCCGTCCACCCGGCCGTCCTCACCCAGGCCTTCACCTGGAACAACTCCGCAAGCGCGGCCGGGTCGGCGCTCGCGGCGACCCTCGCGGGCCGCACTGCCGACAGCCTGGGCGCCTCCGCCGCCTTCGCGCTGGCTCCGACAGCGGGGCTCGTCCTCTTCGTCCTCTCCATAACCCTTCGGCGCCGATCCGCGTAGGCCGGCGGTCCCTCTTCCGGCGGCCGTTGACAAAGCGGAACGGCGCTCCGTATGTTAAGTGGAACGGCGCTCCGCTTCTGGCTGTGGCTGAAGCCGGACGCTCCTGACCGCCTTGCCATGCCGCCGGCCGAATGAGAGCGGTGACAGAGGCCCTTGAAGGGAAATACGCATCATGAGTGAATCGACCTACACAGCGGACATGTTCAGCTCACCCACTCCCGTCCTCTCGGTCAGTCCGGTGGTGCTGTCGGCTCCCGGCCGGGCCGTGGACCTGGAGGTGCGCGTCTCAGCGCCCGTGACCGGGGGCGACCTGCCGGTCATCCTCCTCTCGCACGGCCAGGGATACTCGAACAACCTCTCCTCGTTGAACGGATACGCCCCACTCGCCAACTTCTGGGCGGCGCACGGCTTCGTCGTGATCCAGCCCACCCATCTGAGCTCCAGGACACTGAGCCTGGACCCCGGCACCCCCGGGGCGCCTCTCCACTGGCGATCACGGGCCGAGGACATGCAGCGCATCCTCGATCAGCTCGACGCGATCGAGGCCGCCGTTCCACAGCTCCTCGGGCGCCTGGACCACAGCAAGGTCGCCGTGGCCGGGCACTCGATGGGCGGGCACACCGCGAGCCTGCTGCTGGGCGCCCGGCTCACCGATCCGCACGACGGAACGGAAGTGAACCTGGCCGAGCCCCGGATCAAGGCGGGTGTACTGCTTGCCGCGCCCGGCAGGGGTGGCGATGCCCTCAGCGAGTTCGCGGCCGAGAATTATTCGTTCTTCCTGACCACGGATTTCTCCGAGATGACGACCCCCACGCTCGTGGTCGCCGGCGACCAGGACGCTTCTGCCCATCTGACAGTTCGCGGCCCGGACTGGCACACCGATCCGTACGTCCTCTCCCCGGGCCGCAAGTCCCTCCTGACCCTGTTCGAGGCAGAGCACGGGCTCGGCGGGATCTCCGGATATGACGTCGCCGAGACCACGGACGAGAACCCCGAGCGAGTGGCTGCGGTCCAGCGGCTCACCTGGGCCTACCTCCGCACCGAGCTCTACCCCGGGGATTCCGCGTGGCAGACGGCGTGTGACGCGCTGACGGGTGGCCCCAACCCGCTCGGACGGGTCGAATCGAAGTCGTAGAAGCGCCATCCATAGCCGATCAACAGCACGAGACGGTTGCCCTCGACGGTGAGATGGCCGCCGCCACCGGCCCGCGCCGGTGGCGGGCGGGGTGCCGTTCGGGCATGATCGCGCGCATGGGATCAACGGTGACGAACATTGCGATCGACTGTGCGAACGCCTACCAACTGGCGCGGTTCTGGGCCGATGTGACCGGACACCCGATGGATCCCGAGGATGAACCAGGTGACGACGAGACCGAGGTCATGCTGCCCGGCGGCCCGGCCTTGCACTTCAACGAGGTGCCGGAGCCCAAGTCGGCCAAGAACAGACTCCATCTGTGCCTGCGCCCCGACACCTCGCGGGACGCAGAGGTCCAGCGACTGCTGAGGCTGGGCGCCTCTCTGGTTGCCGACCGCCGCAAGCCCGACGGGTGGGGCTGGGTTGTTCTCGCCGACCCGGAAGGCAACGAGTTCTGCGTATTGCTGGCCGAATCCGAGCGGGCGGCATTGTCTTCGTGACATAAGAATGTGCCGCTGCTGCCCCCGCGGCGACGACATCCGGTGAGCCGACCTCAGCTGCGTCAGTCCAGGCAGAACTCGTTGCCCTCGGGGTCCGCCATCACGATGAAGCCGGCGCTCAACGGGGGAGCGGGCTCGTCGCGGCGTACCCGCGTGGCTCCCAGCGAGACGAGCCGGTCGCACTCGGCCTCCAGCGCCGCCATCCGCTCCTCTCCCCGCAGCCCGGGAGCCGCACGGACGTCGAGGTGGACACGGTTCTTGGCGACCTTGCCCTCCGGCACCTGCTGGAAGAACAGCCGTGGGCCGCGCCCGTCAGGGTCCTCGACGGCCGACTTCGTGTTGCGCTGCTCCTCCGGTACGCCGATCCGCGCGAGGAAGTCGTCCCACGCGGCCAGCGGGTCGGCCCCGTCGGGCAGGTCGACTCCGGGCGGCCCGGGGTGGACATAGCCCAGTACGTCGCGCCAGAAGGACGACAGCGCCCGCGGGTCATGGGCGTCGAAGGCGACCTGGATGTGTCGGCTCATCGGGTTGCTCCGTTCGTAGTGGATTTCGTGGGCAGGCAGAGGTCGCGTGGCAGACGTACTCCACGGACGACGTGACCGAGTCGCCGGGCGATCGTGCGTCTGTATCGATGAAGCCACCCTGACACTCCTAGCGGACAGAATCGGTCCGCTATCGTCTGGCAGAGTGGGCGGCATGGACGTGGCAAGCGGTGATGAGCGGGGCACGACGGAGCGGGTGCTCACCCTGCTCGGGCTGTTGCAGCAGCGCCGGGTCTGGACCGGCAACGAGCTCGCCGACCGGCTCGGGGTCACACCGCGCACGGTGCGGCGTGATGTCGAGCGACTGCGGACGCTCGGTTATCCGGTGCATGCCAGCCAGGGCGTCGGCGGTGGCTATCAGCTCGGCCCGGGGCACGACCTGCCGCCGCTGTTGCTCGACGACGAGGAGGCGATCGCCACCGCGGTCTCGCTGCTCGCCGGAGCGGGTGGCGCGGTCGCAGGCGCCGGCGACGCCGCACTCCGGGCGCTGGCCAAGCTCGACCAGGTGCTGCCCACCCGGCTGCGGCACAAGGTGGGCGCGCTCTCCGGCTCGGTGGAATTCTTCGGCGGAGGCCGCACGCCGGTCGACCCGGAGGTGCTCATGACGCTGGCCAGAGCCAGCCGCGACGAGGTCGAGGCCGGTTTCGACTACCCGTCCGGGAGTGAGGTACGGCGGCGGCGGGTCGAGCCCTACCGTCTGGTCGCCTCCGACCGGCGCTGGTATCTCCTCGCCTACGACCTCGACCGCGACGACTGGCGCAACTTCCGCGTCGACCGGATGACCGATGTGTCCGCACGGTCCTGGAGCTTCCGCCCGCGCGAGGCGCCCGACGCGGCGACGTATGTGCAGGAGAGTGTGGCGAGTCGGGTCTATCCGCACCAGGCGCGCTTCCTCGTGCACGCGTCGGCCGACACGGTGCGCGCGCAGATCCCGGCGTCCGCGGCCGTCGTACGACGGCGGGGGAGCGAGCTCTGCGAGGTGCTCAGTGGCGCCGCCAGCCTCGACTTCGTGCTCATGCATGTGCTCCTGCTGGGGCACGACTTCGAGGTGCTCGACCCTCCGGAGCTCCGGAGGCGCTGTCATGTGCTGGCGGAGAAGTTGCTGTCGGCCGGCGCGACGACCTCGCCTGCGCCGGCCACGGAGAAGTCATGACGTGGGAGGCTTCTTTGGCGGAGGGGCGGGGTCGGGACGGGCCCGCCGCCGTCGCGCGGACGGACGGCAGACCCGCTTTCCTTCCTGGTCAGTGCTGGGGTTTGGCTCCGGCCTGGACCGCCGGGAGCAGGTCGAAGACGCTGATCACGTGGGTGATCTTGTCGTTCTCGACGGTGATGTAGTCGATGCCGCGGAAGTCCTTCGCGAAGGGCGTGTCGGTGGTGTAGACGGTCGCCGCGTGGGTGTCGTCGGCCAGCACGTTGATCACCGTGCCGCTGGTGAGCGCGGTCGCGAACGGCTCCAGGAACTCGCGATAGCGGGCCACGCCCTCGAAGCGGCCGTTCGGGGCCTCGCACACGACGTCGTCGGCGAGGAAGCCCAGTGCCTTCTCTACGTCGCGGCCGAGCCAGGCACGGACGAACTGGTCGGCGATCTTCTGGGCGGAGCCGCTGGTGGCAGTCATGGGAAGTGTTCCTTTCAAGGTGTTTCGTCCCCGCCGCGCGACGCGTGGTACCGGTGCACGTGGGTCGCATATCGGAGGGAGAGCCGGATCGCCTGGTCGGTGTTCCGGCAGGTTCGTGTCCCATCCTGGGCCGCGATACTTGACAGCGAACGTCATGTATTTATGGAAATTTGGCGCCGATCGTGCGCCAGATCAAGGAATCACCCGCGCGCCCCGGGGCTGCCCCAGGGGCCCGTGCCGGGTGTGTCAGACGCCGCGGCCCTCGGCGTACAGAGCGATGGTCTCCTGCGCCCGCCGGACCAGGGCCTCGCGCAGCTCCGCAGGCTCCATCACCTCGACCGCCGGGCCGAACACCAACAGCTGTTCAGCCGCCCGAAGCGCGGGAAACCGCAGCTCCAGCTCCACCGGTTCCCCCTCGCTGCCCGCCTCCGCCTCCGCCTCCGCCTCGGTCAAGGCGGACGCAGGACCCACCAGGTCGGCTTCGTGATAACGCAGGAAGCGGGCCAGCACCGACCGCTGCACCCGCACGATCACCCGCACCGGCGCCGGGATCCGGTCGACGCGCTGCCGGAGCACCTCCCACATATCCGCCAGCTCCACCCCGTCACGGCGGCTCACCGGCTCGTCGACCAGCGACGCCGACAGCATTCGATCCGAACGGAACATCATCGGCTGCCCCCGGTGGTCCGCCACCAGGTACCAGGCCCCGGCCTTGCTCACCAGCCCGTACGGATCCAGCGTGTACGACCGCACCTGAGCGTCACGGCCGTGCCGGTAGCGCAACCGTAGCCGCCGGTCGTTGAACACCGCGGCCTGGAGCACTCCGAGATCGACCGTCGACGGCCGCGGGCTGCTGCGCCAGCGCACCGGATCGATCATGATCCGCCTGCTCGCCAGATCGGCGTCCCCGCGAAACGGCGCCGGGAGCGCCGCCATCACCTTGCGCAGCGCCGAACCGATCGCCGGCCCCAACCCCAGATCCGCATGCGCCTGCTCCGTGACCAACACGAACAACGCGCGGGCCTCGTCGGCGGTCAGGCCGGTGACATCGGTCCGGTACCCCGGCAGCAACGCGATACCGCCGTTGCGCCCGCGCTCCGCGTACACCGGCACCCCTGCGGCCGACAGCGCCTCGACGTCCCGGTAGATCGTGCGCACCGACACCTCCAGGCGCGATGCCAGCTCGCCGGCGGACACCTGCCCGTGTGTCTGTAGCAACAGCAGGATGGAGAGCAACCGGTCCGACTTCATGCCTCAAGCATGGTGCACCTACATGACGGCCGGCGTCATGTATCCCCCGCGGCATGTGAGCGAGGGGGAAATGCCGCGCCACCGACTAGGTATGGGTTGCAGGCTGCGCCCAAGGGATGCCGACCATGGGCACATGCTTCAGAACGATTCCCCGAAGAGGAGAGAATCCCATGGCAGATTCGAACGACAACCAGAAGCGCGTCACCATCGCGCTGAAGTCCGTGTACTGCGTTGACACCGAAGACATTACCGGCGCCGATGAGCTCTACGTCGCGGGTGGCGCGGGGACCGGCCCTCGGTCCGGGGCCAAGCACAAGGCGATTCTGACCAAGGCGATCGACATCAATAGTGGGCAGCAGAAGATTCTCTCCGGTGACGAGTATGTGATCTTCGACGACAACGTGTATGTCGACGACTTCGTCGAGCTGGGCCTCGAATTCCGTGATCAGGACTTCAGCGAGAATGATTTCAACGCCAAGTACGTGGCGTTGGTCTCTGCCCTTACCGGAGCCATCGGAACCGCCGTCGGTTCCCTGGCCACCCCCGCCGTGGGGGCGGTTGCCGGAGCGATCCTTGCCGCCACGCCGCCGGCGCTGATCTCGGTTCTGGCGAGCATCGACAAGGACGACGTCCTTGGGACGGTCCAGAAGAGGGTGAATGTGGCCGCCTATCCGGACGGGCGCAGCGGGCCGTTCAAGTGGAAGTTCTCGGACAGGAAGCCGAACATCGTCGAAGAGACAGGGCTGCTCGCGTGGAGTGACTGGGACTACGAGGTCAGCTACGTGATCGACGTGAGTCCTGCGCAGTGACCCTGGGCCTGGGGCGCCCTCGACCTGGTCGTGATGACCGCGTAACGGACATCGGCATCGGCTGAGCAGCCAAGCGCGCCGATTGCGCGAGTTCTGCGCGGTCGGCGGCTGTGCCACCCGGTCGTGATGACAATGAGTCAGCACGGCCGGGTGGCGTTGGGGCAGACTTCCCGAACGGGATGGCTTGTCAGCCGGTGCACTGCGGGAGCCAGGGAAACCAGACGCAGAGGCAGTCGTCAGGGTTATCCGGACTCGGAGTCGACGTAGCGGTCGGCGTGGGCGTGGGGTCGCTCGATCCCGGTGGTGTGGTGCTCGGCTGAACCGTCGGTGTGCTCGGTGTGGGGGCGCTCGGCGCCGGTGGCCTGGTGCTCGGCTGCGCCGTGGGTGTCGGGGCATGTGTTGTCGACGCGCCCGGGGTGGTCTCGGTCGGTGTCGGCGTCAGGGGCCGGCCGGAGGTGAATGACCGCTGGGGCCGCTGCGATGCAGGGCTCGTGCCCGGTGTGTCGGCCGTCCTGGGGGAGGCAGTCGGAGGGACTGATGGCGAGGCCGACGGGGAGGCAGCGAGAGCCGTGCTCGTCGCTTCCGAGTTGGGGTGCTCCGGTGCGGTTGCGGACGGTGTCGAACTGCCGCCCGGAACAGGTGTGTTGTGGCCACTGCCGGAGGTGACGTAGAAGGCGGCGGCAGTTGAGGCCGCGGCGAGGGTGATCGCGGTGGCCGCGGTGGTAACACCGCGAGGGCGGCGCAGTGTGAGGGAACGGATCCGCTCGCCGAGCGAGGCGAGAACGGCAGCGACACCGCCACCGATGTACAGCGCTAAGTGCCGCTTTCGATGGGCGGGCTCCGGCGGCGCGTCCGGTGCCGCTTCCGGTGCCACGAGGGCCGTGGGCGTGAGTTGCTGGAGCGCGGCGATCTTTTGAGCGGTGACCTCGGCGTGGAGCTGGTCGAGCTGCTTCGCCTGCCTCTGTTGTTTCTTGTGGAGGAGGGTGATGGCCAGGACCGCCGCGCCGAGGATCCCAGCCAGTAGAACGTCAACCACGTATTGCCCCTTGTTGATTTCTGATGGTGTGGGGGTACGGTTTGACGCTCTCAGGCCATGGGAGCCCTGGGCGAATACGTGATGTGTTTGTGACGTGGGGTCAGCTGATGTGTCGGCGCTGCTCGCCCCGCTCCTTCTCCACCTGCGCGGGTGTCAGGTGGCCAACCCTGCGAAGGACTTCGTTTCGCGCCTCGGGGGAGAGGCTCTCCAGGAGCGCGGTGATCGCCGCGAGGTGCGGATCGCTCGCGTAGGCGTCTGTTGAGTCTGCCGCTGCCGCCGGTGCGGCGAGCTCCTCCAGCGCCTCGGCAGCAGCCTCGCGGTCGGCCTCTCTGAGTTCGCCGGCGGTGACCCCGGCGACATGTGCCATGCGGGCGAGTGTCTCGTCCGGCGCCCTTACGGGGATATGGGAGCCGCTGACGGTCTGGTAACCGCCGACGATCTGCCGCCACCGGGCGTCGCTGATCCCGGCCCGCCTGGCTGCCTCGCGGCCGGAGATCCGGTTTCGCTTGAGGGCCTTTCTGATGAGCACGGCTTCGAGGGGCGGCTCTGGCCGCGTGTCTCGATTCATGCTTGCAGGTTCGCACGACTACGCGCTACTGCGCCACCTCGGCCGAGGATGTGGCGCTCATCGGGCGTCCTAGCGCGTACCTGCTCGACTAGCGCGTGCTGCGCGCGCAGTAGTTGCTATGCGCGCTACTGCGCGCTAGCCTTCAGGTCATGAGCGATCGTCCCCAGCGGCGCCGCAGAGGTGCCCCCTTCCATCACGCGCCCGAGGCGGTGACGTACGCCCGGGAACAGGCCGGACTGTCCCAGAAGGAACTCGCCGAGCGCTGCGGCATCAGCCAGTCGCTGATGTGCGACATCGAGGCCGGCCGCCGCAACGCGACCCCCGCGACCCTGCGCCGGATGGCCGCCGTTCTGAACTGTCCGCTGGTCGTACTCCAGTCGAAGCGCCCCGGTGTGCCGACGTCGACCGACAAGGCGGAGGCACCGACCGGGATGCCCAAGCGGAAGGCGTCCTGAAGCTCAGGTCGCGCGCCTCGCCAGAACTTCTGCCGCTCAGCGGCCTTTCCTGCACGGCGTCATGCCCAAAAACGTTCGCGGGTGTGCTCGAGGACGAGCCGGCCACCATCACGCCGCCGGCAGCCGTCAAGCCCGCGCCGAAACGCACGTCACACGCCGCCGTCTCGCGACGGCGAGCGGGGCCGCCCCGACCATGCCACGTCCGACAGCCCCGAATCACCAAAGCCACTGCGACACCGGGAGAAGAGGCACCCCCTTGAAAGACAAACGTGAGGGCCACGCGGCGGCCGCCGAGGCCCCTCCCGAACTGACCGTCTACCAGGCCGAAGCCGGACACCGTCGCTTCGCCCTCGACCTGTACACGAACCGGGAGGCCGCCCGCGCCCACTGCGAGGCCTACGCGCGCCGTGAGCCGTGCCACCAGCAACTCGACTGGTACCCGGACCCCGACAACGAGGCGGTGGAGCGCCTGTTCGTCGCCGCGGACAAGGTGTCGTACACCGGGTTCACCGTCACCGCCGTTACGGTCGCCTCCGAGTACGGCGGCGAGGCCGACGAATGAGCCACACGACCACCACGAGCGACCTGCTCGCCTGCCTGGCCATCTCGATCGTCCTGTTCGGTGTGGTGTTCGGGCCGTTCTGCTTCCTCATGGGCCGCGGGCCGGAGAAGAACGCCGGTACCCGCGCCCGCCGTCCGTCTGCCCCACGTCCCGGCCGCCACCGATTGCTGCCCGCCGAGGGCCGGACCACCCCGCACACGAGGCACGCCTCCGGCCCAAGCCGGCGCTGGACGTGCTCGACCAGGACAGCAGGAACCCATGACTGATCAGACAGTGAAGCCGATCGGCCCGGAGTACCTCCGCCCTCTCCAGCCCGAGTGCCCGAACTGCTCCTGCTGTACGGCGCCGTTGTGTCAGAAGGGGCGCAACAGCACGCTGGAGTGCATCGGCAACACGCGGACCGAGTTCGCGGCCACGGTTGCCGGATGCCCCTGCTCGGCGGAGACCACCCGCGGCACGCACGCGTGGCGGATGGCGCGCATCCGAGTGACCCGGCACGCGCTCGAAGTGCCGCTCCCGGACACCGCGGAGGGAATCCTGCGGGGGCTCGCCGACGGCACGGGCACGGTGGGCGACCCGGCCGGACTGATCACGCCGCTACGGGCTCTCCGGTACGTCGCGGTCGACAACGGCGCGCCGTCGATCACCGACCTCGGCCACGCCTACCTCACGGCCCGGGGCGAGCCGCGGTTCGCGACACCGGTCGAGGTTCAGGCGGTCGACGTCGACACGTGCACGGCCCGCGTGGTCGTCGTCGGCTGGAACCCCACCGCCGGGGTGACCGTCCTCCTGGACCAGCTCGCCCATGCCACCGGATGCACGGCGGAGGAGCTTCCGGGCAAGCACCTGGAGGCCATCGCGAACTGCCGCACGCAGGAGGCCGACGACGTTGTGCTGACCTCGATCCGTATCGCCCCGCCGCTCCCCGAGAGCTGGACGGGGGCGGAGTCGTATGGCTGAGCGTCGTGCCCCGGCCGAGTGCCGGATCTCGGGGCGACGGCGTCGTGAAGGGGGTGCGACCGGTGCTCCTGCTTGAGTTACTGATCGCCATCGCGGAGCCGATCGACGCCGCCATCGCATCCGCGCATGTGTGGGCGCCCATCGTCATTACCGCATGCTGCGCGGCGGTCCTCTGCCGCCTGAGGCGGTCGGCACGCCGGCGGGCCCGCGCCAGGACGACCGAGCGGAACACTGCCCGGCCGGGCGCGTACAGCGATCCGGACACCGTCACGCTCAGGGTTCCGGCCTGCACGGACTGGTGCCCCGACTGGTGTCCGCGGACGTGCCTGGACGTGTCCACGCCGGAGCAGACGGGGGAGAGCTGATGCCTCGTCCGATCACGGAGACCACCGAATGACACGAGAACGAGAGGCCCCAACCGATCCATGGAGCTTGACCGCCTTGCCCGGCTGACCGAGTCCGCCCTCCGGTACGCGTTCGCGCGGGACTGGGAACCGGCCGCCGCGGCCGTCACCGAGATCACCGACAGCGGTGACGCGGCCGACATGTACGTGGCGTGCTGCGGGTTCGCCGAGGTCGGCCGCGCCCAGCTGCTCACCCTGTACCCCGGCGGCCCGTCCGCACCGGCCCATGGCCGGGTGTGGCAACCCGGACACATCCGCCGCGCCATCAGGCGCGACGCGGACGCACACGACTCGTTCGCCGCCCGGTTCCTGGCCGCATGGGCGAACGAGGACACCACCACGACCGTGGCCCTGTACGCCACCGCCAACCACGCGGGGACCGCTACCCGCACGGAGTCCGTGTGCGCGCTCCTCGCCCACGTCACCAGCCTCCGCCACGACGCCCGGACCGCGACTATGTGTATCAGGACAAGAGATGACGGCTGACGGCAACCTCCAGGCGGATCTTGATTGCCGGATCGCCAGAATTGAGTGTCAGCAGGATGTTCGGGATGACTGGGAGTCCCTCAAAGATCCACTGGCGCGATACGCGTACTCCGTTCTTTGTGTATGGATTTCCAACGGTGTCATCTTCTCCAAAATTGAGCGACTGACCAGGATTCGCCTGAATGTCGCCGGCGAGCTGTCCAAGGATCCGGACGCCGCCGCGGAGCTGTCCGGGTTGACGGTCGCGGTTGCCCTGAAGTCGTTTCTGGAGCGAATGGAGCGGGGCGGCGGGTGGCGTCCGGGGGGCGGGTCGTCTCTCAAGACCTACTTCGTTGGGCAGTGTCTGATGTGTTTCCCCAACGAATACCGTCGATGGCTCAGGGAGCATCGTGACGGGCGCCTGCCAACGCCTGTGTCCGCGCGCGAGGAGTATTTTGACGTTCCTGACGATTCCCCAGGTCCGGAACGTTCAGCGGAACTTCACATTGAGTCGTTACGGATCCTCGGGCGAGCCCCGATCCGGACCCGCGCCGTACTCGCGTTCACCGCGGTCGGATACTCCCAACGTGAAATCGCCGGACGTCTGAGCACCACGCCCAAGGGAGTTGAGAAACTACTTCACCGATACCGGAAGAGGTATCGCTGACCCGAGAGTGTGCGAGGGGGGCGGCGCAGAAGCTGACTAGAAACATGGAGCTAGGGACAACACGCCGCCGCACAGCGCTGGTGCTGTAGCGGGTGTTGCTCTGCCGGCCGCCGCTATCCGGCGGCACAACTGAAGGAGAGGGTACTCGAATGATTTCCAGCGAGATCGAAGGCATCTCTGAGGCGGACTGGGACTGCCTCGCCGCGACGATCGGGCGTCCTGTCGGTGAGGTAAAGGAGGCTCTGGAGTCCGTAGACGAGTCCTCCGAGCCCTTTGTCGTCCCGCTGGAGCTCCTGAAGAAAGAGTATGAAATCCCGCTCATCCCGGGTGTGCTGGCCTTCAAGCTCTCGGCCGAGTTCACGGGCGGTGACGACTGGAAGGCCAGCGTAACTTTCAAGATTCTGGTGTTCGGTGAGGAGTGCTACTCCCAGAAGTTTGTCGACTTCTCGAAGGAGAAGCAGGTCGTCCATATCAAGCCTGGGACATTTCTGTTCCATGCTGATCTGGAATTCGGGTTCTATGGTGAGAATTACTGCTTCGGGTTGCACGGGGAGGTGAAGGTGATCGGCCTCGAGAAGAAGGAGTTCCGTTTCGATGACGTGTTCTGCATCTACTAGCTGAGGGCCGTCGCCCGAGCGAGGCCCCGGGCTGCTGAGAGGGGATTCGACGTCCCCAGTCCTCAGCCCGGGGCTCTGCCGGCCGCCAGCGCCAGCGCCGTGACCAGATACGGCAGCGCGGCCCAAACGAAGGCGGTGTCGTGCGCGGTGGCCGAGCTGACCGCCGCGTACGCGCCGTACACCGACAACGTGGCCAGGTCCGTGCCGAGGCCGGCGACCGAGGTCAGGGTCGCACGGTGTCTGTCGTCGACGCGCGCCTGGAGGCGGGCGTCGGCCAGCACGGTTGTCAGCTGGAAGCCACCGAAGGCGAGGGCCACGAGCACGAGGCCGGCTGGAGTCCGAAGCGCGGCGCCGGTCGCCAGGGCGAGCGCGGCGCCCGCGAGGAGCGCGGCGAGTCCGGCCCGGCCCAGGCGCGCGCATGCCCCGGCCATCAGGCCGCCGGCTGTGGCCCCGGCCCAGATCAGCAGGAGCAGACAGGGAATGGTCGCGCCGGCGACGCCGGTTTCCCGTACCAGGAGCGGGGTGTACTCGTCGAGCGCGCCCCACACGGCACCCACCGCCGGGACGAGCAGCAGGGCTCCGCGCACGGAGCGGTTGCCGCGAGCCTCGGCGAGGCCCGCCCGCAGCGTCGTGGCCCAACTGTCACTTCGGGCGGCCGGAGTCCGGTGTTCTGGCAGCCGGGTGGCGGTCGCTGCCGCCAGCAGGCAGGCCAGCACACTGGCCCCACCGACGGCCGGATAGCCACCCAGGGCGAAGACAGGTCCGGCGAGCGCCATCGCCGCCATCACGGCCACCAGACCGGCCGCGCGGACCCGGCCCATGATGTGGGCGTACCGATCGGCCGCGTCGAGCCGGCCCAACTCGTCGTACACGAGCGCCTCCAACGCTCCGGAGCCGAGCGCCCCGCCAGTGCCCCAGAGTGCGAAGCCGAGCGCGAAGGCCCCGTACGACGGGGCGAGCACCCACAGCGCGAAGCCGACAGCGGTGAGCAGCGGTCCGAGCCACAGCAGCAGGCGACGGGAAACGGTGTCGGCCCAAGCGCCGGACGGCACTTCCACGAGCACGCCGGTGACCGACCAGAGGGCGAAGAGAGAGGAGATCTGCCACAGCGACAGACCGGTGTCGCTGAAGAGCAGCGCGTACACCGGGTAGAGCAGGATGAGGTCGTTGAGGAACGCGTAGCAGTACAGCGTCGCCGTCAGCCGCCGGATCCCGGTGGCGGGCACGCGTGCAAGAGAGGGTGTCATGAGGCCTTCCCGCAGGGACAACAATTCGGACGCCGGGAGCAGGGCGTCCGAGGCGGCCCTCGGGAGGCACGGCTGCGGGATCAATGTCGCCAGGTCATGAGATGCCATGGTAGGCGGCGGGCTCGGTGTGGCGCAGGGATTTTCCGGGCCAGGGGGACTCTGTGATTCCGTGGACTGGGCTGCGCACAATCGCGGTGTGACTGACGTCGTCGAAGCCGCCGGCCCGGCCCCACCTGGGACATCCCCTACATCGGAACTCTGGGGGGCGGTCGGTACCGCGTCGAGGGACCGCGCCGCAACAGCCCGTGGCCGGCATACCCGGCTGTCGCTACTGTTAGGCTCCCCACCAGCCGCGCCGGCGGTTGCCATGTCCAGAGAGTGAACCCCGTGACGAGCCAGCCAGCGACGACAACCCTGTGGCGTCCCACCGGCCCCAAGGAGCTGGAACTGGTGCGGAAGCTGCACTGGCGTGCCTGGCCGCCGCGGCTTGCCGAGCAGCCGATCTTCTATCCCGTCCTCAACGAGGACTACGCCGTCAAGATCGCGCGGGACTGGAACGTCAAGCACGATGGCGCCGGCTTCGTCACCCGGTTCGAGGTTGAGTCCGGCTTCTTGCGCAGGTATCCGGTCCAGCAGGCAGGGGGAGAGACGATCCTTGAACTGTGGGTACCGGCCGAAGAGCTTGACGAGTTCAACGCCCACATCGTCGGCAAGATCCAGTTGGTTCACGAGTTCCACTGAGCGGCAGTCGCCGGCGCGCTCCCGGCCGAGTAGTCGTGATCAGCTTGGGCGCGCGATCACCAGCCTCGCCCCCCGTGTCCGGGCGGAAGAGGGCCCGGTCTCCAGGAGGAGTTCTCCGGTTTCGACGGCAAGGCCGAGATCCCGGGTGACGGAGCCGAGAGTGTCGGCGTCGATCTCGAACACGGCGTCGGCCTCGTCCCCGGGCCGCAGGTCGAGGCGCGCGAATCCGCGCAGTTCGCGTGTGCGGGGCCACGAGGACCCTCCCGACAGCCGCCGTACATAGAGCTGGACCGTCTCGCGTACCGGTCGCTCTCCGGTGTTGCGCACGGTGACCCGGCAGGTGAGGGTGGGATCGGCCGGGGTCACGCAGGCGCGCGACAGCCGCGGTGGCGCGTAGGCGACCGTGGTGTACGACAGGCCGTGGCCGAAGGCGTAGCGGGCAGTGGCGGGCTGGTCCACATAGCCGCGGTACCCGTGATCCTTCGCGTTGTAGAACACCGGCAGCTGCGCGGCCGACCTCGGTACGGACACCGGTAGCCGCCCCTCGGGTTCGGCCGCGCCGAACAGCACGTCGGCGACGGCCCGTCCGCCCCACGGGCCCGGGTACCAGGCGCTCAGCACGGCCGTGGCGGTGCCGGGAAGGTCGGGCAGAGCGTGCGGACGGCCCTGCACGAGCACCACGACCACCGGCACGCCCGTGGCCGCCACCGCGTCCAGGAGCGCCAACTGCCCGTCGGGAAGCCGGAGATCAGCCAGATCGACGCCTTCCCCGCACGTCATGCCCACGGGGTCGGCGGAGGTGACGACGGCCGCGCCGTTGGAGTCGAAGACGGTGTCGCCCGACCGGGCGCTGGACCCGCCCAGGACGAGTACCGCGATGTCCGCCGCTGCCGCCAGCGCGGCCGCCTCCGCGACACCGGAGAGGTCGCCGCCCACCAGATCGCACCCCGGCGCGTAGTCGACCTCGGTGTCCGGCGGGGCGGCCGACCGGATGCCGTCCAGGACTGTGACGTGATGGGAGCCGGGCCGCTGCGGCGCGGTGTAGTCGCCGGTCTGCTGGGCGATCGAGTCGGCGTTCGGGCCGAGGACGGCGATCCGGCGGGGCGCCGATCCGATCGGCAGGACCCCTCCGTCGTTGGCCAGCAGCGTGATCGACGCGCGGGCCACGCGTTCACTCAGCTCGCTCGGATCGGCGCGCTGTTCCCCAAGCGCTTCGGCACGCGAGGAGGGCTGGTCGAAGAGGCCCAGACGGAACTTGAGGGTCAGGACCCGGGCCACGGCGGCATCGAGGGTCTGCTCTGCGACGAGCCCCTGCGCCACCGCCTCGGCCAGCTTCGGATAGCAGGCGTCCCAGAGACTGAGATCGCATCCGGCGTTCAGGGCCAGGGCACCCGCGGCCACCGGGTCTCCCGTGAGCCGGACCAGACGGTCGACGGCGCCGCCGTCCGCCATGACGATCCCGTCGAACCCCCATTGGTCCCGCAGGAGTTCGGTCAACAGCGTCCGGTTGGCCACACAGGGCAGGCCGTCGAATTCGTTGTAGGCCGCCATCACCCCGGCGGCGCCGGCTCGTACGCCGACCCGGGCCGCAGCCAGATGGATCTCGTGCAGCTCGCGGGCGCTCAGCTCGGTGGCCGCGCTGTTGCGTCCGCCGACGGTGGCCCCTTGGCCGGCGAAATGTTTGAGCACGACGGCGACTCCGGCACCGCGCATGCCCCGCACCAGCGCCTCGGTGAGCCGGGCCGCCAGATACGGGTCCTCGCCGAAACACTCCTCCGCACGGCCCCAGCGCGGGTCGCGCACCAGGTCGAGGGCCGAGACGAGCGCCACGTGGCCGCCACGGGCCCGCAGTTCCGCTGCGGCACCGGCCGCCACGGCCTCGTACAGCTCGGGGTCCCAGGTGGCGCCGACGGCGAGGTTGACCGGCATCACGGTGCCGTCCAGAGCCTGGTGGCCGTGCGGAACCTCCTCGACGAGGAGCACCGGTATCCCCAGCCGGGTGTTCTCCATGACGTACCGCTGCACCACGTCGGCGACCCGGGCCCCGTCCGCCGCCGTGATGCCGTCGGCGAAGCCGACGCCGGACCAGGGGTCGGCCCGCTGTAGCCCGTACAGGGCTCCCATGCCGTCGTACGCGGCGACCTCGGCGCGGAAGGCGTCGGTGAGCCGGTGGCCGTCCGCCGTGCGTTCGTAGGCGTGCCATCCGTACATGCGCTGGTTGACCTGGCCCACCTTCTCGGTGAGCGTCATGCGCGCCAGCAGGTCGCGGACCCGGTCCGCGACGGGCGCGGACGGGTCGCGGTAGAGGTGATCGGTCACTTCAGCTCCAGGACGCGCACCCCGTACGGGTCGAGCGTCACGTCCGCGGCCGGTGCGCCCGACTCGAGGTCGTGCAGTGTGCCGTCGGCGACGGGGCGGACGTCAAGCTCCTCGGGGCTCTGGCTGACCAGCCATACGAAGCGGCGCCCGTCCTGGTGGACGACGAGGTCCGCGCCGATGTGGGGGCTGTCGACCGTCACCGGGCGCCGGACCCCGGCGATGTCGGCGAGCGCCGCGTACAGGCGGTGGGTGTCCTCGGGGTTGACGCGGGCGGTGCGGGCGGCCATGTGCTCCAGGGGATAGGTGGCCAGGACGGTGCGGCCACGCCCGGTGTCGCGCACCAGGAGGGCGGGCCGGCCGTGTGCGTCGACGGCGACGACACGCGCGTCACGGGGGAGGACCGGCAGATACGCCCGGCTGTCCTCGTTGCCCGCGACGGGGAAACGCAAGGTGTCCCCTGCCGTCAGCCCGCCGAAGTCGTCGGTGAACGTCATCTCCAGGACATCGTCCTCGATGGGCTCGGCCACACCGTAGGAGAGCTGTAGTTCGACGCCGAACAGCCCGTCCAGGTCGTCGAACCACGGGCCGCGGGTGCCGGGGTGCTCGCCGGAGCAGAACGAGAGGTAGACGGTGGCGCCCGCGTGGGCGCGGCGTTCGAGCTCACGCCGGGTGCGCGTGGTGAGCTGACGGGTGGCCGGCAGCAGGTACAGGGCCGCGTCGCCGGGCAGCCCGTCGGCCTCGCGGGTGAAGCCCACCGGCAGGTCCGCGGCGCGGGTGGCGACGTAGCTCTGGTGCAGGGAGGTGAAGATCAGCGGCCGGTCGGCGGGCCTGCTGTACGGGTAGCCGCGCTCCAGGAAGGCGGGCACGACCAGCGCCGCGTCCGCGTCGGGGCGTCGGCACCGCGTGAAGTCCACGGTCTCCAACAGCTCGGCGAACTTGGCGAGTTCGAGCAGCGGAGCCTTGGGGGCCCCGGTGCTGTCGGTGATACCGAAGTGCATCTCGAAGGGGTGGTGGTCATACGGCGAGCGGTCCCACAGATCGTCGTAGTCGGTGTTGTTCCAGGCGATCCAGCCGGTCGCTCCGCCGAGCAGGGAGTTGTGCAGGGTCTGCCGGTAGTAGACCGCCGCGTTCTCGGCGGACACGGTGTCCGTGGAGAGGCCGAACTCCTCCAGTACGACGGCGTGTCCGGTGACCGAGGCCAGCTCGCACTCGAAGGCGGCGCGCAGGTGCTGACGGGGCCGGTCGGTGTCGGAGCGGTACACATGCGGGCCGACGAAGTCGACGTACTCGGCGGTCTCGCGCAGCGAGAAGCCGTTGTCGCGGCCGGTGACCTCGATGCCCCAGGCGCCGTCGCCGAGGGAGACGGGCTGGGTGCCGCCGGCCGCCCGCACGGCGTTGCACATGGCCTGCGCCCAGGCCGTCACCACATCGGAGGAGGGCGGATCCACCTGGTAGATACGGCCGTATCCCGGCATCTCGTTGGTGATGAGCCAGCCCGTGACCGCCGGGTGGTCCTTGAAGCGGCGGGTCATCTGGGACACGAACCACGCCTGGCGGCCGACCATCCACACGTCCTCGTACAGATCGCGGCCACCGCGCCAGGCCGGGTCCCAGTTCTCGCCCGACATGTGTCCGACGATGAAGGTGGGTACCGTCCCCATGCCCGTCTCGCTGTGGGCGTCGAGGAAGTCACGGAAGCGTTCGCACAGCGTCTCGTCGACGCGGTGGGGCTGCGGATGGAAGTCCGGCCAGTAGAAGAACGACCGAGTCATGGTCAGGCCGTGCTCGTGCAGCACCCGCAGTTCCGCGCGGACCGTCTTCGGGTCGTAGTCGCGCCACATCAGGGGCCCGCCGGTGCGGGACCAGAAGTTGGCGCCGAGCCAGGGCAGGACGGCGGGGTGGTGGGTGAGCTGGGCGCTGTGGCGTCGCATGGTCCTTCTCGGATCTCGTGGTGCGGTGTGGGGGAGACTCGTGGATCTGTTGGTCGTGGTGGCAGCGCGGGCGTCAGGCGGGGGAGACGGGGGCGGGCCCCGTGGACTCGCGGACGACCAGACGCGGCCGGTCGTCGAGCACCGTCTCCTCGACGTCCTCGCCGCAGCGGGCGAGGAGCAGCCGGGCGGCGGCCGCGCCGACCCGCTGCACTTGTTGGTCCACCGTGGTCAGCCGGGGGTGCAGCCACCGGCCGAGCGGCAGGTTGTCGTAGCCGACGACCGACAGGTCGTCGGGGACCCGCAGACCGGCGCGCTGGGCGGCGCCGATGCCGCACACCGCCATGGAGTCGTTGGCGTAGACGATCGCGGTGGCGCGGTCGGCGGTGTCCAGCAGCGCCCGGGTCGCGGCCACGGCGGACACTTCGGTGAAGTCGGTGTGGAGGACCGCGTAGGGCCGCAGACCGGCCGCCTTGAGGGCCGTCTCGAAGACACCGCCGCGCAGCCGTGTGTGCAGCAGGTCGGCGGGGCCCGCCACATAGGCGATGCGTCGGTGTCCGAGGCCGAGCAGGTGGCGGACGACCTCCTCGACGGCGGCGCCCTGGTGGCCGAGGCCGACGCTCGGCACCCGGGCGGCACGGTCGGGGGGACCGAGCAGCACGGCGGGCAGGCCGAGGCGGGCCAGCAGGGCGGGGCGCGGGTCGTCGGTGTGCGCGTCCGTCAGGACGGCTCCGTCGACCCGGCCTTCGGCCGTGAGCTGCCTGTAGAGGGCGTTCTCCTCCTGCGCCCCGGCGACCAGATGCAGCAGGAGGCCGTAGCCGCGGGGCGCGAGTTCGCCCTCGATACCGGTGATCAGCTCGCTGAAGTGCGGATCCGCGCCGAGCACGTCGGTGGGGCGCCGCACCACGAGCGCGAGGGTGCGGGTACGGGCGTTGCGCAGGGCGGCGGCGGGCGCGCTCGGCGACCAGCCGAGCTCTCCCGCGGTGTCCAGGATGCGCTGCCTGGTCGGCTCCGACAGCCGGCCCTTGCCGTGGAAGGCCTGGGACACGGCCGCCGTCGACACCCCGGCGGCGGCCGCCACCGCCTTGATGGTGGGCCGGCGGCCCTGCTTCCCGGCGGGCGCGCTCACATCTTCACCGCGCCGCTGATGAGCGCCTGCTGCATGCGCTTCTGGAGCACCGTGTAGACGATCCATACGGGGATGAGGGTCAGCACCGTGCCGGCCGTGAGGACGCCGTAGTCGGTGCCGATGACCGCCTTCAGCGTGGGCAGGGCCGCCTGGACGGTGCGCTGGTCGGGGTCCGGGCCGATGATGACGAGCGAGTACAGGTACTCGTTCCAGAACGTCAGGAAGTTCAGCAGGACCACGGTGGCGATGCCGGGCAGACACATCGGCGTGTAGATGTGGCGCAGCACCGTGTAGGTGGACGCCCCGTCCATCCGGGCGGCCTCCTCCATCTCCCTGGGGATGGTCCGCATGAACTGCACCAGGATCACCACCGACAGCGGCATCGCCGTCGCGGGCAGGAAAAGGACCATGAAGAGCTGTGTATGGAACAGCCCGGTGGCCGCGGCGAGCAGAAACGTCGGGAAGAGCGCCGCGAACGTCGGGATCAGGAAGCCGAGCGAGAAGACCTTCTCCATCGCCGAGGCCAGCCGTCCGGTCGACCGGGCGAGGGCGAACGACGCGGGCAGCGCCAGCAGCAGGGTCAGCGCCAGCGAAAGGACCGTCACCAGCGCCGAGTTGACGATGGCCGGCCCCAGGGAGGCGCTGGTATAGGCCGTCCGGAAGTTGTCGAAGCCGAGTGAGTCCGGCAGCGCGAAGGGATGGGCGAAGATCTCCTCGTTGCTCTTGAACGCGGAGGCGAGGAAGTAGTAGAGCGGCACGATCAGCAGCACCGCGTAGGTCCACACCAGAAGGTGTGCGGGCAGCCAGCGTTTGCCGAGTTTCATGGTGACCGCTCCGATCAGTAGTTCTGGCGAAACGTGCGGCGGATGGCGAGCAGCCCGACGAGCCCGGCCAGAAAGAGGACGACGCCGACGGTCTGGCTGTAACCCAGGTCGGCCGCGATGAACGCCTTCTGATACACGAGAAACGACAGCGTCGTCGACGAACTGCCGGGACCGCCCATGGTGAGCAGCAGGACGTGTTGTGCCGAGCCGAAGAGGGTCCACAGGAACTGAAGCATGGTGACGACGCCGACATAGTCACGGATCACGGGGAAGTGGATGCGCCACATGGTCCGCCAGTGCCCGGCCCCGTCCAGCTGTGCCGCCTCGCCGAGCTCGTCCGGGACGCTGTCGAGCCGGGCGGCGAACAGGACGGCGGTGAAGCCGATCCCGCTCCATACGTCCAGGGCGATGAGACAGGCCAGAGCCGTCGACGGCGAGGCGAGCCAGGCGTCGGTGAGCGAACCGAGCCCCGCGGACTGCAACGTGCCGTTGACCAGCCCGTCCGGCGACAGCGCCGCGTAGAACACCATGGCCTTCGCGGGGGTGGATATCAGGCCGGGGATGAACAGCAGATAGCGGATGACACGGTGTCCGGGGGGTTTCTGGGCGACGTAGTAGCCCAGCATGTAGGCGCATACGATCATGATCGGCAGCGCCACGGCGAGCTGGATGGCGGTGTTGTTCACCGCGTCCCAGAACACGGGGTCGTCGAAGACCGTGCGGACGTTGTCGAGACCGGCGAAGGACACCGGCTGAAGCATCCCCGGCCAGTGCAGGGCGGCGATCACGAAGATGGCGATCACCGGACCGATCATGAAGATCGCGTACCAGATCAGCGCGGGGACGGCGAGGATCGTGCCGCCCTGTCGGGCGTTGTGCGAACGGGGCGTGGCGGAGGGCGGAGCGGGGTGGCGGACCGCGGCCCCGCCCGGGGTCGACGTCAGCGTCGTCATGAGGTGGCTTCCGTGAGGTCGGGCTCGGGATGCGAGCGAGCGGGCGGACGGGTCACGCGGAGCGGTACGCGGTCTCGAGCGCGGCGCGGACCTTCGCGGCGCTGGTGCCTCGGGTGAACGATGTGCTGGTCGCGGTGATCAGCGGCTGGGTGGCGGCGGGCGGAACATACACATCGGGCAACAGCACCTGGCTCACATCGGAGCCCAGCTTCTGCGCGGCGGCGACCAGCGGGAAGTCCGTGCTGACGGTGTCGGAGCGCAGCGCCATGTCGCGGCCGCTCTCCTTGATGAACCGGGAGACGGTGTCGGGGCGGTACATGAAGCGCAGGAACTTCTCGACGGCATCGATCTTCTTGGCGCCGTTCGGGCTGATCCAGAATCCGATCAGGGTGTACGTCCGCAGGATGGTGGGCTTGTCGTGCACGGCGCCGTCGGCCAGCGGCCAGCCGCCGACCTCGGTGTGCCGGACGACCTTCTCGGGCACCTTCGCCAGCGCCGATGACATCGCCGATTCCATCGCCGCGGACTCGGTGTTGAACTGCGTGGTCATCAGGTCCGATGTGAGGCCTTGTGCCTTGTCGGCGAAGACGCCCGCGTCCCGCAGCGTCGCGAAGTATTCGATGCCCTCCCGGGCGCCCCTGCTGCCGAAGTCCCCGGTGGAGTAGACGTGCCTGGCCTCGTCCTCGGTCAGGAAGGTCTGGATGATCTGGGCGAGCAGCTTCTGCCCGGTCCAGTCGTTGCCGCCGACGGTCACGGGCGCGATCCCCTTGGCGCGCAGCTTGCGGGCCGCGGCGATCAGCTCGTCACCCGTGGTGGGTATCGCGTCGACGCCCGCCCGGTCCAGCAGCGCTCTGTTGTAGGCGATCGGCCAGTTCGTGGCGAAGTAGGGGAAGGCCCGCAGCCTGCCCTTGGCGTCGGTCCACGCGGCGAGAGCCTCCGGGCGCACCCGGTCGCGCAGCCCCCAGTCGTCCAGGTAGCCCTTGACGTCGACGGTGGCGCCGACGTCCGTCCACGCGAGCGTCTTGTCGTAGAGGTTGACCATCACGACGTCCGGCTCCTTGCGCGCCAGGCGCGAGGTCTCGTACACCTGCGCGAGGTCATCGCCGTTGATCAGGTTCTTGACCTTGAGTCCCGGATTTTCCTTGCGGAATCGGTCCAGGCCCGCGAGGTAGGTGGGCGATCCCGGGGAGGTGGTGCCCAGCTGGCTGTGCACGACGAGCGTATGGGGATCGGAGTCCGCCGCGGCCACCAGGGAGCAGCCGGACAGGGCAGGCAGGGCGGTCGCGGCGGCGAGGCCGGAACCGGCGGCGAGGAAGCCGCGCCTAGTCAGCGGTGAGTGCACAGCGGGGTGTCTCCAACCAGGCGGTTAACGAGTGGTTAATCGATCTACCTCGAGGGTGTGAGGAATGTAGGGGCCGCTTCGCGTCCGGTCAAGGCCTTGTCGGCCGTCGATGCCATGAGGAACCTCGCCGGGGGCGGTAACCGGCTTCCCGCGTAGGCAGGGCAGGGGCCGTGCCCGTTTCGCATACTGACGACCATGGCCACCTACGACACGCTCGGCGCCGCGTACGCCCGGACACGACAGCCTGATCCGCGGATCGCCGCGCAGATCCACGCCGCCCTCGGGAACGTCACCGACGTGATCAACGTCGGGGCGGGCACCGGCTCCTACGAGCCGCCGCGGACCGCGCTCGCGGTCGAGCCCAGCCAGGTCATGATCGCCCAGCGCCCGCCGGGATCCGCGCCCGCCGTGCGGGCCGTCGCGGAGCACCTCCCGCTGCGTGACAACGCCGCCGAGGCCGCGATGGCCCTGCTGACCGTCCACCACTGGGCCGACCTGGCAGCCGGAATGGCCGAGCTGCGCAGGGTCGCCCGCCGCCGCATCGTCATCCTGACGTGGGACCAGCAGGTCTTCCGCGAGCGGTTCTGGCTCGTCCGGGACTACCTCCCGGAGGCGGCCGCGCTCGACGACACCCGCGCCACCCCCACCGACCAGCTGGTCGACCTGCTCGGCGGTGCGCGCCAGGAACCGGTCATGGTCCCCCATGACTGCGTGGACGGATTCGGCGCCGCATACTGGCGCCGCCCCGAGGCCTATCTCGACCCGCGGGTGCGCGCGGGGATCTCCATGCTGGCCCAGACCGGCGAAGACGCCATCGCGCCCGGTCTGGCCCGGCTCGCGGACGACCTAACAACCGGCCGCTGGCACACACACCACGCCGAACTGCTCACGCTCGACACCATTGACGTCGGATACCGGCTGCTCGTGACCGACCTGCCAACGACCAACGCGTTCAATCCGTCAGCGGCTCCGTGACGACCTCGGCCGACGCCGCGGCCGGCATCCCGGGGATCGCCGCCCCGGCCTGTTTCACGATCGCCCGCGTATCGGCCTGACGGACGGCCCATCCCCGCCCCACCCGCCGCCGTACGCGAGGCCGAGCCGAGACCGGCGCGTGCCTGGGTGGTCCTGGCCGTCGTCGTGGCATCGTCGGCAGTGATCTTCCTGGACAAGGCTCTGCTCGGTCTGGCCGCCAAGCCGCTCATGGCGGATCTCCACCTGAGCAAGGCGGAGTTCGGATCGTTGGGCAGCGCCGCCTACCTGCTGTTCGGCGTGACCTGCCTGATCGCGGGCTTCCTGTCCGAGCGGATTTCGCCCCGCTGGATCCTGCTGGTCTGCGGTCTGCGGTCTGCGGTCTGCTGTGGGCAGCGGGGCAGGTCCCCGCGCTGTTCGCCGTGAGCGGCGCCGCGATCTACGCGAGCCGAGTGATGGTGGGCGCGGCCGAGGGCCCCGCCCAGCCCCTGGCGCACATGGCCGCGTACTCCTGGTTCCCCAACGAGCGGCGCGGCCTGCCCGCCGCCCTCATCACCTGTGGCGCGGCGATCGGCAAGCTCGCGCTCGCCCCGGTGCTGACCCTGGTCATCCTGCACTTCGGCTGGCGGGCGGGTTTCCTGTCCGTCGGGCTGCTCGCCCTGACGTGGAGCGTCGTGTGGTTCTTCACCGGTCGGCTCGGCCCCTATGCGGACAAGGCGGCCACCGGACGGGCACACGAGAAGACCTCGGACCCGCAGGAGGAGGAGAAGCGTGCCGTCCGCGACAGCGTGCCGTGGCGCCGGATCCTGCTGAACGGCACCTTCCTCGGCGCTCTGGCCGCCTACTTCACTCAAGGGGCGCTCGCCGCGGTCGTCTTCACCTGGCTGCCCTCCTACTTCGAGGACGGTCTCGGCTTCTCGGCCGCGACCTCCGGTTCCCTCTTCGGACTGCCCAGCGCGATGGCCATCGTGGCCCTGTTGTCGGTCGGACCGATCACCGATCGTCTGCTGCGCCGTGGCTTTTCCTCCCGGTTCGTACGTGGTGTCTTCGGCGGCAGCTGCCTCGTCGCCGCGGGTCTCATCCTGACTCTGCTGCACTGGGTGACGTCGCCCGTCGTCGCCGTGGCTCTCCTGATGCTGGGATACGGGCTGTCCACCACCGTGCAGGCCGTCGCCAATCCGGCCGTCGCCGAGATCGCCCCCGCCGCCCGGCGTGGCGGTGCGCTGGGGGTCCTCACCGCGCTCGGTACCAGCGCGGGGATCATCAGCCCGATGTTCACCGGCTGGCTCCTCGACCGGTCGGCGACGGAGCAGCAGGGCTACACCGATGCCTTCCTCGTCTTCGGTGTGCTCGTGGCCTTCGGCGGTCTGTGCTTCGCACTGCTGGTCAACCCGGAACGAGACGCCCGCCGATCGCTGGGCTGATCATGGCCGCGCCTCCCAACGCTGTGGCGCTGGGAGGCCCGCGACTGCTGTGGCCAGGATGATCAATTTCGATGCTTGTCCCGCGCCGTCCGGTCGGCCGATGTGGGCGTCACTCTCCCGGGTGGCATGGGTTCGTCAGCCTGCTGTGGGCCGGGGGCGTCGAGCGTAGGCGCGGGCGGCGCGGGCGCGGTCGCCGCAGCGGGTGGAGCACCACTGGCGGCGGCCGTGGCGCAGCAGGTAGCGGTTGCACGGGGTGGAACCGCAGCCGGTGAGGCGGTCGGCGTCGGGGCCGGTGAGGAGGTCGGCCGCGTTGGCCGCGAGGGCCGCCAGAGCGCGGTCGAGGATCTCGTTGGTGGGGCACGGCGCCGCGCGGTAGGGGCCGCTCTTCTCGTCCCAGTGCAGCAGGGCGGCCGAAGGGGCTCTGCTCAGCGCGTCGTTGACAGCGGACAGCGCCGCGGGCAGGGCGGGCAGCCCGGCGACGCGGGCGGCGAACAGCGATCTGAGGTGTTCGCGCAGGGAGCGCAGCTGCGCCGCGCACATCTCCCGCACCCCGGCGTCAGCCGGCGCGAGACCGTGTTCGGTGAGCCACCGATTGGCCGCCTCGGGGGTGCCGAGGAGATCGATGAAGTGCCCTCCGGGCAGTGCGACGGCGCTGTTGACGAAGTCGAGGGCGAGGTATTCCTCCGCCCCCGGCGCGGGCGGAGACACGGACTCGGAGGTCGGGGTCTCGCTCATGGCTGTCATGGTACGGCTTGTGTTCATCCGTGAGACGCCGCTATCGTCTCTCACGGATAACCCAACACCCATCCGTGAGGTTTTGATGGCCGGCACCAGCACGACCGCTGAGCAGATCTCCGTCCGCGTCTTCGGCGGCCCGACGGCCCTTTTCGAATACGGGGGCCTGCGCTTCCTGACCGACCCGACTTTCGACGCGCCTCGCGACTACCACGTGCCGGGCGGCCGGCTGACCAAGACGGCGCCCTCCTCCGCCGCCGCGCCGGCCGACCTCGGCCGTATCGACGTGGTCCTGCTCTCCCACGACGAGCACCCCGACAACCTCGACGCCTCCGGCCGGGCACTGCTCGCCGACGTCCCACTGACCCTGACCACGCCTGGGGGCGGGCAGCGCCTCGGTGCGGGGGCCCGGGGGCTGGCCGACTGGGAGTCGATCGAGCTGGACCGCCCCGGCGGCGGCACGATCACCGTCACCGGCGTGCCCGCCCTCCACGGGCCCGGCGTGCGCGAGGACGTCGAGCCGATCACCGGCCAGGTCGTCGGATTCGTCCTGACGGGGGAGGGCCTGCCCACGGTGTACGTCAGCGGCGACAACGCCTCGCTCGACCTGGTCGAGGAGATCGCCGAACGGTTCGGTCCGGTGGACACTGCCATCCTGTTCGCCGGGGCTCCCCGCTTCCCCGTCCTCTTCGACGGCGCTCTGATCGTCCTCGACAGCACACAGGCCGCCCACGCTGCCCAGATCCTGGGCGCCCGCCGGGTGGTTCCCGTCCACTACGACAGCTGGGCGCACTTCACCGAGGGCCGTGACGAACTGGTCGCCGCCTTCACCGACGCCGGGCTGCTCGACCGCCTGGACCTGGGTGACCGGGGCTGACCATACGGCGGTGCGGGCCGGACGCCGGCCGACGCCACCCGCGCGACCACGGCCACGGCGCCGCCGCCAACGCACCCGGCGGTTCCGTCGCCGTGTTCGCGGTGGCCCTCGCGTTGCTGGGTGTGGGCTGGAGTCTCCGATCGTGCACCACGCTGGATGCGGGGACCCTACTGGGGGTCGCCTGACCACTCTGGTCGCGGGGTCAATCAGTGGCGTCTGACAATTCCTCGTACAGTCCTTCCAACGCGATGCGATCGTCGTCTGTACCGGTGTGCGGCGTGGTGAACCACAGTGCATATTCGGCGATCTCGGAAAGCCGCCAATCAAGTGCGAACAGTTCGACCATCGCAGGGTCGGGGGCCAAACCGTCGGCTTCACCCGTATCGAGCAGGTCGGAGTAGTCCCGCTCACGCGGCGCGAGAGCCAGCGACTCCCAGTCGACCAGCTTCAGTCCGCGGGCAACCATGACCTGGTTGTCGTTGTGCGGCTCGCCATGGGTCGGCACCCAGAGATCACGATGGGAGTGCGCGATGTCCGCGAGTTCTCCATAACGGCCGGTCCAGCGCTTGATCGCGTCATGGTGTGAGGCAAGCGCACCCCGGGCTTCCTCCGCCAGCGGGCCGGACGTCCAGGGCTGGGCGGTGCGAGCCCGCAACTCGTCGGCGAACCCCGGGCCGACCCGTGGAACCCAGCACGGCAGGCCGTCCGGTGGTGCCGTGCGATGCAACGCGACCAGCGCCGCGATCACCTCGCGGACGTGCTGGGGTGCGCGAGCCTCAGCCTCAGTCGGAGACCGTCCGTCCAGCCACGGCGTCACACTGAGCACGCCGGGCCCGACATCGATCGTGAACCGCCCGGGCCGCGCGGGCGACGGCGCACACACCATGTCCAGACCCCCGGCGGCCAGCGCGGCCGCCCCCGCGTAGGCAGCCTCCAGCGAGGCCGCGGTATGACGGGGCGCCAACTGGTCCAACGTCACGAACAGCGTCTTGTCGCCACCGGCCACCCGCCAGTGGTGTGCGCCGAAACCCCAGGGCAGGTAGTCGACTTCGGCGATCTCAGGCAGCCAGTGGGTGGCAACCGCACTGGCGATCGCCTCATCGTTGATAAAGGACGGACGGGTACGCACAAGATCCGATCCTAGGAAGCGCGTGGGTCACAGTCACGTGAGTTTTGCTGCCAGGCCGGTCCCGAGCATGTGAGCCAGCGCCCACGTTTTCATCACTCTTCTAAGATCGGGACCGATCACTGCTCCTGGGGATACGGATGGCTTTCGAGATAGATCTGCCGCTCGGCGAAGACCGCAATGCCGATCGGCTCGCAGCTGAACTCACCGAACTCGGCAACGAGCGCTTCCTGCGGGCGGTGGTCCGCGACCAGGCGCGTTTCCACCACCGCAGCACTGACCGCCTCGTCGGCTGGACCACCAACGGTCCGGAGACCACCGAGTTCACCGAGCTCGCCGAGACCACCTCCAGCCTTCTGCTGCGTGCCATCCACCTTTGCTTCACGGCCCACCTGCCACTGAGCCTGTCACCCGACCTGCTCTGGTACGCCGTCGTGCACGAGGTGGCCGTCCACGTCCGGCTGAACCGCGGCACGTACGAGGGACTCTTCACCGACACGCCCGGTCATCAGCGGACCATCGCCGTCCGCGACGACTTCGCTCCCGAGGACTGGGAGCGCTCGATCAACCTGGTACAGCAGCCGCTGCGCTCCCGGATCGGCGACGATGTGGCCGACCTGTTCCAGCCCGCCTTCTCCACTACCACCCCTGCCGATGCCACCGCCGCGCTGGTCGCGCTGATGGACGTGGTCAGTCCGTACTACCGCTTCCGGTGGCAGACGCTCTGCGGCATTCCACGGATCCGGCTGGAGGGCACGGACCGGGACTGGCGCCTGCTGGTGGCCCGCGTGCGGGAGCTGTCGGAGTGGTTCGAGGGCCTGCGCCCGTGGTTCACCGCCCTGCACCCGGTGTTGGAGGCGATCAGCGAGACAGCCTCCGGTTGGGGCGTCGACCACGGATTCTGGCGGTCGCTCTACAAGTGGGAGTCGGGGTCCGGCGGCGACCGGGTCACCGGCTGGATCACCGCCTTCTTCGCTCACCGGTACACCGACGACGGGCCATGTCCCCTACAGTCGTTCGGCCCCGGCACCACCGCCCAGGACGACTTCCCCTCCCATGTCTCATGTGTTCCGTTCCGCTGGGAGACCCCCACCGGCACCTTTGACATGGCCTTCCTCGGAGGCGTCATCGGCATCGAACGCAGCGGTGAGTGGATCCGGCCCCGGTTGGGCCACGCCGTGGTCGAGCTCCTCCCCGCCACGTAGCACCACGACGGGCATCTCCCCGAGCCCTGGACCCTGGCGGACGTTCAGCGCTTCACAGGCTGCCCTCAAGCCCAGTTGCCGACCACCATCGGCACCGTTACCTCGCACGGCGAACCTCTCCAGGCCGACTGCGTCATCGACCTGGAGGGGATCTGCGTTCAGCGCGTTATACGTCGCTCAGCGCGATGGCGGCGGCGGGGCATACGGCGGCCGCGTCCCGGACGGCCGCGTGCTGGTCCGCTGCCGGCTCGGGGTCGAGGAGGACGACGATGCCGTCCTCGTCGCGCTGGTCGAAGACGTCCGGTGCGGCGAGGACGCAACTCCCGGCGCCGCAGCACTTGTCCTCGTCCACGGTGACCTTCATGGTCGCTCCTTTCTTTTCGGCCGTGCCTTCGGCTGTGCGGTCGGTCGGTACGGAGGTTTCGGCGGGGCGGGTCACCATCGCACGGGCACCTCGCGCAGGCCGCCGACGGTGAGTCCCTCGACCTGGCGCAACTGCGCGACGGGTACGGCCAGGTCGAGGCTCGGCAGCTTGCGCAGCAGGACCTCGAGGACGACCTGGAGTTCGGTGCGGGCCAGGGACTGGCCCAGGCAGGAGTGGGCACCGGCGCCGAAGGCGAGATGGGGGTTGGGGCTGCGGGTGAGGTCCATCTCGGCCGGGTCCGTGAAGGCCCGCTCGTCGCGGTTGGCTGCGGACAGGCCGCAGAAGACGGTGGTGCCGCCCGGCAGCACCGTCCCGTCGACCTCGTAGTCTTCGGTCAGATAGCGCCGGAGGCCGTAGCCGCCCAGGTTGGCGTCGGAGCGCAGCACCTCGTCGACCGCGGTGCGCACCAGAGAGGGGTCGGCCAGCAGGCCGTCCCACCGGGTGCGGTCGGCCAGCAGCATGACGACCATCTTGCCGATCATGTTCGCGGTGGTCTCGTGCCCGGCGACCAGCAGGGCCATGCCGGTGTCGCGGAGCTCGGGGTCGGTCAGCCCCTCACCCTCCGCCCGGCTCTCCTCGATGAGGGTGCTGATCAGGTCTTCGCCGGGCTCGGCGCGCTTGGCCGCGATCAGCTCGGACATGTAGGCCACGGAGTCGTCGTGGGCCGCGCCGGTCTCCTCCTCCGAGTAGCGGCTGACGTTCAGGAACGCGTCGGACCAGTAGGAGAAGCGGTCCCGGTCCTCGACGGGCGCGCCGAGGAGGCCGCAGATCACGTAGACCGGCAGCGGGAAGCCGAGCGCTGCCTTGAGGTCGGCGGGCGGGCCGCTCTTGACCATGGCGGCGACGATGGCCTCGGCCATCTCCTCCATGCCGGGGCGCAGCGCCGTCACGCGCTTTGCGGTGAAGTACTTGCCGACGTGACGGCGCCACCTCTGGTGGCCTTCGCCCTTCATGTGGAGCGAGAGCGACGTGCCGCTGTTGGTCGATACGCCGCCGCCCCCTTCCGGGGCGATCCTCGCGCTGTCGTCCTCGGCGGCCGGGCGCGAGAAGCGTGGGTCCGACAGGAGTGCCTTGACGTGTTCGTAGCGGGTCAGCAGCGTGCCGGTGTCTCCGCTGGGGAGTTCGACGGTGGCCACCGGACACTGTGCGCGCAGCAACTCCCATTCGGGCGGCGGGTCCAGGGGACCGTCGGTGGGCAGTGGCAGGCGGACGATGGGGTCGTTCTGGCTCATCTGGCCTCTTCGGGTGGGGGTGAAGGGGTGTGGTTTGCGCAGCGGTTGCCGCCCGGCAGGTGGGCGGGGCTGGCTGCCGTCCCACAACCGGGCTTGGGTGAGCGGCTGTTCGGGTGCAGTCGTCGCAGCCGAGGTGGCGGGGCGCATGGGCATCCGGCTGCCCGCGCCATCGCGAAGTCGGGAATCTGCTCGACCAGGGTGTCGACGACGGCCTTGGTCATGTCACGGTTAAATCAACCGATTGATTTAACCGTATCGCATGCGTGCGGCCGAAACAGAGGGGATTGCGCCATAGTGCTTCAGGGGCGTGGGGGCATGGCTGGTCTCTCCGTCGGCCGGGACCGGCCACGTCATTGCGTACGCTTTCGTCGTTTGGCCTCGCCGACCTGGCCGAGGATCTGCGGTGGCCTGGGGGACGGGCTCTCGTGGACGGGTGTGACGTCCCGAGGTGGTGGTGGCGATGGCCGACAGGACGAGACGAGACGAGCAGGTCAGCGCGACGCGGTTGGCACTCCTGGACGCGGCGGAGCGGTTGTTCGCCGAACGCGGGGTGCACGCGGTCGCCAACCGTCAGATCAGCGAGGCCGCCGGACAGGGCAACAACGCCGCGGTCAGCTATCACTTCGGCACGAAGATCGACCTGATACGCGCCATCGCCCGCCGGCATGCCGAGCCGGTCGAGGTCGGCCGTCTGCGCATGATCGAGGCCATCGGAGACTCCGCCGATCTGCGGGACTGGGTGGCCTGCGCGGTCCGCCCTGTCACCGAGCATCTGGAGGCTCTGGGTACCCCCAGCTGGTACGCCCGGTTCATCGCCCAGGTCACGGCCGACCCGGCCCTGCGTGCTGTCACGGCCGAGGAGTTCGCGGCCGGCTCGCCGTCGATGCGGCGGTTGCAGGAGGGCCTGGACCGCTGTCTGCCCGAGCTGCCGGCCGAGGTGCATGCCGAGCGCGGCGCCATGACGCGTCACTTGATCGCCCAGATGTCCGCGGAGCGGGAGCGCGCCCTTGCGGACAACGCGCCGACACCCCGGGCCAGTTGGCACGACACGGCGAACGGTCTGATCGACGCCATTGTCGCGCTGTGGCAGGCGCCGGTCACGCGCGAGGACTGACCGGCCGACCCGTTCGGTGCGCCTTCGTTCGCGTGGCGCCGGGTCCGGCCGAAATTAAATCAATGAATTGACTTAACTGCTCCCGCTGGTGTTGCCTGGTCCGCAGCGATGTCGAGTCGCGGGAGACCGGGGGCGCGCAGCGGCTGCGCGCGCAGGTCACGGCCGCGCACCGCAGCGGACTCGACGATCTCTCGCTGGAGCATCCCCGCGCCCCCGAGCCCCGTGCCCCCCCCCACGAGCGAGGAGAAGCAGTGACCGGTGCAGCAGGCAATTCGCCGAGCGGGACCCCGGTGGACACTCCGGATTACGACATCGGCAGGTCCGCGCGGTGTCCGCTCGATCCGGCACCCGCGATGCGGGCACGGCAGGCGGAGGGCCCGCTGACCCGGGTCCGGCTGTGGGACGGGACCCTCGCATGGCTGGTGACCGGTTGGGAGGAACACCGGGCGGTGCTGTCCGACCAGCGGGTCAGCGTGGACCCGTTCCAGCCCGGCGCGCCCAAGCTCTCCCCCGGGGAGGTCGAGACGATCGACCGACTGAAGAAGCAGGGCAAGCGCTCAACCGGCACCAGCTTCATCATGATGGACGATCCCGAACATGCCCGCCTGCGCCGCATGGTGACGTCCGCGTTCACCATCAAGCGGGTGGAGGCCATGCGCCCACCCACCCAGCGGATCACGGACGACCTGATCGACAAGATGCTCGACGGCCCCAAGCCGACGGATCTCGTCGAGGCGTTCGCGCTGCCGGTGCCGTCGCTGGTGATCTCCAATCTGCTCGGCGTGCCCTACGACGACCACGACTTCTTCCAGTCGAACAGCAAGACCATCATCAACCGGAACTCGACCGCCGAGCAGCGGATGGGAGCCAGGCAGCGACTGTCCGAGTACCTGGACGGGCTGCTGGCCGAGAAGCTCGTCCACCCCGCTGAGGACCTGCTCTCCGGACTCGCCGAGCGGATCAAGGGCGGCGAGCTGTCCCGGGAAGAGGCGACCGAGATGGGGGTGCTGATGCTGTTCGCGGGACACGAGACCACCGCGAACATGATCACGCTGGGTACGCTTGCCCTGCTTCACCACCCTGACCAGCTGACACTCCTGCGGGACGCCGAGGACCCGAAGGCGATCGCCCTGGCGGTCGATGAACTGCTGCGCTACCTCACCATCACGCACGGCGGATTGCGCCGGGCGGCACGGGAGGACATCGAGATCGCCGGCCAGGTCATCCGGGCCGGCGAAGGCATCATCACGGTCAACGAGACCGCGAACCGGGATCCGTTGGTCTTCCCCGACCCGGACCGGCTGGACCTCACCCGCGACGCCCGCCGTCATGTGACGTTCGGATACGGGATCCACCAGTGCCTGGGCCAGCCGTTGGCCCGCATGGAGTTGCAAGTCGCCTACCCCGCCCTCCTGCGGCGGATCCCGACACTGGCCCTGGCCGCGGACCTGGGGGAGATCCCGTTCAAGCACGACGGGTTCGTCTACGGGGCCTACGAGCTTCCGGTGACCTGGTGATGACGCCGATGCCCAGGGACCTGGTGATCGTAGGAGCCTCGGCCGCCGGACTGGCCACGGCCGAGGCCCTGCGCAACAAGGGATACGACGGGGCGCTCACCCTCATCGGCGACGAGCCGCACCTTCCGTACGACCGGCCGCCGCTGTCCAAGCAGGTCCTGTCCGGTGACTGGCAGCCGGAGCGGGTGAGGCTGCGTGACGAGGAGGCCATCGGCAGGCTGGACGCGGACTTTCGACTCGGCCGCCGGGCAGCCGGGCTGGACATCGCCCGGCGGAAGGTCCTGCTGGACGGCGGTGACCGCCTCCCGTTCGGCGCCCTGGTCATCGCCACCGGCGTCACCCCGCGCCGGCTGCCCGGGGACGACCTGGCGGGCGTGCACGTCCTGCGCACGCTCGACGACGCCCTCACGCTGCGGACCCATCTGCTGGCCCGGCCGAAGGCCGTCGTGGTCGGCGCCGGGTTCCTCGGCGCCGAGGTGGCGGCGGTGGCCCGCACCATGGGGCTGGAGGTCACGCTGGTCGACCCGCTGCCGGTGCCGATGCGCCGACAACTCGGCGACCGGATCGGGGAACTCGTCGGACAGATGCACAGCGATCACGGGGTCGCACTGCGCCTGGGGGTCGGCGTGGCCCGGTTCCTGGAATCCGCCGGCCGGGTGGTCGCCGTCGAACTGGCCGACGGCACGAAGCTCGACGCGGACCTGGTCCTGGTCGCCGTGGGATCCACACCGGCGACGGACTGGCTGACCGACTCCGGACTGCCCCTTGGCAACGGCGTGGAGTGCGGCGCCCGCTGCCAGGCCGCCCCCGGTATCTACGCCGCCGGAGACGTCGCGTCCTGGCACAACCCGCACTTCGGCCTGCGGATGCGCGTCGAACACCGCCTCAACGCCACCGAGCAGGGCATGGCCGTGGCCGCGGACCTCCTCGGTGAACAGCGCCCCTTCGCCCCCATTCCCTACTTCTGGAGCGACCAGTACGACGCCCGCATCCAGGCCTACGGCATCTTCCCCGACGACGCGGACGTGAAGATCGTGCACGGCAGCCTGGACGACCGCCGGTTCGTCGCCGCCTACGGCCACGAGGGCAAGGTGGTCGGAGTGCTCGGCTGGAACAGCCATCGCGAGCTGCGCAAACTCCGTCAACTCGTCGTCGACCACGCTCCTCATCCCGGCACGCGCACGGCGGGAGGAAGCCAGGAGCCGTGAAGGACCACCTGATGTGCCGACGGGACCGGTCCGCCGCCGGTCCGTCGCGTTCGCTGTCCGTTGTCCGACCCTCCCCGGAGCCCGCCTGATGAGCACAGCCGCGGCGAACGAGCCCGCCACCACCGCGGACCCCCAGCCGCCCAAGGCCCGGCGACAGGTCCTGGTGGCCCTCAGCGGCTTGCTCAGCGCGCTCTTCGTCGCGACGCTCAGCAGCACGGTGGTCTCCACCGCGCTGCCGAAGATGATCGGCGCGTTGCACGGCTCGCCGACCCAGTACACCTGGGTCGTCACCGCGACCCTGCTCAGCACCACCGCCACCACCCCGATCTGGGGCAAGCTGGCGGACCTGTTCAACAAGAAGAACCTCGTACAGATCGCCGTCACCGTCTTCGTCCTCGGGTCGGTGGCGGCGGGGGTGAGCCAGTCACCAGGGCAGCTCATCGCCGCGCGCGCCTTACAGGGCGTAGGCGTCGGCGGCGTACAGTCCCTGGTCCAGATCGCCATCGCGGCGATGATCCCGCCGCGCGAACGCGGCCGGTACAGCGGCTACCTCAGCAGTGTCACGGCCCTGTCCACCATCGGCGGTCCGCTGCTGGGCGGCCTCATCGTCGACACCTCGTGGCTGGGGTGGCGGTGGTGCTTCTTCATCAGCATTCCGGTCGCCGTCGCCGCGCTGGTCCTCCTCCAGCGGACGCTGCGCCTCCCGGTCATCCGACGCGACGACGTGAAGATCGACTACCTGGGAGCGACACTCATCGCCTCGGGCGTCAGCGTGCTGCTCATCTGGATCTCGTTCGTCGACAGCTCGTTCGCCTGGGCGTCCTGGCAGACCGCCGCCATGGTCGGTGCGGCAGTGGTCCTGCTGTCCGTCGCGCTGTGGGTGGAAGCGCGCGCCGCCGAGCCCATCGTGCCGCTCCACATCATCAAGCAGCGCACCACCGTGCTGGCGATCCTCGGAAGCCTCGCCGCCGGCACGGCCATGTTCGCGGCCTCGGTCTACCTCAGCCAGTATTTCCAGGTCAGCCGCGGTTACACGGCCACCGAGGCGGGGCTGCTGGCCATTCCGATGATGGGCGGCATCCTGGTCTCCTCCATCCTCGCGGGGCGGCTGCTCAGCAGGACCGGGAAACTCAAGCCCTTTGTCATCGTCGGTTCCGTCCTGCTCACGGCCGGGTTCGCCGGACTCGGCACCATTGACCACAGGACGTCCCTGGTCTTCATGAGCGCGGCGATGCTGTGCATCGGCCTCGGCGTCGGCATGACCATGCAGAACTTCGTCCTCGCCGTGCAGAACTCCGTCCCGCTGAAGGACATCGGCACGGCCAGCACCACGGTCACCTTCTTCCGCTCCCTGGGCGGCACGTTCGGCGTCACCGTCCTGGGCGCAGTCCTGGCTCGCCACGTCGCCGAACGGACTGCGCAGGGCCGGGAAACCGCCCGCGTCGCCTACGGCGACGCGACCGGACTCGTCTTCCTCATCGGCGCCGCGGTAGCGGCCCTCGGCATCGTCGCGGCGGTCCTGCTGAAGCCGGTGACGCTGCGGACCAGCCTCGACTCGTCCGAAACGGCCGAACACTGACGAGATATTCCGCAGCCGGTCCGCCCGCATACTTCGGGTCAACCGGTCAGCGGGAACGCCTCAGAACAGCCGTCCCCTTTTCGTGCTCAATGAAATCAGAGGACCAATCCGGATACTCGCGGCGCCAGCGCTCGACTATCTCCAGCTCGTCGGGGCGGCTCGCATCGTCCATGAATATCCGCGCATCGCCGTTTACTTTCGACTCAAGCATCGGGAGTGCCGGGTACCTTGAGAGTGGTTGCAAGAATCCTGGAGGCCCATCGATCACCGCCATGTCGCAGTTCTCTACATCTTCTATCTGTGTCGGGTCGTACCAGCGCCACCGCTCTCCTTTGATGTCCACCTCAACCAGTGGGGCGATACGCACTTGCGCGTATGTGTCCAGCCCTTGGTGCTTCAAGGTGGCGGCGGTTGCATCACCGAAGTCCTTGTCATGGTCGATCGAGACAATCGTTCCGGGGATTTCGAAATGGCGAAGCGCGTTTGCCATCCAGACCGTTGTGGCGCCGCTCCCCACGTCCAGGATGGAAACCGGACGTCGCTCCTGGATCTGTGAAACCAGGAACAGGAGGAGGTCTGGCCAGGCCGTCCATTTTGTGGTCTTGGGCATTGCATGCTTGACGGGAATGATTTCGTAGAGATCCGTCAGGGCCTCAACCTGCCTGGAACTGTTCCCCACAACCTTCCGGAGATCGGCGATTTCCTTCAGGATGTCATCCATTGACGTCATTATTCATCTCTCATGCATGGCCGTAATTGCGTGGATCTTATCTTGTGCTGCTTGGAAAGTCATCGATGCGCCACGCGCCTCGTATCTGTACTCGTTGATGGTCAGGGTTTGACGGCATGCAGGACATACAAGCCGCGGGGGCCCGCCTCGTTGCGGCGGACGTGGAGGCCGGCCGCATCGCACTGCGTGGTCAACCACTCGGAATTCAGCCGGAGTTTGGGGTAGCTGCCGGTCTTCAGGTGCCAGGTGTCGTTACGGCGGGTGTGCAGCAGGTCGTGGACCTGGACCGTGTCCTCGTCGAGGTAGTCGAGGAAGCAGGTGAGGATCTGGTCCTCGGTGCTGCGGACGGGGATGAAGCGGTCCGGGCCGAGGAGTTCGTGTGTCAGATCGCGGTAGGTGGCGACGAAACTTCCGCCCGGGCGCAGCGCCTTGGCGACGCTTGTGATCAGTTCCTGCACGTCCGTCCGGTCGGGCAGATGCGGCAGGGTGTCGCCCATGCATACAACGGCGGCGACCGAACCCGGGGCAAGGCGGGGCAGGGCCTCGCGGATGTCTCCGTGGACGGGGCGGACGGCCTGCGCGGTTCCGGAGCGCCTGGCGTGCTCCAGGAGTTCGTCGAGGAGCGCGGCACTGGTGTCGACGGCGGTCACCGACGCGAAACCGAGGTGGGCGAGGGCCAGAGTCTGCGGGCCCGGACCGCAGCCGAGATCGACGGCGGCGTCTTCCTCGCCCGGATGGGCGAACAGCCCCAGTTCGCCGAGGAGTTCGGCCTGGGCGGCCGCCGCCGTCTCGATGTCACCGCCGAGCATCCATGTGTAGTGCTCGGCGAGCAGGTCGTCGTAGTGTTCGGCAGCAGTGGTCATACGTGTTCCATTCGTGAAGTCCGTCGACACGGGGCCGGTACGGCACCAAGGCCGATCAGCTGGCGGCGCCTACGCCCCGGCAGGCGGGTCGAGGGCGGGAGCGCTGTTCACCGCGGACTCGCCCGTAAGCACCCAGGCGGCGAGATCGGCGAGGTACACGTTGGTCAGCGAGGCCCCCAGGGTGTCCCCGAGGGCCGCCCGATAGGTGGGTGTCACCTCCGCGTAGCACTGCCGGCCCGCCGGTGTGATGCTCGCGGCGACCGCCCGGCCGTCACCGGCCGAGGCGGCCCGCTCCGCCAGCCCTCGGGCTTCCAGCCGGCCGACCAGGCGCGTCACCGTGCTGTCCTTCAATCCGATCCGGTCGGCCAACTCGCCCATACGCAGGGCGGATTCCCCGTCGGAGCGGGTCAGCGCACACAGGGCGCGGTACTCCGACAGCGGCAGGCCGTGGCGTTGCTGTAGGGCCTGGTCCAACTGCTTCTCCACGCGGCCCAACAGCCGTACGGCCATGCACCAGCGGTCGTCCTGCGCGTCGTCGGCGGCGCGCGGCGGCGTCTCGTGCGATCTCTGCCTCGGAGCCATCACACAGGGACTGTATCTGCTTGCTCAAGCAAGGGAAAGCACGTCGCATAAGGCGACGCGGTTTCCGGCCCTCACAGGCTCCGCAGCCGGCGGCGCACAAGGAGCGCGGCCAGCGCGGGCCCGGCCAGGACCACCGCGCCTGCCGCGGCGTAGGCGCTGTGGACGCCCAGCACCCCGGCCAGGGGCGGCAGAGCCCCCTTCGCCCCGCCGAGGGAGACGCGGTTGGCCGTGGTCAGCAGGGTCTTCATCCGGCCGCGCATGTGCTCGGCCGCCAGCAGTGACACGAAGGTCACGGCAAGCACCCCGACCACGTTCGTGGCCGCTCCCTCCAGCACCTTGGCGGCGAAGGCCACCGGCGGAGAGGTCGTCGCGGCGGCCGTCAGCAGGCAGCCACCCAGCAGCATCACCGCTCCTGTGGCCACGGCGGGAATCCGCTCGGGTCGGCCCAGGCGGCCGGAGGCGATGAGGGCCGCGGCGGCGGTCTCCCCTGCGAGCGCCGCGGCCCCGTAGGGACCGGCCCACACGTGCGCCGACAGGCCCAGGCGTTCGTCGACGTAGGCGACGTAGAGAGTGTCCTTGGCCCCCCAGGCGACGCCCGCGACGGTGTACAGCACGGCCGTGTACAGGGCCAGCGGCCGCCCGTGCAGGTAGCGCAGCCCCTCGTGGAACTGGCGGGCCACGCTGGATCCGGTGCGTGTGGCGGTGGCCGGGGCGGGCAGGCGCAGGCCGTGGAAGGCGAAGGCGGTGACGGCGAACGTGACCGCGTCGGCCAGGAAGACGGCCGGTCCCAGCGTCCCGGCGAGGAAGGGACCGACGGCGACCCCGGCGGCGGTGGCCAGCCGGCCGGTGAGCGACATCGTCCCGCTCGCCTTGGCCACGGGCACGGCGGCGCGGGCGGCGGCGGCCGGCAGGAGACGGGTCAGGGACCCGGAGAGGGCGACCTCCCACGGGGTGCGGACGGCCAGGACCAGGGCGTACCACCAGGCCCCGTAGTGGAGCATCAGGGCGGTGAGGACCGCCAGCACCGTCGAGGAGACGACCAGGCCACGGCGGGCGTCGTGACGGTCCACCAGGACGCCGATCCAGGGCGCGCACACGACGGTGGCCACCAGCGGGATCCCCTGCACCAGGCCGAGGGCGGGGACACCCGAGCGGACCGTCACCAGGTAGGCCACGGCTGCCGCGTTGATCCCCGAGCCGGCCAGCGACACCGCCTGGGCCGCCATCAGTATGCGCAGCCCCGTCATCGCCGCAGCTCGCCGGCGGAGAGGTGGGAGGCCGCGTAGGCGGTGGCGGCGCGGACGGCCCTCCGGGCGGGCAGGCGCAGACCGTGGAGCGCATGCGCGAGGGCGGCGGTGAAGGCGTCGCCCGCCCCGGTGGTGTCGGGAACCGGGCCGACGTCCACAGCCGGGGTGTGCCAGCAGTCGGCGTCGTCGGGCGCAAGGGCGAGGCTGCCGTCGGCGCCGAGGGTGAGGACGAGCAGTAAGGCGCGAGAGCGGGAGCGCAGCGCGAGCAGGAAGCCGGG
Organism: Streptomyces sp. NPDC028305; assembly: GCF_055569495.1. Taxonomy (NCBI): domain Bacteria; kingdom Bacillati; phylum Actinomycetota; class Actinomycetes; order Kitasatosporales; family Streptomycetaceae; genus Streptomyces; species Streptomyces sp. NPDC028305. Next base: position 314,521 of record NZ_JBVHTN010000009.1, read on the forward strand.
CAGGTCCTGGCCGGAGAGGCGCTCGTGGCTCATGACGAGGGTGTCGGCGGCGAGGAAGTCCCGATCGTAGGGGTTGTCAGGGCCGCGCACGTCCTGAAGGTCCACCACCACCGGCACCCCCAGTCCTCGGGCGGCGGGCAGCAGCGGGCGGGAGAAGTCGAGGTTGCCCAGCACGCACACGTCCGCCCCGGCGGCGGTGGCGCGGAACGCGGCAGCGTCGAAGGAGGCGGCCAGGGCCCCGCCGAGGTCGGTGTTGACCTGGCGACGGCCCGCGGTGTCCACGAGGATGACGGACCGCGGGGTGCGCTCCAGGGACCTGGTGCACCGGCCGGTGCCAACGCCCAGACGGTGTGCCGCGGCCAGCACGGCCTGCCCGGGGGCGTCGTCGGCCAACGGCGCGATCAGCTCGACGGCGGCCCCCAGTTGTGCGAGGGCCGCGGCGACGTTGAAGCCCACCCCGCCGACCATGTCCTCGATCCGGCCGGGCAGGTGACGCGCGGGGCTGTAAGGGTGGGGGAAGCCCTGCACCGGCAGCCGCGTCTGCTGGTTGGCGATGCCTGCGACGACGGCCCTCATCCGCTCGCCTCCAGCTCCCTTTCCTTTGTCTCCTCCTCCCTGTCCTGCGGGCCGGGTACGGCCAGGTCCAGGAGCTCGTACAGCGCGCCGCGGGTGCGGGGCGCGGCCTGACCGGGGTGGCTGACGAACCGGGGCGCGAGGTCGGCGAGCCCCGGCGGCACCCCCGTCTCCAGGGCGAGTTCGAGCGCCTGCGGCAGCGAGGGCGCGGCCAGTTGGGGCGTCATGGCGCGCAGCGAGTCCACCGGGGACCCGGGGGTGACGGCACCCGGTTCGGCGGGGACGGCGACCATCGGCCTGGGCCGCAGGGCGAAGCGCAGGGCGAGCGAGCCGAAGTCGTACACCGCGAGGTCGGCGGCGGCGTACGCGCCCATCCAGGACTGCCACGGCGGGACGAGGCACACCGTCTCCGGGGCCGCGGCAAGAGCGCGGGCGAGGTGGGGACGGGGGCGTCCGCGCTGGTCCCAGTTGTGGGGGTGTGGCTTGAGGACGACCCGGACGTGCCCGGGCAACAGACGGGCGCTCTTCAGCAGGGCTGGGCCGTGCCAAGCGAGCATTCCGGCATCGCCCCACGTGGCCGAGAGCAGAACGAGGAGATCTTCGGGGCCGGCGCCCAGCAGGGCACGGGCGGTGGCGCGGCGCGCGAGGACGGCGAGGAACTCGTCGGTCTCCAGGTCACCGACGACCCGTATTCGCCCGGTGAGCTGAGGGGTGAGGCCCTCGGCCCGCGCCCGCCCCTCCTCGCTCGCTTCGAACATGGCGGTGTAGATCGGTTCCTCCGAGCGAAGGACGAAGTCCGGGCCGTAGGTGAAGTCCTGGCCCAGCACCTGCTTGCCCGCGCCCACCCCGTGCGGGACGAACACCCGGGCCCCGGCCCGGGTGAACAGGTGGGCTCCGCCGTGGTTGGCGAAGATCGCCAGGTCCCACGGCTCGGCGGTTGCCGCCTCGAACGGCACCAGGGGCAGGCCCCAGCGGCCGACCTCCGCCTCGCAGCCCCGCCCGAAGTGGTCCGGGGCGAGCGTCGCAGCGAAGGAAAGGCGGCTGTCGTCTGCCAGGAGCCGGTGCACCCGGCGCAGCGTCCGCAGGGAAACCCGGTTGTGGACGATGTAGAGGACGGCACGTGCCTTCCCTGCCACGCGGATGGGCGGGGGATCGGCTCCGGGGAATAAACCCACACATGCTCCTCTTAGAGACAGGGCGGTCGGACGAGAAATAAGAGGTTACAACAAGCGCTCGATAAAGGTTCGACTCTGTTGCCATTTTGGAAATTTCCGGTAGCGGAACACTGAGGGATACGGCGCTCCGGAAAGCCTCGCAAACGGGTCATCATTGGGACACCGGTGTCGAAGTCTTGAGAGCTTTTTAAAAGCCCGCAAATCGGGTTGATTTTGACTGCGGATCAGGAGAAGCGGCCTCTATGCGCGCTTTCGGATGAGACAAAACGTTGGGAGGGAAACGGGGTCAGGGATACTGAGACGGACGGGAATGAGCCCGATTTCAGCGGCGGCCGGAAGACGCCCACAGCAGGAGCCCGAGCGAGCTGAACGAGGCGCCCAGTACGCATACGGCGCCCCAGCCGGCCACCGTGTAGAGGGAGGTCGCGGCGATGGCGCCGGTGGCGCTGCCGATCGAGTAGAAGACCATGTATCCGCCGATCAGCCGGCTGCCCGCGTCCGGGTGCAGCGCGTAGATCAGGGTCTGGTTGGTGACATGGACCGCCTGCACGGCGAGGTCGAGCAGGATCACCCCGACGACCAGGGCCCAGAGCGAACTGTGGGTGAAGGCCAAGGGCAACCACGAGACGGTGAGCAGTGCCAGGGCGATGCCGGTGGTCCGCCGGGAGAGTCCGCGGTCGTTCAGTCGGCCCGCCACGGTCGCGGCCAGGGCGCCGGTGACACCGATCAGCCCCAGCGCCCCGATCGCGCTGTGGGGCAGGAAGTACGGGGCCTCGCTGAGCGGCAGCGCGACGCTGCTCCACAGGGTGCTGAAGGCGGCGAAGATCAGCAGACCGAACAGGGCCCGGAGCCGCAGCAGTCGTTCGCGTGCGAACAGGGTGATCGTGGAGCGCAGGAGCTGTCCGTAGCGCAGGGGTGTCGGCGGAGCGTCACGGTGGCGCGGCAGCACTCGGTACAGGACCAGGGCGAGCAGCGCGGTGAGCGACGCCGAGGCGACGTAGACGGAGCGCCAGCCCGCGAGATCGGCCATGAGGCCGGACGCGGTGCGGGCGAGCAGGACTCCGATGACCACGCCGCTGGTGACCAGACCGACGACCCGTCCGCGCCCGGCGGGAGGGGCCAGTGATGCCGCGAAGGCCACCAGCGTCTGCGTGACGACCGCGAGAAGTCCCATCGCGGCCATGCCCGCGAGCAGGATCGCCGCCGAGTGGGCGGTGGCGACCACGGCCAGCACCACCACCAGGAGCAGCAACTGGGCCACGATGAGCCGTCTGCGGTCGGCCACGTCGCCCAGCGGGACGAGGAAGAAGAGTCCCAGCCCGTATCCGACATGCGTCAGGGTGACCACGCTGCCGACAAGTGCCGGGCTCATGGCGAGATCGTGGCCCATGGTCACCAGGAGCGGCTGGGAGAAGTAGACGTTGGCCACCGCTGCCCCGCAGGCGACGGCGAACAGTATGACGACGCCACGGGGCAGGGCGAACGCGGAACCCTCCTCGCTTCGGGCCTCGGTCCGTTGTGTCACGGCCTCACCGCTGCCGGGCATCAGCACTCCTCCGCACATCTGGTTTCATCTTGCTACCAATGGCGACCGTAGGCTTTTTGGTAGCATGTTGCAACCGTTGTGAGAGTGAGGGACGCCATGGTGACCAGGACGCGCTTCGACGAGAGCGACTGTCCCGTCGCCCGGTCGGTGGACGCGATCGGCGACTGGTGGTCCCTGCTGATCGTGCGGGACGCCTTCGACGGAAGCCGGCGCTTCGGCGAGTTCCAGCGCAGCCTCGGCGTGGCGAAGAACATCCTCACCGCGCGTCTGCGCACCCTGGTCGCCGGCGGTGTCCTCGAATCCGTCCCCGCCTCGGACGGCAGCGCCTACCGCGAGTACGTACTGACTCCGAAGGGCCAGGCGCTCTTCCCCGTCATCGTGGCACTGCGGCAGTGGGGCGAACAGCACTTCTTCGCCCCCGGCGAACCACACTCACAGTTGGTCGACCGCAGACAGGGACATCGCCTCCGCGCACTGGAAGTGCTGTCTGAGGACGGGCGACGGCTGAACCCCGACGACACCACCGTCCACAAGATCTCCACCCGGTGATCCGAGCCGGAGACCCGGTGGGGACGGCTACTGGTGGGTGCCGCCGTCGATGCGGATCTCGGTCCCGGTGATGAAGGCGCCGTCGTCGGACACGAGCATGGCGACCACGCCGGCGACGGTGTCGGGTGAGCCGAAGCCTTCGCCGATGGCCGGAGTGAGCTTGGTGAAGAGGTTCCAGTCGGTGTCCTCGGGCACGAGCGAGAAGATGTTCTCGGTGATGCCGCTGGAGATGCTGCCCGGGTTGATGTTCACCGCGCGCAGACCGTGCTTGGCGTATTCCTGGGCGATGCTGTGGGTGAAGGACAGGATGCCTCCCTTGCTCGCGGAGTACGCGGCCATGAACGGGTGGGCGAACTGCGCCGAGGTGGAGCTGAAGTTGACCACCACGCCCTGGCCCGTCTCCAGAAGGGCGGGCAGCGCGGCCCGGGTGACGAGGAACGTGCCGGTGAGGTTCACGGCGATCACGCGGTTCCACAGGTCGAGCGAGCATTCGTGCGTGTGCGCGCCGCGCAGCATGCCGGCCACGTTGACCAGGGCGTCGAGTCCGCCGAGTCGGGTGACGGCGTCCGCCACGACCGTGTTCACGGCGTTCTCGTCGGAGACGTCCAGGACGGCGGTGTTCAACCGGTCGTCGCCGGTTCCGGCCTTGGTGGCGAGGGCGGCGGTCTCCGCAAGCCCTTCCTCGGCGACATCGGTGGCGACGACATGCGCACCTTCGGCGAGCAGCCGCAAGGTCGTCGCACGGCCGATGCCGGAGGCGGCCCCGGTGATGAATATGCGTCGATTGTCCAGGCGTTTCATAGGGGTTACCTCTCGTCGTTCTTCTCGGGGGAGTGGGTTCCGGTGCCGTGGGCGCAGGCAAGGGAGCCGCCCGTGTGCGGGTGTCGCGGAGAACGAGCAAACGGCTCTGTGCGCCGCGTGGCGCGCGCACGGCGGATGACTCTAAGGCCAAAAGTCAAACAAGGACAGGTTTTTGAGGCTGTGGATGTCGTGAGGCCGGGGGCCGCACGACGCGAGCCCGATGCTCAGGCGCCGTCGCCCGAACCCGTCTCCGGGGTGGCGTCGTCGCGCTCGCCCGACGGGCCGAGGCACATGAGGTTGAACGCCTGGATGGTTTCCGACATGTCGATGCCCGGGTTCAGCAGCCACTGCAACTGGAGCCCGTCCGAGAGAGCGAGCAGCATCCGTGCCATGTGGTCGGGCCGGATGTCCGTGCGGACCGTGTCCCGTTCCTGGGCCTTGCGCAGCCCGTCCTCGATGGACTCCGTCAGAGCCTCGTACCGTCGGACGAAGAACGCGTTGGCCGGGTGCTCCGGATCCGAGGCGGCGGCGGACAGGGTGACGAACAGATCCACCAGGCCCCGCTGCCGTGCGTTGTGTGCCGCGGTGCGGGCGACCGCCTCGCCGGGCGAGGTCACGTCGGCCGTCGCCTCGACGTCCAGGGCGTCCCGCTCGGCCAGCACAGCCAGCAGCAGTTCCTCGCGGGAGTCGAAGTAGTGCAACACCCCGGCCTGCGACATGCCCACGCGATCGGCGATCTCCTTGAGGGACGAGCCCCGCTCGCCGTGCTCGCTGAAGACCTCCAGCGCCGCGCGCAGGATCTGCTGCCGACGCTCGAGGCCCTTGCGGTAGGGGCCCCGGGGCTTGCGTGGTGTCGTCACGCTCCGACCGTACTTCACCCGTGGCTTTCGCCGACTGCCGGGCAGCCACCGATGATCACCGGAATCCGGGAACGGCGGCTGTGAGCCGTACGTCCGCCGACGAGCGCCCCACCCGCAGCCGATGGCCTCCGGAACGCGCGGCCCAGCCTCCGTCGGTCCAGGTCGCGAGCGTCCGCGCCGGCACGGTGACGGTGGCGACGACGGCCTCGCCGGGCCCCGCCTCGACGGTGGCGAAGCCGACCAGGCGCTGGGGCTCACCGCCGTCGGCCGGCTCCAGGTAGGCCTGGACGACCTCGCGTCCCGGCCGGTCGCCCGAGTTGCGGACGATGACCTCGAGGCTGAGTCCGCGGGCCATGTCACCGGTGACGGTGATGTCCTGGTAGTCCCAGGTGGTGTACGACAGTCCGTGGCCGAACGGGAAGAGCGGGGTGGTGCGGCAGGCGGCGTAGGCCCGGTAGCCGATGCGGTGGCCTTCCGCGTAGTCGAGCACTCCGTCGACGGGTTGGGTGGACAGGACGGGTGCGTCGGCCTCGGTGGCGGGGAAGGTGGTCGGCAGCCGTCCGCCCGGTTCGGTCCCGGTGAGGATGTCGGCGATGGCGTCGCCGCCCTCCTGTCCGGGGAACCACGACCACAGCAGCGCGGCGGGCCGCTCGGCCCAGGGGAGGACGAACGGGGCGCCGGCGTTGACGACGACGGCTGTACGCGGGTTGGCGGCGCAGACCCGGTCGACGAGTTCGTCCTGGCGGCCCCGCAGGGCGAGTGTGGTGCGGTCCACGTTCTCGGCTTCGGTGTCGGAGTCGCTGCCGACCACCAGGACGACGGCGTCCGCGTTCGCCGCGGCGGCGACGGCCGCGTCCAGTTCCTCTTCGTCGGTGCCTCGGGGGACGTCGTAGCCGAGGCCGAGCAGGGTGATGGGGTGGGGGAGGTTGCGCTGCGGGCGGATGCGCAGCACGACCTCGGTCTCGCCCTGTGCGGCCCGGAAGGCGAAGGTGTGCGACGGCGGGTTGAGCAGCAGCGCGGCGATGTCGTCGTCCTCCTGCAGTTGCTCGTGGGCCTGCGGTTCGTGCCCTGGGACGTGCAGGGTGAAGTGGCCGGTGCCGATGGCCGAGAGCCGGTGGATGCCGGAGGCCCGAAGCGCGAGCCGGGTGCGGACGACCAGTTCCTCGACTCCGTCCTGGAGGATGATCGGGAACCACCGGTCCGCCGGGTCCTTGTGCTCGTCGGAGATCGGACTGTCGTCGGTGCCCCGGTACTCCAGGCGTACGCCGGGCTCGCCGTTCACCGGGTCGGTGGCCGTCTCGCCGTCGAGCGGCAGGAGCTTGGCGTGCGGGAAGACGCCCGGGTGGACCGTGATCTCGACGTCCTCGCCCAGCGCCCGGCGCAGTCCTTCGAGCGGGCTGACGACGTGTTCGGGGGTGACATGGGCGCTGCCGCCGCCCTGGATGGCGAAGCGGACCGCGTTGGGGCCGATCAGGGCCACCTTGCGCAGGGTGCCGGGCTCGAGGGGCAACAGTCCGTCGTTGCGCAGCAGGACGGACCCCTTGACCGCGAGGTCCCGCATGCGGCGATGGACGTCCGGGGGAAGCGCGCTGTCCTCAGGGGCGGCCGTCTCGTCCAGGGCACCGACCCTGGCGGCCAGCCGCAGCACACGCCGTACTTTGTCGTCGATCACGGACAGGGGCACCCTGCCCTGTTCGACGGCGGCGATCAGCGCGTCGCCCCAGGGCCCGTCCGGCCCCGGCATCACCAGGTCGAGCCCCGCCAGCGCCGAGGCCTCGGTCGACCTGGTGGCCTGCCAGTCGGAGACGACGACGCCGTCGAAGCCCCACTCCTCCTTGAGTACCTCGGTCAGCAGTCGGCCGTTCTCGGTCATGGATGGGCCGTTGACCGCGTTGTACGCGGCCATCAGGGCCCAGACGCCGGCCTCGCGCACGGCTGCCTCGAAGGGCGGCAAGTAGACCTCGCGGAGGGTCTTCTCATCGATCCGGGCGTCGTACGTCATGCGCTCGGTCTCGGAGTCGTTTCCCGCGAAGTGCTTGACGGTGGCGGCGACGCCCGCCGACTGCACGCCCTTGATGAAGCCGACCGTGACGCGGGTGGTGAGGTGCGGGTCCTCGGAGTAGCACTCGAAGTGACGGCCGCCCAGCGGGGAGCGGTGGAGGTTGACCGTGGGGGCCAGCAGGACGTGGATGCCCATCTCCCGGGCCTTCAGGCCCATCAGCCGGCCCGTCTCGTAGGCGGTGCCCTCGTCCCAGGCCGCGGACAGCGAGCTGGGGCTGGGGAAGAGGAGGGCGGGCGGGGTGTCGCCGCCGAATGACGTGCCGCGGGGGCCCACGGGCCCGTCGGACAGGGCGACGGAAGCGAGCCCGGCGGCGGCGACCGGTGTCAGGGTCCAGGCGTCGCCGCCGGTGAGCAGGGTCACCTTCTCTTTGAGGGACATGGCGTCGAGGCGCCGAGTGAGGTCCGCTTCGTCGACCGGGTTCCGACGGGTCATGGGCTGGTGCCTTTCAGAGAGGGGGCGGTTTCCGGGACCGCCATGGCGGGGCGGAGGTCGGACGGCGGTCCCGGGGGTGTGGTGTCCGCGGTCAGGCCGTGGTGACGGCCGATCCCGCCTCGACGTCGCGCGCCGGTCGGAGCCGGGGGATCAGGAGTACGGCGAGCACTCCGAGCACGGCGAGGCCGGCGGCCAGGAGCATGCCGTTCTTGTAGCCGGCGTCGAGGTAGAAGCGGGTGCCCTGGACGATCCGGCTGTCCTGGGCCAGGACCACGTACACCAACTGAGTGATGACGGTGGTCAGCACGCCCTGGATCATGGTCTGAAGGCCGTTGGCGGTGGCCTGCTCCTCGGGGGTCACGGCCTCGATGATCAGTACCGGGGCGGACGACACGATCATGCCCATGGCCAGGGCCGATACGGTGCCGAGCAGCATCAGATGGGTGTCGGTGTAGTGCCACTGCCGCTGGAGCAGAAAGCCGACGGCGGCGAGCAGGGCGCCGAGGCCCAGCGGGATCCGGGCGTCCACCTTGCGCAGGGCGACGCCGGTGCCGAAGCCGACGAGCAGGATGAGAACGCTGGACGGGATGCCGATGACCGCGAAGTGCGTGGCGGACATGCCCAGGCCTTCGGAGACCTGCGGGATCTTGGGGAAGAGCACCAGGAGCTGGGCGATGACGCCGGTGCCGTACACGGTGGCGGCGACCAGCGAGGCGGCCAGCATGACGGTCCAGACGGAGCGACGGGACATCATGCCGAGGTGGAACAGCGGGTGCGCACTCCGCGTGTCGGTCACCACATACAGCAGCACGGCGAGGATGCCGCCGACGATGAAGCCGAGGGTGTCGGTATCGGTCCAGCCCCACTCGCCGCCCTTGCCGATGCCATAGGTGAGGGCCGCCGCGCCGCCGCCCAGCAGGGCGCCGCCGAGCCAGTTCACCTTCGTTCGCGCCACCCGCTGCGGGGTCTTCGGGACGACGGTGAGCAGGAGCAGCAGCCCGATGGCGGTGGCGGCGGCCAGCGCCCACAGCACCCCGCGGAAGCCGTAGGAGTCCAGCAGCCGGCCCGTGAGGAAGGGGCCGCCGAGGGCCACGAAGGCTATGCCACTGCCGATCATGCCGCTGGCCGCGCCGACGTGTCGGGGCGGGAACAGCTCACGGACGGACGCGTAGGCGAGCGCCGCGATGGGGCCGTAGAAGCCCGCGATGCCACGGCCGACCAGCAGCATGCCGTAGCTGGTGGCCAGCGCCGCGACGATGTCGCCGACCAGGCCCAGCACGGTGATGACGATCATGACGTTCCGCTTGCCGTAGAAGTCGGCGAACTTCACGACGAACGGTGTGATCACCGTCGCGACCAGGGCGTTGACCAGGATGAACCAGCCGATCTCCGTCGTGTGGAAGTGCTGGGCGACAGAGGCCTGGGCGTTTCCGCCGAGCATGCCGGCCAGGGAGAGCAACTGTGTCGGCCACATCAGGGCGAGCGCGATCAGCGCCAGGCGGGTTCCGAGTCCCGACCTCCCGGATGCGTCGACCGGTGCGGGTGCGGGTGCGGGTGCGGTCGTGGACGGGGTGGTGGAAGAAGACACAGCGATGTGACCTCTCGTCGCAGGGGGAGGGCCGCGCGGCTCGGCGGCCCTGCGAGGACGTCGACGGGCGTGGGGAGACCCGGAACGACGTGCGGTGGTGATGTGAGCGGCCCCGGTCAGGCGGGCGGCCCTTCGGGCACCCACCTCGGGGGATTGGAACCTTTCAATTCCGTGGCGGCCATAGTGGGAACCGCGCTCCTGAGTGTCAACCCCCTTGCCCGCGGCCGATTTCGCCGTGCGGGTGAGAAGGGCGGACGGAGGAGTGATCCTCGCGTTCAGGTGTCTGAGCAGTCGTGATCAAGGGTGAACCAGTAGTTCACAGGATGAAAACCTAGCGTCATTCGGGATTCGTGGCTAGGGTTTCGGTCAATGGTTCTGAGTCGCCGCTCGGGCTGGTCGTCATCTCGCCCTGGATCGAGTCGTGTCTCGACCCTCTTGCTTGAATCGATTCATCGCGCGAGTGGCAGCCCGTGACGGACGTGAGCACACCCGCCCGGCGCGAGAAGTGAGGACGCTTTGTGAGGCAGGAAACCCGTAACCAGCCAGGCATCGTGACGGATGTCAGGTTCGAGCATGTGCGCGACGCGCTGGGGATCGGCACGGGTCGCCCGCGCCTGTCGTGGACGACGCTGACCAACGCCGAGGACTGGCACCAGACGGCGTACGAGATCGAGCTGACCGCGACCGACACCACCGTCGTCACGGTCGACTCGGCCGAATCCGTCCTCGTGCCGTGGCCGTTCGAGCCCCTTACGGCCCGCGGCCGGGCCACCGTCCGGGTGCGTGTGACGGGATGCGACGGCACGGTCTCGCGTTGGAGCGAACCAGCGGCGGTCGAGACGGGCCTGCTCTCGACCGAGGACTGGTCGGCCGTCTTCGTCACCCCCGACTGGGACGAGGACGCCCAGTCCGACCAGCCCTCCCCGCTGCTGCGCCACGAGTTCGAGCTGCGCGGCCCCGTCCGCTCTGCCCGTCTGTACGCCACCGCCCTCGGCGTCTACGAGGCCGAGCTCAACGGCAGCCGGATCGGCGACCACGTACTCGCGCCCGGCTGGACGGCGTACGACAAACGCCTGCGCTACCAGACCCACGACGTCACCACCCTGCTGCGCCCCGGCCGCAACGCCTTCGGCGCGGTGCTCGGCGACGGCTGGTTCCGCGGCCGTATCGGCTTCGACGGCAGGACCCGCGCGATCTACGGCGACCGGCTCGCCTTCCTGGCCCAGCTGGAGGTGGAGTACGAGGACGGCACGACACAGCGGGTGGTGACCGACGGATCCTGGCGGGCCGCCACCGGCCCGGTCGTCTCCTCCGGTCTCTACGACGGCGAGGCGTACGACGCCCGGCTGGAGCGCACCGGCTGGTCCGAGCCCGGCCACGACGCCTCCGGTTGGCGCGGCGTGCGCGTGCTGGAGCGGGACCTGGCCACCCTGGTGGCGCCCGACGGACCACCGGTGCGGCGCGTCGAGGAGATCGCCCCGGTCGCGGTGGCCACCTCCCCGTCGGGGAAGACGATTCTCGACTTCGGGCAGAACCTGGTCGGCCGGCTGCGCCTGACCGTGTCCGGCGAGGCCGGCCGGCGCGTCACGCTGCGGCACGCGGAGATCCTGGAGGACGGCGAACTCTGCACCCGGCCGCTGCGCACCGCCGCCGCGACCGACACCTACACCCTGCGCGGGCAGGGCACCGAGGTCTACGAACCCCGCTTCACCTTCCACGGCTTCCGCTACGCCGAGGTCACGGGTGCTCCGGACGACTTCGACCCGGCCGCCGCCGTACGGGCCGTGGTCCTCCACTCCGACCTGATGCGCACGGGGCATTTCTCCTGCTCGGACGAGCTCGTCAACCGACTCCACGAGAACGTCGTGTGGGGCATGCGCGGTAACTTCCTCGACGTCCCCACCGACTGCCCCCAGCGTGATGAGCGCCTGGGCTGGACCGGTGACATCCAGGTCTTCTCGCCCACCGCCTCCTTCCTCTACGACAGCGCGGGCTTCGTCGGCTCCTGGCTGGCGGACCTCGCCGCCGAGCAGGGCGAGAACGGCGTCGTTCCCTTCGTCGTGCCGAAGGTCGTGCCCGGCGCCGACACCCCCACCGCCGCCTGGGGGGACGCGGCCACGGTCGTGCCGTGGGTGCTGTACGAGCGCTACGGCGACACCGGGATCCTCGCCACGCAGTACGACTCGATGCGCGGGTGGGTGGATCACGTGGCCTCGCTCGCGGGGGAGGACCGGCTCTGGGACAGCGGCTTCCAGTTCGGCGACTGGCTCGACCCGACGGCCCCAGCCGGCCGCCCGGACGCCGCCGCGACCGCCGGTGAACTGGTCGCCACCGCCTACTTCTTCCGTTCCGCCGACATCGTCGCCCGCACCGCCGAGGTCGTGGGCCGGACCGAGGACGCCGAGCGTTACCGGGCCCTCGCCGATGAGATCCGCGCCGCCTTCCGGGCGGAGTACGTCACCGGCGCGGGCCGCATGATGTCCGACGCGCCGACCGCGTACGCCCTCGCCCTCTGCTTCGGCCTGCTGGACGCGGGCGCCCAGCGTGGCAGGGCCGGCGACCGCCTCGCCCAGCTGGTCCGCGGCAACGGCTACAAGATCGCCACCGGTTTCGTCGGCACCCCGCTGATCTGCGACGCACTGACCCGCACCGGTCACGCCGACACGGCGTACCGCCTGCTGCTCCAGCGGGAGTGCCCGTCCTGGCTCTACCCGGTCACCATGGGCGCGACCACCATCTGGGAGCGCTGGGACAGCCTGCTGCCCGACGGCACGGTCAACCCCAGCGGTATGACGTCCTTCAACCACTACGCGCTGGGTGCCGTCGCCGACTGGCTGCACCGCACGGTCGCCGGCCTCGCCCCCGCCGAGCCCGGCTACCGCCGCCTGCGCGTCGCACCGCGACCGGGCGGCGGCCTCACCCACGCCGAGGCCCGCCTGCGCACGCCGTACGGAACCGCCGAGGTGTCCTGGACGCTGTCCGACGGCGAACTCACGGTCAGGGCGCTGGTCCCGCCGAACACCACGGCGGAGGTCGTCCCGCCGGACGGCGGCGATGTGGTCGAGGTCGGATCCGGACGGCACACCTGGACGGTGCCTTTCGGCGCGGAGCCCGCCGAGCGGGCGCCGCTGTCCGTGGACATGACGGTGGACGAGCTGCTGGACCGGGAGGACGCCGCCCGCGTCTTCAAGGAGCTGCTCATCTCCTACGTCCCGGAGGCCGCCGAGTACATCGGGAGCGGCTCCGGCGCCCCGACCGGCATGACGGTACGAGTGATCGCCGGCATGCTGCCCAACGGCGAGGAGTTCCTGGCCGCCCTGGAAGAACGGCTCACGACGCTGACCACCTGATCCCCCCACACGGGGCGTCGAGATCCGCCCTCCGACACCGGGGCCCCGGCGCCCCCGGGGTGTTCCGGGGTGCGCCGGGGCCATGGGCCGTACTGCGTTGCGCCGTCAGCGGAAGCGCGCGACCAGCCGTTTCGTTCAGCCGGTCGGGCGCCCCGCGCGCCTGGGCTCGCGCAGGGCCGGATCAGCCCCGCGCAAGCGGATCAGCGTCGGCTCAGCAGGTTCAGAGTGTTGGTCGCGTTGTTCACGAAGTAGACCCGGTCGGGGTTTTCGGCGATCGCGATCCCGAACAGGACGCCCGCTCCCGGCGGGGAGCCGCTGCTGTCGAGCGTGCGCACGGCCACCTGATCGCCGCCCGGGGTGGTCTCCACAATGTTGCCGTCGCCGCCGTTGACGGTGAGGATGTTGCCCTTCGGGGTGATCGCCATCCCGAGCGGGCCGTTGAGGTGCTGGTCGCAGGTGACCACTCGGCCGGTGCCGGCGCTGTCGTCCCTGGTCAGCGCGTCCGGGATCGCGGTGATGCGGTTGTCGACGGTGTCCGCCACGTAGAGCGTCCCGTCCCGCAGACCGACACCCGTCGGCCCGATCACGAGGGCCGCCGGGTCGGTCTTCTGGGCGAAGCCCGAACCGATCTTGGTCGTGGCGATCCGGGTCGGCGGCCGGTGGCCGTGGGTGCGCAGGGTGATCCGCAGCACGGTGCCCCGCCGCACGATGTCGCCGCCGCCGGCGACCGTGCCGTTGAGCACGTTGGTGACGAACAGATCGGTCTCGTCGCCGTGGCTCTTCGCGGTCATGTCCCAGGGACCGTTGATCCCGTGGCCGCTGATGGTCTCCCGGACCTCTCCGCGGTTGTCCAGCACGAGCAGGCACCCGGCCTGCGCCGTGGCGGATGTGCCATCGGCCGTGGGCAGACTGCCTACCACCACCCAGCCGCCCGGCAGGATGGACAGCGCGGTGGTCAGACCCACACCTCCCGGGCACGGTCCCGGCAGGTTCCGCGGGTCGATCTCGGCGAACAGTCTGGTCGTGCCTTTCGGGCTGACCTGCACGAGCGTGGTCCCCGTGCCCTGCTCGTTCGCGGCATTGTTGAAGTTGCTGACCAATACGTTGCCGCGCCGCAGGTCACCAACACTCTTCTTGACCAGGGCGGTGCCGTACGGGTTCACGTCGCCGTTGTCCGGAACCGTCGACGCGACGGTCGAGACGGTGCGCAGCGGCCCGAGGAACGGTCTCCCGTCCCCAGTCATCGGCGCGGCGGATACCGTCTGGCCCACCGTCAGGATCGCCGTCGCCGCGGTCACAGCCGCCGCCGCGAGACGCGAAGCGGAAAGAAGCCTCATCAGGTCATGCCTCCTCAAGCGTCGTGCGCCATCCGGCGGTCTCACGACGGTCACAGAAAGTTGCCAACCATCACATAAACGGACGCCATGGCGCAGCGCACGTCAGAGAGGGCCGGATGGGTGACTCGGTCATGAGGTGAGGGCGGACGCGGGTGGTGCCGGGACGCGTGTCCCGGCACCGCGGTCTCCCGGCGCGGTCAGCAGGTGGAGTTGGTCTGGGTGAGGAGGCCGAGCCGCCAGGGGAGGGCCGTCGAAGAGCAGGGGGTTCTCCCCGGCGCGCCAGGAGTCGGTGTCCCGGATGCCCCACACCGTGATGCCGTTGCACCGCGCGACGTTCATGCAGGCCTTGACCGTGTTCGTGTACGCGGTCGTCGGCGCCTGCGCGATGTCGAGTTCGGTGATCTGCACGTCCACACCGAGGGCGGCGAAGTTGGACAGGGTGGTCTGGAAACTGGCCGGCGGGCCGCCGGTGCCGAAGTGGGCCTGGAAACCGACAAAGTCGATGGGCACGCCACGCGCCTTGAAGTCGCGCACCATGCGGTAGACGCCCTGGGTCTTGGCGTCGGTCCAGTTCTCGATGTTGTAGTCGTTGTAGCAGAGCTTGGCCGACGCGTCGGCCGCCCGCGCGGTGCGGAACGCCTCCTCGATGAAGCCGTCGCCCAGCAGGTTCTGGAACACCGAGGGGCGGTGCGCTCCGCTGCCGCCGTCGGCGAACGCCTCATTGACCACGTCCCAGGCGTAGACCTTGCCCTTGTAGTGGCCCATCACGCCGTTGATGTGGTTGTTCATCACGCTGCGCAGGGTGTTCGCGTCGCCGATGGAGCTGACCCAGCTTGGCAGCTGGGAGTGCCAGACCAGGGTGTGGCCCCGTACCCGCTGGCCGCGCGAGGTGGCGTGGTTGACGATCTGGTCGGCGGGGCCGAAGGTTCATCTCTCTCCTCGCGGGATCAGGGCTTCGGTATAGGAGCGCTCCCAAAATGGACATTCGAACGCGGTCACGTCTACCTGAAGGGCGGTTGCCCGTCAGGGCGTGGACAGCTCGAACCGTGCGACCTTGACCGATCCGCCGAGTGCCTGGGTGGCGTGGTTGAAGATGGCGTAGCGGTAGCCCATGAAGAACCGCCAGTCGTTGCCCATGGTGAACGTGGGGCCGAGGCGGGTGAAGTTGGTGCCGTCGGTGCTGTAGGAGAAGGTGCCGGGCCGGGCGGCGCCGGGGTGGATGTCGGCGGTGGCGCGCAGCCATATGCGGCCGCCGGAGACGCCGGCGCTCGCGGCCTCGGTGCCGGTTCCGGTGGTGTTCCAGTTGCTGTCCATGGTGAGGCCGTTCACCATCACCGCCCTGGTGGTGCCGCCGTCCCGTTTGAGACCGATCCAGGCGGAGGAGTCGCGCAGCAGGGCGAGCCCGGCCCGGTCGCCGTCGCGCATCGCGGAGTAGTCGAGCTGGATGGTGGCGGTGGACGTGGGCCCCTGGATCCGGTGGGTGAGGGTGTTGCGGGCCCAGTACAGATCGCCGGTGACCGTCGCGGTCTGGAGCGTCAGTCCGTTGTTCACGGACCACTTGCTGTTGTCGGGGTTGTGGTTCCACTCCCACTTCGGCTTGAGGGTGGTGCCGTCGAAGGTGTCGACACCGGTCATCGGGGCGACCTGGCGGGGTGGGGCCGGGACGGCGGGGCTGGGGTACGAGGCGCCCCAGGCGCCGTTCACGAGCTGGATGAGGGGCCAGCCGTCCGAGGTCCAGGTGACCGGGGCCAGTACGGGGATCCGCCCGCCGGGGTACGCGTCCACGAACGCCATGTAGTGCCAGGCCCCGTTCTGCGTCTGCACGAGTCCGCCCTGGTGCGGCACCCCGCCGCCGGAGACCGGGCCGCGCAGGTCGAGCAGGACCTGGCGCAGCGTGTAGGGCCCGAAGGGGCCGCTCGTCGACTTCAGGATGTACTGGCCGTTGGCCGGGCGGGTGAGGAAGATGTAGTAGTTCCCGTTGATCTTGTAGAAGCGGGAGCCCTCCAGGGTGCCGATGCTGGAGGGCGTGTTGAACACCTGCTGAGTGCGGACCTGGGTGCGTCCGTCCGGGGAGAGCTGGGCGACGCTGATGGTGGTGTTCCCGTACGCCACGTACAGGGTGTCGTCGCTGTCGACGAGCAGGCCCGCGTCGTAGTAGGCGTTGTCGATCGTGGTGAGTCTGGACCAGGGCCCTTCGACGGCGGCGGCAGTGTAGATGTAGGTCTTGGCGAAGTCGATCTGGCCGAGCCAGAGATACGTCCTGTTGCTCGGACGGTAGGCCAGTGACGAGGCCCAGATGCCCCGGACGTAGCCGCGTGCGCCGTTGAGGTCGTACTTGGTGCCGAAGTCCAGGACCGGTACCGAGTGGCCGGCGAACTCCCAGTTGACCAGGTCGTACGAGCGCAGGATCGGCGCCCCCGGGGAGTAGTGCATCGTGGAGGCCGAGTAGTAGTAGGTGTCACCGACGCGGATGATGTCGATGTCCGCGAAGTCCTGCCAGAGCACGGGATTCCCGTACTGTGCGGCGGCGGCGGCCGAGGGCGTGGGCGTCACCGCCTGTGCGGCCGCGGTGCCCGGCAGGGCGGCTCCTGCGGTCAGGCCGGTGGCCGCCGTCAGTACGTTCCGGCGCGTGTGTTCTTGATGGAGCCATGACATATTGATCGCCTCCTTGTGTGACGGGACGAAGAGGTGCCAGGGCGGGGATCGCTGTGCCGGTGCGGCTGCTGCTGTGCTCGGTTCGGGCGGAGCGTACGGGCCGCTGCGGCCAAGCCTTCGTTCGGAGCGTCGAACGTCGGCCGGTCCGTCGGGTGACTTGGATGATAGGCGCCTCACGGGGAGCGTCAACGCCTTTGGCGATTCGGCCTTCGCCACCGCGCGTGGTCATCGCCTCCAGCATCATCTACGATATTCCATGGATTTATGGAGGAAGCCTATGGCGGGAAACACCACGGCCGGTCCGAAGGCGCAGCTATATGATGCCTTCGCGGCCAGCGGCAAGGCGCTGGCCAGCGGAAAGCGTCTGGAACTGCTCGATCTGCTCGCTCAGGGCGAGCGCACGGTCGATGCCCTGGCCAAGGCGGCGGGGCTGAACCTGACGACGGCCTCGGCGCATCTTCAGACCCTCAAGCAGGCCGGGTTCGTCGCCACCCGCCGCGAGGGCGTACGCATCCACTACCGGCTCGCCGGCGACGACGTGGCCCAGTTGTTCGCCCTGCTGTGCAAGGTCGCCGAAGCCCACCAGGCCGCCGTGCCCGCGGCGCGGGACGCCTACCTCGGTGAGGACGGCGCGGCGGAGGTGACCCACGAGGAACTGCGCGCCCGCGTGGCGGCCGGGGACGTGGTGGTGCTGGACGTACGGCCGGCGGAGGAATACCGGGCCGGGCACATTCCGGGTGCGGTGTCCATTCCGGTCGGGGAACTGGCCGAGCGGATCGGCGAGTTGCCCGAGGAGGCGGAGATCGTCGTCTACTGCCGGGGCGAGTACTGCGTGCTCGCCTACGACGCGGTGCGGCTGCTGACCGACCTCGGCCGGCGGGCCATCCGCCTCAACGACGGCATGCTGGAGTGGCGGCTGGCCGAACTGCCCGTCGACGCCGGGGACCTGGCGTGAACGGTGGCCACCCGGCCCTTCCTCCGGGGCTGACCGGCGCACCGGTCTACCTGGACTACAACGCCACCACCCCCGTTGACCCCCGCGTGGCCGAGGCGATGTGGCCGCACCTGACGGACTTCTTCGGCAACCCCTCCAGCAGCCACCACTACAGCGCCGAGCCCCGGTGGGCGCCGGCCGAGGCCCGGGCGCAGGTCGCCGCCCTGGTCGGGGCCCGCGCCGACGAGGCCGTGTTCACCGCCTCCGGCTCCGAGGCCGATCTGCTCGCCCTGTGCGGCACGGCCCTCGCACACGGATGCGGGGCGCTCTTCCACTGCGACGCCGCCCAGGCGGTGGGGAAGATCCCCTCGACGTCGAGGAGTTGGGCGTGGACCTGCTCACCGTCGTACGGCACAAGATGTGCGCCCCGAAGGGTGCGGCCGCGCTGTACGTGCGCGACGGGCTGCGGCTGGAGCCGGTCGTCCACGGCGGCGGCCAGGAGCACGGGGTGAGGGCCGGGACGGAGAACGTCGCCCTGGCCGTGGCCCTCGGCGCCGCCGGGCTGGCCGCGGACGACCTGGCCGACGGCGCTCCCGCCCGGATCGCGGCTCTGCGTGACGAACTCCACCAGCGCCTGGCGGCGGCGCCGCCCGGCTGCGTCCGCCTCAACCGCCCAGAACGGAAGCGCCTGCCGAACACCCTGAACGTCAGCATCGACGACGCACTCGGCCATGAACTCCGCGCCGCCGCCCACGGGATCGCGGCCTCGACAGGCTCGGCCTGCCACCGCGGCAACCACACTCCTTTCGATCTGGCCCGCTCGCTCGGGGCACTGCGGCTGTCGCTGGGCCGCTGGTCCACGGCGGACGACATCGAGACGACGGCGGACGCAGCCATCAAGTCGGCCACCGAGCGCTGACCCCCACCTCCCCCTGCACAGGCCTCACCTCGGATAACACCACCGCCCCACCTACCGCCACCGGAAGAGACATGACCAGATCCGCACCAGGCGCCGGCACCACGGGCGCCGCATCCGACATATTCGACGCCGCCCAGGCACAGCGCCGCATCCTGCGTGTCCTGGTCGCCTCCCAGACCCTCAGCGGGGCCGGACTCGCCGCCGGCGTCACCGTCGGCGCCCTGCTCGCCCAGGACATGCTCGGCACCACCAGCCTCGCCGGACTGCCCAGCGGCCTGTTCACCGCCGGATCCGCACTCGCCGCCGTCGCCGTCGGTCGCATCTCCCAAGCCCGCGGCCGCCGTCCCGGCCTGGCCGCCGGCTACTTCACCGGAGCCATCGGCAGCGCCGGTGTCATCACCGCCGCCGCCCTGGACAACCCCGCCCTGCTGTTCATCGCCCTGTTCGTCTACGGCGCCGGCAGCGCCACCAACCTCCAGGCCCGCTATGCCGGAGCCGACCTCGCCCACCCCAACCACCGCGCCCGCGCCGTGTCCACCGTCCTGGTCGCCACCACCCTCGGCGGCGTCGCCGGCCCCAACCTCGCCGCACCCACCGGCGACCTCGCGGAAACCCTCGGTGTCCCCGGCCTGGCCGGCCCGTTCCTGCTGTCCGGCGCCGCCTACGCCCTGGCCGCGCTCGTCCTCGCCGTCCGGCTGCGACCCGACCCGCTGCTCATGGCCCGTACCCTCGCCGCCGAACAGAGCGGCAGCTCCGCCACCGACGCGTCCCCGGCCGCCGACCACGCACACGAAGGCCGCGGAAGCGTGGTCCTCGGCGCGCTCGTCATGATCCTCACTCAGCTCGTCATGGTCGCGATCATGACGATGACCCCGGTCCACATGCACGACCACGGTCACGGCACCGCCGCCTCAGGTCTCGTCATCGCCATCCACATCGGCGCCATGTACCTGCCCTCACCGGTCACGGGCTGGCTCGTCGACCGCTACGGCCGGCTGAAGGTCGCCGCCGCGTCCGGGCTCACCCTCCTGGCTGCGGGCATTCTCGCGGCCATCGCTCCCGACGACTCCGTCGCCCTCCTCGCGCTCGCCCTGGCCCTGCTGGGACTCGGCTGGAACTTCGGCCTCGTCTCCGGTACGGCGATCATCACCGACGCCGTGCCGCTGGCCACCCGCGCCAAGACCCAGGGAATGGTCGACGTCTCCATTGCCATCGCCGGCGCCACCGGTGGACTGACCTCCGGCATCGTCGTCGCCACCACCAGCTACCCCATCCTCGCCCTCACCGGTGGCGTCCTCGCCCTCGCGATCCTGCCGGCCATCGCCGCGACCGCGAGCAGCCGATGAACCAACCCGCTTCACCGCCTCAGGGCGGGGGCCGCCGCCCGCCGGATCACCGTACGCCGCTGATCCTCCGCAGCATCTCCAGGAACTGCTCCCGTTCGGCTGCCGAGAGCGGAGCCAGGAGTTCGTCGTTGGCCCACTTCCCCGCCCGCGTGCACTCCTCCAGGCGGCGCTCGCCCTCGGCGGTGAGACTCACCGCGTTCTTGCGGCGGTCGGCCGGGTCGGGGGCGCGCACGACGAGGCCTGCCGCCTGAAGATCGTTGAGGATGCCGACCATGTCCTTCGGGTCGAGCGAGACCGTCCTGCCCAGTTCGGCCTGGGCGACCGGGCCGAGATCCGCGACCGCGGCAAGGACCACGTGATGCCACATCTTCATGTCGTGTCGCGCGAGCGCCTCAGCGACCAGGCCGCGCCCACGGGCCGCCGCCCGGCCGAGGAGCCAGCTCGGGAGGGCGCTGATTCGGCTGGGCGCCGAGGGGTTCTCTGCCATGCGCGGCAGCGTACCGAGAAAACGTTGGAGTTCCCAATGATCTCCGGATACTGTTGGGAACTCCAATGAATCTCAAGGATGTCGGAGGCGATCGCGCATGCGGCGTATTCGGTATGAAAACATCGGCGGACCCGAAACTCTGTTCCAGGAAGAAGTCCCCGTCCCGGACCCCGGAGCCGGTGAACTGCTCGTCAGGACCGAGGCGATCGGCGTCACGCTCCCCGTCGTACGCAAAGTGCGCGAGGGTACGCAGCCCATCCCGCTCGGCGGCGAGCTGGCCGGTGAAGTGGTACGCGTCGGCCAAGGCGTGAGCGGATACGCGCCGGGCGACCGGGTCACCGGCCTCTGCTTCGGGTACGGGTACGCGGAGTACGCGCTGCTGCACACCGCGATGGCCTCACCCGTCCCGGCGGGCGCCACCGCCAAGGACGCCGTGGCGCTGGTCCGCAGCGGTGTGGTGGCGCTCGGCGCACTGGAGGCCGCGCGCCCGGAGAAGGGCGAGTCGGTCCTGGTCACCGCGGCGGCGAGCGGGGTCGGCCATCTCGCCCTACAGCTAGCCCGGCTGAGGGGTGCCTCACGCGTCGTCGCCGCCGTGAGCGATCCCGCCAAGGCGGACTTCGTGCGCTCCGTCGGCGCCGATGCCGTGGTGACATACGAACAAGATGGCTGGGGCGAGCCGGTCGATATCGTGCTCGACGCGGTCGGCGGCGAACTGCTCACCCCCGCCGTCAAAGCGCTCGCGCCCGGCGGACGGCTGGTCGCGTACAGCTCGGGCGGCGGCACCATCGAGGCGTACGACCTCCTCGCCGGTGGCAAGTCGGCCATCGGGTTCCAGGTGGCGATCGTGGCCAGGACCCGGCCTGAGCGGTATGCGGGGTGGATCGAGGAGCTGTGGAGGCTGTTCGGCGAGGGCGCGCTGCGGCCCACGGTCCACGCGGAGTTCGCCCTCGCGGACGCGGCACGAGCACACGCGACGATCGAGGGCCGGGCCAATCGGGGAAAGGTCGTCCTCGTGCCCTGAGGACTGATCCGACGGCGAATCTTCTCGTAGTGTCGGATGGTCATCAGCAGCGGGAGCGGTCGGGCAGGAGCCAGCGTGGGCGTCATGAAGATCGGGGCCATCGAGACGAGCGGACTGAGCCTCGTACCGCTCGCTGTCGAGCACGCGGACGAGATGGCCGAGGTGCTCTCCGACCCTGCTCTGCATGCCTTCATCGGCGGTGTCCCGCACTCTCCACAGGCTTTGCGTTCACGGTATGAACGCCTGGTCGCCGGTTCACCTGATCCCTCCGTGACCTGGTGGAACTGGGTGATCCGGCTGCGCGAGGAGAAAAGCCTGACCGGGACGGTGCAGGCGACGATCAGCGCCGGCGAGCACGGGTGTGCGGCCGAGGTCGCCTGGGTGGTCGGGGCTCCGTGGCAAGGGCGCGGGATCGCCACCGAGGCGGCGCGAGGGCTGGTTGCCTGGCTACAGGAACAGGACATGCAGGCGATCTGTGCCCACATTCATCCGGATCATCATGCGTCCGCTGCCGTTGCCACTGCTGCCGGCCTGGCTCCCACCGGTCAGTGGCACGAAGGCGAGATCAGGTGGGAACTTCCGGCGAGGTAGCAAGCCACCGGCCCGGAGCGCCCAGGTCGGTGGCAAGAGCGGCGTGGGGGCAGCCGAGATACGGCCGGAAGGGATAGCAGGGCGATCTTGAAGCTGAATCACCCTGTACGCGCGACATTCAACGGGGTTCGCCGGTGTCGCGAAAGCTGTGCATGGTGAGGTCGTTGTTGATGGCGGAGGCCTGACGGATCGTGCCGAGTCCGGTGTCGGGCAGAGTGTCGGGCCAGTCGGCGGGTTCGACGAGGTGGTGCCGTCCAGCGAACAACACTGTGGCCAGGAGCGAGGCGCTTGGGCACCACGAGGGTGTCGCCGGCGCGCACGGCAGCCAGCGCCTGGTCATCCCTCCTTCGGGACGCCGAGGCCGAGCAGGATCTGGGGATCCCCTTACGAACGGCTCAAGAGGCCCCGCTATCTCTTTCGGCCGTATCTCGGCTGACCCTCGGCGTGCCTCACGAGCCGCCACTTGAACCGTCAAAGTGTGCCTTACTGTGACTTTTGGTGTAGGGCCTCCGTGGACGGGATGGAGTTGGGGCCGTGGCGTTCGCGGAATCGGCCGGTGGCGGCGAGCCCATGCCCTCTCCCGAGGCGGCACCGGAGCCCGAGCGAGAGTCCTGGGCACCGCTGCTGGCGGTGTGCGCCGGCTACTTCATGGTGATCCTGGATGTGACGATCATCAATGTCGCCGTGCCGGTGATCGGCCGGGAACTGTCGGCCTCGCTCACCGGTATCCAGTGGATCACCGATGGATACACCCTGGTCTTCGCCGGGTTCCTGCTGACCGGTGGCGCGCTGGGCGACCGGCTGGGCAACCGCCGGGTCTTCTGCTCGGGCGTGGCGGTGTTCACCGTGTCCTCAGCCGCGTGCGCACTGGCGCCCAGCGCCCCCTTCCTGGTCGCGGCCCGGCTGGTGGAGGGGCTCGGCGCGGCGCTGATCGTGCCCGGTTCCCTCGCCCTGCTCCAGCAGGCCTACCCGGCACCGACGGCACGCTCGCGGGCCTTCGGGCTGTGGGGTTCGATGGCGGGCATCGCAGCCTCCGCCGGGCCGCTGCTGGGCGGGTTGCTCGTCACCGTGGTGGGCTGGCGCTGGGTGTTCCTCATCAACCTGCCCGTCGGTGCGGCCTGTCTGGTGCTGACGCTGCGGCATGTGGCACGCTCGCCCCGGCGCGCTGCCCGGGCCCTGGACTGGCCGGCGCAGTGCGCGGTCGTGGCGGCGGTGGCGCTGCTCACCGCGGCGCTCAACGAGGCCGGACGGCGGGGCTGGTCCGATCCGGCTGTACTCGCCGCGGTGGGCCTGGCCGTGCTGGCCGGCGCGGCGTTCGCGGTGCGCGAGCGGCTGGCCCGGTCTCCTGCCCTGCCGCTGAACCTGCTGCGCTCTCGCGCGATGAGCGGCGGAGCCGTCATCGGGCTGCTGTTCAACTTCGGCTTCTACGGCATGGTGTTCACCGCCAGCCTCGAATTCCAGCATCAGCGCGGCTTCAGCGCCCTCGGCACCGGGCTGGCGCTGTTCCCGGCCGTGGCGATGACCATGTTCGCCTCCGCCCTGTCCGGGAGGCTGACCCGTCGCACCGGCGACCGTCCGCTGGTCATCTCCGGCATGCTCCTGGCTGCCCTGGGGCTCGCCGGCTGGGCCGCGGCGGGGGCCGACCCCGACTACCCGCTGCTGGTGGCCCCGATGATGGCCGCGGGGTTCGGCACCTCCTTCGCCCTCACCGGTTCGACCGCCACCGTGATGGGCGCCGCACCCCAGGCGTACTCAGGGGCGGCCTCCGCCCTGTTCAACACCACCCGCCAGATCGGCAGCGCCACCGGCGTAGCACTCGGCGGCAGCCTGCTCGCCATGGCCACCGACTACTCCACCGGGCTGCGCACCAGCATGGTCATCGGCGCGTTCGCCTACCTGGCCGCCGCCGCCATCGCGTGGTCGTGCGTTCCGACGCAGTCCCAAAAACGTAGGGAGACTTGAGGCAGTCGGGCAGGCCGCGACGGTCTTCGCCCCGCCATCAGCGCCCCCGGCTCCGGCGCACCCTTGAGAGCCCGCAGGTGACCTGGCGTCCTATGAGCCGTCCGGAGTGGGTGTGATGGTGGCGGGCGCCGGGCCGTCGGGGCGGACGGTGAGCCCGAAGACGGCCGAGGTCGGGGTGGTGTGGAAGGAGGGGGTGAAGGCGGGCAGCAGGTGTTCCAGGAGCACGGTCATCTCGCGCATCGCGAACTGTGCGCCCAGACAGGCTCGTGCGCCGATGCCGAAGGGGTAGTACGCGCCGTGCCGGGAGGAGGGACGGCTCTCGTCCGCGGCGGTGAACCGCTCGGGGTCGAATCGCTCGGGCTCGGGCCACAGCGCCGGGTCGCGGTGGGTGAGGTACGGGCACACGAAGATGTCGGTGCCGGCCGCGATGCGGTAGCCGGCGAGGGTGTCGTCCTCCGTGGCGTGGCGGGGCATCAGCCATACCGCCGGATAGAGCCGCAGGGTCTCCGAGGCGAGCGCCCGGATGGCACTTTCGCGTTCGGGTGAGCCCGCGGGTCCCGTGCTCAGCGCCCAACGGCGGGCCTCGGGGTGGCGGTCGAGCAGCAGATAGAGCCACGACAGGGTCTTGGCAGTGGTCTCGTAACCGGCGGCGAGCAGGGTGACCAGCTCGTCGCGGATCAACTGGTCGGTGTATTCGGGGTGGGTCGCCCCGGCGTCCACCAGGACGCGCAGCAAGCCGGGGCCTTCCGGGCCCGCCTCTCCTCGGCGGGCGGCCGCGATCGCGTGTTCGGCGACGGCGTCGATCCTCGCGAGGTCCGCGGCCACGGCGGCGCGCAACTCGGCTGCGCCGGCCGACCCGGAGGGGGTGGTCGGCAGGGCGGCCCCCACCGCCTCTACTGCGGCGAGTTCGCGGTTCGTGATCTCGTCGAGGGGGTGGCCGGTGAGAGAGCGCCAGACGGTGTCCAGAGCGAAGAAGCGCATGTCCTCGCCGACATCGGTCGGCGTGCCGGTACGGACGCACTGCGCCCAGTGGTCGGCGGCGCGGCGCGCGGCGCCGGCGATCCGCTGCTCGTAGCGGCGGATCCCCGCTCCGGTGAACTGGGCTTGGAGCAGGCGGCGCTGACGCTTCCACGGCTCCCCGACGGCAGAGAGCACCCCGTCCCCTACCAGCACGCGGGCCCGGTGGGAGCGCTTGACGTAGCGGTCGGGATGAAGGGCGAGGACGTGCTGCACCGCCTGCGGATCGGTGACCAGCACCGTGGGGCGCGGGCCGAGGCGCACCGCGCTGACCCCGCCGAGCTCGCGCGCCTGGGCCAGCAAATCGACCACCGCCCCCGAGGAAGCCCGCCACCGCTCGACGGCCGCCGCGTCGAGCTCCGGAGGCAGGGGAACGGAGCCGGGCCGGGGGGACGGAGAGGGGACGCCTTGCGGGGCTGCGGTGGCCAATGTGCTCTCCTGCTCGATGACTGCGTACCTGGACATGGGGGATAACGAGCGGCGGAGCCGGTCGATGACATCTCACCCGGCTTTCCAGCAAGCTACAGGTCTGCGGGAGAGTGCGACCGTGGCCAGGAACGTACGTCGAAAGGCCCTCCGGCAGGGTCCTGCGGCGGCGCACCGTGCCGGCCGGGCCAGGCGGCAGGCCCCGTCGCCGGGTGTGGTCGGCTCAGCGGCTGCCCGGGCGGGCGAGGTCGACTTCGGCCGCGAGTCTGAGGACCTGGCCGCCCACCAGCGCCTCCAGCCGGCGGCGGGCGGTGAGGAGGGAGGTGTCGGCGCGGTGGGCGAGGTCGGTGGAGGAGGCTCGTCCGTCCTCGAGCAGCGCGGCGATCAGCTGGTGGGCGACGGGCAGGAGGGCGGAGGTGCAGATCTGCTAGGCATCCACCTCGTACTGGCCGTGCTCCAGGAAATACCGCAATGCCTCCGGCGTGCCGATGTCAAGGGCCCGCTCCGCCGCCGCGCGGAGCGCATCACTGGTGGTCGGACTGGCGAGGATGCGGAAGATCGCGACGCGGTCGTCCTCGGCCTGGGCGAGGCGGTAGCCGGTCTCCAGGAAGGCGCGCAGGGTTTCTGGAGTGCCCTCGTCGAGGGCCTTGTTGGCCTCTCTGACAACCGCCTTGTCGTTGTTCTGTTGAGCGAGGGCGAGGATGCGGAAGACCGCGACGCGGTCGTCCTCGAACTGGGCTGCCCAGCGGCCCGTCTTCAGGAAGTACCGCTGGTCCTCGATGGTGCCGTCCATGGCCGCCTGCGCGGCGGCGTAGACGGCCTTGCCGGTGCCGGGGGCGGCGATGATGCGCATGATCGCGACCCGGACGTCGTCGTCGGACATCTCGTCCACGGGCGTGGTCGAGTCCTCCGCGTCCGACGTCGCCGCCACGCTGGTGGTCGAGGCGCCGGTCGCGTCAGTGGCGAAGGCAGGAGTGGCGGCGAGGAGCAGCGCCGGTGTCAGAGCGGTGGCCGCGAGGGTCAGGGCAGCGCGGGTCAGTCTCACGTGTGAACCTTCCTTGCGAACGTCGAGCAGGGGACTTCACGCAGAACCGAGGGATGGCACACGTCCTCAGGAAGCGGCGGCACATGGCCCGCCCTGAGCCTTGGTGCCCCATCCGCCGGTGCGAAAATGGTCGCTCTGAACGCGCTGGAGATCATTGCCGGAATCAGGCAGTCTTTACGGTTTGTTGTTGCCGTTCAGGCGGGGGCACACCCCGACGCTCCCAGGGAACGGGGGCCGTCCGCCGCCGTGCTGCTGCCCGCCGGGCCGTTCACGCTGGGGCGGAGGTGCGGAATTCGGCCCACACCACATGAGGGCGTCCACGGTGAAGGTGCCGGCCCGCCAGCGCAGGCCCGGGTCGATGCCGGGGAACGGCGCCGCGGCCCCGCCGGCCGCCAGCCGCTGGGCCCGGTGCAGGATGTCGGCGCGAAGTACGGCCTGCATGCGCGGCCAGTGCGGTGCGATCACGAGGGACCAGTACGTGTGCACGGCGTCGGCGACGCGGGTGAGCAGGCCGACGGGGTCTTCGTACGCCTGCTGGAGGCCGGGGGGGGGGGGGGGGCACTGCCGCACCGCTGGTGGCCTGGATCAGCTCCGTCTTCACGCGCTCGGCCGGCGTTGCCCGCGCAGCGGTGAACTCGTCGTCGATATCGGGGGACGGGCCGATCGGGTGCGGGGTCAGGAAGTCGGGGATGCGCCGATGCGGGCCGACCAGCGATTGCAGCAACGGCCAGTCGAGTTGCCGTAGCAGCGGGGTGCATCGGCGCAGAGAGTGCCGATGTTCGGCGTGCCGGACCGGGTTCTGCCACGCCCACAGGCTCAGAACAGTCTCCTGGAGGGGCGAACACGCGAACCAGACCGAGGCGAGGTCGTCCAGGTGGAGCCGTAGCCGCAGCATTCGGCCCAGAGTAAGAGGTCACGCAGATGGGCGCGGTGAGGGGGCCGAGCAGCTGCGTCCCGACCTCGGGGACCAGGGCCCGCTTCCGAATGGGTGGATGAGGTGGCGGCGGGGAGGAGGCAGCGTACTCCTTCCCGCCGCCGGCCGTCCCTACGACTCCCCTCGGGCCGTAGGGACGGCGGACCGGGCGGCTAGCGGTGGTGGTGGCCGCCGCTCTTCGCCGGCAGGTCCTTGACGCGGATGTTGCGGAAGGAGACCTCGTCCCCCTCCCCGTGGTTCTGGACGCCGACGTATCCCTGCCGCAGGCTGCGCGCCGGGTCCTGGTTGGTGAAGTCGTTGATCTTCACGCCGTTGAGCCAGATCCGCAGCCGCTCGCCCTGCACCCGGATCTCGTAGGTGTTCCACTCTCCCGGCGGGTTCAGCGCCGCGTCCCGCTTGGCGAGGTCGGCGGACTGGAAGCCGTAGACGGACCCGGTGGTGCGATCGGGGGCGTCCGTGGCGTCGATCTGCACCTCGTAGCCGTTGTCGACCGCCGACCAGGGGTCGTCGGAGGCCGGGAAGCCGATGAAGACACCGGAGTTGTCGTCGCCCGACACCTTCCAGTCGAGCTTGAGCGAGTACGAGCGCAGTTCGCGCGCCTGGTACCAGAGCAGGCCCATGCCGCCCGTCGAGGTGAGGGTTCCCGACGCGGTGTCGAGAGTGAAGCTCCCCGGGCCCGCCTGTTTCCAGCCGTCCGTCGAGGTGCCGTCGAACAGCGGGCGGTAGCCCTGTTCGGGGCGGCAGTCGGCTTGGGCGGCGTCGGTGGCGTAGCGGATGCCGCCGAGCAGGTGCTGCCGGAAGGCGGGGTCGGCGTAGGACTCCTTGGTGTGGCCGAAGCCGGTGTAGAAGGCACGGCCGCCGCGGTAGTCCTGGCACCAGGAGATGGGGTGGTCCTGCCCCATCGCCCCGCCCTCATAGGAGGCTTCGTCGAGCGAGGCGAGGACCTTCACCCGGTCCCGGGGATTGGCGCGATAGTTGTACCACTCGTCCGTCCGCTCCCACTGCGGTCCCAGATGCGCCGTCGCGGGATGGGCCCGATCCTCGACGTCCACCGTGGCCTGCTGGATCGCCGGGTGGGACTGGAAGTACGCCCCGACCAGGCCTTCGTAGAAGGGCCAGTCGTATTCGGTGTCGGCTGCGGCGTGGACGCCGACATAGCCGCCGCCCGCCCGCACATAGCGCTCGAAGGCGGACTGCTGGGCGGGGTCGAGGACGTCGCCGGTCGTGGAGAGGAAGACGACGGCGGCGTAGCGGGCGAGGTTGTCGGGGGTGAAGGCGGCGGCGTCCTCGGTGGCGTCGACGGCGAAACCGCCCTGCGCGCCGAGTTCCTCGATGGCGGCGATGCCGTCGGGGATCGAGTCATGGCGGAAGCCGGCCGTCTTGGAGAAGACCAGTACGCGGTCCGATGGGTCCGACGAACCCGCCGCGGCCGATGACGCGGCGGCCCTGGACGGGGCGGGCCCGGACGCGGCGGCGGGCAGCGCCGTCAGGGCGAGCAGCAAGGTGGCCGCCCCGACGGCGGCGAGGCGCGCCGAGCGCGGGGATCCGGTGTGGCGTCTGGAACGAGGCCCGGGATGCGGAGAAGAGTGCGGGTGCATGTCCGTTGTGTTCCTTCCTCCGGGCCGGGGGCGGCCGCGCGGACCGCCCCCGGCCCTGTTCGTCAGCCGGTGCCGATCGTGAAGTCGTCCACGTCGAAGAGCGCTCCCTCGCCGCCCTTGAAGACGAGACAGAGAGTGGTGCTACCGGTCGGGGGGTTCCGCAGTGTGGTCTTGACGTCCTGGAAGGTCTCCCAGCCGCCGGTCACCGGCACGGTGACGGTGCCGAGCAGCGGTCCGGTCGGGGATCCGGTGCGGATCTCCAGCGTGCCGCCGGCGCCCGCCGAGGAGACCCGGGCGGTGAAGTCCTTGGCGTTGCCGAGCACATACGGGGTGAAGGAGATCCAGTCGCCGTTGTGGATGTCGCCGACCGTCTTGCCGCCGTTGGCCGGCGCGTGGGAGATCACCGAGACGCCCTGGCTGTCGCCGTAGTGCTCGGCCTGCCGGTGCTTGGGCTGGACCCTGCTCTGGTCATGGGTGGTCAGCGGCGGCTGGCCGCCCCCGCCCCCGTCGGTGTACTCGGCGTCGAAGACCCCGAAGATGTTGGCGTTGGGGTCGTGCTCCCCGTCGGCGTTGGTCCTGATGGTGCCGGAGCAGCCGTTCGCCGTGGTGACGGGGTGGCCGTGGCTGTCGTGGCCGAGGATGTAGGTGACCTTGACCTTGGCGCAGTCGATGGTCCGGTCCTCGGGGTCGGTCACCTTGACCTCGAACGGGACCTCGTCGCCGAAGGTGAACAGCTGACCGTCGGCGGGCAGCCGCAGCGTCACCTTGGGCGCGGTGTTGCCGACCGTCAGGTGGACGCTGGCGCTGCCGGTGCGCCCGGAGGGGTCCTTGACGGTGACGGTAGCGGTGTAGGTGCCGTTCTTCCGGTAGGTGTGCGTGGGGTTGGCGGCGCTCGATGTGGTGCCGTCGCCGAAGTCCCAGCTGTAGGCGAGGGCGTCGCCGTCGGCGTCGGAGGTGCCCGCCGAGGAGAAGGCGACCCTCATGGGCGCCCTGCCGGAGGTGCGGTCGGCGCTCGCCTCGGCGATCGGTGAGTGGCCGCCCGTGGCGTTCTCGATCCGGTAGAGCGCGGAGTGCTCGTCCCCGTTGAAGTAGCCGAGGCCGTAGTCGAGGACGTACAGCGCGCCGTCCGGGCCGAAGGCCGAGTCCATGACCTGGGTGCCGCGCCACGGGAAGTCGTTGATCTTCTGCACTGTGCCGTCGTCACCCTGCTCGATCCGCTTGATCCACTGGCGGCCGAATTCGCCCGCGAAGAAGTCCCCGTCGTAGGACTCGGGGAACTTGACCGGGGAGTCGAGCGAGGCGTCGTAGCGGTAGACCGGCCCGGCCATCGGCGACTCGGAGCCGGAGCCGAACTCGGGTACGGAGTCGTTGTCGTACGGAATCCAGGCGGGCTGGGCGGGAGGCAGTTCGGTGAGCCCGGTGTTGTAGCGCGAGGTGTTCCTGGGCGCGGCGCAGTCGAAGGTCGCACCGGAGGTGCCGGTGGCGAAGTCGTAGTCCAGGTACGGCTTGTTGTCGGCGATGCAGTACGGCCAGCCGTAGTTGCCGGGCTTGGTGATCCGGGCGAACTCGACCGCGCCGCCCGGTCCCCGCTTGGGGTCGGCGGCGCCCGCGTCCGGGCCGTAGTCGCCGACGTAGACCGTGCCGGTCGGTTTGTCGACACTCATCCGGAAGGGGTTGCGGAAGCCCATCGCGTAGATCTCGGGCCGGGTCTTCTCGGCGCCGGGCGCGAAGAGGTTGCCGTCCGGGACGGTGTACGTACCGTCGTCGGCCACCTTGATCCGCAGGATCTTGCCGCGCAGGTCGTTGGTGTTGCCCGCGGAGCGCCGGGCGTCATAGGCGGGGTTGCGGCCCTCCCGCTCGTCGATGGGGGTGAAGCCGTCGGAGGCGAACGGATTGGTGTCGTCTCCGGTGGAGAGGTATAGATTGCCGTCGGTGTCGAAGTCGATGTCGCCGCCGACATGGCAGCAGATACCGCGTGAGGCGGGCACGTCGAGGACCTTCTTCTCACTGCTCAGGTCCAGGACGCCATCGGTCTTCAAGGTGAAGCGGGAGAGCCGGTTGACCCCGTCGAACCTGGCGAAGTCGGCGTCCGTGCCCTCGTTGGGGGCGTCGCCCGAGGGGGTGTCGAGCGGCGGCGCGTAGTAGAGGTAGATGGTGCGGTTCTCGCTGAACTGCGGGTCGATGCCGACGCCCTGGAGCCCCTCCTCGTCATGGGAGTAGACCGGGAGCTTGCCGGACACCATGGTGTCGCCCGCCGCGTCGGTCAGCCGCAGGGTGCCGTCGCGCGAGGTGTGCAGCACCGAGCGGTCCGGCAGTACGGCGAGCGACATCGGCTCACCGGTCTCCTCGGCCCCCTTGGCGAGGGTGACCTGCTGGAACTCCTCGGCGGCCGGGGCTGGTTGGTCCGCGACCGCCGGCGGAGCGCTGAACGCGAGCCCCGCGCCGACGAGCAGTCCGCTCGTGACGAGCGCGAGGGGCCCGCGCAGTCGAAGCCTTTTCCTGTGCACGCTGATCCTCCGTGGAAAGAGGGGGTGTACGGGCGGGCCGTCAGGCCACTGTGGCTGGCACAGGCGCGCGCCGTCGCGCCGGGGTGACCGGTCCGGGGAGAGGGGACCCCCTATGTGACCGGTACATCTCAAGGACCGTAGCGGTGTTTGTCCGGTTCGGAAACCCCTTTGACGCAAGCGGGCCGAGCTTCATCCACAGGCAGGATAAAGCCGGGGGCGCGGTTGTCTTCCCCGACCGGGGGCGCCCGGTGGAGGGACTCCTTCAGGTGCGCTCGCCGACCAGAGTCGGTTCGGGAGCTTCGGGTTCCACGATGGCCGTTCGGCGCTCGACCAACCCGAGCGCCACTCCCGCGACGATGATCACGCCGCCGAAGACCTGCGCGAGCCGGACCGTCTCTCCGTTGATCACCACGGCACCGAGCACACCGAACACCGGCACCAAGTTGAGGATGTTGACCGCGACGCTCGAGGTCATCCGGCGCAGACCGTAGTTGTAGAGGAGGAAGCCGCCGACGGAACACGCCACGGCCAGATAGGCGAGCAGCGCAGAGGCCGTGGCATCCGGCACCCGCCAGTCCCCGATCTCCAGGAGCGAGGCGAGCAGGAAGCCGGCGGCGCCCGCCACGGTCTGGTAGTAGGTGAGGTTCACCGCGTCCTGCCCGCGACCCGCGTACTTGCCCAGCACGTTGTACCCGGCCCACACCAGCCCGCCGAGCAGCAGCAGGACATCGCCGAACCAGCGTGCGGTGCCTCCGACTTCCGCCCCGTTGCGTACGACCAGGAAGGCTCCCGCCGTGGCGAGCAGCACACCGCTGACCCGGAGCAGCGGCATCCTGGTCCGGAAGACCACCAGTTCCAGGAGCATGGTCATCAGCGGATACGAGGCCACGATCAGGGAGGCGTCGGAGGCGGTCGACAGCTCGACGCCGATGTTCTCCAGCACGAAGTAGACCAGAATGCCGAGCAGGCCGCTCAGGTAGATCAGCCGTCGCTGGCGGGCATCCGGCCGGGCTACCGGGTTGCGGCGCATACGCACCATGATCGCGAGCAGCGCGGCGGCGATCGTGAAGCGGATGGCCCCGATGGTCAGCGGCCCGACGTCCGCCAGCACCTCCTTGGTCACCGCGTACGAGCTGCTCCAGAACAGCGCGGCCGCCACGACGGAACCGATCGCCAAGATCCTGGTCTTCCGCTCGTCCACCCCTGATGCCCCTTCCCGTCCGAACTCTCCGATTCCGCCCGACCGCATGGCGTAGATGCGAATCATGGACGGAAACATCGCGGGGATGCTAGCAATCGGTCCGTGGATATGGCACGCTGGCCGAACATAATTCGGCGTTCTGGGGGCTTGGCGGAATATGGACGAACTAGATTCGGCGCTGCTGCGGCTTCTTCAGCAAGATGGTCGGCGCACCAACCGGGATCTGGCACAGGAGTTGGGAATCGCCCCCTCCACCTGTCTGGAGCGGGTGCGCTCCCTCCGTGAGCGCGGCGTACTGCTCGGATTCCACGCCGAGGCGGACCTCCCTTCGATCGGCCGGGGGTTGCAGGCGATCATCGCCGTGCGGGTACGGCCGCCGACGCGTGCGGTCATCGAGCAGTTCCAGGCCTTCGTGGCTCGGATGCCCGAGGTGATCGCGGTCTTCGTGCTGACGGGCACCGACGACTTCCTCATCCATGTGGCGGTTCGCGACGCCGACCATCTGCACTCGGTGGTCCTGGACAAGCTGACCGAGCGAAAGGAGCTCGCGGACGTACGCACCTCGGTGGTCTACGGGCACCTGCGCAAGAACGTCATCGAGCCGATGTGAGGCCCGGCTTGATGGTGACAGGAGTGTGGGGTCAGCCCGCAACACGACGCAACACGATGTTCGGCGGCCAGTCCCTGCTCTTGGAGGGGCGCGCGGTGCGCGGGCAGGCAGGTCCCGCTGAGGTCCTCGGGGTCTTGCGAGGGGGAGTCGGCGCACCGCGCGCGGTTTCGGGAGTGCTCAGCCCGAGGGGTCAGCCCATGTGAACGGCGGGGGCTCCGTCCTCGGTGTGCTGCCGTTCGGCGTTGATGGCCAGCACGGTGATGGCAAGCCCCGCGAGGAACATGGCGCCCGCGGCGGCGAAAGCCATGGTGTAGCCGTGGGTCAGAGCCTCGCCGGCGCGGCTCGCCAGGCCGACGTCCTTGGTGGCGAGCGCTCGGTAGAGAGTGGTCGCCGCGTCGGGGAGCTTGTCGTTGGCGGCCGAGGTGGCGATCGTCGACAGCACGGCGAGGCCGAGAGCGCCGCCGATCTGCTGGGCGGTGTTCAGCAGCGCCGACGCGATGCCCGTGTCGTGGTGGGCGACGTCGCTGACCGCGCCGAGGGTCATCGGTACGAAGCTCATGCCCAGGCCGAGGGCGGTGACGAACATCGCGGGCATGAGGTGCGCGGCATAGGAGGAGCCGGGCTCCAGAGTGGCGAACCAGAACATGCCGGCGGCCCCGACCAGCAACCCCGGGCCGGCGATCAGCCGGGGTGCGAAGTGCGTGACCAGCTTGGAGCTGATGCCGGCTGCTGTGGCCATCCCGAAGCTGAAGGGGAGGTAGGCGAAGCCGGTCCTCACCGGGCTGTAGCCGAGGATCAACTGCATGTACAGCGTCAGGAAGTAGAACGTGGCGAACATGCCCGCGCCGATAAACAGCATCGTGGCGTAGCTGCCGGAGCGGCTGCGGTCCTTGAGCAGGCGCAGCGGCATCATCGGGTCTGCGGTGCGGGCCTGGAGCAGCAGGAACGCGCTGAGCAGTACGGCCGCTCCGACGAAGGAGGTCAGGGTCAGTGCGTTGGTCCAGCCGTGCTCGCCACCCCGGGTGATGCCGTAGACCAGGGCGATCAGACCGCCGGTGCCGGTGACGGCGCCGGGTATGTCCAGGCGGCCGGGGTGGCGCTCCGCCTCGACGAGGGTGTTCGTGCCGACGAGCACGGCCAGGCCGATGGGGATGTTGACGAAGAACACCCAGCGCCAGTCCAGGAGATCGGTGAGCGTGCCGCCGAGCAGCAGGCCGACCGTGGCGCCGACGCCGCCCATCGCCGCGTACACGCCCATCGCGGTGTTGCGCGACTTGCCCTGGGGGAACGTGGTGGTGATCAGAGCCAGGGCGCTGGGTGCGGCGAGCGCGGCGCCGACGCCCTGTAGGACGCGGGCGGCGATCAGCAGGCCCTCGCCCGGGGCCAGGCCGCCAAGCAGCGAGGCCAGGGTGAAGACGGCGATGCCGGCCCGGAACATGCGCCGTCGTCCGAAGAGGTCACCGGCCCGTCCACCGAGCAGCAGCAGTCCGCCGAAGGCCAGCGCGTAGGAGTTGACGATCCAGGCGAGGTTCGCGTCGGTGACGTTCAGGTCGGTCTGGATGGCGGGCAGCGCGATGTTGGTGATGGTGGCGTCGAGGACCACCATCAGCTGGGCGGCCGCGATGACGATCAGGGCCAGCCCGAGGTGACGGCCCCGCCCCGGCGGCGCGGTGGGCGTATCGGCCGGTGCGACGGCTGCGGCCGCGCGGTCGGTGGACATGCCGGTAGACATGAAAGAGGGCTCCAGAGGAGAGTGAATTGGCACTGCCGCGCAAACGCTTCGTTGTGGAAGTCTGCGGCAGCGGCGGAAAGCGGCATCGCGGATGCGAATGAGAAAGACCCTAGCATCGTCCGCTGCTTGGTTCGGACCGAGACGGATATGACGAAAGTCCGGCTTGACAAGGTGAGTTGCTGTGTGGGCACTGAAAATCTACCGGATCGCCCCGGGGAATAATGCACGCCAAATGGCCACCCGACTCGGATATCGGATGGCCTGTAAATTGAGGAGAAATGAAAGTCTTCAGGTGGGGAGTTTGGCCGGGGTGCGGTGCCGTAAGCGGAATTGTTGAACTGCCGCGTTATTCCGGCCGATGCTTCTCGCCGCGGCATCGCCGTGCCCCGAAGGCGGAGACCACTTCTTCCCCGTCGCCTCCGGCTTTGTGAGGGATCAGTGTCGGTCGGCGGGCCTCGCGGGTCGTTGGGTGAACTGGGCGGTGAGTTCGGTCTGACGGCCGACGCGGACGCCGTTGGCGTCGAGGAGGAAGTTCACCTGCCAGATCTCGACGCCCTGGTCGACGGCCGCGGCGACCTTCGTCCGGACGGCGGCCTGTCGGGTGCTGGGGTTGGGTCCGACCTGGAAGCCAGGGTTGTCGTAGAGGAAGCAGACGATAAGGATCGCGCGCTGGTGGCCGCCGAGGCTGTCGCCGAGTTCGCCGATGTGCCGGATCATGCGGTCGGTGGAATCGAAGGGAGCCTGCCTGCGTGTCCTGATGTGTCTGCCCAGCGGGGCCTGGACGTGCTGGAGCGGCGTCTTGACCTCGATATAGGTGTCGTCGTTGACGAGGAAGTCGAGGCGGGAGTGGCCCAGGGCCTGCTCGCACAGCACGGTCCGGGCGGTAATCATGTCGGTCAGGAGGTTGTGGCGCAGGGCGGTCTCGATAGAGCGGTTGGCGGCGTTCTGGTTGATGCCGATCCAGGTGGGCTCGGGGGCGTCGGGTGGGTCGAGGGAGATGGCCTCGACGGTGTGGGTGGTTTTGCGGGCAGGGTTGTCGCTGCGGGACAGCAGGCACGGCAGGCCGTCGAGGACGAAGTTGCCAATCCGGCCGGTGGTGGGGCAGTGGCAGGCCACGGATGTGCCCGTGATGTCGGCCTCGATGATGAACCGGTTGGGGCGGCGGATGATCGTCGCGGGCTGTAGTGGCGCGGCGAAGTGGATCATGCCGTCGGTCACATGGATGTCCTCGGCGGGCATGGCGGTCTTCTTCTCCTTTCCTGTGTCCTGACTCCACGGGCAGCGCCGGCGTGGTTCACCGGCATGTCCGAGAACGCGGCCTCCGGTGTCGGGATCGGCCCCTGACCTGCGGCAACAGGTGCCCGGCGACGGGCTGTGAGCAGCGGTGCGGATGCCTGTGCGCAGACCATTCAGGAACCGTCCGGTGGACGAGCGAGGGTGGCCGGGGCGGTTGGGGGGTAGAGGGCCGCCGTTGCCTGGGCCGTCGCCCGGAGTGCGTCCTGGAGCTCGGGTGGATCGACGACCTCGACCTTCGGACCGAAGGACAGCAGGGTGGTGGCGTGGCCGAGGGAACGGAACTGCAACGTCAGTTCGGTCGCCTCGGTGTCCGGGCGGCTGTGTGTGCCTGCGGGGGCTGCGAGTTCGGTGTGGTGGACCCGCAGGAACCGGGCGAGGGTGTCAGGGGCCACGCGGACCGTGACTTTTACCGGTCGCTCCACGTTCTCCACCTCGCGTCGCAGGTCCCGCCACACGTGTTGTAGCTCCACGCCAGGGCGGAGACGGGCTTGCTCGGACAGGACGCTCGC
Source organism: Streptomyces sp. NPDC028305 (assembly GCF_055569495.1). Taxonomy (NCBI): domain Bacteria; kingdom Bacillati; phylum Actinomycetota; class Actinomycetes; order Kitasatosporales; family Streptomycetaceae; genus Streptomyces; species Streptomyces sp. NPDC028305. The sequence continues at coordinate 351,584 of NZ_JBVHTN010000009.1, forward strand.
GGTCACGACCCGATCGGCGCGGAAGAGCTTCGGCCGCGTCTGGTGGTCGGCTACCAGGTACCAGACGCCGGCCTTGTTCACGAGCCCGTAGGCATCCAACGTGTAGGAGCGTTCGCTTCCGTCACGGCCGTGGCGGTAACGGACGCGCAGCCGCTGGTCGCCGAACACCGCGTCCTGTAGGCAGGCCAGCCCCGGGACCGGAGCGGGAGTGGCGCCGGTGTGCCACCGGTCGGGCTCGATGAGCACTCGGCGGCTGGCCAGGTCGGCTTCCGGGCGGTGGACCTCGGGGAGCACTGCCATGATCTTGCGGAGGGCGGACCCCATGGCCTGGCCCAGCCCGAGATCGGCGTGGGCACTGTCGGACAGGAGCACGAACAGCGCCCGTGTCTCGTCCGCCGTGAGGCCGCTGACGTCCGTACGGTAACCGGGTACCAGCGCGATGCCGCCGTGCGGCCCGCGCTCCGTGTAGACGGGGACGCCGGCCGCTGACAGGGCCTCGATGTCACGCATCACCGTCCGCACGGACACCTCAAGGCGCTCGGCCAGTTCCCTGGCGGACGTCTGCCCGTGCGTTTGCAGCAGGAGCAGGAGGGCCAGTAGCCGCTCCGAACGCACAGCCCACCTCCTTGTTGTCTCCGATGATTCGGCCACCGGGCGGCGACCATCGGGGCGAAGTCCTTCCAGAACTCCCGGTAGCCTTACTTGCCGGTCACCTCACCGGCCGGCAGGTTCTCCAGCGCGTCGACGTCTCGGGCGAACGGTTGTCAGTCATCGCGCTTCTCCTCGGGGTCATCACTCGATGGGAACACTCCCACCGTAAAGCTGCATTTATGACATCTAGCGTCATATATAGAAGAGAGATCTTTTCCGTCGACGCGGCGATGCCCGACCGTCCAGTCGAGCGCTCGCCGACCACACAGGGCTCTCCACTGATCACGGAACGCGCGAACACCGGGTTGGCCGCCGTCTGAAGATCCGTCCCGCGCTTCGCGGGTCACGTACGGCGGGCTCCCGGCGGTGCTGGGCTGGGATTGACCGGTACAGGTCCGTGGCTCGGGTGTGGGCCTGGCTGTGGTAGCCGTACCCGTAGCGCTCCTTGGGCGTATGCCACGATCAACCGGCAGGCGAGAGCCGCCGTGGCAGCAGCGGAAGGGATCCGTGCCATGTTCTCTGTCGAAGATCGGGACCGCCTCCGAGAACGTCTCATCCAGTTTGCCGAAGCTGACGAGGCGGTCACTGGAGCGGCTCTCACCGGGTCACAAGCCAACGGGCACAGCGACGAATGGTCGGACACCGACCTGGTTCTCGCGATCCGCGACGAACTCGCTGTGTCCTCGAGCCGCTGGACACAGTGGCTCCACGACGAGTTCGGCGCCCTGCATCACTGGGACCTGCCGGCCGATCGCAGGATCATCCGCGTGTTCCTCTTGCCCGGCTGGCTGGAAGTCGACATCAGCTTCTGTCCCGAAGAGGAGTTCGGCCCACGAGGCCCGCAGTGGCGGACCATCTTCGGTGAGGAACGATCCCTGGCCCCCTTCCCGCGGCCCGACCGTGACGCCCTGATCGGCCTCGCCTGGCACCACGCTTTGCATGCCCACATCTCCGTCCAGCGAGGCCGGGCATGGCAGGCTGAATACTGGATCAGCGCCTTACGTGATCATGTTGTGGCACTGGCGTGCCTACGCCTCGGCCATACAGCCGTCCACGCGAAAGGCGCCCACCTGCTCCCGATGACAATGACTGTGCCACTTGAAGCAACGCTCGTCCGCTCGGTCACAGAACCGGAGCTACGACGGGCCTTGAAGGCAGCGGTTACGGTGCTGACAGACGAACTCGAGCGTGCCGACTCCCAACTCGCCACAAGGCTCGGCCCCATGTTGGCTGAGCTGGGAGAGCGGAGTCAGGAGTGAACCACGCCTTCTCAGTGAGCAAGCCGGGCGTGGCCGGAGCGGATCGCGGAGACCGCGGCGGCGGTACCTGGTTCTTGCGCGGTGCACCACGAGGTTCTGCGGAGGGCGCCCGTCTTCTGAGTACCTCCTGAGTATCTGGTCGGATGCGGAGTCGGCCACGTTCAGCGATTCTTGCCCGCATGAGTGAGACACCGGTCAAGCAGCAGAGTACGGCCGCGTTCTACGGCCAGGCGGTCGCCTCGTTCGCTGTCGCCATGGCGGCCACCGCCATCGGCATCTTCCGGCTGAACGCCGACGCCTGGGTGCGCGGCTTTCTGGCCATCGCCGTGCTCTACCTGGTGACTTCCGCTTTCACCCTGGCCAAGGTGATTCGGGACCGGCAGGAGGCCGGGCAGATCGTCAGCCGGGTCGACCAGGCGCGGATGGAGAAGCTGCTCGCCGAGCACGACCCCTTCGAAAAGCTGTGAGCACTTCCGTATCCCCTCCATGAGACCCCTGGCTTGGGAACCGCTGCGACCGTGCCGTTTGGCGAAGGCGCCGGGCGAGGCGCGACGCAAGGGGGCCGGCTGAGGTCGCCGTGGCGGGGGTGAAGCGTGTTGGCCTTGGCTGTCGCGCTTTCGAGTGGTTTGTTCTTCGTTGCGATCCCGGGGGTGCCCGCGTGGCCCGATGATCCCAACCCCCGGGCCGTGGCCTGCGGCCCGAGAAGGGATGGAGGCACATCGATGAGCGCAACGCGACGTTCGGTGTTGGGCGCGGCCATGGCCGGGCCGTTACTGGCCCAGTTCACAGGGGCGGCATCCGCCGCCACCGCCGAGCCGGGCACGCTGGGCACGGTCTCCGAGGGCTGGGTCGAGGTCCGCTGGACCGAGCAGGCCCAGGTGCTTCTGGACCGTTTCCAGGCGGTGGTGGAGGCGGTGGCCCCGGCTCAGCTGGTGCGGGACGCCCAGGGTGGGGCGATCCGCTTCCCGGTGCGGTCCGGGCAGGGCGACCCGTCCGCGGCCGACCCGCCGAGGGCTCACGGCGACGGTCGGCTCGACGGCGGAGTCGACATCCGCACACCGGATGGCAACGTGCGGGTGACCGGCCTGGAAGGTGCTCTTCAGGACGGGCTCGCGTCCGGGAAGTGTGTGGTCAACGGAGTCGATCTCGGACACCAGGCGGTGGTCCGGCCGGGCCTGGACAAGGGAGTGCTGAAGACGGAGAGCGTGCCGCTGGGCAAGCCGATGAAAGTCCGGATGACCGATGTGCCGCTGCGGCCCACGCCCGAGCTGGTGGAAACGTTCAGCAACACCTTCGGCGACGCCGGCTTCACCACCGACACAGTGCTGGCGCACGTGACCGCCGAGGGCGTGTACACGCCGCCGCCGAAGGCGTGAGGGATCGTCGGCCCGGACTGCTCAGCCGGTCCGGGCCGGCTCTTCACGGCCGGCCTGAGCGGGCAGGCCACTACGACTGCCAAAGCGGCGCTCGCGCGCCGCGTAGGCGGTGACGGCGTCGCGTAGCCGGGCCAGGTCGTAGTCGGGCCACAGGGTGGGGTCGAAGACCAGCTCCGCATAGGAGAGGTGCCAGGGCAGGAAGTTGCTGATCCGCTGCTCACCGGAGGTGCGGACCAGCAGATCGACGTCGGGGAGTTCCGGCACATACAGATGCCGGGTGAGGTCGGCGGGGCCGATGTCCTCGGGGCGGATCGTGCCCGCCACCGCTTCGGCGGCCAGCGCACGTGCGGCGGCGGTGAGTTCCTCCCGCCCGCCGTAGTCCACGCAGACAGTGAACGTGAGCACGTCGTTGTGGCAGGTCATGCTCTCCATCAGCGTGAGCGCGGACGCCAGCGAGGTGTCGATCCTGTCGCGCCGCCCGCACCAGCGCACCTGCACGCCGAGCCTGTGCAGCCACTGCGCACCCTGGGTGATCCCGTCGGCGAGGGTGTCGAACAGGGCTGCCAGCTCCTCCGGCGAGCGGCCCCAGTTCTCCGTGGAGAACGTGTAGACGCTCAGATGCCGGATGCCCAGCCGCAAAGCCGCGTTGACCAGCCGCAGGGCCGCTCGCTCACCCGCGCGGTGGCCCTGCGGCACCGGCAGGCCGCGGGCCTCGGCCCAGCGCCGGTTTCCGTCCATGATCACTGCGACATGGCCGGGCACCGGTCCCTGATCCGGCCGCGCCGGGCGGCGGCGCGCACTGCCGTCCAGGCTCATCGGATCCACTCCGTCCGCCAGCACCTGGGAGCGCAGCAGCGTCGCCTCGTCGTAGGGCAGCTGCGCGCCGAGCAGGAGGGTGTGCAGGAACGGCTGGTACTGCACCCCTACCATCCCGGTGACCGGTGCGGCCTCATCCAACAGTTCGCGCCAGTGGGCGAGTTGGACGTCCACGAACGCGTCCAACGCCTGCCGGTGTACGCCGCTTCGCAGGTCACCGACCTCCAGCCCGAGCCGGCGCAGGTCCTCCCTCGGCAGGTAGCAGCGGCCCGCCGCGAGGTCGGCCGGCAGGTCCTCGAAAATGTCCGCCACCTGGCACGCTTCGAACAGCGCCGACACCAGCCGCAGGGCCTCGGGGCCGCGCGGCTCCAGCAGGGCGACCCACAGCTCGGCCACGGCACCCGCGATTCCGCGCAGGTAGTCGCGCCGGAGGTCCGCGAAGGTCTCGAACACCGGCACAGCCGCGCAGTCGGCCCGCACGGTGTCGAGATACTCCTCGATCAGCGCCTGGTCGAGATCCCACCTGTGCACCGTGTCCACGAACGCCCGCCGCACCGGATGCGTGCTGCGCCCGGATCGCAGCTCGGCCAGGGTGTCGGCCTGCCAGCGGGCGAAACGCTCCTGGCGGCCCTCCGGCGAGCCCTCGTCGGCGATCCGGTCCGTTTGCACAGTCCATCCGTGAATCGCGTGGACGAACGGCCTGACCGCTGCGGGCAGCGTGTCGGTTGCCGTCCACAGCGCGGCCAGGGACTGCCGCACCTCGGTCTCGCACGCCTCGTACGCCTCGCGCAGCTCCGGCGAGTCGCCGAACGCCCCCTCGCTCCACACCACTTCCGGACCTCCCCTCCCGGGCCGCCAGGGTCGGCAGCCTCCGCCAGCGCTAACGATCCACCGGCCCCTCGGTGGCGAACTGTTCACCGCGGCCCCGACGGGATCTCGCGGTGGGCGGTGTTTTCGGACAGGCTGGCGGCGGGCCTGGCGTTCGGCCTGGTCGGCGACCTTTGATATGTGCGTCGTCCACCTCGTATGCCTGGGCGGAGACGAGGGCTCTGGAGTGTCAGTGGTGTCGGCTTGGATGTCCGCATGACGGTTCATGATGTTGCGCGAGCTCTTCCTGACATTCCCGCCCTTCGGGATCTGTGCCGGTCGATGGCCATGGCGGAGGCGGTGTTGAGCCCGGATGGTGAGCGGTACTACTCGTTCAGCGCGACGTGGTCACCGACGGAGGAGATCGCCTCGATGCGCAACGGCTCCGGTGACGAGTTCGATGTCGTGTTCTCCCCGGCGGGCACGTATGTCCGGGGCTTCGATCACGAGTCGCCAATGAGTCCTTACGTCGACGATGGGCTGTGGCCCGGGGTTGTGGACTCGGTCCCCGATGTGTTTCGTGGGCACGTCTTGGAGCCGGCCTTCGGCGACGATGGCGTGCCCTGCGTGACTGCCTGCATGTGGCGTGAGGCCGCGAGCGACCGGTGGCAGACAGGAGAGATCCACTTCCCCGAGGGGTACGCGGACCCCGACGGTGCCGACTGGCTGTTTCAGTTGCTGACCGACCCGACGCCGGAAGCGTTCCAGAGGTTCGCCGAGGATTACTACGAGACCGCGGTGGATATCGACGCGGTGCGCCACGTGTATGAACTCCGTCCGCTCAACCGGCAGACGGTTCGCGCTCTGAACAGCACGGTGTCGCTGTCGGCCGTGGCAGCTGCCGCCGCCGGGATCGGCTTTCCTGTCGATGGCGAACTGCTGCTGTGAAACACAGGGGGCGGTGGGCTTGTCCGGCGGGGCGGGCCACCTGGAGCGGGTATTGCTCTACGGGTCGTGGGCCTCGCACGGGTCGCCGTCGTCACGGTTGTGCCCATGGACGCGCAGCCGGTAGTCGCCGGGGCGGGGTAGCTGGAGCCGCTTGATGGGGTCGTTCCCGCCGTCCGTTCCGGCGCGGCCCGGCCGGTATCGCCGCTGGAGATCCGCGCTACCCGCGCGGCTCTCTGTGACCTTGCTCGGATGGAGGATCGTTTTCGAGCACAGCCCCGGTAGCCTCTATCACCCTCAGCTGCTTGTCACTTCGTCGTGGCTTCGGGGACCAGGGCCGTCTCGTCAGCCCGACAGGGCGTTACAGGCAAGGACTTGAGTGTGAGCTCACAGGACGCGCAGGACACCTCCAAGAGGCTGCGGGCGATCAGCGGCGAGCTGTCGGACCGTTTCTACGAGCGGGCCGACGTGGTGCGGACGCTGGTGGTGACGCTGCTGGTCGGGCAGCACTCGTTAGTACTCGGCCCGCCCGGAACGGCGAAGTCCGAGATGGCCCGGGAGCTCACGGGCAGAGTCGAGGGGGCGGCGTACTGGGAGGCGCGCCGCTGGACGCGCCGGTCAACGGGCGGTTGGACGGCCAGCCCCGGCACGACGGGGCCATCGACTACAGCGATGCCGGCTTTCTGGCCCGGCACCTGAGCACGGCCTGCTTCATCGTGATCAGCTACCTGTCGGGGATGCGGGCAGGCGAAGTCCTCAGCCTTGAACGTGGCTGCGTCGAACGAGACCACGCCCACCACCTGGTCCTCCTGCGCGGCAGACACTGGAAGGGTGTCCGCGACGCTGCCGGCGACAAGATGCCCGAGGGCGAGATCCGGGCCGATCCGTGGGTCGTCACCGAGGCCGTCGCCACCGCCGTCGCCGTCCTGGAACGGCTGCACACGAGCACCTGGCTGTTCCCGGCGACGTTGTTCACCGACGGCCGCGACGGCGCGACCATCCTGCGCAGCCGCGTCGGCGGCTCCCGGTCGGAGATCCGAATCAACCACGACATCGCCGAATTCCTGGCTTGGGTCGAGACCTACTGCACCGAGCACGGCCGCGGCGATCACATCCCGCCCGACCCGGTCCACCCGGTCATCTATTCCGCTCGCTTGCGCCGCACCCTGGCCTGGTTCATCGTCCGCCGGCCACGGGGCCTGGTTGCCGCCGCCATCCAATACGGACACCTCCGCGTCCAGATGACCCTCGGCTACGCCGGAAACTACGCCTCGGGCTTCCCCGACGACCTCGCCTTCGAAGACTGGCTGGCCCGGCTGGACACCCTCGCCGACGCACACCAGCGCCTACGTGAAGGCGAGCAGGTCAGCGGCCCAGCAGCCGAGACCTACCGGCACCGCGTCCAGGCCGCCACTCGCTTCGCCGGCCGGGTCCTGCGCACCAAGCGGCACGCCAACACCATGCTCGCCAACCCCGACCTGCAGATCTTCCCCGGCAAGGGCATGACCTGCGTCCTGGACCCCAAGCGGGCAGCCTGCCGCCTGCGCAGCGAGGAGGACAGCACCCGTCGCACCCCCGACCTCGACGACTGCCGCCCGAACTGCATCAACATCGCGCGGACAGATCGCGACATCGAACACGTCCTCGTCCAGATCGAGCGGCTACGACCGCTCGTCGACGACCCGCTGGCTCCCGCCTTCCGGCACGCCCGCGAACAGCACGAACTCGACCGCCTGGAACGAATCGTCACCGCCCACGGCTCGACCGGAGAACCCCACGATGGCCACTGACCACGACGACGAACGCGCCGCCATCACCGCAGCGATCCAACGGCTCCTCGACGGCTGTCCAACCCGGTCCACCGGGGCGCTCACCACGCTGCAACTCGCCGCCGAGGCAGGCGTCAAGCGCTGGGTCCTCACGCACAAGCACGTTGACCTCAAAGAAGAATTCGCCCGCCGAAAGTCCAAAGCGAACGGCATCCCACCCGCGTTCCAGCATCTGCACGCCCGCGCCATCGACGCCGAAGCCGCCGCCCAGGCCCTGCGGGAGGACAACGGCCGGCTTCGCGAGCGCGTTGCCGTCTATGCCCAGGTCATCCACGAACTCCGCACCGAGCTGGACCGGCGCACCGACAACAACACCCAGCGCAGTCCCGTCCGGAGCCTCCCCACCAGCATCACCTGATGCGCGGGAACGGCAGGTGAACCGTGATCGATTGCCATTGAGCGGTACTTAAGTGGCCCGAGCGGGGGAATCTGGCTGGCCGCTGATGCGCGGGGGGAGAGCGGAGCCCATCGGTCCCCTTGGTGCAGTTACGAACAGGTCGTGCCGGCTACATGCTGTCGCGTACGGACTGACCCCAGGACGCTCCGTCGGTGTGGGTGCCTGCGAAGTCGGGGTCTTCGTAGATGTGGAGCCTTTTGATCTTTTCGCCCTGGAACTCGAACACGTTGCAGAAGAGTCCGAAGGATGAGGATCCGTCGGGGAACTTCACACCGGATGTCGTCTCTCCCTTGACGGCCCCTTCGACGACGACGTAGTCGCCGGACGTGAGGACGTTGAAGTGCGCGATGTCGTGCTCGATGTCAGCGATGCCCCGGGCGAAGCCTTGGGCGAAGGCCCCGATCTGCGCCAGGCCCTTGGCGGTTCCGAACTTCGGGAAGAACATCTGCGCGTCGTCCGTGAAGAGTTCGAGGAGTGCCGGATCGGCGGCATCGACCAGGCGGAAGTACTGGATGGCTGTTGCTTCGCGCTGCGCGTGGAGGTCGTTTTCGTTCATGGTTCGTTCCGCTTTCCGTGTTGCCGATGCTCGTGGTTTCCAAGGAGCACCGTTTCAACCTGATTCGTTTTAGGAGTCGCGTCGGCCCGCCGAGGAGTGCGCGGCTTGGCACCACCTGATCTGACGACTGGGACGCCTGTACGCGACCGGGGAGAGAGATCCGCCGACAGCTGCGGCCGTGTCTCGGCTGACCCTCTGCGCACATGCCCGGCTGCCCCGGGCCGCAGGGGCCCCTGAGTGCCCTCCGCTCAGCCGGCCTTGAACGCCTCGGCGACGGTCAGCGTGTCCTCGTACAGGCGCATGCGAGCGATCCGGCCGCCCTCGACCGCCAGGTGTATGGCCACCGGTGTGGTGAACTCCTTGCCGCTGGCCACGGCGGTGTGCGTGAAGACCGCCAGCAGCACCACGTCACCACCGTCGACGATGAAGCGCTCCAGCACGACCTTGCTCTGGCCGTGCGCGAAGTGCGGCCACATCGTGGTGAAGTACGGCGCGACCTCCTCCCGGCGGGTACGGCGCCCGGTCCAGGGCAGCGCGTCACTGCCGGGGACGTGCCAGTCGATCTCCTCGGAGAACAGTTCCTGGATGCCGTCGGGGTCCTGCCTGCCGAGGCGCTCCAGGAACTTCTCGGCCACGGTCCGCGATGTCTGAGTGTCTGTTGTCATCGTCCTTGTCCTTGTCTTCTATCTCTTCGTCGACGTAATCGTTTTGGTTACATCGGTGGCTGTGGAATGCGACTCCCCTCGGTCAGGGGAAGTGCGCGGTCCGAGGTCAGGGGGCTTTCAAGACGTCCCGCAGTACGTCCTCCAGCGTGGTCTTGGCCAGCTCCCTGCACAGGGCGGCCTCCACGTCGTCGTACACGGCGGTCATTGCCGGCCCGATGCCGTGGCCCACGACGCACTCGGGGTCCGGTGTCGCGCGATGCAGGGCGAAGACCGGCCCCGGTTCGATCGCCTGATAGACGTCGAGCAGAGTGATCGCCGACAGGTCCCGCGCGAGCATCCAGCCCGCCCCCGCACCTCGCCGTGAATCGGCCAGGCCGGCCTTGCGCAGCTCACCCAGCAGGCGGCGGATCACCACGGGGTTGGTGTTGACGCTCGTCGCGATCTGCTCGGAGGTGGCGACCTCGTGGCCACGCCGCTGATACAACCCGATCCATGTCAGGGCGTGCGCCGCGATGGTCAGCCTGCTGTTGGCACTCATGTCGGACTCCACCTCCCGTGCCCCTCGATTCTAATCGTAACTATATCTGTTACAACTGCATGCGGCAAGTCCTGCGGGGCTGGCTGGACCCGCCTCGTCAAGGAGCACGCCACCCACAGGACCTCAAGATCACCCGGTGGCGGGTTTCTGGCGTATCTGGGTCATGCCCGAATTGGAGAAGCTGCGTGAGGAGGCGGCGAGCGCCGGGCGCTCCACCGCCGCCATCGATCGGGTCACCGGCCGCCAGCGCGCCGTCCGCGCCCGCGTTCTCACCGAGGCCCTCGGCGTGGACGCGAGCATGGTGCAGGCCCACCTCTGAACACCGGCGGGACAGGACCACGGACAGGACCACGGACAGGGCCACGGACGGGACCATGGACAGGACACCGAGCGAGCCCGACGAGTCGGCGAGCCGATCCCGGAAGCGGCTGGGCGTGTCCGCCGCCGTTCCCGAGCAGCACACCGCGGCCGTGGTCGCGGACCGGTTCGACCGGATCGCATGGCGCGACACCTATGAACAGTCGGCCGGACTGCGCGATCTGGCCGAGGAGTTGAACGAGCGCTACGACTACGCCGCCGACCTCCTGACCGACGCGTTCCTGGCTGCCTACAAGGCCGGCCCGCGGTTGCGCGAGCGCACGGAGATGGCCCCTTCCCGGCTGGTCAACCACCAGGTCATCACCTCACTGATGGAGTCACTGGAGTTCGCCGAGCTGCGCCGGGAGACGGCCGGCGACCCTTACGCCGCCGCCATGGCCGTGCTCGCCCAGGCCGCCGCGCTGCGCCGGATGCTGGAGTACTCCCGTCAGGCCCAGGAACAGGGCGAGCAGGCGAAGAAGACACAGCGGGACGCCGAAGACGCGGCGACCGCCGTGGGCGAGGCACTCCAGCAGGCCGCCGACGCGGCCGGCGAGGCCGATGGGGACGGCACCGTGCCGGCCCCGGCCGCCGATGCCGTACAACAGGCGATCGAGGCCGCCGCAGACGCCGCGGCCGCGGCGCGGCAGGCCGCCCAGGACGCCGCACAGGCCCTGACGGCGGCAGCCGCCGGCATTCGCGCCGCCGCGCGGAACGCGGCGGCGCAGGCAGCCGAGGCCGTGCGGCAGGAGGCCGCGCTGATGCAGGCGTGGGGTGTTGCTCCCGGCGAGCTGGAGCGGATGCCGTTCGACCAGCGCGCACGGCTCGCCGAGCGACTGCGCACCGGCCGCCTCGCGCAGTGGGCCGAGCTGATTGGCCGCTTCCGGCCGATGGCCAGGGGTGAGCGCGCCCGCAAGGTGGAGAACGCGGCCGGGGAACTGGTCGGCGTCACGCTCGGCAACGACCTCTCCCGCGTCATCCCCTCCGAGCTGGCCAACCTCGGCCTGCCCGAGCTGCGCGCGGTGTTCGCCGTGCGTTACGCCGCCGGGGAGCTGATGCTCTACGACAGCCAGGGAGAGCAGGCCACCGGCCAGGGCGCCATCATCGCGTGCGTGGACACCTCGCACTCCATGTACGAGGCAGGGCCAGGCGGAGTCACCCGGGAGGCATGGGCCAAGGCGTGCGCCCTGGCGCTGCTGGACCAGGCCCGCCACGCGGGGCGTGACTTCGTCGGCATCCTGTTCTCCGCCGCCGGTAAGATCCAGGTCTTCCGCTTCCCGGCCGGCCGGCCCGCCGGCATCGACCGGATCCTCGACTTCGCGGAGACCTTCCTCGGCGGCGGAACCAGCTACCAGACGCCGCTGACAGCGGCCGGTGAACTGCTGGAGAAGGAGTTCAACGACGCCGCCCGCACACGCGGCGACATCGTGATGATCACCGACGACGAATGTGGTGTCACCGAGGAATGGATGCGCGGCTGGAATGACGCCAAGCGCCTGTTGGGCTTCCGTGTCTTCGGCGTGGCCATCGGCGCCCCGCGCGCCGCCGAAACCGACTCGGTCCTGGAGGCCCTGTGCGACAACCTCCGCTCCATTGAGGACCTCACCGACGTCCACGCCGCCGCCGACCTCTTCCGCGTGATCTAGGGGCCGTCTTCAAACGGATCTTGCCCGTCTTGCCCAGGGAAGGGACGACGTCAAGCCCTCCCGGAAGCGATGCGCGCCCGCGACAAGACCGCGGTGAGCGCCCTGCTTCGTTTCCTCGACGGCCACGGCACCCCGTAGAACACGGCAGATCCGCTGGAAGCGCGGTCAGAGGGTGCGGACCAGGAGCATGGCGCCCATCACGAGCATGGTGGCCGCGACGAGGGTGTCCAGCGCCCGCCAGGCGGTGGGGCGGGACAGGACGCCGCTGAGGAGTCGGGCGCCGTAGCCGAGGCCGGCGAACCAGACCAGGCTTGCCAGCATCGCCCCGAGGCCGAAGACCCAGCGCAGCGAGCCGCGGTCGGCGGCGACCGAGCCGAGCAGCAGCACGGTGTCCAGGTACACGTGCGGGTTGAGCCAGGTCATGGCCAGGCAGGTGAGCACTGCGGTGCGCACGGAGCCCGCCGAGGCGCCCTGCGTCGTGAGCGCTTGCCCGGTGGCGGGCCGCAGCGCGCGACGGGCGGCCAGAATGCCGTAACAGATCAAGAAGGCGCCACCGGCCAGGCCGACCGCGGTCAGTGCGGCGGGCCACGCGGTGACCACGGCGCCGAGCCCGGCCACGCCGAGGGCGATGAGGACTGCGTCGGACGCGGCGCAGATGCCGACCACCGCGAGTACAGCCTGCCCGCGCGCGCCCTGGCGCAGGACGAACGCGTTCTGTGCGCCGATGGCGACGATGAGGGACAGGCCTGTACCGAATCCGGCGATGCCCGCCGAGAGAATGCCGCTGTTCATGGCCTCCGACGTTATGGATCACCACGGCATTAGTACAGCTAAAGTTTCTTAACTACCATTAGTTGCTATGATGACTGAGCTGCCCATCGATCAGGTGCGTACGCTGCTGGCCGTCGTCGACGAGGGCACCTTCGACGCCGCGGCCGCCGCTTTGCACGTGACACCTTCCGCGGTCAGCCAGCGGATCAAGACGCTGGAGCAGCGCACCGGGCGGGTGCTGCTGATGCGTACGAAACCGGTCCGGCCGACGGAGTCCGGGCAGGTGGTGGTGCGGTTTGCGCGCCAGCTGGCCGCCCTGGAACGGGAGGCGCAGACGGAGCTGGGGATCGCGGCCGGAGCCGGTCCGGCCCGGTTGCCCATCGCGGTGAACGCGGACACCCTGGCCACCTGGTTCCTGCCAGCCCTGACGCGGGTGCCGCAGAGCCCGCCGGTCTGCTTCGACCTGCACCGCGAGGACGAGGCACACACCGCGGCGCTGCTGCGCGAGGGGCAGGTGATGGCGGCCGTGACATCGTCGGCGGAGCCGGTGGCGGGCTGCATGGTGCGCCCGCTGGGCCGGGCGCGGTACCTGGCGGTGGCGAGCCCGCGGTTTGCGGAGCGCCATCTGTCGACCGGGCCGCTGGAGCGCTGTCTGCCCGACGCCCCGGTGATTGTTTTCGATCGGCGTGACGAACTCCAGGACCGGTTCGTTCGGTCCCTCACACCTGACGGGTCGGGCGCCAGTCGGATCCGGCACTACGTACCCACGTCGGAAGGCTTCTGCGACGCGGTGGCCGCCGGTCTCGGCTGGGGCCTGGTCCCGGAGCCGCAAACGGAACCGCTGCTGCGGTCGGGCGCTCTTACGGAACTGGCGCCGGGGCGGCGGGTCGATGTGCCGCTCTACTGGCAGCAGTGGAAGCTGGATGTGCCGGCACTCGCACTCGTGGCGGAGACGATTGCCGCCGCGGCAGCCGAGTCCCTGCACACCGGCGACTGATGCCGCGCCCCGCCGCCCCACCGGCACGGTAGGGGAGGAGGCGCGCCCGCCCTGGCGGACGTCGGCAGACGGCGGAGGCAGGGGTGTTGTCCCGTCTCACGAGGCCTCGCCTCTGTCTCACCGAACCTTGTTCAGTTCGCATTCCGGGAACAAGGTAGGTGAGTCCGTCCAGGCCGGCGCCGGGCTCCTATCCCCAGCCGCGCGGCGCCTTGCCGGGCCGAGCGAGTGGGGTCCGAAGCTCAGTTCCTCGTCGGCGCCGGGGCCTTCGCCGGCCCGGCCAGGTGCTCGGGTTCGAGTACGAAGACTGGGATCACGCGGTCGGTCTTCTCCTGGTATTCGGCGTACGGCGGATACACGGCGACCGCTCGCTGCCACCACTGGACCTTCTCGTCCCCGGTGAGCTCACGGGCCATCATGCCCTGGCGTTCGGGGCCGTCCTGGAGATCCACCTGCGGGTCGGCCTTGAGGTTGAAGTACCAGACCGGGTGGCGCGGGAAGCCGCCCTTCGAGGCCACCGCCGCGTACCGCCCCTCGTGCTCCACGCGCATCAGTGGAATCTTGCGGATCCTGCCGCTCTTCGCGCCGCGCATCGTGACAATGACGACCGGCAGGCCCGTGTCCCAGAGTGTTGTGCCCTGTGTGCCACCCGAACTCTCATACAGCTCGACCTGTTCGCGCACCCACTGCGCCGGACTCGGCTCGTACTCGCCCTCAAGAGGCATCGCATTCACCCCATTGTCGTGTACGGATTATGTCCCGACAGTCCAACACAAACCTCGCGTGAAGGGGAGACTGCCACTCCCGCTCTGCCGACAACTTCAAGTGAGACAGCAAGGTTCCGGTGTCGCACCCGGCGGTCCCTGCCACGCGGCGGAGCCGCACATCAACACTGAGGGAAGGGGTGGGGAAAGATCCGCCGGACACCCCTACGGTGTGGTGGTTGCCGTGCGGTAGAACTCGGCCGCGGTGACGGTGGCGGGGACCCCGAGTTCGGCGGCGACCGCGGTGATCGCGGTGGCGCCGACCGCGAGGTCGACTCGGCCGTCGGTGGTGTAAGACGGCGCGATGAACGCCTCGTAGTGGGCTCGGACTTCGTCCTCGGTATGTCGGCCGAGGAACGTCTGCATGTGCCGCACCGTGGTGTCGGGGTCGTTGTGGATCACCTGGAGGGCGCGCCGGTGGGCTCGTACGACGGCCTGGACCGCGGGGTCGTCCGGGTCGGTGCGGGTGGGGTCGACGGCCACGCCTACGGTGGGGATCTTGAAGTGGCCGCCGACCCAGGCCAGCATCTGCCAGCCGTGCTCGGCGGCTACCGCCTCCGGTGCCATGGTGCTGCCGACCAGGGCGGCATCGATGCTGCCGTCCTGTAGTCGGCGCAGGTCCATGCCGTAGTCGCCGGGGCGGCGGACGATGGCCTGGACGTCGCGGTCCGGGTCGAGGCCGGCCTGGCGCAGCACGATCCGGGCGAAGCACCCGGGCGCGGTGTGCGGGGCGTGCACCGCCAGCCGCCGGCCGGCCAGGTCGGCCAGGGAGGTCAGGCCGGGGCGGGCAGCGAGGAACCAGAACAGCGGGCTGTAGGTGTTCACGTTGAGTGCGACCCAGGGGATGCCATCGGTCAGTCGGGACAGCAGTGCCCGACCCAGCCCGATGGTGGCGCCGTGGCGCAGCTGCTCCTCGTCCCAGGAGCAGCCGTCGCGCAGTGCGACGTGGACGCCCTCGTCGGCGTAGTAGCCCTCCTGGTCGGCGATGTAGGCGACCAGTTCCTCGTGCAGGCCCCGCCCGACGTAGGCGAGATCGATCGTGTACATGATCGCTTCCCTTGGTCGTGTCACCGCCATGCGGCCGCGCGTGCCCCGTGCGCGGGACAGCGGGACGTCAGTACATGGACATCCCGCCGTTGACCGCGGCCGTGGTGCCGGTCATGAAGGTGTTGTCCTCGCCGACGTAGAAGGCGACCGCTTGGGCGACGTCGGCAGGGTGTGCCAGGCGGCCCAGGGGGGTGGCGGCCAGCTGGCGCTGCCTGTGCGCATCGTCGAGCACATCCGCGATGCGGGTGTCCTCCACCGGGCCCGGCGCGACGATGTTGACCGTGATGCCCTGCGGGCCCAGTTCCTGGGCGAGGTACCGGGCAAACTGCTCCAGGGCGGCCTTGGACGTGCCCAGCGCGATCATGTACTCCCGGGGCCGGCGGCTGAGGCCGGTACCGATGTAGACGATGCGCCCCCAGCCCTGTTCGGTCATGGCGGGCAGGACGGCTTTGGTGACCGTGAACGCCGCACGCATCTCGTCGTTGAGCTTGCCGCCCAGTTCTTCCCATGTCATGTCCTGGAACGACTTGATCGCGTACGGGATGAGCGCGTTGTGTACCAGCACGTCAATGCCGCCCCATGCCGCCTTGACCTGCTCGACCATGCTCTCGACCGCCGCTGCCTCGCGCACATCGGCCTGCACGGCCATGGCCCGGCCTCCTGCGGCCTTGATGTCGGCCACGACCTTCTCGGCTGCGCTGCTGCTGCGCAGGTAGTCGACCACCACGCGCATCCCCCGCTCGGCCAGCAGGCCCGCGGTGGTCGCCCCGATTCCGCTGCTGGCCCCCGTCACCAATGCCACCCTGCCGGTTACCCCATTCACGGGCCCACCTCCTGCTCATCACCGCTGGCTGTCGGTATGCCCACCGGTCCCCGTCGGTGCCCGTCCCGGAGCAACTCGGCGAGCCGCCGGTAGACCATCGCGTCCGAACGCTGCTCCACGTACTGGTGCGGCATGGCCCCGCCTCGCCCTGGCGCGCACTGAGCCGCGCCCATCACCTCGGCCGCCGCCATGGTTCCCAGGGTGGCTCCACATTCCCGCGCTGCCAAGGCACCCTTTCCGGGCATGTGGCGTGACCAAATGCTGTGATCTTGTCCGGCGCCGAGGAAAAGGTCGTGCGCGGCATGTACGCGTATGAAGAGCGGACTCGGAGGATTTGCCTCCCAGCAGGGAGCAAGCCGGTCATGGTCTCGGTTCTGGCCGAAGGCGCAGAATGGGCGCAGGGAAATCCGGCGAACGGGGGTCCGGCCCGGCTGTGATCGGCTTCCTGATCCGCCTTGGAACACTCGCCGACCAGCACGCAACGGGTCGCTGGTCTCCGCACCGCGCATCGGCCCGGAGGCATCCGATGAACCACAAGCGCCCTGGGAACCACAAGCGCCCTGGAACGGGGCCGCTCACCGTGACAGTGTTCGTCTTCCCGGGGGTTCGGCTGCTCGATGTGACCGGCCCCATCGAGGTATTCGCTTCGGCGAACGAGTTCGGCGGGCGCTATCGAGTGCAGATTGCGTCCGAGGGCGGGGCGGAGGTGATCACCTCCGCCGGGACCCGCCTCAGCGCTGACCTGCGTGTCGACGACGTACATGAGCCGTCCGACGTTTTGGTGATCCCGGGCGGTCCGGAATGGGAAACGCTGATCAAGGATGACGCGCTCTTGGATGCCGTTCGGCGGCTGCATGCCAACGCCCGCTGCACGGCATCGGTGTGTACGGGGGCGTTTCTGCTGGCAGCGACCGGACTGTTGGATGGGCGTCGCGCAGCGACGCACTGGCGGCACTCACGGCAACTGGCCCTGCGTTTCCCGTCCGTGCGAGTCGAACCAGACGCCATCTTCGTGAGGGACGGGCGAATGATGACCTCGGCAGGTGTGAGTGCCGGCATCGACCTGGCCTTGGCGCTCGTCGAAGATCACTACGGTGCAGAGGTTGCGCGAGCGGTGGCCAAGGACATGGTCGTCTTCATGCAGCGACCGGGAGGCCAGTCCCAATTCAGTGTCCGCTCCCAGGTCCCGCACTCCCGCCGGGAGACGCTCCGCCGGATGCTGGACGAGGTCGCTCAGAACCCCGGGGCCAACCACACCGTGTCGGCCATGGCACGCAGGGCAGGCATCAGCGTCCGTCACGTGACCCGGCTCTTCTACGACGAGGTGGGAACCACCCCGGCCCGGTATGTGGAGCAGGTCCGGTTGGAAGCTGCCCGAGTGCTGCTGGAGACGGGTGATGACTCCCTGCCGGTGGTGGCGCGGCGTACAGGCTTCGGCTCGCCTGAGTCGATGCGCAGAGCATTTGTACAGCACCTGGGTGTGACGCCCGGTGCCTACCGGGTCAGTTTCCGCATGACCGGCGTGGGCACGAAGGATTCGGAGTCCGAATCCGTCTCGCTGTAGACCTCGCGGTCATGGCCGTGGACCAGGTCACAGACGTGGTGGTGGTCCCGAACGAGCGGACCCCCTCGGGTGTGGCCGAGAGGGGTCCGCAACAGCGGATCGCGCTGTGGCGCGGGAACCCGCCTTCCGCACTGCGGCAGGCGGCGTGGTCAGCGGAAAGCGGATGCCACGAGATCCTTCTGCTCGCCGGCATGCCGCCGGGCAGAGCCCACGGCCGGCGTCGGCGCCGGGGGTCGGCTGACGCATCCGACAGGACGGTTCGCCAGCCGCTGCACGTGTGGCCCCACGAACACAAGCCATTCATTGAGGCCGAATTCCAGCCCATACAGCGCCGGCTGTCCGGCGCGGGATTGCGACGCCACGATGTGGATCGCCTTCTTTCCTCATTCCATGCGACCAATGGCGGACACGGCCAGTCTGGCTGATTATCCCCATCCGCCCAGGGTGCTGCTTCCGCCTGGTATCCGCTGACGAAGCGAACCCATCCGACCGTCACGCCATCGACGGTATGACAGTGTGGGAGATGAGAGAGACATGTGAATGTGCCATAACGGCGGCAGATGAGGACATGGCATCAAGGCGGCGGTCTTTGCGTGGAATGCTGGCATGGCGCCGCGCGTCTTGATCCGACGCCGTGGAGTCCCCGCGGCCCGAGGTCACTGCTGTCCGGATGGTGGTTGCAGGCGACGGTCGCGACCCTATGGGCCGGCAAGTGGCCCGGCTTTCAGTACTGGGCGAGGCCGCCCGGCGGAGCCGGACCGGCGAACAACCGTCCCGCGATTCACCCGGGCTGGGGATCGTCGAGGCGACGCTGCGCGCCTGCGACCACTTCCGTCCGCAGTTGGCCCAGCCGATCGACGACTGCTCGGGTACCCCGCGGCGACGGTGGTGTAGTGGTCGCGTCACCGTCCCTCCGGCTCGACGGTCCCCCGGTGCGCGTGTCCGCCGACGGGCCGGCGCCACACGTGCCGGGCGGCATGGCGCAGGGAGTGGCCGGCCACCACCACCCAGGCGATGACGAGCAGCCCGTAGAACACCACGGCCATCCAGACGAACACTTCCGAACCGGTCCGCGCCGCAAGGGCGCCGGTGGCCGTCACGCAGGCGCCGACCGGGAAGATGAACGACCACCAGGTGGGCGCGAAAGGGAGCCCGGCCCGGATCGCCCGTACAGTCAGCCCCGTGGCCAGCACCAGCCACAGCATGGCGAAGCCCCACACCACAATCCCGCCCAGCAGCGCGAACACCGCGGCGCCCCCCGCGTAGGGCGCGGGCAGCGCGCTCGGAGCTACCGCGGCCAGCGCTCCGAGCGCCGTCACCGACTGGCCCAACGCCCCCGCCCCGATCCACACCGTAGGCACCACCGTTCCCGTGGGGGCCTCATGGTGCACCAGGCGGCCGTAAATCATGGCCAGCACCAGCAGCGCCGAGACCAGGCCGAGCCCGAGCATCGCGTAGCAGCCCAGCAGCAGGGCAAGCCGTACCTGTCCAGCCGGCGCATGAGGGACGAGCAGCGCGCCCGTCGCGGCCGAGACCATCGGTGGCACCACCGGCATCAGCCAGCCCCCGAACGCCGCGTCCGGCGCGAAGCGGTGCCGGGTGACCATCAGATAAGGCACCGTGCAGGCCGTGACAAGACCGAGCACGGTACCGAGCGACCACAGCACCCAGCCCACGTCCAGCGCCGCCTCGAGCCCGATCAGCCGGTGGCCGAGCAGCAGCGCCCCGGAGCCCACCGTGAGCAGCGCCATCGGCGGCGCGCCGAAGAACTGGGCTGTCACCGGATCACCGGAGTGCAACCGCAGCGCCCGCTGCCGGAGGTAAGCGACAGCCAGCAGGAGCAGCAGGAGCGCGGCGCCCAGCCAGACCACCATGGCGGCAGTCCGCAGCCCGTGGAAGCTCCTTGGCAGGGTGACCGCCGCGTTGGCGACGATGCCAGTGCCCATCACGGCCGCGAACCAACTGGGGCCGAGGAGCGGACGCCTCGTTCTGTTTGCCGTAGGCGCCAGAGGGCCGACGCACGGGGAACAACTCATTCCGCAAACCCTATGTTCGGTTGCGGCAGTGCTGTCGATCATGTCCTGATGTAAGCGCTGCATGGCACACATCTGGACGGCTGGCCTATGGACGTCGCGCAAGGAAGACGAACTCTGCGCCCGGCCGGTCAGGCGCGTCGCGGACGTCCTCCACCCTGTAGCCGTGAGCGGTCAGGTCCGTCGTGGTGTCGGCGTTGTGCGGGGGCTCTGCGATGGACTTGGCCGGTCCCTTCTACGGCGGTCCTTAGCGGTCCTTGCACTCTGTAGACGCAGTACGCCCCCCGGAACTCATCGCTGGGCCGCTCCCTCCCGCCGGGACTTCCGGGAGCAACGGTCAGGACGTGCGGTTGGTCCCGGAGTCGCGGGAACGGGCCGGTCGGCTGGGCAGGGGGCGGCTACCGGGGCCGCTCCCAGTCGGTCCGGGTGAGGCCGTACTCGACTTCGCCGTGCTCGGAGCCTTCGATCGCCTCGGGCCAGTCCCCGGTGAAGTGCCGCAGGAACGACAGGCCCGACTTCTCCATCACCCGCCGGGATCGGGTGTTGACCGCCATGGTGTTCGCGGTGATCCGCTCGACCCCCAGGTCGGTGAATCCCTTGCTGGTCAGCGCCCGGGATCCCTCGGTGGCATACCCCTTGCCCCAGGCGGTCTTGTTCAGTCGGTAGCCGAGTTCGACCACGGCGCCGCTGTGTTCGTCCAGGGGGCAGAACTCGAACCAGCCGAGGAACACTCCGGTGGCTTTTTCCTCAGTGGCCCAGTAGCCGCGGGTGCCCCAGCAGGGGTAGTCGTGGAGGAGCCGGGGCAGGGTCTGCCGCTGGATCGTCTCGCGGCTGGCCGGCTTGCCACCGTTGATGAAGCGCATGACCTCGGGGTCGTCGTCCAGTGCGAAGAGGTGGTCGGCGTCGGCGTCGGCGTCGGTGAACGGGCGCAGCACGAGCCGTTCGGTTTCCAGGAAGGTATGCATGCCTCGATCTTCACTGCCCGGGGCAGGGGCCTGCCACTGGATATCGCCGCAGGCCGGTGGGGTGATTGTGCACGGAGCGAGGGGCTGCGGCGTTCGACCGGCAGGCCGGGTTCGAACTCAGCCCCAGCAGCGACCCACGGACCGGGAAGCTCCCACTGCACATCGATGTCAACGCGGCCGACCGCGACCAGGACGCCGAGCCGGCGCGGCTGCTCGCTCTCGGCGCCAGGCCCACCGACGTCGGCCAGACCGGCACCGTGAGCTGGCACGTCCTCGCCGACCCGGAAAGCAACGAATTCTGCCTCCTGCGCCCCCGGCGCCAGGCCGTAGTCCTGACCGACCTCATAAGCCGACGACTCGCCGCGCGATCCTGCTTGCTTTCGGACCGACCCTGACGCCGTGAGGTCGGCGCCGGGCACGTCGAGGTCGCGGGTGGCGGCGGGGGAGCCGAGGCGAGCGTGATGTCGTGGTCGGCACGGATCCGCGGCTTCAGACGTCGAGCGCATCGGCCTCGGTGGTGCCCAGGAGGTAGTCCTTGGAGAGCGAGGGGCGCTCGTAGGGCAGGCTGGGTGGGGTGCTGCTCGTGTCCATGATGTGGGCAAGCGGAGCGCCTCAGATGATCTCGAGGTTGGCCATCATTCCCATGTCCTCGTGTTCGGCGTTGTGGCAGTGGAAGAGGTAGCGGCCGCGGTAGCCGTCGAAGCGGGTGATGATCTCTGCCGATTCGCCCGGCCGCAGCGAGACGGTGTCCTTGAGGCCCGCGTCGTGGGGGAGTGGCTGCTTCCCGCTGCGCGAGAGCACCCGGAAGCCGACCAGGTGCAGGTGGACGGGGTGGTGGACGTCGGCGATCAGCCGCCACACTTCGACATCGCCGAGAGGGACGGTGACATCGGTGCGGGCGGGGTCGAACGGCCGCCCGCCGATCAGCCATCCGTGACCGCCGTGCATCCGCCCCGCGCGGAAGGAGAAGTCGCGTACCCGCGCGGCGTCCGACCGGCGCCAGGCCGGCACATCGTTCGACAGGACGCGCGGGATGCGGCTGCCGTCGGCGGCCTTGCGCGCGACCCGGAAGGCCATCACGTCGCGGGTACGGCCGGAGCCGAGCCGGTTGACGATCCTGACACGGTTGCCGACAGGGACGCTGGAGAAGTCGATGACCACGTCGTAGCGTTCGGCCGGCGCGATCGGCAGGGACCGGTGGGTGGCCGGCGCCGCGAGCAGTCCCTGGTCGGCGCCGACCTGGACGAGATCGAGCCGGCGGCCGTCGTCGGTGACCGCTTCGAGTTCGTAGTGCCGGGCGTTGGAGGCGTTCAGGATGCGCAGCCGGTATCGGGCCGCGTCGACCTCGTGCATGGGCCACGGGGCGCCGTTGACGAGGATCACGTCGCCGAGCACTCCGGCGACGTTGGCCTCGCGGACGCCCGGCTGCTTCCGCAGGGTGGGGTCGAGGGCGGGGTAGTGGAGGTGGCCGTGGTCGTCGAAGGCACGGTCCGCGATCACGAGCGGCAGCTCGCGCCGCCCCGCGGGCAGGCCGAGTGATTCCTCGGCGTCGTCGCGCACGAACTGAAGCCCGGCGAGTCCCCGCCAGATCGCGGGGGCGGTGAAGTCCATCCGGTGGTCGTGGTACCAGAGAAGTGTCGGCCGTTGGTCCATCGGAAACGTGTAGTCCCGCGTCAGCCTGGTCACCACCGCCCGCGGATCGTGCATCCCGCGCATGCCGTGCATCGTGTGGGCGGGGTCCGGCCAGCCATTGGGCAGGACGAGGTCGGTCGGGTATCCGTCGGAGCTCGGCGTGTTCCGTCCACCGTGCAGGTGCACGACGGTCGGTACGGGCAGCTCGTTGCGGTGCGTCACGGTGATCGGCCGGCCGCGGCGCGCCTCGATCGTCGGGCCCGGGAAGGTGCCGTTGTACGTCCACATCGGTGTCCTGACTCCGGGCAGGATCTCCAGGGCCGCCTCGCGCTGGGTGATCTCGTATCGATCGACGCCGCCCGAGGTGCTCACCGGCTTCAGCACGGACGGAAGCGGCAACGGCACCCGGAACGCGAGCGGCAGCGGTACCGCGCTGCGCAACTCGGCACCGGTGGCCGGCGGTCGGCGCGACAGCACGGCCGCGGCCGACAGCCCGGTGGCCGACATCAGCCCGAGCGCCCCGCCGAGGCCCAGCACCTGGCGCCTGTCCACGGTTGGCTCACGCACCGTTGGCCTCCTCACGGGAGACGGGCTGCCGCCAAACGGCGATGAACAGCACGACGAGCCCGACGATGGTCAGCACGCCCAGCGGAAGGTGCAGCCACAGCGCCCCGTCCAGCCCGGCGAAGTACTGCACCGTCTCGGCCGCCACCAGGGCCAGCGTGGCGAGGAACGGCCACGCCGGACGCAATCGAACGCTCCCTCGGAGAGCTCGAGGCGGGCAGGCGAGCCGTCGCGGAAGCCACCAGCGAGGGTGTGCGCACCGTGAGGCTGGCGTCGGAGACCTTCCTCACCCTCACCGGGCCGCTGGCGGCTTACAAGCGCGCGCATCCCTCCATCGAGATCGAACTCCACTGGTCGCCGGCTGAGGACATGGCCCGCCGCCTACGAGCCCAGGACGTCGATCTGTGCGTCGCCTCCCAGCCGATCGATGCCGGGGGCCTGGAGCGGGTGCAACTGCTCGACGATGCCGTCGGGGTGGCCACGCCACTTGATCACCCGCTGGCGGGCCGTGCGTCGGTGAGCATCGACGAACTCGCCGACCAGCCGTTCATCACCGCCCGCAAGGGGCACTGGCAACGGCGCCTGCTCGATCGGCTCTTCGCCGCACGAGGCCTCACGCCGAAGATCGTCTGCGAAGGCGACGAGCCCAGCGCCATCGCCGACCTGATCGGCGCGGGGCTCGGCATCGGTCTCGTCCCCGCCTTCGCCCGGCGTACGGCCACCCGTGCCCCGCTCGCCTGGATCGCCGTCGACAGTCCCGACTGCCGTCGCACCATCACCCTGTACTGGGGCGCCGACAGCCACCTGTCGACCGCCGCCCGCCTGATGCGCACCACGATCACCGGTTGGAACTGGAGCACCGCCGAACCACGAGAGAACCGCGGATGACGCGCTTATGGGCCGGGGCTATCACCCCGACGTCGCGGTCAGCCCGCCGCCCGCGGCCGGAGCTTGGCGGGGTTGCGGACGGCCCAGATGTGCTTGATCCGGCCGTCTGCGACGTCGAACGCGTACGCCGCCTGGGTGCCGCCGGCTCGCTGGACCATCAGACCGGGCCGGCCGTTGACCGTATGCTCCGGAATCGTCACGCCGTCGGCTGTCCTGCCGGCGACAACGACGATGTTGTGCGCGATCCGCTCGCCCCCTTCGATCGGGCGGAACGCGGCACGGACCAGGCTGCCGCCGTCTGCGGTGAAGGTGGCGCCGGGGGCTATTGAACGAGCGTCTCTGCGGCTTGATGTCCTGGCGCACCGGGTACCGCAAGCGTATGCGGGCATGGGGACAGGCTCTGTGGGCGGGGCGCTGGGAGGAGACTCTTCTGCGGCGGGTGGTACGGCGCGTGCTGGAGGGCGCAGAGCCGCAGCCGCGATGGGTGCCGCGGCGCGCGCTGACGGTGGTGTCGGCCGATATCGACGCCGCCGGCGGCGTCGGGGCGGTCTGGTTCGTGTGGCGTCCGAAGTCCGCGCGGGCCCGTGAGCACACCGTACTCCTGGAGTGGTACGACGATCAGTGGCAGTACGTGGGCGGCGGAAGTGGCCCGGTGAATGACACCGCCGACGTCGACGTCATCGAAATCCACAGCGGCGGGGGCGTGCGCAGCCTCACTCGCCGCCACGATCCACCACACTCCATCGCGACGGCCCCATGGATCAGCTGTGTCGAAGTCCACCTCGGGCAGGACGTCGGCCACGTCCTCATCGGCAACCGCCGGATCAAGGCTCCCGAGCAGCGCAAGCTCATCGCCGCCTGGATGTCTCCTCACGCCGACCGCGGAGCCCGTCCCGTCATTGTGGCTCTCGGGCATGACGGCTCCGAACTCTCCCGCATCGGCCCTTACGACGGCCTGGACACCCACACTTGGGCACAGCTTGAAGAGGAGTCGTAGCCGGTCCGCTGACTGCGTGGGTCGACCGGCGCGCCGCAGTACGCCAGGGCTGTTTCCGGCCGCCAGTGGATGCGGGATCGCCGAGTGCGCCGTCGGCGACGCCGTCCGGTTCGGTGAAGTAGACGGCGTACCGCCATCTGTCCGTGGGTCGGGACGGGACGGGGGCCGTCGGTGTCCCAAGGGTTGGCCAGTGCGGTTGCCGCTTGCCTGCCATGCGGGCACGGTACTGCTCGTGGTCGGGCTCACCGCTCACGCGGCGCTGGTCAGCGGCCGGCAGCCCCAGCGGATGCCGAGCGGGCCGAACTCGTCGAAGGCGAACACGCGGTCCGGGAAGCGGTCCGGGACTCCTCGGTGCGGTCGAGCTTGGTGTCGCGCTCCGGGTCGGGTGACTCTTTCCAGGTCTTGGTGCGCTGGAAGGTGATGCCGCGGCGGGCGAGCAGGCACCATAATGCCTCGCGGTTGATCCGGATCACGTGTCTGTGGAGGCGGCGCAGGTATGCGGCGAGCTTGCGGATGGACCAGCAGGTGAAGGGCTGGCCGAGTTTGGTCGGTCGGGCGGTGGCCGTCTGGACGACGAAGCCCTCGTCGTCAGGACTGAGCAGGCGGGGACGGCCTCCTGCCCACCGAGGGTCCAGGCAGGCCAGGCCGATCTCGCTGAACCGGTGGATCACGTCCCGGACGGTGTCCTCGTCGGCCTGGACCAACTTGGCGATCACCGGAACCCGGTTCCCGCCGGCCGAAGCCAGCAGCATCATCGCGCGCCGGTACCGCACCGAACTCGTGCTTCCCCGGCGCACGATCTGCTGCAGCTTCTGACCTTCCTGGTCGGTCAACCTGCGCACACGGACAGGCTCAGCCACCACACCTCCAGCGATGAGCCGAAGCTCAATAGTTGTCATCGGCAGAGCCGGATGACGTGGCGAATGGGACCGATCAAGACGCCCGACGATCACCCCACCTACCAAGCGCTCAAGCCGCTGCGCGACGCCCACGCCGAACGGCTGGCCACAGCGCTCCACGACGGCCAAGGACTTCGCCAGTGACTGTGGTCGGGCGGCCAGTCCGGCCGGTTTGATACTCGGGAAGTGTCTGAATCCCCGACCGCCGCACGGTCGGCCGGACCCGGGCCCCGCCCAGGGCTGTTGCGGTGTGTGCGGCCTCGCGAAAGAAGGCTCAGCGACAACTCACTGGATCAGGTCGGTGTGCGGATGCTCCGGAGATGCCGGGCAGACATAGAGCTCGCCAACTCAGTCGATTGAACGTCACCGGACACCCAACCTCTGGAACCGCCGACCCGGTAAACCTCCCCGGTCAGAGAACTAGCCATAAGGACCCGCAGGGGGGCGCAAGCCGGGGGCGGCCTCGCCTCGTCGCAGATGCTTGGTATTCGGGTCTACCTGGTAGATGTAGCCCGGCGCAATGTCGTTTGCGGGTACTACAACGGCCTCGAACTGGCTTATGTCGCGGCCGTTTCGGGCGGCGAGATCGAGTGCCTGCTCCCTGACTTTGTGGTCGGGGGTCACCGGGTTACCTGCCGAGTCAACGACGCGGTGCACATGAACGATGACCCCGGTCGCCGGGTGGTACACGACGCAGCACTTGACCGACTGGATGCCCCTCGCTCCCGTCGTTCCGTAGAACATGTCCATCGCTGGTGAAATTCGCGATTCCTGCCTTCGCGCTGCCGATCAGTCCACTCAGATTCCCGTAGGTGAAAATCGGCCTCGGCTGGTCAGGTACATTGAAGACTGTGGTGTGATCGGCATTGCCCCAGCCCCACACATTGAAGGACCACGAGTTGTCATAGCCCATGGCGCTGTCCTTTCTCGTTCCTCGAGCCACGGGTCAGGTTCGTCAGCACCACCGCGAGGAAGAAGACAACAACAAGCTGAACCGTCGCGTGAGCATCGCGCTATCGGCCTGCTGTAATGGTGGTGAGGGACGTTGTGCTGCCCCGGCCCCGGCCCGGGCCCGGGCCCGGTTCTGGTGCGTACGCCACTTGCAGAGTGACGAACTCGAGGAACCAAAGCGCTCGCCTCCAGTATTCACCGCATATCGGAACTGTGCATCCGCGCGCCTCGACCGGAGCTGTGTGTCGGGTGAACAGGCGTTGGTGCAAGGAGCGCACCTCGTCCTGGGCGAGGCTGAGAGGGGTGGCCTCGGGCGACAGGGCGAAGACGGCAAGGTCCTGCTGGCCGAACGCGAGGCTGGCCGATGCCGTGTGAACAGCTTGAATCCATCCGCATGCTCACTCAACCAAGGCATGGACCAGGGCTCCCCGCCGCCCTGCCTGCGGGTCGGCGGGGAGCACCCTCAGACGCGCCATGAAACTCGCCGTGCCGGCGGCACTGGAGCACGTCTACCGCCCGTGCCGCTGCTGGGAAACTGGGCCCGTACGCGCAGGTGGAACAGGCGTCGGGACGGGTGGTCGGGGCCACGGCCTACTGGGATCCGCGACTGTGGCCTACAGGAGACGGCCTGTGCGCGATCGAGGTTGCTTTCACCTGGCTCGCAGCCTCGGCCCAGGGCACGGGCGTGAACACTGAGGCAAAGTACTTGTTGTTTCGGCACGCGTTCGAGAACTGGGGAGTCGCGCGCGTCGCAAGGCCAGGCGGGTGCGGCAGTTCGGCCAAGGGAGCGTCTTCAAAGTCCCGTCTGCCCGGCGCTGTGTGGTGCGCACGCTCCCTAGGGCATTCCGGGAGGGACGGGCTCCGCGGTACCGCGCCGCGCCACGAACACGAACTCGCTGCCCGGCCGGTCGGGTGCGTCGCGTACGTCTTCGACGACGAAGCCGTGCTCGTGCAAGTCCCGCTCGACCTCCGTACGTTCGCGGAAGCGAAGTGTCGATTCCGAGGTCAGTACGTCCCCGTCCGCAGCGAACACGTGCGTACCCCGGAAGCTCACCAGCGGCAGGCTCACGTCCGTCAGCTCGGCCCAGGCCTCGACGTGACCGACGCCCGGGATGTCCGTCATGCGGTACGTGGTCTCGCGCGTCCACTCCGCCCATTCCTCCCACACGCGCTGCGCCGGATCGCGCGTCTCGAAGACAAGCCGCCCGCCGGGCCGCAGCGCCTCGTACGCGCCGCGCAGCGTCGTACGCCACGCCTGCGGATCGGCGATCGCCTGGGCGACGTTCCCGGTCATCGTCACCAGGTCGATTTGCATGGGCGGCAGGTCCCCCGCGTCGCCGTCGAGCCAGCGCACCCGCTCGGCGCCCGGCTTGCCACGCGCGACGTCGACGGACGCTCGCGCGGGATCGATCCCGGTGACCGTAATGCCGCGCTCGGCGAGCAGCAGCGCGAACACGCCCGTACCGCACCCGATGTCCAGCACGGACCGCGCGCCGAACTCTTCCGCCATCGCGAGATACGCGTCGAGATCGTTGCGGTCCGGATCGAGTGGGTCGTAGATGGCGGCGAGGCGCGGATGCCCGAACATTGCGTCAACCATGGAGGCGAACGTATGTGGCACCGAGCCCGTACGGCCACTGCTTTTTCGGGTTACGGCGCCAAGCGGGCGCGGCGAATTGCGCCGCTGATCCCGGCGCCCCCACCGGGCACGGCCGTACCGAAGCGAACCTCAGGAGCGAGGCGAAGGTGACGGCCGCTTGGTAGGACTCGGAGGTCTTGTCGTAGCGGGTCGCGATACCACGCCACTGCTTGAGGCGGTTGGAGCACGGTTCCACGACGTTGCGCCGTCTGTAGAGCTGCCTGTCGAAGCGGGGCGGGCGTCCGCCTCGGCTGCCGCGGCGGGCCCGGTTGCGCTTCTGGTCGGCCCGCTCGGGAACGGTGTGGGCGATGCCGCGCCGCCGCAGCCAGGTGCGTATCGCGCGGGAGCTGTAGCCCTTGTCGCCCAGCACATGAGAGGGCCGCAGCCTGGGCGCGTACGGGCGGGTACTCCCCGGGGGTTCCGTCACGAACTCAACTGGACGGCGTGACCGGGGACCACATGCCGAGCCACTGCTCGGCGCCCCATGCCTCGAACCGCTCTACCTCGGTGAACCCTAGCTTCGCGGCGAGGCGCATCGAGCCGACGTTGGCGGTCTGGGTGGTGAGCACCACCGGCTCGCCGGGAAGGACGCCGTCGAACCAGCCGAGTGCCGCCGCGCACGCCTCGGCGGCGTACCCGAATCCCCACGCCCGAGGCAGGAACAGGTAGCCGAGATCGGCCTTCCCCACGGCAGCCGGGCGACGGTGCCCGGTTGCTCTCCTGAGCAGGATCTGGCCGATCATCGCCCCTTCGAGATCAACGACGAAACTCCCGGGCCACCGCTCGGGCACCTCAGGCGTCTCGCGCTCAAGCTCGTCACGCGGGCGGGGACCGCCGACGTAGGTGTTCACCTCTGGCGAGGCGAGCAGCTCGATGAACGCCGCACGGTCCCGCGCCTCGGGCTCACGCAGCACGAGCCGCTCGGTCCTGATCGGCTCAGGCGGCCAAGCCACGAGTCCCAGATCCTCCATCCGCGCACGCTAACAGATGGTCAAACCGACCGAACGGGAAACGCCCAGCTTCCCGGCCTGCGCCCGCTGCCCTGCGGTGACGACCATCCCCATGAGCTTCTGCCCCTGCTCCCATACAGGGCGGGCTCGACCCCTGGCGGCTCCTTCTGCCCGGCGCTGTCCCGTCGGGCGCCGGCGGCATGCCGAGTGCGCCCGTGTGATCGTGGAGTCGCGCGGTCCGTCGGCCTCGCCGACGGCGACTGCGCGGTTGAGCCGGACGACCGGGCTGTCGGTCAGGCGTGTGAGCTCGTCGTACCACTCGACGATCTGTACCCAGTCGGTCTCCTCGGCGGTGGGCGCGTCCGCGTGGAGTGCCGCGATGGCGGCCTGGGCCTGGAACTCGCCCAGCCGGTCGCGGGCCAGGGCCGCCTGGAGGATCTCGATCCCCTCGGCGATCGCGGCGGTGTCCCACCGGCCGCGGTCCTGCCCGGCGAGCGGCACCAGGCTGCCGTCGGGCGCGGTCCGGGCGGCGCGCCGGGCGTGGTGGAGCAGCATGAGGGCGAGCAGCCCCGCGGCTTCGGGGTGGTCGATCGCGGCCGCGAGCTGACGGGTGAGCCGGATGGCCTCGGCGGCGAGGTCGACGTCACCCGAGTAGCCCTCGTTGAAGACCAGGTAGAGGACGCGCAGCACGGTGGCGACGTCTCCGGGCCGGTCGAACCGCACACCGGCGACGGTGCGCTTGGCCCGGCTGATGCGCTGCGCCATGGTCGCCTCTGGCACCAGGTAGGCCTGGGCGATCTGGCGGGTGGTCAGCCCGCCGACGGCGCGCAGGGTGAGCGCGACCGCGGACGCGGGTGTCAGCGACGGGTGGGCGCACAGGAAGTAGAGCTGGAGTGTGTCGTCCACCGTGGGCGCGGGCCCGGGCGCCGGTTCCTCGTCGATACGGTCCTCGCGTCGGCGGCGGGCGGCGTCCGCCCGGGCGGTGTCGAGGAACCGGCGCCAGGCCACGGTGACCAGCCAGCCCTTCGGATCGCGCGGGGGGTCGGTGGGCCAGACGCGGACCGCCTCGATGAGCGCGTCCTGCACGGCGTCCTCGGCCGCCGCGAAGTCTGCTCCGCGGCGGACGAGGATTCCGAGCACGCCCGGCGTCAGGCTCCTCAGCAGGGCATCGTCCATCGGTGAGGTCATTCCGTGATGGTGGGCGGCTCGGCCAGGAACGGGCGAACCTCCAGCCATTCGTGGATCGGCTCCCCGCCCGCCCCGGGAGCCGCCGACAGCTCCCCGGCCAGCTCGACGGCGCGTTCGTAGCTGGCGACGTCGATCACCATCCAGCCGGCGATGAGATCCTTCGTCTCCGCGAACGGGCCGTCGGTGACCGGCGGGCGCCCTTCACCGTCATACCGGACGAACGTCCCCTCAGGGGCGAGCGCCTGGCTGTCGACGAACTCACCGGTCTCCTCGAGCCGGTCCGCGAAGTTGCGCATGTACCGCACATGCGCCGAGACCTCCTCCGGCGTCCACCGCTCCATCGGCACATCGTTGACCGGCGCCGGGGCGCCGCGGTAGTGCTTGAGCAGCAAGTACTTGGCCATCGTGTTACTCCTTGGTGCTGGTGCCACCCATTGTGGTCACCTTCACCCCGGGGACGAAGCCGGCTACGGATTCTCGACATCGCCGCCCGATTTTTTTGGGGTGGTGGGTGTGACCGTGCGATACAGGCCCACGGTTGCCAGCTGTGGCGTGGCGCGTGCGGCCTGGACACGGACGCGGATGCGGTCGGTGCGGACGGACGCGTCCAGTCGCAGGATGCGGCTGTACCCGATGGTGGTGCCGCTGGCTGCCTGGGTCCAGGTGGTGCCGTTCCAGGTGTCGATGGCGAATTCTTCGATGCGCTGGCCGCGGGTGATGTTCTCGCGGAGGAGGATCTGGTCGAAGGTCTGCGCCTGGGGGATATTCAGGGTGACGCTGCCGGTGGTGGCCTGGCCGGCGGGGGACCAGCCGGTGGACAGGTCCTCGTCGGTCAGCGCGGCGCCTGTCGCATCCTGCTGGGGGGCGAGCAGGTTGGTGCGGTAGGTGTCGCGGATGGCTGTGCCGAAGGAAGTGAGATGGGCGAGGTCGCTGTCGGCGATCCGCCCGTTCGTGCCGGGCGGCGCGTTGAGCAGCATCACGGCGTTGCGTCCGACGGATTGCTGGTATTTGCCGACGAGCTCGGCCGCGGACTGGGGCTGTTCGCCGGGGTGGTAGAACCAGCCGGGCCTGATCGAGGAGTCCGCCTCGGCGGGGAACCACTGGAGATAGCGCACATCGGGCCGGGCGAGGACCGTGCGGGAGCCGATGTCCTGGGCCCATGCGCCGCCGGGGATCAGCCCTTCGTTGTGTGCCGTGTCCGGGTCACCGGTGGCCGGTGTGACGCTCCACTCGCTGGTCCGCGCCACCCCCGCCTCGTTGCCCACCCACCGGGTGCCCTGCGGGCCGGCGAAGACCACGGTGTCCGGCGACAGCGCCTTGATCATCTTGAACCAGGTGGTGAAGTCGTATGTTTCGCTGATCCCTGAGCCCGCCCATGGGTTGGCGCCGTCCAGCCACAACTCGTCGATCGGCCCGTACTGGGTGAACAGTTCGTAGAGCTGGTTCAGGTAGTAGGCGTTGTAGTCGTCCGCGGTGACGTCGAAGACCGGCAGGGTGCCCTGTGCCACGGCGCGGGTGCGGTCGTCCCCGGGGACCAGGGTGGGGATCGTGCGTGCCGTGGGTTTGCTGGAGTCGCCGTACCGGCCGTGGCCGGCCGGGCTTGCGGGCGCGTCTTCCAGCGTGGCTTTCTCGGCGGTCGAGCGTGAGCCGGCCGGTTTGGCCTCGATGGCCGGGATATAGGTGTCACGGTGCCATGCGGGAGGCAGTTCGGCTCCGTCGGAGGGGGACAGGTAGACGCCGACCCGCAGTCCCGCGGCGCGGGCCGCGCTCACGTATGTGCCGAGGATGTCCCCGCCCTGCCGCTCGCAGCCCGCTTTCCGCGCCCGCCAGTACGCGGCGGGGTCGGTGTCACGTTCGCGTTCGGCCGCGGTCCGGGCGGCGGTGGCCTCCTCGGCCCGTTCGCAGCCCGTGGTGCTGACCCACCAGGGGCTGGCGATCACGGAATGGCCGCTGTAGCGGGTGGGGTAGAGCACGAAGCCGTCGTGGTGTTTGGCGGTGAAGATGACCTGTTTGGCGCCCATCCCCCGGTACGCGCGCATCCACTGGGCCACGTCGACGTCCGGCGGGGCGAAGCGTGATTCCTTCTCCATGCCCGAGCCCCACTCGCGGTCGGTGAAGGTGTTCATCCCGAAGTGGGTGAAGCCGATGATGCCGCGCTGCTGCCAGGCCACCTGGGAGGGGCGCGGCACGATGTTCGCGGCCTTCTCAATGATGCGCGCGGGGCTGTCGCACTCCTCCACGGCCATGACCGGCGCCGGCGTCACCGGCTCCTGGCACCCCGCGGCGCCGCCCGCCGCCGTTTCGGTCGCGGTGGCCGCGGTGGCCGCGGTGGTCGCGGTGGTCGTGGTGGTTGCTGAGGCTGCGGGCGGTAGGGCCGCTAACCCGGTCAACGCCGTGATCGCGGCGGCGGTCAGAGCGCTGCGCAGGGAACTTTTTCTCGAGTACGGGAACAGATTCATCGGATGTGTTCGCCTCTCGATGCCTGGACACCGGTCACGGCCGACGAGCCTAGTAACCGTGTCCACGGCTGGGAAGTGGGTAACAACCCTCATGCCCATGGACACAGTGATCCAACGACTGCGCTCCACGCGCGGACGCCCCCGCTGGGCCGTCTGCCTCCTGGCCACCCTGGCCCTGGCCTTGTTCGTGCCACCGGCCCTGCCCGCGTCGGCACTCACCCCCGCGTCCGCTGCC
The DNA here is from genome assembly GCF_055569495.1 of Streptomyces sp. NPDC028305. Taxonomy (NCBI): domain Bacteria; kingdom Bacillati; phylum Actinomycetota; class Actinomycetes; order Kitasatosporales; family Streptomycetaceae; genus Streptomyces; species Streptomyces sp. NPDC028305. Next base: position 384,789 of record NZ_JBVHTN010000009.1, read on the forward strand.
GCCCGCACCCCCGCCACGCCCCAGGTGATACCGGCCCTTGCCGGGTGGACCGCCGGCACCGGCACCCTCCAACTGCACCAGGGCTCCCGCATCCTCGCGCCCGCGACCGGGCAGGCCCAGGCCGATGCGGCCACGTTCGCCGACGACCTGGCCGGCGCGACCGGACTGAGACTGCCCGTGGTCACCGGACAGGAGCCCCGCTCCGGCGACGTGGTCCTGCGCCTGGACCCCGGCGCCGGAGACCTCGGCACGCAGGGATACGAACTTCTCGTCTCCGACACCGTACGGGTCACCGGAGCCACCGCCGACGGAGTCTTCCTCGGCACCCGCACCGTGCTACAGATGCTCAACGGCCAGACCCAGACCGTGCTGCCGCGCGGCCGGACCGTCGACGTCCCCCGGTACGCAGAGCGCGGCGTGGGAGTGTGCGCCTGCTATATCCACATCTCGATGCCCTGGTTCGAGCGGCTGATGCGGGAGATGTCCTATCTCAAGCTCAACCAGCTGTGGATCGAGGCGAAAGTCGCCAGCGACGACTATCCGAAGACCAAGTTCTGGGGCTACTACACCAAGGACGAGATACGACAGCTCTCGGCCATGGCGAAGAAATACCACATCACCCTCATTCCCGAGATCAACTCCCCGGGACACATCGACCCCTACCTCCAGAACCACCCCGAACTCCAGCTCACCGACTCCTCCGGCACCCCCTCGCCCTCGCGGCTGGACATCACCCGGCCCGAGGCCTACACCTTCTACACCCGGCTCCTCGACGAGGCCCTCACGGTCTGGGACACCCCCTACTGGCACATGGGCGCCGACGAGTACATGCTCGGCTCCGACTACGCCGCCTACCCCCAGATCGCCGCCTACGCGAAGGCCAAATACGGAGCATCGGCCACTCCTCAGGACGCGTTCATCGACTTCGTCAACCGCGTGAACACCCACGTGCGGGCCGGCGGGAGAACCCTGCGGATCTGGAACGACGGACTGACCGGCGACAACACCATCCCTCTCGACTCGAACATCGACGTCGAGCACTGGACCCCCGAGGCAAAGCAGCCGCCCTCCGCGCTTCTCGCCCAGGGCCACCAGGTCATGAACTCCGCCTACTCCCTCTACCTGATCCGCGGCGGCTCGAAAATGAGAACCCAGGCCCTGTACGACAGCGACTGGACACCCCTGCGCTTCGAAGGAGAGACACTCACCGGCCCCCAGCCCCGGGTCACCGGCGCCAAGATCACGATGTGGCCCGACTTCGCATCCGAACAGACCGAAAACGAAGTCGAGACCGACGCGTTCATGCCGCTGCGCTTCGTCGCCCAGACCACCTGGGGCAGCCCCAAACCCGCCCCCACCTACACCGGTTTCGCCGAACTCGCCGACCGGCTCGGCCACGCCCCCGGCTGGAACAACGTGACACGCCTCCCGCTGAAGGACGGCACCTACGCCCTCACCCTCCCCGGCACGGCCAAGCGCCTGACCACGGCGGGCACCACGGAAGGTGCCCCGGCCAGGCTGGCGGCCGACCCCGACGCGGCTTGGGCCCTGTCGGCGACCCCCGACGGCTACTACCGCATCCGCGCGGTCCGCGGCGGCACCACCACCGGCAAGTGCCTGGACATGGCCACCGGCCGGCGCTACCTCGGAGCGCCCCTGGAAGCAGGCGCCACCATCACCCAGCAGACCTGCTCGGACAACACCCGCACACAGCGCTGGCAGCTGACCGCCACAGACGGAACACTCACCTTGGTCAACGCCATCTCCCAACTCGCCCTCGCCGACAACGCCGACGGCCTGGCCGTACAGATGCCCCCGGACACCCGGACCCCGACCGCGCTGCGCCCGGTGGCCGGAAAGCGGAAATCCGCCCACGATCACTGACATCGTGGATACGGGGAACGCGAACTGCCCGCCGACTCCCCAGCGCCGACAACAGGCGATGTGAACAACGATTTTCGCCGCCGGAGGGACGGACCGCGCCTCATCCGTCCCTCCCGCGGCCACCACCGCCGCCTCCCGCGGCCACCACCGCCGCCTCCCGCACCACTCCCAGCGTTCCGGCGGCGGTGAACTCGGCGATGAGTAAACCTTGCCTAAAGCTATTAGGCGATTGCATTATGGTTGTCGCCGCATAGGGGGAGGGTTATGGTTAGAGCCGAGCCGACCCCGGACCGTCTGACGGGACACACGCCGTCCGGCTGTTTGGGCAGCGTCTTCCACGGCTACGTCGGCCTGGAGCCGGCCGGAGGGCCGCCGGAGGAGGTTCGCCGCGCCGCGCGGCGGCGCACATGCACAATCCGGAAATCTTGATCAACAGGCTGAAGCGATGAAGACCGAGCACGACACGATCACCACACCCGTCACCGCCGACATCCTGCGCGGTCATCTCGACGTGGAAGCGACCGCGCACGGTCTGCTCCCGCATCGGCTGCCCGCCCGGGCGCGTCGGCAGATCCCTGACGACCAACTGGCCGTGGCCGAGGCCCAGCCCTCCGGCGTGCGGCTGGTTTTCCGTACCCGGGCCACCACGATCGAACTGGACACGCTGCCCACCAAGCGGATCTACCGAGGTTTCCCGGCCCCGGCGGACGGCGTGTACGACCTGCTGGTCGACGGCCGTCTCGCTGCTCAGGCCACGGTGGCCGGCGGTAATGTGCGCATGATCACCGACATGGTCACCCAGTCCTCCGAGTTGTCGGAGGGGCCGGCCCGCACCGCCCGGTTCACCGGGCTGCCGGCGGGTGACAAGGATGTCGAGATCTGGCTCCCGCACACGGAGATCACCGAGCTGATCGCCCTGCGCACCGACGCCCCAGTCGAGCGGGCGCCGGACAGCGGGCGCAGGGTGTGGCTGCACCACGGCAGTTCCATCAGCCACGGCTCGAACGCCACGCATCCGACCGCCACCTGGCCGGCCCTGGCAGCCGCCTTGGGCGGAGTGGAGCTGGTCAACATGGGGTTCGGCGGCGGCGCGTTGCTGGACCCGTTCACCGCCCGCGCGATGCGGGACACCCCCGCGGACCTGATCAGCGTCAAGGTCGGCATCAATATCGTCAACTCCGACGTCATGCGCCTGCGCGCCTTCGCCCCCGCGGTCCACGGCTTCCTCGACACCCTCCGCGAGGGACATCCGGCCACGCCGCTGCTGCTCGTGTCCGCCATCCTGTGCCCGGTCCAGGAGGACACCCCCGGCCCCCTCGCGCCCGACTTCGACGGGGGCACTCTGCGGTTCAGGGCGACGGGCGATCCGGCCGAACGCGCCGCCGGGCGCCTGACGCTCAACGTCATCCGCGACGAACTCGCCCGGGTCGTCCACCAGCGTGCGGCCGACGACCCGAACCTGTACTACCTCGACGGCCGCGACCTGTACGGCGAGGGGGACTATGCCGAATTCCCGCTGCCCGACGAGGTCCACCCCGATCCCGCAGGACACCGCCGCATCGGCGAGAACTTCGCGCGGCTCGCGTTCGGCGATGGCCGCCCCTTCGCCAACGTAACCGGCTGACCAGACGGGTTCCCGCAGTTCCCGCGCTCGGGCAGCCCGGTCCGGTTCGACCAGCCGACCGCCGTGCGGTGTCCTGGCGGGAGGTCAGACGGCGGTGCGGCCGCCGTCGACGGGCAGTACGGCGCCGTGGACGAAGCTTGCCGCGTCGCCGGCCAGGTAGGCGATCGCCTCGGCGATCTCCTCCGGCTCGGCCGGGCGGCCCGCCGGGGCTTGGGCGGCCAGCGCGCCGAGGTCCTCGCCCATGCCCGCCGTGCCTTCCGTCCGGGCGGGCCCGGACCGGACGGCGTTGACACGGACCCCGCGCGGGCCGTACTCCGCGGCCCACGCCTTGGTCAGAAGTTCCACGGCCGCCTTGCTCGACCCGTACAGGGCCATGCCCGGCGCCCCGTAGGCGGCCACCTGGGTGCTCACGTTGACGATAGCGCCTGTGTTGCGCTCGGCCATGGCGGGCGCGAGTTCCGCCACCAGGTGGAACGGCGCCTTCACATTCAGCGCGTAGACGGTGTCGATCTCACTCTCGGTCGCCTGCTCGGTGGGCCCGAAGGGGTAGATGCCCGCGTTGTTGATCAGGATGTCCACCCGGCCGCCGCCGAGCTCCATGGCCCGGCGCGCCAGCTGCCGTACCGACTGCGCCTGGCCCAGCTCGGCGGCGATGAAGTCGGCCCTGCCGCCGCGGTCGCGTATGGCGGCGACCACGGACTCGCCGCGGGAGGCGTCCCGGCCGGCGACCAGCACATGCGCGCCCCGCCGGGCCAGCAGCGCCGCAGTGGCGGCGCCGATGCCGCTGGTCGCTCCGGTGACCAGGGCCACGCGTCCGGTCAGATCAAGAGAACCCATGAGGTCGTCCTCCGTATCGGAGAGGTGAGGGCCGGGTGCGGCGGTGCCGCACCCGCTTGCCCGTCAACTCCTCCGCGAGCCGACGTGCCTGGAACCGCCCCCTTCCACTGTGCGATTCCGGCCGCCCCATCGGCGATTCCTGGAGCGACCATCAGCGCAGCCGCCCTTTTCCGCCGCCGTGGCCTTCGCAGCCAAGGCCGACCTTGACCAGGGCCGACCTTGACCAGGGCCGACCCGCTCGTCCCGCACGGTTCTAATCCGGCTCGCAGCCGCGCAGGAGGGAGGCGATCACGTCGTCCAGTCCGTGCTCGGCCACCTGTGGTGGCAGCATGCCGCTCACGCTCAGGCCGGCGTAGCCGTGCAGCCCCGCGAAGAGAGGCAGAGCGACCCGCTCCAGGGGCCCCTCGCGCACCTCGCCCCTGCGCTGCCCGTAGCTGATCAGTTCGAGGAGCCGCTCCGACCAGCGGTGGGCTGTCGCCCCCAGCGCCTCTGATGCCTCCGGGCAGTGCTTGACGGAGAACATCAGATCAAGCAGCGCGGCGTTGTCCACTGCGAAGCCCACGTAGGCGCGAGCAGCGGCATCCAGCCTCTCGGGGAACGACTCGCCGGCACCCTCCTGGGAGTCCGCGATGGCCTCGGCGAGCCGCTCGAAGCCGGTCCGCGCCAGGGCGTCCAGGAGGTCCTGCTTCGCCTTGAAATGGCGGCTGGGCGCGGCGGGGCTCACCCCGATGTCACGGGCCAGTTCCCGCAGGGACAGCGCGCCCGCTCCCCGCTCGCGCAGGGTCTGTTCGGCGCGGGCGAGCAGGGCGGCAGGGAGGTCTCCATGGTGGTAACGGCGGTTCTTCATGCCCTCAGCCTAGCCCGGTGTGAGCAACGCCCACATTGTAGTCGTTGCAAACATTGTGGGCACCGCATACATTGAGGGCATGGCAAAGAACGCGAATACACAGCCCTGGACCATCAGTGACATTCCCGACCAGAGTGGCCGTACGGCCGTCGTGACCGGCGCCAACAGCGGGCTCGGCCTCGCCACCGCCAAGGCACTGGCCGGCGCTGGTGCCCACGTGGTGCTCGCCATACGGGACCCGAAGCGCGGCGAGGACGCCGCCGCGAGCATGAACGGCAGCGTGGAGGTACGCCGCCTCGACCTGGCCGACCTCTCGTCCGTGCGCGAGTTCGCCGCCGATTGGGACGGCGACCTGGACCTGCTCATCAACAACGCCGGCGTCATGAACATCCCGGAGGGCCGCACCAAGGACGGCTTCGAGATGCAGTTCGGCACCAACCACCTGGGCCACTTCGCCCTGACCAACCTGCTGCTGCCGCGCATCACCGACCGCGTGGTGACGCTGTCCTCCGCAGCGCACAAAACCCCGGGAAGCCCTCGCATCCACTTCGACAATCTCGACCTGACCGGCGAGTACAGCCCGATGGCCGCCTACAGCCAGTCCAAGCTCGCCAACCTGCTCTTCACACTGGAGCTCCAGCGACGGCTCACCGAGGCGGGCTCGCCCGTACGCGCCCTGGCCGCGCACCCCGGCTGGGCCGCCACCAACCTCCAGGGCCACGACGCCAGCCTCCTGCGCGGCCTCTTCATGCGTCTGGGCAACCGGCTCATCGCCCAGGACAGCCAGGCCGGTGCGCTGCCCACGCTGTACGCCGCGGTCCAGGATCTGCCCGGTGGGAGCTACGTCGGCCCCGACGGCAGGCTCGAAATGCGTGGCGCCCCGACCCTGGTCGGCCGCTCGCCCGCTGCCAGCGCCCCCGTCACCGCCCGTCGCCTGTGGACCGTCTCCGAGGAACTGACCGGCGTCACCTTCCCTCAACCCGCCACCACGGCGCGCGGCTGAAAACCCGGGCCGGGATCACGGCAGTCTTGTGGGCTACGAAGCCCACAAGACCGCCTGCGCCGTAGGCGCGCCCCGGCAGGCTCGGGGCCCGGTCAGCGTGCGGCGAGGAGTTCCAGCGTGTCGATGACGCGGTTGGAGAAGCCCCACTCGTTGTCGTACCAGGCGACCACCTTGACGTGGCGGCCCTCGACGCGGGTGAGGGCCGCGTCGAAGATCGACGAGGCGGGGTTGCCGACGATGTCGGACGAAACGAGCGGGTCGTCGGAGTACTCGAGGACGCCGGCGAGCGGGCCCTGCGCGGCGGCGCGGTACGCGGCCAGCACGTCGTCGCGGGTCACGTCGCGGGCGACGGTGGTGTTGAGTTCGACGATCGAGCCGACCGGCACCGGCACGCGGATCGAGTCGCCCGACAGCTTGCCGTCGAGGTTGGGCAGCACGAGGCCGATGGCCTTGGCGGCGCCCGTCGTGGTCGGCACGATGTTGACGGCGGCGGCGCGGGCGCGGCGGGCGTCGCGGTGCGGGCCGTCCTGGAGGTTCTGCTCCTGCGTGTAGGCGTGCACCGTGGTCATGAAGCCGTGCTCGATGCCGGCGAGCTCGTCGAGCACCGCGGCCAGCGGCGCGAGCGCGTTGGTCGTGCAGGAGGCGTTCGAGACGATCGTGTGCACGGCCGGGTCGTACGTCTCCGTGTTGACCCCGTACGCGAGCGTGACGTCGGCGCCATCCGACGGCGCACTGACCAGCACCTTCTTCGCGCCCGCGTCCAGGTGGGCGCGGGCGGCCTTGGCCGACGTGAAGCGGCCTGTCGCCTCCAGCACGATGTCGACGCCGAGCTCGGCCCACGGCAGCTGCGCCGGCTCGCGCTCGGCGAGCACCTTGATGCGGCGGCCGTCGACGACGAGGGTGTCGCCGTCGACGGTCACCGGACGCCCGAGCCGTCCGGCCGTGGTGTCGTAGGCGAGAAGCCGGGCGAGGGTGGCCGGCTCGGTGAGGTCGTTGACGGCGACGATCTCGAGGTCGCTGTCGCGCTCGAGCAGGGCGCGCAGCACGTTGCGCCCGATGCGGCCGAATCCGTTGATGGCGATGCGAGTCATGAGTGGTGTCCCTTCGGTTCGGCACCAGCCTCGCGTGCGCGATCCGGCCGCGGCTGTGGCGTGAGCGCCATGGTTCGAAAGGATCGCGCCAGGCCGGGCGGCGGGCTACTCTCCCCGGGTGAAGGTCCGCCGGTACTCGCTCGGTGTGGTCCCCAGGATGCGCTGGAAGTGCGTGCGCAAATTCGCGCCGGTGCCGAGGCCGACGTTGTTCGCGATCTGCTCGATGCTGCGCTCCGAACGCTCGAGCAGCTCACGGGCCAGGTCGATGCGGGCGCGCATGACCCACTGCATCGGCGTATACCCGGTGTCCTCGACGAAGCGCCGCGAGAACGTGCGCGGCGAGACCGCCGCGTGCCGGGCGAGGGCCTCGAGGCTGAGGGGTTCGTCGAGCCGGTGCAGGGCCCATTCGCGGGTGGCGGCGAACCGTTCGCCGAGCGGCTCGGGCACGCTGCGCGGCACGTACTGCGCCTGGCCGCCGCTGCGGTAGGGGGCCGCGACCAGGCGCCGGGCCGCGTGGTTCGCCGCGGCCACCCCGAGGTCGCCGCGCAGAATGTGCAGGCACAGGTCGATGCCCGAGGCGGCGCCGGCCGACGTCAGCACGCTGCCCTCGTCGACGAACAGAACGTTCTCGTTGACCCGGATGAGCGGATGCTTCGCCGTGAGCGCCCGCGTGTAGTGCCAGTGCGTCGTGGCGCGCTTGCCGTCGAGCAGGCCCGTGGCGGCGAGCGCGAAGGCGCCCGTCGAGATGGCGGCAAGCCGTGCGCCCCGGTCGTGTGCGGCGATCAGCGCATCGACCACGGCCTGGGGCGGGTCGTCGCGGTCCGGGAACCGATAGCCGGGGACGAAGACAATGTCGGCCCACGCGAGCGCGTCGAGGCCGTGGGCGACGTGGTGCGCCAGGCCGTCGCCGCCGGCCACGAGCCCCGGTGCCGCACCGCACACCCGCACCTCGTACGGCATACTCGCCCGGGTCGTGAACACCTGCGCGGGAATGCCGACGTCGAGCGGTTTCGCACCCTCGAGCACAAGGACGGCGACTCGACGCAGGCGGGAGGACGGTACGGGAAACGGGGGACGAGGGCATGGGCCGGTCCGCTCGTCCTCACCGACAGTGCCGGCCACGGTGGTGTTCCGGGGCACGTGACTCACTTCGCCTGCTCGATCGGACGTCATGTGGGTGGGTGCGGGACGTGGCGGGTGAAAGCGCGCCGGTAAGCGGTCGGAGTGGTGTTGAGCGCGCGCCGGAAATACAGGCGCAGGTTGGCGGCCGAGCCCAGGCCGGAGTCGCGCGCCACCAGGTCGATGGAGCGGTCGGTGGTCTCCAGGAGTTCGCGTGCCAGGCCGAGCCGGGCGCCCACCAGCCATTGCAGCGGCGTCGTGCCCGTCTCCTCGACGAAACGGCGCATGAAGGAGCGCTCGGACATGCCGGCGTGGCGGGCGAGTTGGGTCACGGTGAGCGACTGCCCGAGGCGTTCCAGAGCCCAGGCCCGGGTGTCGGCCAGCGCGGTGTCGCCGGTGACCGCGACGGGTGCGGGTACGTACTGGGCCTGGCCGCCCTCGCGGTGGGGAGCGGCGACTATGCCCCGGGCGATCCGGTTGGCCACGACGGCACCCAGGTCGCGGCGCACGATGTGCAGGCACAGGTCGATGCCGCAGCACACCCCGGCCGAAGTGAGGACGTTGCCCTCGTCCACGTAGAGCACGTCACGATCCACGCGCACGGAGGGGTAGTCCCGTTCGAGTTCGTCCGTGTGCTGCCAGTGTGTGGTGGCGTGCAGCCCGTCGAGCAGGCCGGCCGCGGCCAGCGCGAACGCGCCGGTACAAATGGACACCACCCGCCGGCCCCGGTCGCGGGCCGTGGCCAGCGCGTCGAGCACCGCCGGCGGCAATGGCCCGGGGTGTGACCGGAACCCCGGACCGAACCCCGGCACGATCAGCGTGTCGGCTCCGCTCAGGACGTCCAGTCCGCTGGTGACGGCCAGCGGGAAGCCGCTGGTGGTGGAGGCGGGACTGCTCGGTCCGCACACGGAGACCTCGTAGGGGGTCTCCGTGCGCGGGCCGAAGATCTGCAAAGGGATGGCCAGGTCGAGCGGGGCCATCCCGTCCAGCGCCAGCACAGCCACTCGATGGACGGTCATGGCGGTATTCTAACGAAAGCAGGCACTCCTGCCACGTGTGGGGGAGTGGTCGGCGCAAGGAGGGCCGGCGGCCCGGCTCAGGAGAGCCGGACCGGCAGTTTGTCGAACGCGACCAGGCGGTCGGTGCGGACCTCGAGCGGCTCGCCGGCGAGCTCGACCGAGGAGTACCGCTCGGCGACGAGGCCGAGAATCACGTTCGTCTCGGCCCGCGCCAGCAGCTGCCCGGCACACGCGTGGGTACCGAGCCCAAAGGTCAGGTTGCGGCTCGCGTCCGGCGGACGGTTGTAGTCGAACGCGTCCGGGTTCTCGAACACCGCGGGGTCCCGGTTCGCGGCGCCGATCGGGTACTTGATGCACGATCCTGCGGGGATGTGCACGCCCTGGATCTCGATGTCCTGGTTCGGGAACCGCGTGATGATGAGTTCCACCGGGTTCAGGCGCGCCAGTTCGTTGGTGAACGCGTCCCGGATCTCCGGCCTCTCCCTGAACTGCTTCATCAGGTCCGGTCGCTCGGCGAACAGCTTGAACCCGGCACCGATGAGGTAGGCGGGATTCGGGCCGCCCGACATGTACAGCAGCACCGTGGTCTCCAGGACCTCACGCCACGTGAGCTCGCCGCGCTCGTGTGCCGCCAGCAGCTCATCGACCAGCCCGTTTCCCGGCTCCTCGGCGGTCTGCTTCTCCCGCACGTACCGCTCGGTCTCGGCGAACATGAAGTTCATCCCTGCCAGCGACTTCGCGTGGATGCCCTCGCCCGGTCGGCCCCGGACGATTACGGCCAACCTTCGTCCGCCCTCTCGGTGCCGCGGCCGCTCGTCATCAATGGCGCCCAGCGGCCGCTTCACCGGTCTCTCATCACGTGGCCGGTCGCGGTGCGGGCCGTGCCGTGGATCAGGAGGAAGACGCAGGCGTGAGCCTGGCGATGTCGGGGGCGTAGACGGCCATCCAGTGCGGATGCAGCCGGTAGTAGACCACGTCGTTGTCCCAGTCGAAGAGGTCGTCGCCGTAGAAGTCCTTGAAGTACGCGAGCAGGTCCGGCCAGTCCGCGGCTGGCTCACCGCCCTGGGGGTTGAGGATCTCCACCGTGCCGTGCGTGAACACGCCCAGGTCCTCACCGCGCATGTGCGCGGCGCTGACGGCGGGCCGCGCGGCGAGGTGGCGGGCCTTGGCAGCGCCGCGCGCCGTGCCGAAGTGCCACTTTCCATGCAGGAAGTGTCCGTCCACGCCGCTGATCCGCGGTTCACCCTTCGCTGTCACGGTGGACAGGGCGAGGGTGCACATGCCGGTGAGGACGCGGGTGAGTTGATCCGCGGTCAGTGTGCTCGCGGTGTTGATGATCGAGCGGAGGTGCGAAGTGGAGCGGGAGAGGGAGGCGTCAAGGAGGGCCTGGAGCTCTTTGAGATCTTCTGGCGTTTCGCGCATGGAGGTCCTTGTCTGTCTGTGGGGCCCGGACCGCGTCCACCCTCGGCGCCGACCGGTGAAGCCATGGTCGACCCGAAACCCGACATCCTGTGTCGGTATTCTTTTCATCCGTCGTGTGGATGTCACCGGGTTAACTCGGCTGTCCTCGACATCCCCGCCGACCGGGCCGACACCACGGTCGAGATCCTGTCCGAAGACGCCTCGTAGGACCGCGACGTGAAGGCTGCGGAGCAGACCCGGGTTGCACACGGCGACGGCGTCCTGCGCATCGAGGCGAAGGCGGCCCTCGCCGTGTCCCGTGCACCCTGAAGGCGGCTTGATGGCACGTGATGGAAGGGGGCGTTGGCCGTTTGGCCGGTGCTCGCCTTCGGTTCAGGGGACGCTGACTATGGGGCGAGCCATTCCGCCACGAGCTGCGGGGCCAGTGTTTTCCCCGACATCCCTCCGCCGGAGTGCAACGAGGTGGCGTCGTGTCCGGTGGTCTGGAAGGCGCTGAGGGAGATCACGTCATCAACGTTCAGCTGAACGATCGTGGACACGTCCTGCGACAGTTCGAAGCCGCCGGGGTCCACGGTGTTCTGTGCGTCTCCGGCGATGGCGTTGCCATTGAGGTTGATGAGGAGTTCCCGATTCGCTCCCTCAGTCGGGATCGGGATGAGGTTGGCCCAGAGAATCCTTCCCTTGAGGAGATACCGCCCGGCGGTGTGGACCACCAGGGTCGAGTTCATCGGATCGAACATCATGTCCGTGTCGAAGTCCGCACCGGTGAAATTGATCTTGGTGGGGATGTTGGTCGGGATCGTCTGGCTGGTATCGGCGAAGATGCTCGCGCCGACATTGGCGAAGGTCCCGATTGCCCTGGTCGCCTCCGTGGCGCCGACCGGGCCCCGCTTGCCCTCGTCACCCACGCGGCTCACCGCCCTCGCGTGGTGGCCCACGGCCTGCCCCGCCGCCATGGCCGGACTGACCACCCCGGCCGCCAGAACCAGCGCGAGCGAGGCTCGCGCCCCGCTGGTCGTCCACGCGCGGCGACGGGGCGGCGGTCCCAGCCGGGACGCTGACCTGCACTCAGGGCTCATGTACGTGCTCCTTCCGAGGGGGAGCTTGGCGCGGGAACGGCCGGATTCGCCGTCGGGCACGGCCGGAGCGCGCCGATCATCAATACATCGGATGAACCGGCGCACCTGAATGGAGGAGAAGACAGCTCATCTCGAAGCTGATCGCCTCCCTGGACTTCAAGGGCTGGATGCCGGACAATGCCGGCGTCGACCTGGACGAGGAGGCGAACGAGGTCGAGTGGGCGCGGCTGGCAGGTGTGCTTGGGGCTCGTGGGGGCTACGGTGTTCGGGCAGCGCGTACACGTCACGGAGGCCTCACGCGCCGCCCGCGACCCCTCAAGGCCCCACACGAGGGGGAGAGACGAACTCTTGAACTTAATGCCCCGCGTACCGTCCAGGTGGCGATTCGCGGCCCGCTTCACGGCTGCTGTCGGCATTGCCGCTGCTGCCAAGACCATCCGGCCCCCGGGCCCCGGCAGGAGGCGTTTGGCCGATCACTGCACGTGAGTCGCCTCTGTTCTTCTCACCGACTCGCCACGAGCCGGAGTGGGCGGCCGGGGCGAGGGACGGCGGCGGGACAGCAGGCATCCAGTCAGCGCGGCGGCGAGGCCGGCCAGCCCGGCTGCCGCGAAGCCGCCCGCCGGCACGGAGGCGTCGATCGCCACCCCGACGATCGGGGATCCGAGCGCGAAACCCGCGCTCTGCGCTGAGGATTGCAGACCTGTCGCCTCACCCCGCACGCCGGCTGGCGTCAGCCGGCTCACCGCGTCGGCCACCGCGGAAAGGGTCGGCGCGGTGAAAAGCCCAGTGCCGACAACGGCCACACACAACCAGGGCCAGTCGTGGGCAAGCCCGGCGGGAATCGTCACGAGCCCGAGCAAGCCGAGCAGCAACCACATGGGCAGCGACCGGGACAGCGCGCCGTAGATCAGCCCGCCGACGACAGAGGTCACGCCGAGCACGGCCACGACCACAGCGGCCCAGGACACCTGACCTGCTTCTTCGAGCGTGGCGACGATGGCGAGGTCGACGCCGCTGAGCAGCGTCGTGGTACCGAACGCCATCGCCAGTACGGCAATCATGTCGATGCCCAGCCACTCCCGTCGCGGGGGCCGTCCGGCCGTGCCGGCATCCGCCTCGTCCTCGGCGCGCAGCGGCGGGTTGAGCAAGGCGACCCCGGTTCCGCCGGCCACGATCGCGGCGCCGAGCCCCCACACCACCACACCGGGGGACACCGTCGCGGCGCACAGGATCACGACTGCCGGGCCCACCATGTACGACAGCTCGCCCTGCACCGATTCCAGCGCGAACGCCGCCCGGCGCTGTCCCGCCGTCGTCATCGCGGCGATCGCCTGCCTGGTCACCGACTGGGTCGGCACCATCAGCAGACCCGCCGCAAAAGCGGCACCCAGCAGGGCCTTGTACGGCAGGATCGGCACGCTCAGCCAGCACACGAACTGCACTGCGACAGTGACCAGCAGCACCGTGCGCAGGCCCCGCCGATCGATCATGCGGCCAAGCAGCGGCCCGCCCAGCGCCAGCCCGGTGGTCAGAGCTGCCGCGACACCGCCGGCTGCCGCGTAGCTCATGTTCAGGCCCAGCACGACATACATCGTCAGCGCCATCACGACAGCCGTGATCGCGGTACGGGCGAGGAAGGAAACGCCCAACAGCGATGCCATCCCTGGCATGGCGAGTATCTGTCGGTATCCGGTCACCTGCGTGACGCTAGATCCTCCGTCATGCCATAGGTAGTGGTTCATTTGCTGGAGCCGACATAATGAACGTTTATGGCCAGGGATCTTGAAACCGCATTGCTGCGGTCCTTCGTCACCATCGTGCAGGCGGGCAGCATCAGCCGCGCCGCGACCACGCTTGGACATACCCAGCCCGCGCTCAGCCAGCAAGTGCGCAAGCTGGAGAGGGCCATCGGCCGTCCGCTGCTTCACCGATCACCGTCCGGTGTCTCGCTGACCAGGGCGGGGGAGGAACTCCTGCCGTACGCCGAACGCATTCTCTCGCTCTCCGCACAGGCACTCAGCGAAACCGGGCGCACGCTCAGCGGCCGCTGCGGCGTCGGGTTGCTCGAAGACCTCGCCGCGTCCCAGCTTCCGCAGGCCCTCGCCGACCTCGCCCGGCTGCACCCCAGCGCGACGCTGGAGGTGCTCAGCATGTCCAGCGCCGCGATGCGGGAGGCCTACGACGAGGGCCGCGTCCAACTGGTGCTCAACGAGGTGCCGGCCGTTCCCGGACCGCCGCGCTGGACGGTACGCCGCCCGCTGGTCTGGGCGATCGGCCAGGGTGTGGACGTGGCTGCCGATCCGCTGCCGGTGGTGCTGTTCTCGAACACGTGCTCCTGGCGTACGTCGGTGCTGGAAACGCTGGAACGTGCCGATCGGCCCTGGCGGGTGGCATTCGAAAGCAACAGCCTGGTCGGTGTGCTCGCCGCGATACGGGCCGGACTCGGCGTCGCGGCGCTCCTGCCGACGAACCTCGAACCGGCCATGGTCTGCCACGACGCGGACGCCCTGCCCACCCTGCCGGACATCGAACTCGGTCTCGCACGGCACCCACGATCCGAAGGTGATCCGCTGATCGATGCCGTGGAGACCGCGCTACGCCGCATGATCTGAGTTTCGCGGCTTCTCAGTACCAGTTCCGTGGCGGGACGCCTTCTCGTGCACCTGGCCAGGTGCGGGCCGCGAGGATCTCTGCGAATGCGGCGCGGCGGTCCGCCCCGAGGGGGCGGACCTCGTCGGGCAGGCCCGACGCCCGCAGCGCCTGAAGCACCTCTTCGTTGACCAGCCGGGAACCGGTGCCGCTTGACGCGTAACGCCCCCCGATCACGGCGAGCTTCCGCTGCCGCATCCAGGATCTCCTCGGTCGACCAGCACCTTCGGCCTGCCATCTCGCTCCTTTCGACGGTTCTCAGCCTGACCTATGCGCTTGGCGTTGCACGCACCGCGTGCATAATGAGGGCATGAAGGCATGAGTATGCCGGACAGTCCGGCAGGAGGTGGGCCGGCATGCCACTCGTGCCCTGTTATCCGGGGGTCAGGCGGCCGATGCGTAGCTCACCCCGGGGATTACGAAAGGACGCATGACGTGAAGAACCCACTGGATTCCGCGGCGCTGGACGCGGCCATCGAAATCGTCCACCGCGCCAGGATGCCGGGCCTGTTCGCCGAGGTGCGAGACGGCAACCAGGTCTGGCGCGGCGCCGCCGGGGTCGCCGATGTGGCCACCGGCCGCCCCGTCACCGCCGACATGCGGCACCGCGTCGGCAGCATCACCAAGACCTTCACCGCCGCCGCGGTCCTACAGCAGGTCGAGAGCGGCCACATCGGGCTCGACACACCGATCGGCCGATACCTCCCGAAGCTGGTTCCCGGAGAACGCGGTGACGCGATCACGGTCCGGATGCTGATGAACCACACCAGCGGCCTCGCCGAGTACCTCCCGTACGCCTACCCCTCACTCAAGGCGTACCCCGTCCTCGCGGACACTGGACCCCAGAGCCTGGACGACCACCGGCTCACGCGGTTCGACCCCACTGAACTGATCGAGATGGGGGTCACCGCACCTGCCGTCGGCGCCCCGGGCGGCACTCCGGGGGTGTACTCCAACACCAACTACCTGCTTCTCGTCCAACTGCTGGAACAGGCGACCGGCATCACGGCGGAGCGGTACATCACCCGGAACGTCATCGAGCGCGCCGGACTCCGGGACACCGAACTCCCCGCCGGACCGCACGTCAACGGGCCGCACTCGCAGCTCTATGAGGCCTGGTTCGGCATGATCGACCCGCCGCGCGACTACAGCGTTTACGACATGTCGTGGGTGGGGCCGTCGGCCTCGCTGATATCAACCGTCTCGGACCTCAACCGCTTCTACGGCATGCTGCTGGCCGGGAAGATCGTCAGTCCGTCATCGCTGGCGCAGATGCAGCGCACTGTCCCGGTCGTCTCCCAAGAGGGGAAGACGATCGATTATGGCCTCGGCCTGCACCTAATGGAGGGTCCCGGTCAGGGCACCTTCTGGGGCCATGGCGGCACGGTCTGGGGCGGTGGAGCCCTGGCCATGACCCGTGCCGACGGCACGCGGCAGATGGCAGTCGCGGTGAACATGCAGAGGTGGAACAGGCTCGACTCCTTCGGCAAGCCGCAGCCCCATCCCATCGACGACGCGCTTGCGACTCTGTACCGCGTGGCGATGTACGGCTGACCTTGGATCGTAGGGGGCACCACTGCGCAGGCTGATGGCGGCTACAGCCCGGCTCCGGGCTTTGGCCGAGGCCCTGGGCTGCTGCTGCTGATGAGGTACGGCGTGGTGCCGCCACGGCTTGCCCAGGCTCTCCCTTTCAGGCGCCGGCGCCGCCGTCGACCGGCAGGATCGCGCCGGTCACGTAAGAGGCCCGGTCGCTGAGCAGCCACGCGGTCGCCTCGGCGATCTGCCGGGGCTCGGCCATCTGGCCGAGCGGGATCGTCGCGGTCATCTGCTTGACGATGCCGGGAGTCGCTGCCTCCCACTCGTCGATCATCTCCGTGGCGGTGCCGCCGGGGGTGATGCCGTTCACTCGGATACTGTCACCGGCCCAGGTCACGGCGGCGGTCTCGGTGAGGCTGTTGAGCGCGCGCTTCATGGCGGCGTACGCGGGCAGGGCGGGGTTCGCGCGGCGGCTGCCGATGCTGGAGGTGTTGACGATCGCCCCGCCGCCGTTGCGGCGCATGATTGCGGCCTCGGCGGTCATGGCGGTCCAGTGCGCGCGGAAGTTGACGGCGAACTGCGTGTTGATGTCCTGGTCGCTGGTGGTGTCGAGTGGGCCGGGTTGCTGGATCACCGCGCCGTTGTTGAGGGCGCCGTCGAGCCGTCCGTGCAGTTCCTCGACGCGGTCGATGGCGGCGCGGATGCTTGAGGGGTCGCCGAGGTCCAGGGTGACGGCGTCGGCGACACCGCCGTCGGCGCGGATCTCCTTCACGATGCGGTCGAGGGCGTCGGTGCTGCGGGCGGCGAGCACGACACCGGCGCACTCGGAGGCGAAGAGCCGGGCCGCGGCGGCCCCGATGCCGCGGCTGGCGCCGGTGATGAACAGGACCTTGCCGGTGAGCAGGCCGATGGGTGCGCTGTCGATGTTGTTCGTGTTGTTCGTCATGGCAACAGCGTCCGGCCCGCTGCCGGCCCGATACAGGCACAAGCGGTACCAGGATCCGCCGCCGCGCCGCGCACACTGGGCGTATGGACAAGCAGGAACTCGGGGTGTTCCTCCGCAGCCGCCGCGAGCGGCTCCGGCCGCAGGACGCCGGCCTTCCCTCCGGCCCGCGACGCCGGACACCGGGTCTTCGCCGCGAGGAAGTGGCGGTCCTCGCGCACATCTCCACGGAGTACTACATCCGGCTCGAGCAGGGCAGGGCGCCACGCCCCTCGGGCGATGTCCTGGCCGCGATCGCAGGCGCGCTGCGGCTCACCGACGCCGAGACCGACCACCTCCACGTCCTCGCGGGCACCGCGCCGACCCGTGCCCGGCTGCACCGGCGCGACGTCCGCCCGAGCATCCTCGCACTCCTCGAGCGGCTGCCGCAGACGGTCGGCTTCGTGATGTCCGCAGCGTTCGAGGTCCTCGCCTGGAACGACCTCGCGGCCGCCCTCATGGAGGACTTCGCCCCACTCGCCCCCGAGGACCGCAACCTCGCGCGCCGGGCCTTCCCCGGGCCACAGCGCGCCGACGTGACGCTCTACGGGATCGCCGCCGAGTTCCGGCTGAACGTCGTGATGCAGCTCCGCGCCACCCTCGCCCGCTGCCCCACCGATCCCGCGGTGACCGGCCTCATCGACGAACTCCACAACGCCGGCCCCGACTTCCACCGGCTCTGGGAACGGCACGACGTACAGGCCGCGCCGATGCTCACGAAGACCTTCCGTCCCCCGGCCGTCGGCGAGATCACCCTCGACTGCGACACACTCGCACTCACGGACCGCGACCAGCACCTCGTGCTCTACAGCGCGCCGCCAGAATCCCCCGACGCCGAGGCCCTGGCCCTGCTGAACGTCCTGGGAGCCGAGGCCAGTGATTACCCGCGGTAGCGTCGCAGCCCCCAACGATCGCTCCGTCTCCGATCGTCACCATTCTGAGCACCGGAAATCACCCACCTGCCTGCTGCTCGTGCCGGTTCAACCGGCACGAGCAGCGGAGGTGGCGAGGTCGCATCACGCGACGGCGGTCCCCTCGAGCTCGACCATCAGTGTGGGGATCGCCAGCCGTGTCACCCCGAGCATCGTGGTGGTCGGCGCCACCCTGGCAGCGCCCAACCGCGACGCCAGCACGCCGTAGTGCTGGAAAAGCAGATCGACGTCGGTGGTGTAGACGTTGAGCCGGACGAGGTTCGTGAGGGACATGCCGGCCTCGCCGAGCACGGCCTCCAGGTTGTCGAGGCTCAGCGCCAATTGGGCCGCCATGTCACCGTCGTGCTGGGGCTTGCCGTCGCTGCTCATCGCGGTCTGCCCGGAGCAGTACAGGGTGCGGGTGTGCCCGGAGACGATCTCACCCTGGTTGAATCCCATCTCCATCGACCACGTCACCGGGTTGACTGCCGTTCGTTCCAATGCCACATCGGCTCCATTCGATTCATTAGGCGTACGTACGTCCATCGGCTCGGTAGCCGGCCAATCGCTGACGTCGTGTTGAAAGCCTCTCAACGAACCACGACATCCTGTGTCGTGTATTCCGGTAGAATTTTTCGTATGCGCGCCGACCGATTGGTCTCACTGGTGCTGCTGCTGCGCCAGCGCGGTCGACTGTCCGCGGCCACGCTGGCCCGCGAGCTGGACGTGTCCACCCGGACCGTGCTGCGTGACATCGAGGCGTTGTCCGCAGCCGGCGTCCCGGTCTACGCCGAACGCGGTCGGCACGGCGGTTTCGCATTGCTGCCCGGTTTCCAGACAGAGCTCACCGGACTGAACCACGACGAGGCGCTCGCCCTGCTGGTCGCCGGATCACGGCGTGGCGCGCAGGTGTTCGGCCTCGGCTCGGCGCTCGCTTCGGCCATGCTCAAGGTGGTTGACGCGCTGCCCGAAGGCCATCGGGACACCGCGGCCGGCGCGGCGCAGCGATTGCTCATCGACCCGGAGACCGACCTCCTCTCGCGCCGCGTGGTCGCTGAGGAGGTGCCCGACACCGTAGTGGCCGAGGTCCGGCGCGCGGTGTTCGCCGGACACAAGCTGCGCATCCACTACGCGGCTGTGGACCAGGCCCCGAAGTGGCGCACCGTGGACCCGATCGGCCTGGTCACCGTACGCGGCCAGGGCTACTTGCTGGCCACGAGGTCTGGCGCGGACCGCACCTACCGGCTGGCCCGGGTGTTGGCCGCCAAGGAACTCGACGAACCCGCACAGCGACCAGACCGGGTCGATCTGGACCGGGCCTGGCAGGAACGCAGCACACGGTTCCGGACCGGCGGCGACCAAGTCGCGGTGCTGGTACGGGTGAACCCGGCGCGGCGCGAGGACCTGGTGGGCACAGCGCTGGCCGTCATCGCCGAAGAAACCGACCCTGACGGCTGGTTGCGGCTGGAGGTGACCTTCCAGGATTCACGACACGCCGAATGGGCGCTGTGGCAGCTCGCCACGAACGCGGAAGCCCTGGCCCCGCAGTGGTTGCGCTCCTCCTTGCGCGACCGCGCCGCCGCGATTGCCACCTGCTACGGAGTGTCATCCTGAGAGTTGTTGCCTTCTGCGTGCCGCAGCCGACGCGATTCGGACCGCTCCGCACTGGTAGGTGTCAAGCGCGCCGAACGACGCCTGCGCAACGCGTGGCGTTGCGTTGCAGCAGACGGTCATAGTCCATTCGTCTGCCCACCCCGTCCGGTGCCGCCAGCACGATCCGGGTTCGCAGCACCTGCCTGACCTGCTATTTTGCCGCGGAGGCGATCCGCAGCAATGCCCTGCGAGTCTGTTCGTCGACGACCACGGCCACCGCCGCACACCGCCCGAGTCCATGCAGCACCACCTGTGCCAACGGCTGAACGACCACGCCCGCCAAAACTGGCCGCAGCTGACAGGTGTGACCTACCTCAGCGGATTGCCTATGCAGCAGGCGAGTTGCCCGACAGCGATCCGCTTCCGCTGTGCCGACTACCGTTCACCGGCATCCTGCACACCTGGGGCCTCGCCCTCTATCTCGCCAGTGGCGGCTATGCGGACAGCGTACTGTCCAGCGGCTTGCCCTTCGGCTCCCCGGAAGACGCTCTCGTCGGTGGAAATCTGGCCATTAAGGAGATTGAGGCAGTCGGCATAACTTACAGTTGAAAACTTTTCCGCCAAGATGGTGGCGGTAGTATGAGCACCCTCTCCGTCTAGTTGAATGAACTGGACCTCAGTCACCTCGTCGTCCACGAATCGAGCGATTCCATCGACACCGAACCGCCAGAGGAAAACGTAGGCATCTGCTTCAAGGGGGTCGGTAGCGGGAACCGGATAACCTGAAGGCGTCTCCGCTCTCCAGCCTTGATCGCGAGCATGCTCGACCAATTCATCAAACTCAACGCCCCGGGTAAACGCCACCCTGACCTCGGACATGTTAATCACCTAAATTCATTACAAGCTCGATGTGCCATTATGGCGCCAGTGTGGCTACTATCGACATTACGGGTCGGAATTCATGATGGCCGGTCATGCACTGCTGGTCTGAACGGGTTCGGGATGTGGAACGGGAACTTAGCTTAGCTTGATCTTTAACCTCTGCGCTGGGCACTCACGCGAACCTCCGGGTACAGATAAAGGGGGCGGCCTGGGTTGCGGAGGGGGCGCAGCGCGTGTTCTTCGCCCCGGTGTTCTGAGCCTGATCATCGCGGGCCACGCCTTCGCCCTCGCTTACGGTCCGCTCACCATCGCAGCGACCGACGGCGTGGCCAAGGACGATCAGGGCCTGGAGGGCGGGCTGTTGTACACGTGCACCCAGTTCGGCTCGGCGGTCGGGATCTCCGCGGCCGCCACCGAAGGCGCCTACGTCCACGAGTTGTTCTACGGATACGACGCACCCCACGGCCTGATCAACATGTTCACCGGAAGCGAGTAGGCTCCGTGCGCCGTCGGCCGAGGACACCACTGTGAATGTCACCTGGCTGGCGAAGTGGACGCCGTGCGTTGTCCGTCTGGCTGTCGCCCCTGATTTCCTTCGACGCCGTCGGCGTGCCGGGGGACCAGCCGATCTGTTCGCCTCGCCCGTGCGCAGGGCATCGGCCCCGACACCGCTCCCTGACGCGGCCGAACCGGGCCGTCACCCCAGCCGGGCGCAACTGCGGGCCCCGGGCCCACGACGGTCCAGCGGGGGCGGGTGCGTCCGCACTCCGCACGTTCTTCCGCCCGCGGCCCGGTGATACCGGCTGCCGTACGGGCCAGATCCGTCCGCACCGCTGCCGGGTGCGGACGGAGCAGGACATCCCGCAGCAGATCGAGGTCTCCTCCGCAAGTTCGACTTCACCTACGGCCGGGTCAGCGCCCGTATGAAACTGCCCGTCGGGGACGGTTTCTGGCCCGCGTTCTGGCTGCTCGGCAGCAATGTCGACGACCCGGCCGTGTCGTGGCCCTCCTCCGGTGAGACCGACATCATGGAGAACATCGGCTACGCCGACTGGACCAGCACCGCACTGCACGGACCCGGCTACTCCGCCGACGGCAACATCGGCGCGCGCCAAGATCTACCCGAGCGGCGGCCGCGCCGACCAGTGGCACACCTATGCCGTGGAGTGGACGCCGACGACCATGCGGTTCTACGTCGACGACCAGTTGGTGCAGGAGACGACCCGCAACAAGTTGGAGTCCACGCGGGGCCAGTGGGTCTTCGACCGCAATCAGCACGTCATCCTGAACCTCGCCCTCGGCGGCGCCTACCCGGCCGGCTGGAACCAGGTCACCACCCCCTACTGGGGTCTGCCGCAGTCCAGCGTCGACAAGATCGCCGCCGGGGGAGTGCAGGCGGAGATCGACTGGGTCCGGGTCGAGCAGAAGAGGTGAGCCCCCCGGTGCCCGGGGCGCGGCGCCCCGGGCACCGGCAACGCCGCGTCAGTCCCGCTGCCGAGCGTGGGCGGCTTCGAAGCGGGCGACCCAATACGCCGTGCGGTCCAGGTAGGCCGTCTGCGCGCGGTCGCCCTTACGGCCGTAGGCTCCCTCGTACGAGAGGTAGTCGAGAGGGCCTGGAGTGTCGGCGGTGGCCGGTTCGATCTGGGTGCCCTCGTGCCATTCGTTGAACGAGGTGATGCTCACCCAGTCCGGGACGCCGCCCGAGTTCCCGGTGGACAGGGCGTACTCCCACTCCAGGTCGTACGTCCGTCCCCGCGACCGGTCCAGGGTCGGTGTCGTGTTGCCGGGGACGGCCCGGTCGTCGATGTAACCGGGGCCGAGCGACGGCGCCCACACCATGCCGCGCTCCGCGCAGAAGGCGGCGACCTGGGACCAGTCCGGCTTGTTGGCTGTGGCGATCGCGTCGTAGGTGTACACGCCGCCGAAGTCGCCGATCCGGGACAGGTCCCAGGTCTGGGCCATCACGATCGCCCGGTCGTCGACCTCGTGAAGCGGCGACCAGTCCACCGTCAGAAGGCTGTTGAAGACGTAATAGGCGCACCGCCCGCCGCGCTCCGCGTCGCGGTGGAAGGCCGGGTGGTCGCCGTAGTGTTCGGTGAGATAGCGGATGTCGGCGACCACCGAGGTGGCGTCGCGGCCCCCGTACGGCTCGATGTGCCAGGCCACCTGGAGGCCGGCGGCGGCCGCGGCGTCGAGGACAACCGGTGCCATCCGGTCCTCGTAACTGCCCTGCCCCCACCAGCTGCTGACCAGCACGCCGGTGCCGGCCTGCCGTAGCCAGCGCATGTGCCGGTCGACGGCGCCGCGCCGGTCACCGGAGTCGTAGGGGCCGAGCACGGGGTAGTAGTTGGAGCTGAGCGCCTCGGGCGGGGTCAGCTCGCCCTGCTGCCAGTGCCGCCACTCGCCGTACACCTCAGGGTTCCCGTACCAGGGGTAGTAGAAGATGTGGGCGCGTGCGGATGGCTTGTGTGTCGGGGCTGCTGTGGCGCTGCCGGTACCCGCCGCGACGGCGGTGGTCGCAGCGGCGCCGGCGGCGAGGAATCCTCGACGGGACAGAGATCTGGGGTGTGCGGTCATCCGGGGCACTCTCCTTGGACGGATGGACGGGAATGGCGCGGGGTGAAGCCGAGCAGGTCCGCGCATGCCTTGGTGTCGATCAGTGAAATGCGGTCGGGCAGCGGTTCGAAGGCCGGTACGCCCGGGTGGTGTTGGTGCAGCAGTTCGCCGGTGTTCAGCGGTGATGATGTGTCGGCTGCCGCGACGTTGAGGACGTGGCAGCCGGTCACGGTGGCAGCCAGGGCACGGCTGATCACGGCGGCCGCGTCCCGGGTGTCGAGCCAGGCCCACAGGTCGTGCCGGTGGGCGCCGGGATCGGCCGCGACGTGGGCCAGTTGGTCCGTGAGTCGCTGACCGGTCCCGGTGAAGGGGAAGCGCAGACAGACGATGTCCGTGCCCCAGCGTCGGTGTGTGCTGCGGGCCGTCTCCTCCAGGACGAGTTTGGACAGGCCGTACGGGTCGCGTACGAGCGTCGGGTGGTCCTCGTCCAGGGGGACGTAGCGGGGTGAGACGGGGATCGGTGACCAGGCGAGACCGACGGCTGCCAGGCTGGACGCCGCGACGATGCGGTGCGCGCCCGCCCGTCCGGCCTCGTCGAGGACGCGGTGGGCCGTGAGGCAGTTGGCGGCGAACAGGGCGCTGCCGTCCTCCGCGTTCGGGTGGGGGATCGCCCCGAGGTGGACGACGGCCTCCGCACCGTCCACCGCCTTGCGGACGAGGTCGGCGTCCCGCAGATCGCCGATCAGGACACGGGTACGGGCAGGGGCGTCGAACGGCACCCGGTCCATGAGCGTTAACTCGTGTCCTGCGGAGGCCAGTGCGCGGGTGGCATGGACGCCGATGTGTCCCGCGGCGCCGGTGATCAGGACACGCATCAGCCCTTCACCGCCCCGACCAGGCCGTTGACGAAGTACTTCTGGAGGCACAGGAAGAGGAGGATCACGGGGACCACCACGATGAGGGCGCCGGCCATCAGGTTGTTGTAGTGCGGCACGTTCTCGGAGGAGAGCACCTGGAGACCGAGGGGCAGGGTGTACTGGGACGGATCGTTGAGCGACACACGGGTCAGCAGGTACTCGTTCCAGGTGGGGATCGCCGTGAGCAGGGCGACGGTGATCAACGCGGGCCGGGCGAGTGGCAGATAGACCTGTGTGAAGATGCGCAGTTCCCCGGCGCCGTCGACCCGCGCGGAGTCGCGCAGCTCCGTGGGGACCGCGGAGAACGCCCCGGTCATCAGCAGGATCGACAGGGGCGCTCCGCCGTTCACGAACGGGAGCACCAGCCCCCAGTGTGTGCCGAGGATGCCCATCCTGTTCTCCAGGAGCACGATCGGCAGCATCACCGTCACACCCGGCACGAACAGCAGCGCGACGAACAGCTTCTGTAGCGCACCGCGTCCTGGGAAGCGCAGCACCGCGAACGCGTAGCCGGCCGCCGCGTAGAACACCACGGTCAGTACGACCGTGTACAGCGTCACCAGGACGCTGTTGACGAAGAAGTCGAAGAAGTGCAGCTCGTTCCAGGTGTCGACCAGGGTCTGGAGCGTGGGGTGGTCCGGGATCAGATGACCGCCGCGCACCACCTCGACCTGGTCCTTGAACGCCGCCGACACCATCCACAGGAACGGGTAGACGCTGACCAGCGCGTACAGGGTGAGCAGCACGCCCATGACGATCCGGGCCGACGAGCGGCCGGACGGCGCTCGTCGGGCGGGGCGGACCGGCTGGGGCCGGGCCGTTGATATCGTTGTCATGTCTTGCTCCGCAGCGCTCGCAGGTTGATCAGGGCGAGGACGAGGGCGGCCGCGAACAGGAGCCAGCCCAGGGCACTTGCCAGGCCGAGGGTGGGGGAGAGGTTTTTGAGGAAGGCCAGCCGGTAGGCCTCCAGGCCGAGGACATTGGTGTGGTCTCCGGGGCCCCCGTTGGTCATCACGAGGAACGTCTGGAACCCTTGGAGCGCCTCGCGCAGATTCAGCAGCAGGACGATCGCGGTGATCGGTCTGACCAGCGGCCACACGACGGACATGTTGGTGCGCCACCAGCCCGCGCCGTCCAGTTCGGAGGCTTCGAGGATGCTGCGGTCGATGCCCTGTAGCCCCGTCAGGTACAGCAGCATCGCCACGGGGACATGGCCCCACACGGTGATCAAGATCATGGTGGGCATGGCCGTGGAGGGATTGCCGAGCCAGCCCTGGGGTTGCTGGAGCGAGCCCAGACCCAGGCCGCTGAGCAGGGAGTTGATGGCCCCGTCCGGCTGGAGGATGTACTGCCAGGCGAAGAACACCGCGACGCCGCTGGTGACATATGGCAGGAAGTAGACCGAGCGCAGGACGCCCTGGAACCGCTTGACCTGGTTGAGGAGCACCGCGAGCGGAAACGAGACGACAACGGTCAGTGCGGGGGCAGCGACCATCACCCAGATCGTGTTGGCGGCGGCATGCCGGACGCGGGGCGCGTACACGGGGTCGCGCCACAACAGGTCTTTGTAGTTGTCGAGGCCGACCCACTCCCAGTTCGGGGCGAAACCGTTCCACTTGGCGAAGGACAGAGTGAATCCGTAGCCGACCGTGTACAGGCCCATCACCAGGAACAGCACGACGGCCGGCGCGATGAACAGATAGCCCGTGAGCGCCTCGTACCGGCGGTCCTTGCGTCGTGAGGGCCCGCCCCCGGGCACCGCGGTGCGGCCCTTCTCCACCCTCGCGGGGAGCGTGGGCTGGAGCGTCACTGGCCGGCTGCCTTCCAGTACGACTGGTTCAGGTTGCTGATCTTGCGCGCGGTGGATTCGACGGAGGCGCGCTTGAGCGGGGACATGTCGGCGAGGATGTCGCCGACGTCGTTCTGCTCGTAGCCGGGGGACTGGAAGTTCTGGTTGAGGTTGGCGTCGTACGTCGTCTCGGGCGTGCCCTTGAAGCTCTGGACCATGGAGTTGAGCGTCGGGCCGAGCGCCTTGGCGGCGTCGGCGCCGAGGTCCGTGGCCGGCAGGTCGGTGGCGTCCTGCGCGAACTGGGCGGCGACCTTCTTGCCGGCCAGGAACCGCATCCACTTCTTGGCGTTGTCCGGCTGCCTGCTCGCCGAGCTGAGGGTGATGCCGGTGAGCGCCATCGGGGCCAGCGCCCGGTCGGGGACCGCGCCGCTCTTGGGGGCGGGCAGGCCGAAGGCGTAGACGTCGTCCGGGTTCATGCCGTTCTGCTGGAGGAAGGCGAGGGTGAACGTGCCGCCGACGTCGAACGCAGCCTTGCCCTGGGCGAAGGTCTGGTCCGCCTGGTCGACGTCGAGCGACTGAGTGCCGGGTGTCCAGTACGGGGTGAGCTGGTTGTACTGGGAGAGCACCTTGACGCCGTTCGGGGAGCCGAAGTCGGCGCTCTTGTCCTTGCCCCACAGGTCCTCGTAGCCCTTCTTGCCCAACTGGGCGAAGGCGAGCGGCTGAAGTATCCAGTTGAGGCCGGGGCCTTTGGCCTTGAGACCTGTGGTGAGGCCGCCGTTCTTCGGGTCCTTCTTCGTCGTCGCCCTGAGGGCGGAGATCAGGTCCTCCCAGGTCTCCGGGGGCTGCTTGATCCCGGCGTCGACCAGCTTCTGCTTGTTCGCGTAGACGATGCCGAACGTGCCGATGGTCAGCGGGACGCTGTAGCGCGCGCCCTCTTTGATGCCGTTGTCCGAGGACTTCGTGTTCTGGGACTTCTTGAAGCGTTCGGGCGTGATGAGGCCGGATTCGTGCACGGAGTCCTGGATCTCGTTGAGCCAGTCGCCCTTGTAGTCGTCGCGCAGGTCTACGGCGATGCCGGCCGCGCCGAGGACGCGGTCCTCGCCGTCGGAGTGCACCTCGAGGACGTCGGGCAGATCGCCGGTCTTGGCGGCGCTCTGCACCTTGGTCATATAGGCCTCTTCAGGGGTGAAGACCTCGATGCCGACGGAGATGCCGGTCTCCTTCTTGAACTCCTTGGCTGCGTTGCGCAGAGCCTTGACATGGGACTGCTTGAAGGTCCACATCTTGAGACTCTTGGCGTCCGAGCCACCGGAGCCGCTGCCGCCGCAAGCCGTCAGAGCACTGAGTGTCAGCGTGGTGGCCACGGCGGTGGCGACGTACTTGGCCTTGCGGGAAGTTGAGATACGCATGAACCCCTACCTAGGGTCGACCGTTCAGAAGGCCGAATGGCGTTGGAGTGACTGAACTTAGGCTCGTCGTGATATAGCGTCAAGACGCAGGGCGGGATTGAGCGTGGGTGACGGTCCAGTCGGGATCTGGGCGGGAAGCGGAGGGGCAGTGGAATCGGTGACGGACGCCGCGGGGGTCCGCAAGGTCGAAGAGGTCAAGTCCGCGGCTCGGGTCCTGGAGGTGCTCGAACTCCTCGGGCGGGACGGTGCCCGCCTCTCGCTCGCGGAAATGGCGAGCGCGATGGCCGTGCCCAAGAGCAGCCTGCACGCGATCCTGCGGACCATGCAGGCCAGGCGTTGGGTGGACGTCGACCCGTCCGGCACGCGCTACAGCCTGGGCTTGAAGGCCCTGCTCACCGGCACCGCGTATCTGGCCGGTGACGACGTCGCGAGCCTGGCCGGGCCGGTGCTCGACGCCCTGGCTGAGGAGACCGGAGAGGCGGTGCATCTCGGCAGGCTCGACGGCACGCACGTCGTCCACCTCGCCAAGCGCGAGTCACGGCATGCGCTGCGGACGTACTCCGCGGTGGGGTATCGGCTGCCGGCGCACGCCACGGCTTTGGGCAAGGCCGTGCTCTCCCAGCTGGACCAGGCGGAGGTGCAGCGCCGGCTCACCTGGCCGCTGGAGAAGCTCACGCCGGACACCGTCGTCGACCCGGACGCCTTCCTGGCCGAACTCGCGGAGGCGCGGCTGCGCGGCTGGGCCATGGACGACGGGGAGAACGCGGTGGACATCCGGTCCGTCGCCGTGCCGCTGGGTGTGTCCCCGGACGGCGGTGACGCGGTGAGCTGCTCGGCGCCGCGCAGCAGGATGGGCGACGACCGGATCGAAGAAGTGGCCCAGGCGGTGACCGAGGCGGCGCACTCCCTGAGCATGCTCCTCAAGCGCCTCGGTCAGCACTGAGCGCATACGCGAGGCGCCATGCGCGCTTGAGGGCCGGGAGCTCGAGCCCCCGGCCCTCAAGCGCCATATCTGCATGGCCGTTGACAAAAAGGATTCCCGCTTCATACGTTCGGATAGCAGTACGTCATTCTGCTACTCGAATGCTGGAGTCCGCATGACGGAGCCTGATGTCATCGCCCTCGCCCGCCTGCTCGCTCCGGCCCCCTGGGTCGATGAGCGCGGGTCCAAGATCCGCATCACGGCCGTCCGCACCTTCCTGACCGCCCCGCACGGCTGCCCCCATCTCATCGTCCGCGTCGAGACCAACGAGCCGGGGCTGTACGGCCTGGGCTGCGCCAGCGATCCGCAGCGCACCCTTGCCGTCCGCTCGGTCCTCGACGACTACCTCGCCCCGCTGCTCACCGGACGCGACCCGGACGACATCGAAGACCTGCACCGGCTGATCCTCAACAGCGCCTACTGGCGGGGCGGCTCAGTGACCGGCAACGCCCTCGGTGGCGTCGACGTGGCCCTGTGGGACCTCAAGGCGAAGCGCCTGGGCGTGCCGCTGTACTCCCTGTTCGGCGGCCGCGTGCGCACCGGCGCCGAAGCGTACACGCATGTCGACGGAGTCGACGCCGAGGAGATCGCCGACAAGGTAGGCGCGGCCCGGCAGCGCGGCTACCGGCATGTGCGAATCCAGGCCGCGGTGCCGGGATCGGACACCTACGGGGCAGGTGGTGGTGCCGATCCGCAGGCGGTGCGCGAGCGCCGGGTGCCATGGGACTCCGCGGCGTATCTGCGAACCGTCCCCCGGGTGCTGGCACGGGTGCGCGAACTCGAGGGCGAGGACGTCGAATTGCTGCACGATGTGCACGAACGGCTCGATCCTCGTCAGGCCGCGGACTTTCTGCGCCGTGTCGAGGACATCGGCCTGTACTTCGTCGAGGACCTGCTCGCCCCCGAGGACGCCGCGCACTTCGCGCGGCTGCACGCCGTCTCGCCGGTTCCCCTCGCCGTGGGAGAGCTCTTCAGCGACCCACAGCAGTTCGTGGCGCTCCTGAGGGGGCCGGACATCGATTTCGCGCGCGTGCGCATCCCCACCCTCGGTGGCCTGACCCCTGTCCGGAAGCTGGCAGCCCTGTGCGAACTGCACGGGGTTCGCCTCGCCCCGCACGGACCGGCGGACGTCAGCCCCGTCGCCCAGGCCGCGACCCTCGCGCTCGACGTCAGCAGCCAGGCCTTCGGCGTTCAGGAGGCAGCCGTCTTCAAGGAGCCGGTGCACGAGGTGTTCCC
This sequence comes from Streptomyces sp. NPDC028305, assembly GCF_055569495.1. Classification (NCBI taxonomy): domain Bacteria; kingdom Bacillati; phylum Actinomycetota; class Actinomycetes; order Kitasatosporales; family Streptomycetaceae; genus Streptomyces; species Streptomyces sp. NPDC028305. Next base: position 414,156 of record NZ_JBVHTN010000009.1, read on the forward strand.
CGGCACCGTGGTGGCACACGGCGGGCTGCTTGTGCCCTCCGGAGCGCCAGGCCACGGCGTTGACTTCGACGAGGCCGCGGCCCGGCGCTACCCCGTGCCCGAGCCTCTCGGCCACGACCGGTGGGCGCTGCTGCGGAACACCGACGGCAGTGTGCAGCGGCCCTGAGTCCGTCGCGCACACAGGGGAGCTCTACGGCGCCCCGTGTAAGTCCATCGATTTGACTTAAGGCACCGAGCGCGACGAGAGCACACCCGCTGGGTGTGCTCTCGTCGCGCTCGCATACCCGAAACGTCAATCCTTTTCTTTACAAGCGATCTCGGATTTGGAATCTAAGTCCCCTGACAAAAGAAATCTCCCCGGCTCTCATCTGCAATTCAAGGGCGCCGGTGCGAAGCGTTGACTTGATAACACACATGGTTTTACATAGCGGTTACTGGCTGGACGCGAAGGGGACCGCCCATGCTCGAAGAGCGCATAGCCGCATTCCTCGCCCAAAGGCTGCGACCGGCGCTGTACCCGCTCCGCATCCCTCTCGATGTCGGCGCCTGGCATCTGCCGGGCGAGCCCGTGCCGGCACATGTCGCCCTGCGCGCCGACTATGAACCGTTCTCCGTGGGTGACACATGGGGGCGGCCGTGGTCAACCTCCTGGTTCACGCTCCGGGCGACCGTACCGAAGCGCTGGGCGGGCCGCCGCGTCGAGGCGGTCCTCGACCTGGGCGGTGGGGAAGGCGCCAGGCCGCAGGCGCTCGTCCGCGACGCGTACGGAGCGCCGCTGCAAGGACTGGGCGCCGGGCATCCGGACCCGGTCCTCGTCGCCGGGCGCGCTCATGGAGGCGACGACGTACGACTCTTCGTCGAGGCCTCCGTCCCCGCGGCCGCAGCCGATGCCCTGCCGCTGCGGGTGGGCCGTGCCGACCTCGCCGTGCGCGACGAGGCGGTGTGGCGGCTGTCGCACGACATCCGGGCGCTGCACCGACTCCAGCGCTCGCTGTCCGACGACGTACCGCGCGGGGCCCGCATCCGCGACGCCCTGGAGCGCGCGATGGACGCCGTCGACCCGCGCGCCGTCGGCCGCACCGCCTCCGCCGCATGCGCCGTGCTCGCGCCCGAACTCGCCCGCGCCGTCGCGCCGTCGAGCCGTCCCGCCCTTGTGGTGGGAGAGAGCGCACCCGCCTCGCTCGGCGCGGTGCCCCTGCACGAGGCGATCCGTGCCTGCGCCCGTGACTTCAGCACGCTCGCCGCGCTCGCCGACGAGTACCCCGGATTCGTCTCCGCCACGCCCGCGGTGCAGCACTACGCCTGGATGAAACAGCATGAGCCGCATGTCTTCGAGCGGCTGCGCAAGATGGTCGCCGACGGCGCCTGGTTGCCGGTCGGCGGCCTGTGGGCGCAGGCCGACACCGAACTGGCCGGAGCGGAGTCGCTGGTACGGCAGTTCGTACACGGGCGTCGGTTTCTCCGTGGCGAATTCGGCGCCGACAGCGACGGTGTCTGGCTGACCGACGCGGACGGTGTCTCGCCGGCCCTGCCTCAGATCGCCAGGGCCGTGGGCGCGCACTGGCTGCTGGTCTCCCGACTGGACGAGTCGCGGTCGGGGCCAACCGTCGCCTGGGAGGGCATCGACGGCACCACCATGTTCACCCGCCTCGCGGGCCGTGCGGCCGGCCCCGGGAACGATGACGCCTCTGCCCGGTCCTGCCACACCCTGCGCAACCCCGACCGCGCCACGCTGGAGCGGGCCCGCCGCCTTGCGGACCTGGACGGTCCGCGGTCACACACCCTGCACCCCGCACACGACACGGACGTCGGCGCCACCATGCGTGGCGCCCTCGACCTCGCCCCGCACGCGGGCGCGTACACCAGCCAGGCGCGCACCAAGCGAGGCAACCGGATGTGCGAAGTGCTGCTCCATGAGGCGGAGCTGTGGTCGGCTACGGCGGCGGTGCGGCGCGGCATTCCCTATCCGTACGACGCACTGAACCGCATCTGGCAGTCGGTGCTCACCCAGCAGAGCCACGACGTCCTCGCCGGCGCCGCGGTTGCCCGGGCCCGCCAGGACGCCGAGGATGCGCACCACCAGGCCGCGCGCCGGCTCACCCGGATCGTCCACCGCGCCCTCGGGCCGGGCGGGGACGTCGCCGCGCACAACGCGGCACCGTTCGCCCGCCGCGAGGTCGTCGTGCTGGACGGCGTGGTCGAGGGCGCCGCCGTCGCCCAGGGGCTGCCCGACGGGCGGTGCGCGATGCTCGCCCAAGCGCCCGCCCACGGCAGCGGCCCGGTGGGCATCGCACTGGACGGTACGGCACCGGTCATGGCCCGCCGCACCCGCGAGGGGCACCGCGTCCTCGACAACGGCCTGGTGCGCGTCACCATCGACGGCGACGGTCTCGTGCGTTCCCTCGTCGACCCGGCCACGGGTCACGATGTCATCGCCCCCGGCGGGCGCGGAAACCTGCTGGAACTCCACCGTGACGAGCCGGTCGCCGATCCTGCCCGCACACTCGCGCTCGGCAGCGACCGGACGCGCCGGGACCTGATCCACGCGCAGGACGTCGAACTTCTCGCGAGCGGGCCGCTGGTGGCCACGGTGCGGGTACGCCGCGGAAACGGCCGTTCCGTCTTCACACAGGATCTGACGCTGACCGCTGGCGGCCCCTCGCTGACCGTCGACACCGAGGTCGACTGGCGCGAGCGCGACACCACCCTCAAACAGGCCTGGCCGCTCAGCGGGCAAGCATCCCAGGTACGTTGCGGCATCGCCTTCGGCCACACCGTGCACGCACCGGGCGACGGAGACGAACGGGTGGCGCAGCGCTGGATCCATGTCGGCGCCCCCACGTGGACGGTCGGCTTCGCCGGCGACGTCACCCACGGCCACGACGTCGTCCGTCGCGAACGGTGCGACGGCGGCACGGACACGACGCTGCGGCACACCCTGCTCCGCGCCCCGCACAGCCCTGACCCGTACGCCGACCGGGGAGTGCACCGTTTCCGGCACACCGTGCGCCCCGGCGCCACCGTCGGCGACGCTGTCGTGGACGGCTACCGCCTGGACATGCCTCTGCGCCTGTCGGACGGGGCGTCGTCGTTGCGTCCGCTGGTGCGCGTCGACCACCCGGACGTCGTCGTGGAGACGGTGAAGCTCGCCGAGGACCGCAGCGGAGACGTCGTCATACGTCTGTACGAAGCCGGCGGCAACGCTGCGCTGACCACGCTCACCGCAGACTTCAACGTCGCCGAAGTGTGTACGACCGACCTGCTCGAGGAGAACGCCGTCCCGCACGCCCACGACGGACCCCACATCCACCTGCAACTTCGCCCGTTCGAGATCCGCACCCTGAGGATCAGCCGGGCCGAGGCCGACGAGGAGCCGCTCGGTGCCTGATCCCCTCCACGCCGACACGCTGACGTCCCAGGCCCGGGCCACGCTGCGCGACTGGGCCGCGGCCGACGGGCCCCTCGCGCTGCGCGCTCGGATCGTGCTGCTGGCCGCCGAGGGCCGGCGCGACGCGGAGATCGCACGGCGCCTCGGCGTGTCCCGGCAGACCGTGGGCGCCTGGCGGCACCGCTGGTACAGCGGCGGACTCGCCGCGCTCGAACAGCGCAGGCGCACCGGACGGCCCGTCACGGTCGACGAGGCGGACGTCGTCACCCGGACCCTGCTCGCGCCCGGCGGCAGCGGCGCGAGCCGTGCCGTCGCCCGCGAACTCGGCGTCTCCCACGCCACGGTCGCGGCGATCCGCCGCCGCTGGAACATCATGCCGGACCAGCCGATCGTCCCCCGCATCCCGACCCGTCCGCCACTGCCCGGCGCCGATGCATGGGTGATGGGCCTGTACGCCGACGCCGACCGCGGCGTCCTGCTCGTCGGCACCCGCACGGAGGCCCCGAGGCCCGCGGCCGCGGTCACCGTGATCGACGCCGAGGTGCTGGCCGGACTCGACCGGGCCCTGGACACGCTGCGCCTCGAACCCGCCTCGGAGGACCAGGAGTTCAGCGCCTTCCTCGCCGACGCGGCGGCCCTGCACGCGGACATCACCCTGCACGCCGTCACGCTGTGGTCGACCGATGAGCGGTGGCCCGCCGGATCGCTCGTCAGCCACCACGACCTGCCGGTGCGCGCGAGCTGGCGCGGCTTCCTCAATGCCCTGATCGCCCTGGACAGCACGAGCCACCCGGAGTCGTCACGCCGGGTCTTCCTCGACCTGGTGGCCGCGCTCGAGCGCCCCGCACAGTCGGCCGGGCGCTCGGTCCGCTGGCTGCGCGAGCGCGTCGCCGAGCACCAGAGCCGTCCGGATGGCGGTTGGCACGCCCCGGACGCACCGTCGTTCAGCGGAGTCAACCAGCTCGACCTCGGATCCTTCAACGAGTGCGTGGTCATCGAGACCGTACGCCTCGTCGGCACCGTCACCCGCGGCGAGATCGCCCACCGGACCGGCCTCACCCAGCAGTCCGTGTCCCGTATCGCCCGGTCGCTGCTGGACCGTGGCTTTCTCGTGGAGGACGCCCAGCGCCGTGCCACTTCCGGCAAGCCGCGCACACCGGTGCGGCTGTGCGGCTCCGCCGCGCACGCGCTCGGCCTGCACATCGACCCGGAGGTGCTCACCGCCGTCGTGATCGACCTCGACGGAGCCCTCGTGTGTACGTGCACACGCACCATCAGTGCCGACATCGACCCCGCGGAGTTCGTCGCGCAAGCCGTCGAGGTGGGCCATGAAGCGCTCGGCAAGGCGCGTGGCGCCGTTCAGCCCAACGGCTTCCTCGGCGTCGGCGTGGCCGTGCCGGGGCCGGTCGACATCGCCTCCGGCACCGTCCTCGGGCCGCCCCTGATGCGGGCCTGGCAGGACCTGCCCCTCCTGTACCTGCTGAAGGAGCACTTCCCCTGCCCGGTCCTCATCGAGAAGGACTCGCTCGCCGCCGCCGCGGGCGAGCGCTGGATCGGGCGCGACCGCAGGGCCCGGGACTTCGCCTACCTCTATCTCGGCACCGGCGTCGGCTCCGGCCTCTACCTCAACGGCGACCTCTACCGTGGAGTCAGCGCGAACGCGGGGGAGTTCGGGCAGCTGTGCGCGCTCGCCCTCGACCGTGTCGCCGCGGACGGACGGCCCGAGATCCTGCCCGAGTGCAACCCGCCCGTGTCCGTGCCGCAGTTCGCCGAGCGGCTCGGCCTGCGCACCGTCGGCACGGAGCACAGCAGCACCGAGGCATACCGCGCCGTCGGGCGCGCGGCCGCGGCCGGACACCCGGCCGCCACCGCCGCCCTGCGCGAAGTGGCACGTGCCGTCGGACGAGGAGCCCTGGGACTCGTCGACCTTCTCGACATCGACCTGATCGTCCTGGGCGGCCCGTTCTTCACCGACGACGTCGCCGACTGCTACTTGGAGGAGATCGGCCGCGCCGTCAACGAGTTCCCCACCGCCCGCCGGCTGCGGCGCGTCCACGTGGAGCGCTCGGTGCTGAGCGCGGAAGCCGCCGCGGTGGGCGCCGCGTCGACGCTGTTCCACGCCACCTTCACCCCGCGCCTGAAGGGACGCGAGCGGGGCTGAGGCAGGGGGAGCGCCCCGCCTCGGCCCCGGCCGCCCTCACGTGGTCGGTGTCGGCCGGTTGGGGGTGAGAGCGATCTGCCCCTTGAGCATCCGGCCGCCGTCACCGGTCAGCCGCAGGTAGTAGTCGGACGAGCACGCCGTACCGTCCTCGTCGAGCGCCCAGATCCCCGAACCCGACGGCACATCGGCCGCCCTCGCCGCTGTCTTGGCGATCTGATTGCCCTCGTTGAACTCATCGAACATGGAGATGTAGATGCCGCCCACACCCAGCCGCACCATGTTGTAGAACTGCCGCCACATGAAATCACCGTGCCTGCGGTGGCGTTCCTGGAGATCGCCCGGCATGACGCACGGCTGATAGTCGATGCCGTTCGCATCACAATCCGCTTTGTCCGGCGAATTGATGTCGGTGAAGAAGTCGTCGGACTGGGAAGGGCTGGAGATGCGCCCGACCATCCATGGGGAGATCATGTTGAACGAGTGGTACACGGCGGAGAATCCGGGCCGTGAATCCTCGGTACCGGTACGCCAGTGTGTGGGCACACCGCCGATCACATAACAGCCCTGTGCCTTGAACCAGTCCACGACGTCCTTGCATGGCCCTGGCTCGAATGGTCTCCCCGAGTCATTGAAGCCGAACCCCCAAATACACACCACCGGCTTGCCGTTCTGTCGCGCATAAGCGCTGGACGCGGTGTGCGCCTTCATCTTTTCCGTCCAGTCCTGCTTGATCTGGGACTGCATGGACGTCCAGCTGGTGACGTCGTACATGATGTAGAACTTGCGCCCGTTCGCCTCGGCCGACTGACGCACCTTCTGTGCCATGCCGTCACGCGTCGGACCCTCGTCGCCGAAGGGGTTGAAGCGCTGAAGAGCGGCCGTGTCGATGTTGTTCTCGCGCATCCAGCGAAAGTGCGTGTCGACGGTCTGCTGGTCCCACGACGAGAAGAGCTGAGCGGGCCCGCCGCTGTTGAGGTTCGGGTACGCGGTGGTGAACCCGCGCTGGTAATCGGCCATGTCCGGCCATGATTTGATGGTTGTGTTGGACAGTGACGGAGATTGGAACCGGTCCCTGCTCCAGTGCCACCAGCTGTTGATGGGGGAGCCGTCGCCTGTGCAGGCGAACCAGCCCTGATAGCCGACAGATATCTTGCCGACGACATCACCTGGCCCGCTGGCGGCGGGCTGAGCGCCGGTGCTCTCGGCCGCGTCGGCCCGCGTCAGTCCGGCCACGGTGCCCAGGCCCGCGGTCGCGGCGATCGCGCCGCCGATCATTCTGCGCCTGGTGAGGGCCATGGAGTTCCTCCAGTGGGGTTGGGGGAGTGGGGGTATTTCTCCGCGTGCCAGCAAAACCATGGCGTCGCCCGGCGTCAATGGCCGGCGTGGGCATTTCTCCCGCGAATCGGAAACTGGTCAAGGAGAATTCTTGTTGCCGGTAGTAAATTGAGTGGAGAGTGGAAAATAAGTGGCCTGACACCTGAGCCGGTAGGCGTGAACAAGACCTTCGTCGACTCGGGGTGCGCGGGCCCTCCCATGCTTCCTCCAACGTATTGACAAAATGCGACGGCGGTTCGTAGCTTCTCGCTCAGCATCAACTTCCGCTGGGCCGCGACGACCCGTTGAGCGACTTCATCCGACTCCGACCGCCGCACTCCACCCTGCGGCGCCGATGGGAGCGTGTCATTACCTTGACCAGCGACATCCGGCGGGCGCTCGTCGTCCGTGGCGGCTGGGACGGGCATCAGCCCGTGACGATCAGCGACAGCTTCGTACCGTTTCTCAAGGACCGCGGATTCACTGTGGAAACCTCCGAGGACCTCGCCGTGTACGAGGACGGGGAGCGCTTGGCCGCGACCGACCTGATCGTGCAGTGCTGGACGATGGGGACCATCACCCGCGAGCAGAGCGAAAACCTCGCCGTGGCGGTGCGCGCGGGCACCGGCCTCGCCGGCTGGCACGGCGGCATTGTCGACTGCTTCCACGACCACGGCTACCACCTGCTGACCGGCGGCAAGTTCGTGATGCACCCGCCGGGCTTCCACGACCACACCGTGCGCCTGCTGCCCGAGCGAGCCGACCATCCCGTCATCGAAGGCCTCGACGACTTCACCGTGCACACCGAGCAGTACTGGGTGCTCACCGACCCGCATATCGACGTCCTCGCCACCACCACCTTCGCGGCCGACGAACTGCGGGACCGGCCCGCGGTGATGCCCGCCGTGTGGACCAGGACCTGGGGCGCGGGCCGGGTCTTCGTCTCGACCATCGGGCACAAGCCCGACGACTTCGACGTGCCCGAGGTGCGCACGCTGACCGAAAGGGGACTGCTGTGGGCGAGCCGCTGAAGCCTTTGAACATCGGCATCGTGGGCGCGGGAAAGATCAGCGGCGCCTACCTCGCGACGCTGGAGCGGCTGACCTCGCTGCGGCTGACCGCCGTCACCGACCTCGACCGCGGCCGCGCCCGGGCCGTTGCGGAGCAGGGCACGGGCGGGGGAGAACCGGCCGTCGCGGAGTCCGTGGCCGACCTGGTGGCCCGGGACGACGTGGACGCCGTGCTCAACCTGACGATCCCGGCCGCGCACGCCGAGGTCGCCCTCGCGGCGCTCGGCGCGGGCAAGCATGTGTACGGCGAGAAGCCCCTGGCGGCCAACCGCAAGGAGGCCGACGCCGTGCTGGAGGCGGCGCGCATGTCAGGCCTGCGGGTCGGCTGCGCGCCCGACACGGTCCTCGGCACCGGAACCCAGACGGCGCGCAAGGCGGTGGACGACGGCCTGATCGGCGCGCCGGTCGCGGCCACCGCGTTCATGACCACCGCGGGCCATGAGAAGTGGCATCCGGACCCGGAGTTCTACTACCAGCCGGGTGGCGGCCCACTGCTCGACATGGGGCCCTACTACCTGTCGGCCCTGGTCCACCTGCTCGGCCCGGTGGTCAGGGTGACCGGCGCCTCCTCCCGACCGCGCGCACAGCGCACGATCGGCAGCGGCCCGCGCGCCGGACACACCTTCCCGGTGGAGGTGGACACCCACATCACCGGCGTCCTGGAGCACGCGGGTGGAGCCCTGTCCACGCTCGTGATGAGCTTCGACATCCACGCAGCGCGGCTGCCGCGCATCGAGGTCCACGGCACCGAAGCCTCGCTGTCCCTGCCCGACCCGAACGGCTTCGACGGCGCCGTCGAGATCCACCGCGGAGACGGCTGGAAGATGCTGCCCGTCTCCGCCGGCTACCCGGACGCGGGACGCGGCGTGGGCCTCGCCGACCTGGCCGATGCGCTGTCGGCCGGACGACCGCACCGGGCGTCGGCCGAACTCGCCGCACACGTCCTGGACATCATGCTCACCCTCATGGACGCGGCGGCCCAGGGCCGAGCGCTCCAGGTGACCAGCTCCTGCGAGCGCCCCGCTCCGGTGGACGGTCGCTGAACGACACCCGCACCACCTCTCGCCCGCTCGCAGCAACAGGGAGACCCCTTTCATGCACGACGACCGGAAGCTGGTCGAAGCACGCCTGGAACGCGTCCTCAGAGAGCGCATCCGGCCGGCCGTCCACCCCCTCACGACACCCCTCGCCGTGGAGATCTGGTCCACCCCCGGAGAACCCGTGCCGGTGGCCGAGGGCCTTGCGGCACCCACCCGCCCCATCGCCCCCGGCACCCCGTGGGGAACGCCGTGGGGGACGAGCTGGTTCAAGGTCACCGGGACGGTCCCCGCCGAGTGGGCGGGCCGCACCGTCGAGGCCGTCCTCGACCTCGGATTCACCCCGCGCACCCCGGGTTTCCAGTGTGAGGGCCTCGTCCACGCCCCCGACGGCACCCCGGTCAAGGGACTCCACCCGCGCAACAACCACGTCGGCGTCGGCTCGCCCGTGTCCGGCGGCGAGCGGATCCACTGGCGCATCGAGGCGGCCTCCAACCCGGACCTCGACGCGAGCGGCGTCCCGTTCCAGCCGACACCGATGGGCGACAAGGCCACCGCCGGTGACGCACCCCAGTACGTGCTCGGCGAGATGCGGCTGGCCGTCTTCGACGAGACGGTCTGGAACCTGGCCATGGACCTGGAGGTGCTCGGGGAACTGATGGCGGAACTTCCCGTCGACGGGGCCCGCCGCTGGGAGATCCTGCGCGCGGTCGGCCGCGCCCTGGACGCCGTCGACCTCCAGGACGTCAACGGTACGGCGCAGGCCGCACGGGACGAACTGGCCGGTGTGCTCGCCGCGCCCGCCGTCCCCGCGGCCCACCGCGTCAGTGCCGTCGGCCACGCCCACATCGACTCCGCGTGGCTGTGGCCGCTGCGCGAGACGGTTCGCAAGGTCGCCCGCACGGCGTCGAACATGACGCAACTCATCGAGGACGAGCCCGAGTTCATCTTCGCCATGTCCCAGGCGCAGCAGTTCGCCTGGATCAAGGAGCACCGGCCCGAGGTGTACGCCCGGGTCAAGAAGGCCGTCGCCGACGGGCGGTTCGTACCCGTCGGCGGGATGTGGGTCGAGTCCGACACCAACATGCCCGGGTCGGAGGCGATGGCCCGCCAGTTCGTCCACGGCAAGCGCTTCTTCCTCGAAGAGTTCGGTATCGAGAGCGACGAGGCGTGGCTGCCCGACACGTTCGGCTTCGCGGCCGGCCTGCCGCAGATCATCAAAGCCGCGGGCTCGACACGCCTGCTCACCCAGAAGATCTCGTGGAGCCGCACCAACACGTTCCCGCACCACACCTTCTTCTGGGAGGGCATCGACGGCACCCGCATCTTCACGCACTTCCCGCCCGTCGACTCGTACAACTGCGAGATGACGGGCCGCCAGCTGGCCCATGCCGCGAAGAATTTCAAGGAGAAGGGTGTCGCCACGCACTCCCTCGCGCCGACCGGCTATGGCGACGGCGGAGGCGGCACCACGCGCGAGATGGTCGCCAAGGCGGCCCGGATGCGAAGCCTGGAGGGCGCCGCGGCCGTCGTGTGGGAGACCCCCGCCACCTTCTTCAGCAAGGCCGAGGCCGAATACCCGAACCCGCCCGTCTGGGTCGGCGAGCTCTACCTCGAGCTGCACCGCGCCACCCTCACCAGCCAGGCGCAGACGAAGCGCGGCAACCGGCGCAGCGAGTCCCTCCTGTACGAGGCGGAGCTGTGGGCCGCGACGGCGACGGTGCGCCGCAGTTTCCCGTATCCGTACGAAGAGCTGGACCGGATCTGGAAGACGGTGCTGCTGCACCAGTTCCACGACATCCTGCCGGGTTCGTCCATCGCATGGGTGCACCGAGAGGCACGCGAGACCTATGCGCGCCTCGCCGCGGAACTCGAGGGCATCATCGCGGATGCGCAGCGCGCGCTGGCCGGTGATCCATCGGGAGGCACCGAGATCGTCTTCAACTCAGCTCCCCACAACCGCCGTTCGGTCCCCGCCCGGGGAGCCTCCGCACAGGCCACGGACGGGGACGGTGTTACTCCTGTCCCGCGTGACGGGGGCGGCTACGTCCTGGACAACGGCTTGCTCCGGGTCGAGATCGACGGGCGGGGCCTGGTGGTCTCCGTCTACGACCGCATCGGCGACCGGGAGGTGATCGCTCCGGGGCAGGCGGCCAACCTGCTTCAGCTGCACCCCGACTTTCCCAACCAGTGGGACGCCTGGGACGTGGACGCCTTCTACCGCAACGTCGGAAGCGACCTCACCGAGGCAGCCGACGTACGTGTCGACGGCGGCGCGGTGCGGATTGAGCGGGTCTTCGGGCGCTCCAAGGCGGTTCAGCTGCTGTCCGTTCCTGCCGACGCGAAGCGGCTCGACATCGACACCGAGGTCGACTGGCACGAGACGGAGAAGTTCCTGAAGCTGGCGTTCCCGCTCGATGTGAAGGCCGACCGGTACGCCTCCGAGACGCAGTTCGGCCATGTGTACCGTCCCACCCACCAGAACACGAGCTGGGAGTGGGCCAGATTCGAGGCCTGCAACCACCGCTTCGTCCATGTCGAGGAGCCGGGCTGGGGCGTGGCGCTCGTCAACGACGCGACGTACGGCCACGACGTGACCCGCGCCGTCCGTACGGGTGCCGACGCGGGTACGACGACCACGGTGCGGGCCTCGCTGCTGCGCGCGCCTCGCTACCCGGACCCGGAGACCGATCAGGGTGTGCACCGATTCCATCACGCGCTCGCGCCGGGTGCGACGATCGGTGACGCCGTCCGCGAGGGCCACCGGGCCAACCTGCCCGAGCGCCGGATCACCGGAACCGCCGAAGCGGTCGCGCCTCTGGTCGCCGTGGACAACGACGCCGTGGTGGTCAGCGCGGTGAAGCTGGCCGACGACCGCAGCGGCGACCTCGTCGTCCGCCTCTACGAGGCGCACGGCGGCCGCGCCCGTGCCATCGTCCGCATCGACGGCTTCGCCATCGAACACGCTGCTCCGACGGATCTGCTGGAGCGGCCGCTCCCGGACGCCGGGCCACCGACACACGCCGACGGTGGCGTCGTGCTCGCACTGCGACCGTTCCAGATGGTGACCCTGCGCCTGCCGCGGTCATGAATCGCACCCCAGCCGAGGACCGTGCCCACTGGGAGCGGACCGCAGACCAGCTGCTGCTCGCCGTCCGGCCCTACGCCACCGACGAGCACGCCCTGATCGACCTGCCCGGCGTGCCGAGCGCGAACGGTGCGCACAGCGACGGACTCGAAGGCTTCGCCCGCACCTTCCTGCTGGCCGGCTTCCGGCTCGCGGGAGGGGGCGGGAACGATCCGCACGACATCGCCGGGTGGTACGCGCGGGGCCTGGCCGCCGGCACCGACCCGGAGAACCCGGAGCGCTGGCCCACGTTCACCGAGTGCAACCAGGCCAAGGTCGAGGCCGCGTCCATCGCGCTCGCGCTGCACGAGACGCGGCCGTTGATCTGGGACCGGCTCGACGACCAGGTGCGGCAGCGGGTCCTCGACTGGCTCGCCCCGATGGTCGGCGACCCGATGCCCGGCAACAACTGGATCTGGTTCCAGGGCATCACCGAGGCATTCGCCCGCACGGTCGGCGGTCAGTGGCGGCAACAGGACCTGGACCGGATCATCGCCCTGACGGACGGCTGGTACGCGGGCGACGGCTGGTACTCCGACGGCCTCACCGGCGGCGCCCACCGCAACTTCGACCACTACAACGGCTGGGCCATGCACCTGTACCCGTTGTGGTTCTGCCGCATCCTCGGCGATGCGGCACCCGGCGGACTCCTCGACCGCTACCGGGCCCGGCTGCACCGCTTCCTGGCGGACCAGCGCCTCCTGATCGGCGCCAACGGCTCACCGCTCATCCAGGGCCGCTCCCTTACGTACCGCCACGCCGCGCTCGCCTCGCTGTGGACCGGCGCCCTGTTCGACGCGACGCCACTGGCACCGGGGGAGACCCGGGCACTGGCGAACCGTATGCTCCACCACTTCACCGACCACGGCGCCATGGACGAGCGGGGACTGCTCACGCTCGGCTGGCACCGGCCCTACCGCGGCATCCTCCAGGCGTACTCGGGACCCGCGTCCCCGTACTGGGCGAGCAAGGGCTTCATCGGTCTCGCTCTGCCGCCGGACCACCCGGTGTGGACCGAGGATGAGGCACAACTCGCCATAGATCAGGGCAACGTCACGCGCGCCCTGCCCGCGCCCGGCTGGCTGGTCTCCGGTACGGCCGCCGACGGTGTCGTACGAGTCGTCAACCACGGCGGCGACCACGCTGACCCGGCTCGGCCCCATGCCGACGACCCCTGCTACGCCCGGTTCGCCTACTCGACACACACGGCACCCGAGACCCCCGGCGACCCCACGGCCGGTCCGGGCGCCTGCGCGGACACCGGCCCGCTCGACAACGCGGTCGTGCTCCTCGACGCGGCGGGCCGTGCCTCGCACCGCCGCCCGGCGACCAGGATCTCCATGGCCGGTGCCACAGCCGTCTCGCGCTCGCGCGCGCACTGGCCACAGGACGCGACGTGGGACCCGTTCGGCGGGCCCGATACCCCTTACGTGCTCGGTCCCTGGGTCACCGTCGGTTCCGCGTTGCGCGGGTCGATCGAGGTACGGGCCGTGCGCGTCGACCCCGCCGCCGGGGATGAGTCGACCGGTCATGTGCTGCGGATCGGCGGATGGTCCCTCGCTGTCGATCCGCAGGGCGCGCCGTGCGCTGCGCAAGGCGCCACCGCCCGCGTAGCAGGCGTCGACGGGCTGGTCTCCTCTCTCATCGGAGCACACGGGTTGTCCGCCGCGTCCGTAGTGCCGGGAGCCGACAGCAACGCGCTGGGCGCCGCATCCGCCACCCCCGTCGTGCGGACCGACGGCCCGGTCGCCCACGGCACCCTCCACGTCGCCCTCGTTCACCTCGGCGGTTCGGATCCCGACTCCCTGCCGCGGGTCACCACCCGTGCCGAGGGGACCACCCTGGTCGCGGACGTGACCTGGGCCGACGGCGCACGGGACGCCATTCGACTGCCCGCCGCTGAAAAAGAGGCCTGGAAGGACCAGCTCCGTGCATGACGACCGCCGGATCATCGAGACACGGATCCGCAAACTGCTGGACCGTGTGATCCGCCCCGCCCTCTACAGCTCCGTTTGCCCGCTCACCCTGAGCGCCTGGCTCGTCGAAGGCGAACCGGTCCCCGTGGCCGACGCCCTGCGCGCCGACTACGAGCCCTTCACCCTCGGCTCCACCTGGGGCGGCCCGTGGGCGACAACGTGGATGCGGGCGACTGCGGAGATACCCGAGCAGTGGACGGGGCGTCGCGTCGAGGCCGTCTTCGACCTCGACTTCGACCTCACCAAGGGGCCCGGCGGTCAGGCCGAGGGCCTGGTGCACGATGCCCACGGCACACCGATCCAGGGCCTGCACCCTTACCACCGAAGCGCGCTGCTCACCGACTCCGCCAACGGTGGCGCCCGCGTGGACCTGCTGATCGAGCTCGCCGCCAACCCGCCCATCGTGGCCAGCGCGGGTCTGCACATCCACCACGGTTCGCGCGAGACCGCCGGCGCCGAGCACATCTACCGCCTCAAGCAGGCCGAGATCGCAGTACGCGAGGACGACGTATGGCACCTCATCCACGACATCGAGGTGCTCGACGAGCTGATGCATGAGCTGCCGCTCGGCTCATCGCGGCGTCACGAGATCCGCTACGCGCTGCGCCGCGCCGCCGACACCGTCGACCCGGGCGACGTGGCGGGCACCGCGGTGCAGGCCCGCGGCCGGCTGGCCGATGTGCTGGCCCGGCCCGCACACGCCTCCGCGCACACCATCGCCGCGGTCGGCCACGCCCATATCGACTCGGCCTGGCTGTGGCCGGTCCGGGAGACCGTGCGCAAATGCGCGCGCACCTTCACCAACATGACCACCCTCGCCCAGGAGTATCCGGAGCTGATCTTCGCCTGCTCCTCGGCACAGCAGTACGCGTGGATGAAGGAACACCACCCGGATATCTTCGCCCGGATGAAGCGAGCGGTCGCCGACGGCACCTGGGTGCCTGTTGGCGGTATGTGGGTCGAGGCCGACGGGAACCTCCCCGGCGGCGAAGCGCTCGCACGCCAACTCGTCTACGGGCGGCGCTTCTTCGCGGAGGAGTTCGGCGTCGAGCAGAAGGGCGTATGGCTGCCCGATTCGTTCGGGTACACCGCCGCCTACCCGCAGCTCGCGAAGCTCGCGGGAGCCGAGTGGTTCCTCACCCAGAAGCTGTCCTGGAACGAGACCAACAAGCTGCCGCACCACACCTTCGCGTGGGAGGGCATCGACGGCTCGCGTATCTTCACCCACTTCCCGCCCGTCGACAGCTACGTCGCCTCCCTCACCGCGGCCGAACTCGCGCACGCCGAGAGCAACTTCCAGGACAAGGGCGTGGCGACGCGCTCGCTCGTCCCGTTCGGTTACGGCGACGGAGGTGGCGGTCCCAGCCGCTCGATGCTGGAGAGGGCCCGCCGCCTGCGCGACCTCGAAGGTTCGCCCAAGGTCGTCATCGAGGCGCCGGACGACTTCTTCGCGGCGGCACGCTCCGAACGCGACCGACTCCCCGTCTGGCGTGGCGAGCTGTACCTGGAGAACCATCGCGGCACCTACACCAGCCAGGCGCGCACCAAACGCGGCAACCGGCGCAGCGAGGCCCTGCTGCGCGAGGCCGAACTCTGGGCCGCGACCGCCGCTGTCCGGGCCGGGGCGCCGTATCCGTACGAGCGCCTGGACTCGCTGTGGCGGCGGGTCCTGCTCAACCAGTTCCACGACATCCTGCCGGGCTCGTCCATCGCCTGGGTGCACCAGCAGGCCGAGCGTGAGTACGCCGAGATCCACGCCGAGCTCGAGATGCTGATCGCCGACGCGGTCGGTCACCTGCCCGGCGCGCCCGCGCTGCTCAACGCCGGTCCCTACGCCCGTCGCGAGGTCGCCGTCGTCACCGGCGGGGAGTTCGCGGGAGCGCAGCGTCTCTTCGACGGACGCAGCGCCGTCCTCGCCGACGTCCCGCCGCTCGCCACGGGCGGCCCGGTGGACACGCACCGGGGCTCCGTGACCGCCACGGCACAGGACGCGGGCTTCATCCTCGACAACGGGGTGCTGACGGTCGTCGTGGACCGCCGCGGCCTGATCACGTCGGTGTACGACCACACGGCACAGCGCGAGGCCATCGCCCCCGGCACCGCGGGCAACCTCCTCCAGCTCCACCCCGACGACCCCAACCTGTGGTCGGCGTGGAACATCGACCCGTACTACCGCGACACCGTGCGCGACCTGGACGAGGCCGAGTCGGTGACCCTCGTGGACGAGGGACCGCTGCTCGCGTCGGTCCGGGTCGAGCGCGCCTACGGAGCGTCCCGGTTCGTCCAGCACGTCGAGGTCGCCGCCGAGTCCCGCCAGGTGATCGTCCGCAACGACATCGACTGGCAGGAGCGGGACACCGTCCTCAAGGCGGCCTGGCCGCTGGATGTGCACGCGGACCGGGAGAGCGCCGAGATCCAGTTCGGCCATGTGCAGCGCCCCACACACGAGAACACCAGCTGGGACGCGGCCCGCTTCGAACTGTGGGCGCACCGCTGGGTGCACGTCGGCGAACGGCACTGGGGTGCGGCCCTGCTGAGCGACTCGACATACGGCCACGATGTGGGCCGCGACACCCGGGAGGACGGCGGAACCACCACCACGGTCCGGCTCTCGCTGCTGCGTTCCCCGCACAGCCCCGACCCGCAGGCCGATCGCGGGCGGCACAGCTTCAGCTACGCCCTCCTCGCGGGCACCGGGATCGAGGGGGCGATCGCCGGGGGCTACGCGCTGAACCTGCCGCTGCGTCCGGCCCCGGCCTCGGCCCGCTCCCTGGCCGGACTCGACACCACGGACATCGTGGTGGAGTCGGTGAAGCTCGCGGACGACCGGAGCGGGGACGTTGTGGTCCGCCTGTACGAGGCATGCGGTGGAGCGGTCGCCGCGCGCCTGCGCGTGGGTTTCCCGCTCGCCGCGGCGTTCGACTGCGACCTGCTGGAAGTGCCGGCTCAGCAACTGACGGCCCGCCCCGACGACGAACGGGCCGTCGATCTCCGGTTCCGGCCCTTCCAGATCCGTACTCTGCGCCTGCGCCCCGACGTGGCCGGGGAGGCACATTGACGGCCAAGACGGCGAGAACCGAGAAGGCCGCCATTCGGCGCGGCACCAACCTGCCGCGCATGGGCGACTTCAATGAATCCGTGATTCTCGACGCCATCCGCCGCCACCCCACCGGCCTGAGCCGCGTGGAACTCGCACAGGCCACCGGCCTGTCCGCGCAGACCGTCTCGAACATCACCCGGCGGCTGCTCGACCAAGGTGTGGCCCGCGAATCGGGCAAGCACAACACAGGCAGCGGAAAGCCTCGCACACTTCTCGAAGCCGTCCCCACCTCCCGCTATGCCGTGGGAGTCCACCTCGACCCGGCCGTCATCAGCTGCGTCCTGGTGGACCTGCTCGGCACGGTCGTGGCCCAGCGCAGCCGGCGGACCCCGAGCGGCGGCGACACCGACGGGATCGTCGCCGACATGGCTGCCTCGGTAGGTGCGCTCGTGGCGGAAGCGTTGGTTGACACGGCAGCGGTCCTGGGTCTGGGCATCGCAGCGCCGGGGCCGATCGATGCGGCCGCCGGATGGGTCGTCGACCCGCCGGAACTGCGTGGCTGGGGCCGCTATCCGCTGCGCGACCGGCTCAGTGAGGCAACCGGATTTCCGGCCCTGCTCGACAAGGACGTCACGGCCGCCGTCGTCGCGGAGCGTTGGGCCGGGGCGGCAACCGACAGCCGCAACCTGCTCTTCTTCTACCTCGGCACCGGTTCCGGAATGGGGCTCGTGGTGGATGACACCGTGCTGCGAGGTGTGTCGGGGAACGCCGGCGAGGTCGGCGGACTGGGCGCGGCCTTTTCGACCCGGACGCTCGTCGACGAGGCCATCTCCCTGGGCGCGCTCGGAGCCGAGTTCACGGTCCGCGACCCGGCCGATGCCCAGCGCGGCCTGAAGCGGCTCGCGGAGCTCGCCGGCGAGGGGGAGGCGCAGGCGGACGGCATCATCGAGCGCCTGGGCATCCGCATCGGCCGAGGCGTGTGTGCGGCGGCGACACTCCTTGACGTCGGCACCATCGTCTTCGGCGGACCCACCTGGCAGTTGCTCGCGGACCGTCTGCTCACGACCATCGAACCGATGGTCGCCCAGTCCCCGTTCGTCAGGGCGACCCATCCGACGACGGTCCTCTCCACCACCCTGGGTGAGAACGTGGCCGCGGTGGGGGCGGCGTCCCTCGTCCTCGACCGGGCACTGTCCGCACAGCCAAGGTCCCTGCTGCTGGGCTGACTCCGCACCGTCGTCGCCGGGGGCCGGGCGGGTGCCGCGCCTCGTTCGGCTGGACGGTCCACCCGGACCCCCTGGCTCATCGGGGCCCCGGCTCGCGAGGAATCGCGGATCAGGGATATGACACCACGGTGGAGGGCACAGTGGAGGTGCCCGAGGTGGGGGAACCGGTGTCATTGATGACGCGTTCGTACTGGCCGTTGCCGCCGAGCGAGACGACCAGCAGATTGTGGAACTTCACCCCCGGCGCGTTCGGGGCGGCGAAGCCGTGGTGCTGCACGATGCTCGGGTCGACGTTGTAGTAGCAGTAGCTGCCGAGCCCCCATCCTTCGTGCGTGGTCACCGAGTCGGCCACCTTGTAGGCCGCGTAGCCCTTCAGGGAGCCGTTCTGGATGGCGGCCTGGTTCGGGGCGTCGTATGCCTTCTCGTTCTGGAAGAAGATGGTGCGGCCCCGCTGACCGAACCACTGCACGTCGTACTTGTTGAAGTGCTCCACGAACAGACCCGTGGCGAGGACGTCGTCACCGTTGACCCGGACTCCGTAGTCGGCGCGGTTGGTCTCCCAGCCGACGCCGTCTCCGTGGTCGGCGCGCCAGACCCAGGTGTGGTCGACGACGGTGTGACGGCTGTTGATCACCATGCTGGTGGTGGCCTTGCCGGGCCCCGCGCCACCGATGCGTATGAACACGTCCTGCACGGTGGTGGGGTTGGCCGAGTGGTCGGCCGAGGCCCCTTGCGGGCCGACTTCCAGCAGGGTGGCGGAGTTGACCGGTCCGGCGTCGATGAGGAAAGCGGCCAGCCGGACCCCGTCGACGTCGGCGACCTTCAGTGCGGTGACACCGTTGTCGGGGATGAGGGTGGCATAGCCGAGCCCGAGGACGACAGTGTTTGCCCGGTTCACCTGGATCGGCTGGTCGAGGTGGTAGATCCCCGGGGTGAGCAGCAGCTGGAGCCCCTGGGTGAGTGCTTCGTTGAGGGTGGCCGCGGTGACGCCGGGCTTGGCCACATAGAACTGCGACAGAGGCAGCGAGGTGCCTCTGGGGGTGCCGTTGCCCCAGGTGACCCCGCGGGCGTTGGTCCGCTTCTCGGGCAGGAAGACCCGGTATTCGGTGCCGTTGAGGTACAGGAATGGCTTCTCCCGGGAGATGGGGGTGGTGTCGATCGTGGTGTACGGCGGGTTCGGAAAGCTCTGCGCGGGCGCGCCCTCGACACCGGAGAACACCATGTTCCACACGGCGTTGAGCCAGCCGCCGACGGCGCTGTCGCGGGTGTACCACTGCTGCTGGGAGTACGGTCCCACCTGGCCGTCGATGCGGCTGTCCGCGATGTAACCGCCGCTCGCCCAGCCGTAGCCGTCGGGGGAGAGATTGAGGCCGCCGCGGACATGCATCCGCCGGAAGGGCGCGGCCTGCGCCACGGCCCAGCGGTTGGTGCCGTTGACCGGTACGAGCGCAAGGTTCTCCGCGGAACGCCAGAAGTTCTGCGTGGCATTGCCGTTGAACCACCCGGCGTCGACGGTGACATCACCGTTGATCGTCGTGTCGTCGGGGGACAGCCCCAGCCCCGCGATCGAGGTGTAGAAGCCGAGCTGGGCGTTGAGGCCCTGGTAGGTGCCGGGTTTGAACAGCAGGGCGTAGCGCCCGGTGCCGAACTGTGCCGACTCCTGCTTCTTGAACACCTCGTCCAGCTTGGCCTGGATGCCGGGCGTGGACGGGTCGAAGACGATGACGTTCGGACCGAGGTCGCCGCCGCCCGGCAGGGCGCGCGGGCTCCTGCCCCGGCCCGCGGGGGCGGCGGAGGCGGGAGCGGACAGGCCGACGAGGGCGGGGGCCGATGCGGCGGCGGCCGCAACGCCGAGGACCGCTCGACGGCCGACGGCGGGGCGGTCGGGGGCGCGGTCGGGGGAGGAATGCCTGGGGGAAGGCGTCATGGGGGCGACTCTCCTGGTTCAGTAAATGAACGAGATGGGGGGTGAGGGAGCGCTCTCTTGCCGTCGCATGCTTCATCCATGTGAACGACACGTCAAGAGTTGTGACCGTACTCCTTGTCCGTTGTTGCTCTTCGATCGCCAACTCCCGTGGTCGCTGGGGTGCTTTAGGCTCTCTTGGGTGGGATGCGGACGCCGGTGTCTGTGGTCGTTCTCTTCAAGAAGTAATAGAAGTTGGCGCTGATCCTCTTCGCTCGACGCCTTGACACTGTCGCGTCACCGCCGTGACACTCCCATCTCGGAGAGCGCTCTCCCACTCGTTGTCGCGGGCCTGTGACGGCCCGTCATACGGGCGGCCGGGCCCGCACCCCACGGCGCAGCGGATCCTCGCAGTGCCCGGCCGCCTGACCACTTTCGCCTTCTCTCCATGTGGCAGGAGTCTTCATGGCACGGAGATCGAAGATCGTCTCAGGAACCCTGATCGCAGGCGCGCTGCTGCTGACCTCGCTCGGGCTCGGTGGCATCGCGATGAGCGCCGAAGCGCCCCCGGCGCAGCCCGTGGGCGGCATCACGGCCGCCCACGCGGGGCACGCCATGGCGGCGCCGTCCACCTCCTCGCCCGAGGACCCGGACGGCGACGGCTACATTCCCGCGGACCCGCCGGTCACCGGCGTCACCCCGTCCACGAAGGAGCCGCCCCACCGCTACTTCCACGAGTTCCAGGCCAACTGCTCGGTGAGCCACACCAAGGCGGACGACCCCATCGTGTATCCGCGGCAGCCGGGCGCGTCCCATGACCACACCTTCATGGGCAACACCACCACCGACGCGGCCAGCACCACAGCCTCCCTCGACGCCGGCCGCACCACCTGCAAGGCGCCGGGGGACAAGTCGGGCTATTGGATGCCCACGCTCTTCCAGGGCGATCGGCCGGTGCTGCCGGTCGGCCCGCAGACCATCTACTACAAGGCCGGCGTGACCGACTACACCAGCGTGCGGCCGTTCCCCAAGGGGCTGCGGTTCGTGGTGGGCAACCCGATGCAGAGCGCCGAGGAGTTCCGCCGCCACCCCGGCTTCGTCGAGGGCTGGGAGTGCGGCGACAGCTTCTTCAACGTCGAGTTCCCCAAGGACTGCCCGAGCCGGCCGGACGTTCAGCTCAACATTCGGT
Organism: Streptomyces sp. NPDC028305; assembly: GCF_055569495.1. Classification (NCBI taxonomy): domain Bacteria; kingdom Bacillati; phylum Actinomycetota; class Actinomycetes; order Kitasatosporales; family Streptomycetaceae; genus Streptomyces; species Streptomyces sp. NPDC028305. The sequence goes on from NZ_JBVHTN010000009.1 coordinate 435,587, forward strand.
TCCAGGCGCCCAGTTGCTGGGACGGCAAGTACCTGGACACGCCCGACCACCGCAGCCATATGGCGTACCCCGTGGTCAACCCCGGGACGAACAACAATGTGTGCCCCGCCGACCACCCGGTCGCGCTGCCGATGGTCGAGTTCAAGATGGCCTTCCCGGTCAACGGTGACCTCTCCCAGGTGAGGCTGGCCAGCGGCCCGAGCTGGTCGTTCCACTACGACTTCTTCAACGCCTGGGACGCGCGCACGCTCAAGGCGCTCGTCGACCACTGCGTCGTCGGGGCGCTCCAGTGCGACGCCCGCGGCTACGACCAGACCCACCCCGAGGCCGGGGCGGCCCTCAACGACCACTACGAACTGCCCTGAACCGTGGTCCGGCCGCCCGGGTGGACACCGGCGCGGCCGGGCCACTTCCGCTTCCCCCCACTTCCCCACACTCCGAAAGACACCCGACCATGACCCGGACCCGTACCGTTCCACGCCGCATCGCGGCGCCCCTCACCGCCGGCCTGCTGGCTGCCGGCGCCCTCGCGCTGCCCGGCCAGCAGGCACACGCCGCCGGAAGCGTCGTCAAGGTCGCCGGAGCCCCCGGTGACTGGCGGCTGACCGTGGACGGCCAGCCGTATCAGATCAAGGGCCTCACCTGGGGCCCCGCCATCGCGGACGCCGACCGTTACCTGCCCGACCTGCGGTCGATGGGCGTCAACACCATCCGCACCTGGGGCACCGACGCCACCAGCAAACCCCTTTTCGACTCCGCGGCCGCCCACGGCATCAAGGTGATCGCCGGTTTCTGGCTACAACCCGGCGGCGGGCCGGGCAGCGGCGGCTGTGTGAACTACCGGACGGACACCGCCTACAAGGACCAGATGCTCGCCGAGTTCCCCACGTGGGTCTCCGCCTACAAGGACCACCCGGGCGTGCTGATGTGGAACGTCGGTAACGAGTCGGTACTCGGCCTTCAGAACTGCTACACCGGCGATGAGCTGGAACGACAGCGTGACGCCTACACCACGTTCGTCAACGACATCGCCAAGAAGATCCATGGCATCGACCCCGACCACCCGGTCACCTCCACCGACGCGTGGACCGGCGCCTGGCCGTACTACCGGAAGAACGCCCCCGACCTCGACCTGTACGCCGTCAACTCCTACAACGCCGTCTGCGACATCAAGGCCACCTGGGAACAGGGCGGCTACACCAAGCCGTACATCGTGACCGAGACCGGCCCCGCGGGGGAGTGGGAGGTCCCCGACGACCCCAACGGCGTGCCACAGGAGCCCACCGACCGGGCCAAGGCCGAGGGCTACGCCAAGGCGTGGAACTGCGTCACCGGCCACAAGGGCGTCGCGCTCGGCGCCACGATGTTCCACTACGGCACCGAGGACGACTTCGGCGGCGTCTGGTTCAACCTGCTGCCCGCCGGACAGAAGCGGCTGTCGTACTACGCGGTGAAGAACGCGTACGGCGCGGACACCTCGCGCGACAACACACCACCGGTCCTCTCCGGACTGGCCGTGGACGGCGATGCCACCAAGGTGGAGGCAGGCCGCCCCCTGACCCTTACGGCCAAGGCCACCGACCCCGACGGCGACGCCATCTCCTACCAGGTGCTGGGCAGCAGCATGTACATCGACAAGGGCAAGAAGCTCACCCCGCTGCCCGCCACCGACCTCGGCGGCGGCCGGCTGAGGGTCACCGCGCCGGACCGGCTCGGCGTGTGGAAGGTCTATGTCAAGGCCACCGACGGCAAGGGCAACGTCGGCATCGAGACCCGTTCCGTACGGATCGTCCCACCCGCCGTGAACGGCACCAATGTGGCCCTCGGCAAGTCGGCCACCGCCTCCTCCCACCAGACGGGCGGCGGCGACTGCCCCTGCACCGCCGCCAACGCCGTGGACGGCAAGATGGACACCCGATGGGCCGGCGACTGGAGCGATCCGCAGTGGCTCCAGGTGGACCTCGGGGCGTCCACCGCCTTCACTCACGTGCAGCTGGCCTGGGAGGCCGCGTACGCCAAGGCGTACACGATCCAGACCTCCGATGACGGCCAGAGTTGGCGGACCGTCCGTGAGGTGACCGACGGCAACGGCGGCGTCGACGACTTCGACGTCTCGGGCACTGGCCGCTACGTCCGTGTCCATGGCACGGCCCGCGGCACCGGCTACGGCTACTCGCTCTACGAGTTCGGCGTCTACCGCTGACCCGTGGCGGGGCGGGAGAGCGCTCTATGACGGCAGAGCGCGCTGCCATTAGGGTGCGGGCATGAACCGACAGGCCCCGACCTTGGAGGATGTCGCCCGGGAGGCCGGTGTCTCCCGGGCGACCGTCTCCCGGGTCGTCAATGGTGTCCGCAATGTGGATCCGGCCATCCAGGACCTGGTGCGCCTCGCGATCGAGAGGACCGGATACACGCCCAACCGGGCGGCCAGATCGCTGGTGACCCGGCGAACCGGGACCGTTGCGCTCGTTGTCTCCGGGGTCGGCGAGTCCTCGGAGAAGGAGCAGAACGCTTTCGCCGCGCGGGTGTTCACCGACCCGTTCTTCGGCCGGGTGGTCGGTGGGGTGGTCGGATTTCTGCGGCCTCGCTCGATGCACCCGGTGCTGATGTTCGCCGAGTCCTCCGAGGCCAGGCAGGAGGTGCTGAGGTATCTGCGGCAGGGGAACGCGGACGGCGCCCTCGTGGTGTCCACCCATTCCGGCGATCCGCTGCCCACGCTGCTGGCCGAGGCCGGACTGCCCGCCGTGCTGTTCGCCCGGCCCGTGCGGCCGGTCGCGCTCAGCCATGTGGACCTTGCGCACTGGGATGGCGGCCGCCTCGCGGCCGAGCGTCTGCTGGCCCGGGGGTGCCGGAGGGTGGCCACCGTGTCGGGGCCGTCGACCGTGTCCGCCAGTCAGGAGCGGCTCGCGGGGTTTCGCGACACCATGGCCCGCGGGGGCCATCCGTACGTTCCGGTGGCCGAGGGGGGCTTCACACTGGACAGCGGGGTGACGGCGATGACGGCACTGCTCGCCGAACATCCCGATGTGGACGGGGTGTTCGCTGCCAACGACCTGATGGCGCAGGGGGTCTGCCAGGTGCTGAGGGAACGCGGCCGACGGGTGCCGGACGATGTCGCGGTCATCGGTTTCGACGACTCCAGCGTGGCCACCACCTGCCGGCCGCCGCTGACCTCGGTGCGCCAGCCGGTGGAGGACATGGCGGCGACCATGGCCCGGCTGCTCGACGAACACGTGCGGGGCATGCGCACCGAGCCGACCTCGGTCCTCTTCGAACCGGAGCTGGTGATACGGGAGTCGGCGTAGCCCTCACACCAGTCGCGTGCCAAGGCTGGTGCGCCACCCGGGGGCCGGCTCCGGCACGGGGGGCGCGGGCAGGCGGCGCCCGCCGCGTGCGAAGAAGTCGGCGAGCGGCAGGGTCGCGGCGCCGACGGTCACCGCGTCAGGCCCCAGCGCGCCCAAGTCGATGCCGACACGTCCGGAGGGGTACGGCAGCGCGTAGGACAGCGCGTGGCGGCGCACCGACTCCAGGAAACGCGAGCCGAGCTGGAGACCGGCCCAGCCGCCGACGAGGATGCGCTCGGGCTGGAAGAGATTGATCAGGTCGGACAGCCCCGCGCCCAGGTACTCCGCGGTCTCGTCGAGGACGGCGGCCGCCACCGGGTCCGGGGCGCCACCGTCAGCTCCGGCCGTGGGATTGGCGCCGTCCGTGGGACCGGCGCCGTCCGGGGGGTAGGCGCTGGCCAGCATCGCCGTCAGGGCGGTCTCCTCGTCGGTGTCGGGCGGCGGCTGCCCGCCCGCCTCCTGCCAGCGTTCGAGCAGTGCTTCCGCGCCCGCGTAGGCTTCCAGACAGCCCAGCGCCCCGCAGCGGCACCGCCGGCCCCGCACCCGCACGGTGAGGTGGCCCCACTCCACCGCCCGGCCGTGCTCGACGTCATCGGTGACGACGCAGGCGCCGACGCCCGATCCGAAGAGGACGACCACCGCGCTGCGCGCACCGCGCCCGGCGCCGAACCACATCTCGGCCTGGCCCAGCGTCTTGGCGCCGTTCTCGATGAAGTAGGGCACCTGTTGGGGGAGATGGCCAGGGCGGCGCAGCATCCGTTCCAGCGGGACCGCTTCCCAGCCGATCGGGGTGCAGTGCACCACCGCGCCGTCCTCCTCGGAGTGTTCGATGATTCCGGGGGTGCCGATGCCGACACCGAGGATCTGCCCGGGGGTGAGCCTGGCAGTGTTCAGGACCTCGGTGATGCCGTCTCGGATGTGGCCCGCGATCAGTTCGCTGTCGTAGCGGTCCGGGCGGGCGGTCCCGCGCGTGGGCAATGGCCGTTCCGCGCGGCCCTGTTCGGCCAGCGACAGATCGAACAGCTCGACGCGGACCCGGGTCTCGCCGACGTCCACCCCGATCAAATGGCCGCTGCGCGGGGCGATGCGCAGCAGCGTGCGGGGGCGGCCGCCGTCGGAGTCGACGCTTCCGGCCTCCTCCACCAGCCCCTCGGTGAGCAGTTCGGTGACCACATTGCTGATGGAGCCCGAACTCAGCCCGGTCGCGGGGGCAAGCGAGAGGCGGCTCATCGGCCCGTCGAAGAACAACCGGCGCAGCACGGCGGTGCGGTTCTCCCGCCGCAGGTCACGCACCGTGCGGCTGTTGTGTGCAGCCACCTGACCTCCTCAAGTCCCGGCTCCGCGTAACAAGATACCTACTGCCGGATCTCTTGACGCGCCTATCTCTTGAGGTTTAACTCACGTCGTAAATTAAGCCATGAGAGGCTTCGGGAGTTGAACGCACATCGACGTGCCCGGGCCCTCTTCGGCGTACTCGACTCCCGGAAAGGGACACCTGGAGCCATGCGCAGCATCCGAGCCGCGGCCATCGGCGCCGTCACCTTGTCACTCGCCATTGCCGCCACGGCCTGCGGAGGCGGTTCGTCCACGGCCGGAAACGGGTCCAACGACTCGCCGAAGACGCTCACGTACTGGGCCTCCAACCAGGGCGCGAGCATCAACGTGGACAAGAAGGTCCTCCAGCCCGAACTCGACAAGTTCAAAGAGCAGACCGGGATCACCGTCAAGCTGGAGGTGGTGCCCTGGTCGGAGCTGCTGAACCGGATCCTCACCGCGACCACCTCCGGCCAGGGCCCCGACGTGCTGAACATCGGCAACACCTGGAGCGCCTCACTCCAGGCATCCGGGGCCCTGCTGCCATGGGACGCCGAGAACTTCCGCACGATCGGTGGCAAGGACCGCTTCGTGGACTCGGCCCTCGGCTCGACGGGAGCGCAGGGCAAGGACCCGGCCGCCGTACCGCTGTACTCGATGGCGTACGCGCTCTACTACAACAAGAAGATCTTCGCCGACGCGGGCATCGCCAAGCCGCCTGCCACCTGGGACGAGCTGGTCGCGGACGCCAAGAAGATCAAGCAGCACGGCGCGGCGGCGCTGGGCGCCGAGGGGGCGAACCTGTCGGAGAACATCCACCACGCCTTCGTCTTCGCCAAGCAGCACGGCGCTGACTTCTTCACCGCCGACGGCAAGCCGGACTTCACCTCGGACGGCGCGGTCGCCGCGGTCAAGCAGTACGTCGACCTGATGGCCAAGGACAAGGCCATCCCGCCGGGCAACGCCGAATACGCCCAGAACCAGTCCCTGAGCGACTTCGCCAAGGGCAAGACCGCGATGGTGCTGTGGCAGACGGCCTCCGCCACCTTCAAATCGCTGGGCATGAAGGACGACGAGTGGGGCGTGGCCCCGGCGCCCACCCCCTCCGGCACCCCCGGCACCGGCACCTCCGTCAACTCGATGGTCGCCGGCATCAACATGGCCGTCTTCAAGAACACCGACAACCACGACGGCGCACTGAAGTTCGTGAAGTTCATGACCAGCGACGCCGAGCAGAAGATCCTCAACACGGCGTACGGCTCCATCCCGCCGGTCAAGGCCGCCCAGTCCGACCCCGCGTTCAACACCCAGGCCACGACCGTCCTGCGCGACACCCTCGCCAAGAGCGCCGAGGCGCTGCCGCAGGTCCCCCAGGAGTCCCAGTTCGAGACGGCGGTGGGCACAGCCGTCAAGGAGCTGTTCGCCGACGCCGCCGCCGGGCGCGCCGTGACCACAGAGTCGGTGAAGGCACGGCTCCACAAGGCCCAGCAGCAGATGCCGGCGAAGTGACCGCGGACATCCCCATGACCACCACGACCGCCACCGCACAGGTCGACCAGCAGGCGGCGCCGGGGACATCCCCCGGTGCGGCGCGAGGCCCGCGCCGCACCGGGCGGATCCGCCGCATCGCACTGCCGTATCTGCTGCTCCTGCCGGCCCTGCTGCTGGAACTCCTGGTCCATCTGGTGCCGATGGCGATCGGCATCCTGATGAGCTTCAAGGAGCTCACCCAGTTCTTCATCCGCGACTGGACCACCGCCCCCTGGTCCGGCTTCGACAACTACCAGCTCTCGGTGGACTTCGACGCGCCGGTCGGCGAGGCGCTGCTCCACTCGTTCCTGGTCACCTGCGGATTCACCCTGCTGTCGGTCGGACTGTGCTGGCTGCTCGGCACCGCCACCGCCATCTTCCTCCAGGACACCTTCCGCGGCCGCGGCCTCCTGCGCACCCTGTTCCTCATCCCGTACGCGCTCCCCGTATACACCGCCGTCATCACCTGGGCGTTCATGTTCCAGCACGACAACGGCCTGGTGAACCACGTCCTGCACGACCAGCTCGGCCTCGCCGACAAGCCCTCCTTCTGGCTCATCGGCGACAACAGCTTCATCGCGCTGCTGACCGTGTCGGTGTGGAAGGGCTGGCCGTTCGCGTTTCTCATCGTCATGGCCGGCCTCCAGAACATCCCCCGGGAGCTCTACGAGGCGGCAGCTCTCGACGGTTCGGGTATGTGGCAGCAGATCCGCCACATCACCCTGCCCTCGCTGCGTCCGGTCAACCAGGTGTTGGTGCTGGTCCTGTTCCTGTGGACGTTCAACGACTTCAACACGCCGTTCGCGCTGTTCGGCAAGGCGGCGCCGGAGGCCGCGGACCTCATCTCGATCCACATCTACCAGTCGTCGTTCGTCACCTGGAACTTCGGCACCGGCTCCGCCATGTCCGTCCTCCTGCTGCTCTTCCTTCTCGTGGTGACGGGCGTCTACCTGCTGCTGACCTCCCGACGAAGGAAGACGGCCGATGTCTAGCGCCACATCCAAGCCCCGCTCACCGATGGCCGCCCCGAGGTCCTTCCTCTGGGCCCGCCGGATCTTCCTCACCCTGCTCACCGGCTTCGTCCTGGTGCCGGTGTACGTGATGATCTCCAGCTCCCTGAAGCCGCTCCAGGACGTGTCGGGGACATTCCGCTGGCTCCCCAGCGGGCTGACCATCCGCCCCTACATCGACATCTGGTCGACCGTCCCGCTCGCCGACTACTTCGTGAACTCGGCCATCGTGGCGAGCGCGGCCACGGTCTGCTCGGTGGTGATCGCGGTCTTCGCCGCCTACGCGGTCAGCCGCTACCGCTTCCGGGGCAGGCGCGTGTTCACCGTCACCGTGCTCTCCACACAGATGCTCCCCGGCATCCTCTTCCTGCTGCCCCTGTTCCTCATCTACGTCAGCATCGGCAACACCACCGGCATCGCCCTCTTCGGCTCCCGCGGCGGCCTCATCCTCACCTATCTCACCTTCTCGCTGCCGTTCTCGATCTGGATGCTCATCGGGTACTTCGACTCGGTCCCGCGCGACCTGGACGAGGCCGCGCTGGTGGACGGCTGCGGCCCCCTCGGCGCGCTGCTGCGGGTCGTCGTCCCGGCCGCGACCCCCGGCATCGTCGCCGTGGCCGTCTACGCCTTCATGACCGCCTGGGGCGAGGTGCTCTTCGCATCCGTGATGACGAACGACACCACCCGCACCCTCGCCATCGGCCTCCAGGGCTACGCCAGCCAGAACGACGTCTACTGGAACCAGATCATGGCCGCCTCCCTCGTGGTGAGCGTCCCCGTGGTCGCCGGATTCCTCCTGCTACAGCGCTATCTCGTCGCCGGACTCACCGCCGGAGCCGTGAAGTGACCGGCCATCCCCTCTCCGAAAGGACGTACGTGTCCGAACTCCTGGACCTCACCGCCCTCCCGCACGACTTCCTCTGGGGCACGGCCACCTCGGCCTACCAGATCGAGGGAGCCGTCGCCGAGGACGGGCGGTCGCCCTCGATCTGGGACACCTTCTCGCACACCCCCGGCAGGATCGCGGGCGACGACCACGGCGACGTGGCCTGCGACCACTACCACCGCTGGCGCGAGGACATCGGCCTGATGAAGCAGCTGGGCACCAACGCCTACCGGCTGTCCATCGCCTGGCCACGGGTGATGCCGGGCGGCGACGGGCCGGTCAACGCCAAGGGACTGGCCTTCTACGACGAGCTGATCGACGGTCTGCTGGAAGCGGGCATCACCCCCTCCGTCACCCTGTACCACTGGGACCTTCCGCAGGTGCTCCAGGACCGGGGCGGTTGGCCCGTGCGCGACACCGCGGAGCACTTCGCCGCGTACGCCTCGGCGACGGCCGGCCGCCTCGGCGACCGGGTCCACCACTGGACCACGCTCAACGAACCGCTGTGCTCGGCCTGGATCGGCCACCTCGACGGCGTGATGGCGCCCGGCCTTACGGATCTGACCGCAGCCGTCCGCGCCTCGTACCATCTGCTGCTCGGCCACGGCCTCGCCACCCAGGCGATCCGGGCCGCCGCACCGGGCGCCGAGGTCGGAATCGTCAACAACCTCTCCACCGTTCACGCCGCCACCGACCGGCCCGAGGACTTGGCGGCCGCGCGGCGCCTGGACGGCCACACCAACCGCTGGTGGCTGGACCCCGTCCACGGCCGCGGTTTCCCCGCGGACATGCGCGAGGTGTACGGGGTGGAACTGCCGGAACAACCCGGCGACCTGGAGACCATCGCCGCGCCCCTGGACTGGCTGGGCCTGAACTACTACTTCCCGGTCACTGTCACCGACGCCCCCACCGCCCCGGCCCCCCACGCCCACGGCATCCGCCGCCCGGACGTGCCCCGCACCGGCATGGACTGGGAGATCGACCCCACCGGCATCGAAACCCTCCTGCTGCGTCTGACCGACGAATACGGCGCCCGCAAGCTGTACGTCACCGAGAACGGCTCCTCCTACCCCGACGTCATACGCCCGGACGGCACCGTCGACGACCCCGAGCGCCAGGACTACCTCATCCAACACCTCGTGGCCTGCGCCTCGGCAGCCCGCAAGGGCGCCCCGCTCGCCGGCTACTTCGCCTGGTCGCTGCTCGACAACTTCGAGTGGGCCTACGGATACGACAAGCGCTTCGGGCTCGTCCACGTCGACTACCGCACCCAGGCCCGCACCATCAAGGGGACCGGCCACCGCTACGCGGAGATCATCCGCGGCCATCGTGACCAGGCCCGCCCCGACCCGGGCGCTTGATCAACGCATCGAACATGGCCGGCGGCGCTACGCTGCTGTGCCATGCAGGAGACACGCCTCGACACTGCTCGGATCCGGGCGGCTCGCCGGGTGATCGACCCGATTTTTCTCGACACCCCGCTGTACCGCTGCGAGGCGTTGGAGCCAGCCCTCGGGTGCACGGTGAGCATCAAGCTCGAAACGGCGAACCCGGTCCGCAGCTTCAAGGCCCGCGGCACCGAGGTGGTCGCGAGCCTGCTCGCCGACCATGGCTCGCGAGCCGTGGTGTGCGCCAGCGCGGGCAACCTCGGCCAGGCCCTCGCCTGGTCCGGTCGCGGCCGGGGGCTCGACGTCACCGTCGTGGCATCCCGCTTCGCGACGGTGGCCAAGCTTGACCGCATCCGCGCACTGGGCGCCAGGCTGGAACTGGTGGACGGCGACCACGAGATGGCGCGCGAGCGGGCCGCGGCCATCGCGCGCCGCGACGGCATCCGGCTGGTCGAGGACAGCCTGGACCTCGAGACCTGCGAGGGCGCGGCGACCATCGGCCTGGAGCTGGTGGACGCCGCGCCGTCGTTCGACGCCGTGCTGATCGCTCTCGGCGGCGGGGCACTGGCCACCGGCGTGGGTCATGTGGTGAAGGCCATGGCGCCCGAAGCCGAGGTGATCTGCGTCCAGCCGCTGGGCGCACCGGCGATGACACACTCGTGGCGCTGGCGGCGCGTCGTCACCACCGACTCGACCGACACCATCGCCGACGGCGTCGCCGGCCGGTGTCCCATCCCGGCCGTCCTGGACGACCTCCTGCTGGTCGCCGACGACGCCGTCCTGGTCCAGGAGGCGTCGATCATCGCCGGTATGCGGATGCTCCTCGACCACGCCGGCCTGGTCGTCGAGCCGTCGGCCGCGCTCGGCATCGCGGCGATCCTCGAAGACCGCGACCGCTTCGCCGGCCGACACGTGGTCACCATCGTGTGCGGCAGCAACGTCGACGTGGATGCCTATCACCGCTGGGTCGGTGCGGCTCCCGTCCATAGGCCTTGACGATGACTCGTTCGGCGCGGCCGCATACCTCCACCGCCTTGGCGATCGCGGCCCGGGGCTGACACACGATCAGGCGCCCGACACCCTCCCCTCGGGATGCCGACACCTGTCGGGGCAACGCGCGATCCGCCGTTCCTGGTCGACGCAGTCCCACCACACCCGCCGGCGCGTGGTTTGCCCCCGGCGGCTGGCCCGCTGTTTGGCACAGAGCCGTAGTGCCGCGCTCTCCCGACGCACAGGGGGTCCGCTGAGCGGGACGAGTGGCTTCGCCCTCCGTATCCGAATGGGCAAGGTACCGCTCACCATCCGCCGTACTCAGTACGTATCCCGCATGGGACCGCACGCAGTACCCACCGTTCGTCGCCCGACGGGTCCTTCGTGGACTGGCCGTCCTGTTCGTCCTGTCGGTCGTCGCGTTCGGGCTCGTCCGGCTGCTTCCGGGTAATCCGGCGGACGTTTTGGCCGGACCGTACTCCGACGCGGCGACCCGGGCACGGCTGGCGGAGGATCTCGGACTCAACCAACCGGTCACCGAGCAGTACCTGCTGTGGCTCGGCAGGCTGCTCCACGGTGACTTCGGTCTCTCGGTCTACAACGGTATGCCGGTCCTCGAGCTCATCAAGGAACGACTCCCGAACACCTTGGAGCTGGCCCTGGCCGCCACGGTGGTGTCGGTCCTGTGGGGCGTGCCGCGACCTGTCGGCGGCGACCGACACGAGTCTGACCACGGTGCGCCGCAGGCTGCAATCTCTGCTGACGTCCCGGCTGAGCCTGCGCTGCGATCTGGCCCGGCCGCTGTCGGGATGGCCGCTGTCCGCCGTCTACTTCGCATCGGTCCCGGGCCAGCACGTGGAGGGGATGAGCCGGGTACTGTCCGAGGTGCGGGAGGTCTGCTCATGCGCGATCACGGCCGGCCCGCACAATCTGGTGATCGACGTCTGGTTGCGGGACCTGCGCGACGTGCACGCCTTTGAGGCCCACCTGTCGCGCAAGCTGCCGCGCCTCACCGTGTCGGACCGCTCGGTGGTACTGCGGGCGGTCAAGCACATGGGGCGTCTGCTCGACCACCACGGCCGCTGCATCGGAGTCGTACCGCTCGGGCACCCGCAGGAACCTCGACCGGCCGCTGGAGCGCCGGCCATCCGGGTCGCCGGTGGCGAGACGCAGGTCGAGGTACCTGCCGGACACGCGCCCGCCGCGGTCACCATGGACGCCCCGGACGCGGACCTGGAGGCCGGTCACGTCCCTCGCGGCGCGAGCCCAGGAGGTGGAGTTCCGAACCACTGTGAGGAGATGGATGGTGGTCGGCAGACCTATGTACCGGGGCACGTCGGGCCTCATAGCCTCGCGCGCATCGTTGCACACTCTCGGAGGCACACCGATGCGTCTCTCTCCAAGCTCCACACCATGTATCCGGCGACGGAGTGTTCCGACAGCCCTCGCCCTGGCCGCTCTCCTGCTCGCCCCCACGGCGGCCACGGCCGCACCAGGAAACCCGGGCGCTCACTGCGCGCACCTGGCGAAGATACGCGTACCGGGTGCCGAGCGTCAGCAGTCGGCTTGCCTGGATGAGCTGACGACTGCGGGCACGGTTGCCTCGGGACACACCGACCCGGCCGACTGGGCCGGGCTGACACCGGAGCGTCTGGCCGTCCCCAGCGGCGTCCCCGGCGTTCAGATCGACGGCTACTTCCCCGACACCTCCACGACCAACACCAACCACGGCTGGAGGCACGACGCCCAGTTTGTCATCCGCCTGCCCGACGTCTGGAACGGCGGTCTGGTGGTCACCGGCACCCCCGGCAACCGTGAGCAGTACGCCAACGACCGGGCCATCGCCGACTGGGTGCTCTCCCGCGGCTACGCCTACGCCGCCACCGACAAGGGGAACACGGGCCCCGCCTTCTACCGGGACGGGAAGGCACCGGGCGACGCCATAGCCGAATGGAACGACCGCCTCACCCAGCTCACCCGGGTCGCCCGTGCCACGGTCACCCAGCGCTACCACCGCCCGCCCTCCCGCACCCTGGTGACGGGCATGTCCAACGGCGGGTACCTGGTGCGCTGGCAGCTGGAGAACCACCCCGAACTCTACGACGGGGGAGTCGACTGGGAGGGCACCTTGTGGCGCTCCGACGGACCCAACCTGCTGGGCTTCCTGCCCAAGGCGCTGCGCCACTACCCCGTGTACGCCGCCGGGGGCGAGGGCGCCCGGCAGGCGCGAGAAGCCCTGCACGCCGCAGGGTTCCCGGCCGGGTCGGAGTTCCTCTGGCCCTACTACTACCAGTTCTACTGGGATCTGACCCAGCGCATCTACCGCGAGGAAATCGACCCCGGCTTCGACGGGGCGGCCGAGGCGGGTACCCCGTACTGCCCGACGGGGACTCCGGCCTGCGACACCGACTACGACTACGCGGCGCGTCCGGACGAGGTCAGGCAGGCCGTGGAGAAAATCGCACTCACCGGGAGGATCGGCAGGCCGCTGATCACCGTGCAGGGCACGCTGGACGTTCTGCTGCCGATCAGCCAGGACTCCGATGTCTACGCCCGCATGGTGCGCGAGGCCGGCCGCGGCCACCTGTACCGCTACTACCGCATCGAGGGCGGCACCCACACCGACTCCTTGGTCGACATGTTCCCGGACCGGCTCCGTCCCCTCACCCCGTGCCACCGAACGGCGTTCACGGCGCTCGAGAGCTGGCTCACCGCAGGCCATCGACCGCCCTCTTCCCGGACCGTCGGCCTGCCCGCCGGGGCGGACGCCGCGACCCTCCTGAACACCTGCTCGCTGGACGGGCGGGACCACACTCGTTCCCCGTCCCCTTCCTGATCGGCCGTCCGCCGCCGGGACGGGTTCACGCCCGTCCGGGACCGGCCTGCGGTTGACAGGGGTCGGCCAGCCCCGAGGCCCATGCCCAGGCGGCGACGGCTACCCGGTTGCGGGCGTTCAGTTTGCGCTGCACGGCGGCGATGTGGGTTTTTGACCGTGCCTGGCGAGACATGCAACACGGCCCCGATCTCCGCGTTGGTGAGTCCCCGGGCGACCAGCCGTACCACCTCCGTCTCCCGTGCGGTGAGCAACGAGCGGTCAGGCACGGACGCTTTGACCGGCGACGCCAGGCCACGCAGCAGGCGGACCGTCAGCGACGGGCTGATCAGGGTGTCGCCCGCCATCGCCGCCCGTACGGCTTCCACCATCATCGTGGGGCCGGAGCGTTTCAGCAGGTAACCGGAGGCTCCGTCGCGCAGGGCGGGACCGAGGTAGGTGTCGTCGTCGAATGTGGTGACCACGACGACTCGATGGCCTTCCGGCACGAGCCGACGGACCACTTCGAGGCCGTCGAGGCCGGGCATGCGGATGTCGGCCAAAACGACGTCCGGACGCTGTCGACGCGCCACCTCGACCGCGGTCACTCCGTCCGCCACGTCCCCGACGACCATCATGTCGGGCTGAGCGTCGAGCACCATCCGGAACCCGTGGCGCACCAACTCCTGGTCGTCCGCGATCAGTACCCGGATCACTGCGCTGTCCGCCTTTCGATGCGGCTGTCGGGCCACTTGGCCGCCGTCTGCCAACCGCCCGTCCCCGTCGGTCCGGCGGTGAGTGTGGCCGCCTCAGCCGCGAGCCGCGCGCGCAGGGCGGCCAGCCCCCTGCCGCCACCCGGCAGTCCGGTCGGCGCGTCACCTCCGGACGCGCTGATGTCGCGGACGTCATTGACGATGCTCACCGACAGGGCTCTGCCTGTACGGCGCACCGCCACCCGGATCCGTGTCGCACCGGGGGCATGGCGCCGCACGTTGGTCAGGGCCTCCGTCACCATCCGGTAGGCCAGTGTCGGCACCTCGCGTATGCGCGGGTCGAGGTCCAGTTCCACCTGCGCGGCGCTTCCCTCACGAAACCGTGCCACCACTGCGGCCAGCTCCGCCAGGGCGGGCTGCTCGCACTCACCTCCATGCGTCTCTTCGTCGAGCATCCGCACGGTCCGGTCCAGGGTCTCCATCGCCCGCAGTCCCGCTTCCTCGATGCGCCGCAGCGTGGCCACCGCCTGGTGTGTATCCGTTGCCGCCACTACCTGGCCCATCTGCGCCTGGGTGAGCATTCCGCTGACCTCGTGGGCCACGAAGTCGTGCAGGTCCCGGGCCAGCGCGAGGCGTTGGGCCCGCCTGGCCTCCGCCACCGCACCGGCCCGCCTCCGGTCGAGCGCGCGCAGATACCGGCCGGCGAGCAGAGTGGCGAGGGCGGCGATCGTGGCCAGTCCGCAGATGACCGCTGTCTCGGCCGGTTGCGCGGGTGGCTCCAGGTTTGGCGTGATGCGCAGCGGCAGGACGGTGACCGTCGTCGCCGGTAGCACACACAACGCCCACCCGCGGCGGCCTTCGGCGGCGTGTGCGGCCGGTACCAGCAGGGTGAGCAGCCCGGCCGTCTCGACGAGCCACCATGGCCCGGTCTCGTTCCCGGCAGGCCCCCGGCAGGCCCCCGGTAGGCCACCGTGGCAGCCACCGACACGACGGCGGCCCACGCCCCCCAGCGCGGTCGTCGCAACAGCGCCGAGCCGGCGGCCGCCACGGCGGGCAGAGTGATCAGGGGTCCGGCCTCAGGGAGTGCGACGACCGCCGCGACGGCCACGGCGGCCGCCGCGACACCACAGGCCACTTCCGCGCCACGCATCCGGCCAGCTTATCGACGCCGCAGGTCGGGCCGCCTCTGCCGAATGGCAGAGATCTCACCGGAGACCGAGGCCGCAACATCTGCCAACGCGCCGATGCGCCACCCGATGTTCGCGTCGAATGCTGGGGCCATGCCGAACATCGCCTCGACTCGCAGTGCATCCCGGCCGCTCCGCGCCACCGCCATCGCCGTGGTCACCCTCGCCGGTACCGCCGTCCACCTGCCCAGCGTCAACGCCGCACCCCACGCCGTCACCCTGATCGCCGACACCAACCGTGACGGCCGGCTCTCCGACGCCGACCTCCCGGGCCGCGGCAGTTGGAGCGACGGCCGGGGCGCGCTGGTCATGCCCAACCTGGACGACAGCGCCGACCGTTGCCCAACCCTCGGGGACAACGGATCCCGGCTCGGCGACGACGCCCTGGCCGCGTGCAACGACGCGGCCGACGAGCAGGTCAACGGCGCCCGCGACGCCCTCGACCTGGCTCCGCTGCGGCTGGCCGCCCTGCCGAAACTGGGCCCTGGAGCGTACGGCAGGATCAGCGTGAATCACACGGCCGCCCCTTACACACGCCTGTTCCGACGGCACGAGGGCGGACTACCCACGCCGCTCGGAACGGACGCCCGGCTCACCGCCGACGAACTGCGCTCCGGTGTCGATCTGGCGCTGGAAGCCCGCGACCTGGTGCGCGACCCGAAGGTCTTCGACGGCCTGATCGACGTCACCCTCGAGGTCGTCGACGGTGACCGCGTCACCCGCGACACGGCGCGGCTCCGGGTCGCGCCACTGATCCTCACCCACGACCTGCTGCCCGTCGACCGCATGGTGATCAGCGACAACAGCACGACCCCCGAGAGTGCCGAGCGCCACGGCCACGACCCCGATGTCCCCGCCCGCCCGGTCGAGAAGGGCGAGAAGACCTTCCGCGGCCGGCTCCGCGCGGCCCTGGCCGAGGCCGGGCTGAACGACCGCCTGCTGGAGTATCCGACCGGCGGCGACCGCTGGATGCGCGACCAGTTCATCACCGGTTACTTCGAGGTCCCCGGCCCCGCCGGCACACCGCGCCGCATGCGGGTGCTGCTGCGCTCGAGCGATGTGATGCCCGAGGGCAGCACCCGCGCCTTCCCGCTGCGCGACGCCGGACGCTCCGCGTTCACCGTACTGCGCGGCCCGGGCACCGCCGCCGTGCAGCAGTACGACACCGGCCGGGTCGGCGACAGCGAACGCAGCAAATTGTGGGGCTCGTTCAGCTCCACCGGAAACTTCCTGGTCGCGCCGCCCGACAAACGCTTCCCCCCGGGACGGGTGCTGTACGGATCCGACGGGGGACAGGCCGCCCCGGATCCGACCTTCACCCAGCTGCTTCAGGCTCAGCGAGAACAGTCACCGCTGGCGGTCGACACCAGCTGGCTGGCCGTCGGGCACATCGACGAGTTCCTCTCGTTCGTCCCCGCCGACACCGAACGCGGCTGGGCCGCCGTCGTCGCCGACCCGGCCCTGGGCACGGACCTCCTGCGCAAGGCCGGGGCGAGCGGCCTGCTCCGCGAAAAGTCCGTGCTCGAGGGCAACCATCTGGCCACGGCCGGCATAGACCGGGCACTGGACCTGCTGGCCGGCCAACTCGGCCTGAGCAACCAGGACATCGTGCCTGCACCGGCGATCTTCACCCGTCTCGAGGTCCCTGGCTATCCCCGCCAGGACATCGTCGCCAACCGCCTGCCCGCCATCGCCAACGGGGTCGCCACGGGTACCCGCACCTACCTTGCTCCGGCCCCCCACTCCCACGCCGGCCCCGACGGCCGGGACGTCTTCGAACGCGCCACCGAGACAGCGCTGTCGGCCATCGGCACCCGGGTCGCCTGGGTGGAGGACTGGGACTACGCCCATGCCGTCGGCACCGTGGGAGGAGAGATTCACTGTGTGACCAACGCATTGCGCGATCTCTCGGCCGCACCGCCCTACTGGCGCCGAACTACCGGGACACCGCTGCTCTCCGAGACAGATTGAACACCTCGCCGGCCGGGGGCCACAAGGACAGCTGGCCGCCCACACGAGCACATCATGACCCGTTCTCGGCGCTCCAGGAGGTGCGACTGGCAGGGGCGGCAGGATGTGAACCTGCGGCGCGCGGGTTTGGAGTCCGCTGCTCTGGCCGGGCTGAGCTACGCCCCTCTGACACGGTCAGTGTGCCACCTGCCCATCGTGACCTGCCACGGGATTTTGAGAGTGGTCACGCGACACGGATGCGGCGTGATGGCCCTGCTCTCGCATAGCTTCGTCGAGCAGACATGTAACGCCAACGTGTGATGTTCGGTCAGCCGTCGTGGAAGGGTTGCTGACCGACGGCGTCCGCGTCCGCGTCTGCGTCTGCGCGTGCGTGTGCGTGTGCGTTGCGGAATGAAGGCTCGGACAGGGCGGCGTGGCGCAGGTGTTCGGCGAGTGCCGTGGTGGCCGTCGACGCGGTGCGATCCTTGACGCCCCAGGCCAGTAGATGGTGGCGGCGGGCCCAGGGGTCCCCCAGTTCGCAGACGTCGAGGGGCTGGTGGGGGTCGATGGCGCGGCGTGGTACGACGGCGAGCCCGACGCCGGCGGCTGCGAGGGAGACGAGGACGCTCAAGCTGGCGACCGTGGTGCGGTGGCGTACCACCGGCGCGTGCGGTCCGAGGTGTTCCTCGATCCAGCGGCGCAGCGAGGATTCGGCGTCGAGGCCGACGAGAGGGTGTTCGGCGACCTCGCTGTAGGTCAGCGCGGTCCGTCCGGCGAGGATTCCTCCGGCCTGGCCGATCACGACCAGGGAGTCGTCGCCGAGGGGCTCAATGTGCAGGCCGCAGTCGCGGGCCTCGTCGTCGAGGACGACCCCCAGGTCCGCTTCGCCGTCGGCGAGCATCCGCACGGTTTGGGGGGTGCGACTCTCGGACATTGTGACGTCGATGTCCGGGTGGGCGCGGAGGAACGAGATGAGGGCCTGCGGCACGAGCCGGTGCATCGCGGAGCCGCCACCGAGCAGGGTCAGGGGAGCGGACGGGGACCGGGTGTAGCTCGCGACGGCGCTTTCGAGCCGTACGGTCTGGGCGAGTACGTCGCGTGCGTGCCGGGCCAGGGCCGTCCCCGCCGGCGTGGGCCGCACGCCCCGGCGGCCACGGATCAGCAGTGCCACGCCGGCGTGGTGTTCCAGCGAGCGCACTCTGGCACTGGCCGAGGGCAGGCTCAGGTGCATGCGATGAGCGCCCCCCGTGATCGACCCCTCCGAGACGATGTGGAGAAAGAGCCGCAGGTCGTCCAGGTCATAGCGCACCGACTCAGGCTAAGGCACAGGCTTAGGCTGGGTACGCCGATCACGCATTGTGAACCCACGCGTCACGGAGCGATGCTCGGTGTGTGACCGAGTTTTCCCTCGTCCTGCTGGCCGGTGTCGCAGCCGGAGTCCTGAACGCCATAGGGGGTGGGGACACGTTCGTGGCGCTGCCCGCTCTCGTCGCCTTCGGCCTGCCACCGGTGACGGCGAACGCAGTGTCACGGGCCTTCCGCGTACCCGGCGCCGTGGCCGGCGCGTGGGTGTACCGACGCGACGTCGCCGCTTTCGGGCCTACGTCTACGAAGGCGCTGACAGCGTGTTGAACTCACGAGCCGTCCTGATCGGACAGTTCGTCCTCGCCGTGTACGGCGGATACTTCGGCGGAGCCGTAGGCATCCTGATGCTGGCCCTGTGGAGCATCGGCCTCGGCCTTGACGCCGCGGTCGGCAAACCGATGCGGATCGCCCAGCTCGCGGCCATCTATCTCAGCGCGAGGTGCTGTTCCTCACCGCCATGTTGGTCGGCGCCGTGGCCGGGGGCTTCGCCGACGCCCATCTCGCCCGTCGTCTTCCCGCCTGGCTGCCTCGGGGCGTCGTCCCGGCGACCGCCGTGATCACGACCGTCCTGTATTTCCTGCGCGGCTGACCACACGGGGAGCCGCAGTAATCACCGCCCCTCGTCCGAAACGGAGGCTGACGACATGACCGAAAGCGGCGCGGGAGCCACCGCGCCCTACACGGACGCGGCGCGAGCGAGGCTGGTGATGGCCTACGAAGCATGCGAACTGGCCGACCTCGCGCGTGCCGCCGTCCCCATCGGCGAGCATGAGCTGAACCCCGACGGCACCACCCGTGCGCCAGGCACTGTGCTGGCCGATGCCGCCCGAGTGCTCGCCGCCGCGCAGCGGTTCTTCGAAGCCGCCGCCGTGTTCGAGCGGATGGGCGGCACCGACTGGCAGCTCATCGGCGAGGTCCTGTACGTGACTCCCCACACCGCTCGGATGCGGTTCGCGATGCCCGAGACGGCCTTCCGGGAAGAACTGCTCTCCCCCGAGGAGACTCGCTCGGGCGAAGCCGCCGCCGAGGTGACCAGCCTGCGGGCCCACATGGCCAGGCAACCGCTGGAGACGGCCCTCGACCTCGACGACTGGGTGCTGCGCCACGAGGACGGCGACAGCGACCTCGGCACCGCACCAGTCTCCGGCGGCTTGGTCCGCAGGGACCCTCACCGTTGTACCGAGAACTTCTCCTGACTCACTGACAGGAGAGACGTGGACGAGCGACGGCCTCGGCCTGGTGGCGGTGGCGATGTCGTGCCTCTCCCGGGCGAGCATCACCCCGTCGGCGCCGACCTGCTTGCCGCGCGCCAGCGGCCTGATGGTCGGCCGGTGGTGTACACGTTCTTCACGTGCTGACCAGCGCGTCCCACATCCGCGTGTCCATGGATCACCGGTGTTGCGGGTGATCGCGAGGCCTGGTCACGCGACCAGGCGCAGCCAGGCCGCTGCGAGTGCGGCGTGACCGGCCGGCGTCGGATGTACGCCGTCGGCGGCCCAGTACTCCGGCCCGGTCGTCGCGGCGAGCTTGGCGAACATGCGGTCGGCGGCAAGCAGTTGCGCGCCGCACTTGCGGGCGAGTGTGAGGAACGGCTCGATGAGAATCAGCTTTGTGCCCGCCTCGGCGAGGGGCGCGAGCAGGCGGTCATAACTCGCTTCGAACTCCTCCACGGGGATCACGTACCCCTTCGGTCCAGGGTGTGCCAGCCCATGTCGTCGACCCCGACGAGGATTGATACCACGTCCGGGCGGGCATCGAGTACGTCTGTCTGCCAGCGGGCTTCGAGGTCCATCACCTTGTCGCCCGCGTTCGCGGTGTTCAGCCAGGTCACGGGCCGGTTCGGGTGCCGGAGTCCCCACTCGCCCGCGACGCGCAGCGGGTAGCCGAACCCGAGACCGTCTTCGCTCTCCAGCCGTTGGCAGTCGGTGATCGAATCACCGGTGAACAACGGCCCCACCTCCCTTCACCCCTGACGAGGCCGAGATCGGCCGGGCTCGGAAGCGGACCGATGAACGGCCGGAGGACGGCGTGGTCTCGCTCGACCAGAGTCTCGGGGTTTTTGACGGATTTCCCCACGTCGCGGCGGGTGACGGGCCACCTGTCCTTCGATCCGAAGGGTGGATGCGCTCGGAGGTTCCGAACCCTGTGGTGGACCCGGGCGGCACGTCCTCGGATGTGGAATAAACCGATCGCCCCGCGTCGATGCCAGCCATCGGCCGACAGCTGTTGCGTGACGCAGGCAGCTGGC
The DNA here is from genome assembly GCF_055569495.1 of Streptomyces sp. NPDC028305. Lineage (NCBI taxonomy): Bacteria > Bacillati > Actinomycetota > Actinomycetes > Kitasatosporales > Streptomycetaceae > Streptomyces > Streptomyces sp. NPDC028305. Next base: position 456,324 of record NZ_JBVHTN010000009.1, read on the forward strand.
AATGACCGTCGAACCGTCTGCCGCAGCGGAGATGGCTGATCCGTTGAGTGAGGGCAGCACGAGTCGGGGAGTGAACGGGGCTTTCAGGAGTGCTGCCGGAGACAGCGGCCCCGACGCCGTCCCGTCCTCCACTCGACGGCGTTCCGCGGCCCGCTCAGCCTCATATCCGCCCGCACAAGACCCGGCAGGGAAAGCCGCCGGAGGGGCCACGCTGCGCCTGGATGGCCGATCACATATTCAGGTGATGTCGTTGTCGGCCGCTCCGCGAAACCATGGCGGTGTCCGTCACCGGCAACCGCTCGGCCCGCTCGTCGGCGACGGACAAGGACAGGCCAACGAGTCACCCGCCCGCCGAGGGCGATGCGAGTTCCGTTGTGCAATCTGGCGACCGCTGCGAGCTCGGGCCGCGCGCGCCCTGGCGGTGACCAAATGACGACCCCTGAAGAAGCCGCCGCTGTGGGACTCCATCGGGCACTGGGCCCCTCAAAGGAGACGTGGTCTACATTGGAAACCATTAGAGAGTCGAGGCTTTCGACGCCTCCGGCAACTTCTGTACAGCCGCGCATCGCCTTCAACTCCGGATACGGTCACACCGCCGGCCTCTTCGACGCTGTACGGCGGGGCTCCGCAATGGGACCGTGCCCGCACCGTCCAGCCGGCCGACGGAGCATGGGTCACAAGATCGCCGCCCGCCTGACCGGCTCCGACTCGGCCGGAACGCCCATCGCCGCCACCGACGAGTTCGCCGTCCCGGGTCTCGAACTCCCGGGGTCGAGCGGGCCCCGAACATGCTCCGTTCACAGCCGCATCGCCACGCCGTCCGCTGGACGGACCGCACAAAGGAGATCACCGTGACCGAGTTCAAGCCCGTGCCTGACTTCGCCCTCGGGCCGGACATTCCGGAGTCCACCGGGTATGCCGTCACTGACCTGGGCGGCGATGTCTACCTCGTCACGCAAGGGATGATCAACACGATGTTCCTGGTGACCAAGAACGGCGTCGTCCTCGTGGACGCCTCGCCGTTCCTCGGGGACAAACTGCTGGGGGCCATGGAGTCGGTCACCCCCAAGCCCCTCACCCACCTCATCTACAGCCACGCGCACGCCGACCACATCGGGGCCGCTCACCTGCTGAACCGGGACGGCCTGAAGATCATCGCGCACGAGATCACCGGCGACCTCATCAAGGAGGCCAAGGACGACCGGCGCCCGCTGCCCACCGAGACCTTCAGCGGTCGGCACCAGGAGATGGACATCGACGGGGTCAGGTTCGTCCTCGACTACACGGGGGACTGGCACGTGGCCGGCAACCTGTTCATCCACCTCCCGGAGCAGAGACTCCTGGGAGCGATGGACAGCTTCGCGCCGAAGAGCGCACCGTTCTTCCGGCTGTACTTCTCCGCGCACGTGCCCGCGTACTACGACGCCATGGACGAGTTGCTCGAGTACGACTTCGACACCATCGTGACCGGCCACATGGCGCTGCCCGGCACCCCCGAGGATGTCGCGACGAACCGCGAGTTCATCCGCGACCTGCGCACCGCAGCCGCCGAGGCGCTGCGGACGGTCGACCTGAAGGAAGCCGCAGCCGCCGCCAAGGTGCCGCACAACAACCGACAGGCCGAACTGAAGGTCTGGATGGACGCGGTCGTCACGCACGCGGCGGAGCTGATGCCTTCCTGGGACGAGCGCCTGGCAGGAACCGACATCTTCCTGCGTGACAACCTCAACGCGGTCGCCTGGAGCGTCTTCATCGACTAGGCCGAAGGCCTACGTGGCGAGGGGCGAGCCGCGGTATGTCCATCCGCGCGCGAGGCGTGCGGCCTCGCGGCGCCACGAAGGAAGGACCTCTCATGGTGCCAGTGGCCAGAGCGGAACAGTTGGCGCAGAGCATCGGCCTGGTCGCCGACGCTGTCGGCGGTACGCCGGTGGACCAGTACGAGAATCCGACTCCGGATTCGGAATGGAGGGTGAAAGACCTCGTCAATCACATCGCGATGATGCTCGTGCTGACACGGGATGTGGGCACCCGCACGGATTGGGATTCCGCCCTGCTGGCTGCGAACCCGGTGCCCCTTTTTGCCGGGCGGCCGGAGACGGAGTGGGCCCGGCTCGTGAACAGCCAGGCGGAGCCGGCGGCCAGAGCCTGGTCCGAGCCGGCGGCGTGGCAGGGAGAGGCGGGCCTCGGTGGGCCGCCCCATGCCCGCCGAAGCACTTGGTGGAATCCTCATCACGGAATTCGCCATCCACGCCTGGGACGTGGCGGTAGCCACTGGCCAACGCCTCGATGTGCCCGAGCCCTTGGCCAAGACGTTTGTTCCTTACTGGGACAAATGCGTTATTCGTGCTGCGGATGTGCGCGCGGGTCTTTCTTGGCCCGGAGGGGTGTCATGTCGTGCGCTGGGCCGGCCGGGGCCACTGCTGACGCGGCTCGGCTGAGGGCCTGGCCTAGAGGCGGAGCCCGCCTCGGTGGTGTAGAGGCAGATGCTCAGGCCGGGGTCGGCGGGCAGGGCCAGACCGAAGGCCACCCCCGCATCCTCGGGACGCAGGCGAGCCCGCCGCGAGCACACCAAGTCACCAAGCACGCAGTTGTGGTCCATGCATCCGGGCGTTACCACCGCAGTGGCGTGCCGGGGCCGGTGAAGGTGGACCAGCCAGACCTAGGTTCAGCAGAGCGGCGGCACGGTGGGGTGCACCGTCCGCTCGACCAGGCGGTGCGCTCCAGCATGCGCAGGTTCTGGGTGAACATCTTGTGGCTGACGCCCCCTCGACCTCGTGCCGCAGCTCGCTGAAGCGCAGGGTGCACTCGCCGAGCGCCTCAATGATCAGGAATGCCCACTTGTCGGCGACGTCCGAGAAGATCTCCCGCGCCAGGGAGTCCGCGCGCCTCAGGTCAGCGTCCTCGGGCAGGCCCTTGAGCAGCTGCTTGGTCACCATCAGGTTCCTCAGTCACCGAAAAGTGCGTTCTTCCAGGTCGACTTTCACTCTCCTACAGTTTCTGAGTAACCGTGAGAGAGTAAGCCAGGAGGGCGAACCCCGTTGACCACCATCGATGTCTTCAACCACAACGTGCCGGCCGAGAGCGACTTCGGCTACTCGCAGGCGATCAAGTCCGGCGATCTGATCCACGTCTCCGGACAGCTCTCGCTCGACAAGGTGGGCGAGTTCCTCTACGCGGACGATTTCGCCGCCCAGCTGAAGCAGACCTACGTCAACCTGGACAAGGTCCTGAACCACTACCGCGTCACCCGGAACCAGGTCGTCTCCCAGACCCTGTACGTGGTGAACCTGCGGCAGAATGCCACGGCGACGGCCGAGGGCAACCTGGCGTACTTCGGCGACCACCGCCCGGCCAGCACGGTCCTGGGCGTCACCGAGCTGACCTTCCCCGGCCAGGTCATCGAGATCAGCTTCGTCGTCGACACGAAGCTGCCCGCCTGAGCTTGTCCGCCGCGCACGGCCCGGCTTGGTCGGCCTCCGGGAGAAGCGGAACGGTCAGAGCGACCGTTCCGCGAACGCTTCCACAACCCGCTTTTCGGGTAGACGTGGGGCGCTGAGGCAGCGAACCAGCAACCGGACCTGCCGTTCTGCTGCACGGAACCGGACCAGTGCAGGCCTGCCAAGGCCGACTGACGACCGCGGGTTCCTACTCGGCAGCCCGCCGCCCTCCGAGCGGCGGGCTGTCCCCCATGGACTGCTGCTATTTCTCGTGAACATCCACGTCGAAGGAGACCTCGCCGCCGGAGAACCGGGAGCCTTGATCCCGAGCAGTGACGGCGGTGCGCCTCAAATCAGTACTGCCGGTCCAAAGCCTCTGCAAGGCCCCGGAGTTCGCGCGCTCTGCGGCGGGACACCGCCAGCATCACCCCTTCGAGGAACTCGCGGGCCTGCCATGGGTCGCCACAGCAGGCCCACTCCGTGCAGCCGCCCGTCTCGTACCCCCACAGCCGTCGATTCGGCTGGTGGACGAAGCTCCGCCGGCGCCAGCGCCGAGCCGGTCGAGCCCGGCGCACGGGTACTTCTTCCGACGTTCGATCCGTCGGACTTCGGCGAGTGCTGCTGAGGAGAGGCCACGGATGGTCGTGATGTCGTCGTGCGCCCCGGTGCCGGCGGGGTAGTTCGGCCCGGACGCGGCCAGGACGCCTACGCGACCAGCCCGGATCCACCGCGCCTCGGACAGCCTGCGGCTCGTACCTACATCTCTGCCTCATCGAGTCTGTATCGCACGAGGGCCTGAGGCTGCTGCGCGACCCGGACGTGGTCGAACTGGACGACGATGCTGAGGACCTGACGCGAAGGCCGCGAGAAGCCACAGCTCAAGCGCCTCGGACGGCCTCCTTCTCCCACGCCGCCCACGGCGCGGGCGCGCAGCGGGCACCCCGCGTCCGCTGTCGCCGTATCCGCGGGCAGCCCGCCCGCACCTCTGTGGTTCTTACGCGCCGAGCTGCGCTGTCCGTAGCAGAGGGGCTCATTCGGCCCAGTCGGAGCTCTTGATGACGTCGACGAAGTCGCCGCGGCGGAAGCCGGGGACGAAGTGGGCGAGGACGTCGGCTTTGACGTTGCCGAACGTGGTGTCCGGGCGGTCCTTGATGCCCTCGGTGAACATGGCGAGGATCCGGTTCTTGAAGTCGGGGCGGGGATGGGCAGCGATCACCGCAGCGCGCTGCTCGTCGGGGACCGCGTGGTAGCCGATGCCCAGGACGTCCAGTTCCACGCCGCGGGTGACCAGAGCAATCTCGGGAGCCATGTGCAGCGGGATCTCCGGGGTGGTGTGCAAGGCGATGGCCGTCCACACCCGCTCGGCCGGCTCACCGGTGATGCCGTGGGTCTGCAGGAAGCGGCGGGCCTCGTCGGCGCCGTCGATCTCGAAGCGCTGGTCGGTACGGCGGAAGCGTTCCGTCAGCCCCAGGTCGTGGAACATCGCCCCCACGTACAGCAGCTCAGGGTCGAAGTGCAGCCCCTGCTCGGCGCCGCGCAGCGACCCGAACAAGAACACCCGGCGTGAGTGGTCAAACAGCAGCGGCGGACTGACCTCGCGCACCAGCTCGGTCGCCTCACGCGCCAGGGCGCTGTCCGGGATCCGCACACCTGCGATCGTCTCGCTCATCAGGGTTTCCTCTCCTTGGCACCTGGTCGGTGGACTCCTCCACCCTCGCCCGTGCCGTAGGCTGGCACCATGTCTGTCCAGCCATATGAACCACAGATTCAGACATGACGCATCGGATCGCCTTCCTCGTGTTCGACGGCGTGACCCTGCTCGACGTCAGCGGCCCCCTGGAGGTGCTGCACCAGGCCGGCCGGCTCGGGCACCCCTACACCTGTGCCCTGGTCTCGCCCCGCGGCGGTGACGTCACTACGTCCAGCGGGCCGGTGCTGGCGGGCACCACCGCCGCGGCCGATGCCGGGCCCGTCGACACCCTCGTGGTCGCCGGGGCCGACCACCTCGCCGACCAGGGTCCCCAGGAGGAACTGCTGGCCGCGGCCGACGCCCTCGCCGCTCAGACGGCACGGGTCGCCTCGGTCTGCAGCGGCGCCTTCGTCCTGGCCGCACTCGGCCTACTCGACGACCGCCGGGCCACCACCCACTGGCGCCACGCCCGCACCCTCGCCCGCCGCCACCCTCGCGTGCACGTCGAACCGGACGCCCTGCATATCCACGACGGCCGCTACATCACCTCGGCAGGCATCAGCGCTGGCATCGACCTGATGCTGGCGCTGGTAGAACACGACCACGGCCCCGACACCGCCCGCGACATCGCTCGCGAGCTGGTCGTGTTCATGCAGCGTCCCGGGGGCCAGTCCCAGTTCTCCACCGCACTGGCCACCCCACCCGCACGCAGCGACCTGCTGCGCACGCTGACCGCCTCCGTGCTCGCCGACCCCACCGCCGACCACAGCCTGCCCGCCATGGCCGCATCCGCCGCCGTCAGCACCCGGCACCTGACCCGGCTGTTCCAGACCGACCTGCACACCACCCCCGCCCGCTGGGTCGAGCGTGTGCGTCTCGACCGTGCCCAGCAACTCCTCCTCGACGGACACAGCATCACCTCCGCCGCCCACCACAGCGGCCTCGGCAGCGACGAGACCCTGCGCCGCGTCTTCGCCCGCCATCTGGGCATCACGCCCACCGAGTACCGCAAGCGCTTCACCACCACACACGATCAGGCCCCGCTGTCATGACAGCGCTCCACGGCCGACGACGGTGGACTTGACATCCGATCAGGTTGCATTTGGCACTGGAAAGTCATGACTGCCCGAACCGTGACGCACCCGCCGACAGCGCCTGCTGCACCCGCGGCGTGAAGACCGCCGCGCTGGCCGCTGGGGGGCAGGGTGCTGGGTCAATGGCCCGACACTGCGGCCGTCGTCGCTCCGCAGCTGCCCAGCCACGTCGACGCCGTCGCGTTCCACCTGGAGACCAGGCAGCCCGATCTGCTCCCGGACTCGCCCGCCTTCGCCTGCAAGTCGAGGCGAACCACCCCGGGACTGCGGGCGCCATTCACCCGCGCCAGGCGGCGGTCCGCGGAACTGGCCGATCATGAGCACCGCGCGTCGGCCGCTGGGCTGCGGCCCGCACCCCCAGGTCCCGTGGTTCCGCAGTGCGGCCGAGGCCGATGTCGAGGCGGCGCCGCTGTGCCGGCCCGGCGGACTGGAGCACTTGGCCCAGCTCCGCGAGCGCGGCGTACTCGGCTGCCCACCCCAATCCGCCTGCGTGAGCCGAGCGTTCCGCCATTCCCGGTGTCTTCCTGTTCCGACCCCTGCGGGGGTCTCCGCGTCGCGACGTAGGCGGCGAGCAGCGGGCCGGCTGGCGGTGCGGGGGCGAGCCGGTAGACGGTCCAGGCGACGTGCAAGCTCTCGTCGAAGCGCTCGAGCTGGGCGCCGTGGCAGCCGTCACAGGACATGGGTGAGCAATAGTCCCCGGGTTCCGTGTTCGTCCGCAGTTCCCTGGCACGACTGAGAGTGCCTGGACCTGGGCCTGTTACCTCGTCCGGGTGACTGCCGGCCGTTCTGACCCAACCTCATCCGTAGTGCGCAACTCTCATCCCTGTCGGGATTCCTTCAGTCTGGGTGAAGTCGTGGAGGCGTGGGTTGGCTCTGGCCGTAGTGCGCGATCTGCGTGAGTACCGGGCGCCGGTGAGCGAGGAGGAGCTCGCCGAGTTCGAGACCGACGTGCTGGCGGGGTTCGTACTCGCGCGGGCCTCGGCCGGTCTGGTCGACAGCACGATCCGCAACGACACCAACCATCTGGAGCTGATCCGGGACTGGTTCGGCCGTCCGCTGTGGGAGATGGAGCCGGCCGACGCCGACGTCTATTTCGGCAAGGTGCTGCGCGGCGCCAAACCGTCGACCCGGACCGGCCGGGCGAGTGCGCTGGCGGTGTTCTTCCAATTCCTTGAGCTGCGGCACAAGGTCGAGTTGCACAACCTCACCGGCCGTGTGGTCGAGTGCCCGCTGGACGAGATGAACCGGCCGCGGGCCTCGTTGGAACCGCAGCTGCGGATCCCGCCCAGCGAAGCAGAGATCGAGGAGCTGTTCGCGGGGTGGCGCGAGGAGCTGGTGACCTGCCGCAAGTTCGGCCCGGCCGCCCGCAATTACGCGGTGGCCCGGCTGGCGGCGGACGTGGGGCTGCGGATCAACGAGGCACGGATGCTCGACCTGGACGACGTCCGGTGGGAGCTGGGCCGCTTCGGCAAGCTCAACATCCGGCACGGCAAGGGCTCCCGCAGACGCGGGCCGAAGCCACGGCTGGTGCCGCTGATCAACGGCGCCGACCGCAACCTGCGGTGATTCATCGAGGACGTGTGGGGCCACTTCGACGCCGACCACACCCGGCCGGGCGCCCCACTGTTCCCCTCCGAGCGCAAGAACCAGGACGGCTCGTGCTCGCGGGCGACCGCCGACGTCTTCCGCCGGTCGCTGGCCGACGCCGCCGCCCAGCACCTGCCCACCTGGGCCGGGAAGCTCACCCCGCACGTGCTGCGGCACTTCTGCGCCTCCCAGCTCTATCTCGCCGGCATGACCTTGTTCGCGATCCAGGAGCTCCTCGGACATACCTGGACCGGTACCACGGCCCGGTATATCCACGTCCACGGCACCCATGTCGAAGACGCCTGGGTCGCCGGACAGCAGCGCGCCACCGACCGATGGAAAGGACTGGCCCAGTGAAGTGGAACCTTCGCCTGGCGGCCGCCAACCGCGGCATCTGGAAGGCCAGCGAACTCCAGCGGATGCTCGCCGAACGCGGCGTGGTGATCAGCGCGGGGAAGATGTCGGGCCTGTGGTCCGGTCAGCCGAACACCGTCAAACTCGACGAGCTGGACGTCATCTGCGCGGTGCTCGCCTGCGGCGTCGACGAACTGCTGCTGCCCGAGCCGGCGCGAGTGCCGGAGCCGACACCAGCAACTGACTCACAGGCCACTGCGGTGGGCCAGCCACGCGCCGTCGCCCCGCGTCCTCGCACCGGCCGGTCCCTGCCGCCACGATGACCTGCGTGCACTGCGGCAAGCCGCTGCCCGAAGAATCGCGGCGGGACCGGGCGTACTGCGACAACAAGTGCCGGGGCCTGGGCTCCTACTACCGGCGCAAGGCGGGTGTCCCACCCCCACCACACTGGCAGCACCCCGCCCTCACCTCGGACAACCCAGTGCTGCGGTCGGCCGCAGCACATGCCAAGCAGCTCAGCGAGGCCAACGGATGGTCGCCGTCACTCGTGCGGTGCGCGATGGACGGCCTGACTGCGGTGCTGGCCGACCGCCCGCCCGGCAAGCCCGTGAAACTCACCGAAGTCCGTGCGCGAATACCGCGACACGCTTCCAGCCTTCGGGTCGCCGAGGTCCTCACCGACCTGGAGCTGTTGGAAAACGACAGCGTATTGGCGGTCCGCACCTGGATCGAGAACCGCACCGCCGAGCTGCCCGCCGGGTTCGCCAGCGACGTCCGCGCCTGGCTGCTGGTCCTGCTCGACGGCGACAGCCGTGCCAAGCCCCGGTCCCACGCTTGCGTCTACGTCTACTTCGGCGTCCACCCCCTGCTGGAGAACTGGGCGACGACCCGTGGACACCTGCGCGAGATCACCGTCACCGACGTCACGGCCGCGCTGTCACCCCTGCGCGGATGGCAGCGGCGCAACGCCATCGCCGCACTGCGCTCACTGTTCCGCTTCGCCAAGAAGCGCGGCCTGATCTTCGCCAACCCCACCACTCGCCTCAGGATGGAAGACATCCCACGCAGCCTGCTGCCGATGACCGACGCCGAAGTGCTCGCCGTCCAACGGATCGCCGTCACCCCGGCGCAACGGCTGATCGTCGCCCTGGCCGCCGTCCACGCCGCCCGCGCCACCGCCATCCGCCGCCTCACACTGGACGACCTCGACCTGCCCAACCGTAGGATCACCATCGCCGGACACGGCCAACGGCTCGGCGAACTGCCCCACCAGACCCTGCTGGCCTGGCTCGACCAGCGCCGGGCCACCTGGCCGAAGACCCCCAACCGGCACGTCCTGATCAACGCGAAGACCGCCCTGGGAACCAGGCCCGTCAGCCCCGAATACCTCAAGCGGCACCTACTGCACCAGGGCGTCTACCTCGAACGCATCCGCGGCGACCGGGTCCTGCACGAAGCACTGACCGCCGGCGCCGACCCGCTGCACCTCGCCCTGGTCTTCAACCTGTCCCACACCACCGCGAGCAGCTACGCGGCCATCGCCCAGAACCTGCTCGACGACACGGCTGCTGTCGAGGAGCTGCCGTTAAACCAGTGGCGTCCCCGCCGACGAACCTCATAGCTTGTGCACTCGTGACTGACGCTCCGAAGATGCGCCCGAATCCACACGACCTCGGCCGGGTGTTCAACGAGGTGCCGGAGCTCTACGACCGGGTCCGGCCGGGATACCCCGACGAGCTGTTCGCAGACCTTGTCGCCGTCACCGGCACGGACGACAGGTCGTCGGTGCTGGAGGTGGGCTGCGGAACCGGTCAGGCGACGCGCTCGCTGGCAGCACTCGGATGCTCAGTGACCGCCATCGAGCCGGGCGCAGACATGGCCGCACTCGCTCGCCAACGGATCGCCTCCTTCCGCAACGTCGAAGTCGAGACGTCGACGTTCGAGGAGTGGGACGACCGTGGCCGACGCTTCGATGCTCTCGTGGCCGCGCAGTCGTGGCACTGGGTCGACCCGTCGATCGGCTGGCAGCGGGCGCACGACGTGCTCCATCCCGGAGGCTGGATGGCGCTGCTCGGCCACGTCGTTGTCCGCCGGCCGGGAGAGCCGGAGGTGTACGCCGAGACCGCCGATCTCCTCGAGCAGTTCTGCCCCGGGAACCCCGACTGGGGTCATCCTCCCCTGGAGGACGACGTGCGCACCACCGACGAGGGCTGGGGCCTGGTCGAAGACCCCGGAGGACTGTTCGGCCCAACGATCGTGCGCTGGTATCCGACCGTTCAGTGGTTCAACGGGGACGGCTTTGCCGATCACCTTCGCTCGTTGTCGCTGTACCGGAGGCTCGACCGCGACGTCCGAGAGCCCCTGCTCGACGCCGTAGCCGAGCGCATCCGCACGCGGATGGGCGATCGAGCATCACGCCGTTACCTGAGCGTCCTCCGTGTCGGACAGCGGGCCGAGTGAGCCCAGTGGTGAAGGACCTGCCGATTCAGCGGCAACGGACCCGCCGCACTTTCACGCCTGCCTGCCGGAAACGCCGTGGGTTCCCAGTGAAAGCACTTCAGTCACGCTGAACCCACGGCCGACGTGCCGGTAGGAACGCTGTCACCAGCCGCAAACGAGGGCGGTGTCAGGTCCGGCGCCGTGCGGCGGGGTCGCGCTCAGCAACATGTCGGGCGACTGCGTCGACGCAGGGGCGGGCGTACGGGTCCAGAGATCGGACGGAGGCGTGGCGGGAGCGGGCCAGCAGCATCGGGGTGGAGGTGCCGGCCTCGGCATCGTGTGTCAGGGCGCTGTGACGTGGCCAGTGAAGGGGCCAGCCGTCCAGGTCCTGGATGCCCTCGGGCGAGGCGAGCGGGTTCGCGAGCGACCGGGTGTTCTCCTCGAAGATCTCCTCGGCGCGGCGGTAGGGGAGCCGGGCCCGGCCGGTCTCCGGGCACGCAGGGCTTCCAACAGCGCCGAGTCGTCGATCGCGGCGACGGGGAGGACGGGCGGCCTCGCGCCCCGGCGGGCGGGTGCCCTGCCCTTCCGGTCCTGCCGCAGTAAATCCGGTATTTGCTGCGGCAGGACCGGAGTCAGGTCTGCACTCGCCGGGCGAAGCGGCGCAGGGCGAGGTAGCCCAGAGCGGCGGTGCCGAGGGTGAGGGCGGTGAGGTAGGCCCAGGTGGGCATGTGGCCGGTGGAGGGCGTGACGTTGGCGCGGAGGCCCTCGCTCATATAGACGAGCGGGTTGGCCAGGGTCAGGACCTGGACCCAGCGGATCGGTTGCAGAGCGGTCCATGGGTAGTAGACGCAGCCCAGCATGGTGGCGGCGGCCAGGAGCAGGCCGAGCAGCGGCCCGAAGGCGGAGGCGTCGACCGCGGTTCCGAGCAGCAGTCCGAGTGTGGAGGCGAGCAGCGCGCTGAGTACCAGTGTGGTCAGCAGCAGGGGCCAGTTGTCGATGTGGGCTCGGGGCGCGTTGCCGGGGGCGTGGACGAGCCAGACGATCGGGACGACGACGAGGGTCGAGACGAGGCCGAAGATCGCGGATGAGGTGATCTTCTGGAGGCCCAGGGCCCAGACGGGCAGGGGCGCCAGGGCGCGGTCGGTGATCTCGCGACCGGGGCCGAGTTCGGCGGCCAGCGGCCCGGTGACGGACATGATGCTCTGCAAGGTGAGGGTGCTGGCGATCAGGCCGGGCAGCAGGATCGTGGAGAACGAGGTCGCGCCGCCGAGTCCGCTGCCGATGCTGGGCATGACGTAGGCGAAGGCGAAGGTGAACAGCAGTGGCTGGAGGCCGACCTGGACGAGCAGCGCGGGCAGATTGCGGCCCAGGACGTGGAGGTCGCGCGTGGTCAGCGCGCGGTAGGCGTGCCAGGCGGCCCGGGGGGACGACAGCGGGCGGGGGGTGGTGGCGAGGGGGTTCGCGGTGGTCATGGCGTGTAGTCACGTCCGGTCAGGGTGAGGAAGGCGGTCTGCAGGCTGGGGGGCGTGGTGGTGGCGTCGCGGACGGTGAGGCCGGCCGCGCTGCCGGCTCGCAGCAGGTGGCCCAGGAGGCCGTCGGGATGTGTGGTGCTGACCCGTACGGTCGGGCCGTCGACGGCCACGTCGTGGGGGCCGCCGGGGATGCTGTGGAGGGCTTCGGTGGCCGGGGTGGCATCGGCGTCGTAGTGGACGGTGATGACCGTCTGCGCTCCCCTGGACGCCTTGATCGCGCCGGGGGTGTTGCAGGCGAGCAGGTGCCCGTGGTCGATGACGGCCAGGCGTTGGCACAGGGCTTCGGCCTCGTCGAGGTAGTGGGTGGTCAGTACCACGGTCTGGCCGGTCTCGTGCAGGCTTGCGATGATCTGCCAGAGGTCGTCGCGTGCCTGCGGGTCCACGCCCGCGGTGGGTTCGTCGAGGAAGAGCACCTCCGGCAGGTGCATCAGGGCCCGGCCGATCATGACGCGGCGGGCCTGGCCGCCGGAGAGCTGGTGGGCTTTGGCGCCGGCCTTGTCGGCGAGGCCGAAGCGCTCCAGCAGTTCGAGCGCGCGGCGGCGGGCGGCGGGGGCGGACATGCCGAAGTAGCGGCCGCGGAAGGCGAGGTTGTCCGCGACGGTGAGCGCGCGGTCCAGGGTGTTGGCTTGAGAGACCACACCGATGCGGGACTTCACGCCGACCGGGCCGGCACTCACCTCGTACCCGGCGACCCACGCCTTTCCGGCGCTTGGCGCGACCAGGGTGGTGAGCATGCCGATGGTGGTGGACTTGCCGGCGCCGTTGGTGCCGAGCAGGCCGAAGAACTCTCCCTGGTGGACCGTCAGGTCCAGGCCGTCTACGGCGACAAGGCCACCCTGTGCGTGAGGATAGACCTTGCGCAGGCCTTCCATGCGGATGGCTGTCGGGGCGTGGGCCGTGGTGGCGGCGGTTGGTTTCATGTGGGTGTTCTCCAGGGTGCGGATGAGACATCCGTCGGGAGGCATGCGGGGGTCAGCGGGCGAGGGTGTGACCGGGCAGGCCGGTGCCGCCCAGGTGCGTCAGCAGCGCAGACAGCCGGCCGATGTCCTCCTGGCTCCACGGGGGCGCGGCGAAGATCTCGGCGGCGATCTGCTCCGCCGTGGCGAGCATGTCCGTCAGACGTGCGCGGCCGGTGTCGGTCAGCGCGGCGTAGGCCACCCGGCCGTCACGGGCGTCCGTCTCGCGCGTCACCAGCCCGATCCGCTCCAGCGGCGCCAGTCCCCGGGTCACCCCGGAGGCAGTCAGACCCAGCGCCTCGGCCAGGTCCACCCGGCGCATCCGACCGCCGGGCGCCTGCCCCAGACGCAGCAGCATCGTGAAGTCGGCCAGGCTCACCCCGTGCAGCCCTCCCAGACTCGCGTCGAACCGCTTCACCAGGGCCGTCTGGGCCCTCACGAGACGCAGCGACGCATCCAGCGCATCACTCATTGCCACCTCCTTGACTGCTCAAGCATATCAGGAGCTTGAGCAGTCAAGGATTTGTTTAGTTGATGGCCGGACGGAGTCCTTGCACAGGAGCTCGGGGTACCGGGGTCCCGCGACCGAGGCGTGGGCGTGGCCGCGCTCGGTCAGCCACGCTTCTTCCTCCCCGGAGTCCAGGAAACGGAAGGTGAAGGCGGATCGCGCTGTCAGGTCGTAACCGAGGTGCCCCTCGGGCGTGAAGGCCGCGCTCAGAACGTCGTGCTCTGCGGTGCGGGCCAGGAGTTCCACAATGGGCATGGGCTGTACCGCCTGCGTGGCACGGTTCGCTATCCGAAGGCGGCGTAGCCATGTCGAGAAGACCACCGGTAAGCCGTGTGCGGGAAAGCCGCACGCACGGATTGAAAGGAGACGGAGGAACCGGGTCCGACAGGGCGCCGCGCCTCCAACTACGGGCTGGAGCCCCTGGCCCAGCTCCGCGAGCGCGGCGTCGTACTCGGCTCCCCACCCCAGCAAGGTGGTCCGGCGCTGAGTGGGCATGATGCGGGGCAGAACCGCAGCGGCCCTGCCCCGCATCACGTGGCCCGTCTACCTCTGCCAGACGCGCACGTAGTCGACCGACTTCTGCGCCGAGACCGTCGCCGGGTTCGGTTCATGACCGGGGCTGGAGTACACGTACAGGTCCTCGATGATGTTCGTGTTCTCCGAGGGGGTGCCCGCCACGGTGCACACCAGCTGGCCGTCGATGTAGAACCTCGTGCCGCTGGGTGAGATGTCCGCACCGTAGGTGTGGAAGCCGTCGCCCGGGTCGAACTCCAGCGTCGGCTGGCAGCCGCCGCCGGAGCCCGCGTGCGAGGTCAGGTAGAGCTTGCGCGGGTTGTCGCTGTACTGCTCGTAGGCATCGGTCTCCTGCCAGGAGTTTACGCCGTCCGCCTGCCAGGTCCAAAAGGCGGGCCAGAAGCCGCGCTTGTCGGAGACCGGCTTGCCGTTCGCGTCCTTGACGTTGTACGTCAGCTTGGCGCGCGACTCGATGAAGGCGTGCTTGAAGGTGTAGCCGCTGGAGCCGGTCGAGGTGAGCAGGCAGGACGTCCAGCCGTAGCCCGTGCCCGACGGAGAGGTGTAGCTCTCCCGCTTTGCGGTGATGGTGACCGCGCCGTCCCTCTCCTGGCAGTTGCGATCGAGGTTGTACTCCAGCTGCTGGTTGTCCTTGTTGCCGCGGCCGTTGTCGACGAGGGAGCTGGAGTTGCCGCGCCACTTGGTGCCCCAGTCGACCGAGGTGCCGTTGAACTCGTCCCACCACTTGACGTTCCAGCCGGTGCCGCCGCCCTGCGGTTGCACCCCGGTCGGCGGGTTCTCGCCACCGGACGAGGACTTGGTGGCAGTGAACGTCTGCGCCGGACTCGGCGCCAGGTTCGTCCAGGTGGTGCCCTGGCGGTAGGCCATCCAGATCTTGAATGTGCCCGCCGGGAACGACCGCGAGGCCGTGAACGTCTGCGCCGTCGTGCCAAGCTGGACGTTCGTACGGTGCCCGAAGTCGAGGCGCGCGTCCGAGCTGTCCCGTACCGCGAAGACGAGCTCGTCGACCGTGATGGCCCTGTCTGCGACCAGCTTCGCGGTGAAGGTGCCGGTCTGGCCGGCGGTCGGGTACTCGACGTCGCCCTTGAACTCCTTTACCGCCACGGTTGCGGCCGCCCGCTGGCTGCCGCCTCCCAGCGGATTGGCGAGGGCGGATCCCTGGGTGCTGAGGAGTGTTCCGAACGCAACGGGGATGAGTACCGCCCGCCAGGGTCGACGCATGTCCAACCTCCTTGTGGCTGCCGAATGATGCAACACAATGGAGCGGGCCCCAGCATGCGTCAAATTGTGTGCGGAAGCTCATGGGAACACGGCCGCAACAGTGGCCGCCGAGGAGGGGCCGTACCAACATCGCGAGGGCATTTGGGGAAGAAGAGCTGGACACCATCTTCTTCCCTCCCCGCGACCGCTTGGACCGCATGGAGGCGCTTACCATGTACGCCCCGACGCGCGATGGCCGCAGGGCCGGACAGATGTCGACAGTCACGCGCGACTCCGACGGACAGACGGTCTGCCCCGCCCCGGGGCAGGCAGATTTCGCGCTGGCCAACGCACTTGCCCCCATCCTCAAAGTCTGGGGAAAACGGAGCAGTCGGCCACCTGATGGTGCGAGTGACACCGAGCGCGACGTGGATGTGTGCTCAGGTCTCGGCGAGTGGCCCCATGAGGGCGAGTGTGCTGATGACCGGCGTGGCGGATCAGCAACTTCGAGGGCGCCCGGGGCGGAAGACGGATTGCAGTAGGTATGGGGTCCGCGTTGCTCGGGTGCGCCTTCTCCTCAGGGCGCCGCGTCCGGAGCTGCCCTGGGGCTCCGCGGCTGCCTTATGTCATCCCCGGGCAGCGGCCAGGATTCCGACGAGCCGGATGGTGAACATGGCGACCGCCATGACGACGCCCGCGAGTATGCAGGCCGTCCCTGAAGACCACCGTCTGCGATCCGGGTGCTAAGGGCGCCAAGGGCGCCGAAGCTGATCGCGAACTGAGCGGCGCGGCCGACACTGTGCTCGGTGCTCTGGGCCATGTGGACTCCTCCCCGGCCCCCGATGTCCCGGAGTTCGGCATGGGCCGGTCCACCGTGTCACCATCGGCCGAGGCCGATGGTGAGGCGGCGCTCGCTGTACCGGCCCGGCGGGATGGAGCACCAGGGCCAGTCCGAGAACGTGGCGTACTCGACGCCCGACGCCAGACCTCGGTGGTGAGCCGTATGGAGGGGACGGTGCTGAGCCAGGGCGGGCGGGGCTGTCGGTCCGCGTCTTCTCGGTGCGGGCGGTGATGTCGGTGTTGGTGATGGGGGAGGCGAGCTGGGCTCCGGGGGCTGTCTTCCAGGCCCAGGTGGGGTCGGTGGCCAGGACGTCGGCCCTCCAGGCGCTGCCAGGCCCGGGGACTTCGAGTTCGGCGTGGGCGCCGGCGTCGGGGGCGGCTGCCGTCAGTTCGAGTGTGAGGAGGTGGTGGGCGGCGGATTCAAGGCCGAGCGCGCAGGCGGGGGCGCCGGGTGCGTGGGCGAAGAACCGCAAGCCGGTGCGGGAGGTCTTCGCGTGCATCGGGTGGCGGCACTCGTCGCTGACGTAGCGGCGCGGAGGGCCGGGTCTTCCACACGGCTTCCCGCTCTGTCCGCTCCCGAGGTCAGGCAGGTGCGCGAAGATGGCACCCCACTGCGCGTGCACGGCCCTGAACGCCATGCTGGCCCCTGCCAGTCGGAGCAGAAGCCAGCGTGGCCCGAGCCACTGACATCGCGTCAGGCATCGATTCGGCCGTGATGCGATCAGGTTCGGCGGATACTCGCCCCCGATCGTGTGGTTTTATGTCCCGCCGCCCCCGTGGGCGGCGCTCGGGGCTTTTCATTGTGGCGTGAACGTTCTCTCCCGCCGCCTGGTGGCCGCTGCACCGACCAGGCCCCGCGGCTCCCGCCGCCGCGCCGGCGGCCACCAGGTCGGTAGAGGTCGACTGCCCCGGCGGCTACGTGTGCATCGACCCGAGATCGACTTCGGCGGACAGCCTTGGGCGAAACGAGTCGTCGACGGCAGCGTGAAGGACCTGCCCTCCACCATCCGCGATCGCGGCAGCTCGGTGCGTAACAACTCCGATGGCACCGCACGCGTCTACGAGAGGCGCAACTTCGCCGGCCGGTGGGTGTGCGTCACCAGGAGTGGCGGTTCCATCCACGACCTGCGCGGCTACAACCGCAACGACCGGACCCGCTCTCTATGTATCAATCGCAACGACTGCGGCTGAAAGCCCTCGGGGCCCTGCGGCAGGGACCAGCCACGTGCAGGCGCTGCCGGATCAAGGAGCTCGCAAGAAAGGACGTATCGCTATGCGTAGCGGACTGCATGCCGTTCTGCGATTAGTCGTCGCAGTGTGCATCGGATTCCTCCTACCGTTACAGGGCTCCGACAAAGCCCAGGCCGTCCCGGTGACGTTCACCAATGGAACCCAGTTCATCAACACCGCCGGAGACGCGGTACATGGGCATGGCGGCAGCATGATCAAAGTGGGCGGATACTATTACTGGTTCGGCGAAAACACTTACCCCAACGGCCCCTTCGCGTCGATCCCGGTTTACCGCTCCACCGACCTCCATACCTGGGAGTTCCGCAATAGCGCGCTGAGCCTGACCTCGGCCCCGAGCTGCGGAACGCCGGAGTCTGGCGGCCCAGGGTCATCTACAACGCCCGCACGCAGCAATATGTACTCTTCGTCCGCAAAGAGAACTACCCATCACCCATGACCGAGAACAAGGCCGCCTCGATCCAGGCTCTCAAATTCGGTGCGCGCATGTACTTCCCGAGCAAGGTGACAACCGTCGACACAAGCGGCGAACGGCTGAGAATCTCCCTGTTCGGCGGAATAGAAATTCTCGCACGAGCTGTCATTATCGCGACCGGTGCCCATCCGGTCCCTTCCGATTGCAAGATGGGGCGAGTTCGAGAACGCAGGAATATATTACGCGTGCACGGAGCTGGAAGTCCGTTCCTGCGCGGGTAGAGAAGTAGCCGTCGTCGGCGGGGCGAACTCCGCCGGACAGGCCGCGCTCTTCCTGTCCAGCAGGGGCTGTACCGTCGATCTCGTGGTCCGCGGGGAGGATATCGGAGCTCGCATGTCCTCCTATCTTGTCAATCGGATTGTTTCGGACCCTATGATTTCAGTCCGAGCCTCCACCGAGATCACTGCCCTTGAAGGCGATACGTCGCTGGAGTCGGTCCGGATGACCAATTCGGTGACCGGAGAGGAAGCCGTGAAGCCGTGCAGAGGACTGTTCTGCTTCATCGGGGCGGATCCCGCTTCCGGCTGGCTGTACGGCGACTGCTCCGTGGACGGGAACGGATTCATCCGCACCGACGCGCACATCCCGACGGAAGATCTTGGCCAGCATTGGCAAAACCTCGGGCGTGGGCCACTGCCGTTCGAAACCAGCATCCCCGGGGTCTTCGCGGCAGGCGATGTGCGCCACGGATCGATCAAGCGCGTCGCCGCCGCAGTAGGTGAGGGGGCAAGCGCCGTGTTCTCCGTGCACCAAGTAGTCGGGGTGCGGCTTTAACTGATCATTTCGCAATGAGATCGGTGTGCCGGGTGGTGGCCGGCGATCGCCGCAGGCGGGTCTGCGACCGGCACGGCAACCCGTCGGCCCTCTCCCTGAGCGGCGGCAAATCCGGCAAGGACGGCGTCTGGCCGATCTCGCTGATGGACGCCAGCGCGGTGTACTCGCGTCGTGGTCAGGCGACAGAAATCTCAGCGAGATCGATGGCGACAAGGATCGGCTCCGGCAGAACCCGCGCACAGCCGGCGCGTATCCCGACGGCTGGCGCTCGGAATTCAGATCTGGACGAGGCCGCCGTCGACGAAGAGTTCGGCTCCCGTGGTGAAGGAACTCTGGTCCGAGGCGAGGAAGACGGCCGCGGCGGCGACTTCGTCGGCGCGGCCCATCCGGCCGAGTGGGATCATCGCCGCGAGGCCGTCCGCCAGTTGCTGTTCCCCCTTTGCGGGGCTCCCCAGGCCGCGGATGCCAGGGGTCTCGATCGGGCCCGGGCTGAGAGCGTTGACCCGGATGCCGCGGCCCGCGAGTTCGGCGGCCCAGGTGCGGGCCAGGTTGCGGTCTGCGGCCTTGGTGGCGCTGTAGACGCTCATCGCCTCGACGCCCATCGACGCATTGGTGGACGAGAGCACGATCACCGAAGCCCTGTCCGGCAGCAAGGGGAGTGCCTTCTGGACTGTGAAGATCGTCCCCTTGACGTTGATGCCGAAGGTGTTGTCGTACTGCTCCTCGGTGATCTCGCCTAGTCGCGCGAGCTCGGCGACGCCGGCGTTGGCGACGACGACGTCCAGCCGGCCGCTGCGCTCCTTGATGGTCGCGAAGAGGCGGTCGAGATCGTCGAGATTCGACACATCGCTTTGGACGCCGATGGCCCGTTCACCGACGGCTTGTGCGGCCGCATCCAGCCCGGTCTTGTGCCGACCGGTGAGGTACACAGTGGCGCCCTCGGTGGCGAATCGACGGGCGATGGCCAGACCGATCCCGGTCGAGCTGCCGGTCACCAGGGCGATCATGTCATCGAGCTGTCCCATGATGTCGACTTCCTTGAAGTAACTCGTTCAGAGACCTGTAGACAGGGCCGTGAGCCTCTGCTGGGCTGGTGATCCACGCCCACGTTCCGATGCCCTCGTCGCCGACGGCATTCTTCGGTACTCGCACCCCGAGGACTGCCCCGTTTAATCGGTTTTGTACTTATTAGCAAATAACTCGAACCGAGGTGCTGCAACCGGTGGGGTGCGCACCTGTCGCGCGCTGACGACCTACGGCCTCGCTCTCCTAGAGGCAGCGGACCACCGTACTCAGCTGATGTTTGAAGAGAACGGCGCCCCGCTCCCGACAGCCCTCCAGCTGAACCGGGCTTGGGCTCTGCGAGCGCGATATTGTGGGGACCTGATGTCCGCTTTTCATGATCTGTCGGGAGCGCTGCGAGTGCCTGAGGACCCCATAGCCCACAGTGAGCTCGCTGCTCTGACCCGGCGTTTCGAGCAGGTCGCGGAGAAGAGCGATCGCGAGTTCGGGATCATCAAGTCCGACTTGACGGCGGTGCGTCTGCAGGTTGGGAACCTCGATCAGAAGGTGGACCGGTTGGAAGACCGCCTCGAGGAGCTCGGCCAGAAGATGGACCGGAACCAGGCGCAGATCGTGGCGCTGCTCACGCGGCTGGTCGGGCAAGACCCGAACGCCGGCTGATCACAATCGTCAAGAACACGGGCTTGAACCCCGGTCACGGGGGTTCAAGCCCGCCTCTATCTCCTGCATGGTGCCGGGCGGCCGCCCCCCTGTCGCGCGTCGACTCTGGTTGGAGAATCGGTAGGCACCGCAGAGGAACACCGCCGCCCGGGGGTGTCAGACTCCCCGTCGTGGGCGTGCCGGGCCCGGAACTCCTCCGGTTCGAGGCAGTCGGTGCCGGGCTCGTGGCCGACGTAGTGGTCCGTGCCGCCGCGTACGAGGGTCACCTCCCCGAGTACGAGTTCCACAGCGTGCCCCGGGTCGTCGGCGTCGAACCACAGCCATCCCCGGCCGCGGACGACGGTGTGTTGCACGGACAGCTGGATCGTTCCGGCCAGGCGCAGCCCCCACGGGGGCTCGGCGACCGTCCAGGCGAAGACCGCGCCGCCGGCGCGTGCCCGCGCAAGGTGATCACGCAGTAGGTCCATCCAACCAGCATCAGCAGAGCGATCGCCGTCGGCAACGATCAGAGCGTCTAACGTAAAAAACGAGCGAATCGCACATTGATCCGCTCCTAAGGGCTCTCTCGTGATGAATCCATGACTGAATCACTGCAGACCACCCTCGTTCTCGGCGGCACCGGCCGCACCG
Source organism: Streptomyces sp. NPDC028305 (assembly GCF_055569495.1). Lineage (NCBI taxonomy): Bacteria > Bacillati > Actinomycetota > Actinomycetes > Kitasatosporales > Streptomycetaceae > Streptomyces > Streptomyces sp. NPDC028305. The sequence continues at coordinate 477,302 of NZ_JBVHTN010000009.1, forward strand.
GCTCGCTTCTGGCGAGGCGGCTCGCCGAGCGGGGGCGGAACGCACGCACCGCGGCCCGTCACGGCGCGGACGTGCTGTTCGACTGGGACAACCCGGCCACCCACGCCGACGCCCTGTGCGGCGTCGACAGCCTCTACCTCGTCACGCCCGTCATGCGGGTCGCGTATGCCGACCAGGTCGCGATCTTCCTCGACCTCGCCGAAGCCGCCGGCGTACGCCACGTCACCTACCTGAGCACCTACGGCGCCGACCACGCCCGGTCCACGACGGGGCCCGGTACGCGCCCACCGGCCCGCAGGCCCTCACGGTCGGTGAAGTCGCCGAGATCATCACCACCGTGACCGGACAGTCCGTCACGCACCAGGACCTCGACCCCGAGGCCTGGATCGGCGGCGCCGTCGCCGCCGGAATCGTGCCCATCGACTACGCGGTGATGCTCCGGTGGCAGACCGGCACCACCATCACCGGCCACGGCTCGACGCCCAACGACGACATCGAGAAGGTCTCCGGCCAGAAGGCGACCATCTTCCGTGAGTTCGCGCAGCGCAACGCCCACGCCCGGACGGCAACGGCGGCCGTGTGACGATGTCCAACGATTCCTCATGCCGTTTGTCAAGCAGTGAGGGCGACGGGCGGCGTGAGCTCATAGCACCGTCCGTCGCGGAGGAGGGCCCAGAGGACGTTGACGCGGCGTCGAGCGAGCGCGAGAACGGCCTGGGTGTGACGCTTGCCCTCGGCTCGTTTGCGATCGTAGAACCGGCGGGATTCCTCGCACTTGCGGATGCTGAACAGCGCTGAGGTGTAGAAGACCCGCTGGAGGCGACGGTTGTATCGCTGCGGGCGTCGGAGGTTCCCGCTGATCTTGCCGGAGTCGCGCGGGACCGGAGCGACGCCGCCGAAGCCAGCAAGGCGGTCGGGGGTACCGAAGGCCGTCATGTCACCGCCTGTGGCGGCGAGGAATTCGGCACCGAGGATGACTCCCAGGCCGGGCATGCTGGTGATCACTTCGAAGGTGTGGTGGTCGCGAAACCGGGACTCGATCAGCTTGTCGAGTTCGGCGATCTGCTGGTTGAGGGCCATCACCTCCCTGGCCAGCGTGTGCACCAGCTGCGCGGTCAACTTCTCTCCAGGCAAGCTGGTGTGTTGACGGTCGGCGGCCTCAACGGCCGCCCCGGCGAGCTGGTCGGCGCTGCGAACCTTGCGGTTGCGCAGCCAGCTCTCCAGCCGCTTGGCACCGAGCCGACGGATGGCGGCCGGCGTCTGGTAGCCAGTCAGGAGGATGAGCGGGCCAGTGTCGGTGAGGTCCAGCGCGTGTTCCAGACCGGGAAAGATGCTGGTGAGCTGGGCGCGGGGCCGGTTGACGGTGCGGGTGCGGTCGGCGACCAGGTCCATCCGGCGGCCAGTGAGGATCTTGAGGTCGGTGACGGTCTCGTCGCCGGAGCGTATGAATTGCAGATCCCGTCGGACCCGGACCTGGTCGGCGATGACCGCGGCGTCCTTGGCGTCGGTCTTGCCCTCGCCTCGGTAGCTCTCGGAAGCCCGGTGGATGGCTCGGCCGGAGATGTAGTGCACAGGCTGGTCGTGGTTGAGGAGGAGCGCGATGGCCAGGGCGGCTCCGCCGTCAGCCAGGTCGATGCCCCAGGTCACCTCATCACCCAGCGCCAGGACATCGGCGAGTAGTTCGAGCAGTTCGGTCTCGTCGTTGGTAACGCGTCGGGACAGCAGCCGGCGGCCGCTCTCGTCGATCGCGACGCAATGGTGGTGGGTCTTGCCTGCATCGATGCCGGCCCAGATCGCGGCCATGTGGTGCCTCCGTGCGGTGGTGTTGCTGGTGCCTCCCGACGGACGACCTCGCTGTCGATTCCCTACGGAGCGATCATTCGCAATTCCTCATTGGCAGCCGAGTCGTCGCGGGGCGTCGGGCGGCCAATCGATGGAAGCCACAAGCGGCAGAACCTTGAAAGCCACACCCGACGCCCCTGGGTGGAAGAACCATACGAAGGGTTCGCCCTGTCCCGGTCAACAACGTAGGGAGAACCTTGAGGGTTTCGCGGCCCTGGACCCGTTCTTCCGGATCATCCAGGAAAGGCTCGCGGGCCTTGTCGACGGGGAGCACTTCTTCGACTTCCTGGCCGAGGACGTCGTGGTCGAGTACGTGGTCTCCGTCCCCGGCTACCCGCGGCGAGTCCAGGGACGGCGCGCGGTCGCCGACCTGTACCGCGGCTATGGGGACGCGACGGTCCTGGCCAGCGCGGACGAACTGGCAGTCCATCACGACGCCGATAAGTCCGTGGTCGTCCTGGAGTACGCCGTGCACGGGCTAGGTTCTGTCTCTTTGGTCAGCGTCGGGTCCAGATGAGGATGCTCGCGAGGTGGAGTGCGGTCTGGTAGGCGATCGCGAGCCGTAGGTCGTCGGCAATGTGAAGCGCCCAAAACATCGACACTTCCGGGTGTCGAGAATGCGGCACTGGCTCCGTCTCAGGGGTACCAGTAGCCAGAACGGACTGCGCGACGAAGAAGGAGCACCCCGTGACGATTCAGCGGATGGACAACGTAGGCATCGTCGTCGACGACCTGGAGGCTGCCATCGCCTTCTTCACCGAGCTTGGCATGGAGCTGGAAGGCGAAGCGCAGATCGAGGGAGTCTGGGCAGACCAGACGGTCGGCCTCGACGGGGTCCGCAGCGCCATCGCGATGATGCGCACCCCGGACGGCCACGGCAAGCTGGAGCTGACGAAGTTCCACACCCCCGCGGCGATCACTGCCGGACCGCTCAACCCGCCACCCAACACTCTGGGCCTGCACCGTGTCATGTTCGCCGTCGACGACATCGACGACACGATCACCCGCCTGCGCCGCCATGGCGCCGAACTCCTCGGCGAGGTGGCGCAGTACGAGGACATCTACCGACTCTGCAACCTCCGCGGCCCCTCGGGAGTCATCGTCGCTCTGGCCGAACATATCGGCTAGGAGCGTGTCTCGGTAACGGGCAGGCAGCAGCGTGGTGCGTCAGTGATGGGGCGACACTCGGGGGCCTGTCGGGTGGGAAGCCGACCTGGCGGGACCCGGTGACCGGGCCGAGAAGCCCGGTGGGTCAGCCGGTTGTGATGGCGAGTCCCGCGGTCCCGGCGTGGCGGAAGATCTTGCGGAGGTTGTGGCATGCGGCCGGCAGTCGCCACTCGGCTCGCCCCCCCCGTCCTCGCCGCGCAGGGGGAGCCGGTGGCCGTCCTGGCAGGTCATGATCTGACCGAAAACGGGTTCAACGATGGCTTTTCGGCGAGCGTAGGCGGCCTTACCAGTCTTGGTCCGCAGCTTGCGGGCCATGCGCTCCTTCAGCGTGGCGTCCTTGGGGGGATGCGTCCGCGGGGTGCAGGCGGGACCTGCTCATCGTGCTTGAGTCGGCCAGTGGCCATGAACGCTTCAGTGCCGCAGGCCAGTTGGCGCTCTCCGGCAGCTTCGAGGTTGGTCTCGGAACAATAGCCGGCGTCGACCAGGGCATGCTTGGGGTGGGCGCGGGTGTTCTGCGCAGACTGGTCGAGCACGGCAGTGTAGTTCAGGGCGTCGGAGGCGTTGGTGGCCACGTCGGCGGCGGCGATGATCTGGTGCTGCTCGTCGACGACGGCCTGGGCGTTGTAGGCCTGGATGTAAGTGCCGTCGCCGTTCTTCATGATCCGCGAGGCGGGGTCAGTGAAGTTGGCCTGCGCCTTGGGCTTGGGCCGGGCCTTGTCTGCGGCCTTGTTCCCGGCGTTCGTCACGGCTTGCTCGTCGCCGCTGCCGGCGCGTTCCTGGCGACGGCGTTCCTTGTCCTCGGCGTGGCGGCGGGCCTTCTCGGCGGCCTCGGCCTCGATCTGGGCGCGGGCGGCCTGCAGCTTGACCAGGCGCTGCTCGCGGCGGCCCAGCTCGGCGGGCAGAGCGACCTCCTTGCCGTCGACGCCGAGCCTGGCGTCTTCGGCCATGTCGGTGGCCTCGGCATCGGGCAGCAGGGCGGCCGCCTTCGTCTCCAGTGCGGGGATCTCGGCCTCGATGCGTTCCTCCTTGTGGACCAGCCGCCCGTAGCTCATCGCCTTGTGCTTGGAGGCGTTCGCTTCCAGCTTCGTTCCGTCCAGAGCAACGCGGCCCATCGTGGCCATGCCGAGCTTCTGCGCGAGATGCAGAGACTGCAGGAACAGGCCGGCAAGCGCGTCCAGGTGGCGGCGGCGGAACCGGGCGATTGAGCGGAAGTCGGGAGCCTGGTCGGCGGCCAGGAACCGGAAGGCGACGTCGTCGACGCAACGGCGCTGGATCGCCCGGGAGGAGCGCACGCCAGTGGTGTAGCCGCAGATCAGCAGGCGCACCATCAGCCGCGGGTCATAGGGCGGGTAGCCGCGCTTCTCCGTGTAGTCGTCCAGGATCGGCGTGAGGTCAAGTGTCTGGTCGATCAGGTCAGCGACGAACCGGGCCAGATGGTCCTCGGGGAGCCAGTCGTCCAGCGACTGCGGCAGCAGCAAGACCTGGTGCGGGTCGAACGCCCGGAACCGCTTGCCCACGCCGGTTGCACGGGCCTGCAGACGCTTCTTTTCGACCAGCTCGGCCTCAAACAGTCGCTCCTCAGCACGGATGCCATGATCATCCCGTATGAATGATCACGATCTGTATGCGGGTCGCCGTTACTGATCAGGGGGGGGCAAAGCATCGCGAGGCGACCGCGTCTGTCAGCTCCGGGGCGAACGGCCTGAACGTCGCTGACCCGGGATCGGGCACCGGCGACAGCAGGTGGTCGAGCCCGAGATATGCGCGCAGGGCGCTGGCCGGCTTCTGTCCGGCCAAATCGCCGGGACCGAGCGCGAATCGACCACCAGCGTCAGCTGACGCCGTACGGCAATGGCTTTCGATCGCCTTCCTCGATCTTGAAAGTGCGAAAGCCTCGACGGTGATAGTTGGGCAACGCAGCGGGGTGGTCCAGTGACGAGGTGTGCAGCCAGACACGCGTTGCCGACGGCAGCAGTTCCCACGCTTGTCGTACTGCGAGAGTCAGCGCGAAACCGCCCAACCTTTTGCCGATGAACTCCGGCAGAAGACCGAAGGTCTCAATCTCGATCTCGCGAGAAGGATGCAGGTCGTAGTTGACCATGCCCGCCGGCTTGCCGCCGAACGACAGCAGCCAGAATCTCCTGGCCGGGCACCCGGCGAACCAGGCCTCCCACTCCTCGGCGGAGCGGCTGGCGCTCTCCCAGCCGTAAGGTGCGCCGATACGGGCTTGAAGGTCGGTGATCAGCGATGAATCGCGGTCCAGCGGCTCCAGAGCCAGGCTGGGCACGGAAACGGCCGGTTTGAGCTGGTCACACGACGTCATCTCGACGTAGGTCAAGATCTCACTCACCCGCGCAGAGTACGTGAGCTCCGAGCCCGCCGCCAACCCTGAACAACCTAGAAGCCGCCATCAACCCGCATGGTTACTGAGACGCGCTCCTAGGTTCTGTCTCTTTGGTCAGCGTCGGGTCCAGATGACGATGCTCGCGAGGTGGAGTGCGGCCTGGTAGGCGATCGCGGGTTTGTCGGTTCGTGTGGCCAGGCTGTGCCACTGCTTTGAGGCGGTTGATGCACCGCTCGACGGTGTTCCGCTGCTTGTATGCCTCGCTGTCGAAGCCGGGCGGGCGGCCACCGAGTCGGCCTCGTCGCAGACGGTGGCTGGCTTGGGCGGACGGCTGTGGGAGGAGCGCACGGATGCCCCGGCGCCCCAGGTGGATGCGGATGGCACGTGAGGAATACGCGCGGTCGGCCAGAACGGCCAGGGGCCGGGTCTGGGGCCTGCCAGGGCCAGCGCGGGGCACGCGGATGCGGGACATCACCGTCTCGAAGGGTGCATCACCTGCCTGGCCTGCGGTGATGGTGAAGTACCATCGGCGCCCTCGAACACATCACCACCCTTGAGGTCACACCCATCCTCACCGGAGTGAAGAGGACCGGCCTGGTCCGCCCCGGCAGCCTCTGAGCCGATCACAAGCTCCAAGCCCCGGGCAGGCAGGACCTCAAGCCCGTTCAGCCATGGACAACGGACAAGAACAAGCCCTGTCCATAACCTCGGCTCACAGCCGCAGTGCGCGGAAACGTGCATTTTTCGGTTCGCGCTGGTCAAGACGCTCGCCGAACCCTGTGCCGGCGCAGCGCCCGGCTTCACCGGGATGCGGCGTTCCGCCCCTCAGGCGGAGAGGCTCAGCATCTCCTCGCCCGGACGCTAACTGGCGCAATACAGCGCCTGGGCCAGCTCAAGAAGAAGGACCTGACCGAACCGGTCGCCGAGTACGGCCTCACCCCGTCCGGCACGCTCAAGGAAGACCTGCTGGCAGCGCTCACCACACACGCCCCCGGGATGCTCGCCAACGTCACCGCCGGGCGGATCGCCAACCGGCTCGACCTCGGCGCGCCAACCACGATGGTCCCGCAGATCGACGAGTGACAGCCGCTGCCGAAGGACCTCGAGACACAGCTGCCGCGGCTGCTGGCGTTCGGCGGCAAAGACGCGAGCCCGGACGACGCGGCGCGCACCGCTTTGAACAGCTGCTACGAGACCCATCTGGAGGACGAGACCCTCCAGGGGCAGGTCCGGGAGATCGAAAAGGAGATCACCCAGAGGCTGGAGAAAGAAGCGGACTACCTGTGCCGGCACATCCGCTCTCGGGTCGCTGCTGGTACGTGAACTCGGTGGGAAGTGCGAGGCCCGGCGGGCTTCGCGGGTGGTGGCAGCGGGCTGATTGCACTCATGGGCGTGTCCGTGGACGCTCCGGGGACTGAGTGGGTCTGGGGCACCTCGCCCTGTCCAGCACGCGCGAAGCACGCTCAGGTTGATGGGCTAGTGGCGGTTCACTCACCGTGTGACCATTGCGACAGGCAGGCACGAGGCAGTCGCGCAAGCGCATCGCCCTGAAGGGGGAGCAAGTTCGTGTCGGAGGCAATCTACGGATTACTGGGTGCACTCGGTGGGGCCCTCATCACCGCGGCCGCCGCCTATTGGGGCCCTTGGAGGGTTGCGCAAGCCGCCCGCGAGGATGCCCGCGAAACCGCAGCGCGGACTCGTAGAGAAGCCGAGATCACGCGCGTCATCCTCATGCGAAACACCACCCGCGCCTGGCGCAATCACCTGGCGCAGACCATCACCTCACTCGGGCTGGGGCTTCCCGTGACCCATGCCGCCTTCGACGAAGCGGTAACCATCTGCCGCGACGCCTCGCAATCCGCCCTCGACCACGCCCTGCACGACGGCATCTGGGTCAGCCAGACCAACTACGGGGCTCCCTTTCCCGTCCCCGACAATGGCGAGTTCCGTGTCCTGGAGGCTCTCAACCGCCTGACCGACCTCATACGCTCGGAAGTGATCCGGCAGGTGGGATTCGGAGAGAATATTCCTCCGCTGGAGGCCAGACGGACCGAAACCCTCAATCGCGCACTGGGCGATGTTGATACCGCCCGTGCGGAACTGTCTGCGACGCTCCTGAACCGGTTGGAACGGATCATGAGTGTCTCGGTCATCGGGGGGACCCCCTCAACCCCGCTGCCACCAGGAACGCCCTGATTCGTGAGGGTGTTTCAGGCGCCCAGTCTCTTGCAACAACTCACGAAACATGATCGCCGCAGGTCGAGCACTGCGCGGCGGGGCGTTTCATGAGCGACCACCTATGAAACGCCCCCCGGTCTTCCTTCCTGGGTCAAATTTCGCCTCGACCGGGCGCTGCGGTCACGCCGACTGCCACAGGAAGGCGACCTGGTCGCGGTGCGTGGGGCACTGCACGATGTAGCCCGCACCGTTGTCGCCCCACACATGAGGCACCCCGCGTCCGGAGTCGATCTGGAGGATCGGCTGCGTCATGCGGCGGTCCCCGCGGGGGCAGTTCGGGTACCCGGGGTCCTGGACCCAGTTCGGCCATCCTCCCAGCTTGTCGCCCTGACGGTTGAGCCCGAACACGGCGGCACGTTCCTCCGGGAGCAGTTCCGACTCGTCTGCCTCACGGTACGGATAGTCCCTGACCGCACGCGCCCACCCGGCAATCGGCCGCTCCGGGAACACTCGGACACCGTCGGGCGGTGTCGGCGACGACGCTTCGCCGGCCGCGTCGACGACCCGAACCAGGTGGCCACCCGAGAAGGCGTGGTACGGGTTGCACGCGGTGCAGTGGAACAACTGCAACAACCCCGTGCCCAGATCCCGCGCCTGCTTGGGCGCGCCCGCGAGGTCGAGTTGCACGAAGAACGTCAGCGGGGCCACGCAGTCGGCGCAGCCAGGCCACGGCTCATCCGCACCCAGCCAGGGCAGGCCGCCGAACCGCGAGGCGCCCGGTTCGCCGTCCCCGTCTGTGGCGCCGATGAGCGGGCTCCATGCGAGGCGGGCGACATGGGCGAGCTTGGCCTTCACCGCCCGTGCGATCTCCTGTGGCGTCCGCGCGTTCGCACCGGCGGTGCGCAGCAGCCGCTCGACCTCAGTGCGGCCCTGCTGCCGAGCCGCTGCGAGTGCGTTGCGGCCGTCCTCGTCGCGGGCTTGGATGTCAGCCCCGGCGTCGAGCAGGTCGCGCACCACCTGGACACGCCCGCGGTCGGCGGCCAGGACGATCGGCGGTGTGCGGTAGTAGTTGTCGGGTGCATCCATGTTGACCCCGGCGGCGATCAGGTGCGGTACCACCGCAGGCACGTCGAAAGCGATCGCCTGGCCCAGCGCCACCCCCAGGTCGTTCGACCCGACCTCACCACGGTCCAAGACCACCACCGCGACATCGACTTGCCGCTCCTGTACGGCGACGATCAGCGCGCGGCCCTGTGCGGCCGGCTCCTGCGTCGGCAGCAGTTCCCGCACCCGGGCGAGGAAGCCCCGCCGTGTCGCCTGGACCAGGTCAGCCTCTTCAGGTGCGAAGACCGTAGCCCCCCGGGCGCACAGCAGCTCCGCTGTCGCGGTGTCGCCCGTCTCCAGGGCGACGTCGAGCGGGCGACGCAGAGCGTCGGTCAGCACATTCGGGTCAGCGCCTCCGTCGAGCAGGGCCGCGACCGCGGCGTGCGCGTCGGCGCGGATGGCGCCGACCAGCGGGAGGCGGCAGCCGTCCGGGCTGTCCCGGTCGTCCGTGCGCGCGTTCGGGTCCGCGCCGGCTTCCAGGAGCAGCCGCACGGTATCCACATCCCCCGCTGTCGCCGCGGCCCACAGCGGGAACCTCTGCCACCCCGGTGTCGGCCGAGCCCCAGCGGCCAGGAGCGCCTGCACGAACGCCGCACTCCCTCGACGCTCGGTCGCCGTCGACAACGCGGCATCGAGATCGAACTGCAACGGCTCGTGCCGCAGGACGAACTCGAGCACATCCAGACGATCGTCGTATGCCGCGGACTGCACCGCATACCCGACTTTGTCCTGATCCTCCCGTAAAATCGTTGCCAGTTCACCGCTGTCGAAGAGCTCCGCTGTACGCATGCCGACACCGTAGCGACCAGCCCGGACACCACCCCCGTCCAAGTGCCCCGCCTGATCTGCGCTGGAGGTACCGGAACGGCCGGGTGAGCTTGCTGGCCGAACACCACAGCGCGTGTAGCGCCTGGTCAACGAGGGCACCAGGCAGCGGTCCGAGCCCAGCAGGCTGTGAGGACGCCTTCAAGGTCCGCACCGTCGGTCTGCCCCGCATGATGGCCAGCCTCAGCAATCTCGCGATCGGCCTCCACCGCCAAAACGGCCACCGAAACATCGCCGCAGCCCTCCGCCACACCGCCCGCGACTACCGCCGATCCCTGACCGGCCTCGGCCTCACCGGATGAACCCGGACAAGATCACTTCCCCCAAGGACCCTGATACGCGGTCAGACCCCATTCAATCTCGAAGGCCCGCTATACCTGCCACCTGCGATGCCTTGACGCCTACGGCGTCGATCGCGCCGCCTGTGCCATGCGGTCCACCGCCTGCCGGGGGGGGGTGGGGAATGGCCATGGGCGTCAGATCGAGCCGCTTGTCCATATCGAGGCGGAAGGTGCCGTACGAGTTGATGTTCGACCAGAACAAGGCGGTCAGCCCGCGCCGGGCCTCCTCGGTGAGCTTCTTCGCCCGGGCCGGTTCGGTGAGGACCTGCTGAAGCAGCAGGGTGTTGACATGCACGAGACTGGACTGGAGCAGGTGCAGGGCGAGCGACTACAAACACCGGCGCTGGCTGGACCGAGTGGAGGTAGGTTTCCGGGTCTTCGGCGCCGTGCTGGCGGCCACAGGTATCACTGGCGTCTTCTGGCTGACGAATTACCTGGTCGACCACGATGCCCCGGCCTGCGCAACTAGTGTCTTCGGCGCCAGCATCGCCGCGTTCGCCGGACTGGTGCTCAGACGCGAACGCCGGGGACCCTAATCACCGCGCTCCCTTTCTGGCTGTCGTCATCAGAAACGCCACGCATTTCGCTGCGCTGTCGGCGGTGTCCCGCATGGTGCCGTCCTACGCCATCGTGCCCAGGCTCTGGAGGAACAGTCCGGTTGCGGCCTAACGGCAGCCTCCGTCCCTTCGTGGATATGCGCGGTCCGTTGCCGAAGCCATCCGCGAGAACACCGCGGCCTGCAACCAGCCGTAGAACGAACGGCCCGTACAGACGCCCTGGCGTGCGCCGCTCGCGCTGCGACTGCACGTATGGCGCACGGACCGCGCTGAACAGCACGGGCGACCTCCTGGCTGAGTCCGGTGATCTGCGGCTGAGCTCGGCGCATCTGGTGGCGGCCATTTCGGCTGCGGCTTTCGCAGCGTTGTCAGTGGTGGCAGTCACGATGGCGGTCATGACCATCACTGATGCTGTGATTGCCGATAACACTGGGTACGTGCAAGCGGTCGAGTCCGCGGTGAAGGCTGCGGCTGCCTACTACGGGGGTGGGGACAGTGCGCTGGACGACGACGCGTACGACCGGCTGATACGGGCGATCACCGCCTGGGAGACGGACCACCCGGAGCAGATCGTGCCCGGGTCGCCGACGGGGAAGGTGGCCGGAGGCGTTGGGCAGGGGGATGTGCCACACACTCAGCCCATGTTGAGTCTGGACAACGTCTTCTCCCGCGAGCAGTTCACCACCTGGGCCGCCTCGCTGGAACGGAGAATCCGCCGGCCGGTTCAGGCGTGGAGCGTGGAGCCGAAGCTGGATGGCCTTGCGATAGCCGCGCGCTATCGCGACGGCCGACTGGTGCAGCTGATCACTCGCGGCAACGGGACAGCCGGGGAAGACGTCTCGCACGCGATCGGCACTCTGAGCGGCCTGCCCGGTCAGCTGGCCGAGCCGGTCACGGTGGAGGTGCGCGGCGAGGTGCTGATGACCTCGGTCCAGTTCGAGACGGCGCTCGCGGTGCGTGCCCAGCATGGTGGGGAGCCGTTCGCGAACCCGCGCAACGCCGCGGCGGGCACGCTGCGGGCGAGAGACCGTGCGTACCGGCTGGAGATGACGTTCTTCGGCTACGGCTGCCTGCCTCTGCCCACCACGGACACTGGGCTCGCGGAGCGTCTGACCGGCTCCTCTCACAGCGAGGTGATGGCCTGCATAGTCGGCTGGGGTGTGCAAACGGCGGCAGCCACTGAGGTGCCCGGCCGCACCGTCACCTCCGTGATGGCCGTCCAGGACCGCGTCGAGGAGCTCGCGGGCCTGCGGGCCGACCTGCCGTTCGGTATCGACGGCATCGTCATCAAGGCCGACCTGGCCGCCGACCGGCAGGCCGCCGGATCCGGATCCCGGGCGCCTCGCTGGGCCATCGCCTGGAAACTTCCCGCGGTAGAGAAGATCACCCGACTGCTGGACGTGGAATGGAACGTGGGCCGCACCGGCATCATCGCTCCCCGCGCCGTTTTGGAACCGGTCGAGATCGACGGCTCCGTCATCACCTACGCCACCCTCCACAACCCCTCCGACATCACCCGCCGCGATCTGCGCATCGGCGACCAGGTCATGGTCTACAAGGCCGGCGACATCATCCCGCGCGTCGAAGCCCCCGTCGCCCACCTGCGCACCGGGGCCGAGCAGCCCATCGCGTTCCCCGAGACCTGCCCGCAGTGCGGATCCGGCATCGATGCCTCCGAGCAGCGCTGGCGGTGCGAACGCGGACGCGACTGCCACCTGGTCGCCTCCGTCTCCTACGCGGTCGGCCGAGACCAGCTCGACATCGAGGGCCTCGGCCTGACCCGAGTCGTCCAGCTCACTGACGCGGGCCTCATCAGCGACTTCGCCGACCTGTTCTCCCTCACCCGCGATGCGCTCCTGACGTTGGAACGGATGGGCCCCACCAGCGCCGACAACCTCCTGGCCGCGATCGAGCAGGCCAAGACCCGGCCGCTGTCGCGGGTACTGTGCGCGCTGAGTGTGCGCGGCACCGGCCGGTCGATGTCCCGCCGCATCGCGCGCCACTTCGCCACCATGGAGGCGGTCCGGGCCGCTGACGCGGATGCGATGCAGCAGGTCGACGGCATCGGAATCGAGAAAGCACCCGTGATTGTCGCCGAGCTGGCCCAGCTCGCACCCGTCATCGACAAACTCATCGCCGCCGGAGTGAACACGAACGAACCCGGCGCCACTCCACCTGCCGGCAACGGCGCGGCCCTTACCGCCGAGACGGCAGTCCCGCTCCATGGCATGACGGTGGTCGTCACCGGCACCATGACCGGTCCGCTGGAACAGCTCGGCCGCAACCAGATGAACGAACTCATCGAACAGGCCGGCGGCAGGTCTTCCTCCAGCGTCTCCAAGCGCACCTCCCTCCTGGTCGCCGGAGAGGGCGCCGGCGCCAAACGCGCCAAGGCCGAAGACCTCGGCATCCGCATCGTCTCGCCCGGCGAGTTCGCCGAGCTCATCGCCGACCTCCTGTCCTGACCTGCAACGACAGGCGTTCGGGGGTGCCGGAGACCAGGCGGTGCACCTGGGAAGCGGACAGGTCGATGCCTCGTTCGCGCAACAGCGGCACCAGTTCGGTGGCCGTGAAGATCTGGTGCTGGGCCATGACCTCGCGAAGCCGCCAGGTGTAGCCGACCTTGCGTTTCATGATTGCCTCCCGGTCCGGGTCTGAAGGGCGGCGGCGATGGTGGAGTCCAGAAGTCGCCGCAGGGTGCGGGTGCGGAAGTCCGAGGACACGCATAACGGTGGAGTCGGGCATTGGAAGTGTCCGAATGCCTGGCGGATCACGTGTTGCGGAGCTCGATTCGTGCCTCTCCCGGGGCTCTGGCGAGGATCTCGTCGACGGTCTGGGTGGGGGTCTGTTCGGAGGTGTCGATCCAAAGTCCGAGGCGAGGTGTCTCCTGCCGCAGAGCGTGATCGAGGGGGCCGATGGTCCACGCGTCGTAGGCGGTCTTGGATCTGGCGGTGTCGCGTGTGGCGATGGCGTCCGGGTGTGGGGTAAAGGCGATCACGTGGAGAGGGCGGCTGCGGATCTGCGCGATCATCCTGGCAAGGTTTTCTCCGAGGATGACATCCTGGGCAACGACGGTGAAGCCGTTGTCGAAGTAGCTGTCGATGGTCTGTGCGGTCAGCTGATGACGCAGCCGGTCGTACTGCTTCCTCGGACGGGTCGGCAGTCATCTCGGCTCGGCTGTTGACCACCATGCGCCGGAACAGATCTCCGCGCACGTGCACTGACCTCGGGAGCCGCTCGGCCAGCAGTTGGGCGATCGTCGATTTGCCCGCCGCGGGGATTCCGGTGATGAGGTAGATCTCCTGGCTCGTGCTCGGTCCGGTAGCCGTGGGCTGCTTGCGGTTCGCTGGTTGGTCGGTAGTGGGCGGGATCATGGGGCCGGATCCTCCTTGCTTCGTTGGCTCACATCAGCGGCGTAGGCAGCCCAGTCTCCGGCGGCGGCTCGCTGCCGCGCCGGTTCAGTGAGGCCATCGACGCTCACACCCAGGCCGCTAATCTCTTCCGCGAACTCGGCGACCGTCACAGTGGCTTCGTTGATCTCTAGGAACAGCGTTTCTCGACGGGTTCCGGAGTCAGTTGATGATCACCGGGTCCACGAGTGTCGACCAGAAATGACGGCGTTGCCGTGGGCGCGGCGAGGAAAAGGGAGGCGGGTGCCAACGGGCCGTTGGCAGGATGTCCACGCTCAACACTCGATGGGAAAGGACCCGACGACCGTGGCTCGTGCCATCACTCTGATCCGCTCCGCCTCCCTGTCCGACGTCGCCGAGTACGCTTACGCAGCTACGGCGCCCGCCGACTCCCGCCTGATCTTCCTCGCCGGGGCGTGTCCCCTGAACGACGACGGCTCGACGGCAGCGATCGGGGACTACGCGGGTCAGGCGCTGAAGGCCGTCGAGAACATGCGGGCTGCTCTCGCTGCCGCCGGCGCGTCACTCCAGGACGTCATCAGTACAAGGGTTCTCGTCGCATCGGCCCGGCGGGAGGACCTGGTGTCTGCCTGGGAGGTGGTCCGGGACTCGTTCGCTGACCACGACGTCCCCAGCACCTTGATGGGCGTCACTGTCCTCGGCTATAAGGACCAGCTCGTCGAGATTGAGGCCGTCGCCGCCGTGCTCGACTCTTGAGGTCCATTGACACAACGCGGCGGCCGAGCGCGGCCTGGACCGGAAGTGCCTGGGCGGTAGCACCGCGAATATGGGATTGCCTGCCGCCTGCGAGGGCGGCTGGCAATCGAGGCAGGCAGCTCTCTGGGTCAGCCGGTCTTGGCGGACTCCTCGGCTCGTGCCCGGGTGGAGGCGAGGCGGTAGGAGTCGGTGCCGGTTTCGATGATGGTGTCGTAGCGGACCTTGCTCCGCGGGACCCCGCCCAAGGTCCGCAGCGCGTGGACGTGGCCTTCGAAACTCCCGGGCCGTGGCCACGAGGTTCGACAAGCGTGGCTACATCTTCCACGGCACCGTCATCGTCGCTTCGATCCGACTCTGGCTCCGCCCGTGATCTCCGCCGGATCCAGGGCGTGTATCGAATGTCAGCCCCACCCCGGTCACGCCGCTTTCGCGTCCTCACCGGCCAGGAACGGATGCAGCAGCGTGAGCAGGGCGTGCGGCCGGTGCAGCGGGATGATGTGGCCGCAGTCTTCGATGACGTGTCCGGTGAGATCGTCGGTGACCGGGCGGAGCTGGCGTTCCAGCGCAGGACCGACGGGCCGGGCGCCCAGCGCCATCGTTGGCACCGTCAGGCGGGCAGTGGCGACCGCCTGCTCGATCTGTACTGCGCTCTCGGGCAGGGCCCGGTAGTACGAGAACGCGCAGCTCAACGCCTGGCGGCCGGTGTATGCGCGGACGAATGCGTCCCGGAGGGCGGGGCGCACACCGTCGCCGAGCGTGCCGGCGCTCAGAAACCAGTCGACGTAGGCGGCCTCGTGGCCCTCCAACACGGTCTCGGCAAGGCTGGGCGCGGCGGAGTGGAAGCCGAACCACCAAGGCGGCCCGTCGGCGAGGAAGTCCTCGGCGCCAGGCAGCCTGCCCAGAAGGGACTCCATGACGACCAGGCGCCGGACGAGACCAGGGCGGCGCAGGGCGAGGAGGAAGGCCGGCGCGGTGCCCGCGTCGATGCCCACCGCCGCGGCCGAGGATACGTCGAGCGTGGTGAGAAGCGCCGCGGCGTCCTCGGCCAGGGTGCCCGCGTCGTACCCGGAGGCGGCCCGGCTGCTCGCGCCGAACCCGCGCAGGTCCGGCGCGATGACGCGGTAGCGGCCGGACAGATCGGCCATGACGTCCGTCCACAGCTCCCAGGTGTGCGGGAAGCCGTGCAGCAGCAGGACAGCCGGGCCCGATCCGGAGAGGGCGACGTTCAGTTCGACACCGTTGGCGAGGACGCGTCGCAGCTCGGGCATGGAGGGACTCCAGGTGCTTGGTGAGTGATGGTGACTAGGTCACGCTAGGGAACTACTCTGGTCTGCCCAAGACGGCACTTTCCCTTCAGGTGGTGAGCCCCAGGTGACCACGTCGAGGCCCGGCGGACGTGACCAGCGACCCGGTGAGCGCGGGGACCTGCTGGATCCGCGCTGCCCGACCCGCCAGTTGCTCGACCGTATCGGCACCAAGTGGACGTCGATGGCGGTCAAGGTGCTGGCCGAGGAGGCTCCGGGTGAGCTCCGTTTCGCGGAACTGCGGCGCCATATCCCGGGCATCTCACAGAAGATGCTGTCCGTCACCCTGCACAGCCTGGTCCGCGATGGCCTGGTCGCGCGCCGCGTGGAACCCACCGTGCCGCCCGCCGTCCACTACCGGCTCACCGAGCTCGGCCTGTCCCTCGAAATCCCGCTCTCCGCCCTGCGGGTCTGGGCCGAGACGCACATGCCGGAGATCGACCGCAGCAACCAGCTCGCCGACGAGTCGCCCCCCCATTAGCCGTGGATCGAATGTGCTGGTCACAGCCACTCGTTGATGGCCGCGACAAGGACGGTCGCCTCGTAGCGGACCGCTGGCTTGTCATACCGCGTGGCTACGGCCCGGTGTCTTTTGAGGCGGTTAATACCGCACTCGACCGCGTGCCGCTCGCGGTAGTCAATCGGGTCGCCCTGCGGTGATGACGATCGACATGGGCTTTTGCCGCTGCTCGACGGCCAGGTGCAGCTTGGTGGTCAGGTCACCGCGCGAGCGTCCGAGGCCATGGTCGACCGGCTCGGCGGCGACGCCGCCGGGCCGGCTCCTTCTGTAGATCCCCCCCTTTTTCGCGCCCCGGCAGCGTGCTGGTGCGCACGGACGATGGTGGAGTCGACGTTGAGGTCCCAGGTGATCAGGTCCTTCGCGTCGGCCCGGGCCTGCAGTTCGGTGAAGATCCGCTCCCAGGTGCCGTTCCGCTGCCAGCGGCGGAACAGGTCGTAGGGGTGTGACCGAGATGCGCGCCAAAGGGGCAACGGGATGATCTTGAAGCCTTGATCCGCTCGGCTTTACGTGCGGCGACGTGCAGCGGGGTCTCGTTCGGCGACGTGCCGAGCGACCGAGTCGACGCCGGGCCGTGCGTATCGCTCCAGGGAGCGGACGGAGGCGTGGCGGGAGCGGGCCAGCAGCATCGGGGTGGAGGTGCCGTCTTCCGCGTCGTGCGTGAGGGCACTGTGACGTAGCCGGTGAAGCGTCCAGCCGTCCAGGCCCTCGATGTCGTCGGGTGAGGCGAGGGGGTTGGCCAGCAGCCGGGTGTTCTCCTCGAAGATCTCCTCAGCGCGGCGGTAGGAGAGCCGGGCCCGGCCGGTCTCCGGGCACACGTCGAGCGTCGGTGTTCCGGCCGGGGCCTTGCGGTCGGTGAGGAACAGCGGGCCGCGGGTGCGGCGGGCGAAGAGGCGGGGCAGGAGCTGGGCGGTGCCGGACTGCCAGTGAATCCACTCGGTCGCGCCGCCCTTGGCGGTGATCCTGCCGCGCTTGTCCTGCGGGCAAAGGTCTTCCACGTTGAGGCACAGCACCTCGTCGCCCCGTGCGGCGGACTCATAGAGCATCTTCCACTGCGTCTTCTCCCGCAGTGCGACGTCGAGGCGCCACAGGGCGGTGATCTGGTTCTCCGCGAGAGCCTTGGTGCGGTCGGGCGGTGCCGGCCGCCGCTCGATGCCGATCGTCGGATCGCACTCGATCCAGCCCTGGCGCTGCCACCAGCCGATCGCCTTGCGCGCGATGGACAGCTCCCGGTTGACGGTTTCGGCGTCCATCTCGTCCGCCCGCGCCGCCGCCAGCTCGGCGAGCACCTCCGGCAGCGCGGGGTCGTCGATCGCAGTGACGGGGAAGACGGGCGGTTTCGCGCCTCGGCGAGCGGGTCCGGTTGGCGCCGGTGCCCCGGCGAGCATCCACCCCCAGGTCGTCAACGAGATCCGGTAGATCCGGGCGGAGGACTTCGCGATGCCCGCGCTGGTGAGGTACCGCTCGACCGCCGCGGTGTACGACGACGGCGGGGCGGACAGGGGCACGACCCGAGCGTGCGGCAACCGAAGTGCGCCCCCGCTCCCGAGTTCGGTCACCGGTTCGATCGTCACGCCGTCCCGCCCTTCCAGTACTGCCGCAGTAAATGCGTACACCTCGCCCCGGCGGCCGGATTGGTCCGCCGCAGGTCGCGGTGATCACGGTAGGGGCTCTGCCGCAGTAAATCCGGTATTTACTAAGGTAGTTGTGCATACGTCTCCGCGATCGAGTAACCGCCCGAATGCGTTTCTGCTGTGCGGACTTGAGGGGAGTGGACTGTCAGTGCCCGAAGCCAGCATGCTTACCTGGGTCATGCCCCAGATCCTCCGTCACGGGCAAGCACTCGGCGAGCAGGTCGACGACGTCGCGCCAGGCGCGCTGCGCGTGCCGTGGGTGGTAGCCGACGCCGGGGACTGCGGGGTGGTCGACCGGCGGGTGGTGGAAGGCGTGCAAGGCGCCGCCGTAGACCGCGAGGCGCCAGTCGACGCCCGCGGCCTGCATCTCAGCGGTGAACGCGTTCCGTTGCGCGGGCGGCATGATCGGGTCTTCCGACCCGACCCCGGCCCACACCGGGCAGCGGATGCGCGCCGCCTCGCCCGGTCGGCCCGTGGTCAGTGCGTTGACTGTCCCGATCGCGCGCAGGCTGACGCCATCACGCCCGAGTTCCAGCCCGATGGCGCCCCCGGTGCCGTAACCGACGGCGGCGATCCGGTCGGGGTCGGTCCGCGGTTCGGTGCGCAACACGTCGAGCGCCGCATGGCCGATGCCCCGCATCCGCTCGGGATCAGCGAGCAGCGGCAGGCAACGGGCCAGCATCTCCTCGGGGTCACCCAAATAGCGCCCGCCATGAAGGTCGAAGGCCAGCGCTACATATCCCAGCTCGGCGAGAGCATCGGCCCGGCGGCGCTCGACGTCGCTGAGCCCCATGCCCTCTGGTCCGAGCAGCACCGCGGGTCGGCGGTCGACACTGGCCGGGAGCGCGAGGTGCCCGATCATCGTCAAACCGTCGGCCGGGTACTCGACCGTACGCGTCGTAATCGTCGTCATGAGACTGGACTGTAGTGATCGTCAAGCCCGGTCGGGCTGCTGTTCTGCCGCTGGCAGAACAGCGCGGGTGTCCCCCTGAAAGGCTCTGGCTCAACTTGTGTGGTGACACCACTGTGCGTGACGACTGAGATTCCGTGTAACAGGCCAAGAGCTTGGCCCACCGCGTTATAGGGCGATCAGTCCGGCTGCCGTCTCCTTGAAGCCACAGGCATCCAATCGCCATCGGACCTCATTGGATCCGCTGTGTCGTCAGGTTCTGAAAAGTCCAAATTCATTGGACGCTCGCCACGCCTGTCGTCATTCGATGGCACTCTCAAGTGATCAACGCACCACCTTCGGATGATCATGTGATCGTGGAGGCACGGGTGCGTGACTACGGGTTTTCGCCAGTTCAGCAGGATGAGATCTGGAGACGCTGGCGCGAGGGGCAGTCGTTCAGCTTGATCGGGCGGGCACTCGGGGCACCGATGCAGCACGCCCGTCGATTCCTGTACAGAGCGGCGGCGTCCGTCTCACCCTGCGGGCGGGCGAGATCTGCGAGCGGACTGGTGAGGCGGAGGTTCACCACATCCGGTCACTCAACGACCTCAGCCGAGTGGCCGGGCCATCCCCCGACTGGGTGAAAAGCCATGGCCGAGCGTCGGCGCAAGGCCCTCGTGGTCTGCGGCGCCTGACACGAGCGCGTCCACACCGGGAAGCCGGACACGACGATCATACAGTAGTCACTGGAGAGCCGGATGCTCGGAAATCGGGCCCGTCCGGTTCGGAGGGAGGCCGAGCGGAAAAGGCCCTGCCCAGCAGGGACCTCGCCGCTCGGCCGGCCCTACCCCGCACCCTGCTCGACGAGTGGGCCTACCTACGGCCCTACACCAGCAACGACGAGCGCACCGCCGCCCTGACAGGCTTCCTCCGCGCCTACAACCACCACCGATGCCACACCACACTCGGCGGCCGGCCACCCATCAGCCGCGTAGACAACGCTCCGGGTCAATACATCTAGCCGGTAACGGTTACGACGACGCGTTGGTAGTGCTTGAGAGCAGGACTGCCGTCGTCCCTGACCTCGAGGATGAGATGGATGGTGGACCCCGGCGTCGCATCCGCGGGCACGGTGAAGGCGACGTTGGGCCGGTCGGTGTGGTTCAGGGGCACCTCGCCGGGATAGGTGTCGGCGTCGGTGTACTGCCACCACTTGTACGACACACGGTCCCCGTCGGGGTCACTGGCGATGCCCCGCAGGGCGACCTTGGACCCCGGCTTGGCCTTGAGGTTCGTGCCCTGCTTCACAGAAGCTTTGGGGGCGTGATTCGCATCGGCATAAGAGGAGGCGCGACCCCAGTCGGCCCGAGCCGCGAAGTCGTTCTGGATGTCCTCGACCCAGCGGGTCTGGGGGTAGCTGCGGTCCGTCTGGTTTCCCGTGTAGGGGTTGGCGTCAGAGGTGTCCCCCCAGCCTGAGGCGTTCGGTGTGAAGCGACCGCCCCAGCCGCCGAACGTCGGGTCTTCCGACGACCGCAGCCCGTTGAATTCCAGTAGGTGCAGGAACGCGGGGGAGTCCCCTTCGGAGATGAAGTCGTGGACGTCGTAGCCGGCGTTTTCGTTCTCCTCGCTGGCCTCCGGCCGCCAGCGCAGGTTCTCATCGTCCCCGGGAGTCGGGTTGCCGTCTCGGTAGGTGCGGTACTGTTTCAGCAGCGGGCCGTGGCCGTTGAGGAAGTTGTCCTCCATATAGGAGGAGCGAAGGGTGTACTGGAAGGGCTGCGGGACGGTTGGCTTCCAGGCGTAGGCGAAGCTCCAGAACTGGGACTGGTTGTCGATGACTTTCACGCCCGGCCAGCTGGGCTTGATGTAGTCCTTCAGCGTGGCGTCTTGCTCGAGGATGTTGTAGAGCACCAGCTTGCTGTTGACCTTGCGCTGGATGGCGTCCCACTTCTTGGTACCCGAGTACTCTGCCTCGATCGACTTGAGCGCTCGGGCGACGGTATTGAGTCCGCCCCAGGCCTGCACGTACAGCGGCCCAGGCTTGTTGTCGAGGATGGCCTTCTTGATCAGATCGGATCCTGCGGTGGGGGCGGCCGTATCGCTGACGTTCGCGATGTTGCCGATCTTGTACAGCGAACGCAGGTGGTCGGGGGAGGGGTAGCCGGCCGCGTGCTTGCGGAGGTTGGGGTAGATCTTGGCGTATCGGTCGATGTAGTCGTTGACCCACTTCGTTCCGGTCCAGCGGTACGGCTTCACCGTGTCGCCGTCGCCTGCCCAGTGGAAGCGGGAGCTGGTCAGGACGATGCCGGCGGTGTCGAATTCGTTGGCGTAGTAGAGGTAGCGGATGAACGAGTCCATGTCGTCGACCTCGCCATCTGTCGTCAGGATGACACGAGGCTTTTGCTGATGACCCGAACCCGTTGTCGTGGAGAGCGTGCTGGCGGAAACGTTGGGTGCTGCCTGCGCTGCGGCCGGCAGGACGGCAGCGGTGAGGGCGACCAAGGTCGCCATGGCAAGCCTTCGACGTCGGCGGGGGCTTGAGGCACGTGCGTACATGTGTCTCCCTTGTTGGAGGTGCGGGCGCCGCGGGTCCGGTGGATTCCGGCGGGAGGTGCAGGACCTCTCGGCGGATGTCGTGCGGCGCCTGCCGGCGTGTCTGCTGGGTGAGGTGTCGATGGAGGGTCGCCGGCGCCGCCTTGCCTCGGGCGGTGGCGCAGAGGGGACCGCCCCTGGCGAGGCGTAACGGACGCTGTTGTTGAGGCGTCATCGTTCGCGTTCTTTGAGGCCGGTGATCGCCTCGGTGGCTGTGTGGGTGGCAACGGTGAGTTTGGCGGTGTTGAGATTTGTGTGGCAGCCAACTTGCCGCAGCGCCCGTGTCTTCCTGGATTCGAGCTGATTGCGTGGACGCATCCAGCGGCGCCGCCTGGCCGGTGGCGTGGCTGTCGCATACACGACGCTTACCGCGTGGTGCCGCGTTGGCCTGACGCTGTGTGCTCTTACTTGATGTGCGTGCTCAGGGCGCGCACGGCCCATGGTGCACCGCAGTTCGCGGTGTTGGCCGGGGTGGTCCGCTCGCTGGGGCATTCCGTTGGATTGCGCCCTGTTGCCTCCTCCGGCCCGGTCGGGCGTGGGTGGTTGTCTGACGACGCGTTACGCATGTCTATTCATGCTTGAGTTGACAGGCCAGAATTCTGGGAGGGGCGCGCGACCCTGTCAACGGGTCGGACGCAAGTCGCTCAAGAGGCTTGCGGGTGGCAGGAAGGGCCGGCAGAAACTCTGTAGTCGTCCTTGCGGTAGAGGGGTTGACGCGCTGGACTCGCGTTCGTAACTTGTCCCGCATGTCGACTCAACAACGCATAGAAATTCGGGAGTCGGGTCGGGAGGAGCCGGTCTATGGCGCCGGAGTCTGGCACTTCGCGACCTACGTCGACCGGTATGCCACGGACGGGTACGGCGAACCGCGCACCATCCTGGACGCAATCAAGCTGGCCGGCGCGGTCGGTGACCTGTCTGTTCTCGACCTGAACTGGCCCTTCCCGCCGGGCGACATCAGCACCACCGAGGTACGTGCGGCCCTGGCCGAGCAGAACCTCAGGGCCATCGCCGTGACGCCGGAGTTCTATACCGGCAAGTTCGCCAAGGGCGGCTTCACCAACCCCGATCCCGCCGTTCGCCGCCAGGCCATCGATCTGGTCGCCGCCTCGGCCGAGGTCGGCCGTGAACTGGGCGTGGACTACATCAAGATCTGGCCCGGACAGGACGGCTACGACTACCCCTTCCAGGCCGACTACAGCGACCTGTGGTCGAAGTCGGTCGACGCGCTGCGTGAACTCGCCCAGGGCCACCCCGACCTGAAGTTCGCGATCGAGTACAAGCCGCGCGAGCCGCGGAACCGGATGGTCTTCTCCTCCGCCGCCCGCACCCTGCTCGCGATCCAGGACATGGGGGTGGACAACGTAGGAGTCCTGCTGGACTTCGGACACTCCCTGTACGGCGGTGAAACGCCGGCCGAAGCCGCCCGGCTGGCGATCGCCCGCGACAAGCTGTTCGCGATCGACGTCAACGACAACTTTCGCGGCTGGGACGACGACATGGTCGTCGGCTCCGTCCACCTGCTGGAGACCTTCGAGTTCTTCTTCGCCCTGCACGACGCCGGCTGGCAAGGGGTCTGGCAGCTCGACCAGTTTCCCTTCCGCGAGGACCCGGTCGAGGCCGCCCGCACCGGCATCCGCACGATGCGCGCCTTCCATCAGGCCCTCGCCTACCTCGATCGAGAGGAACTTGCCACAGCGCAAGCGGCGCAGGACGCCCTCAAGGCGCAGCGCCTGGCGAAGCGCGCGCTCTTTCGCGCCCTCGCAGAAAGTGAGTCCGCGTGACCGCTACCCCGGACACCGCCGCGCCGCTGCAGGTCGACGAGAGCGCTGCCCGCGCCTACCACCAGCGCAGCGCACGACTGCGCACCGCGGCACCCGCCGAGGCGGCGGCCGAACTCGCCGAGATCTCGACATCCGTACGGCGCGACATCCTCACCACCATCCAGGCCGCCGGTATGGGACATGTGGGCGGTGACCTCTCCGTTACCGATCTGCTGGTGACCGCCATGTGGGGCACGCTGCATATGCACCCCACCGAACCAGACAACCCTCGACGCGACCGATTCGTTCTCAGCAAGGGGCACTGCGCCGCAGCTCTGTACTCCACGCTGGCCTCCTGCGGATTCTTCCCCCGAACCCGGCTGAACGAGTTCATGGGCCCGCTGTCGCCGCTCAACGGCCACCCCGCCCGACTGAAGGTTCCCGGCGTGGAGACCAACACCGGCCCGCTCGGCCATGGCTTCCCCGTCGCCACCGGCTGCGCGCTCGGCGCGACGCTGCGCGGTGAGACCTGGCGGACGATCGTGGTGCTCGGCGACGGCGAACTCCAGGAAGGCAGCAACTGGGAAGCCGCGATGACGGCCGCCCACTACGGACTGGCCAACCTGACCGCCGTGGTGGACCGAAACCGGCTGCAGCAAGGCGCCCGCACCGAGGACACCAAGTCCCTCGAGCCGCTGGACGCGAAGTGGGCGAGCTTCGGATGGGAAGTCCGCGTCATCGACGGCCACGACCACCAGGCGATCAAGGAGGCGTACGCGCCCTCCACCACAGGGCGCCCCGTCGCCGTGATCGCCAACACCACCAAGGGCAAGGGTGTGTCGTTCATGGAAGACCGCGTCGAATGGCATCACAAGGTGCCCACCGACGACCAGGTACGTCGTGCGCTCGAGGAGCTGAACCGATGAGCACCGTGGCCGCCCCTGCCCCCGCCCCCACGTTCGACTGCAGGGTCGACTTCGCCGACGAGCTCGCCGCGCTGGCGCGCACCGACGAGCGGATCGTGGCCGTGTGCAACGACTCGGTGGGCTCCAGTAACCTCGTCAAGTTTCGCGAGGAGTTCCCCACCCGCCTGGTCAACGTGGGCATCGCCGAACAAGACCTGGTAGGCGTCTCAGCCGGCCTCGCCAACGCCGGGTTCATCCCGTTCGCGTCTGCTGCCGCGCCCTTCCTCACCGGCCGCGCCCTGGAGCAGATCAAGGCCGATATCGCTTACACCCACCGGCACGTCGTCCTGTGCGGCCAGAGCCCCGGTATGGCCTACGGCGAGCTGGGCCCCACACACCATTCCATCGAGGATCTTTCCTGGATGCGCGCCATCCCGGGCCTGGAGATCATCGTGCCCGCAGACCCGGCGCAGACCCGCAGCGCTGTGCGCTGGGCGGCCGCATCGGGCCGGCCGACCTACATCCGCGTGCCCCGGTTCAAGGTGCCGGCAATCACCCCCGACGACGCGGCTTTCGAAGCCGGCCGAGCCGTGCGCCTCACCCAGGGCACGGATGTCACCCTGATCGCGGTGGGCACGATGGTCTCGCGCGCGCTGGAGGCAGCAGACCTTCTCGGCAAGGACGGCATCTCCGCTCGCGTCCTCAACATGACCTTCGTGGAGCCGCTCGACGTGGACGCTGTTGTGGCTGCCGCGCGTGAGACCGGGGCCATCGTCACCGCGGAAGAGGGGCTGCTCTCCGGCGGTCTGGGGGCGGCCGTGGCCAAGGTCGTGGCAGAAAGCCACCCGGTCGCGGTACGCATGGTGGGCGTGCCCGCCTTCGCCCCGACCGGCAGCGCGGCGTTTTTGCTCGACCACTTCGGTCTGACCGCCGACGGTATCGCCGGCACCGCCCGTGAGGTTCTGGGACGGGTGTGATGAAGCCGCACGTTCTCGCCATCGACCAGGGCACCAGCTCCACCAAGACCCTGCTCCTGGATGCCGCGGGCGACATCGTCTCCCGCGGCCAAGCGGCCCTGCCGCAGTCCCACCCAGGTCCCGGTCTGGTGGAACAGGACGCGACAGCGCTCCTGGACAGTGTGCGCACCGCCGTTGCCCACTGCATGCGGGACGTCGACCCGCGCAGCGTGGCTGGGATCGCCCTGAGCACCCAGCGTGAATCGGTCGTGCTGTGGGACTCCGCGACCGCCAAGCCAGTCGCCCCGCTGGTCAGTTGGCAGGACCAGCGGGGAGGGGAACGTGCGGCCCGGCTCACCGCCGCAGGCGTCAGCGAGGAGATCCGTCGCCGGACGGGGCTCCCGCTCGATCCGATGTTCTCCGCTCTGAAGATGGCGGCCCTGCTCGACAGCCATGACCCCGCCCGTGCACGCAGCGCGGCCGGTACGCTCCACCTGGGCACTGTGGACGCCTATCTGCTGCACGCGCTCACCGGAGAGCTGGTCACAGAGATCGGCAACGCCTCACGGACCCAACTGCTCAGTCTTGCCACCGGCGACTGGGACGACGACCTGCTCGGCTGGTTCGACATCCCCCGGGCAGCGTTGAGCCGGATCGTCCCCTCCACCGGCCCTTTCGGGGCGCTGCGAGGGCTCGCGCCACTGACCGACGGCACCCCGGTGCTGGCCGTCATGGGTGACTCGCACGCCGCCCTGTTCGCCCACGCCGGCTGGCGGCCGGGCACCGTGAAGACTACCTACGGCACCGGCTCCTCCGTCATGACGATCGCCGACTCGCCCGAACAAGCCGACGGCGTGTGCAGCACCATCGCCTGGTCCACCGGTCAACCCTCCTATGCACATGAGGCCAACATCCGCTCCACCGGACGCACCTTGACCTGGCTGGCGGACTTGCTCGGTACTGAGACAGAACAACTCATCCGGCTCGCGGCCGACACTGATGCAGGCGACGTGACATTGGTGCCGGCCTTCGGTGGCATCGGGGCACCCTGGTGGGACGCCCAAGCCGTCCCCCTCCTGGCCGGATTCAGCCTGGGAACCGGGCGAGCCCAACTGGCACGCGCCTGCCTGGAATCGGTCGCTTTCCAGGTCGGCGACGCCCTGGCAGCCCTGCCCGGTCTGCGGCAGGTCGTCGCCGATGGCGGTCTGAGCCGAAGCGACACACTGATGCAACTTCAAGCCGATGTCAATGGTGTCACCGTGGCGCGCACCCGATATCACGAGCTGTCCGCCGTTGGCGCCGCGCATCTGGCAGGACTCGGGCTCGGCCTGTGGACGGCCGCTGACCTGGAAGAGCGCGCTGACAGCGGCCTGCAGACATTCATGCCTACCTGGAACGACGCAGAGCGCCGCAGTGCGGTGGGGCACTGGCATCAGCGCCTCACAGCCGCTCGCCACCTCGGGACACGTGGAAAGCGAAGGACACCATGACGACAACTGATGTGACGCAGGAGGAAAGGAGCACGGTGGTTCGCCCGGGCCTGTTTACCTTGGGCCGCGGTTCCCTCATCGCACTCACGCTCCTGCTTATTGCCATCGCAGCCACGACGACTTACCGCTCCGACAGCGAGCCCAGGGCCGGCAGCAAACCAAAATTCGACCCCGCGAAGTACGCGGCCGCAACGTTCGAGCCGAAGATCGTGCCGGCGATCAAGAAGAACGCCGTCGACGTCGTCAAGCTCCACCGGGCCATCGACGCAGACCCGGAAGCAGCCGGCAAACAGTACGGGCACCGCGCGGGCACGGGCCCCTACACCTACGCCGTGACACTCACTGGAACCGCGGGTGCCGTGAAGAGCGGTCTGATGCAGGTGACGGTGCCCGGTCTGGACAAGGCGCGCCTGTCCGTGCAGATCGGCCCGGCCATCAACGGCACATCGTTGCGAGATGCGTCCGGCCTGGTCAGCTTCGGCCAGTTCACCAATCAGGTCGAGTACGCCGATGCCGCGACCGCCCTGAATACCCGGATGAAAGCGAAGGTTCTGAAGTCCTTCGACGCAGCGGCGGTTCGCGGCAAGAAGATCACAGTCGTCGGAGCCGTGACCCCGCTGACCGCCGACGTGCTGACCATCACCCCCGTCTCCATCGAGGCGGCATCATGACCGCCGAGACCCAGGCACCGGCCCCACCCGTCCTGCGCGCTGCGGAGATCACCAAGGTGTACGGCGGCACCCAGGCACTCAAAGGCGTCTCCCTGGACATCTCGGCGGGCCGCACCACCGTGCTGTTCGGCGAGAACGGCGCTGGCAAGTCGACCCTGATGAAGATCCTCAGCGCCGTCGAGTCGCCCAGTACCGGGCACATCGAACTCGACGGCACAGCAGTGGAGTTCGCAAGTGCCCGTGAGGCTTCCGACCAGGGCATCTCCATCATCCATCAAGAGCTCAGCCTGTGTCCCAATCTGAGCATCCAGGACAACCTCTTTCTCGGCCGTGAACACACCCGCCACGGCGGCACCCTGATCCACCGAAGCGTCCAGCGCGAACGGGCACAGGGGGTGCTGGGCAGGCTCGACAAGCAACTGAGCCCGGAGACCTTGGTAGGCGAACTGCGACTGGGACAACAGCAGTTGGTGGAAATCGCCCGCGCTCTGCTCCAGAACGCGCGTGTCCTGATCATGGATGAGCCAACCTCCGCGCTCAGCGCTCCGGAGGTGGAGATCCTCTTCCACGTGATCCGCGAGCTCAAGGCCGAGGGTGTAGCGATCGTGTACATCTCGCACCACCTGGAGGAAGCTCTCTCCATCGCTGATGACGTCGCTGTTCTGCGCGACGGCACGATGGTGGCCACCGCACGGGCCGACGATGTCGACCTGGGGTGGATCGTGCGCAAGATGGTCGGCCGCAACCAGGACGACCTCTTCCCCGAACGCAATCCCGCCCTGGGACCTGCCGCCCTGGAGCTCACCGAACTCTCCGTCGCTGACCCCGCCGTCCCCGGACGGCTGGCTGTGAACGCCCTGACCCTCACCGTTCACGCCGGTGAGACCGTAGGCATCTACGGCCTCATGGGCAGCGGCCGCACCGAACTCCTGGAATGCCTGGCCGGGCGGCTCCCCGCCGCCTCCGGGGAGATCCGCCTGCACGGCGACCCTCTCCCTGCGAGCGTCCGCGAGCGCATCCGCGCCGGACTGGCCCTCGTCCCCGAGGACCGCCAGCGCGACGGCCTCGTCCAGACCATGTCCGTCGGCCAGAACCTGTCACTGGCCTCGGTCACCCGATTCGTCCGCAAGCTGCTGCTCAATCGCCGCGCCGAGGACGATGCCGTCACCGCGATGATCGCTGACGTTACGGTCAAGACCGCCGGTCCCCGCGCGCCCGTCGGGTCCCTCAGCGGAGGCAACCAGCAGAAGGTCGTCATCGGAAAAGCACTGATGACCGGCCCCCGAGTCCTGCTCCTCGACGAGCCGTCCCGGGGCGTGGACGTCGGCGCAAAAGCCGACGTCTTCAAGCTGATGGCCCAGCAGGCCGAGCGCGGCCTTGCTGTGCTCTTCACCACATCCGAGGCCGAAGAGGCACTGCACATACCCGATCGCCTCCTGGTCCTGGTCCGTGGACGGCTGGTCGCCGACCTCAAGGCCGGTGACATCACCCGGGACCGCCTGATGAGCCTGGCCGACGGCGCCGACACCACCGAGAAGGCACATGATGAGTGACACCCCGACCAAGGACCACGAAGTGGTGCTCCAGCAGCGCCGTGCAGCTGCGGCGCGGGCCCGGCGCCTCAAGACCGTCGACTCGATCTTCGAACTCCGCGCTTTCATAGCCCTCGGAGTCCTGATCGTCATCTTCAGCCTGTTGTCCGACTCCTTCCTCACCGTCGACAACGTCATCACGATGACCAAGCACGTCGCCATCAACGCGATCCTCGCGCTCGGCATGCTCCTGGTCATCCTCAAGGGCGGCATCGACCTCTCCGTCGGATCAACCGTCGGCCTGTCCGGGGTGATCGCCGGAGAACTCCTCCAAGGGCTGCACCTGAGCCTGCTGGACGTTGTGGCCTACCCACAGGTCTGGGCCGTCATCGTGTTGTGCACTGCGGTGGGCGCACTGGTCGGCACCGTCAACGGCATCCTGATCACCCGTCTGAACGTGGCGCCCTTCATTGCCACCCTCGGCATGCTCTACGTGGCCCGGGCCACCGCTCTGCTGATCTCTGATGGTGCCACCTACCCGGATCTTGCAGGCAACCCCAGCACCCATAACACCGGCTTCGACTGGCTGGGCCAGGGCCGCCCGCTGGGACTCCCCGTCGCAATCTGGATCATGATTGTGCTGGCAGTGGTCGTCGCCGTACTGCTGCGCTCGACCCCCTTCGGCCGCTGGCTCTACGCCACCGGCGGCAACGAGCGCGCTACCGAGCTCAGCGGTGTTCCCGTCAAGCGCGTCAAACTCATCGTCTATGTGATCTCCGGCGCCTGCGCCGCGGTGTCCGGCCTCATCATCGCCTCCGAACTCACCTCCGCCGCACCGCAGGCGGGCGAGACCTTCGAACTCAACGCCATCGCCGCAGTCGTCATCGGCGGGGCCGCGCTGTCCGGCGGCCGAGGCACCGTACGCGGAACCCTTGTCGGGGCGTTCGTCATCGGCTTCCTCGCCGACGGCCTCGTCATCCTCGGCATCTCTACGTTCTGGCAGATGCTCATCAAGGGGGCCGTCATCATCGTCGCGGTCATCCTCGACCAGAGCCAACAGCGCTTCCAGCGCCGCCGCGCGGACGCGTCCGCGGTCGCCGTCAAACCTGACGCCGAACCGTCAGAGCCCGACGCCGAGCATCCAGTCGGCTCCAGCAAGACGACGGCCCACTGACACAGTCGGCACGCAGCACCTCTTCAGCCTATCCCTGACTCGTTGTCCGTTTGCATATCCGCACGCCGTTGTGAGGAGACCAGAATGTTCCACCGCACCCGCCACCAACTCGTCACCACCACCGCAGCCATCACAGCAGGACTGCTCCTACTGACCGCGTGCGGGAGTTCCGACGACTCGACGGACGGCTCGAAGTCCAGCAAGAGCGGTTCAAAGAGCAACCTGGTCGCCATCATCACGCCCTCCCCG
This sequence comes from Streptomyces sp. NPDC028305, assembly GCF_055569495.1. Lineage (NCBI taxonomy): Bacteria > Bacillati > Actinomycetota > Actinomycetes > Kitasatosporales > Streptomycetaceae > Streptomyces > Streptomyces sp. NPDC028305. The sequence continues at coordinate 507,463 of NZ_JBVHTN010000009.1, forward strand.
GACAACCCGTTCTTCAAGGCGGAAGGGGACGCCGCCAAGAAGAAGGCCGAGAACCTCGGCTACAAGACCTCGGTCGCCTCGCACGACGACGACCCCAACAAGCAGAGCGAACTGATAGACGCCGCCATCTCCCGCAAGGCCGCCGCGATCATCCTGGACAACGCCGGAGCCGACGCTTCGATCGGCCCCGTCCGTAAGGCCACCAAGGCCGGCATCCCCGTCTTCCTGATCGACCGGGAGATCAACCAGACCGGCATCGCGAAGGCCCAGATCGTGTCGAACAATGCCCAGGGAGCGCAGATCGCTGCGCAGGAGTTCGTCACAGCGATGGACGGCAAGGGCCAGTACGTGGAGCTCACCGGCAAGGAATCCGATACCAACGCCGACGTGCGTTCCAAGGGTTTCGCCGACGTCATCTCGCAGTACCCGGATTTGAAGCAGGTGGCCAAGCAGACGGCCAATTGGGACCAGCAAGAAGCCTTCACCAAGATGGAGACCATCCTGCAGCGGCACCCGAAGATCCGCGGGATCATCGCCGGAAACGACACCATGGCCCTGGGCGCGGTGGCCGCACTGAAGTCCGCCAAGCGAACCGGTGTCACCGTGGTCGGCTTCGACGGCAGCCCGGACGCCATCACCCAGATCAAGGCCGGCACCATGCGAGCGACCGCGCTCCAGCCCGCCGCCCTGGGTGCCGAGCGTGCCGTAGAGCAGGCGGACAAGTTCGTCAAGACGGGTAAGACCGGACAGCCCGAGAAGCAGGCCATCGACTGCGAGCTGATCACCAAGAAGAACGCCGACGAGTACGGCGTCTTCGCCAAGCGCTGAGGCACGGGACTGTGCGTGCCACTTGTCAGCAGCACGCACAAACCCTCGGCGATAGGGTGTTGCGCGGCGTAGACACGCAGCCCGGCAATCAGCCTGGCCGCCAGGAGGAACGAGGATGGAGGCATGGTGGCGGCAGCGTCGTCCACTCCCAGCTCCGACCACATGCGGATGCTGGTGAAAGTAGCCCGCATGTACCACGAGCGCGGAGTACGCCAGCCGGAGATCGCGGCGCATCTCAACATGTCCCAACCGCGCATCTCCCGCCTGTTGAAGGAAGCTGTCGACCGCGGTGTCGTACGCACCGTGGTGGTTCCCCCAGAGGGCGTGCATGCCGAACTCGAAGACGCGCTCGTGGAGCGGTTCGGCCTGCGAGACGCCGTGGTGGTCGAGGTGGAAGGCGCGGGGATCGATGTCATTCCCGCGCTCGCTGCGGCAACCGCTACATACCTCGATGCGACGCTCAAGGGAGGGGACGTCATCGGCGTTTCCTCCTGGAGCGCGACCCTGTTGGAGTCGGTCAAGGTCATGCGCGCCAAGACGTCGTCCGTGGCACACGAGGTCGTCCAGATCGTCGGCGGTTCCGGCAGCCCGGAAGTACAGCTGCACGCCACCCGCCTGACCAGTCGTCTGGCGGAACTCACTGGCGCTCGGCCGGTGTTCGCTCCGTCCGCCGCCCTAGTAGGCAGCAGTGAGTTGCGGGACCTGCTGTCACGGGAGCCGGCGATGGCCGAGGTCATGCAGGCGTGGTCCCGCCTCACACTGGCTCTCCTGGGCATCGGCAGCCTCGCCCCCTCACCGCTGCTGCGCCGCTCGGGCAATGCCATCACCGCCCAAGACCAGCAGCAGCTCGAGAAGCTCGGCGCGGTGGGCGACGTCTGCGCCCGGTACTTCGATGCCGACGGCAATCCCGTGGACGCGCCCTTCAACGACCGTCTCATCGGCATCGAGCCTGAACGGTTGCATGCGGTGGAACGCCGCATCGGAGTGGCAGGCGGCATGGACAAGGTCGCCGCTATCCGCGGCGCGGCACGGGGTGGATGGATCAACATCTTGATCACTGACGTCGAGGTAGCCCGAGACTTGCTGAACGACTGACCACCCAACCTCTCTCCCCGCCTCACGATTCTGCGGTAGGGGCGGGTAGCGGGCAGTCGGTGGTGTACCTGTACTCGTTACTGGTGGTTTGTCAAACCAGGGAGTAGGGGTTGAGTGGCTGGCCTGTGCCGTTCAGAAATGCGTCGCTGCTGCTCATAGGGGGCTGGCGAGACCGGGGATGTTGGGAACACGCCGGGGTGATCGTCTCGCTGGTGTCAGGTGACGCGGAAGCTGTTGTCGGTCCCGGTGGTGCTGCTGCGTCGGCAGGCGGCCCAGGATGCTGAACTGCTGGTGCTCCGTCATGAGAATGCGGTGCGGCGCGGGCAGCTTGCGGGCCGGGTGCGGTTCGAGCAGGCGGACCGGCTCTGGTTCGCGGTTCTGTCCTCGCTGATACCCCGGTGGCGCTGGACGCGGTTTTCCCGGTGACTCCGGGGACCCTGCTCGCATGGCACCGAAGGCTTGTTGCACGCAGATGGGACTACAGCAAGTGCCGGAGCAGTCCTGGGCGGCCGCCTACCGCGAATGTGGTAAGGGATCTGGTGGTGCGGTTGGCTCGGGAGAATCCGCGCTGGGGCTGCCGCAGGATCCAGGGCGGGCTCACGCGGTTGGGGTACAAGGTCGGCGCCTCGACGGTCTGGGAGATCCTGACGGCGTCCGGCATCGGCCCGGCTCCCCGCCGCGGCGGGCCGGCGTGGCGTGAGTTCCTCACAGCACAGGCCGATTCCATCACCGCCTGCGACTTCCTCCATATCGACTTGGTGGACCTGCGCCGGGTCTACGCGCTGGTCTTCCTTGAGCACGGCACGCGTCGCCTGCACGTCGCTGGGGTGATCGCACACCCGACCGCGCGGTGGACGGTTCAGCAGGCTCGCAACCTTGTCGTCGAAATGGGCGTGCGTTTCGAGTCGCTGCGCGTCTTGATCCGCGACCGGGACGGCACATACAGCGCGTCCTTCGACGCGGTCTTCGCGGCCGAGGACGTCGAAACCGTGAAGACCGCACCACGGACCCCGCGGATGAACGCACACTGGCGAGAGAGTCATTGGGACGTTACGGCGTGAGGCCCTCGACCACGTGCTGATCTGGAATGAGGCCCACGCTCGACGCGTTCTCGAGACCTATGCCGGGCACTACAACGGGCATCGCCCGCATCAGCCCCGAGGGCGACTACCTCCCCTCGCCGACGACCGGACCGCGCCGTTGACCGACCTGGGCACCAGGCGATGGCTAGTCCGCACTCGTGTCCTTGGCGGCCTGATCAACGAGTACAGGTACACGGCCTGACCTGCCGCGACGGGTTTCTGAACGGCACAGGTTAGGGTCCCGTGTAAGACACCTTGAGCGCGTCCGTATCCCCTTCGAAGATGGGAGTCGAAATTACCGTCTTAAGGTCGTCAGCCAGCATCAGCACCGGGGTGCCCAAGCCGATGGGATATGTGAGCCCATTGACTGTCCCGGCAATAACGTCATCGAAGAAGACCTCGCCGTACCGGGGCAGTTGGCTGGTCACCCCACCCACCGTACTGCGCTCCACGATTGCCTCGGCAGAATTGCCGACTAGAAAGGTACCGGGCGGCGCGGAGGAAGAGAAGCTAGTGTAGGTCATCGAGGTAAGATTTATAATGAACACAGAAGCTGTCGTGGGTTTGGTAGCGCAGAGGAGCAAGTGGACCACATCGCCTGGGCTGACTGGAAAGTTGTTGATCTGGATAGTGTTGGCAGGGAACCACTCGAACCATGCGTAGCAGGTGCCGTCGGAGTCAGTCTCTGTGCCGGCCTGCATGACGTCTCTCGATTCGCGGACGCCGTCGATTCCAAGCCATACCGAGGAGTATTGGGTGCCCGGTGAGCTCGGGCTCTGGTATGCATGCGGAACTGTCCAAGCGCCCCCGATCCAAATGAACCGATCCTCTTTACTAACATACAGCACCGAGCCTGACCAAACGTCTGAGGTGGAGTCAACGTGTCCCTCCGTTCCCTTTTGGATGGGCACGTTCGGCTGGATGTTCACGTTGGGCCCGGGGCGATCTTTCATGAGCGTAAACTCCGGTGTGATGTGCTCAAGCCGCGGGTAGCGGCGAAGCGCCGAGACCCATTTGGCTGCCGCATCCGGCATCTCTACGATATCTGGCCGCCTCGGAAACCCGTGATGCGCAAGTTCCTCTTGCGGCGCGGAGAGAGGATTAAAGTCCTTTGGAGACAGGGGGAAAGTGTGGATTTCGAGAGAGCCAATCGTTCGCTTCGACATGAACTGACCTCCTCTTCATTAGCTACTCTTAGCGTGCGGCTACGCCACGGGCCGCACTTGTCGATCACGGTTGGGCTTCATAGGCAGCCAACCGGGTCGGTCGCGGGGTCAGCGCCGTGCCCGCAGTGCGCCCAGCCGGGCGGCTGCGGTGTGCTCATGGCCCGGAGATCGCCCGGTTGGTCATGGCGTCCATCGTCGGTCGGCTTGTACGACTGCGGCGCTGTCCGAGGCGGCGGGGCGCGCTGATTCACTCTCCCGGCGTAAGTGCATCGGCCCATCTGCCCGTGAGTAGTTCACGGAGTCCGAGATCATCCAAGAGTTCAGCTGGCAGCGGGTAGAAGTACCGAAGAAGCAGCCCGGCTGCGGCTTCGGCAGCTTCTTCGGGCTGGGATTGCAACAACTGGTCGTCAGCCTGAGGCAATCCGGCCATCGGATTTGTGCGATTCAGTGATTCCAGTGTGTGACGGCGCCCTTCGCTTGTCGGTACCAGCCCCGAAGCGTCGCTCGGCGAGATAACCCACAGCGCATCATTGACGAGCGCATTGAACGGGTACAGGGCAGCCTTTGCTCCGTTTGGACATCCCCGTATTTCTCCAGAAGCGGGGCCAGCGCGGCGCGCGTATCCGACCATGAGCGCTGGCGCGGTGCACCAGCCACGGCCTGGCCAATGGCACACAGCAGGAGTAGTGGCCTATGAGGAGCAGGGCCATTTCTTGTTTGTGCTGGCCGGACGTCACCGATGCGCCTGATGAACGTCCGCGGCGGCTTGGTGACTGTGAAGCCTTCCCGCTCCAACCCGGCCTGTGGGTGTGCTGTTCGGAAACTCATCGCCCCTGCTCGCGGGTGGTCTGGCGTGCATCACAGTCTGCTGGAACCCTGTTCGGGTGATCGTGTCGCTCGTATACCAGGTGACTCGGAAGCTGCTCACGGTCCCGGCGGTGCTGCTGCGCCGGGACACAGCCAAGAACGCGGAATTGCTCGTGCTGCGGCACGAGAACGCGGCGCTGCGCAGGCAGCTCACGAGGCCGGTGCGCTACGAGCATGCGGACCGGCTGTGGTCCGCAGCGCTGTCCTCGCTGATCCCCCGGCGCCGGTGGGCGCAGGTGTTCCCGGTGACGCCGGCGACGCTGTTGGCATGGCACCGCAGGCTGATCGCCAGGAAGTGGGACTACAGCAAGCGCCGACGCAGGCCCGGGAGACCTTCGACGGCGGGTGCCGTGAAGGCTCTGGTGCTGCGGCTCGCAAGGGAGAATCCACGTTGGGGCTGTCGACGAATTCAGGGCGAGCTGGTCCGGCTCGGATACCCGATCGGGTCGACGACGATCTGGGAGATCCTCACCGCGGCGGGCATCGATCCAGCCCCACGCCGCAGCCATCCGACATGGCGCCATTTCCTGACCGCGCAAGCCGAGTCCATCATCGCCTGCGACTTCGTCCACATCGACCTGGTCGATCTGCGCCGGGTGTACGCGCTGGTGTTCCTCGAACACGGCACACGCCGACTGCACATCGCGGGAGTGACCGCCCATCCCACCGCACCCTGGACGGTGCAGCAGGCAAGAAACCTCGCCGTCGAGTTGGGTGTTCGGGTGGACTCGCTGCGTTTCCTGCTCCGCGACCGGGACGCGAAGTACACCGAGTCCTTCGACGCGGTCTTCAAAGCCGACGACATCCAGGTCATGAGGACCGCGCCACGGTCCCCACGGATGAACGCGCACTGCGAACGTGTCATCGGCACCCTGCGCCGCGAGGCCCTCGACCACCTCTTGATCTGGAACGAGACGCACGCTCGGCAGGTCCTCGATGCCTATGCCCAGCATTACAACGGTCATCGCCCCCACCAGGCTCGCGGACAGCTCCCTCCCCTCGCCCAGGAGCACCCGACGCCCATGGTCGGCCCGTCCACTCACCGGATTCTACGCACCCGAATACTCGGCGGCGTGATCAACGAGTACAGATACGCCGCCTGACCAGGAATGACGAGTTTCCGAACGGCACAGGGCAGGCGGGCCGAGCCTGGCGGCGTCAGTGCGCAGACGAGTCCGGAGCCGGAGGCGGGCCGGTGCAGGACAGCTGGCTGCCAGTGCACCTCGTCGGTGTCGCGCTGATGGTGCCAGGCCGCCAGGGTGCGGTCGGCGACCAGCCGGTCGAGCAGCACTTCGGTCTGCTGGGGGGAGTGCCCGCACAGACGGGCAATGACGGCCATGTCGGCTGCGGGGCCGGTCGCGGTGGTGTGGACGGCTAGGACCAGGGCGGTCAGGCGGTCTGCGGGGTTTGCCGCTGCGGCAACGATGAGCGGGGCGGGCTTGAGGGCCCAGTGGGCGGCGCGTCGGCGGGCGCTGCGGCCCGGGGCCTGGTTCAGCGCCGCGTCATCCAGCAGCCGCACCTGCAACGGCGCTGTCCGGGGGTCGGGCAGGTCGAGCCAGCCGTCCTGCGCCAGTTCCTGCCATGCCTCGGTGCGGGAGGTGTTGGGGGTTTGTATGGCGGGTGAACGGTGTTTGTGCTTCGAGGCGGTGGGCTGTGCCATACACCGGGCCAGATCCCGTGCT
>NZ_JBVHTN010000010.1:0-483233 GCF_055569495.1 Streptomyces sp. NPDC028305
GGTTACATTCCGAACCCGGAAGCTAAGCCTTTCAGCGCCGATGGTACTGCAGGGGGGACCCTGTGGGAGAGTAGGACGCCGCCGAACAATTTTTAGCCTCGGTCCCGAGTATCGGAAGATACTCGGGACCGAGGCTTTTTTGGTTTCTTCGCAGATCATCCTGAGCTGGGCTGGGACTGACATGCCACGCTCGGAACATCCCCCAGCAGTCGTCCGCGTTGTGGTTCAGCCCACCAGGGTGCGGTGGGGCCACCGTGCGCGGGCCTGCTCCTGGGAGCGCATCAGCGCCAGCGTGGGCAGGCCCTGCGACGCGCCCTGGGTCAGCAGGTCCGGCAGTTGGGGCAGGGGTGCCACGGCCGCGACATCGTCCAGGACGAGGGTGAGTGGTGGGTCGAGCCGACCGGAGGATGACCGTTCGGCCATGCGCCGGCCGTGCTCGACCACGTGTGAGGCGAGTGCGGTCAACAGGGGCATCGCACCCGGATGGGTCCGTGGGTCCTCGATGGACTCGCCCATCACATACAGCGTTCCCCCTTCGCCGATGAATGACTCCAAAGCGAGGGAGTCGGACCGGCCGGGGTTGCAGGCGTCCCTGATGTGGATCGAGGACAGCGCCGCCAGCGCACGGGCCGTCAGCTCCTGGGCCATGTCGCGGCGTTCCGGGTGTGCGGTGAGCATGGCCTCCAGCTCACCCGCGGAGCCCCCGACGGCCTTCGCGTGCGTCCGCAGGATCCGCACCGGCTCATGCGCCGAGTTGCCCTGCGCCCAGCGGTGCACATGGCGGAACGGGCGGCCGTCCACGGCGGACGCGTGCAGCCAGCAGCGGAGCATGGTCTCCGCTGCCTCCGCCATGGGCCTGTCCGCGGCGTGGAGCGGGCGTACGGGGGCGAGGAGCGCGGTGGCGCGGGCGGCCGCGGCATCGCGGGACTCACAGCCCGCCGCGGGGTTCCAGCGCAGCCGGGCCGGGGTGTCGAGAAGGTGGGACGGGTCGAAGACATGGGCGGGGCCGAACTTCGCGCGCGCGTCCTTGGTCGTCGCCCACAACGCGGGGTCGCTGGTGACGACCAGGACCGGGCCGTCGGCCTCCAGGACGGCCTCGGACGCGGCGTCGCCGCGCTGTGTGCCGTAGAGGACGCGGGAGTGCGTCGGCTCGGCCCCGGGAAGCCCCGGGCCGCCGCGTGGAGTGGGCACCGGCTGGAGTGCCGCCGTGCCTGATGAGGCGGGCGTCTCGGCGATGTGGTGGTGGGGCGCCGCGGTGCCCGCGTCACCGTTGCCGGCGTGGCCGTTCCAGGGCCCGTACGGGGCTGTGGGTGCGCTGGGGTGTCCGACCCCGGGCTGTCCGGCGACCGGCGCGGCCGGGCGCGGCTCCTTACCGTTCGTCGCCCAGCCGGCCTGCTGTCCGGCCTGCTGTCCGACGGATCCGGGACCGCCGGGCGCCAGGCCGGTCGCCGAATCGGCGCGATACCCCTGGAGGTTGCCATCGGGCCGTGCGCCCGGCGCGGCCGCCGCCGCCCCGAGGGCCCCGGCCTCCTGCCCGGACCCCGGCCTCGGCCCCGATCCTCCCGGCCCTCCCGGTCCGGCGGCTGCGCGTCCCGGGCCGTTCCCGGGGACGTACTCGTGTCCTCCGTCGGCCTCACGCCTGCCCTCAGGACCGTCAGAGTCGGCGCTGCCCCGCCGCCCGGTGCCCCGCTTCGCCGCCGCTGCTTCCTGCCGCTCCGCGCGGCGCCTGGCGCGCACCGCGCGATAGCGCGTGGCGGTGCCGATGACGAAGATCGTCAGCACGATCAGCACCATCAGCTCGCTGATGAACAGGCCCCAGAACAGCCCGTATCCCGACAGCTGTTCCTTCGGCGTGTCGGGCCAGGCCGCGGCGAGATTGTGGGGCTGCTCGGCCAGGGAGCGCATCGCCTGCGGCGTGCGGAGGAAGCGCACGCTGTCCGGCCAGGCGCCGTGGGCGAAGAGCCCGGCCAGCCCGGTCGCGGTCCACACCAGCCCCGTCAGCCCCAGTACGAAGACCATGGCGCCGATCAGCAGCCCGTCCGGGATGCCGCCCTGTGAGGCCGGGGGTCTGCCCGGCTCTCCCGCACCGCCGTGGCCGCCCTGCCCTCCGTGGACCCGCCCCGTCGTCACGTCAGGCCACCGTCGACCCGTACGAGGGCCCGCCGTACGCGTCCGCCTCGGCGGCCTCCTGGGCGAGCTGCCGCTCCACGGCCGTGGCCGCCCGCTCCTCGGCCTCCGCGTCCGCGTCGGCCGCGAGCTGGACGGCAAGCCCGTCCTCCGTCATGGCCCGGTCGGTGTAGACGAGCGGCCGCTCGGCCTCGGTGATCAGGTGTTTGACGACCTGGACATTGCCGTTGACGTCCCAGACCGCGATGCCGGGCGAGAGGGTCGGGATGATCTCGACCGCCCAGCGGGGCAGGCCGAGCACCCGGCCGGTGGCCCGGGCCTCGTCGGCTTTCTGGGCGTAGATGGTCCGGGTCGACGCCATCTTGAGTATCGCCGCGGCCTCCCGCGCCGCCGCGCCGTCGACCACGTCGGAGAGGTGGTGGACGACGGCGACGAAGGACAGGCCGAGCCGGCGCCCGAACTTCAGCAGCCGTTGGAAGAGCTGCGCGACGAAGGGCGAGTTGATGATGTGCCAGGCCTCTTCGACCAGGAAGATGCGCTTCTTACGGTCCGGCCGGATCCAGGTGTGCTCCAGCCACACCCCGACGATCGCCATGAGGATCGGCATGGCGATCGAGTTCCGGTCGATGTGGGAGAGGTCGAAGACGATCAGGGGGGCGCTGAGGTCGATGCCCGCCGTCGTCGGGCCGTCGAACATGCCGCGCAGGTCGCCGTCGACGAGCCGGTCGAGCACCAGGGCGACATCGAGGCCCCACGCCCGTACGTCGTCTATGTCGACGTTCATCGCCTCCGCCGACTCCGCCTCGGGGTGGCGCAGCTGCTCGACGATGTCGGTCAGCACCGGCTGGCGGTCGACGATGGTCTGGTTGACGTAGGCGTGGGCGACCTTGAGGGCGAAGCCGGAGCGCTCGTCGAGCCCGTGGCCCATCGCGACCTCGATGATCGTACGGAGCAGGGCGAGCTGCCCCGTCGTGGTGATCGAGGGGTCCAGGGGGTTGAGGCGGATGCCGCCGTCCAGGGCGGCCATCGGGTCGAGCCGGATGGGGGTGATGCCCAGCTCCTGGGCGATCAGGTTCCACTCGCCGACGCCGTCCTCGCCCTGGGCGTCGAGGACCACGACCTGGCGGTCACGGAACCGCAGCTGCCGCAGGACGTAGGTCTTCTCCAGGGCCGACTTGCCGTTTCCGGACTCGCCGAGCACCAGCCAGTGCGGGGCGGGCAGCTGCTGTCCGTACAGCTGGAACGGGTCGTAGATGTACCCCTTGCCGGAGTACACCTCGCGCCCGATGATCACGCCCGAGTCGCCCAGGCCCGGTGCGGCGGTGGGCAGATAGACGGCCTGCGCCTGCCCCGTGGACGTGCGGACCGGCAGCCGGGTCGTCTCCACCTTCCCGAACAGGAAGCTGGTGAACGTCTCGGTGATGGCGCCAATCGGATCGGCCACGGCGGAGCCCCTATCGTCCCAGTCGTCTCTATCGCGCTATCGCTCTATCGCCGGATGCCGGTCGCGAACGGCAGTGTGTTCACAAAGGCACGGTGGTGCTCGCGGTCGCACCACTCGAGCTTCAGATAGCTCTTGCCCGCCGAGGCCCGGATGGTCCGCTTGTCGCGGGCGAGGGCTTCGGGGGAGCGGGAGGAGACGGTGATGTAGCCGACGAGATTGACGCCCGCGGCGCCGCTCGCCAGGTCCTCGCCGCGCTGGTCGAGCCGGCCGTGTGCGGCGATGTCGCGCGGGTCGACGGTGCGGTTCATCTTGGCGGCGCGGCTGGCCTCGGCCTCGTCGTTCGTCTTCTCCGTCAGCATCCGCTCGATCGCGATCTCGGTCGGCTCCAGGTCCATGCAGACCGCGACCGTACGGATCACATCGGGGGTGTGGACCAGCAGCGGGGCGAGGAAGTTGACCCCGACCGGGGTCATCGGCCACTCCTTGACCCAGGCGGTGGAGTGGCACCAGGGCTCGCGGGTGCTCGACTCGCGGGTCTTGGCCTGGAGGAAGGTGGGCTCCATCGCGTCCAGCTCGGCCGGCCAGGCGTTCCGCTGGGTCATGGCCTGGATGTGGTCGATGGGGTGGTCCGGGTCGTACATGGAGTGGATGAGCGAGGCCAGCCGGCCCTGGCCGAGCGGCTGCCGCACCCGGATGTCGGCCTCGGCGAGCCGGGCGCAGATGTCGGTCAGCTCGCGCGCCATGACCACGGCCAGGCCCGCGTCCTTGTCGAGCTTTCGGCCGCCGCCGTTGTGGCGGGTGGCGCGGGCGATGGCCTGGGCCTCGGCCGCCAGCTCGCGGGTGTAGTGCATGCAGGCGACCAGATAGGCGCGGTGCTGCTCGGAGGAGGTGGAGACCATCGACTGAAGCTGGTCGTAGGAGTCCTTGAGCCAGTTGGGGGCGTCTCCGTCGCCGCGCCGCTCCACGTCCTTGGCGTGCGCGTCGGGGTCGGCGGGGAGGGTGCGGGCCAGCATCTGCAGGCGGGTCACAAAGCCGTCGCCGTTGGCGACATGCTTGAGCAGGGTGCCGAACCGGTCGACCAGCGCCTCCTGGTCCTCGCTGTCCCGCAGCCCGACGCCCGGGCCCTCGATCTCGATGGCGGCGGTGACGGTGCGGCGGTCGGCGTGCAGGAGCACCGCGATCTCGTCGGGGCCGAAGGGCGCCGCCAGCCAGTTGATCCGGCCGATGCCGGGCGGCGGGCCGACCTCGACCTCGCGGCCGTCGATACGGGTGCCGGCCTCGGCGGCGGCGGAGCGGTAGGCGGCGCCGCTGCGCGCAATGCGCTTGTAGGAGCGGTTGATCTCGAACCACTTGTAGAAGGTGCGGCCGTTGTACGGGATGTACACGGCGGCCAGCGCGAGGGTGGGGAAGCCCACCAGGGTGGTGATGCGCAGCATCAGCACCGGGACCAGCAGCCCGCACATCATCCCGATGAACGCGCCCCCGATGATCAACGCGATTTCGCCGGTCTCGCGGTTCTTGCCGACGATCGCGCTGGGGCGGGCGCGTCCGATCAGATATGTGCGGCGAGGCGCGATGGGAGACTGGGCCTCGATCGTCACCGCCGGTCACCTCCGGGGTTGTTGCTGGAACCGCGGTTCTGGGCGCGGGCCGCGGACGCGGCCCCGCCGCCTCCGCCCCCGCCGCTGCTGGGGCGTGCGGCGCCGCCCCCGCCTCCCTGGCCGCCGCGGGAGCTGTGCGCGGCGACGCCGCCGGAGACCGGGTTGGCGGGCTTCGTCTGACCAGGGCGGGCCGCGGCGCCGCCGCCCCCGCCGTCGCCGCCTCCGCGGGCGCTGTGGGTGTTGATGCCCTGCTTCACGAGGGCGGCCGGGGAGCTGATGATGGCGGCGGCCTGGCGGGAGGCCGGGTCCGCGCTGGCGCTGCGGGCCTTGACGATCTCATCGCCGAAGCCGGGGACGAAGCGGTAGATCATCGCGCTCGCGAAGATGGCGAGGATGATGATCGCGAGGCCGGAGACGACGGCCGAGAAGGCGTCGGGCCCCTTGTCGGACGTGGACAGCGCTCCGGCCAGCGCGAGCACGATCACGACCACCGGCTTGACCAGGATCACGGCGATCATGATCCCGGCCCAGCGGCGCACATGCCCCCACATGTTCTTGTCGACCAGGCCCGAGTAGACGGCGGTGCCCAGCAGCGCGCCGACGTACAGCAGGGCGGCGCGGATGACCAGCTCCAGGCAGAGCACGCCGGCGGCGAGGATGGTCACCAGCGACACGACGATGAGCATGATCGGCCCGCCGCCGATGTCCTCGTCCTTCTTCAGGGCCTGGGCGAACGAACCGAAGAAGGCGTCGTTGTCCGCGCCGGTGCCGGAGGCGATGGCCTGGGTGACGGCGTCGGTCGCCGTGACGACCGTATAGAGGATGAGCGGTGTGAAGGCGGAGGCCAGGACCGTCAGCCACAGGAAACCGATGGCCTCCGACAGCGCCTCGCCGAGCGGCACCCCGCGGATGGCGCGCTTGGCGACGGCGAGCAGCCAGAGGATGAGGGTGAGGACGGTGGAGGCGGCGAAGACGACGGCGTACTGGCGGAGGAAGGCCTCGTTGGTGAAGTCGACGGTGGCCGTCTCCTTGACGAGGTCGGAGAGCTTGCCGACGAGCCAGGAGGCGGCGTTGGCGCAGCCGCGGGCGAGGGAGGCGGCGGGGTCGAGGGGGGAGGTGGGGTCGGAGGGATCGGGCGATGTCTGCTCATGGCCGCAGTTGCTTTTGTTCGGACCGACGATGAGGTCGCAGTTGCCCTTCTCCGACGGACTTGGAGATGGGTCGGGGGCGGCGGCTGCTCGGCTGGCCAGAAGCACGGCAGCCGTCTGCACGGCTGCCAGGGCACCGGCGACCGTGAGAGCACGGCGGTGTGGGCTAGCGAGCATAGGTGAACCCTCCGTACTCCTCGACCGCCTTGGCGATCTCATCGGCCGTGGAAGCGGTGCGGTCGCTGTTGACAGGCGCCGGGCCGTTCTGTTGGGAGTAGCTCTCGGCCTTCCAGTCGTTGCCTGCCCAGCGCAGCCTGACAGTCATGGTGAACCAGTCGTTGGTGACTGGGTTTGTCGAGCCTTCTCCCGCTGTGCCGAACACTCCTGTGCACCAGACCGCTACAGTCGCGGTGCCCCCCGCGTACTTGCTGATCTTGGTGCCGACAGGGGCGGTACGTGAAACGTAGGTCAGGCCATCAGCGGCCTTGCCGTTTTCGTCAAGCCCGAGCTTCTTGAGGAAGTCTGTCGAGTAGGCATTGTCGAGCTTGCTCTGGAGCGGCCCTGCCGCCGCGCTAGTGAAGGCCTGCGACACGATCTCGTGGCGGCGGTCCCGATTCAGCATGTCGCCCGACCCCAGCGCCACCGCGTAATTCGCCGCCGCGCTCTGCGCCCCCTGCTCCGTCTTGGCGAATCCCGACGCGATCCCCGTCACGCCGTCCTTACCCTCCACGGGCCGCTCCCCCGTCGGGGCGGTGGCCCGGCTGTTCGTGCTGGGGCCTGAGCCGTCGTCGGAACCGCTGTCCGAGGAGCTGTCTCCGCCGCCGCCGCGGTTGGCGAAGGCGATGGCGGCGATGAGGAGGACGACGACGCCCACCACGGTGACCAGGTTCCGGCTGGGCTTGCCGACGCGGCCGCCGCCTCGGCGGGGTGGGCCGAAGGGGTCGTCGTCGCCTTCGGGGAGGCGAGTGCGCGTCAGGTGGCCGCCGGAGGACGCGCCGCCCGAGCGGATCGGGTCCTGGCCGTAGTCGCCGCCGTATCCGTCATCGCCGCCCAGACTCATCGCATGTACGCCCCTTCAAACGTGTCAATCGAGACAACCGTGTCCACGGTCCCCGCCGCGCCGGCCGCGGCATCAGCCATGGTCGCTCTCCGGCCACCGCTATACGACGGTAGCGGCGCGGACCGACGTCGGGGCGGGGCGGTGTGAGTGGACATCAAGCTGACACGACCTCAAGGGGCGGAGCGGGCATCAGGAAGCAGCCTCGGGTGGGGGAGGTGGACCAGTGGGGGGCTCGGGGGCGGAGGCTTGGGGGCGGGGTGTGCGCCGCGCGTGGGGGGTCGGCTGTGCGAGCGGGTGGTGCGCTAGACGGCCATGCCGTACACGATCGTGAAGACTGTGCCCAGTGAACCGATGATGAACACACCGGTCAGTCCGGCGACGATCAGACCCTTGCCCTGTTCGGCGCTGAAGGTGTCGCGCAGCGCGGTCGCGCCGATCCGCTGCTTGGCGGCGCCCCAGATGGCGATGCCGAAGCAGAGCAGCAGGGCCACGGCCATCACCACCTCGATCATGACGCGGGCCTCGCCGCCCAGGTCGCCGAAGGGGCCCCAGTCTGGGGCGATTCCGCCGATGATGGTGTTGATGTCGCCCTTGTCGGCCGCTAGAAACATAAGAACTCACCGCCCCTTATGGGTAGTTGTGTGCCAACGTCGGTTGGCACATGCCAGCCTCTATCTTCGCTGACGATCCCGCTTCCGCATGTCGACTTGGCGGCATTTCTTGGCGGATCTCGTACGTGTTGTGGACCACGATGACCTGACCGGCGTACAAAAGCGTCGACGCGAGGCTTTCCGGTCACTGTGTGTATCACGCACCTGGGCACTGGGCAACGATCAGCGGTGAGGTCCGGCGGGGTCCGGCGGGGTCCGGGGATCGGCGAGCCCGGCGCCGTGCGCGCCTCGCTCGTCCGCCCCGCTCCTCCGCCTCGCTCCTTCGCCTCACTCCTCCGCGAAGTCGTCGAACTCGCCGGCCTTGACCCCCTTGATGAACGCCTCCCACTTCGCCTGGGTCGTCACCACGATGTTGTCCGGATCGTTGCTCTCGCGCATGTAGATCCGGCCATCGGGGCCCGCGGCCACCTCCAGGTAGGCCTCCTGCTCCCCGTCCTCCGGGGTCGTGGCCCGCTGCCAGTCGAGCTGCGTCATCGCGTGGTCCTTACGGGTCGGTATGAGCTCTGGGACGCGCCGGACTTTACGCGCTCCGCGTCCGTACGGGAGGCGGTCGAGGGGCGGGGTCGGCCGCGCGGCGGAGCCGCATATAGACGTCTGCCGGGGGCAGGGGTGGGGCGCAAGGGTGGGGAGGGCCGGGGCATGCGGTGCGAACGGCCCCGCCCGCCCGTATGGTTTCGGCTGGTGGGCGGCGGATTTTCGCCGTACGTGCGGAAACGCGTTCGTATGACGCGCCGATGGGGGAGGATGGCCGGGTGCGCAAGGTCTGGCTGGGCGTCAGTGTCGGTCTCGGGGTCTCGTTCTCGTTCGTCGCGCTCCTTGTCGTCGGTACGTACATGGTCGCCGCGGACCTCGCGGGCGGTAAGGGCGGTACGTCGGTCGGGCTGGCCAAGGGCTCCGTTCCCGCCGAGTACCAGTCGCTGGTCCAGAAGTGGGGGAATCTGTGCCCCGCCATCAACCCGGCCCTGCTCGCCGCGCAGCTCTACCAGGAGAGTGGCTGGAACCCGAAGGCGCAGAGCCCGGCGAACGCCAGGGGGATAGCGCAGTTCATCCCGGGCACCTGGGCCGCCCATGGCGTGGACGGCGACAAGGACGGCGACAAGGACATCTGGGATCCGCAGGACGCGATCCCGTCGGCGGCCTCCTACGACTGCTCGCTCGCGGGCTATGTGAAGGACGTCCCGGGCGATCCGACGCACAACATGCTGGCCTCCTACAACGCGGGCGCGTACGCCGTTATCAAGTACTCCGGCGTGCCGCCGTACCGGGAGACCCAGAACTATGTGAAGACCATCACCACCCTGGCCAAGAGCTTCGCGGCGCCCGTCCAGCAGGTGCGGCCCTCGCAGCAGTCGGCCGCGGCGATCTACTTCGCGCAGAAGCAGCTCGGGAAGCCGTATCTGTGGGGCGGCAACGGCACGCCGGAGGACGGCGGGCGGTTCGACTGCTCCGGGCTGACCAAGGCGGCGTACAAGACCGTCGGGATCGAGCTGCCGCGCGTCGCCAACGATCAGTGGAACGCCGGGCCGCATCCCAAGCGGGACGAGCTGCTCCCCGGTGACCTGGTCTTCTTCGCGTACGACCTCGACGACCCGAGATCCATCCACCATGTGGGGATCTATGTGGGCGGCGGGAAGATGATCAACGCCCCGTACACTGGTGCCGTGATCCGGTTCGACAACATCGACACGCCGGACTACATCGGTGCGACGCGGGTGACCAAAGATGGCGCAAAAGCGTTGCCGACGGCGAACTCCGCGTAAAGGCTCCGCCCTGAGCTGCGACGATGGGTCACCCTTCGATAACGTCCTGGTGATCGTTGGGTAGAGAGCGGAACGCCCCGCTCGATAAGGGCGTTTCCTGGAAGTGGATCGGCAGCGGACAACATCGGCATCGATCGCGTTGACCAACGGGGGCCGGCAGCCGCATGTAGCGACAGGCAAGAGATAAGGGGCCACGGCACATGGCTGGACTCGCACTGGACGGGTCGAACCCTGATGTCAGCCTGCTCTACGACATCAATGGACTCGCCAAGGACGCTCCCCACTGGTTCGACCGCGTCATGGAGTTCGTCGGCGAGTACGGGATCATCATCGGGCTCGCGCTGGTGATGCTCGGCGCGTGGTGGAGCGTGCGCAAGCGTCCGCAGGACGCGCCGTCCGCCGTCGCCGGGCTGGTGTGGGCGCCGCTGGCGGCCGGTCTCGCGCTGCTCGCCAACATCCCGATCCGGGAGTTCGTGGAGCGGCCGAGGCCCTTCAAGGACCATCAGGGGCTGGAAGTCCTGGTGGCGGGCAAGACGGACTTCTCATTCGTCAGCGACCACGCGACGCTGACCATGGCGATCGCCGTGGGCGTGTTCATGGCCAGCCGGACGTACGGGGTGGCCGCGATCGGCCTCGCGCTGCTCGAGGGGTTCTGCCGCGTCTACATGGGCGTGCACTACCCGACGGACGTCATCGGCGGGTTCGCGCTGGGTACCGCGGTCGCGCTGCTGCTGGCGCCGCTGGCGATGATGCTGCTGACGCCGCTGACGACGGCGGTCGCGGGCTCGCGGGTGGGCTGGCTGGTGCGGGCGGGGGCGGCCCCCGAGGCCGGGGAGGCCGCGGAGGAGGACGTTCCGGAGTTCTCCGAGGCCCGGACGTCGGGCAGCGAGCGCCGCAGCAAGGACCTGGCGGCCTGACCCCCGGCGCCCCGGCGCTCACAGCGGTTCATGACACACGGCGTGCGCGCCGGGCCCTGCGCCCGGCGCGCACGCCGCGTTTTGGCCTTCACACCCGCCAGGCCCTGACCGCCTGGGCCCCGGGCCCCGCGCCCCGGCGGTCAGAGCGCGTGCGGGAAGTCGAACAGCCGGTCCGGGTCGTAACGTTTCTTCAGCTTTGTCAGCCGGTCCGCCGCCGAGCCGTAGTACGCGGTGCGCCAGTCCTTGAGGGCGGCGTCCGTGTAGTTCTGGTACGCCGCCCCCGACGCGTGGCGCCGCATCGCCGTGTGTACCCCGTCGAGCCAGGAGAGCTGTGCGGTCCCGGCCCCGCCGGCCGCCCAGGAGGCGGTGTACTGCGCCAGGAAGCGCGAGCGGCGGTGCACGAAGGCGGTGGCCAGGGGCGCGACGCGGTTGACGGCCCCGCCGAGCGCGGTGAGCGCGATGCTGACCGCGCCCCCGCCGCCCGTACGGCGTCCGTAGGCCTCCACCTGGCCGAGCATCGCGCGCAGGCCCGCCTCGCTCAGCGAACGGGCGTAGAAGTCGGAGCGGGCCGCGTACGTCTCGCGCTGGAGTACGCCGGAGGAGCCGCGGCCCGGGGTGTCGCCCGGGAGGCGGCACTGGGCGGTGCCGGTGTCGCCGCACCCGGCGTACATCCGCATCGCCTCCACATAGCCGCGGCGGCGCAGCGTGACGGTCGAGGCGGGGCCGGGCCCGCCCGGGCCGTCGGCGAGCCGGTCGACGGCGTTCTGCAGCTCGCCGTAGGTGCCGAGCGAGAAGCAGCTCACCGAGACGGTCGGGGTGCGTCCGGGGGAGGCCTCCAGATGGAGCGCGGACCAGATCTCGTCCGGCTGCTCCGGGCCCCACTTCTGCCAGGCGCGCAGCACCGTCGCCGCCTTGGCCCACGGCCACTTCATGTAGCAGGTGACGCCGTCGGCGGCCCGGTGGGTACGGAAGCGGAGCTCGGTGACGACGCCGAAGTTGCCGTTGCCGGCGCCGCGCAGGGCCCAGAACAGATCGGCCTCGCGGTCCTTGGACACCTGGAGGCTCCGGCCGTCGGCGGTGACGACGGTCGCGCCGGTGAGGTTGTCGGAGGTGAGCCCGTACGCCCGGGAGACCACGCCGTGGCCGCCGCCGAGGGTCAGGCCGGAGATGCCCACGGTGGGGCAGGAGCCGCCGGGCACGGTGACGCCCGAGGCGCCCAGGGTGGTGTAGACGTCGATGAGTTTGGCGCCCGCGCCGATCCGGGCCTCGCCGGAGGAGGTACGGATCGACTTGAGCGCGGAGACGTCGATGACGAGACGGCCGTCGCCGCTGGACCAACCGGCGTAGCTGTGACCCCCGTTGCGGATGGCGACCGGAGTGCCGTGGCGGCGGGCGAAGTCCAGGCACTCGGAGATGTCCGAGGTGTTCGCGACATAGGCGACGGCGGCGGGCCGCAGCCGGTCGAAGCGGGTGTTGTAGAGCTGACGGGCGGTGGCGTAGTCGGCGTCGCCGGGGCGTATCAGGTCGCCCTGAAGGCCCTTGCCCAGCGCGGTCCAGTCGGTGGCCCGCGGCTTGCCGTCGGAGCCGCCGGCGGAGGCCGACGCGGAGGCGGAGGCGGACGACGAGCGGGCGTCGGAGGCGGAGGAGGGGGCGCGGGTGGACGGGTCGCCGTCGCCCGCCGACTGTCCCGAGTTCTTGTCGCACGCGGCGGCCCCGGCCCCCGTGGTCGCCAGTGCCGTGCCCGCTGCCAGTAGTGTCCGCCGGTTCATGGCGGCCTCCCGTCCCACTTGACGCTGCTGACCCACCAGTTGGCCGGGCGGCGCGCGCCGGTCCGGTCCCCTACTCAGAGGGCGAGGCGGCGCGTCCGGTTCCGTGGGCGGCGGATGCGGAACGGGAGACGGTGACTTCCGCGGCGGCATCAGCGATGGCTTCGGAGGCGATGCCGGGGCCGGAAGGCGCGCTGCGGGGCGGCGGCGGAGCGGCTGTGCGCGCGGCCGCGGGTTCCGCGGCGAGCTCGGCGGCGTGGTCGGACGCGTCCGTACGGGCCTTGTCCCGCGAACGGCGGGCGGGTCCGTACCAGCCGCAGGAGCAGCGGGCGATACAGAAGGAGCCCTTCTCCGAGGTGGTGGTGCGGTGTTGGCCTGCGCCTGTACCTGGGTCGCCTGAGTCGAGCACATAACCACGCTACCCGGCCGTGACGGGCCGACGGGGCGAGTCGTTAAACGAACAAGTACCAAGGCGTGGACGAGCGTGGCCAGGGGGTCGGCGGTCGATGGAAATCCAGCGGCGTACGGGCGGTGCCCCGACGAGGCGCGTGGCGGCCGCCTTGGCGGGCGGGTTGCTGGCCGGGCTGATGGCGACCGTGAGCGGTTGTTCCTCCGAGACGGTCGCGGACGAACGCCCCGGCGGCGAATCGCGCGCCGAGACCGACGCGGCCGCCGCGCTGCACCGCGCCGCGGATGTGCTGATCCGGTCGGGCAGTTCGCGGGTCCGTACGACGATGGAGACGGCTACGGGCGGCACCCGCGTATCGATCAGGGGCAGCGGCGCCTACGACTACGCCAGGCGGATGGGGCGGCTGCGGCTGGTGCTGCCGAGGGACGCGATGGGGGCCGCCGAGCACGAGCCGATCACCGAACTGCTCTCCTCGGGCGCGCTGTTCATGCGGAACCGGGGCGCGGGCATCCCGCCGGACAAGTGGGTGCGGGTGGACACGGCCGGCATCCCGGACGGGAACCTGGTCACCGGCGGGGCGACCGATCCGCTGGCCGCCGCCGAGCTGCTGCGCGGTGCGCGGGGCGTGAGTCTGGTGGGTGAGGAGGCGCTGGACGGCACGGTGGTGCGGCACTACCGCGGGACGACGGACATCGGGCGGGCCGCGCGGGCCGCGTCGCCGGGCGTGCGGGGCCCGTTGGCCGCCGCCGCGCGGGGGTTCGCCGAGCACGCGGTGCCCTTCGACGCGTATCTCGACCTTCAGGGGCGGCTGCGCGAGGTGCGGCACCACTTCACGGTGACCAGCGAGGTCGTCGGCCGGCCCGCCCAGGACGGCCAGGACGCCCAGGGCGGTCAGGGCGGTCAGGACGGGGGCACCGGCACCGACACCGGAACCAGTGCCGGCGCGACAAGCGGAACCACAAACGGAGGCGGAACCGGAACCGGAAGCGACGCCTACCGACCCGACCAGGGCGCCCCCGGGCAGCGGAGCGCCCCCGGCCCCCAGGGCGTACGGCGCACGCTGGGCGTGGCCTCCATCACCGAGCTGTACGACTTCGGTGCCCCGGCCGCCGTCACGCTGCCCAAACCATCGGATATCTACACAGGAAAGGTCGTAACCCCCCAGACCTAGCCAGCGCATGCCGTTCAGCCCCGTGAAATGGTCCATCCGTGCCATGCGCGGAGTGTGTACCGATCCCTACGCTGGGAAGCCGCTGCTCGGAAGTGCTTGCAGATGCTCGCAGGAGGAGGTGAAACACGTGGTTGCGCGTCGCGGCTCGTCGGGCCCGGACCCCGTGGCCCTCGTCGAGATCGATCTCTACGGTGAGTTGATGATCGCTGCGTCGAGCGCGGATGAGGACAGGCTCAGTCCGGACCGTATCGACGAGGTGCTCCAGGTGGCGGCGGACCGATCAGATCCAGCCGAGGGCGAGGACGCCCGGCCCTAGGCCCTGTCTCCCCCCGATCTCTGCGGGCCCGCGACGCCTGGCACGCTCCCCCAGCTACCGCTGGGCGGTGCCCCCTCCCAGCTACCGCTGGGAGGTGCCCCCTGACGCCGCGGGCCCCCGCGGCGGAGCCGCTGATGTCACCGTCACAGAGATCGGGGAGACAGGGCCTGGCGCCGGCGGCGGTGGTCCGCCGGTGCGGGAGCGGCGGGTGCCCTCAGGTCCGCAGCAGGCGGGCGATGGCTGCGGTGGCCTCGGCCACCTTGGTGTCGACCTCGTCGCCGCCCTGGACGGCGGCCGCCGCCACGCAGTGGCGCAGGTGCTCCTCCAGGAGCTGGAGCGCGAAGGACTGGAGCGCCTTGGTGCTCGCGGAGACCTGGGTGAGTATGTCGATGCAGTACACATCCTCCTCGACCATGCGTTGCAGGCCCCGGATCTGGCCCTCGATGCGGCGCAGCCGCTTGAGGTGCTGGTCCTTCTGCTTCGCGTAGCCGTGGCCGGTGTGCTGCTCGGCGAGGGCGGTCGCCGCTCCGGGCCCGGACGCCTGGCCGTGCTCCTCGCCGCCGCCGGTGGCGGAGCTGTCGGCTCCCGTGGTCGTCATGGCGTCCTCCCGTTGTCAGCGCTATGTCCCCATATACCCCAGCTGGGTATATGGTACCGGGTCTGCCAGGTTGGACCGGGTCCCTGTGATAAGCACTCTGCCCTATGGGTCACACTGGGGAACGCCGGTTACCGTGGCCGGATGATGCACCTAGCATCAACGAGACAGACCCCGATGCATTCCGAGGATCCCCAGTGCGCTTTCGTCTGACCCCCAGGGAGACGAGCTTCTACGACATGTTCGCCGCATCCGCGGACAACATCGTGACCGGCTCGAAACTCCTGATGGAACTGCTCGGGGCGGACTCCTCCGCTCGTAGCGAGCTCGCCGAACGCATGCGGGCCGCGGAGCACGCGGGGGACGACGCGACTCACGCGATCTTCCACCAGCTGAACTCCTCCTTCATCACGCCGTTCGACCGCGAGGACATCTACTCCCTCGCGTCCTCCCTCGACGACATCATGGACTTCATGGAGGAGGCCGTCGACCTGGTCGTCCTCTATCAGATAGACGAGCTGCCGAAGGGGGTCGAGCAGCAGATCGAGGTGTTGGCGCGGGCCGCGGAGCTGACTGCCGAGGCGATGCCGAACCTGCGGACCATGACGAACCTCACGGAGTACTGGATCGAGGTGAACCGCCTCGAGAACCAGGCGGACCAGATCCACCGCAAGCTGCTGGCGCACTTGTTCAACGGCAAGTACGACGCCATCGAGGTGCTCAAGCTCAAGCAGATCGTGGATGTGCTGGAGGAGGCGGCTGACGCCTTCGAGCACGTGGCCAACACGGTCGAGACGATCGCCGTCAAGGAGTCCTGAGCCTCGGCATGGACACCTTCGCGCTTGTCGTGACCATTGCGGTCGCGCTCTTCTTCACGTATACCAACGGCTTCCACGACTCGGCGAACGCCATCGCCACCTCCGTCTCGACCCGGGCGCTGACCCCGCGGGCGGCGCTCGCGATGGCCGCGGTGATGAACCTCGCGGGCGCCTTCCTGGGCAGCGGGGTCGCCAAGACCGTCAGCGAGGGGCTGATCGCCACCCCCACCGGCGGCCAAGGCATGATGATCTTGTTCGCCGCACTGATCGGCGCGATCACCTGGAACATGGTGACGTGGTACTACGGACTTCCGTCGTCCTCCTCACACGCCCTGTTCGGCGGCCTGGTGGGAGCGGCCCTCGCCGGGTCCAGCACCGTCCACTGGAGCGGGGTGGTGGAGAAGGTCGTCATCCCGATGTTCCTGTCACCGATCGTCGGTCTGGTGCTGGGCTACTTCGTGATGGTGGCCATCCTGTGGATCTTCAAGGACGCCAACCCGCACAAGGCCAAGCGCGGCTTCCGGATAGCCCAGACCGTCTCGGCGGCTGCCATGGCGCTCGGCCACGGTCTCCAGGACGCCCAGAAGACCATGGGTGTCGTGGTGATGGCCCTGGTCATCGCGGGTGTGGAGGACGAGAGCGACGCGATTCCGGTGTGGGTGAAGATCGCCTGCGCCGCGATGCTCTCGCTCGGAACCTACGCGGGCGGCTGGCGCATCATGCGCACGCTGGGACGGCGGATCATCGAGCTGGACCCGCCGCAGGGCTTCGCCGCGGAGACCACGGCGGCCTCGGTCATGTACACGGCGTCGTTCATGTTCCAGGCGCCCATCTCGACGACCCATGTCATCACCTCGGCGATCATGGGCGTCGGCGCCACCAAGCGGGTGAACGCGGTGCGCTGGGGCGTCGCGAAGAACATCATTCTCGGCTGGTTCATCACCATGCCGGCGGCCGCCGGTGTCGCGGCCCTCAGCTACTGGATCGTCAACCTGGCCTTCGGCTGACGGCCGCACAGCGCGGCCGCACAGCGCGGCCGTACACCGCAGCCGCACAGCGCTCCGTAAATGCGGCGGGCCCGCCCCCGGGTGATCCGGGGGCGGGCCCTTCGTCCTGTGGTGGCACCGCCATGCAGCACCACAGGACGATCCCTGCCCGCGCCGGCGGACCGGCGCGGGAGGCGGTGCGTCAGCCGAAGCGGCCCGAGATGTAGTCCTCGGTCGCCTGGACGGACGGGTTGGAGAAGATCCGCTCGGTCTCGTCGATCTCGATGAGCTTGCCGGGCTGGCCGACGCCGGCCAGGTTGAAGAAGGCCGTGCGGTCGGAGACGCGCGCCGCCTGCTGCATGTTGTGCGTCACGATGACGATCGTGAAGCGCTCCTTCAGCTCACCGATCAGGTCCTCGATGGCGAGCGTGGAGATCGGGTCCAGGGCCGAGCACGGCTCGTCCATCAGCAGCACCTGGGGCTCCACCGCGATGGCGCGCGCGATGCACAGCCGCTGCTGCTGGCCGCCGGACAGGCCCGCGCCCGGCTTGTTCAGCCGGTCCTTGACCTCGTTCCACAGGTTGGCGCCCTTGAGGGACTTCTCGACGATGCCCTCCAGCTCGCTCTTCTTGTACGAGCCGTTCAGCTTCAGCCCCGCCGCGACGTTCTCGAAGATCGACATCGTCGGGAAGGGGTTCGGGCGCTGGAAGACCATGCCGACCGTACGCCGCACGGAGACCGGGTCGACGCCCGCGCCGTACAGGTTCTCGTCATCCAGCATCACCTTGCCCTCGACGCGCCCGCCGGGGGTGACCTCGTGCATCCGGTTCAGGGTGCGCAGGAAGGTGGACTTGCCGCAGCCGGACGGGCCGATGAAGGCCGTCACCGAGCGGGGCTCGACGGTCATCGAGATGTCCTCGATGGCCTTGTGGTTGCCGTAGTAGGCGGTCAGGCCGCTGACGTCGATGCGCTTGGCCATGTGAATCACTTCTCTTCTTCGTGGCGTGGCCTCAGCGGCCGGACTTCGGGGCCTTCCAGCGGGCGACACCGCGGGCGAGCAGGTTGAGGATCATGACGAAGGCGATCAGGACGAGCGCCGCCGCCCAGGCCCGGTTGTACGAGGCATCGTTACCGAGCTGCCACTGCTCGTACACGTAGTACGGGAGCGAGGACTGCGCGCCGTCGAAGGGGTTGTTGTTGATCCCCGTGGCGCCGAACACCAGCAGCATGATCGGGGCCGACTCACCGGCGATACGGGCGACCGCGAGCATCACACCCGTGATGATTCCGCCGATCGCGGTGGGCAGCACCACCTTGAGGATGGTGCGCCACTTGGGCACGCCCAGCGCGAGGGAGGCCTCGCGCAGCTCGTTCGGGACGAGCTTGAGCATCTCCTCCGTCGAGCGGACGACGATCGGCATCATCAGGATGGCCAGGGCCATCGCGCCCGCGAAGCCGGAGTAGTCGAAGTCCAGGATGATGATCCAGAAGGTGAGGATGAACAGACCGGCGACGATCGAGGGGATGCCGGTCATGACGTCCACGAAGAAGGTCACGGCCTTGGCGAGCCGGCCGCGCCCGTATTCCACCAGGTAGACGGCGGTCAGCAGGCCGATCGGGGCCGCGATGGCGGTGGCGATGCCGACCTGCTCCAGCGTGCCGATGATCGCGTGGTAGACGCCGCCGCCGGGGAGGATCGTCTGCACGCCCTCCATGGAGTGGCCGAGGAAGTAGCCGTCGAGGACCGTGCGGCCCCGGTCGACGGTCTCCCAGATCAGCGAGATCAGCGGGATCACCGCGAGCAGGAAGCAGACCCAGATCAGGCTGGTGGCCAGCTTGTCCCTGGCCTGGCGGGAGCCCTCGACCTTGGCGGTCAGGCCGAACGAGATCACGACGAACAGCAGCGCGGCGATCAGACCCCACTGGGTCCTGCTGCTCAGATCGGCGGCGACGCCGATGCCGCAGCCCAGGGCGATGGCGAGCACCGCCAGGCCGATCGGGGTCCACTTGGGCAGCCGGGGCTGCTTGAGGGCCGGACGCGGGGCGTCACCGGCCACCGTGCTCTTGTCGATGACTGCGTTGCTCATGCGCCGCCCCTTTCGTTCACCCCGCTGCGCCAGCAGCTGCTCGATCCATCAGCGGCTCCGCCACGGGCACTGTCGCCCACGCGGCGCAGAGGCGCGGCTATCGCGGTCGTCTGCGGCCCGGCGGCCGCGTGTGCGTCGTTCACGCGGCGGCTCCCGAGTACTCCTTGCGGCGGGCGATGATCAGCCGCGCGGCGCCGTTCACCAGCAGAGTGATGACGAACAGCACCAGACCGGAGGCGATCAGCGCGTCACGCGCGGGGCCGTCGGCCTCCTTGAAGTGGCTGGCGATGTTCTGGGCGAAGGTGCCGCCGCCCGGGTCCAGCAGGCTGGCGTTGATCAGGTAGCTGGGGGACAGCACGGTGGCCACGGCCATCGTCTCGCCGAGCGCGCGGCCCAGGCCCAGCATGGAGGCGCTGATGATGCCGGAGCGGCCGAAGGGGAGCACCGACATCCGGATGACCTCCCAGCGCGTCGCGCCGAGCGCCAGCGCGGCCTCCTCGTGCATCTGCGGGACCTGGCGGAAGACCTCGCGGCTGACGCTGGTGACGATCGGGATGATCATGATCGCCAGCAGGATGCCGACGGTGAACAGGGAGCGCGCGGCGCCGTCGTTGTACTCGAAGATCTTGGTCCAGCCCAGGTACTCGTCGAGCCACTTGTACAGGCCGGTCAGGTGCGGGACGAGGAAGAGCCCGCCCCACAGGCCGTAGACGATGCTGGGGACCGCCGCGAGCAGGTCGACGACGTAGGCGACCGGGGTGGCCAGCCGGCGCGGCGCGTAGTGCGAGATGAACAGCGCGATGCCGACCGCGATCGGTACCGCGATCACCATCGCGATGATCGAGCTGACGATCGTGCCGTAGGCGAGGACGGCGATGCCGAAGACCATCGGCCGGGAACTGGTGTTCCACTCGAAGGTGGTGAGGAAGTTCCCGTGGTTGTCGGAGAGGGCGGAGGCGGCGCGCACGGCGAGGAAGACCGCGATCGCGGCCATGATCACCAGCAGCAGCACGCCGGAGCCCCGGGAGAGTCCGAGGAAGATCTTGTCACCGAATCGGCCGGTGCTGCGCGTCCTGACCTTGGCCGATGGGTCTGTGGGGGATGTGGGTTCTATGTCCGTTTTCATGGGTTCTCCGGTCTGCGGAGCCGTGGGGTGGGGCTCCTTGCGGCGGTGCACCGGACGGTGCGGCCGGCTCCCATGCTTTGGAGCCGGCCGCACTCGGGTCAGGAGAGGCTCGAGACGCTCTCGCGGACCTTCGTGGCAATCTCGGCCGGCAGCGGGGCGTAGCCCAGCTCCTTCAGCGAGGTCTGGCCGTCCTCGCTCGAGACGTAGGTCAGGAACGACTT
Source organism: Streptomyces sp. NPDC028305 (assembly GCF_055569495.1). Taxonomy (NCBI): domain Bacteria; kingdom Bacillati; phylum Actinomycetota; class Actinomycetes; order Kitasatosporales; family Streptomycetaceae; genus Streptomyces; species Streptomyces sp. NPDC028305. Next base: position 20,224 of record NZ_JBVHTN010000010.1, read on the forward strand.
GGTGGCGGCGAGGGTGTCGGACTTGTTGCCCTTGTCGCAGGCGATCTCGTACGTCACCAGCGTAATCGGGTACGCGCCTTCTGCCTTGGTGTCATATGCCAGGTCGAGGGCGAGGTCCTTGCCGGTGCCCTTGACCTTGGCCTCGGAGATGGCCTTGGAGGCGTTGTCGACGGTGGCCTGGACCGGGGCAGCGGCGCCGGTGTTCAGGTCCACGGTCTTGATGCTGCTGGCGGTCGCGTACGACAGCTCGAAGTAGGAGATCGCACCGGAGACCTGCTTCACCTGCGAGGAGACGCCCGCGGAGCCGTCCGCGGCCTGGCCGCCCTTGCCCTCCCAGGCCTTGCCCGGCTCGTGCGGCCACGCCGAGGGGGCGGCGGCCTTGAGGTACTTGGTGAAGTTGTCCGTGGTGCCGGAGTCGTCCGAGCGGTGGAACGCCTGGATCTTGAGGTTCGGCAGGTTGACGCCCTTGTTGAGCTTCTTGATGGCGTCGTCGTTCCAGTTCGTGATCTTCGAGTCGAAGATCTCGGCGAGGGTCTTGGCGTCCAGGGTCAGCTTGTCCACGCCGGGGACGTTGAAGCCGACGGCGATCGGGCCGCCGACCATGGGCAGGTTGATGCCCTGGCCGCCGCCCGTGCACATCTTCTTGGAGGACGCGACCTCTTCGGGCTTGAGCGCCGAGTCGGAGCCCGCGAAGGCGGTCTTGCCCTGGAGCCACTCCTGGATGCCCGCGCCCGAGCCGGTGGCCTTGTAGTTGATCTTGACGTCCTTGCAGGCGGCGCCGAAGTTCTTGACCCACAGGTCCATGGCGTTCTTCTGGGCGGACGACCCGGAGGCCAGCAGCTGACCCTTGCCGTCACACTTGATGTTGCTGGCCGCCTTGGTGCCGCCGTCGCCGCCCGAGGAACCGCTGTTGTTGTCGGAGCCGCACGCGGTGAGGACCAGGGCGCCGGAGACGGCGAGGGCACCGGCGGCGATGGCGCGAAGCCGGTTGTTGCGCTGAAGCTTCACTTTCGGGTTTTCCTTCCAGGAGCCGCCGGTGGGGACGGCGCACAAGTCTGCTCGGATGGACAGGCCATGCCATGGGCGCGACCCGCACTCTGTAGGGCTGAAATTAGGCAGATCAGGTGACGCAGCTGATGGGCACGGGTGAACGGAGGGTGAACCTCGGCCGTCAGGGTGGTGGCCCGGCTGAGGCCTCGGTTCCGGTTGAGCGGGGGTGAGAGCGGTGGTGAACGGCGCGTGACTCTGTCGGATTGAGGTACGGCATGTCACTATCCGTCCCTACGTACCGGTAAGTCAGCTCTGGCGCGCGGGTTACGCGACGGCTCGTGGAGGTCCGCAGGTGATGAGGAAGCGGAAGGTGGGGCGGGGCGGCGGGGACGGCGAGGGAGGCACAGGAAGCAAGGGGAGCAGGGGAAGCAGGGGAGGCGGCGCGGGTGTCGCCGCGGCCACCGCGATCGTGTGCGCCGTGGGGCTGACGGCGGCGCCGGAAAGCGCGCAGGCCGCGCCCCGCGAGCCCAGGCCGGGCTCGCCCGCGGGCGCGGGATCCGGGGGCGCGGGATCCGGGGGTTCGGGGTCCGGCGGCTCGGGGTCCGGGAGCGACCGCCTGCGCCAGGTGCACCAGCGGGTGGAGACGCTCTACCGCAAGGCCGAGGCGGCCACCGACGCGTACAACCTGGCCCGCGAGAAACAGACCCGCCAGGAGAAACGCATCGTGAGGATCGCCCAGTCCGTGGTGAAGGCACAGAAGCGGATGGCGGGCCTGCGGCAGCGGGCCGGGGCGGTGGCCCGGGCCCAGTACCGGAACGGCGGAATCCCGCCAGAGGCGCAGCTGCTCCTCGGTGACGACCCCGAGGGCTTCCTCAACGACGTCACGCTCGCGCGCAAGGGCCAGCAGGCGACCCTTGGCCTGATGAACCAGCTGGAGAAGACGCAGGCCACGCTCGACGGCTATGCCAAGTCGGCCTCCCGGGAGTGGGAGCGGCTCGACTCCAGCCGCGCGAAGAAGGCCGCGGCGCGCAAGGAGATCCGGGCCAAGCTCGCCCGGGCCAGGCAGCTGGAGTCGCGGCTGCGGGCGAAGGAGCGGGAGCGGCTGCGGCAGCTGGAGGACGAGCAGCAGCGCCGGGCGCAGACGACCTGGCTGGGCTCCGGCATACTCCGCAAGATCGGCGGCAAGGCCACCTCGCAGGGGCGGCGAGCGGTGGAGTTCGCGACGGCCCAGCTCGGCAAGGACTATGTGTGGGGCGCGGAAGGCCCCGACACCTACGACTGCTCGGGGCTGACGCAGAAGGCCTGGGCCGCGGGCGGCCGTGCCATCCCGCGCACCTCGCAGGAGCAGTGGCGGCGGCTGCCGAGGGTGGGCGTCGAGCGGATGCGGCCGGGGGATCTGATCATCTACTTCAAGGACGCGAGTCATGTGGGGATGTATGTAGGGGACGGAGCGATCGTCCACGCGCCGCGCCCGGGGCGGCAGGTCACGGTCGCGGGTGCGGGCTCGATGCCGATCCTGGGCGTCGTACGTCCCGACGGGGGCTGAGCCCGCCGGATGTCGCGCCCGGTGTCGTACGTCCCGATGTGTCCGCATCCGACGGGGAGTCGAGTCCGGTGGGGGGTCGGGCCGGCCGGGGTTGAGCCGGGTGGGGGAAAGGACCGGTTACTAGCATCCACATCGGGCTGTTATCCGGTCATTTCACCTCGTGTCGGCGTGATGTTCGTCATCTCGCCGCCCCGCCCCGGCGCGTCAAGTCCCTTTTCTGCTTTGGCATATGACAAAAGTGGCTGTCCGAAGGTCATTCCGCTGGGGCCCGCCCTAGCGCTATGGTCGCCTCTCGGTGTCCGGCGCTGTGTCAGTTCGACAGGGTGCCGCACTCTCGGGGGGAGGGAAGGAATCGAGCGATGTCCGTACCCGCGACCGGGCAGCTGGAGGCGGAGGCCACCGAGGCCCGCCCCGCCGCGCCGCCCGACAACGGGCTCACCTTGCTGGTGATCGGGGAAGACCCGGCCGGCTCCTTCACTGTCCCCGAAATGCTGGACACCGAGGGCAACCGCGTCCGTATCCGCACCGCCCGCAACCTCACCGAGGCCCAGCGGCTGCTCACCGACGACGTCCAGTGCATCCTGCTGGACCTGGCCCTGCCCGGCCCCGGCAAGAAGGCGGAGGACGAGCTCGACTCCCTGCGCGCGGTGCTGCGGCTCGCGCCCGCCCACGCGGTCCTCGTGCTGACCGCCGTGGAGGACGGCGAACGCGCCGCCGAGGCCGTACGGGTCGGCGCCCAGGACTTCCTCTTCCGCGACGAGCTGGACGGACGGCTCCTCAGCCGCGCCATCCGCTACGCCGTCGAGCGCAAACGCTCCGACCTCGCCCAGCGCCAGCTGACCGAGTCCCGGCTGCGCGCCCAGGAGAACGCCCGGCTGGAACGCGGGCTGCTCCCCACCCCGCTGCTCCAGGGCTCGGGTCTGCGCTTCGCCGCCCGCTACCGGCCCGGCCGCAGCCGCGCCCTGCTGGGCGGCGACTTCTACGACACCGTCCGCACCCCGGACGGCACCGTGCACGCGATGATCGGCGACGTCTGCGGGCACGGCCCCGACGAGGCGGCCCTCGGCGTCGAGCTGCGCATCGCCTGGCGCGCACTGACCTTCGCCGGGCTCTGCGGCGACCAACTGCTCGGCACCCTCCAGCAGGTCCTGGAGAACGAGCGCGCCGACGACGAGATCTTCGCGACCCTGTGCACCGTCGACATCGCGCCGGACGGGCGGCGGGCCGGGGTGTGCCTGGCCGGCCACCCCGCCCCCCTGGCGGTGCGCCCCGGGCGGGCGCCGCGGCTGCTGCCCTCCGACGACAACGGCCCGGCGCTCGGCCTGCTGCCGGGCGCCCGCTGGCCGCGCCGGGAGATCCAGCTCGGCGGCTCCTGGAGCCTGATGATGTACACCGACGGGCTTATCGAGGGGCGCATCGGGAAGGGCGTGCAGCGGCTGGGCCAGGACGGGATGGTCGAGATCGTGACCCGCGGGCTGGCATCGGGGCTGCGCGGCGAGGAGCTGCTGGACAACACCGTCACCGAGGTGCGGACGCTCAACGGCGGGGAGCTGACGGACGACCTGGCCGTGCTGCTCCTGGACCGCGGCTGACGGTCGCGCGGCCGGCGGACCTGAGGCCGGCGGCCCTGCGGCTGACGGTCACGGCCACAGGGCCCCGCTCGTGATCGCTGCGCCTAGCGGCCGTTGAAGGGCCCGTACGGACCGTCGGAGCTGGAGCCGCGGCCGCGCCGCCAGTTGCGGCCGCCGCCGGAGACCTGCCGCAGCGCGGGCCGCACATCGACGAAGTACACGATGGTCGCGATGAGCCCGATGATCGGCAGGAAGTCGAGAATCCCCATGAAGAAGTTCACCGCGGCCGCGATCCCGAGGATGATCAGCCAGAAGGGCTTGGTCTGCTTGTCCGCGGCACGGTAGGCGTCCTCGCGGCGGATCGCCGCGTCGATGAAGGCGAAGAGGCTGAACAGGAGCAACCCCCAGGAGACCCAGTACAACAAATTGTTGAATCCCTGTACCAGCACGCCGTCCACCGCCTAGAAGATATGTATGGGAAGCGTTCCACCGGCCACCGTACCCGCTGGCAGGGCCGGGCACGCAGCGTGTGCCCGGCCCTGGGGTCCGGCTCCGGCGGACATCCGTCCCTCAGCCCTCGCCGCCCTCAGGCCTGGGCCTTCGGCGGGGTCTTCTTGGCGCCGGGGGCGGGCGCCGGGGCCGGCTTGCGGGCCGGGCTCTTCTTGGCGGCGGCAGCGGGGGCGGGGGTGGCCGGGGTGGCGGCGGGGGCCGGCTTGACCGCGGTCTTCGTGGCGTCCTTGGACGGCTCGCCCGCGACCGGGACCGGCCGCTCCTTGGGCTCGATGGCGTCGGCCATCTCCACCATCTCGTCGGCCGCCTCGCCGCGCCAGGTCTTGACGACCTCCTGGCCGTGCTCGGCCACCTCGTCGTACCGCTCCCGCGCCTTGACGGCCAGCTCGGCCGCGCGGCCCACGCCCTGGAGCGCCAGGTCCTGTGCCGTGTCGCGGAGCTTCTTCAGGTCGGTGTCGAGCGTGCCCAGCAGCTCGGTGACCTTCTCCTGGGCGTCCTTCGCCTGCTGGGTGACCCGGTCCTGAACGGCCTTCGGGTCGGTGTTCCGTACGGCGGCGAAGCGCTCGGGGGCCTCGGCGACGATCTTCTCGACCAGCGACGGGACCTCCTTGAGCTTCTGGGCGGCGAGGTCGGCCGTGCCCGCCACGAAGTACAGGGGGGTCGGGTCGGTGAGCGTCTTACGCACATCGTCGGTGATGGCCATGCTGATGGTCCTCCCGGATCATTTCGAGGGTTCGGCGTCGTCGTCGGCGCTGCCTGTGGCGGTTCCGGCGGGGGTTCCGGCGGGGGTGTCGCCCGCGGCGGGGTCCGGTGCGTTCTCCTTGCGGAAGGACTCGTAGATCTGGAGCAGCACCTGCTTCTGCCGCTCGTTGATCGACGGATCGGCGAGTATCACACTGCGCGTCTCCGTGTCGTCCCGGTCCCGCTCGTCGAGAATCCCGGCCTGCACATAGAGGGTCTCCGCGGATATCCGCAGCGCCTTCGCGAGCTGCTGGAGGATCTCCGCGCTCGGCTTGCGCAGCCCGCGCTCGATCTGGCTCAGATACGGATTGGACACCCCGGCGGCCTCGGCGAGCTGGCGCAGCGAGAGCTGCGCGCTGCGTCTCTGTTCCCGCAGGAACTCACCGAGGGTGCCGACGTTCAGTGATGCCATGCCTCCATGCTGCCGCATGAGTGCTAACTATTGCAAGCATTCGCTTGCAGCCGTGTCATCGGCGCCCGTTCCGGCACCCCCGTTCCGGCGGGCCGGGTCCGCCGTCATTCCGGTTTGCGGGCCAGGAACGTGGCGATCCGCCGCGTCATCCCCTCGTCCGGCTCCTGTATGACGCGCGTGGTGACGACCAGCCCGGCCCGGCCCAGCAGATCGGCGATCCGGTCCGCCGGCAGCAGGTAGGACTCGTACGACACCGGGCGGTTCCCGTAGGCCCGCGTCGGGCGGAGGCGCTCGTCGTTTCCGACGTAGCCGGCCATCATCAGATGGCCGCCGGGCGCGAGGGTGCGGTGGAACTCGGAGAACACGGTCGGCAGCCACTCCGGCGGTGTGTGGTGGGTGGAGTAGAAGGCCAGGATGCCGCCGAGTTCGGCGTTCCCGATCTTCAGGGCGGTCATCGAGCCCACGGTGAACCGCAGGTCGGGATAGGCCTCTTGGGCGTGCCTGATCATCTCCGGCGAGAGGTCGACGCCGAACGCGGACACCCCCAGTTCGGCCAGGTGCGCCGTCACCCGGCCGGGGCCGCAGCCCAGGTCGGCGACCGGGCCCCGGCCGGTGGCCCGGACGAGTTCGGCGAACGCGGTCAGCGTCGCGCGTGACAAGGGGTCCAGCTCGGCGGGTGTCTTGACGCGTGAGACGTACGCGTCGGCGACGGTGTCGTACGACTCGCGGACGGCGGTGAGGTAGGGGGCGTCGGGGGTGTCGGGGGTGTCGGTCACGCGGTGAAGCTACAGAACGGTGGCCAACGGAGGCCCGGGTGGGTCCGGTTGGGCGTCACACCCCTCGCAGGGCAGCCTCCAGCCGGCCGGCCCAGCGCAGCGCGGAGGCCGCCAACTCCTCCGTGCGCGGGGCGAGTCGGACGCGCGGGCCCACGACCTGGAGCGCGGCCACCACTTCGCCGCGGAAGTCGCGGACCGGGGCGGCGACCGAGTACAGGCCGGGCTCGGCTTCCTCGTCGACGATCGAGTAGCCCCGCTCGCGGGTGGCGGCGAGCCGCCGGAGGAAGTCGTCGACGCCGGTGGGTGTGTTGGGCCCGTGGCGTACGAAGTCGGTGCGGGCGAAGACGGCGGTGACTTCCTCGTCGTCGGCGTCGCTGAGCAGCGCCTGCCCGCAGTCGCTGCAATAGGCGGGGTAGGGGCGGCCGATCCAGGAGCCGACCTGCCTGCTGCCCTGCGGGACGCGTTCGGCGATCGTCACGGTCGCGTCGCCGGCCAGGACGCCCAGGTAGCAGCTCTCGCCGGTCTCGCCGACCATGCCCTCCAGCGCGGTCTGTCCGTCGGTGCGCAGGCGGTGCGCGGTGAGTTCCTGGGTGTCGGCGTAGAGCCGCCAGTGCAGGGCGAGCGCCCGGGGTGAGCCTCCCCCAGCTACCGCTGGGAGGTGCCCCCTGGCGACGAACTCCTCTTCCCGCATGGCGGCCAGGCCGCGGGAGAGCTGGCTGCGGTCGCGGGCCAGTTCGCGTGCGAGGTCGGTGGCCGAGGTGCGGCGGTGTCCTTCCGCTGTTCTGCGGGCGAGCGCCATCAGCACGTCCAGGCCCTTGCCCACGCTCGATTCCATGACCCCTCAGCCGTGTCGCCACGCCGCGCCGTGCGCCGTCCATGCGGCGCGATCAGCCATCGCCGACACCCTACTGCCCGCGCTGCCACCGTCCGCCTCTGAAAGTGTGCGTTATTTGCATCTTGCCGTGCGGTAGATGCACGCATAGCATCTCGCCATCGGTTTCCGCCGCCCCGTCGGGGCGCACGAGAAGGGACAGCGACAGCCATGACGGCGACGGTGACGTCCGCAGCCCACGCATACGGCCAGGGGCCGTGCCGCGCCGAATCGGCGATCCGCCGCCGGTCGGTACGGGCGATCAAGGTGTACTGGCCCGTCTCGCGGCAGACCCTGGCCGCCGTGGCGGCGGGGGATCTCGCGGCGCTCTACGAGGACGAGTCCCTGGCCGGGCTGTTCCGCGTCCTGGAGGGCTCGCCGGAGGTCGGAGACTTCGGCCTCTATACCGATGTCTTCGAGGTGGGGATCGGCGCCGAGGGATTCACCGCCGCGCCCGGGTCCACCCCCACCCTCGGCGCGGTCGGCTCCCGCTCGCTGTCCCCCACCCTCACCTTCACCACGTATATGGACGCCTCCGTCGCGGACGACGAGGTGTCCACCGTCCTCTCGCGCATCGTGGCCGCCCACCCCTGGGAGGTCCCGGTCGTCGAGCTCTCCGCACCCCTGGAGCTCGTTTCCCGCGCGTGAGTCCTCCGCGCTCCGAGTGAGCGGCTCGCGGCGCGCGGACCCCGCGCGGGCCGCGAGCGCCGAAGAGGTGGCACCACCCCTCCGCCACGCCGTGTCGTCCCCGTCACCGCCACCCCGAGGAAGTCATGTCATGACTACATCACTGCCGGCGGAGAGCCCGTCGGCCCAGGCAAGAGCGACCGACCACCCGCCCCAGGGCCCATCTCAAGGCGCGTCTCAAGGCGCATCCCAGGACGCGGCCCAGAGTTCACTGCGCCGCTCCATGACCAGCCGCCACCTCGTGATGATCGCGATGGGCGGGGTCATCGGCTCCGGGCTCTTCCTCAGCTCCGGCTACACCATCTCCCAGGCCGGCCCGCTCGGCGCGGTCCTCGCCTATCTCGTCGGCGCGTTCGTCGTCTACCTCGTCATGACCTGCCTGGGCGAGCTCGCCTGCGCCTACCCCGTCTCCGGCGCCTTCCATATCTACGCCTCGCGCTCGATCAATCCGGCGACCGGCTTCACCACGGCCTGGCTGTACTGGCTCACCTGGGCGGTCGCCCTGGGCTCCGAGTTCACCGCCTGCGGGCTGCTGATGCAGCGCTGGTTCCCCTCCGTCAGCGTCTGGGTGTGGTGTGTCGTCTGCGCCGCCGTGGTGTTCACCGTCAACGCGATCTCCGCCCGGGTCTTCGGCGAGACCGAGTACTGGTTCTCCCTCATCAAGGTCGCGGCCGTGGTCGCCCTCATCGTCCTCGGCGGCGCGGCGATCTTCGGCTTCCACCCGCTGTCCGACCAGCACGCGGCGTTCCCGCATCTGTTCGAGAACTTCGACACGCCCGGTGGCCTGTTCCCCCACGGGCTGTCCGGCGTCATGGTCACCGTCCTCGCCGCGTTCTACGCCTTCTCCGGCTCCGAGCTGATCGGCGTCGCCGCGGGCGAGACGGACGACCCGTCCCGGGCGGTGCCCAAGGCGCTGCGGGTGACGGTGATCAGGCTGCTGGTCTTCTTCGCCGGGGCGATCACGGTGATCGCCGCGATGATCCCGTACGACAAGGTCGGGCTGGACGAGAGCCCGTTCGTCACCGTCTTCACAACCATCGGGATCCCCTACGCGCCCGATGTGATGAACTTCGTGATCATCACGGCGCTGTTGTCCGCGGGCAACAGCGGCCTGTACTCCTGCGCCCGGATGCTGTTCTCGCTCGCCGAGGAGGGCCAGGCCCCGCAGCTGCTGCGGCGGCTGAACTCCCGGCAGATCCCGATGGCCGCCCTCGTGGTGAGCATGCTGGGCGGCCTCGCGTCACTGCTGAGCAGCGTGGTCGCGGCCCAGACCGTCTATCTCGTGCTGGTGTCGATCGCCGGGTTCGCCGCGGTGGCGGTGTGGATGTCGATCGCGGCCTCGCAGTTCTTCCACCGGAGAGCCTTCCTGCGCGCCGGCGGGGATGTGAAGACCCTGCCCTACCGCACCCCGCTCTATCCGGTCGTGCCCGTCCTGGCGTTCCTGCTCTGCCTGGTCTCCCTGGTCGGCGTCGCCCTGGATCCCGCCCAGGTCGCGGCCCTGTACTTCGGCGTCCCCTTCGTCGCCGCCTGCTACCTGTACTACTACCTGCGGCACCGCCGCAGGGGGAGCGGGACGACGGCCTCATGACCCCGACGCCGACCCCGCCCACCTGTCTGCTGCTCGATCTCGACGGCACCCTCGTCGACTCCGCCCCGGGGGTCCTCGCGAGCATCCACGCCGCGCTGTGCGAGGTCGGCGTCGTGGCCCCGGACCCCGGCGTGCTGCGGACGTTCGTCGGCCCGCCGATGTACGAGTCCTTCCGGCACCGGCTCGGCCTCGACGAGCCCACCGCGCTGCGGGCCCTGGCGGCGTACCGCGCGCACTACGCGGCGCACGGCGCCCTCGACAGCGCGCTGTACGACGGGATCGTGGAGGCGCTGAAGACGCTGGCCGCCGCGGGCCTGCCGATGGGGGTGGCGACCTCCAAGGTCGAGGACCAGGCGCGGCGGATCGTCGCCCACTACGGCCTGGACCCGCGGTTCGAGGCGGTGTGCGGCATCGACGACCGGGCGGGCCGCACCACCAAGCGGCAGGTGATCCGGGAGTGCCTGGCGCGGCTGGCCCGCCGCGGCGTCGACGTGTCGGCGCCGCTCATGGTCGGCGACCGGTCGTACGACGTCACCAGCGCCGCCGCCGAGGGGATCCCGGCCGTCCACGTGCTGTGGGGCTATGGGGACCGGTCGGAGTCGGCGGACGCCATCGCCTCGGTGGCCGAGCCCGCGGAACTGACGGACCTGCTGATCGCGGCCCGCGACCATGGCCGTTGAACAGCCACTGACGTGAAATCACCGGCATGGCACCAATGACGCGAAAGAGAACCAGCACATGAGCGACAGCAGCCCGCACCACACCACCGCCGCCGCCCCCACCCTGTGGTCGGCCTTTCGCGAGCTGACCGCGAAGGCGACGTACACGGACCTCACCCACGCCTTCCACCCCGGGCAGCCGCACTTCCCCGCCTTCCCCGACGAGCAGCGCGAGATGGTCTTCGACATGGACCGCGGGGACGGCTTCAACGTCCACCGCTACACACTCGTGGGCCAGTGGGGCACACATGTCGACCCGCCCGTGCACTTCGTCGCCGGGGCGCGCACGCTGGACCGGATCCCCGTGGAGGAGATGGTCCTGCCGCTGGTGGTGCTCGACATCACCGAGCGGGTGGCCGCCGACCCGGACGCGACCCCGACCCTGGACGACGTGGCGGCCTGGGAGGCGCGCCACGGCACCGTCCCCGCCGGGTCGTTCGTGGCGCTCCGCACCGGGTGGGGCCGGCGCTGGCCGGACCGGGACGCGATGGCCAACAAGGACGCGGCGGGCGTCAGCCACGCCCCCGGCTGGTCCGGCGAGGTGCTGCGGTATCTGTTCGAGGAGGCGGGCGTGACCGCGATCGGCCATGAACAGACCGACACCGACCCGGGCTCGGCCACCTCGGCCGGCGACTTCGGCCTGGAGCGGTACGTCCTCGCGCGTGACCGGTGGCAGATAGAGCTGATGGCCAACCTCGACCAGGTGCCCGAGGCGGGCGCGCTGATCGTCGCCACCTGGCCCAAGCCCCAGGGCGGCTCCGGGTTCCCGGCCCGCGTCTTCGCCCTGTGCCCGAACGACATGAATGACTGATTGCCCGAACGACCGGCGCACGGAGCCCCGGCGGACCCGAGTCCGCCGGGGTCTCGCCGTGCGCGGAACGGATACCGCGATGGACCGACCGGCCCTGGACGCGATCGACGAGAAGATCATCGCCGAACTCACCCGCAACGCCCGCCTGTCGCACGCCGAGCTCGGCCAGCGGGTGCTGCTGTCGCGGAACGCCGTACGGCAGCGGATCGACCGGCTGGAGCGGCAGGGACACATCCGCGGCTACACGCTGGTGCGCGGCGGGCACGAGGACGAGGACATCGCCTCGGCGCTCGTCCTCGTCTACCGCAAGGACCGGCTGCGCGGCGGCGAGGTGCTGGCGGCGCTCAAGCGCATCCCGGAGGTCGTCATCTGCGATGTGCTCAGCGGGGAGTTCGACCTGATGGTGCGGATCGAGGCCAGGTCCCTGGAACGCGTACAGGGCATCTGGGAACAGATCGCCCAGATGCCCGGTGTACGCGATACGGTCACGGCGCTGACGCTCTCGCGGGTGGTCAGCCGCCCGCGAGGTTGAGGCACACGACCTTCGGCTGCGTCATGTCCTCGTAGGCGAACCGCACGCCCTCGCGGCCCATGCTGCCGTACTTGAACCCGCCGAACGGCATGGCGTCGAACCGGTAGTCGGACGAGTCGTTGACCATCACCCCGCCCGCCTCCAGCAGCCGGGCCGCCGCCATCGCGCGGTCCAGGCTGGCGGTGAAGACGCCCGCGTGGAGGCTGAAGTCGATCTCGTTGGCGCGCGCCACGGCCTCCTCGAAGGAGTCGACCGGCTCCAGCGCCACGAGCGGCGCGAACGCCTCCTGCCGCCACAGGGCGCTGTCGGCCGGGACGTTCTCCAGCACGGTGGGGCTGTAGCGGCTCCCGTCGAGGTCGTTGCCGCACAGCAGCACCGCGCCCCGCGCGACGGCCTCATCGGCCTTCGCCTTCGCGGCCCGGGCCGCCAGGGGCGTGATCATCGGGCCGACATCGGTGTGCTCGTCGCGGGGGTCGCCGGTCCGCAGCGCCCTCGTCCTCGTGACGAACGCGGCGCGGAACTCGTCGTACACCTCCCGGGCGACCAGGATCCGCTGGGCGCCGATGCAGTTCTGGCCCGCGGCCCAGAACGCGCCGGACACACACGCCTCCACCGCGAGGTCGAGGTCCGCGTCGGCGAGCACCAGGACCGGCGCGTTGCCGCCGAGGTCCATGGCGAGCTTCTTCAGCCCGGCCTGGCGCGCGATGGCCTCCCCGGTCGCGAAGCCGCCGGTGAACGAGACCATGCGCACCTCGGGGGCGGCGACGATCGCGGCGCCGAGGTCCGCGCCGCCGTTGACGACGGTGATCACCTCATCCGGCAGCCCGGCCTCGACGAGGGTGTCGACCAGCCGCAGCGCGGACAGCGGGGTCAGGTCGGAGGGTTTGAGGATGACGGCGTTGCCGCCCGCGACGGCCGGCCCGAGCTTGTGGGCGACCAGGTTGAGGGGGTCGTTGTAGGGGGTGATCGCGGCGATGATGCCCAGCGGCTCCCGCGTGAACCAGCCCTGGCGGTCCTCGGACCCCTCGTACGCGTCGAAGGGCACCACCTCGCCCGCGTTCCGGCGGGCCTCGGCGGCCGACAGCGCCAGGGTGTTCACCGCGCGGGCGGTCTCCTTGCGGGCCTGGGCGATGGTCTTGCCCGCCTCGGCCACGATCAGCCGGGCGAAGGACTCGGCGCGCTCGGAGACCAGCCGGGCCGCGCGGTCCAGCACCGTGGCCCGGGCGGCCCGCGAGAGGGCCGCGGCGGTGGCGCGCCCGCGGCGGGCGCGGGCCATGACCTCGTCGACGGCGTCCGCCGTTGTGGCGCAGACCGACCCGATGACCTCGTCCGTGTACGGGTTGCGCACGGCGACGAAGCCGTGGTCGTCGTCGCCGGTGTGCGGGAGAGCGGCGAGAGTGGTGTCAGTCACGGAGGGCCTCCTGGAGGACGCGTCCTGCGGCGGCAGCGGGGGCGATGGGGCCGGTGCCGTGCCGCTGGTGGATGGCGATGATGTCCGACAGCAGGGCGTACGCGGTCTCGGTGCGCCCGGCGCCGGGGCCGGAGACGGTGACGGTGCCGAGCAGATCGGTGTGGAAGGCCACCGCGTTCACGGCGCCGCCGACCGAGGCCAGCGGGTGCTCGACCGGCAGCGCGACCGGCGCCACGCGCGCGTCGACGCCTCCGTCCGCGCGGCGGGCGACCGAGCCGATCAGCTTCCACCGCAGCCCCCGGGCCGCGGCGTCCCGCATGTCCGCCGGGGTGAGCCGGGTGATCCCCTCCCGGGCGATGTCGTCGCGGGACAGCGTGGCGCCCAGCACCTCATGGGCGAGGATCGCGACCTTCAGCTGTACGTCGAAGCCCTCGACGTCCGCCGTGGGATCCGCCTCGGCATAGCCCGCTTCCTGGGCCTCCTTGACGGCGTCGGCGAAGCCGACCCCCTCTTCGAGCCGGCCGAGGATGTAGTTCGAGGTGCCGTTCATGATGCCCTCGACGCCGGTGACGCGGGCACCCGCGAGCAGCCGGTCCGCCGTACGCAGCACCGGCGTGCCGCTGAGCACGGTCCCCTCGAACTCGAAGCCGACGCCGCGCTCCGCCGCGAGCCGCTTGAGCGCGTCGCAGTGCAGGGCGACCGGGCCCTTGTTGGTGGTGCACACGTGCTTGCCCGCCTCCAGCGCCCAGCGCACATGCGACAGCGCGGGCTCGCCGTCGGCCGGGTTGGTGAACGTGGCCTCGGCGACGATGTCGGCGGGCACGGACCGGATCACCCACTCGTTGCGCGGATCGGCGCTGCCGCCCTCCAGGCCGGAGAAGTCGAGCTCGCCCGGCGCCACCGCGAGCAGCGGCGCCAGGTCGATACCGTCGGCCCGCACCAGGGACCCGGCCCGCAGGTCGGTGATCGCGACCACCCGCAGGCCGAAGCCCAGCTCCTCGGACAGCTCGTCGCCACGCTCGGCGATCAGTTCGGCGAGCGCGCGGTTGACGCCACCGAATCCGATCAGGGCGAGGTCGTATCGGGTCATCAGCGTCATCAGCATCTCCTTCGGTTGTGACCTCGCCCAGCGTCACCTCCGCGCCTGTCATCGCGGCCATGCCGAAGCGACCGGCGGAGATGCCGATGTGCACCGTCCCGCGAGCGGTTGTCCTGCGGCGGCCGCGGATCACGTGGGGATCACGTGGGGATCACGTTGCTAAAGTGAGGCCGTGACAGCGAACCCGCCGAAGGCCCAGGCGGCGTCCTCGCTGCGTACCGGCCTCCAGATCATCAACGCGGTCCTGGAGCGGGAGACCTCCGGGCGCACCGGGTTCAACGTCGCCAGGCTCGCCCAGGAGATCGGCATCGACCCCAGCAAGGCCTCCCGGATGACCCAGGAGCTGTGCGACCGGGGGTTCCTGGAGCGCCGTGAGGACTCCACACTGCGCGTCGCCGCCGGGTTCCACGAGCTGGGCCGGGCCCTCAACCACGGCCTGCTGCGCGGGTCCCGGCCGGTCCTTCGCCGGCTCGCGATCGAACACGGGGCCGGCGCCCGGCTCTCGGTGCGCGACGGTGTGCTCGTCCGGCTGCTGCGCGCGGAGGCGGCAGCGGCAGCCGAGCCATGGCCCGTCAGGGCCGGCCTGGTCACCCCCTGCTGGTGCACGGGGGCGGGGCGCGCGCTGCTGCTCGACCACTCCGGCGACGAGATCGCGGCGCTGCTCCAGGGGTACGAGCTGATCGGCGTCGGCGGGCCCAACGCCGCACACTCCGCCGACGAGCTGGCAGCGGCCAACGACCGCGACCGGCCGGGCGGGATGGTCGCCGCGCACGGGGAGTTCGAGCACGGCATCACCGAGTACGCCGTACCGGTGCGGGACGGCCAGGGCCAGATCTTCGCGGCGCTCGCGGTCCTGGGCCGGCAGACGGACCTCCGGCCGCGGGAGGAGACGATCCGCGCCGATCTGACCGCCTCGGCCGCCGCGCTCGGGCGGCTCATCGACGTCGCCACGCCGTAGCCGACCGCTCTTCCTCCTTGCCCTCCTCCTTGACCTTGTCCTTGGGGGAGGCCACAGCATCGATGTGCCGGGCGAGGCGCCCGGCGCGAGGAGGCGGACATGGGCCTGCTGACCATCGGGGCGTTCGCGAAGGCGTCCCGGCTGTCGCCGAAGGCGCTGCGGCTGTACGACGAGCTGGGGCTGCTGTCCCCGGCCCGGGTCGACCCGGCGACGGGCTACCGGCTCTACGCACCGGAGCAGCTCGAACGGGCCCGGCTGGTGGCCTGGCTGCGCCGCCTGGGCATGCCGCTGGCCCGCATCGGCGAGGTCTGCGAGCTGCGCGAGGTGGACGCGGCCGCGGCGGCGCGCGAGGTCCGGGCCTACTGGGCCCAGGTGGAGGCCGAGACCGCCGCCCGGCGAGACCTGGCCGCCTTCCTCGTCGACCATCTGTCATGGAAGGACCCCGACATGTCCCCGACCACCAAGCCCCTGGGAATCCGCTACGCCGCGCTGTCCGACACCGGCCTGGTCCGCGAGAGCAACCAGGACACCGCCTACGCCGGGTCCCGTCTGCTCGCCGTCGCCGACGGCTTCGGCGCGGGCGGCGCACCGGCCGGCGCGGCCGCCGTCCAAGTGCTCAAACGCCTGGGCGTCGAGGGCGTCGCCGAGGGCGTCGGCGCGGGCGTCCCGGTGGGCGGGATCCTCAACGCGCTGGAGGACGCCGTCGAGCAGGCGGGCCACGCCGTGCGCGACATCGCCGGAGCCGACCCCGCGCCGCGGGAGGTGGGCACCACGCTCACCGCGCTGCTGTGGACCGGATCCCAGCTGGCCATGGTGCACATCGGGGACTCCCGCGCGTACCTCGTGCGGGACGGCGGGCTCTTCCAGATCACCCACGACCACACCCTCGTCCAGTCGATGGTCGACGAAGGGCGGCTCACCCCGGAGGAGGCCGCCTCCCACCCGCAGCGCTCCCTGCTGGCGCGGGCCCTGACCGGAGAGGCCGGGGCCACCGCCGACATACGTCTGCACGACGCCCGGCCCAGGGACCGCTATCTGCTCTGCTCCGACGGGCTGTCCGCCGTGGTGCCGACCGAGGACATACGCGGGGTGGTCACCTCGGCCCGCGATCCCGAGGGGGCGGTGCGCGAGCTCGTCGCTCTGGCCAACCGGGCGGGCGGCCCCGACAACGTCAGCTGCGTGGTCGCCGATGTTCTGGAGCCGGAGGAGTGACGTGGTCCGGGGCGCCCGAGCCGACGGTCATCGGGACAGCGCCCCCGCCACGGCGCCCCAGTCCGCGGGCATGGGCGGGTAGGTACGGGTGCCGGTGGCGCTGTCCTTGAAGCCGCTGGAGGTGGCGATGCACACGACGGGGCCGCCCGTGTCGGGGGTGTTCTGCGGGCCGGCCGCCGGGCCGTCGTGGTGGGCGCGCAGCGCGGCAAGCCCGGCGGCGGAGGACAGCTCGACCCACATGCCCTGGGCGGAGAGTTCGGCGCGGGCGGCGGCCATCTGCTCGTCGGTGACGGTCAGTGCCTCGCCCCGGCTCTCGCGTACGGCGACCACCCCGCGGTAGCCGCCCACCGGGCAGGCGATCCCGTACGCCTCGGTCGGGCCGACCGGGACCTCGGTGGCGGAGCGGCCGGTGCGGATCGCGGTGGCCAGCGCGCCCGCGGCGGCGGGTTCGCACGCGTACAGCCGGGGGACGCGGTCGGCCAGGCCCAGCAGGGTCAGCTCGTGGAAGCCCTTCCAGACGCCGAAGAGCAGCTCGCCGTAGCCGGTGGGCACGTACACCGCCTCGGGCGTCTCGCCGAGGTCCAGGAAGATCTCGTACGCGATGGTCTTGTAGCCCTCGGGGCCGAAGGGGTGGCCGGTGTGGGCGTTGTCGGTGAGGCTGCTGACGGGGTGGTAGCCGAACTCCGCCACCACGCGCCGCGCCAGCGGTCGCAGCGACTCGCGGGGGACGGTGAGCACCGTGGCCCCGTACGCGCGCACGAAGGAGGCGACGGCGGGCGGGGCGTGCGGCGAGGTGAACACGGCGCACGGCAGACCGGCGCGAGCCGCGTAAGCCGCCGCCGAGGCGCCGTGGTTGCCGGAGGAGCACACCACGACGCCGCGCGCCCCGCTCGACTTCGCGGCGCTGACGGCGACGCGGTTGAGCCGGTCCTTGTGGCTCCACGTGGGGTTGCGCGACTCGTCCTTGACGTAGACGCCGTCCGCCAGCCGGACCAGGGGTGTGTTCCCCTCGCCGAGCCCGGGGGCGGACAGCGGCGGGAGCAGCGGGGCCCAGCGTTCGAGGCCGTGCGCGGCGGGGCGGTCGAACAGGTCGGCGGGCACCCGGTCGTAGGCGTAGTCGACCTCCAGCGGGTACGCGACCGCGTCGGTGGAGGTGCGCGGGCAGCCGTTGGTGAGCGGTGGCCACAGGGAGTAGTGGATCGTGGGATCCCCCAGGGACCGCTGACCGGTCGCGAGCGACAGCGAGTGGGCCCGCGAGCGGGCGCGCGAGGCCGTGGGCTGTGCGGGTGGGGCCTTGGGCTGTGCCGGTGGGGTGTCGGCCTGTGTGAGGTCGGTCTGTGTGGGGTTGTGGGGTGTGGGATTGGGGCCCGTGGGGCGGGAATTGGACCGTGTGGCGCGGGAGTTGGGCGGGGCGGGCCGGGAGCTGGGCTGTTGCATGGCCCGGATCATGCCAGGCTTGCTGGTCAGACGCCCGACGCCGCCGTAGGGCCAGGGGCCGGGGCTCGGCTCATGGGCCCGACGGCGACGTCGGCGGGGCAACGGGTCGGGGGCGATCGGTCAGGGGCGACCGGTGATCGGGGGCACCTGGTCGGCGGGGGTGGTCAGCCCTGGTACGGGCGGGTGGCGCGGGCCTCGCGCAGCGCCCACCCCCACCACTCCAGCTGGTCGAGCATCGTCGAGGCGGCCGCCTCGGCCCCCTGCGGGTCCTTCAGCGTGCCGTCCGCGTCGAAGAGCTCCCCGGCGTTGTGGAAGCTCACCGTGTCGCGGACGGTGACCGCGTGCAGCTCGGCGAAGACGGTTCGCAGGTGCTCGACCGCGCGCAGGCCGCCGGAGATCCCGCCGTACGAGACGAACCCGACGGGTTTGGCCCGCCACTGTGTGTAGTGCCAGTCGATGGCGTTCTTGAGGGAGGCCGGGTAGCTGTGGTTGTACTCCGGGGTGATCACGACGAACGCGTCGGCGGCCTCCAGCCGGGGCGCCACGGCCGCCAGGGCCGCGGCGTCCTCGGGGCCGGGCCGGTGGCTGAGCGTCCCGGGCAGTGGGGTGTCGGCCAGGTCGATGACGTCGATGCGCAGGTCCGCCCGGGGTGTGGCGCGGCTGGTGAACCAGTCGGCGACCTTCGGGCCGAAGCGCCCCTCGCGGGTGCTGCCGACGATGACGGCGAGCTGGAGGGGAGTGGCGACGGAGGTGGAAGTTGCGGCGGCGGTGTGGCCGGCCGTTTCGGTAACCATGCCTCCAGACTCGGACTTAAACATAACTTGAAGTCAAGCTACGCTCGTTTTTATGAGCCAGATGTCGTGGAAGACCCATGAACTCACGGTCGGTGACCTGTCCCAACGCAGTGGAGTCCCCGCCTCCGCGCTGCGCTTCTACGAGCGCGAAGGGCTCATCCACAGCCGCCGCACCACCGGGAACCAGCGCCGTTACACCCGCGACACGCTGCGCCGGGTGGCCTTTGTGCGCTCCTCGCAGCGCGTCGGCATCCCGCTGGCCAGGATCCGGGAGGTCCTCTCGCTCTTCCCCGAGGACCACGTCCTCAGCAAGGAGGACTGGGCCCAGATCTCGGAGCGCTGGCGCGAGGACCTCAGCGAGCGGATCGAGCAGCTGCTGAATCTGCGCGACAGCCTCACCGACTGCATCGGCTGCGGCTGTCTGTCGATCGACAAGTGCGCGCTGGTGAACCGTCACGACAGACTCGGCGAGCAGGGCCCGGGCGCGCGCCGACTGCTGAAGTCCTGCTCCGATTCGGACGGGCCCGGGGCCTGTGGACCCGTCGGTCAGGACGCGGCCAGCTCCGCCAACAAGGCGAGCGTGCGGGCCTGTTCCTCGGACGTGCCGACCGGGGAGGCGATGAACTCGGTCGCCCCCGCGTCGACCAGCTCCCGCAACTCCTGCTCGACGGTGGACTCGTCGCCCAGTGCCGCGGTGTCCTGCGGGCCCGCCGAGCCGTCGCGGTCCAGCACGGCGCGGTAGTGCGGAATCTGGTCGACCTGGCTGAACTGTTCGGCCATTTCCGCGCGGCGCGCCTCCGGGTCCGCGGTCACGCCCACGGCCTTGAAGACGACGACGCGCGGCGCGGGCCGCCCCGCGTGGGCCGCCGCCCGGGTGATGGTGGGCACGATGTGGTCCGCGAGCGCGGCCCTGCCCGCCCAGACGGCGACGGTGCCGTCGGCCAGCTCGCCCGCCACCTTGAGCATCGCCGGGCCGAGCGCGCCGACCAGCAGCGCGGGCGGCTCGGCGCCGGGCGCGGTGACCGCGCCGACGGCCTTGAGGGTCTCGCCCTCGTGCGTCACGCTCTCGCCGCGCAGCAAGGGCACCAGAGCGGACAGGTATTCCCGCAGATGGCGGGCCGGCCGGTCGAAGGAGTGGCCGAACTGCCCCTCGATGATGTGCCGGTGGCTCACCCCGACGCCGAGCGTGAAGCGGTTGCCGGTGGCCGCCTGGGCGGTCAGCGCCTGGGCGGCGAGCGTCAACGGGTGGCGCGGATACGTCGGGACCACGGAAGTGCCCAGCGTCAGCCCGGGCACCTGGGGGCCGATGGCGGCGGCCGCGGTCAGGGCGTCCCAGGCGCCCAACTCGGGCAGCCAGGCGGTGCCGAGACCCGACGCGGCGATGTCGCGCGCCTGCGCGACGACCGAGTCGAGCGGGGTGCCGAGGACGTTCAGAAGAAGTCCGATGCGCATGGGATCGCCTTTCACGCGGTTGTGGCGGTTGTGGGGACGGGCTTCGCGCTCGCGGCGGGGCCCGTGGAGGGGCCGATGTCGAGGACGGCCTTGCCCGGCACGCGCCGCCCGAGCAGCGCGTCCGCCGCCTCCGCGACTCGCTCCCAGGACCCGCGCCAGCCGATCTCCGGCGACAGCTCGCCGCGCGCCACGAGACCGGCGAGGGCGGCGAGGTCCGGGCCCGGGTGGGAGGGGTCCGCGAACGAGTGCAGCGACTTGGCCGGGCCGAGCGAGAAGATGCCGTTCGGCGGGAACACGGCAGGCTGGTCGTGGGCGGCCCAGCCGATGCTCTGTAGGTTGCCGCCCGGCTTGAGCAGGTTCCAGGCGGCCACGAGCTGGGGCCCGCCGACGTTCTCCAGGACCACGTCCACGGGCTGCTCGACCGGCTCAAGACCGACCACGACCTCGTCCGCGCCGAGCCCCTTCAGCCCCTCGCCGCGCGCGGGCGAGCCCACCGAGGCGATGACGTACGCCCCGGCCCGCCGCGCCAGTTGGACGGCCATCCGTCCGACGCCGCCCGAGGCGCCGGTGATCAGTACCCGCTTGCCCAGGACGCTCCCGGCCGCGCGCAGCGTACGCAGGGCGGTGATGCCGACCAGCGGGAGCGCGGCGGCGTCGGCCAGGTCGACCGTGTCGGGCAACTTGGCGAGGCTGTCGCTCGCGAAGGCCGCGCGCTCGCTCCACGCGCCCGGGCCGAAGGCGACGACGCGGGCTCCCGCTGCGGGCCCGGAGCCGTCGGCCGCGGCGCGGAGCACGACCCCCGCCGCGTCGTAGCCCATGACGGAGCCGGGCGGCTGATGGGCGGCCCACCGCACCTCCCCGTAGTTCATCGACGCGTGCCGCACCTCGATCAGCGCCTCGCCCGGCCCCGGCGTGGGCTCCGGTACGTCCGCGAAGCGCAGGGACCCCGGCGCCTCGGGGTCGACGATCACCGCGCGCATGGTGGTGCTGTTGCTCATGGCTGCCTCCCCAGGGCAGACGAGTGAACCGGACCGGCAGTCCGCTTCCGTGTGGTGGATACTATGGGGACCGGCGGTCCGGTTACAACCGCCGGCCGGATGGGAGGAGGTGCCGTGAGCGAGGCCACGACAGCGCACAGCGCCGGACGCGGCGAGCGTGCCGACGCCGCGCGCAATCGGCGCGCGATCCTGCGCGCCACCGAGGAGTTGCTGGCGGAGTGCGGCGCCGAGCATGTGTCCCTCGACCGGGTGGCGGCCGCCGCGGGGGTCGGCAAGGGCACCGTCTTCCGCCGCTTCGGCAGCCGTACGGGCCTGTTCCGGGCGCTGCTGGCCGACCGCGCGGCCCAGCTGGCGGAGGCGATCCACGAGGAGGCGGCGCCGCTGGGCACCGATAGTGCCCCGTGCGAGCGGCTGCTGGCCTTCCTCGACGCGCTGGCCGACCTCGCCGAGCGCCATCTGTCCCTGATCGCCGCGCACGAACGCGCCTGTGGCGACGACAAGTTCGACGACCCCACCTATCGGGGGTGGCACGCCCACGTCTCCGCGCTGGTCCGGGAACTCGGACCGGGCCTCGACGCCGAGTTCGTGGCCCATATGCTGCTCGCCGCGTTCGACGGCGAGCTGGTGCGGCGGCTGACGGCTGACGGGGACTGGACGCGGTTCCGTCAGTCGGTCAGGGACCTGGCCGACCTGCTGGTCGGCCAGGGGACGTAACGGCGCGGGCGCGCGGCAGCGGGGCCGGTCGGAATCAGAAGATGTCCGGGCACCAAGGGCGGCGCGGGGTGCGCAGCAGGAGGTCCGCCCGGCCCGCGGCGCCCTCGCGCTCCTCGGCGACCCGCCCCAGCGCGGCCAGCCGGACCACGGACTCGTCCCCCAGCCACAGCGTCCCCAGCTCGGCGATGTCCATGGTCAGGTCGGCGGACCGGGTGGTCGGCGCGCAGGAGACGCCGTCGGGCCCGGCCTCCAGCAGATAGCGGCCGCCGGCCAGGCCCGCGCGGTCGGACAGCTCCAGGACCAGCGAGCCCGGGACGGGGTACGTACGGGCCTCGAGCAGCCGGGGGACGTCCAGCGGCCGCAGCCACAGGAAGTCGGCGTGCGTCGTGACCTGGGCCGCCCGCGGGTCGCCCAGCAGCAGCGGCAGTAGGTCGTCCGGCGGGCGGTAGCCGGTGGCGACCTGGGTGACCCAGTCGACGGAGAACAGGAAGTGCCACAGCGCGCGCTCGGCGGCCGGGGAAGCCGCGAGCATCCCGAGCACACTGGCGGTGTTGTGGGGGAGCTTGCCCTCCCACTTGCTGTCGCCCGCGTAGGCGAGCAGACCGTCCACGGAGCCGTCGGGGGAGCGGTACAGGACGTAGAAAGGCTCCGTCCACGGCTGGTTGGGGAAGGGCAGCAGGCCGGTGTTCACCCGCCACCACCTCTCACGGCGGTCGATCATGCCGTGCTGCCGGGCGCGCAGCCGCTCGTGCAGCGCGGGGCCCAGCTCCCGTACCTCGGCGCCGTCCGCGAAGTCCACCCGGCCGCCGCACGCGGGCCCGGAGTAGCGCGCGTCGAGCCCGGCGCGCGCGACGTCCACCCGCCACTCGGTGACCCAGGTGGCCGGGCCGAACCCGTACCGTCCGTAGATCGGGTACTCGGCGGCTATCAGCGACGCCACCACCTCGCCGCGCTCCTGCGCCGCGCGCAGGTCGCGCTCCATCATCCGGCTGAGCAGCCCCTGGCGGCGGTGCGTGGGCGAGACCGAGACGTTGGTGATGGCGTCGGCCGCGACCGCCGCCCCGCCGACCGCCGTCAGCCGCTGCGTGAAGCTGCGGAAGGTGCCCACACAGCGGCCCCGGTCGAAGGCCCCCTGCACACGGTCCAGTTCCTGGCCGATGTGCGACCGCCGGATGTCGACCTCTTCCTTGCTCGCCTCCGGCGGCCGCAGAAAACCGGTGTTGAGCGCGCGGGTCCAGTCGGTGAGGTCGGAGTCGGCGACCGTACGGATCTCTGGGGCCATGAACCCCACGGTATGCGGCCGATACCGCCAGGTGCACATGGATATCCGCGGGGTTCCCCCTGCCCCGGAGGGCTTACGAGAGCAGGTCGTCCACGTGCGCCTCTCCCTCGCGGTACCTTCGGGTGATCTCCGCTCCGCAGTCGTCCGCCGTGCGCTGAAGCTCCCGCCGCTGCCGCGAGACCTGCCGCTCGTAGTCGGCGAGCCGGCCCATCGCGCCGGCCAACTCCTCGTCCGTACGCGCCCCCAGATCGGACAGGCCGATCTCGGCCAGCGTCTCCTCGGCCAGCCGCCGGTACTCCGCGCCCTGTGGAGTGCCGAGCGTCACATGCCGGGCGGAGGAGCGGTGCCCCGATGGCCCGTCGGCGAGGATCTCCGGCAGCAGGTCCACCACCGGCGAGCCGGGGGCCGAGCGGCGGTTCAGCTCCGCCCGGAGGATGTCGACCCGGCCCTGGAGCAGCCTGCGCACATAGCTCAGGTCCGCCTCCTCGCGCTGGGCCGAGCGGCGCAGGGCCCGCAGCTCCGACAGCCGCAGCCCGGCCGGCTCCCGCGCCGCCGAAGCGGACGCCGAACCGGAGGCCGAAGCGGATGCCGAACCGGAATCGGCCTGTCGGCCGCCGCGCTGGCTCGGCGGCCGCGGTGGCCGTAGGTCCGTCGGCTGGAATCCCTGCTGCTGTAGGGCCTCGGTGGCCGCCTGGAGCAGGCCGCCGTCTCCCGGGCGCGTCGATGCGGGCCCGGGCGGCTGCCCGGTGCCGGATGTGATCATGCGGTTTCCGTCCCCTCCATGCGGTGCTACGCGAGCTGATCGCGTTGTGCCCATTGCGCACCGCTTGCACGCATCGTGCCACTGTGTGAGGTCCGTCCGCAGCGCGCTTCCACCCGATCGGCCCCGGAAGGAGGCAGGGCATGATGGACCGTATGCGTGCTGTGGTACAGAGGGTGAACGGGGCCAACGTCGTCGTGGACGGCGAGACGGTCGGGGAGATCGTCGGGCAGGGGCTGTGCGTCCTGGTCGGGGTGACCCACGACGACACCCCGGAGAAGGCGGCGCAGCTGGCCCGCAAGCTGTGGACCGTACGGATCCTGGAGGGCGAGAAGTCCTGCTCGGACCTGGGCGCCCCGCTGCTGGTCATCAGCCAGTTCACGCTCTACGGCGACGCGCGCAAGGGGCGCCGGCCCACCTGGAACGCGGCGGCGCCGGGCGAGGTCGCCGAGCCGCTGGTGGACGAGGTCGTGGCCCGGCTGCGGGAGCTGGGCGCGCAGGTGGAGACGGGCCGGTTCGGAGCGGACATGAAGGTCTCGCTCACGAACGACGGCCCGTTCACCGTGATCGTCGAGGTCTGAGGCGAGGGCCGCGGCCCTCGCCTACGCCCGCGTCTACGGTTCGACGACGACCTCCTGCGAGGCGGCCGTCGTATCCACGATCAGCGCCGCGTCCACGGGCACGTTGCGCTTGACCAGCGCCAGCGCGATCGGCCCCAGCTCGTAGTGGCGCGCCGACGTCGTCACAAAGCCCAGCGGGCGCCCCGCCGTGCCGTCCGAGGCGAGCCGCACGGGAGCGCCGTGGCCGGGCAGGGTCACCTCGCTGCCGTCCAGGTGGAGAAAGACCAGCCGGCGGGGCGGCTTGCCCAGGTTCTCCACCCGGGCGACGGTCTCCTGACCGCGGTAGCAGCCCTTGTGGAGGTGTACGGCGCTGCCGATCCAGCCGAGCTCGTGGGGGATCGTCCGGTGGTCGGTCTCCAGGCCGATCCGCGGGCGGTGCGCCTCGACGCGCAGCGCCTCGTACGCCAGCACACCGGCCGGCGGGCCGCCCGCCGCGGCGAAGGACTCCAGGTCGGCGCGGGGCAGGAACAGGTCCCGGCCGTACGGGGTCTCGCGGACGACGGCGCCCTCGGGGGCCTCGGTGATGCTGCCCGCCGGGAGGTGGACGACGGCGAACTCCTCGGTGCGGTCCGCGACGTCCACCCGGTAGAAGAACTTCATGCTCTCCAGGTACGCGAGCAGATCACCCTGGGTGTCGGGCTCCACATGGGCCCAGGTGGTCTCGCCGTCGTCGACTATGTAGAGCGCGTGTTCGATATGGCCGTGCGGGGAGAGGATCAGCGCCTCCGTGGCCTCACCGGCCGGGAGTTCGCTCACGTGCTGGGTGAGCAGCAGGTGCAGCCAGCTCAGCCGGTCCGCGCCGGTGACCGTGACCACACCGCGGTGCGAGAGGTCCACGAAGCCGGAGCCGTCGGCGAGCGTGCGCTGCTCGCGGAACAGGTCGCCGTAGTGCGCGGCGACGCCTTCGTCGGCGCCCTCGCCGGGGACGGCGCCGGGCAGCGACAGCAAAGGGCTCTTCATGCGCTCAGCCTACGACTCGGCGAGTCCTAGGACCTGGCCTAGGACTCGCTCCCGCGGGCCTTGGGGGCATCCGCCCGGGAGGCGTCATCCGCTCGGGAGTCGCCGTCCGTCCGGCCGGCGGAGCACTTGGCGCAGCGGCCGAAGATCGCGAAGTGCTTCATATCGGTCTCGAACCCGAAGCTCGCCCGCAGCTGCCGGGTGAAGGGCTCGGCCACCGACAGATCGGCCTCGATCACATCCGTGCAGTCCCGGCAGACCATGTGGATGTGGTGGTGCCGGTCGGCCAGGTGGTACGTGGGAGCGCCGTGCCCGAGGTGGGCATGGCTCACCAGCCCCAGCTCCTCCAGCAGCTCCAGGGTGCGGTAGACCGTGGAGATGTTGACGCCGCTCGCGGTGCGGCGCACCTCGGTGAGGATGTCGTCCGGGGTGGCGTGCTCGAGGTGGTCGACGGCCTCGAGCACGAGCTGGCGCTGCGGCGTCAGGCGATAGCCGCGCTCCCGCAGATCTGTCTTCCAGTCGGTGGTCGCCACGGGCCCAGTGTAGGCGTGGGCCCGGGCGGCCGTGCGGTCCGCGGAGGAAGCGGCCGGTCAGCGGGGAAGCGGCCGGTCAGCGGAAGAAGGCGATGCCGTCGTCCGGGAGGTCCTTGAGGTCCTTGGCCCATTCGCGCGGGTCCACGACCTTCTTCAGGTGCGCGGACATGTACGGCCGCAGCGGCACCTCCGGGGTGGCCTTCTCGCCGACCCACATCAGATCGCTCTTGACGTAGCCGTAGAGCCGCTTGCCGCCGGAGTACGGGCCGGAGGCGGCGGTCCGGGCCACGGCGTCCGTCACCACGTCGATCTGCGGCTTGCCGTCCGCCAGCTCGCCGTACCAGACCTCGACGACGCCCTGGTCGCGGATCATGACGATCTCGACCTTGCGGTCCTTGTCGATCCGCCAGAAGCCGTACTCGGACTCCAGCGGACGGACCTTCTTGCCGTCGCCGTCGAGCACCCAGGTGTGCGAGATGTACTCCAGGAAGTCGCGTCCGTCGTGGGTGAACGTCACTTCCTGCCCGAAGTTGCACTTCTCGGTCCCCGGGAAGTCGTAGACGCCCGCGCCCTCCCAGTTGCCGAGGAGGAAGACGAGCGGCACGAGGTCCGGGTGCAGGTCGGACGGAATCTCGATCATGAGTTCAGGCGATCTGTGGGAAGGGGAATGGAGGGGAGGGGGCGAGGTGCCCCCGGGTGCCGGGCAGCGGGCGGGTCAGCGCTGGCCCTGGTACAGCTTCTTCCAGGTCAGCGCGGCGAAGCCGAGCGTGGCGACGACGACCAGGATCATCAGGGTGGTGAAGACTGCCTCAAGCACGTGCGCGCTCCTTGGAGGAGTGGGGTGTTCCGGTGGGACTGGCGGAACGGTCGTGGACCGCGGCCGAGTCTAGTCGCCGGTGTGGTGGTCGGCTCTTCGAGGTCTCCCGGTCCGGCCTAGGCTGGCCGCATGGCGAAGAAGCTGGTGATCAAGGTGACGGCGGGCGCGGACGCGCCCGAGCGGTGCTCCCAGGCGTTCACGGTGGCGGCGGTGGCCGCGGCGAGCGGCGTGGAGGTCTCGCTGTGGCTGACGGGGGAGTCGACCTGGTTCGCGCTCCCGGGACGCGCGGCGGAGTTCGAACTGCCGCATGCGGCGCCGCTGCCGGATCTCATCGACGGCATCCTCGCCGGTGGCTCGATCACCGTGTGCTCGCAGTGTGCGGCCCGCCGGGAGATCGAGGAGAAGGACCTCATCAAGGGCGCCCGGATCGCGGGGGCACAGGTGTTCGTCAGCGAGATCATGCCCGACGGGGTCCAGGCGCTCGTCTACTGACCGCACTCGTCCACGGACCGGGGACTTCGTCTCTTCGGCCCGGTCGGGCCGGAGATCGCGCTAGTGGCGGTGGTGGTCGTACTCGTCCAGCTCCCGCCACCACCGGTCGGACTCCTCGTCCCCCGACTCGTCCCACCACCGGTCGCTCGGCCCCCTGCGGTTGGCCACGATGGCGGCCAGCGGCGGGATCACCATGGCGACGACACACATGGCCACGGCGGCCGGGACGGACCACAGGCGTACGAATCCCCATGCCGAGACGAACAGCGTCAGACACGCGCCCATCAGGATGAAGTATGCGTGGCGGCGTCGCGCGTACATATCCCCAGGATACGTCCGGGGACGCCGCTCGGACAGGTCGAGGACAGCCCCCGCGCAGCCCCGTAAGGCCCCCGTAGGGCCCCGAAGTGCCCGGAGGGCCGCACCCCGCCGAGGCGTCCAACCCCGGGGTGCGGCCCTCCGGCCGTGCTGTCCGTGACGCGCGGGTGGCGTCAGACGGCGATGGCGACCTCCGCCAGGCCACCCTTCTGGGCGACGACGGTACGGTCCGCGGTCGCGCCCGGCACCAGGGCGCGCACCGTCCAGGTGCCCTCGGCCGCGTAGAAGCGGAACTGTCCGGTCGCCGAGGTGGGGACCTCGGCGGTGAACTCGCCGGTGCTGTCCAGCAGCCGGACGTAGCCGGTGACCGGCTCGCCGTTACGGGTCACGGAACCCTGGATGGTGGTCTCGCCGGGCTTGATGGTCGACGCGTCGGGGCCGCCGGCCGTTGCTCCACACATGGGTGACTGTCCTTACGTTCGGGGAGGGGAGGGAGGAGGGTCAGCTGTTGGCGCCCAGCTCGATCGGCACGCCGACGAGGGAGCCGTACTCGGTCCAGGAGCCGTCGTAGTTCTTGACGTTGGTCTGGCCGAGCAGCTCGTGCAGGACGAACCAGGTGTGAGCGGAGCGCTCACCGATGCGGCAGTAGGCGATGGTGTCCTTCGCCAGGTCGACGCCCTCGCCCTCGTAGAGCTCCTTGAGCTCGTCGTCGGACTTGAAGGTGCCGTCGTCGTTGGCGGACTTCGACCAGGGGATGTTGCGGGCGGACGGCACGTGGCCCGGGCGCTGCGACTGCTCCTGCGGGAGGTGCGCCGGGGCGAGCAGCTTGCCGGAGAACTCGTCGGGGGAGCGGACGTCCACCAGGTTCAGCGAGCCGATGGCCGCCACGACGTCGTCGCGGAAGGCGCGGATCGAGACGTCCTGGGCCTTGGCCTGGTACTCGGTCTTCGCCCGGGACGGGACCTCGGCGACCAGGTCGCGCGAGTCGAGCTCCCACTTCTTGCGGCCGCCGTCGAGGAGCTTGACGTCCTGGTGCCCGTAGAGCTTGAAGTACCAGTAGGCGTACGACGCGAACCAGTTGTTGTTGCCGCCGTAGAGCACGACCGTGTCGTCGTTGGCGATGCCCTTCTCGGAGAGCAGCTTCTCGAAGCCCGCCTGGTCGACGAAGTCGCGGCGCACCGGGTCCTGGAGGTCCTGCTTCCAGTCGATCCGGATGGCGTTCTTGATGTGGTTCTTGTCGTAGGCAGAGGTGTCCTCGTCGACCTCCACGATGACCGTCTTGGGGTCGTCGATGCGGGCCTGTACCCAGTCGGCGTCGACGAGGACGTCACTGCGGCTCATGTTTTTCTCCTCCGGGGCAGTTGCGGCGGTACGGGTACGCGTCGGAATGCGGGCTACGCGCGGTTCGGTAGCGGGCGTACGAGCGGAGTGCGGGCAGGCCCGGCTGACTGGCGGGCCATTAGGACGGGGCCGTGAGGTGAAGGAGCGGGCCGCGCGTCCTCGTCAGGCGGCGCGACAGAGCATGGCGGCCACGCGGCACAGGTCTACTGCCCGCCGCTTTGTGAGATCCGCCTGTCGCTTCATGCGTCCGATCGTAGGGACGGACAGCCGGGCATGTCACCGCCGTGTCGGATGATGAGACGGGATTGTCCGCGATGTGAAACGAGAAGGGCGCCCGGCGCGTCGCGGAGCGGTCCGCGGGGCGTCGGGCGCCCAGGAATGTCCGCCATCGCGGACGAGACCGTCTCATGGAATGGACGACCGTGGAACGCGGGGGCGGGTGGGGTACGGATGGGGGTGGGTACTGGGCGGCTGCGGGGGCGCTGCGGCCCCGGATGATCAGCCCGCCAGCTCGACGTTCTTACCCACGACCGACACGTTTATGCCCTCCTCGTCCGTCTCCACCTTGTCCAGCTTCATGCCCGCCGGCAGACCGTCGATCTTGCGCTCCATGTCGGTGCGCTGCCGCACCTTCTGCTCCCACTGCGGGATCTTGCTGCCGGGGACGGACTCGGCGTGCAGCTTGATCGTGTCGCCGTTGACGATGGTGACCGTGGAGTACGTGCTGAGGCTCAGGCCCATCAGCTGCCCGGTGATCTTGACGCGGCCGCGCCCCGACTCGTCCGCCCCGGCGTAGCCGACCGTGATGCCCTGGCCCGCGGCCGTGGACAGGTCCGCGTAGCTGATGTGCGCGGACCCGGTGGCGCTGTCGGCGGTGGCGGAGGAGAAGCTGCTGGAGATCCGGACGTTGTGCAGCGTGGCGTCGAGCTTGGTGACGCGCACCGTACGGCCGCCCCCCGCGTCCGTGGTCAGCCCGTCCACGCCGATCTCGACCTCGTCCAGCTCCTTGCCGGCGACCTGGGTCAGGAACGGGAAGCCGTTGATCGAGACATCGGGGGTGCTGGTCAGCCCCTGACTGCTCTTGATCTTGTCGGCTGCCTCGGACTCCGCCATATAAAGCGCCAGGCGGTCGGCGGCGACGAACAGAACGCCGAGTACGACGAAGACGATCAGTGTGATTCGCAGTGCGCGCATTGCGTTGGGTCCCCCAGGCTCTGGCTCAGGCCGTCGCCTGAGGCTGCGAGCCTAACCGCAGCGGTGCGGGCACCCCCTAGGGCCCGGATCACACCAGCGCGCGCCCGATCACATAGACCGCGGGGGCCGCGGCGGCGAGGGGAAGGGCGACGCCCGCGGTCATGTGCACGAAGCGGGAGGGGTAGTCGTAGCTGGCCACCCGCAGCCCGATCAGCGCGCACACCCCCGCCGCCAGGCCCAGCCCCACGGCGCCGGCGGTGCCGGTGCCGGTCAGCTGGGCGGCCGCCAGGCCCGCGCCCGCGGACGCCATCAGCGCCAGGACCGCGGAGACGGCGCCCGGCAGCGGCAGGGCGCGCACCAGCGCCGCCACCGCGACGGCGGCCGCCCCCACCACGACGGCGTCCGAGGACTCGGCGACCGCGGCCAGATGCCCGGCGGCGATCACGGTCACCGCGGTCGAGGCGACGGCCGCCGTCAGGCCGTACAGCCGCTCGTCGGGCGAGGCGTGGCTGCGCAGTTGGAGGATCAGCACCAGCAGCAGCCAGACGCCGAGCGTGCCCATGAGCACCGTCGGGGCGTGTGAGCGCTCGGTGGCCAGCAGGCCGATGTCCGCGGCCAGGCCGCCCGCGAAGGCCAGCGCGATGCCCTGCCGGGCGGGCCACATCCCGTTGAGCCGGAACCAGCCCGCCGCGGTGACCGCCTGGAGCAGCGCCACGACGACGGCGACGGCGGGCCGGGCCAGCGGCGCGGTGGCCGCGAGGAGCGCGGCGAGCACGGCGGTCAGGGCGGCGGGGGTCAGCCCCGGGGAGAGGATCATCGGGCGGCCCTCGGCGCGGGCCTGCTCGGCGGCGGTGAGCGGCTTGGCGGGGGTCTCGGGGGTCTCGGGGGCCGCGGCGGGGGCGATGGCCTCGGCGGGCTCGGCCGGAGCCGAGCGCGGTGGCGCGGCGGCGGCCCGGGGCTCGGCGGGGCGGGTGGCGGCCGAGAACTGCATGGTGGCGTCGGAGGCGGCGGCGTACGGCTCCTGGTGCCCCTGGTACGCCTGCTGGCCCTGGTACGCCTGCCCTTGGTAACCCTGCTGGCCCTGGACCTGGTTCTGGTAGGCGGCCTGGCCGCCTTGGTGGTGCCACTGCTGAGGGTGGCTCTGTTCCGGGTGCCCCTGCTGCTGGTACGCCTGCTGCTGGTACGCCTGCTGCTGGTATCCCTGCCCCGGGTACGCCTGCTGCTGCGGCTGCTGCTGGTACGCCTGCTGCCCGTCGTACGCGGACCCGTCGTACCCCTGCCAGGCGCCGGGCTGCTGGCCCCGCTGGTCGTACTGGCCCTGCTGGTCGTACTGGCCCTGGGGAGCGTAGGACCCGTACGCGTCCTGCTCCGCCTGTCCTGCGTATCCCTCGTAATCTCCGTAGCCCTGGTACGGCGTCTCGGCCGACCCGTTCGGCCCATAGGGGTCGTACGGATTACTGCCGGAATGCTGCGGCTGGTTGCTCATGACGTCGGGGTCACCCTCCTGCGAACGGCGGGAGCACCTCGACCGTGCCGCCCTCGGCCAGTTGGACCGTCTTGTGATCACGGGTGCCGACGGGGTCGCCGTCGACCAGGAACGAGCACCGCCCCAGCACCCGCGCGAACTCCGGTCGCGCGGTGTGCCGCTGCCGGGCGGCGTCCAGGGCGTCGGCGAGCGTGGCCGCGGCGTACGGCTCCTCGGCGGTGCCGGCGGCCGCCTTGGCCGCGGCCCAGTACCGGATGGTGCCGGCCGGCGGCCCCGCCGTGTTCTTCATCGCCATCGCGATCCCTCTCCCGTCATCTGCCGCCCCCCATGATGACGGGGTCGGGCGGCAGACCGGTAAATCCCCGGGTGCGCTCCGGGGCGCTCGCTTAGGGTTTCGGTGTGCTGGTCCGACTTATACGGGCGTACCTGAGGCCCTACACCCGATCGATCGCTCTGATCGTCGCGCTGCAACTTGTGCAGACGCTGGCGACGCTCTACCTGCCGACGCTCAACGCCGACATCATCGACGACGGTGTCGTGAAGGGTGACACCGGTTACATCCTTCAGATCGGCGGTGTGATGATCGCCGTCACGCTGGTGCAGATCGTCTGCTCCATCGGCGCCGTCTACTACGGCGCCCGGACGGCGATGGCGCTCGGCCGCGATGTGCGCGCCGCCGTCTTCGACCGCGTGCAGTCCTTCTCCGCCCGTGAGATGGGCCACTTCGGCGCGCCCTCGCTCATCACCCGCACCACCAACGACGTGCAGCAGGTCCAGATGCTGGCCCTGATGTCGTTCACCCTGATGGTCTCGGCGCCGATCATGTGTGTGGGCGGCATCGTCATGGCGCTCAACCAGGACGTGCCGCTCTCCGGGCTGCTGCTGCTCATCGTCCCGACCCTGGGCATCATCGTCTCGCTGATCGTCCGGCAGATGCGCCCGCTGTTCCGGGGCGTCCAGGAGCGCATCGACACGGTCAACCGGGTGCTGCGCGAGCAGATCACCGGCATCCGCGTCATCCGCGCCTTCGTCCGCGACGAGCACGAGCGGGATCGTTTCACCGAGGCCAACACCGAGTTGCTGGATGTTTCGATGCGGGCCGGCCGGCTGATGTCGCTGATGTTCCCGGCCGTGATGATGGTGGTGAACCTCTCCAGCGTCGCCGTCGTCTGGTTCGGCGGGCACCGCATCGACAGCGAGGACATGCAGATCGGCGCGCTGACCGCGTTCCTCAGCTATCTGATGCAGATTCTGATGGCCGTGATGATGGCCACCTTCATGTTCATGATGGTGCCCCGCGCCGAGGTGTGCGCCGAGCGCATCCAGGAGGTGCTGGAGACCGAGACCAGCGTCGCCCTGCCCCTCAAGCCCGTCCCGCCCCTGGAGCGCCGGGGTCTGCTGGAGCTGCGCGGCGTGGAGTTCCGCTACCCGGGCGCCGAGGAGCCCGTGCTGCGCGAGGTCTCGCTCGTCGCCCGGCCCGGCCAGACCACGGCCGTCATCGGCTCCACCGGAAGCGGCAAGTCCACCCTGCTGGGTCTGGTGCCCCGCCTCTTCGACGCGACCGACGGCAGCGTGCACCTGGACGGGGTGGACGTGCGCGACATGGACCCGGTCCTGATGGCCGAGGCCATCGGCCTGGTGCCGCAGAAGCCGTACCTCTTCTCCGGCACCGTCGCTTCAAACCTGCGGTACGGAAAGCCGGACGCGACCGACGACGAGCTGTGGCAGGCCCTGGAGACCGCCCAGGCCCGCGACTTCGTCGAGCGCCTGGAGGGCGGTCTCGAGGCCCCCATCGCCCAGGGCGGCGGCAATGTGTCCGGCGGTCAGCGGCAGCGGCTGGCGATCGCCCGCGCGCTGGTCCGCAAGCCGTCCGTCTATCTCTTCGACGACTCCTTCTCGGCCCTGGACTACGCCACGGACGCGCGGCTGCGGGCCGCGCTCGCGGATGAGACGGAGGACGCGACGGTGATCATCGTCGCCCAGCGGGTGTCCACCATCCGGGGCGCGGACCGGATCGTGGTCCTCGACGAGGGGCGGGTCGTCGGCACGGGCACGCACACCGAGCTGATGGAGAACAACCAGACCTACCGGGAGATCGTGCTCTCCCAGCTCACCGAGCAGGAGGCCGCGTGAGCGTGTCTTGGCGCGCTGTGCGGGCTGGACTGAGGAGCCGCGCAGCGACGGAGGAGCGAGCAGTGACGAGGGAAGCCCGCGCGTGGGAGCGCGCCGAGACTGAGCGGGTGGGAGGGGCATGAGCGAGAAGAGCGCTCCGGCGTCCAGTACCCCGGAGCCCAGCACCCCGGCGCCCAGCGCTGCGGCGGCGCCCCGAAGAGGCCCCGCGCCGGCGGCCGGCCCCGCGCGTTTCATGGGCGGCCAGCCGGCCGAGCGCAGCATGGACTTCAAGGGTTCCAGCCGCCGTCTGCTGGCGACCCTTCAGCCCGAGCGCGGCCTGTCGATGGTGGTGCTCGCGCTGTGCACGGTCAGCATCGCGCTGTCGGTGCTCGGCCCGAAGATCCTCGGCCAGGCCACGGACCTGATCTTCGCGGGCATCATCGGGCGGCAGCTGCCCGCCGACGTGACGAAGGCGGAGGCGGTCGAGGGGCTGCGGCGGCAGGGCCAGGACACGGTGGCCGACATGGTCGCGTCCATGGACGTGGTCCCCGGCCAGGGCATCGACTTCGGCGCGGTCGGGACCGTGCTGATGTGGGTGACCGCGATTTACGTCATCTCCTCGCTGTTCAATCTCTTCCAGGCGCGCGTCGCCACGGTCGTGGTGCAGCGCGCGGTCTTCCGGATGCGCGAGGACGTCGAGCGGAAGCTGGCCCGGCTGCCGCTGTCGTACTTCGACAAGCAGCCGCGCGGCGAGGTGCTGTCGCGGGCCACCAACGACATCGACAACATCCAGCAGACGCTTCAGCAGACCCTCAGCCAGCTCATGGCCTCGCTGCTGACCATCGTGGGCGTGCTGGCCATGATGTTCTGGATCTCGCCGCTGCTTGCGCTGGTCGCGCTGGTGACCGTGCCGGTCTCGGTGGTGGTCGCCACGAAGGTGGGCAAGCGGGCGCAGCCGCAGTTCGTGGCGCAGTGGAAGACCACCGGCAAGCTCAACGCCCATATCGAGGAGATGTACACC
The DNA here is from genome assembly GCF_055569495.1 of Streptomyces sp. NPDC028305. Classification (NCBI taxonomy): domain Bacteria; kingdom Bacillati; phylum Actinomycetota; class Actinomycetes; order Kitasatosporales; family Streptomycetaceae; genus Streptomyces; species Streptomyces sp. NPDC028305. The sequence continues at coordinate 54,986 of NZ_JBVHTN010000010.1, forward strand.
GGCCACTCGCTGGTGAAGGTCTTCGGCCGCCAGAAGGAGTCCGCCGAGCTCTTCCGGGCGCAGAACGAGAAGCTGTACGAGGCGGGCTTCCGCGCCCAGTTCATCTCCGGGATCATCCAGCCCGCGATGATGTTCATCGGCAACCTCAACTATGTGCTGGTCGCCGTGGTCGGCGGGTTGCGGGTGGCGAGCGGGGCGCTGTCGATCGGCGACGTCCAGGCCTTCGTCCAGTACTCGCGCCAGTTCAGCCAGCCGCTCACCCAGGTCGCCTCCATGGCCAACCTGGTGCAGTCGGGTGTCGCGTCCGCCGAGCGGGTCTTCGAGCTGCTGGACGCGCCGGAGCAGGAGGCGGACGCGTCGCCGTCGGCGCGGCCGGAGCAGGTGCGCGGCCGGGTCGAGTTCGAGGACGTCTCCTTCCGCTACGAGCCCGACAGGCCGCTGATCGAGGAGCTGTCGCTGGCGGTGCGGCCGGGCCAGACGGTGGCCATCGTCGGCCCGACCGGCGCGGGCAAGACCACCCTGGTCAATCTGCTGATGCGGTTCTACGAGGTCAGCGGCGGGCGGATCACGCTGGACGGGGTGGACATCGCCGCCATGAGCCGGGAGGAGCTGCGCTCCAACATCGGCATGGTGCTCCAGGACACCTGGCTCTTCGGCGGGACGATCGCGGACAACATCGCGTACGGGGCGGAGGGCGCGTCGTTCGACAAGATCGTCGAGGCGGCCAGGGCCACGCATGTCGACCGCTTCGTACGGACCCTGCCGGACGGCTACGACACGGTGATCGACGACGAGGGCTCCAACATCAGCGTCGGCGAGAAGCAGCTGATCACCATCGCCCGGGCGTTCCTGGCGGAGCCGGCGATCCTGGTCCTGGACGAGGCGACGAGCTCGGTCGACACCCGTACGGAGGTGCTCATCCAGCACGCGATGGCCTCCCTGCGGACCGGCCGCACCAGCTTTGTGATCGCCCACCGGCTGTCGACGATCCGCGACGCGGACGTGATCCTCGTGATGGAGGCCGGGCGGATCGTGGAGCAGGGCACGCACGAGTCGCTGCGGGAGGCGGGCGGAGCGTATGCGCGGCTGTACGAGGCGCAGTTCGCGGAGCCGCTGGCCGAGGCGGAGTGAGCCGGGCCGGGCCGGCTGAGGTGGAGCGAGCCGGCCCGGGGGTCAGACGCGGCTTGTCGCCCAGGCGGCGATCCGGTCGAGCAGCTCGGCGTCGGCCGCGTTCTCCGCGTGGCCGAAGCCCGGCTCGATCCACAGCTCTGTGGATGACGGATCCGCCGCCTCCGCCAGCGACCGCGGGTGGTCCAGCGGGAAGTACGGGTCCCGGTCGCCGTGGACGATCAGCAGGGGCGTGGGCGCGATCAGCGGGGCGGCGGCGACCGGCGGGAGCGGTTCGGGGTCCCAGCCGCGGGCGTCGATGCGGGTGCGCAGCCCGTAGCGGGAGACCAGCCGCCCGGCCGGCCGGGTGATCGCCCAGTGCACCCGGCGCATCGGGGCGGTTCCCCGGTAGTACCAGCGGGCAGGTGCGCTCACCGCCACTGCGGCGTCCGTGTGCGCCCCTTCGCGCTCCCTCGCGCCCCCTTTCGCTTCGAGTGCCCCCGTGCCCGCCCCTTCCTCGGTGCCTGCCCCGTACAGCGCCGCGTGCCGCAGCACCACCGAGCCGCCCATCGAGAACCCGACCGTGGCGACCCGCCGGTGTCCGAGCCGGCGCGCCCACCGCACCGCGGCGGCCAGGTCCAGGACCTCCCGGTCGCCGACCGTGGAGCGCCCGCCGGACCGGCCGTGGCCTCGGAAAGAGAAGGTCACCACGGCCGCGTGCCCGCCCAGCGCCGCCGCGGCGCGCCGCAGCGCGGGGCGCTCCAGGGCGCCCGTGAAGCCGTGCGCGACCACGATCGCCGGGCCGCTCACGCCCGCGGCCGGAGCGGATGGGGACGGCCCGGCAGGGGGCTCGGCAGGGGGCGCGGCGAGGGGCCCGAACGGCTCATACGCGGCCTCGATCGGCACCCCGTCGTCCGTCAGCAGCACGGCCCGCTGCCAGGCCTCTTGCCTGGTCCGGCGCCCCCGGTCGGTGATCAAGGAAACAGAAGACGGCGCGGATGCAGCCTTAAGCCCACGTGTCATGTGGGTTATTCTTCTGGGAAGAGGATCCGGGCAAAGCAGCCCCCGGGTCCTTTTGTGCTTTCAAGCGCGTTCTGCGCGTTTGAGCGCACACGCGCTCCAGGGCGCGGAGCCGCAGCCGACACGACGTAGTGCCGAGCCGCAAGAAGTGCAGTACGAGCCAGTCAGGTACGAAGCAGTAGCCGCATACTCCCCCAGGCTCGGGCCTGGGAGGTGCCCCCTCTCGCAGGGACCGAGGAGGAACCGACGTAATGGGCGAGCGAAGCGTGTCCGACCGCAAGACGACGGCCAGGGCGGGTGATGACCGATGAGCTCCCTCCTGCTGCTGACCAACGCGCTACAGCCCTCCACCGAGGTGCTCCCCGCGCTGGGACTCCTGCTGCACAGCGTGCGGGTGGCTCCGGCCGAGGGCCCGGCTCTGGTCGATACCCCCGGCGCCGATGTGATCCTGATCGACGGCCGGCGCGATCTGCCCCAGGTGCGCAGCCTGTGCCAGCTGCTGCGCTCCACCGGGCCCGGCTGTCCGCTGATCCTCGTGGTGACCGAGGGCGGCCTCGCCGCCGTCACCGCGGACTGGGGCATCGACGATGTGCTGCTCGACACCGCGGGCCCGGCCGAGGTCGAGGCCCGGCTGCGGCTGGCGATGGGCCGCCAGCAGATCACCACGGACGACAGCCCGATGGAGATCCGCAACGGCGACCTGTCGGTCGACGAGGCCACGTACAGCGCGAAGCTCAAGGGCCGTGTGCTGGATCTCACATTCAAGGAGTTCGAGCTCCTCAAGTACCTGGCGCAGCACCCCGGCCGGGTCTTCACCCGGGCGCAGCTGCTCCAGGAGGTCTGGGGCTACGACTACTTCGGCGGCACCCGCACGGTCGATGTGCACGTACGGCGGCTGCGGGCCAAACTCGGCCCGGAGCACGAGTCCTTGATCGGCACCGTGCGGAACGTGGGCTACCGGTTCGTCGCCCCGGAGAAGGGCGACCGCGGCACCGAAGAGGCGAAGCGGAGGGCGGACACCGCGAGGGCGGCGCGCGAGGAGGCTCCGGCCGACGGGGCGCCGCTCGCGGAGAACGTGAAAGCCGGTGCCGCACGCTCGGCCAACACATAGCTGGACCCGCGTAGACTGCCGCGCGTGGCCAAGGTGACGCGGGATGATGTGGCAAGGCTGGCGGGGACTTCCACCGCGGTCGTCAGTTACGTCATCAATAACGGACCAAGGCCGGTCGCCCCGGCCACGCGCGAGCGGGTACTCGCAGCGATCAAGGAGCTCGGCTACCGGCCGGACCGGGTCGCGCAGGCGATGGCCAGCCGGCGGACGGACCTCATAGGACTGATCGTCCCGGACGCGCGCCAGCCGTTCTTCGGCGAGATGGCGCACGCCGTCGAGCAGGCCGCCTCCGAGCGCGGAAAGATGGTGCTGGTCGGCAACTCCGACTACCTCGACGAGCGCGAGGTGCACTATCTGCGCGCCTTCCTGGGCATGCGGGTGTCCGGGCTGATCCTCATCAGCCAGGGCCTGAGCGAGAACGCCGCCGCCGAGATCGAGGCGTGGGACGCCCGCGTGGTGCTGCTGCACGAGCGCCCCGAGGCGATCGACGACGTGGCGGTGGTGCTGGACGACATCGGCGGCGCGCAGCTGGCCGTGCGGCATCTGCTGGAGCACGGATACGAGTACGTGGCGTGCATCGGCGGCATCGAGATCACCCCGACCGTCGGCGACCCGGTCACCGACCACGTCGAGGGCTGGCGCCGGGCGATGCTGGAAGCCGGGCGGTCCACGGAGGGACGGCTCTTCCAGGCCCCGTACAACCGGTACGACGCCTACAAGGTCGCCCTGGGGCTGCTGTCAGGACCCGACCGGCCGCCGGCCATCTTCTGCGCGACGGACGACCAGGCGATCGGCGTCCTGCGGGCGGCGCGCGAACTGCGCATCGAGGTGCCCGGAGAGCTGGCGGTCGCCGGCTTCGACGATGTGAAGGAGGCGGGGCTCACCGATCCGCCGCTGACGACGGTCGCCTCCGACCGGCCCGCGATGGCGCGTGCGGCCGTCGACATGGTGCTCGACGACGCGGTACGGCCCGCGTCCTCGCGGCGGGAGCGGGTGCGGCAGTTCCCGTCGGCGCTGGTGGTACGGCGGTCCTGCGGCTGCGCGTAACCTCCGCGCGATCCGGCCCGGGCCGTCTTTATCTCGGGCATACCGACTTCTGTCGGGCTTCTCAGCGGGCACTCAGAAAGTTCTCATACTCGCTGAGCACAGTCATAGGCATGACGGAGAACACGCCCCGCAGCGGCGATCACGAGCCCCCGCAGCACCCGCAGCCCCCCTACGGCGGGCACTCGTACGGCGCCTGGTCCGGTGGCTACCCCACGCCGCCCCCGCACGCGCCCCAGCAACCCGTCACCACCCCCTCGGGGATCACCGTGTGGCCCGGGAGCGCTGACGGGAGCGGCGGCGGGAGCACCGGCGGGAGCGGCGGTCGCCGCAAGCGGCGCGTCCCCAGGTCCGCCCTGCTGATCGCGGCGGTGGCGGCGGTCTCGGCGCTCGTGGGCGGCGGGGCGGCGGCGCTGGTCACGAACGCGGCCCAGAAGTCGGACAGCTCCACCACGACCACCGTCGTCAACGCCACGTCCAGCAAGGTCGGCGGGGTCACCGCCGTCGCGACGGCGGTCAGCCCGAGCATCGTGGAGATCAGCGCCACGTCCAACAGCGGTCAGTCCACCGGCTCCGGCGTGGTCATCACCAGCGGCGGCGAGATCATCACCAACAACCACGTCGTCGCCGGTGCCGACACCATCAAGGTCACCTTCAGCGACGGCAGCAAGAAGAGCGCGACGGTGGTCGGCACGGACAGCGGCAAGGACCTGGCCCTGATCAAGGTCTCGGGCGCGAGCGGACTCAAGCCCGCCACGCTCGGCGACTCCAGCGCCGTCCAGGTCGGCGACCAGGTCGTGGCCATCGGCTCGCCCGAGGGGCTGACCGGCACCGTCACCAGCGGCATCGTCTCCGCGCTCGACCGCGATGTGACCGTCTCGACGGACGAGAGCCAGGGGCAGGGGCAGGGGCAGGGGCCGGGCGGCAACGGTCGCGGGCAGTGGCCGTTCGAGTTCGGGGGCGGCCAGTACAACGGCGACGTCGGCTCCTCGACCACCACCTACAAGGCCATCCAGACGGACGCCTCGCTCAACCCCGGCAACTCAGGCGGCGCGCTCATCAACATGAAGGGCCAGATCATCGGGATCAACTCCGCCATGTACTCCTCCGCCGCCGACCAGGGCTCCAGCAGCGCGGGCAGCATCGGCCTGGGCTTCTCCATCCCCATCAACACCGTCAAGGCCGACCTCGACAACCTGCGCAGCGGCGGCAGCGGCGGCGGCACCAGCAACAGCTGACCGGCCCGCGCCCGTCCGCCCGTGCGAGGCTGAAGGCAGCGGATCCACCCACCGCTCCGCCCTACCGCTGCCGCGTTCCGTCGACTCCGAGTGAGGAACCCGTTCCATGAGCCCCGCCGAGCACGGCGACCAGCCCGCCCGCATCCTGATCGTCGACGACGAGCCGGCCGTCCGCGAAGCCCTTCAGCGCAGCCTCGCCTTCGAGGGCTATGTGACCGAGACGGCCCTGGACGGGCTCGACGCGCTGGAGAAGGTCGGCGCGTACGACCCCGAGCTGATCGTGCTCGATGTGCTGATGCCCCGTATGGACGGGCTGACCGCCGCCCGGCGGCTGCGCGCCACCCAGGTGACCGTGCCCATCCTGATGCTCACCGCGCGCGACACGGTCGGCGACCGGGTTACCGGGCTCGACGCGGGCGCCGACGACTACCTCGTCAAGCCGTTCGAGCTGGACGAGCTGCTGGCCCGGATCCGCGCCCTGCTGCGCCGCAGCTCGTACGCCGCGGCCGCGGGGGCCGTCCCGGAGACCGGCGACAACGAGCTGACCTTCGCCGATCTGCGGATGAACCTCGCCACGCGCGAGGTGACCAGGGGCGGGCGCCGGGTCGAGCTGACCCGCACCGAGTTCACGCTGCTCGAGATGTTCCTGGCCCATCCGCGCCAGGTCCTCACCCGCGAACAGATACTCAAGGCCGTCTGGGGCTTCGACTTCGAACCGTCGTCCAACTCGCTGGACGTGTATGTGATGTATCTGCGGCGCAAGACCGAGGCGGGCGGTGAGCCGCGGCTCGTGCACACCGTGCGCGGCGTCGGCTATGTGCTGCGCGCGGCCGGGGGCGGCACACCGTGACGAACCGCTTCCGCAGGCTTCCGCTCCGCTCGCGGCTGGCGCTGCTGACCGCGGTGGCGGTGGCGGTGGCGGTCGCGGTGGCGGCCTTCGCGTGCTGGTTCCTCACCCGTCAGGAGCTGACCGGCGCGCTGGACCAGAAGCTGCGCGACAGCGTGTCCCCGGACCGCATCCAGCGACTGGTCGGCCTGTCTTGTTCGTCTCAGCCGCAGACCAGCGACCACCTGGGGCCCGGCGCCGCCGGGGTGCAGTTCGTCAGTCAGGACGGCGAGCGGTGCGTCATCGGCTCGACGGCGGTGAAGGTGACGGACAAGGACATCGCCGTCGCGGCCGGCCGGCTGCGGGAGGTCATGCGCAACGGCACGACCACATCCGGCGACGCCGTCCGCGTCTACACGAGGCAGATGCCGGTCCGGGTGGACGGCGGCCCCGGCGTGCTGACCGTGTCCGTCTCCCGTCCCCTCGACGAGGTGACCGGTCCCCTCAACACCCTGGCGCTGGTCATGCTCCTGGTCGCGGGCGCCGGTGTCGTCGGGGCCGGGGCGGCCGGCCTGTGGATCGCCAGGACCGGACTCAAGCCCGTGGACCGGCTGACCGAGGCGGTCGAGCATGTGGCCCGCACGGAGGACCTGGCCGTACGCATCCCCGCCGAGGGAGACGACGAGATCGCCCGGCTGTCCCGCTCCTTCAACTCCATGACCGCCGCCCTCGCCTCCTCCCGCGAACGGCAGCAGCAGCTGATCGCCGACGCCGGCCACGAGCTGCGTACGCCGCTCACCTCGCTGCGCACCAACATCGAGCTGCTCGCGCGCAGCGAGGAGACCGGCCGTCCGCTGCCGCCCGACGACCGCAAGGCGCTGATGGCCAGCGTCAAGGCGCAGATGACCGAGCTGGCCGCGCTCATCGGCGACCTCCAGGAGCTGTCCCGCCCGGACGCCCTGCCCGGCGCCGGACCGCTCCAGGTGGTCGGGTTGCACGAGGTGGCGGGGGCCGCGCTGGAGCGGGCGCGGCTGCGCGGCGCCGACCTCACCATCAACGCCTCGCTGGCGCCCTGGTACGTACGGGGAGAGGCGGCGGCGCTGGAGCGGGCCCTGGTCAATCTGCTCGACAACGCGGTGAAGTTCAGCCCTTCGGGTGGTGTGATCGACATCGTGCTCAAAGACGGCGACTTCACCGTTCGCGACCATGGCCCCGGCATCCCCGCCGACGAACTGCCGCATGTCTTCGAACGGTTCTGGCGCTCGCCGTCCGCCCGCGCCCTGCCCGGCTCCGGCCTCGGCCTGTCCATCGTGGCCCGCACCGTGCAGCAGTCCGGCGGCCAGGTGGGGCTCCAGCCCGCGCCGGGCGGAGGGACGGTGGCCTGGATCCGGCTCCCGGGCGCGCCCACGGAGCCGCCGGAGGGACTGGAGCCTTCGGGGCCCTGACCTCTCAGCCGCCGTACACGCCTGACTCAGCGTGCGCACAGGCTCGGGCGCGAGGTTGGAGCCCATGCATGAGACAGCCCGGATTCTGGTCGTGGACGACGATCCCGCGGTGCGGGACACGCTCGGCAGAACCCTGAGAACCGAGGGGTACGCGGTCGACACAGCCCAGGACGGCCTGGAAGCCCTGGACCGTCTCGAACAGGGACCGCCCGACCTGGTGCTGCTCGATGTGATGATGCCCGGCCTGGACGGGCTGACGGTCGCCCGCCGCATCCGGGCCGCCGGCGACACCGTGCCGATCATGATGGTCACCGCGCGGGACTCGATCGGCGACCGGATCGTCGGCCTCGACAACGGCGCCGACGACTATCTGACGAAGCCCTTCGCGGGCGAGGAGCTCCTGGCCCGGGTGCGCGCCCTGCTGCGCCGCGGCGCCCACCGCCCCGCCCCGGCCCCCGCCCTCGCCTCTGCCCTCGTACCGGCGGCCGGTGCCGCGCCGCAGCCGCCCGCGCGGCTGTCCTTCGAGGACGTGATGCTGGACCCGGGCACCCGCCAGGTCACCCGGGCCGGGCGGCTGCTGGAGCTCACCAAGACCGAGTACGCGCTGCTGAAGCTGTTCCTCACCCGCCCCCGCCAGGTGCTCACCCGGGCGGTGATCCTGCGCGATGTGTGGGGGTTCGAATTCGAGCCGGCCTCCAACACCCTGGACGTGTATGTGATGTACCTGCGGCGCAAGACGGAGGCGGGCGGCGAGCCGCGGCTGCTGCACACGGTGCGGGGGGTTGGCTATGTGCTGCGCGCCCTGGTGGGGGAGTAGCGAACGCCGAACGCCGGGCGGGCTGGATGGTTCTCATCCAGCCCGCCCGGCGTTCGGCGGGGCGTCAGCTCCCCGCGAGCGGGGCGGGGAACTGCCCCGTGTCCGTGGGTTCCGCGAGTCCCGTGCCGTTCTGCGAGCCGTGCAGCCGCGCGTACGCCCCGCCCAGGGCCAGCAGCTCCCGGTGCGTACCCGTCTCCACCACCCGCCCGTGGTCGAGGACGAGGATGCGGTCGGCGTCCGGGGCCAGGTTCAGATCGTGCGTGATCATGATCGTCGTACGGCCGGACATCAGCCGCCTCAGCGGCCTGACCACCCGCCGGGCGGCCAGCGCGTCGAGCCCGGTGGTGGGCTCGTCCAGGACCAGGACGGGCGCGTCCCGCAGCATCGCGCGGGCGATCGCCACCCGCTGGAGCTGGCCCCCGGACAGCCGGGCGGTGTGCGGGTCGATACGGGTGTCGTAGCCCTCGGGCAGGGCGGTGATGAAGTCGTGGGCCGCCGCGTCGCGGGCCGCCTGGACGATCTCGTGGTCCGTGGCCCCCGGCCGGCCGCAGGCGATGTTCTCGCGGAGGGTGTCGTGCAGGATGAGCGTCTGCTGCGGCAGGAGCGTGACGTTCTCGCGCAGGAAGGCGAGCGGCATGGTGTGCAGCGGCACCCCGTCCAGGCGTACGGAGCCCTCGGCGGGGTCGTAGAAGCGCAGCAACAGCTTCGAGACGGTCGACTTGCCCGCCCCGCTCGCGCCGGTGATCAGCACGAACTCCCCCGGCCGGGCCGTGAGCGAGACCGCGGCCAGGGTGCGCTTCCCGGCGCCCGGGTAGCGGAAGCCGACCCCGGCGAACTCCACCGTGCCGTGCACCCGCCAGGGTGCGACGGCCGCTCCCGGCGGCGGGTCGGCCACGGCGGGCTCGGCGTCGAGGATGTCCAGCAGCCGCTCGGCGCCCGCGGTGGCGGCGGTGAGGTTGAGGCCGAGCTGCCCGAGGTTGCGGATCGGCGGGTAGAGGTAGCCGAGGAAGGCGGCGAAGGCCAGCAGCTGTCCGATGGTCATCCGGCCCTGGGAGATCTCCCAGGCGCCGAGCCCGATGACGGCGAGGACGCACAGCGTCTCGATGACCTCGACCAGCTGCTCGTACAGCTCGCTCATCCGCGCCCCGGCCACCGACGCGCGCATCCAGGCGCGCGCCTCCCGGCGCAGCCGCTTCTCCTCGGCGGCCTTCCGGTTGTAGGCCTGGGTCAGCACGATGTTGCCCAGCGACTCCTCGACGACCGAGGTGATCGCGCCGTCGGCGACGCGCTCCTCGCGCGCCACGGTCTTGATCCGCCCGGAGAAGCGCCGGGCCGCCAGCCAGAACAGCGGCGCCAGCACAAAGGTGGCCAGCGCCAGATCCCAGCGCAGCCAGAAGGCGGCGGTGGCGAAGAAGACCGTGCTGAACAGGGCGGACACGGTGCCCACGACGCCGGAGACCACCATCTGCTCGATGGCCTCGACGTCCCCGGTGAGGCGCTCGACCAGATCGCCCTGGCGGTGGCGCTGGAAGAAGTGCGGCGGCAGGTCCTGGACATGGCCGAAGACGCGGGCGCGCAGGCGCAGCACGAAGCGCTCCGCGGTCCACACCGCGAGCGAGTTGCCGGTGTATCCGACCGCCGCGCCGATGACCGCCACGGCGAACCACTGCCCGGCGGGGGACCAGAAGGCGCTGAGCGAGCCCTCCTGGAGGGCGTGGTCGGTCAGGTCGGAGAACAGCAGGATCGCGGCCGTCTCGGCGAGCGCGGCGGCGACCACGCAGGCGCAGATCAGCACCAGCCAGCGGCGGTCGCCGCTGGTCAGCGGCCAGAAGCGGCGGAAGGCCTGGCGCGCGGGCAGCTGGGGGGTGGTCTGCTCCGTCGGCTCCTCCTCGCCCGCGCCGCCCTCGTAGGCGTACGGCTCGGCGTGGCGGCCGTACGGGCGGGGCCGTCCGGAGCGCCGGTGGCGGCCGCGCCCGGGGGCGGGCTCGGCTCCGACCGCCCGCAGCCGCATCGTCGGCTGGTCCGGCGGTTGTACTGAGGGTTGTGCTGGGGGCACAGTCGAGGTCACTGTCTCTCCCGCTCCTGGCGTCGGTCGGCTTCCGAGTCGGTGGCCGTGCCGGGGCCGGACACGGCCGAGGCGGGCCCGTGGCACAGTGCCGCGGGCCCGCCTCCGGTATGTGGGTCAGCCACCGATCGGGCGCCGGTGCTGGTGCTTCTTGTGCTTCTTGGGCGCCGGCTTCGCGGGCTGGTGCTTCTTGTCCTCGGGCTTGCGGGCGGGCTTGACCGGAACGACCTTGCGGATGCTCATGGTGATTTCCTTTCGGGTTCTTCTTTTTCGGTGTCTCGCCGTTCGGCTTCGACACGGAAAACATTAGGAGGGGTTTCCGTGAGTGGGATCGGAGGAGCCTGTGTGTTTGCCAAGACCCGCATGAACAAATTCTCAGACGATTCCTGGAACCGCGGGCGGGGCGGCTGTGTCCACGCGTGTACGCGCACGTCGAAGGGGCCGGTGGCGTGTGCCACCGGCCCCTTCCGTGACCTGTCCCGACCTGGGTTCAGATCGGCCCTGCCTGTGCTCAGCCCTCGATCGGACGGCGCGGGGGCTTCTTCGGGCCCTTCTTCGGCTTCGGCAGCGGCTTCGGGAGCGGCTTGCGCGAGTGCTTGGGCTTGGGCAGCGGGGCGACCTTCTTGAAGCTCATTTCAATTCCTTTTCCGTGTTCCTCTGCCGCACCTGTCCGGCGCGGCAAGAAAGACACTACCGAGGAATTCGGCAACGGAAAGCCAAATGCGATGAGACCTGGTTAAGGAAACAATGAGCTTCCTTCATGTGCTGTTTGAGAATCCTCATCGAGGGTCAGCCGTCCGCCCGGCGGGCGGTGCCCACGGCCAGCCCGGAGCCCGTCAGGTCGGCCCGGATGCCCTCGCGTTCGACGGTGATGTTCCGCAGCCGCAGGCCCTTGGCCTGCTTGGGGAGGTGGAAGGAGAACGCGACCCGCTCCGACAGCTCCCGAACCGGCAGCCGCATCAGGGCCCGGGCCGCCACTGGGTCGACGCCCGCCCCCTCCAGCGCCTCGGGGTGGTCCGAGACCAGGTCCACGAGGTTGGCCCGCATCAGCCTGTCCGTGAACCCCGGCCGTTCCATGATCCGGCTCAGCGCCTTGTCGTCCCGCAGCGCCAGGCGGGTGGCCTCGGGCGCGACGCCGAGCTGCCGCGCCACCGACGGCACGGCGAGCAGCGCCCGCGCCTTCGTCCTGTCGCGGCTGATCCGTTCCGCCGCCTCCGAGTGCAGCCGCAGCCGGGCGGGCCGTCCGGGCCGGTAGGTGGCGATGCCGGGGACGTCGAGCCACATGCCGCTGACGCTGGTGGCGACCCCGCGGTCGCCGTCCCGCCGGAGGTGCGCCAGGGCGTGGATGCGCACCTGCCATCCGGCCACGGGCAGTTCGCCGGCCGCCCGTACCGAGTTGCCGTCCAGCGCGCTGAACCGCACGTGCGAGGCGCCTATGTCGCGCTCCAGGTCGTCGAAGGAGAGCAGTACGTCCCCGTCGACCTGGGCCGCCCTGGCCCCGTCGACGGGCAGCGGCAGGTCCCCGAACAGGCGGATGTCCGTGGCCTCGGCCCGTATCTTGGCGAGCGACACCTGGTCGGCCGGTACGTCGCGGAGGGTGACGTCCACCCCGTCCAGGCGCTTGCCCAGCACCTGGGTGAGGAACGGGAACCCGTGGATGTTCACCTCGGGCGCCGCCGCCAGCCCGAGCTTCCGCTGGAGCGTCTGCTCCGCCCGCTGCTCGGCGTACAGCACGGCACAGCGGTCCACCAGCACCAGCAGCGCGGCGCCCAGCAGAAGCCCGATGACCACCTTTCTGGTGCGCGGTACGCGGGCGAACCCCCGGGGAACCTTTCGCTCCGGGTCCGGGTGGTCGCTTTGGGGGGATGGGCGGGACAGGGGGGAGAACATGCGCACGGGGGATCGCATCACTCCATCCCAACACGCCCGCCCGGCTTGAACGCAAGCTCTGCCGGAGGTTCGTGGCGAACAGCACGGAGCCTCCGGCGTCAGTCCGGGCCCGCGTCGTCGGGCGTGCCGTGCGCCAACTCCGCCAGCACGCCGAGCGCGTGGGAGAGGGTGTCCGGGGGCGGCGAGGAGAGGGCGAGCCGTACGGCGTTGGGCGCGTGGCCCGGCCCGACGGCGAACGCCCCGGCCGGTGTGACCGAGATGCCCCGCCGGGCGGCCGCGGCGACGAACGCCTGCTGCGGGAGGGCATGGGCGGCTACGCCGACGAGGTGCTGTCCAAGATGGTGGCACCGCACAACATCCAGGCACTGCCCGCGGTCGCCGAGCACGTCCTGGCCATGATGTCCGGCACCTCTCCGGAGGGCGCCGCGGCCGCGCTGCGCGGCCGGGCCGAGCGGCGGGACTACACCGACACGCTGCGGGACATCGCGGTGCCGACCCTGGTCGTGGTCGGCAGCGACGACGAGTTCACCCCCGTCGGCGACGCCCGCCTCATCCACGAACGCGTCCCCGACTCCACCCTGGCGATCATCGACGGGGCGGCGCACATGCCGAACCTGGAGCGTCCCGACGAGTTCAACGCGGCGCTGGGACGCTTCCTCGACGCGCTGCCCGCCACCGCCACCGCCACCTCGGCACGGTGATCGCTGTGAGCACACCACCGACCACGGTTTGGGTCACGGGCGCCAGCAGCGGTTTCGGCGCCGCGATCGTACGGCGGTTCGCGGCGGACGGCGCCCGTGTCATCGCCTCCGCCCGCCGGGCCGAACGACTCGGGGAACTCGCCGCGGAGCTCGGCTCCCATGTCCTTCCCCTGGAACTCGACGTGCGCGACCAGCAAGCGGTCGAGCGCGCGATCCACGCCCTGCCGGGGGATTTCGCGGACATCGACATCCTGGTCAACAACGCCGGCCTCGCCAAAGGTCTCGAACCGGCCCACGAGGCCGATGTCGACGACTGGCAGCAGATGCTCGACACCAACTGCAAAGGGCTGCTCCACTGCACCCGAGCAGCCCTGCCGGGCATGGTCGCACGCGGCCGGGGCCATGTGATCAACCTCGGCTCGGTCGCCGGGACCTACCCCTACCCGGGCGGCAACGTCTACGGCGCCACCAAGGCGTTCGTGCACCAGTTCAGTCTCAACCTGCGCAGCGACCTGCATGGCACCGGCGTCCGCGTCACCTGTGTCGAACCCGGGATGTGCGGCGGAACCGAGTTCTCCACCGTGCGGTTCCAGGGCGACCAGGAGAAGGCCGACGCCGTCTACGCAGGGATGCGGCCGCTCGGTGCCGACGACATCGCCGAGTCGGTGCACTGGGCGACCTCGCAGCTGGCGCACGTCAACATCAACACCATCGAGCTGATGCCTGTCGCCCAGAGCTTCGCGGCGTTCCAGGTGCACAGGGCCTGAGGGCCTGAACGGGCGGGGCGAGTAGCGTGTCGTCCATGGCCCGTTCCAGCCCCACCCGTCGGCTCGTCGTCGGCGCCGACACCTACCTGTGGTCGGTGCGCCACCTCCACGAGGGCGGCAAGCGGCCGGACATCTCGACCTGCCGGGAAACCCTGTCCCTCCGCCAAGAAGGAAGCAGTGGCCGCCTGGTGCTCGCCTTCCACCAGCCCCCGGCCATCGGCCCCACGAGCACGGTCGGCGACCCCGACCGCGGCTGGCTGAACCTCCACGAGCCGGGCGTGGTCCGCGCCTTCCTCGACGCGGCCCTCGCCCAGGGCTGGCAGCCCGGCGCGAAGTCGGGACAGGAGATCGACGGCTGGACCCTCTTCCCCGAGGCGCTGCGCGCCCGCCGCGCCCAAAGCGATGGTGGGGCGGACACCCCCTAGCTGCCGCCGGCGCTGCCGGGGGCCGGGAGTTGGGCTTCGAGTCCGGCGAGGAGGGCGCGAAGGCCGCGTTCGAGGGTCTGCTCGGGGGCGGCGGCGTAGTCGGCGGCGTACGGCTCCGCCAGACGCGCGCGAAGGCGGGGGAATTCCTGGGCGACCTCCGCCGCCTTGACCATGGTGGCCCCGATGAGCTCCTGCGCGTCCTGGCCGTCCCGGGTCAGGCGCCGGTTGAGGGAGACCATGGCCGCTCCGCCGAGCGCGTTGCCGAGTACGTAGGTGAAGACAGCCGCGGCGACCTGGTCGGCGTCGCCGGGGGCGAAGCCGGCCCGCTCGTACAGGGCGAGGCAGTGGTCGTCGTACCGTGCCTTGCCCGGGCCGTGGAAGAGGTACGAGCCGAATGCCTGCACCAGCCACGGATGGCGCTCGAACATGGCGTGCAGATCGACGGCGAGTGACACGGCCGCGGAGCGCCAGTCGGTCGCGTCCGGTTCCGGCAGCTCGATCTCGTGCCAGACCAGGTCTCCGGCCAGCAGGACGAGATCGTCCTTGTTCTTGACATGCCAGTAGACCGCGGTGGCCGCGCTGTCCAGGCGCTTGCCGAGGCTGCGCATGTTCAGGCCCTCGAGGCCTTCCTCATCGAGCAGTTCGACGGCGGTGCGGACGATCTGATCGCGGGTGAGCGTGTTGCGTGGCATGGGCTCACGATAGGGCGGCCCCGGTCTCTTGTACAAAGTTCAGGAACCGTCTTGCACTTAGTTCAAGTCCCTGGCTAACGTGTACTTGCACTTAGTTCAAGAACTCGGCGCCGGGACCGGCGCACCGTCCCGAGGGGGAACCAGTCATGAACGTCTTCATCGCCGCCCTGCAGCTGTCCGTCGCCGGCGCCTTCGTCAGCATCCCGGCCGTCCGGGCCCGCTTCGGGGCGATCGCCACCTCCGCTGCCAAGGCCGAGCTGAACCGTCAGGGCGTGCGCACCTCCGTGCTGGAGGAGAACGGGATGCGCTTCGACGCCGGCGGCCATGAGACCTGGGCCCCGGTGTCCATCGCCGCGGTCCTGGCCGCCGCCGCGGTGCTGAACCTCATCGGCGACTCCTGGGCCGGGATGCTCAGCTGGATCGTCCTGGGCCTGGTCCTGGCCATCAACTGCGTGATCCTCTACAGCAACCTGACCGCCACCGCCTCGGTCCAGGCCGCCTTCGCCCGCAAGGGCGACCCGGAGCTGGCCCGCATCGACGTCGCTGCTTTGCTGAAGGCCGCGGAGTCCGGCTTCCCCCGGTGGGTCTGGGTCCTCCAGAACGCCCGCCACGTCATCGTCTTCGGCGCCAGCGGCCTCGCCCTCGCCACCCTCGCCCTCGTCTGACCCCACCCCGTGACCCCACCCCGTGATCCCACCCCGGTGCCCGCCCTCGCCGCGCGAAAAGCGATGGTGGGGCGGGCTCTCAGGGGTGAGGATGCCGCCATGAACAAGAAGCGGCTCACGTATATACCGGCTCCGGAGGGCGTCGCCCCCGGGACGGGCTACACCAACGTCGTCATGGGCTCCGGCCGCCTGGTCGCGGTGTCCGGGCAGGTGGCGTTCGACGCGCAGGGCGAGCTCGTCGGCGCGGGCGACCCCGCGGCGCAGGCCCAGCAGGTCTTCGAGAACCTGCGCCGCTGCCTGGCGGCGGCGGGCGCCACCTTCGACGACGTCATCAAGCTCACCTACTACGTCACCGACGTGGCCCACCTGCCCGCGATCCGGACCGTACGCGACACCTTCGTCGACATGGCGCACCCGCCCGCCAGCTCCGCCGTCCAGGTCGCGGCCCTGTTCCGTCCCGAACTGGTCCTGGAGGTCGAAGCCTTCGCGCTCGTGGCCGAGCCGACAGTGGGAGAGTGAACGGTGCGCCACCGGCGCGGTGTCGGTCCGCGGGCTCAGGGCTCAGGGCTCAGGTGAGGGCGGCGACCAGCAGGGCGAAGGCGGCGATGATCACGGCGACGCGGACGTAGTGGTAGCGGTCCCAGCGGTTCATCTGCTCCTTCCAGTCCTCGGGCCGGTTCTCGGGGGTCCACGTCTTGCCCCGGTTGTTGATCGGGACGAGCAGCAGGATCGACATGATCACGCTGAGGATCAGCAGCGCGCCGGCGGTGACGACGAGGCCGGCGCCGTGGTGGTGCCATCCGGCGACGGCCCAGACCGCGACGAGGACGAGCGAGCCGATGTACCAGAACGGCATCACGGCGCCGAGCATCCGGCCCCCGTGGGCGCGGCCGAGTTGGCCACTGTCCTCGGGGAGTGCGTTGAAGATCCGGTTCATGACGAAGGCGACGGAGAACTCCACCCCCACCATCACTCCGACGACCACGGTGGTGAAGACCTCAAGCGCGTCGAGCATGACGACCCCTCCTGGGATCTAGCGTTGATAGCTGATGTGGCAACGCTAGTACTATCGCAGCTTGCTTGTCTAGCGGTGCTAGGATCGAATCATGTCGGTACAGGAACGCAAGCAGCGCGAACGGGTGGAGCGCGAGCGCCTCATCGTGGCGACGGCCCGCGAACTCGCCGAGCAGCAGGGCTGGGACGCGGTCACCACCCGTCGGCTCGCCGAGCGCATCGAATACAGCCAGCCCGTCCTCTACAGCCACTTCCGCGGCAAACGGGAGATCATCGGCGCCGTCGCCCTCGAAGGCGCCGCCGAATTGGCCGCCGTAGTGCGGGCCGCGACCGCCGCCGCGGACGGCCCGCGCGCCCGGGTCACTGCCCTCGCCCGCGCCTACCTCGACTTCGCCGAACGCAACCCGGCGGTCTACGACGCCATATTCCAGCTCGACGGCGGCCTGGCGTACGCACAGGAGGACACCCCGGAACCTCTCAAGGACGCCTTCGCCGCCCTGCTGGAGACCCTCGACGAGGTCGCCGGGGACGGCGTCCACCCGGGGCTGTTCACCGAGACGTTCTGGGCGGCCCTGCACGGGCTGGCGACCCTGACCCGGACGGGACGGCTGCCGCCGGAGGACACCGAGTGGAGGACGGAGCTGCTGGTGGACCGGCTCGCCATGCTCTGACGCACCGTCCCGGCGGGCACGCGGCCGGGGCTGCGACGCTCATTGATCACGACCCGATACGTGCCCTAGACGGCCCCCCGCCAGCCCAGCGCCGGGCCCAGCCGGGTGGCGATGTCGGTGAGGATCTGCACGTAGTCGTCGTGCTCGAAGGTGAACGGCAGCGCGAACGCCACCTCGTCGACCTCCCGGAACCCGGCGTGCGCGTAGAGCCGTTCGGCGATCTCGGCCGAGGTCCCGACCAGATCGGGCGCGAACATCATCCGCGCCGGCCCCTGCGGCGCGGCGGTGCGAGGCGTCCGCTTCCGGGCGTACGCCTCGTACTTCGCCCGCTGCTCCGGCGAGGCGGTGTCCGTCGGGATGACGACGAGCCCCTGGGACACGCGGGCGCGGTCGCCGTCGGGGTGGTGGGCGCGGAAGGCCCGGATGTGCGACAGCTGGATCTCGGCGAAGTCCTCGGACTCCTCCGCCTTGACGACGCTGCTGGTCAGGAAGTTCATTCCGTGCTCACCGGCCCACTTCGCCGACCGCAGGCTCCCGCCGCCGTACCACAGGCGACGGCCGAGGCCGGGGGAGTGCGGCTGGACACGGTCGGAGAAGGCTTCGAAGCCCTCCACGCCGCTGAAGCCGGTGGCCGGTTCGCCGCGCACGAAGCCCAGCAGCCGCCGTACGCGCTCGAAGCTGAAGTCCTCGCTGTCGGCGGTGTCGGGATACAGGGCGCCCTTGACCTCGTCGTAGCGCATCGGCGGACCGACGCTGACCCCGGGGTTGAGGCGGCCCCCGGACAGGAGGTCGACCGTCGCCAGGTCCTCGGCGAGACGGAGCGGGTTCTCCCAGCCCAGGGGGATGACGGCCGTGCCCAGCTCGATGCGGCGGGTGCGCTGCGAGGCCGCGGCCAGGACGGCGACGGGGGAGGAGATGCCGTACTGAAGATGGCGGTGGCGCACCCACGCGCTGTCGAACCCCAGCCGCTCGCCCAGCTCGATGATCTCGAGGGTGGACTCGTGGCCCCGGCGGGGGTCGGCCTCGTCGAACAGGCCGATGGTCAAGAAGCCCAGCTTCCGCAACGGCTCCGAGGTCAGCGGCACAGCGCCCTCCATCGTCCGCGGTGTGCTCTGCCGTACACCGACGCCGTCCCGATTCTGGCAGCCGGTTGTTGCACAAACCTGTCTAAGACTTATCCCGTATGTGTGTGCGGGGGCGGCCGGTGTGCGGTCGTGTCGTTCCGGCGTGGGCCTTGGGCCGCTGGGGTGCGGGTCTGGTCTCATCCGGGGTTGCCACGGTGTACTTTCCGGCGTTTCGCCGAGCAGAGGCCGTCTGTTGCCGGGGAAGGGTGTTCCCTCGGGGTTCGGCTGCCGCGCGGGTCCGGCCCGAGGGCGGGGACTTCGGTGCGGTTGACTCGGACAGGGCTTCTTGCAGCCCTTGGGCGAAGAGAATCTGGGCGGCCCGGGCCCGATGGTGGTCGAGGCGGGCGGTGGTGGGGTCGTCGGGGTCGGTGAGGATGGTGAAGGCGGCCAGGGCGGCGGAGACCAGGTCACGGTCGCCGCGCAGCCCGCATCCGCCTTCGGCCGGGTCGCAGTGGTGGAGCCGGTCGCGCAGGGATTTGGGGGCTCGTCGGCCGCACAGGCAGTGCTGGGACAGGGCGGTGGTGAAGGTCGAGGCGCGCAGGAGGCGTCCGCCGGTGGCCGTGCACTCGGCGGCGAGCGCGGTGATCAGCCGTCCGGGGGCGGTGGCCGAGCAGGTACGGCCCCACAGGCGGAACCAGGTGCGGATGTCGCAGTCCTCGACGGTCAGGTGCGGGCCGTGGGCGGCGACCAGATGAGCGGCGATCTTCTTCGCGCGGTGACGGGAGGCCTCGGCCGCGCTCGCGGCCATGGCACTGTGGCGGGCCCGCAGATTCCGGTAGCCGGTGCTGAGCGTGTCGCGGCAGTAGGCCTGCCGGGGTGTTCCGGTCGTGGTGGTGCGCCGGGGCCCGGCCGGGACGGTCACGGTCTTGACGGGCAGGCCTGCCGCCCGCCGGCGTTCGTCGCGGGCCTTCTGACGCCGGGAGCGCTGGTACTGGGCGGAGTTGGTGGCGCGGCGGGAGCGGTCCAGGGCGCGCTGGCGTCCCCGGGCCTTCTTGCGCGCTGCGGCCAGAGCGTGCTGCTCGGCTTCGGTGAGGGTGATCCGGGAGGAGCGTACCGGCCCGTCACCTTCGTCACCGGTGGCGGGGAAGGAGACGACGGCGAGGTTGGAGACGTTGCCGTCCACTCCGCCGACGCGCTGGAGGGTGGCGGCCTGGCGGCGCCGGGTATGGGTGGCGGGGGAGGCGTGGCCGGGGGCGAGGACCATCAGATGGGCCTCGTAGGCCCAGCCGCCCGGGGCGGCCGGATCCCGCCGTCGCACCAGGTCGATCTTGTGCCACCGGCTCGGGTCGTCCAGGTAGTGCAGCAGATAGGGCCAGCGTCCCGCGCCCTGCGGCAACCGTACCGGCAGGACGATGTCCCCACCTCCGGTGGCCCCGCCGGCGAAGACGACGGTCAGCGGCCCGTTGTGGTCGAACCAGGACGCCGCCCTGCTGCGACCGCGCCCCCGGACGTCGGTGGTCCCGGTCGGGACGCCTCCCATGGGCCGGGCGGGGGCGGGCATGCGGCGCGGCTGGGCCAGCACCCGTATGCCCGGTACCAGCCGTGCGGCCTGGGCGGGGGTGGTAACAGAGGGCGGCAGCGCCGGGTGCCGGAATGCCTCCAGGTGTCCGGCGAGGGTGCCGTGCAGGCGGAAGGTCTCCCACTTGCGCTCCGTGGTGTGCGAGCGGGCCCGGCCCGGGATACGGGTGTACTCCCACCAGGTCCCGGTCCTGGGACGCCCGGCCCGCCGCCCGGACGCGTCCGGGTGCAGATGCCGGGCCACACCGGCCCACACCTCGTCGGCCTGATGCATCACCAACGCCTTCGACACATGATCGCTCAACCAGCATGAACGCTCCAGATGCCGATACGCGCGCCGTTCCAGCCCGGTGCGGGACAGGCCCAGGTCGGCCCGCCAGGCCTTCACGTCCCGCTCGCGCCGCACACCACCGGCCCAGTAGGCGCCGGCCACGTCTCGCGCGTCACGCTGCAGGGCGCGTTTGACCTGCCACATCGCCGAAAACAACTGCTCGACCCGGCGGCGGACACTCGCGTCGCCGACGACCAGCGGCAGCCGGATCACCGACACCGGCGCATCCTTTGCCCGCCGCCACACCTCACCCCGATTCGGCCCCCGAAACCGCCGCCCCGACCCAGGCGCAGGAGCAGCCGATGATTGACCCGCCACCTCATCCCCCCTCTCCCGGACCAGCGTCAGCGTCAGCGTCAGCGTCAGCGTCAGCGTCAGCGTCAGCGTCAGCGTCAGCGTCAGCGTCAGCGTCAGGCATAACGTCATGAAGTCTGTTCGGGTTACGGTCAGTTGTATGGAACTTCGTCTCGCCATCTGCCGTTCAGCTCATTTGAAGGCGTGGGGCGGGGCTGTCCGGGCCGCAGCTGCACGCCCTGATCGCCCGTTTGTGGCGGCGCCGTCCTGACAGCGGGTGCGGTCGGCCCTGGTCACTTGCCTTCGGGGACCGGGTGCTGCTGGTCGTCCTGGGCTACCGCACCAACCTCACCATGGAGCAGCTGGCCGCGCTGTTCGCCACCACGGACTCCACCGTGCACCGGGTCACCGCCGACCTCGCGCCGCACCTCGCCGCCCTGCCCGGCTCGCCGCCCACCGACCGGCGGAAGCTGTGGCTGGTGGACGGCACCCTGATTCCGGTGCACGACCAGCAGAAGACGAAGAAGCCGAAGAACTACCGGCGCAGTGTGAATGTGCAGATCGTCTGCCGGGCCCGTGACCGCCGTATCGTCGCGGTCGGCGACGCCTCGCCGGGCAACCGCAACGATGTGGTGGTCTTCCGGGAGACCGCCGGCAAGACCCTGCCCGATCATCCCCGCCTGTCCGGCGATGGTGGTCATCAAGGGATCGAACGGATCCGCCCGCCCCGGCGCGGACCCGACCGGAAGATCATCAAGGATCAGGCCTACCGCCGCTTCCGCAAACGCCGCGCCGTCGCCGAACACACCCTCGCACGCCTCAAGGACCACCAAGTCCTCCGCCAGTGCCTCCGCAAGGGAGAAGGGATCAACCACGCCGTCGCCGGCAGCTGCCCTGCACAACCTGAAACTGGAGATCAACAGCTGACCACGAACCGGCAACTGTCCACAGGAAAACACGCCTGACCTGGCATTACGGGATATCTCTTAGGACATGTCCGGGCCCGCCGGGGACGCGGTGGCGGTCAGGTCGGCGAGCAGCCGGAGGGCCGCCTCGGACGGCGAGCCGGGCTCGGCGTTCATCACGGCCACCCGCTGCCCGTCGTCCTCCGGGAGCGCCAGCAACTCGCACATCAGCGTCATGGTGCCCACCACCGGGTGGCGGTAGGTACGGGTGGCGGTGCCGCAGTCGCCCACCGTGTGAGCGGCCCACAGCGTGGCGAACTCCGCGCTGCCCACGGTCAGTTCGCCGATGAGCCCGGTCAGCGCGGGGTCGCCCGGGTACCGCCCGGCGATCAACCGCAGGTCGGCGACGGTGGCGCGGGCCTTGCGGATCCAGTCGGCGTACAGCTCGCGCGTGTGCGGGTCGAGGAACAGCATCCGGGCGATGTTGGGGCGCTCGGCGGGGCGGTTCGGCGAGTCGTAGTCCAGGTGCCCGGCCATCAGGGCGTGGGCCATCGGGTTCCACGCGAGGACGTCACAGAAGCGCCCCATGACCAGCGCGGGCACATCCCCGAACGACTCGATCATCACGCGCACCCCCGGCCGCACCCGCTCCGGCCTCGCCGCCCGGCGGCGGGCCCTCGGCTTGGGCCGGGCCAGCGAGTACAGATGCGTGCGCTCCGCCTCGTCCAGCCGCAGCACACGGGCGACCGCGTCCAGCACGGCGTCCGAGGCGTTGGGGCTCTGCCCCTGTTCGAGCCGCGTGTAGTAGCCGGCGCTCACCCCGGCGAGCTGCGCCAGCTCCTCACGCCGCAGGCCGGGCACCCGGCGCCGTCCCCCGTACGAGGGCAGCCCCGCGTCCTCGGGCCGCAGCCGCGCCCGCCGCGACCGCAGGAACTCCCCCAGCTCCTCACGCGTCTCCATGCGCCCCAGTCTTACCCGACCCGCGCCCGCCGAGCCTGCACCTGTCAGGTGTAGTCACCGTGGGTGTATCCCTGGCAGGGGCCTGGGTACGGCCCGCCGCCCATCGCAGCCTGAGCCGGTGAAGATTCTTGTGATCGGCGCGACGGGAACCATCGGCGGCGCGGTCGCCGACGCGTTGGCGGAGCGCCACGAGGTGGTACGCGCCTCGCGCCGCGGCCCGGTACGTGTGGACATGGCGGACACCGCGTCGATCGACGCCCTGTTCGCGGGCGTCGGGGACGGCCACCTGGACGCGGTGGTGTGCTGCGCCGCGAGCGGGGGCCTCACCCCGCTGGACGCCGCGTCGGACGACCGGTTCTGGAGCGGGCTCGACGGCAAGCTGATCGGGCAGGTCACTCTCGTACGGCGAGCGCTCGCCCACGTACGGGACGGGGGCTCCGTGACCCTCACCAGCGGACGGTTCACCGAGCCCGTCCCCGGCAGCTCGCTCGGCTACCTGGTCAACGCGGGCCTGGAGGCGTTCGTGCACGCGGCCGCCACGGAGATGCCGCGCGGCATCCGCCTCAACGCGGTCAGCCCCGGCTGGGTCCGCGAAACCCTCGTCACCCTGGGCATGGACCCGTCCACCGGCACCCCGGCGGCGGACGTCGCCCGCGTCTACGTGGACGCGGTGGAGGGCGACGCCCATGGTGTGAAACTTTCTGTGCCGAGGATCGGAGGGACAGTTGCTGGAGGAGTCCGAAGCACCGCGGCACGCGTGGCGGATTGAGAGCCGGGAGTACGCCCGGCAGGAGCGGCGTCGTGGCCGCCGGTTCGCCTTCACGCACCTGGTCCCGGCGCGCACCGCGCTTGTCGTCGTCGACATGGTGCCGTTCTTCGTGTCGGAGAACCCGTACTGCCGCGGCATCGTCCCCAACATCGCCCGTCTCGCCGACGCTCTTCGTGCGGCCGGCGGCACCGTCGCCTGGGTCCTGCCGGAAGTGGGTGAACGGACGGCGGTGGCCGACGAGTTCTTCGGCCCCGAGGTGGCCGAGTCGTACCGCACCTCCGGGGGCACCGGGCCGCCGGCCGAGCGGCTGTGGCAGGACTTCACCGTGCAGCCCGGCGATCTCCTGGTGGAGAAGTCCGCTGCCAGCGCGTTCTTCCCGGGGCGCTGCCCCCTGCCGGAGCTGTTGAAAGACCGCCGGATCGACACCGTCCTGATCACCGGCACCGTCACCAACGTGTGCTGCGAGTCATCCGCGCGCGATGCCAGCACTCTCGGCTTCCGGGTCATCATGGTCGCCGACGCGAACGCGGCACGCCGGGATCAGGACCATAACGCCACCCTGTACACGATCTATCGGTCGTTCGGCGACGTCCGGCCCACGTCCGAGGTGCTGGGCCTGATCCATTCCCAGCCACGGTCGTGTTAGCGGGATGTTAGTGGGGCGGCAGTGGTGCGGTAGTGGGCCGGGCCAGAGTTGTTGTCGTACCGAGCAGACGACGACACCAACCGCCCTTGGGGGACCCGAAATGCGCTCCAACACCACTGCCCGCATCGCTCGCCGCCGTTCCTTCCGCGTTGCCGCCGCGGTCCTGACCGCGGCCGCCGCGCTGACCCTGACGGCCTGCAACAACGACACGGGCGCGGCCGGGTCCGGCAGCTCCTCGGGTTCCTCGGGTTCTTCCGGTGGTGCGCAGGGTTCCGACGCCAAGGGCAAGGGGGGCTCGGGGGCGGACGCCGCGCAGGCCGATGCCGAGGGCAGTGGCAGGGCGCACGCGGGTGTCGAGCGCTGCCGCACCGAGAACCTGGAGGCCGCGTTCGCCACGGGTGAGGACGCGCTCCCGGACCGGGACGGGGACGGGGGCGCGACGACCGCCTCGATCGTGCTGATCAACAAGAGCTCCAGCTCCTGCCGGATCGGCGGTTTCCCGGGGGTGGACCTGACCTCGATCAACGGTGGCGAGCGCTGGTCCCTGGCCCGGTCCTCGCAGAAGTGGAGCTCGCTGGAGCTGGAGGGTGGCCAGAGCACCTCGTTCACTCTCAACCTTGCCTTCACCAAGGAGGAAGAGGGCTTCTACCAGCCGGCCTGGGTCGAGATCACCCCGCCCAACGAGACCAAGTCCCTCAAGATCGAGTGGCCCTGGGAGAACGACTCCCTCGTCGACCAGCGCGGCGCCACCCGCCCCGCCACCTTCGTCAACCCCATCGGCTGACCAACCCACAGCCGTGCCATAAACGTCCGTTGCCCCGGTGCGTCACACCAGGGCAGCGGACTTAGTGGTGCGGGCGAGTCGGGTCCGAAGCTCAGTTCCTTATGGTTCCGGGATGAGTAACTCTGCTGGGGCTGCGGTCCTCACAACCACTGACCTGTCTGAAGCGATACGTGCGGTGCGTACCTTGCTGGGCATCGCAGACATCGGTCAGGGAGAGGTCGACTTCGAAGCCGTGATCAGGTCGCCGGATGTCCTGGCGCAAGTACGTCACGTACTGCCCGACCTCGAGTGGTGGGCGTTGGCCGGCAAGGAGCACGGTTCGTCGGAGGTCGGCGACGACCCTGCGGACTGCCTGCCGATCCGAGTGTTCGACTGGGGTCGTCCGCTCGACCGCGCCGAGCCCTTCATCGCCGCTCTGGGGCCAGATCCCGCGGCTGTCCGGTGGGATCTGGACGCATGGCCCGCGGTTCCCGAAGCGGGACTGGAGGCGATCTCGCAGAAGTACGCGTACCTCACGCTGACAGTCAACTCCCGGGACCTCTACCAGGACGAGCTGTCGCAGGACCACACCATTTACGTGCACGTCCGGGATCGGAACAGCGACCAGACCGCCCGCGTCCATTGGCTCGCCGATCAAGTGGGTGGCCGGTTCACCGGCAGGGTGGAGTTGGCACCCCTGTAACCCCCCTAGTCGTGCTTGGTGTGGGTGAGGAAGAACTCCCGGACGTCCTCAGCGAGCAGCTCGGGCACTTCCATCGCGGCGAAGTGGCCGCCGCGCTCGAACTCCGACCAGTGCCTGATGTCGTACAGCCGCTCGGCCAGCGGGCGCACCGACAGCGTGATGTCGTGCGCGAACACCGCCACGCCCACCGGCACCGGGCACGGCAGGGGCCCACCCCGCGGAGCGTCGTGGTGCAGCCGCGCCGAGGACGCCGCGGTGGCGGTCAGCCAGTACAGCGAGATGTCGGTGAGCATCCGGTCGTCGCTGATCTGCGAGCGCGGGTCGGTCCAGTGGGCGAAGCGCTCGGCTATCCAGACCAGCTGGCCGACCGGCGAGTCGGTCAGCGCGTAGCCGATGGTCTGGGGCGTGAGGGCCTGGAGGGCCTGGTACGGCGGGCGGTTGGCCATCAGCTGTCTGACCTTGTCCAGCCGGGCCTCATCCGTTGCGGACAGTTCGACGCCGGCGTCCGGGTCCGGCCGGGTCGGCAGATAGTTGATGTGGGCCCCGACGACCTGCTCGGGTGCCACCGCGCCGAGCGCCAGGGAGATGCCCGCGCCGAAGTCGCCGCCCTGCGCGCCGTAGCGCTCGTATCCGAGGCGGCGCATCAGCTCGGCCCAGGCCCGCGCGATCCGGACGGCGTCCCAGCCGCGCTCGTGGGTCGGCCCGGAGAAGCCGTACCCCGGGATGGACGGAATCACCAGGTGGAAGTCGCGCGACAGCGGCTCGATCACGTCCAGGAACTCCAGGAACGAACCGGGCCAGCCGTGGGTGAGGATCAGCGCGAGCGCGTCCGGCTTCGCGGACCGGACGTGGACGAAGTGGATGTTCTGGCCGTCGATCTCGGTGGTGAAGTGCGGAAGCTCGTTGAGCTCGGCTTCCTGCGCACGCCAGTCGTAGCCGGTGCGCCAGTACTCGGCGAGCTCCTTCAGCCGCGCCAGCGGGAAGCCGTAGTCCCACCCGGCGTCGGCGACCTCGTTGGGCCAGCGGGTGCGGGAGAGGCGGTCGTTCAGGTCGTCGAGGTCGGCCTGGGGGATGTCGATGCGGAACGGCTTGATCATGGTCTGCACTCCAGGGAGATTCGTTCGCCACATAAACGTTCGCGGCACTAACGACGTTAGACTGTTAGTGAAACTAACGCAAGAGGTGGAGGATCTCCCATGAGCCCGACCCCCGAACCCGTCCCGGCCCGGCTGCGCGCCATCCCCAGCCGCCTGCTCGCCGGGGCCGCGCTCGTCGCCGACCGGCTCGTCAGCGAGCGCCTGGCCGCCGAAGGCGCTCACAAGTGGCACTTCGCCGCACTGGTCGCGCTCGCCGAAGCCGGTGCCGCCAGCCAGGCCGAACTCGGCCGCCGCACCTGCATCTACCGCAGCGACATGGTCGCCGTCCTCAACGAGCTCGCCGATGCCGGATGCATCCGCCGCGAACCCGACCCCGTCGACCGCCGCCGCAACGTCATCACCCTCACCCCCACCGGCCGCCGCCGCCTGGAGCGCCTCGATACGGTCATCGCCGACGCCCAGCGCGAACTCCTCGCCCCCCTCACCCCCGCCCAGCGAAACGAACTCCCCCGCCTGCTGGCCGTCCTGACCGAGCACCACCGACCCCCGCACCCCCGCCCGCACGACGCGCGATAGCGCATCTGTCCCACTCCGTCCCGGGTCTCGCCCCACCACGGACGGCTCCTCGGGGCAGTTCTTGCTGGTGCCCGGCGTGATCCTTTCCCGTTGGGCGCCCAGCCTTAGGGGAGCGCTGTGCGAAGGCGTCCCGACGAAGCTCGATCTTGCCTGTCAACTGTGGTGCGAGAGCGACAGGTGGAAGGTCCGACTCGACCGGCTCTCCTGGATCTTCCCCCCCCGAGTGGTGGACACCTCTGGCCCCGACCCCGGTGGGGGTTGGGGAGGGGGAGTCACATATGGCCATGAAGGTGTATTCGCCCGAGTTCAAGGTCGATGCTGTGGCCTTGTATCACCCGGACCCGGACCTCACGATCGCCCAGGTGGCCCGTGACCTGGGAATTCGGCGTGACACACTGCGCCGGTGGATCGACACCGCCGACGCCCACACGGCACGACTGCGAGGAAGAGCACGAAGGATGACCGGGTGAGCGAGCGGACCAAGGAGGAGCTCGAGGCTGGAGGCGAGTACATCCAGTCACCTTCTGCGGTCTCGAAACCGTGAGAGGTGGCCCTCTGGGTCAGTTGGCGTCGGCGGCAACGGGGGCGGATCCGCTCTTCTCAGCGGCGGCGAAGAGAAGCGTGGGTTCGGCGAGGATGTCGCGGCCTGCCTCACTCTTGTAAATCTCATCCACGCTGCCGAACCTTGCCTGGGAGTAGTCGAGGTCGAGCAGGGCAGCGGCTTGCCGGACCGACGCCTCATCAGGCCCCTCGATCTCGACGAACGTGGAAAGGTCCGGCCAAGTGTCGAAATCGAAGACGACCTCTCCCAGGTGCCATTCCTCGCGGTAGTTCTCCTGGTAACGGACCTCACGAAGGCCGAGGATACGGAGGATCTCGGCCATGGCGTGCAAGTCCGTGACCTCGGTCTCGACCTCGGTGGTGCCGTTGATGGTGGTGGCGTCGGAGACCTGCTTGAGCGTGAGCGTCGATCGGGTGCCCTCGTTCCGCAGGCGGAGCCAGGCACCGCCGTCGAGGGCGTCGTTCTCGAAGATCTTTCGGGTGAGGAGGGTGCGCGGGAAGGCCTGGACGGCGCCGAGCTTGGTCAGCTTGGACTGGAGGTCAGCGACGTCGATGGCCAGGAACTTCGCCTCGTACTCGTGCTTCATGTGTCCTTCTTCGCCTGGTAGGTGGACGTACGGGCCGCGAGGAGCAAGCCCATGCGGTGGGTGTGTTCCTGGAGCTGGCCTATGTGGGCCCGCTCGGTGAATTCGTTCGTGCGCAGAGTGAGCAGTACGTCCCAGTCGCCGAAGAAGTGACGCCGTAGCTTCTCTGGAGACGTGTAGTGCTCGATCATGTGGTGACGCTGCTCCACGGGCATCATGAACTCCGCGCCGAACACGCCGCCCGGGCGAACCAGACGCTGCATGCGGTCGATGAACTCTGCGAGCGGACGGCGATGGTTGGCACTGTAGTGCCACGAGCAGCTCGTCCAGATTGCGTCACAGGGCCTGCCCAGCGGCTCGGCTTGTAGGAAATCCCCCTCTACGACCTGCACGCGGTCGTAGAGCTCTTCGAGCTTGAGCCGGTCGATCAGGCCCATCGCGTGGGCGCGCTCATCACCCGGAAGGTGGACCTCACCGCCGTGCAGGGCGAGCGCATCGCGTTCGATGGCGACAACGCGGTAGCCGGCGGCGGCCAGTGGCAGCACGAACTTGCCGTCGCTCGCGCCAACGACCGCGACGGTGGCATCAGGAATGGCGTGCTCTTTCACCATGGTGAGGAACTGAGGGAAGAAGGTGAGGGTGTGCTCCCACAGGCTTTGTGTCCGCATCGTGGTGTACTCCTTGCGGTGTCGGTGGCGAGGATCACCTCTACGACGTTGTCGGGGCTGAGATCTGTAGTGTCCACTCGATGCATGGCGAACTGGGCGTAGGCATCGGTGACCTGGTTGCCAGCGGTCTCGACGAGGGCGTCCCAGCGTGAGACCGGCTTGTCTCGCGCCGCGAGGCGACGTTGGCGCTCGTCCTCGGTGCAGACCAGCTGGTAGGTCACGGGCTGTGGCAGGTCGGGCGGCAGTGTGATGCCGAGACCGACGCCGAGGGCACGATGGTTGGCCAGGCAACGGGCGAAGTAGCTTTCCACGACGACCGAGATGCCAGCGGACAGGTACCGCTGTATGTCATCGACCGCGGTGAACAGTGCGGAGAGGTAGAAGCACATCCGCGCCTCGACGTTCTCCTGTTGGTCCACCATGCGGCGCAGCGGCTGGTAGAAGGGCGGTACGGTAGGGACGAGAACAGCCTCGCGGGCTTGGGCCAGCAGGGGCGCAATGGTCGACTTGCCGGTGCCGCGGAGCCCTTCGATGCTCTCGAACGATGGGTGGTCAGACACGGGCGTACACCACATCTGGGACCGCCAAGGTCAACTCATCGGTACAGGTGGGCCGGTGGACGATGTGGTCGGCGAGCTTGTCGTACCAGAAGGCGTGGGAGTCTTTGCCGACGGCCTTGCACGACATCGTGAGCGCGCCGCGCGGGTCGGCCTCGATCCGCTCAATGTCGGAGGGGTGTCCCGCAGAGGCCCGGATCTCCGGGGCGCCGTGTTCGGACAGATCCTCGTCGACGATCACCTCGATAGCGAGCTCTACTGCTTGGAGTTGCTCACGCAGGCGTGCGTACGCGGCGGGGTCGGTGACCAGGAGTTCGGGATGGGCGGCGGCGTTGCCGACCGGCCGCAGACA
Organism: Streptomyces sp. NPDC028305; assembly: GCF_055569495.1. Lineage (NCBI taxonomy): Bacteria > Bacillati > Actinomycetota > Actinomycetes > Kitasatosporales > Streptomycetaceae > Streptomyces > Streptomyces sp. NPDC028305. The sequence goes on from NZ_JBVHTN010000010.1 coordinate 84,892, forward strand.
ATGGAGCTTCAGCTGACTTGCTCCGAGCTTCTCCAGGGCGCGGGCCAGCGGCAATACTTCATCGATGTTCCGGGAGGTAACTGTCATGGTCGCTCCCGTGTGGACGCCGAGGTCCCGGGCAGCAGTCAGGGCGCTCAGTGCGCTCTGGTAGCTGCCAGATTTCCGGATGTGATCGTTGGTCGAGCCGATGCCCTCCAGCGAGATCCGCAGCAGGTCCAGATACGGGGCGATCTCAGTCAGCCGACGCTCGATCCGGTAGCCATTGGTGCAGATCTCTACTCGCATGCTCAGGTCGTGTTTGGCATACTTTGCGACCTGGGCGAGGCCCTTATAGATGAACGGCTCGCCGCCGAGCAGAGTGACGGCCTCTGTGCCGTACTCCTCGTGCATGAGGCTGAGGAGGTTGATGGCCTGCTCGGGAGTGAAGGCATCGGCGTGCTGGAGCCGCGTGCCGTGGAAGCAGTGCTCACACACGAAGTTGCAGCGGTACAGCAGTTGCAGGTATAGCATCCGGATCTTGCGGATCCCGGCGACTTCCCCGATCACGTTTGGTTCCCTTCGGCCAGTTCCCCAGTTGGAGGACCTGATGGTGGCCGAGCGTGCGGGGACCGCATCACCGCGTATGCGGACGCTCACGAGGACGTCCTGGGACGTTTTCAATGCCGTGAAGGTCTCCAGAAATGTGATCGATATCCCACAGGGCGATGAGCCGCATGCTCGTCAGGGTAGGGATGTCCCACAGACTCGACTCATGGGAACGTCCCAAAACGTCCTTGCTGGATCAGGTCCGCCTCGACTTTTATTGCGTCCGTGAACGAGCGACTTCACTCCGTACTCGCCCAGCGCGGCGTCTCACCTGAGTCGCTTGCTGAAGTGTGCGAGGTGGACCCCAAGACCGTCGGCCGTTGGCTCGGCGGGCGCGTGCCTCACCCGCGGCATCGCTTCCGTGCCGCGCAGTACCTGCGTGTGGAGGAGACATTCCTCTGGCCCACCCCACAACAACGCATCGGCCGACCTGGCGCCGGGTTAGGCGCCGAGCTTGTCGGCACCTACCAGAACCGGGCCAGTGTCCCCCGGGACGTGTGGCTCCAGTTGCTGGAGGAGGCTCAAGAGCAGATCAATGTACTTGTCTTCTCCGGGACCTTCTTCGCGCAGTCCAACCCCCATGTTGCCAAGATGCTGTCCGAGCGCGCGGCCGACGGCGTCCAGGTTCGTCTCTGCTTTGGTGACCCATGTGGTGACGCAGTCGCCCTCCGGGGCCGTGAGGAAGGTATCGGCGACACCCTCGCTGCCAAGATCCGCGCCTCCCTGACGTACTACCGAGCCCTGCTGTCCGAGGCAGGGTGCGAGGTGCGGCTGCACGACACGACGCTGTACTCGTCTCTGTTCCGCTACGACGACAACCTGTTGGTCAACCCGCACGTCTGGGGCCAGCCGGCAAGTGCCAACCCGCTCCTTCACCTCAAGCGGGCCGATGTCGCAGGGTGGTTCGACGACTACGTTCAAAGCTTCGAAGCAGTCTGGGTCGGTGCACGGGCCTGGACTCCCGACCAGGAGGAGACCGCCGTACATGGGCAGGACTGAGTACTACAACGACCCCACCGCCCCGAAGGCGAACACCCTCATCCCCGCCAGCAACCTGCTTGTCGTCGACGACAACGGCGCCGTCCTCCTTCAGCGCCGTCGCGACACGGGTCAGTGGGCCCTGCCCGGTGGCGCCCAGGACATCGGCGAGACCGCGGCGCAGTGTGCGGTACGCGAATGTCTGGAGGAGACTGGCATCGTCGCCGAGATCACCGGGTTCCTCGGCGTCTACACCAATCCCAACCACATCGTCGCCTACAGCGACGGCGAGATTCGCCAGCAGTATGAGAACACGTACATCGGCCGCCCAGTGGGCGGTGAGCCCACCATCAACGACGAGGCCGACGGTGTCCGCTTCGTTCAGCCTGCGGACCTCGACCAGTACGACATCCACCCCAGCATGCGCCAACAGGTCGGCGACTACCTCGCCGGCACGTACCCCTACCTCGGCTGAACCGCCAACACTGCCTCCACCCGCTCCACAGCGGCGAAGATCTCTGGCGACGCCCGACGGATGAACCGCCCCACAACGCTTTCCGCCCCGTAGCGGCTCACAATCTCCGCCACCCGCTCGTGGACGGTCGTCTGGTCCCCGTTGGGCGTTGTCGTCATGTCGCAGTAGACCAGCGCATCCACCAGCAGCGGCTCCTCCAACAACGGGAACTCCGCCTCCAGAACCTCACGCAGCCCCCGTTCCTCGGCCTCCAGCAACGCGAACGAATGGTTCGCCACCAGCCTCACCAGCCGCTCATCAGCACCGTGCACGGCACGGAGGAACCGGGCACCGTCGAGCGGATGGAATCCCGTCGCCGCCAGCCGGGGCGCATAGCCCACGTCGTGCAGCGTTGCAGCAGCCACCAGTAGGCCGGCATCCCCTCCCAGGATTCGCCCAAGATCGGCCGCTCGACGAGCGACCCCTACGGAATGCGCCCACCGCCGAGGAAGCGCAGCACGGAGCTCCGTATCTGCTACGCACATCGCCCAGTCCACCATCGGCCCGTCCATGGCTTGGTTCATGCCCCCAATGGCATTGTGGCCAGTCGTGCGCGGCGTCATCAAGGAGTGCCGTCCCGAGCCTCAAGCCGCGATGTCGAACGCGTCGCGCTGTGGGGTGAGCTCGAACCACAGCAGCTTTCCGCTGATGCCGAAGATATCGTCGGCGAGTGGGTAGCCGCCCCAGTTGTCCGCGCAGAGCCGGACGATGAGCAGGCCGCGGCCGTTGGTGTCGTCGATCTTGGCGGCGGCTTCGGTGAGAGCGGTGAAGCGATCGAGGCGGCCGGGCGGGGTGTCGAAGGGCGCCGGGATGAGTGGGTTGGTGTCCCAGATGCTGACCCGGAGGCGGCTATCGCAGAGGTGACGCAGGCGGAGTTGGGCGGGGCCGTCGGAGTGGCGGATGGCGTTCGTGACCATTTCGCTCGTGAGCAGCTCGGCGGTCTCGGTCAGTTCGGCCATGCCGTGGCCGGATAGGACCGCCTGGAGGGTGACCCGCGCGATCCGGGCGGCCCTTGGGTCGTTGGGAAGGCGGAGGGTGTATGTCCAGGGCTGTTCGGCCTCGTCGGATGCGCCGGGGTCGGAGTTCTGCGGCGACGCGGTGGCCATGCGAGTCTCCCTCGGTCGGGTGGAGTTGAGTGGCTTGGCTCACACCATAGAGCAGCCTGTGATACTTCTATCTCGAATCACAGATACAGCTCTCAATTGACCCCGTGTGGGTGACAAGGGAGACCGATGGCGACGACCAACATCCCTACGCTGAAACAGCGCCGACTGGGGATTGAGCTGCGCAAACTCCGTGAGCGGGCCGGACTGTCCTCGACGGCTGCCGCAGCGCGCATTGGGGTTCAACAGGCCCGCGTGAGCATGATGGAGGCTGGACGGTACGCCGTGAGCGCGGATCGCGTACGGGCCATGGCCCGTAGCTACGCCTGCTCTGATCCGCAATTAGTGGATGCCTTGGCGGCCATGACAGGTGGGCGCACACGAGGCTGGTGGGACGAGTATCGGGAGTATCTCCCGGCGAGTTTCGCGGACTTGGCCGAACTCGAGCATCAGGCCCGCGGTGTGCGTGTCGCCCTCGTTATCCACATCCCTGGGCTGTTGCAGACCGTGGACTACGCCCGCGCGGTGATCCGGGAAGCGGCTCCGCCGCTGAGGGCCTTCGAGGTCGAGCATCGGCTGACTCATCGCATGAAGCGGCAGGAGATCCTTTACCGTGACAGTCCGGTGCCTTACACCGCGATCATCCATGAGGCCGCGCTGCGGATGGGGTTCGGCGGTGCGGAGGTTGTCCGCGCACAGCTGGAGCACCTGCTTGAGATGAGCGAGATGGACAACGTCACCGTCCAGGTCATCCCATTCAGCAGCGGGACCTTTCCGGGGTCCGGGCAGTCGATCGACTACGTCCTTGGCCCTGTGTCGCAGCTCGACACGGCGCAACTCGACCTGGCGTGGGGGTGCCAGTTCGTCGATGCTGAGGCCGAGTTGGCCAGGTATAAGGCCGTCGTCGACCGTATGGAGGCGACCGCCCTCAAGCCGGAGGAGTCTCGTGACTTCATCCACGGCATCGTGCGAAGCATGTGAAAGGTGAAGCGGTGTCCAGGTACCAGTGGCGAAAGTCGTCGTACAGCCCGAACTCATCCAACTGCGTGAACGTCGCCGCGAGCGATCACGCGGTCTTCCTACGCGAGAGCGATGACCCCGACGTCGTCCTGACCACAACCCCCGCCGCCCTGCGCAGCTTCATACGCGGCACCAAGGCGGGGCGGCTCGACCACGTCAAATAGCGCGCAAACGCGCGCCCGCGCACGACGCGGCCCGCCCCCCAGCGGGAAACCGCTGGGAGCCGGGCCGTGTGGGACTTGAAGGGTTACTTCACGATCGTGATGCGGTCCGCCGCCGGCGGGGCCAGGGGCGAGCCGGCCGAGGAGTGGGCGCCCAGGTAGGCCGTGAAGGCATCCAGGTCCGACGCGCCGACCAGCTTGTTCTTGCCGTCCTTGAAGGCGGGGAAGCCGTCGCCGCCGCCCGCGAGGAACTCGTTCATCGCGACGCGGTAGGTCTTGGCCGGGTCGATCGCCTCGCCGTTCAGCTTCACCGAGTCCGCGACGACGCGATCCGCGCCGGTCTTGGTGAGGTCGAGGGTGTAGGTGAGGCTCTTCGAGACCTGGAGGATCTTGGGAGAGGCCTCGTTCGAGCCGCTGACCTGCTGCTTCAGGGCGGTGATGAGCTGCTCACCGGTGAGGTCGATGACGTTCATCATGTTGGTGAACGGCTGCACGGTGAACGCCTCGCCGTACGTCACGACCCCGTCCCCCTCGCTGCCGGACGCCGCGTAGGCGAGGTCGGAGCGGATGCCGCCGGGGTTCATGAGGGCGAGCTGGGCGCCGCCCTTGTCGGCGGGGGAGAGCGCTTCGAGCTGGGCGTCGGCGATGACGTCGCCGAGCGGTGACTCGTACGCGGTGGATCCGCGGCCCGGGATCTCGGCGGAGATGTAGCCGACGGGCCGGTTGGCGATCGGCGCGGCCAGCTTGTTCCAGCGGCTGATGAGCGAGGTCATGTCGTCGGCCTTGGGCTGCTGCCGGTCGACGACGTGGTTGGCCGACTTCACCTTCGTGCGCACGATGTCGCCGGTGGCGCGGTCGTAGGTGAGGGTGGTGTCGGTGTACAGGCGGCCGAAAGAGGCGGCCGAGGTGACCGTGCGCGGCGCGCCGGAGGGGTCCGGGATGGTGCACGCGTAGGCCGCGTGCGTGTGGCCGGTGATCAGGGCGTCGACCTTGGGGGTGACGTTCTTGGCGATGTCGACGATCGGGCCGGAGATGCCGGAGCCCGGGCCGCCGCTGTCGCAGTTGTAGTTGTACGAGGAGGAGGCGGGCAGCCCGCCCTCGTGGATCAGCGTGACGATCGACTTGACGCCCTGGCGGTCGAGTTCCTTGGCGTACTTGTTGATCGTCTCGACCTCGTCGTGGAACTTCAGGCCCTTGACGCCCTCGGCGGTGACGATGTTGGGGGTGCCTTCGAGCGTGACGCCGATGAAGCCGATCTTGACGCCGTTGTGCTTCCAGATCGTGTACGGCTTGAGGATCGGCTTGCCGGTCTTCTCGTCCGTGACGTTCGCGGCGAGGTACGGGAAGTCGGCGCCGGGGAAGGTCTTGCCCTTCTCGTAGCAGCCTTCCGTGGGGTGGCAGCCGCCGTTCTGGATGCGGTTCAGCTCGGCGCGGCCCTCGTCGAACTCGTGGTTGCCCACGGCCGTGACGTCCAGGTCGAGCTTGTTCAGCGCCTCGACGGTCGGCTCGTCGTGGAAGAGGCCGGACAGCAGCGGGCTGGCGCCGATCATGTCACCGCCGGCGGCGGTGATGGAGTACGGGTGGCCCTTGCGCGCGGTGCGCAGGGAGTTGGCGAGGTATTCCACGCCGCCCGCGGGGACGGCCTTGGTGGTGCCGTCCGGCTGGGTCTCGGTCACGGTGCCGGAGGAGCCCTGCGGGGGTTCCAGGTTTCCGTGGAGGTCGTTGAACGACAGCAGCTGCACATCGACGGTGCGGGCTGGGTTCGGCTTCGCGGGGGCGCTGGTGTTCGCGCCTGCCGTGTCCGCGAAGGACATGATTCCGGCTGCGGCGGCCAGCACCGCCGCCGCGGCGGTCAACCGGCGGGCCGCGCGGCGCCGTTGGGCTATCGCTGGCATGTGGTCCCCTCTTGTACGGGTCTGTGCAGTGGTCGAGCGTCGGCGGCAGCTTACGGTCAACGCGCGTAGCAGGGCAGGGGGGCCGAGGTTACGAGCTGATTGCGCGTGGGCGACTCGTGGGGTGACATTCATCTGTTCGGATGACATGCCCGGCAAACCATGACTGCTGCGGAAAATGTGTGTGCGCGTGTGCAGCGTGCAGAACGAACTCGCGCGTCACGCATCCATCCCCGCGCAGGGGGCCGAGCTTCCTCATGGTTTCTTCGAGCTGATTGACGATCTCAAGGCGGTCGTCAAGCGCGCGAACGTGCGCGCTCAGTTGAAGGTCAACACCGAGATGATCGCGATGTACTGGGAGATCGGGCGAACGATCCTCGAACGCAGGGAGCGGGAGAGGTGGGGCGCCAAGATCATCGACCGGGTTGCGGTGGAGTTGCGGACAGCCTTCCCGGGGCAGAGCGGTTTTTCCCGCAGCAATCTCAAGTACATGCAGCAGATGGCGAGCCTGTGGCCGGAGCCAATTGGCCAACAGGCTGTTGGCCAATTGCCATGGGGGCATATCACGGTGCTCATGGCGCGTTGCAAGAACCGTGCTGAGCTGGACTTCTACGCCCGGCAGGCCGTGCAGCACGGCTGGTCCCGAGGTGTGCTCGGGTCCTGGATCGGTGCGCAGCTGCATCTCACCCAGGGCGCAGCGCTCAACAACTTCGACGCCACGGTTCCAGAGGACTCCGACGTCTTACGTGAGATCGTGAAGGACCCCTACCGCGTCGAGTTCACCCGGCTGTCCGGCAAGGTGGCCGAGCGCGAGTTCGAGGACGCGTTGGTCGAGAACCTCGTTCGGTTCCTGACGGAGCTCGGCGTCGGCTTCGCCTTCCTCGGGCGGCAGTACCCCGTCAAGGTCGGCGACCGGGAGTTCCGTATCGACCTGCTCTTCTATCACTGCCGACTGCACCGCTATATCGTCGTGGAGCTGAAGACGAAAGAGGCCGAGGCCGCGCATGTGGGCCAGCTCGGTTTCTACGTGACAGTGGTCGACGACGTGATCCGCGACAAGGAGCGGGACGACCCGACGCTCGGCATCCTGATCGCGGAGAGCCGCGACCGGGGTGTCGTCGAGTACGCCCTGCGGAGCAACAACGCGCCGCTTGCCGTGAGCACGTACGCGGGCCTTCCGCCGGAGGTCCGGGAGCTGATGCCCAGCGAGGAGGACCTGTCCCGCCTTGCGGACGGCGTGCGCCGTGGTGACGGGGATCCATCAGCCGGGTGACTCGCTGGTAATAAATTGGCCGGCAAGTTGCCGGTCAATTCGGCGGTCGTAGGCTCGGCCCCATGAATGACGTGCTGAACGAGGGGCCCGCCCCCCGCCGGATCGATGTCCTCGATGAGGTGACGCCCGCCGTGGCCCAGGACGTGCTGCGGCTCGTCGAGGAGTCCGCGCGCACCGACGGGCAGCAGGCCGTGTCCGAGCAGGGACGGCTCCAGCTGCGGGGGCGGCGGGAAGGGGTCCGGCATCTGCTGCTGTGGGAGGAGCCGGACGGGAAGATCGTGGGGTATGCGCAGCTGGAGGACACCGACCCGGTGGAGGCCCCGGCCGCCGAGCTGGTCGTGCACCCCGCGCACCGGGGGCAGGGGCACGGGCGGGCGCTGGGCGTGACGCTGCTGCGCGAGTCCGGCAAGCGGCTGCGGGTGTGGGCGCACGGCGGGCATTCCTCGGCGCGCCATCTCGCGCAGGTGCTGGGGCTGACGCTGTTCCGTGAGCTGCGGCAGATGCGTCGGCCGCTGGGCCCGCTGGAGGGGCTGGACATCCCCGAGCCGGTGCTGCCGGAGGGCGTGACCGTACGGGCCTTCCGGCCGGGCCAGGACGAGGCCGGCTGGCTGGCGGCGAACGCGGCGTCCTTCGCGCACCACCCCGAGCAGGGCTCGCTGACTCTCCGCGATCTCGAGGACCGGATGGGGGAGCCGTGGTTCGACCCCGAGGGCTTCTTCCTCGCCGAGCGGGGCGGGGAGATCGTCGGATTCCACTGGACCAAGGTGCATGCGCAGGAGCGGCTGGGCGAGGTGTACGTGGTCGGGGTGCGGCCCGACGCGCAGGGCGGCGGGCTCGGGCGGGCGATGACCGCGATCGGGCTGCGGCACCTGGCGGGGCAGGGGCTGCCGACCGCGATGCTGTACGTCGACGCCGACAATTTCCCCGCCGTCGCCGTATACGGGCGGCTGGGCTTTACGACGTACGAGACCGATCTCATGTACCGCACGGAGACCTGACCGGAGGTCTGACCGGGGCCCGACCGGGGTATCGGGGGCGCGTCGGGGGCGTGGGTCGCCTGCGGGATGGATCGCGATTTCCTACGCGCCATGTCTCCGTTACCGGCGATTCAAACTCGGTTGCGAGCATCGCTGAATGCAGCCCGCCGCGCCGACCCCCTCGAACCGGAGGCTCCGTGCCGCTTCAGCACCGTCTTCCGGGACGCCGTTCCCGCCTCCGGCGCGGAACAATGAGGACATGAACCACTCCAGCGGTCAGGCATCCGTCCACGAGCAGACTCACCCGCAGCACCAGCCTCAGCCCTCGGTCGGTTCGATCGCGGCGCACCGGCCGCATGCCGTCGCCGCGCCGCCGGTCCGGAATCTCGACCCGGACCTCGACGGCGACCTGGACTCGTACGAGGTCGACGACGCCGAGGGCGTGGAGGGCGAGGAGCAGCTGCCCCAGGGGCGGTTCCTCGACCGTGAGCGGAGCTGGCTGGCGTTCAACGAGCGGGTGCTCGAGCTCGCCGAGGACCCGAACACGCCGCTGCTGGAGCGGGCGAACTTCCTCGCGATCTTCGCGAGCAACCTGGACGAGTTCTTCATGGTGCGGGTCGCGGGGCTCAAGCGGCGCATCGCGACGGGCGTCGCGACCCGCTCCGCCTCCGGGCTACAGCCCCGCGAGGTCCTTGACCTGATCTGGAACCGGTCGCGCGAACTCATGGCCCGGCACGCGGCCTGCTTCCAGCAGGACGTCGCGCCCGCGCTCGGCGACGAGGGCGTCCATCTGATCCGCTGGCGTGATCTCACGGAGGACGAGCAGTCCCGCCTCTTCACGCTCTTCCGCCAGCAGATCTTCCCGGTCCTGACGCCGCTGGCCGTGGACCCGGCGCACCCCTTCCCGTATATCTCCGGGCTCTCCCTCAACCTCGCGGTCGTGGTGCGCAACCCGGTGAGCGGGCATGATCACTTCGCACGTGTGAAGGTTCCGCCGCTGCTCTCGCGGTTCCTGGAGGCGTCGCCGCAGCGGTACGTCCCGCTGGAGGACGTGATCGCGGCGCACCTGGAGGAGCTGTTCCCCGGCATGGAGGTGCTGGCGCACCACATGTTCCGGGTGACCCGCAACGAGGACCTGGAGGTCGAGGAGGACGACGCGGAGAACCTGCTCCAGGCCCTGGAGAAGGAGCTGCTGCGGCGTCGCTTCGGGCCCCCGGTGCGCCTGGAGGTCGAGGAGTCCATCGACCCGTACGTCCTCGACCTGCTGGTACGCGAGCTGAAGATCTCCGAGGCCGAGGTCTATCCGCTGCCGGGGCCGCTGGACCTGACCGGGCTGTTCGGGATAGCCGCGCTGGACCGGCCGGAGCTGAAGTACCCGAAGTTCGTGGCCGGGACGCACCGGGACCTCGCCGAGGTCGAGTCCGCCTCCGCGCCCGACATCTTCGCCGCGATGCGCGAGCGGGACGTGCTGCTGCACCACCCGTACGACTCCTTCTCCACCTCCGTCCAGGCCTTCCTGGAGCAGGCGGCCGCCGACCCCGACGTGCTCGCGATCAAGCAGACGCTCTACCGCACCTCCGGCAAGTCGCCGATCGTCGACGCGCTCATCGACGCCGCCGAGTCCGGCAAGCAGGTGCTGGTCCTCGTCGAGATCAAGGCCCGCTTCGACGAGCAGGCGAACATCAAGTGGGCGCGCAAGCTGGAGGAGGCCGGCTGCCATGTGGTCTACGGCCTGGTCGGGCTGAAGACCCACTGCAAGCTGTCGCTGGTGGTCCGCCAGGAAGGCGAGACGCTGCGCCGCTACTGCCACGTCGGCACCGGCAACTACCACCCGAAGACGGCCCGGCTGTACGAGGACCTGGGGCTGCTGACCGCCGACCCGAAGGTCGGCACCGACCTGTCCGACCTGTTCAACCGGTTGAGCGGCTACTCCCGGCGGGAGAACTACCAGCGGCTGCTGGTCGCCCCCAGGTCGCTGCGCGACGGGCTGATCAGCCGGATCAACCGGGAGATCACCCACCACCGGGCGGGGCGGCCCGCCTACGTGCGGATCAAGGTCAACTCGATGGTCGACGAGGCCATCGTCGACGCGCTCTACCGGGCTTCGCAGGCGGGTGTGCCGGTGGATGTGTGGGTGCGCGGCATCTGCGCGCTGCGGCCGGGGGTCCCCGGACTCTCGGAGAACATCCGGGTCCGCTCGATCCTGGGCCGGTTCCTGGAGCATTCGCGCGTCTTCGCGTTCGGGAACGGCGGGGAGCCCGAGGTGTGGCTCGGCAGCGCCGACATGATGCACCGCAATCTGGACCGGCGGATCGAGGCGCTGGTGCGGGTCACCGACCCCGCCCACCGCGCCTCACTCAACCGTCTGCTGGAGACCGGCATGTCCGACTCCACCTCCTCCTGGCACCTGGGCCCGGACGGCGAGTGGACGCGGCACGCGACGGACGCGGACGGACAGCCGCTGCGGAACGTACAGGAAATGCTCATAGACGCCCGGAGGCGACGGCGTGGTACAGCGACATGATCTGTCGTCGCCGGTCGGGGTTACGAGGGCCGGCCGGCCGCAAGGCGCTCCACCCGCCGCTGCCTTCGGCCCTGGGGGGTACGACATGACGGACGGTGTGATGGGGGCCGAGGCAGCGGCTGGGCCGGCGGTCGGGCCTGCGGTCGGACCCGCGCTCGCGGCGGCGACGGCGGGCGATGTGCTGTCGTGGTACTTGAACGCCCAGGCCGGGGACTTTCTGCGCAGCCTGCGGCAGCAGCGGGAGAGCGGGGTGGACGCCGAGGAGGCGGCCGAGGCCGCCCGGCTGCTGCGCCGCTGCGCGCGGCGGATCAGCGGCACGCTGTGGGTCTACCGCCCGCTCGCCGACACGGCCTGGGCCGATCACCTCCGCTCCGAGCTGGTGTGGCTGTCCGCCACGCTGGCCCTGGAGCACGCCTACGCGGCGCGCCTGAACCGGCTGCGCGGCGCGCTGCACCGGCTCTCGGGCGCGGGCGCCCCGGCGGATGAGGCGATGGACGGGCTGGGGGACGCGGCGGGGGATGCGCGGGCAGATGCGGGGGCGGGGGACGCGGCGGCGCAGCGCTCGCCCCGCGCGGCCCGGCGCAGCGTCTCCCTGACGGCCGACGCCCCGCAGGACCCGCCGCCGGACGCGGGCGGTGACGCCGTACGGGACATGGCTCAGCCCCCGGCCGCCGCGGCACCGGCGCAGCGCGAGGCCGGGACGACGACTGCGGCCGGGCAGCGCGGCGGCGGGGGGAAGCAGCAGCCGGGCGGCGGCGCGGACGAGGCCAGGGGCGGGGCGCTGACGGTCGGGGCCGCGCGGGCCGGGGCCCTTCTGGAGCGCCAGCTCACCCTCGCGCGGACCCGCGCGCACACCGCGGCCCTCCAGGCTCTCGGCTCCTCCCGCTTCCACGCGGTGGCCGACGCCGTCGCGCTGCTGGCCTCCGAGGTCCCCCTCGACGCGGCCGCCGCGACCCGTCCCGCCGAGCTGTCGCTGCCCCCGCTCGCGGAGCTGGCGCACCGGCGGCTGGTGGAGGCGGCCGAGACGCTGCCGCTGGGCCGGGCCGGGCATCCGTACAACGCGGAGGCGCTGGTCCACGGCCTCGCCGCCACCCCGGCCGCCGATGCCCCGCCCGCCAGCGAGCGGCAGGACGCGCCCTGGCACCAGGTGCGGCAGCTGGTGCGGTTGCGGCGCTACGCGCTGGAGGTGCTCGACGCGGGGCAGCGGCCGGAGGGCACCGGGCCGGTGGACGCCGACCCCTCGCTGTCCGTACGGCTGCTGGCCGCCGGGCAGGCCCTCGAACGGCACCGGGACGCGTCCGAGGCGGCGGCCGCCGCGGCCGCCGCGGCGCGGACGCCCAGGATCGCCCCCGCCACCGCCTACGCCCTCGGCGTGCTGCACGCCGACCAACGACACGAGGTCGAGGCCGCCCGCTTCGCCTTCGGGCGGATCTGGCACCGGCTGGTGGTCTCGGCGTCCTGACGGACCGAGCTGGACAGGCTGGACAGGGAGGTCGGCGCATGGTTGAGAACTCGGTGATCCGCGCGGCGGGGTGCGTCCTGTGGCGGCGTTCCCCGCGCGACGGTCGGCCGGAGATCGCGCTCGTCCACAGACCGCGCTACGACGACTGGTCGCACCCGAAAGGCAAGCTCAAGCCGGGCGAGGAGCCGCTGGATGGCGCGCTGCGCGAGGTGCTGGAGGAGACCGGCGTGGTCTGCGTCCCGGGGGCCGCGCTGCCCACCGTGCGCTACCTGGCCAAGGGCCGCCCCAAGGAGGTCGATTACTGGGCGGCGGAGGCGGCTGGGGTGGCTGAGGCGGCGGATGGTGCGGCCGACGCGGCGTTCGTACCCAACGACGAGGTCGACCTGCTCGCATGGCTCCCCCCGGACGCGGCCCGTGAGCGGCTGACACATGACCACGACCGGGTGCTGGTCGATGCCTTCCTGGACACGCTGCGCTCACGGACGGCTCCCCGCCCCGGCGGGGCGGAGTGAAAGGTCCGGGTGGGCCGGTCCCTCAGGCCGCCCCCGCCCCCGGCCGCCGCCGACGCCGCGCCTTGTCGGCCAGCGCCGGCGGCACGTAGTAGCTGTCGGCCCGGTTCAGGTCCGTGCCGGGCGGCACGATCTCGTCGATGCGGTCGAGGACGTCCTCGCCCAGCTCCGCGTCCGCCCCCGCGAGCAGGTCCTCCAGCTGCTCCATCGTGCGCGGCCCGATGATCACCGAGGTGATGGCCGGGTGGGACCGTACGAACGCGATGGCCAGGTGTGGCAGCGAGAGCCCGGCGTCGGAGGCCAGCTCGGCGAGCTCGCTGACGGCCTCCAGCTTGCGCGCGTTCTCCGGCAGCGAGGGGTCGAACTTGTGCTTCTCGATGGCCGCCCGGCCGCCGGTCAGGTCGATGTCGGAGGCCTTGGTGTAGCGGCCGGACAGCCAGCCCGCGGAGAGCGGGCCCCAGGTCAGGACGCCCATCCCGTACTTCTGGGCGGTCGGCAGCACCGCCGCCTCCACCGAGCGGGCCAGGATCGAGTACGGCGGCTGCTCGCTGCGGAAGCGGACATGGCCGCCCCGCTCGGAGGCCCACTGGGCCTCCACGATCTGTTCCGCCGGGAAGGTGGAGGAGCCCACGGCCCGCACCTTGCCCGCCCGGACCAGGTCGGACAGGGCCGCGAGGGTCTCGTCGATGTCGGTCGTCGGGTCGGGCCGGTGGATCTGGTACAGGTCGATGTAGTCGGTGCCGAGACGGCGCAGGCTGTTCTCGATCTCGCGGACGATCCAGCGCCGCGAGTTGCCGCTGTGGTTCTCGTCCGGCCCCATCGAGCTGTGGACCTTGGTCGCCAGGACGACCTCCTCGCGGCGCCCCTTGAGCGCCTTGCCGACGACGACCTCCGACTCGCCGGAGGAGTAGACGTCGGCGGTGTCGACGAAGTTGATGCCGGCGTCCAGCGCGCGGTGGATGATCCGCACCGAGTCGTCGTGGTCCTGGTTGGCCCAGCTCCCGAACATCATCGCGCCGAGGGCGTATTCGCTGACCGAGATGCCGGTGCCGCCGAGAATTCTGCGCTTCATGGGATTCCGCCTCACGTGGATGGGTTCGCTGGATGCGTTCGCCTTATGCGTTGGCTTCGGTGACAGCCTTCAGCCCGTGCCGTAGAGGGACCAGGCCCGGTTCAACCTGGGTCCGGCAGAACCACCTGGATGGGTGCCTTCCGGGTACCCGCGCGGATAATGGAGCGATGGGCGATGCCGAACCGGAGATCAAGGCGTTCCTGAGAGTGCGGCGCGCGGCGCTCGACCCCGCGGAGCTGGGGCTGCCCGACGGGGTCGTACGGCGCCGGGTGCGGGGGCTGCGCCGTGAGGAGGTCGCGCAGCTCGCGGGGATCAGCGTCGATTACTACACGCGCATCGAGCAGGGCCGCGCCCCGACTGTGTCCGACTCGGTGGTGGACGGCCTGGCCCGGGCGCTGCGGCTGACGCCGCCCGAGCACACATATCTGCGCAACATCACGCTGCCCGGGCGGCACGGCCGGACGCTGGACGCCGGTCCCCGGCCGCGCGTGCGGCCCGAGGTCCGGCTGCTGCTGGACGCCATGGACGAGGCCGTGCCCGCGTTCGTGTTCGGGCCTGGCGGGGACATCCTCGCCTGGAATCTGCTGGGCGGCCGGGTCTCCTTCGACTACGCCGCGCTCCCGGAGCGGGAGCGCAACTCCTCCCTGCTGGTCTTCCTCCACCCGGACGCCAAGGCCCTGCACCCGGAGTGGGACAAGGTCGCCGACGAGACGGTGGCGAGCCTGCGGGCGGAGGTCGGGCGCCACCCCGACAGCCTCCGGGTGTGCCAGGTCGTCCATGAGCTGCTGGACCGGAGTGAGGAGTTCCGGCAGCGGTGGGAGACCCAGACGGTGCAGGAGCGGACCAGCGGTACGAAGCGGATCTGGCACCCGGTGGTGGGGGACCTGGAGGTGACGTACGAGGCCTTCGTACTGCCCTCGGACCCCGGCCAGGTGCTCTGCACCTACGCGGTGCGGAAGGGGTCCCCGACGGCCGAGGCGCTGCGGGCGCTGGCCCGCGCGGTGCCGGTGGGGTAGGCGCGGCGAGTAGGGCAGTGGGGTAGCGGGACGGCTCCTCGCGCTACTCGCCGCCCTCCCGGGTGCGGGTGAACACCCGCTCCCGGGCCGCCTCAAGACCCGTCGCCACCGCGCCCAGCAGCACCGCGTCCTCCCCGAGCGCGCTCGCCGCCACCTTCGGCCGCAGCGGCCCGATCCGCTGGAGGGTCGGCTCCACCGTCCGCAGCAGCAGGTCCGCGCTGTGGCCGACGCCGCCGCCGAGCACCACCAAGTCCGGGTCGAGCACGGCCGCGACGGCCGCGACCACGTGGGCCAGCCGCTCGGCCTCCTGCCGTACGGCCTCCAGCGCGGGCGCCACGCCGTCCCGTGCCGCGTCGAAGACGGCCTTGGCGGTCAGCGGCTCGGACCTGGTCCCTGACATGCCGAGCTCCCGGGCGGCCCGTACGACCGCCTCGGCCGCGACGGCGCCCTCAAGCCCCTGCCGTTCCGGAGCGCTGTCGGGGCCGCCCACCCGGGGCAGCAGCGGCAGGAAGCCGATCTCCCCGGCGGCCCCGTGCGCGCCGGTGAACAGCCGCCCGTCGGCGACCACGCCCATGCCCAGGCCGGTGCCGACCAGCACGTAGACGAAGAGCCTGCTGCCCTTCCCCGCGCCGAAGGTGTACTCGCCGAGCGCCGCCAGGTTCGCGTCGTTGTGCACCGACAGGGGCGTGCCCAACTCCTCGCGCATCCGGTCCAGCAGGCCCGCGCGCCCCCACCCCGGCAGGTTTCCGGCGTAGCGCACCCGCCGCCGCTCGGGGTCGTACACGCCGGGTACGCCGACGACGGCGTGCGCGACCAGGGCCGGGTCCACCCCGGCGTCCGCGACGACCCGGTGGGCCGCGGCGACGGTGAGGTCCGCCATGGCGGCGGCGCTGCGGCCGCGGTTGCGCACCTCGGCGCGCGCGACGACGGTGCCGTCCAGGTCGGCGGCGGCCACGCGCAGCCAGGCCCGTCCGATGTCCAGCCCGAGGACGTAGCCGGCGGTCGGGTCCGGCTCGTACAGCACGGCGACCCTGCCCCGCTCCGGCGGCGCCTGCCGGCCCGCCTCGCGTACAAGACCGGCCTCTTCGAGGGCGCCCAGCGCGCTGGAGACCGTCGGTTTGGACAGGCCCGTGTCGCGGGCGAGCTGGGCCCGGGAGGCGGGGCCCTCGGCGCGTAGCCGGGCCAGCAGCAGGCGCTCGTTGTTGCTGCGCAGCCGCTGTCGGTTCCAGGGCTGTTCCGACCCTTGACTCATCAAGTAAGGCTCCTTAACTTAATCACACTCGCACGGCGAGCCAGGGAGGTCCAGATGGCTGGAGGACCAGCGCTGAGCAAGACCCCGCCGGGCGGGGGGAGCGGCGGGGGCGGCGGAGACGGCGGGGGTGGCTTCGTCCGCCGTATCGGG
This sequence comes from Streptomyces sp. NPDC028305, assembly GCF_055569495.1. Lineage (NCBI taxonomy): Bacteria > Bacillati > Actinomycetota > Actinomycetes > Kitasatosporales > Streptomycetaceae > Streptomyces > Streptomyces sp. NPDC028305. Next base: position 101,380 of record NZ_JBVHTN010000010.1, read on the forward strand.
CTGTTCCAGGCCACGGCCATCAACATGAGCCAGATGTGCGGCATCGGCCCGTTCGTGACCATCCCGCTCATGGTCGACGCCTTCGGCGGGCCGCAGGCCGTCATCGGGTTTCTCGCGGGCGCGGTGCTGGCGCTGGCGGACGGGCTGATCTGGGCCGAGCTGGGCGCCTCGCTGCCGGGGGCCGGGGGCAGCTATGTCTATCTGCGCCAGGCCTTCCAGTACCGCAGCGGCAAGCTGATGCCGTTTCTGTTCGTCTGGACGGCGATGCTGTTCATTCCGCTGATCATGTCCACCGGCGTGGTCGGTCTTGTGCAGTACCTCGGGTATCTGTGGAGCGGCATGACGCAGACGCAGGGCGACCTGGTCGGGCTCGGCGTCATCGTCCTCGTCGTGGCGCTGCTGTGGCGCGGCGTGGAGCACATCGCCAAGATCACCGCCGTGATGTGGGGCGTGATGATCTGCTCGGTGGTGCTGGTGATCGCCGCGGCGCTCAGCGACTTCGACGCGGACAAGGCCTTCACCTACCCCGCGCACGCCTTCGACCTGGGGTCCGGAGCGTTCTGGACCGGCTTCGCGGCGGGGCTGACCATCGGCATCTACGACTACCTCGGCTACAACACCGCCGCGTACATGGGCGCCGAGATCAAGGACCCCGGCCGCACCCTGCCGCGCGCGATCGTCGCCTCGATCCTCGGCATCATGGGCATCTACCTGCTGCTCCAGATCGGCACCCTCGGCGTCGTCGACTGGCATCAGATGCTCGATCCGAATTCGGTGGCGTCCAAGTCCGTCGCGTCCGCGGTCCTGGAGGAGACCTGGGGGAAGGGCGCGGCCGATGTCGTCACGGTCCTCATCCTGGTCACGGCCTTCGCGTCCGTCTTCGCTGGGCTGCTCGGCGGCTCCCGCGTCCCGTACGACGCCGCCCGCGAGCGCGTCTTCTTCCGCCCGTACGGCACGCTCCATCCGCGCCATCGGTTCCCCGTGCTGGGCCTGGCCACGATGGGCGTGGTCACCGCCGTCGGCTTCCTCATCGGCCGCCACACCGACCTGGCCACGCTCATCCAGCTGCTCACCACCGTGATGGTGATCGTGCAGGCGCTGGCGCAGATCCTCGCCCTGACGGTGCTGCGCCGTCGCCAGCCGTCGCTGCGGCGCCCGTACCGGATGTGGCTGTATCCGGTGCCGAGCCTGGTCGCGCTGGTCGGCTGGCTGGTGATCTACGGGTACGCGGACAAGAACTCGCCCGGGCGCCACCCCGTCGAATGGTCGCTGGCGTGGGTCGCGGCGGGGTGCGTGGCGTTCGTGCTCTGGGCGCGGTTCGAGAAGGTGTGGCCGTTCGGGCCCAAGGAGATCAGCGAGGAGTATCTGGGCGGAGGCGCCCAGGGAGCGGGCGCGGGTACGGGGGCGGCGCCGGGCACGGGGCCGGGCACGGGGCCGGGCACAGGCGGGGTCACGAGCGTGGCGCCAGAGCCTCCCAGCTGACGGTCACCTCGCCCTGGCGCCAGCGCCGCGGGCCGTCCACGAGCGGCCAGCCCGCGGCGCGCAGCGCCTCGGCGCTGCGTATCCAGCGCTGGCGCGCGCTCAGCGCGGCGTACGGGGCGGCGGCCGCCCAGACGCGGTCGAAGTCGCGCAGGAAGGCATGCACCGGCTCGCCCGGCACATTGCGGTGGATGAGCGCCTTCGGCAGCCGTTCGGCCAGGTCGGACGGGCGGTCCAGGGAGCCGAGCCGCGCCGCGAAGGTCACGGTGCGCGGGCCGCGCGGGGTGAGGGCGACCCACACATGCCGCCGCCCTATCTCGTCGCAGGTCCCCTCCACCAGCAGCCCGCCCGGCGCCAGCCGTGCGCACAGCCGCCGCCATACGTCCGCGACCTCGCCCTCGTCGTACTGCCGCAGCACATTGGCCGCCCGGATCAGCGCGGGCCGCGCGCCGTCCGGCAGCGGCACCTCGAACCCGCCGTGCGCGAAGTCCAGCCCCTCCCGGCGGTAGGGGCGGGCGGCGGCGACGCGGTCCGGGTCGATCTCGACCCCCACGACCCGGGCGTCCGGTCGCACCGTACGCAGCCTGACCAGCAGCTCGACGGCGGTCCACGGCGCGGCCCCGTACCCCAGGTCGACGGCGACGGGCGCCTCGGCGCGGCGCAGCGCGGGGCCGTGGGCGGCGGCGATCCACCGGTCCATGCGGCGCAGCCGGTTGGGGTTGGTGGTCCCCCGGGTCGCCGACCCGATGGGCCGGCCCGGCGGCGGGGAGGGCTGCGGGGGGACGCGGACAGACATGCGCCGAGCCTAAGCGCCGCAGTATCCAGCCCCAGAACCCCCGCCCCCCGGAGCATCTGCCCCTCAGAACGTCACGCTTTGGCAAAGCGGAAATGGGAACGAGAGGTTCCGGTGTTGTGGGGTTGGCAGGGCACGTCCGGATTCCGCTACCCGAGTCAGCCCCGGCAAGGAGGATCGCGCGGTGAGCCAGCCTATTTCCCGGCTCGGCGGCTTGCGAGGCCGTTCGCACGGAGTTCTCGGCAAGCCGCACCATCAGCGCCTGAGACGCGTCGGGCGCCGGCCACGCCGGATCGCGATGCTCAGCGTGCACACCTCGCCGCTGCACCAGCCCGGCACCGGTGACGCGGGGGGCATGAACGTTTACATCGTGGAGCTCGCCAAGCGGCTGGCCGCCATCGACATCGAGGTGGAGATCTTCACCCGCGCCACCACCGGCACACTCCCGCCCACCGTCGAGCTCGCGCCAGGCGTGCTCGTACGGCATGTGGACGCGGGGCCGTACGAGGGACTGGCCAAGGAGGACCTCCCGGCCCAGCTGTGCGCGTTCACCCACGGGGTCATGGGGGCCTGGGCGGGGCACCGCCCCGGGTACTACGACCTCGTCCACTCCCACTACTGGCTCTCCGGCCACGTCGGCTGGCTGGCCGCCGAGCGCTGGCGGGTGCCGCTCGTCCACGCCATGCACACCATGGCCAAGGTCAAGAACGCCGCCCTCGCGGAGGGGGACACCCCGGAGCCCGCCGCCCGGGTCATCGGCGAGGAGCAGATCGTCGGGGCCGCCGACCGGCTCATAGCCAACACCGCCGAGGAGGCGGCCGAGCTGGTGCGCCACTACGGAGCGGACCCCGAGCTGGTCGCCGTCGTCCACCCCGGGGTCAACCTCGAACGCTTCCGGCCCGCCGACGGCCGCGCCGCCGCCCGCGCCCGCCTGGGCCTGCCGCCCGACGCGCTGATACCCCTGTTCGCCGGGCGCATCCAGCCGCTGAAGGCGCCCGACATCCTGCTGCACGCGGTGGCCCGCCTGCTGGACGAGGACCCGCGCCTGCGCGAGCGGCTCGTCGTCCCGGTGGTCGGCGGGCCGAGCGGCAGCGGGCTGGCGAAGCCGGAGGAGCTGCACAAGCTCGCGGCCCGGCTCGGCGTCAGCGACGTGGTCCGCTTCCGGCCGCCCTGCGCGCAGGACGAGCTGGCGGACTGGTACCGGGCGGCGTCCGTGCTGGTCATGCCCTCCTACAGCGAGTCGTTCGGGCTGGTGGCGGTCGAGGCGCAGGCCTGTGGCACACCGGTGGTCGCCGCCGAGGTGGGCGGCCTGCCCGTGGCCGTACGGGACGGGCGCAGCGGCATCCTGGTGTCCGGCCACGACCCCGCCGACTACGCCCGGGCGCTGCGCCGCCTCGCCGACGACCCCGGTCTGCTGAAACGTTTGGGCACCGGCGCCGCCCACCATGCCGAGCGCTTCGGCTGGGACAGGGCCGCCGCGGCGACGGCGGACGTCTACGCGGAGGCGATGCGCGGGTACCGTCGCCTACGATCGGTGCATGGGTGACGCCGAGGCCAGGAACGACACCAGGAACCAGACCGGGAACCAGGCCGGGAACGAAGCCGCCAGGGCCGTGATCGAGCGGACGCTGCGCGATGCCGAGCTGGAGTGGGAGACCCCGGCCGACGGCACGTACGTCGTCACGCTGCCCGGCACCCGCAAGCTGTCCACGACCTGTTCGCTGCGCCTGGGCCGCCACTCGTTGTCGGTCAACGCCTTCGTCGTCCGCCGCCCGGACGAGAACCACGAGGCCGTGCACCGCTGGCTGCTGGAGCGCAACACCCGCCTGTACGGGGTGAGTTACGCGATCGACCAGCTCGGTGACATCTATCTGGTGGGGCGGCTGCCGCTGGCGGCGGTCACGCCGGATGAGCTGGACCGGGTGCTCGGCACGGTGCTGGAGAACGCCGACGGCAGCTTCAACACGCTGCTGGAGATGGGATTCGCGAGCGCGATCCGCAAGGAGTACGCGTGGCGTACGGCGCGTGGCGAGTCCACGCGGAACCTGGCGGCGTTCGCCCATCTGACCCGCGAGGCCTGAGCGCGGCACCCGGCCGTCCCCCCCCGCACACCCTCACCCCCCCCCGCGACCTGCGCTGACAAGTCGCCCAGAATTTCTGGCGATTCGCCGTAAAGAATTCCGGCCGTCGAGGTCTCTTCCTGGTGAACCGGTCGCCGACCGGGAAGCGTCAAGGGAGACAAGACGGTGTTCATGGACAATCCGTGGCTGATGATGACAACGGTCGTGACAATGGGGGTGCTGCGGCTGATAGGGGATGTCATCCGCTGGCTGGCGGCGCGCTCGGGCGAACGGGTCCGCGCGCGCATGCTGGTCGAGTTGATGACCAGGTCGGGGCCGGGCACCGTGCTCACCGATCACCGTGCGGACGGCGCGGCGCTGACCGTCCGCTCCGGCTCGTCCGGCTCGTCCGGCTCCTCCCCTGAACCGGCCGTCGGCGCCCCGGGGAGAGGGGCCGGGCATGAGTGAGGCGGTCGAAGGGACCACGGCCGACGAGGGGTTCGAGGAGTTCGAGGAGTTCTACGCCCGCACCTACCCCTGGCTCGCCGCCCGCGCGGTGATGCTCAGCGGCAATCGGCAGAACGCCGAGGACGCCGTCCAGGAGGCGTTCATCGAGGCGATGCGCCGCTGGCCGACGGTGCGGGCGTGCGCCTCACCGGAGGGCTGGGTCGCGACCACCATGCGCCGCAAGCTCTCGCGCGACGGCCGGCGCTGGTGGTTCCGGTGGAAGCCGACCGAGCTCACCGTGCCGGCCGCCACCGGCGCCACCGTGGAGGAGACCGCGGAGGCGCTGGCCGCGCTGCGCGCGCTCGGCATGCTGCCGCCGCGCCAGCGCCAGGTGGTCGTGATGCACTCCCTGGAGGGCATGAGCTACGCGGAGATCGGCGCCGCACTCGGCATCAGCGCGGGGAGCGTCGGCAGCAATCTGCACAAGGCCCGCGCCCGGCTCAGCCTGCTGCTCGACGTCTCCCCGGAGCTCGGCCGGCCCGGCGACTCCCTGGTCCCCGGCGTACGGACGGACCCGCTGTCCACGGCGCTGCGCGGCGCCGCCGAGTGGCTGCTGGACGGCTTGCGGGGGCGCAGATGATCGCCACCGCGCTCGCCGCCGCCATTGCCGCCGCCCGTGCCGTGCTGGCCCTGGCGCTGCTGGTCGTCTTCTACGCCCTGGTCGCGCTGCTGGTGCTGGTGTGGCTGGCGTTCCTGGTGCTGGGGTTATGGAGCGCCGGGGCGCCGGAGAGCCAGGCGCCGCCGACCTCGGTCATCCTGGCGTGCGCCGCCTTCGCGCCGATCGTGTGGGGCATGGTGTGGGCGGTGGTGCGTACCGCGCGGCCCGCCGCGCCGCCGGAGGACACGGTGTGGGTGAGCCGGCGCAGGACCCCGGCGCTGTGGGCGGCCGTCGATGAGCTGGCCGGGAGCGTGGGCACCGCCCCGCCGGACGCCATCCGGCTGACCGCCGAGGTCAACGCCTCGGTCACCGAGCACGCCTCGTTCCTCGGGCTGCTGCCCGGCCGCCGCACCCTCTACCTCGGCCTGCCCCTGCTGGCGGGGCTGCCGCCCGCCGAGCTGCGCGCGGTGCTCGCGCACGAACTGGGCCACTTCTCCCGCCGCCACGGCCGCTTCGGCACCCTCGCCCACCGCGGCACGGCCGGGCTGGCCGCGGCCTGTGACGCGGTCCGGAGCGCGGCGGCCGCCAACGACCTGGTGCGGCTGTACGCGGGCGGCCCGCTGCTGCTGCTCCGCGGCTATACGCGCGTCTTCCGCCTGCTCACCCGGCCGGTCCGGCGGCGGCAGGAGATCGAGGCCGACCGCGAGGCCGCCCGGGTGGCCGGGGCGCGGACCGTCGCCGACGCCCTGCGCTCCGCTGCCGCGCTGGAACAGGCCTGGCTGGAGTTCGGCGCGGGCTTCCTCACCCCCGTACGCCGGGCCGAGGGGCGCGTACCGGACGATCCGTTCCGCGCCTTCGCCCACATGGTGGAGGCCCCCGAGCTGCGCGAGCCGTTCGCCGCGCTCCGGGCGCGGGCCGCCGAGCGGCCCGCCGACCGCGACGACCCGCACCCCGACCTGGCCACCCGCCTCTCCCGCCTGGCCCGCCTCCCCGACCGGCCCGCCGGGGGCGGCGTCGGCGTCGGCGTCGCCGAGCCGCTCGACGTTCCGTCGGGGTACGCGGTGGAACTGGGCCGCACGCTGTACCCCGGCCTGGGAACAGCTCGGACGATGCCGTGGCGGGAGTGGCTCGGGCTGCTGGCCGAGCACCGGGCGACGCGGCTGCTGACGCCGCTGGCGGAGGCGGTCCGTACGGTCGAGAAGGCCGCGGGGATCAGCGGATCGTCCGGGCTGACCATCCACCAGGTCCTGCGCCTGCTCGACAGCGGACGGCGGATGCCGCTCGCCCGCGCCCTGGGCGGCCGTGTGCCGGACGTCGAGAGCCCGGCCGGGCGGGATCCGCTGGGCTTGCTCTCTCAGGCGCTGTACGTGCTGATCGGGGCGCAGCTGGTCGCGCGGGGAAGCGCGCACTGGACGATGAACTGGACCGGCCCGGGCACCCTCGTGCCGCCCGAGGGCCTCGCGCCCGGGACGATCCGGGACTGGGCCGACACCGCCGTACGCGAGCCGGGCCAGACCCAGCGCCTCGCCCTGTACCTGGCCGCGCTGGGCGTGAACGAGCGGGCGCCGCTGCCGGGGGTGGCGGGGGACGCGGCGCGGGAGCCGGTGAAGAAGGCGGCCATCAGCATCGCCCCCGGCGTGGACGAGCCCGCCCGGCGGCGTATCTCCGGCATCCGGGTGCTGGCGCTCACCGTGCTGCTGGGGCTGACGGGCGTGTCCTGGCTGCTGTGGGCCGACCGCGAGGAGCGGCCGTCCCCGAGGCCGGCGTGGCAGCCGGTGACCCCGACCGCCACCTACGATCCGGTGCCAGGCGGTACCGGCCTGCCCGGGGAGATGCCGGGCGGAGCCTCGGGCGGAATCTCTGGTGGCATCCCGACCCGCTTGCTGCCCACGGGCCCGATCTGGACACCCGGGCTGTCGCTGCGGCCGAGCTTCGACCTCGAGTCGCTGGTGCCCAGGCGCCACACCCCGTGACCCGCCCGGCGCCTCAGCCGGCCGGGATTGCCCGCATCAGTACCGCGTACCCGGCCGCGGCCAGCGTTCCCGTCACCGCGCACGCCGCCCAGAGCACATCCGCCCCGTAGTGGTCGATCACCGTCCCGCCCGCGAGCGGGGCGACGAGCGCCGCGAGCGACCAGGAGAGCACATAGACGCCCTGGTAGCGGCCGCGCCCGTGGGTCGGGGAGAGCCGGGCCACGAGCCCCATCTGGATCGGGGTGTTGATGATCTCGCCGATGGTCCAGACGCACACGGTCAGGGCGTACATCCCGACGGACCCGGCGAAGGCGGTGAGCCCGAAGCCGTAGCCGATCAGCAGCGCGGCGCCGACCAACAGCCGGGTGGGCTCGCGGTGCTCGATGAACCGGGTGACCGGGATCTGCAGGGCCACGATCAGCACCCCGTTCGCGGCGACCGCCAGCCCGAAGTCCGAGCTGGACAGGCCGCTCGCGCCCATCGCCACGGGCAGCCCCACGAAACCCTGCTGGATGATCGTCGCGATCAGGAACGACAGCGCCACCACGGCCATGAACCCGCGGTCGCGTAGCACGGCCCCGAGCCCGGCCTCCGGCTCGTCCACCGCCGGCCCCATCGCCCCGTCCTCCCCGTCCTCCCGCACCGGGCGGGACTCCGGCAGCTTGACGAAGACGACGACGGCGCACAGCAGCGTCATGATCGCCTCGCCCAGGAACAGCGCCAGATAGCCGTGCTCGGCGATCAGCCCGGCCACGGTCGCGGAGAACGCGAAGCCGAGGTTGACGGCCCAGTAGTTGAGCGAGAAGGCGCGGATCCGGTCTTCGGGGGCGACGATGTCGGCCATCATGGCCTGCACCGCGGGCCGCGACCCGTTGTACGCCATGCCGACGAGGAAGGCGACGGCGGCGATCGCGGCCGGATCCTGGACGAAGCCGAGCACGGCGACGCTGACCGCCGTGGCGCTCTGCGAGATGAGCAGCGTGGGACGCCGCCCCAGCCGGTCCGTCATGACCCCGGCACCCACCGCCGACACCGCCCCGCCCAGCCCGTGCAGCGCGCCGACCAGACCGGCGTACGTGGCCGAGTAGCCGCGGTCCACGGTCAGGTACATGGCCAGAAACGGAGCGACGAAGCCGCCCAGCCGGTTCACCAGCGTGGAGGTCCACAGCCACCAGAACGCCCGCGGCAGCCCCGAGACGCTCTCCCTCGCTGCCTGCCTCATCCGGGCGACGGACGGTACGGCGACGGACATCGGGCGACCCCCAGTGCGCGGGATGTAAGTGGCGCAAGTGCTAGCCGCAAATTACCGACCGCGTCCCCCGTGCGCCACCGGATTGACCGGGTGTGTCAATCGGGGCGTTCATGCGGGTCAAGTAGGGTCAAGTAGGCTCGACGGCATGGCCGACGCACCGTACAAGCTGATCCTCCTCCGCCACGGCGAGAGCGAGTGGAACGCGAAGAACCTGTTCACCGGCTGGGTGGACGTCAATCTCAACGAGAAGGGTGAGAAGGAGGCAGTCCGCGGCGGTGAGCTGCTCAAGGACGCCGGCCTGCTCCCCGACGTGCTCCACACCTCCCTCCAGAAGCGCGCCATCCGCACCGCGCAGCTCGCCCTGGAGGCCGCCGACCGCCACTGGATCCCGGTCCACCGCTCCTGGCGGCTCAACGAGCGCCACTACGGAGCGCTCCAGGGCAAGGACAAGGCCCAGACGCTCGCCGAGTTCGGCGAGGAGCAGTTCATGCTCTGGCGCCGCTCGTACGACACCCCGCCGCCGCCGATCGAGGCCGACTCCGAGTGGTCGCAGGCCGACGACCCGCGCTACGCGACCATCCCGCCGGAGCTGCGGCCGCGCACCGAGTGCCTCAAGGACGTCGTCGAGCGCATGCTCCCGTACTGGTACGACGGCATCGTCCCGGACCTGCTGGCCGGCCGTACGGTCCTGATCGCCGCGCACGGCAACTCGCTGCGCGCGCTGGTCAAGCACCTCGACGGCGTCTCCGACGCCGACATCGCGGGCCTGAACATCCCCACCGGCATCCCGCTCTCCTACGAGCTCGACGCCGACTTCCGCCCCCTCAACCCGGGCGGCACCTACCTCGACCCGGAGGCCGCGAAGGCCGCCATCGAGGCGGTCAAGAACCAGGGCAAGAAGAAGTAAGCCGACGCTCGTAGGCCCCCTACCCGCGGTTTCTCCGCGAGTAGGGGGCTTACTGCTGGGCCGGGGCCGAGCGTCCGCGGCCCTGGGGTTACTGGGACGAGGAGTCGAACCGTAGTAGCTGGACCTCGGCGAGGTTGGTGTTGCCGCCGTGCCCGTCGTAGACGCGCAGCATCGGGATCACGGTCCGCTGAGGCAGCTTGAAGGTGTACCACTGCTGGTCACTGGTCATGCCCGTGATGGTCAGGAAGGTCGTCCAGGTTTTCCCGCCGTCGGTGGAGCCCTGTAGCACCGTGCCGTTGGCCCGGTCCGGGTACTTCGCGCGGGGGCGGATCATCACGGCGTCGGCTGCCAGGGAGGAGCCGTCGGTCGGTTTGACGGTCACCCAGCCGTTCGAGGTGGTGGTATCGGTGTAGGTGGCGATGTCGCTGTCGAACATCCGCCATCCGTTGGCTGCCGTGGTGCCGCTGCCCGGCCATTGCGGGGTGGACGCGTCGACCCAGGCCTGGTCGATCCGGTCGGACACGATGTGGGTGTTCCACAGTTGGAGCGACGACCCGTCGGTGGTATGGAAGACCGTCGAGCCGATTTCGTCGTCGGCCGTTGTGTAGTCGGCCGTGAAGCGCAGTGCGCGGCCGAAGTCCACGTCTTCCGGCAACACCACCGTGGCGCGCCAGTGCTCACTGTCGGTGCTGGTGACGTGCGCGTCGGTGTCCTCGATGCGCACGTTCACCTTGGCCAGTGGATCCGTGGTCACCAGGTCGAGGGTCACCTTGTCGCCGTTGACGGCCCGTGCCGGGTCGTCATTGCTGGAGGAGAGCGTCGCCGACTTGACGGCCTGCGCTGTTTCGATCCGGGAACCGTGGATCCGGAATTCGCCGAAGGAGGAGATCCCGGGGTAGCTCGGGTCGGTGGGCACGCCCGGGTCGTCGACCTGGACCTTGAGGAAGCGGAACGCCTTGTCTTGGACCTTGGAGAGAACCGGGATGGTCTCCATCTTGAAGTCCGGGGTCGTGTTCGTGGTCTCTCGTGAGGTCAGCAGGGTCCAGGTGGAGCCGTCGTTCGACCCGTAGACGTTGGCGCCCTGGGAGCGGTTGCCGAAGTTGTACCGGGCCTGTAGCCCGAACGCGTCGGCCCGCACCCGGAACCCGGTTCCGAAGTCCAGCGTGAACGGAGCCTTCAGATCGCCGGAGAAGGTGTTGATGTCACTGTCGGTCATGTTCCAGACATTGGGTGCGGACAGGGACGAGGTCACCAGCGGCGGGTAACTCAGGGTGCCGTCGGCGAGCTTCGGATTGAGCAGTTGCAGCGCTTTCACCGCGTCCTGCACGGTGACCAGCCCGGCCAGGAAGGTGCTGTCATCGGCCGTGTCGATCGTGGCCTTGACGGAGGACACCGCGTCCTCGAATCCCTGGAGGGGCTCGCGGACGTACGTCGCCTTGGGATCGAACCCGTCCTGTGCGGCGGTGAGCGCGCCCGCCCGGTCCGGTGCGACCACCAGGTCGAGCTTCAGGACGGTGTCGGTCTTGCCGTCGGAGGCGACGACGGACGCGTGGACGTCACCTGTCCGGGAGCTGGTGGGTGTCCAGCTGAACGCTCCGGTGGTGCTGTCGAGCGTGGCGCCCTCGGGAAGACCGGAAGCCTCGTAGGTGAGGGTCTCGTCGCCCGAGTCGGTCGCGGCGAGCGACCGCTTGAGCGGCGCCCCGGCCACACCGACCAGTGTGGTCCGCTGCCCCTGCGGGAAGGTCGGCGGGGTGAGCTGGGCCTTGGCCTGGAGGTTGACGCTGTCGATGTCGACGTTCACGTCCGAGGCGCCGACGACCGTGTAGTACGCCAGGTTGTCGCCCGCGGTGCTCCCGTGAAGGATGCCGAGGTCCATGTCGTACGTGACGTAACGCCACTTGCCGTGGGTGTCGGGCAGGCTCACCGTGTGGTACGGCTTCAGCGACATGTCCTTGCGGATCTCCAGGGTCGCCGGGCCGTTGGTGCGGATCAGCACCCCCACAGGGCTGTATCCGTTACGGCTGTCGTACATCAGGGTGCGGACCGCGATGGTGGCGCCCTTCTTCGACGCCCGCATCCGGACCATGTCGCGTCCGTCCTCCTCGCGGACCCCGGAGCGGCCGTCGAGGGGAATGCTGCGGTGCGCCATCCGCACCAGGGGTTTTTCCTGCTTCGGACGGGTCTGCCCGGCCACCTTCTCGGGCAGCGACAGCCAGTAGTCCGGGTTGTAGTCGGGGTTGCTGTTCCAGAAGTTGTACGCCCCTGTGCCCCAGAAGAACTCGGGGCCGTCGGCCTGCTCCTTCACCTTCGCGAGGTTGGGGGCCGCTTCCTTGACGTCGACCCCGAACTCGTACCGGTAGATGTTGTAGAGCTCGTCGATGGGTTGGAACACGCGTCCCCGGTAGGCCTCGGAGAGCTTGCCGGGACCGCCCGTGGTGTCGATCCAAGGGACGGTCTTGCCCGTCATGTACGCGTACCAGGCGTCCGCTCCCGCGAGAAGCCGGTCGTTGCCGAACCGGAACGGGGACACGGCGTTCGGCTTGGTGGACACGGTGCCGGCGACCGGGTCCAGCCGGGTTTTCTGCACCGTGAGCATGCGCGAGATCTCCGTCGCGATGTCGATGCCGTCCCATGCGTGCGCCTGGTCGCGGCCCATCTCCTGGTGCTGTACGAACGAGTAGCCGTAAGTGTTCAGCGGGTCGTCCGCGCTGATCACGCGGAGCAGGGAGTTCAGGGCCCCGTTGGTGTGGCGGTTCGGGTTGGACTTGTTGACCGAGAACCACTCGACAGCCTGCTCGTAGCCGGCCCGGTTGTCGGTGAACACGTAGCCGGCCAGCTCACCGACGATCGGGTACAACTGCTGGTTCATGAAGAAGGTGTTGCCGTAGAGCAAGGTCTTGATGACGGGCGTCACGAGGTTCTTGGTCAGGTTCGTGGTGTCCGCGTCGGTCCAGGTGGTGTCGTAGCCGTCGGAGCCGGGATTCACGCTGGAGTAGCGGAAGATCTCGGCCGCGGCGAGCATGCGCATCAACGGGACGCCGGCGTGGATGTGGTCGTCCGGATACGGCGCGACCTTGTCCGGGTCCATGTGGGACCACGTCCGGATGATGTGCATACCGTTCGCGCGGTAGACGGGGTCACCCGTGATGAAGTACTCGATCGCCTGGGTGTAGGCACCGAAGGCATCCTCGATGAACCTGGACTCGATGCCCTGCGAGTTGAACGCGTCCGACTTCGGGGTGTCGACCCCCGATCCACCGTTGACGGGGGTGAGGGTGCGTGACGCGTACTTGGTGCCGTGCATGGACGCGTAGTAGGAGGCCCACGGCTCCACGCCGTCCAGCACCTGCCGACGGGCCAGCCGCAGGCTCGACGCGCTCACCGCGATACCGGGGTGGACGAACCCGTCGCTGCTCGTGACCTCCTTCAGCGTGACGGCGGGGAATTCGCCGGCCGCCGGATCGGAGGTCGTCGCCGCTGCCGCGGAGGACGCCGGAACAAAGGTCGCGAGCAGAGCACATACCACGGTGGCCATCGCCCACCACCGCGTATGTCTGAGCCTCATCCCTGGTTCTTTCCACATACAACTCTCCATGGGGTGTGGTGCCTGCCGGCCCGGGCCCGGACGCCGGTGGTCGTGGGCCGCGGTCGGCCGATCGAGGAGGCATGAGTGGGGGGCGAGGGTTGGACTCCGGTCGGACGGCGCCCTGGGTGAGAACCGCGAGGTTGGAATACGTTTTCTTCATCCGCGGGTCGCGACGGTGCCCGATGCGGGTGAGTACGGCTGTAACGCGCTCCCCATGCCCAGGTGACGCCGGTTCCCCGCGTGATTCCGCATCACGCGGACCTCCTAGAAACCGATTTCTACGAACCATAGGTACCTGGGCCCCACCACACAAGAGGCGTGAGCAGAGAGTTCCGACAGGCATATGCGGCCGCGCCCCGGCCGCCCGCCGCCCGTCGCGCGGCGCCGAAGCCGGCGAACGCGTCGGGATCAACTACCGGACGGGCAAGCGGTGGCGTAACGGCCGGGCGGCCTCGGGCAAGGACAGGGCGGCACCGCCGGTCCCTGCCGTGACGGCGCCTGAGGGCCCGTCGAGGTATCTGGACCCCGGCGGCGCATGCCGAAGGGCCTTCGACCGGCATCCGGTCGAAGGCCCTTCGGCATGAGGTGAATGCGATGAAGCGAATGCGATGAGAAGAGGGCGTCAGCCGCAGTTGCCGCCGCATGAGCAGGATCCGCCGGACTGGCAGCCGCAGGAACAGCCGGAACCGCAGCCGCAGGCGCCGAGGATGGGCAGCGGGGGGCGGTGTTCGGCCGCCGGCCGGGTGGGGTCGGCGGGGGTGGGAGTGGGGAAGTCGGCCATGAGTCGCCTCCAGGGAGGTCTCGGGAGGGTGCACCTCCTGCCCATGGTGCCGGTCCCCCGGCCCCTGCCCGTAGCGGCGCATGGACGGCGCGCGGATGCACGGGGCTCGCCGCGCGGTGGGCGCGCGCCCGGCGCGTGAGGGCGCACAGCGCCGCCCTCACGCCCCGAACCGAACCGAACCGGGCCGGCGGTCACGCGCCCTCGGGCGCCTCCGCCTGCGCGATCTCGTCGGCGTGCTCGCCGGTGACCAGGTACACCACACGCTTGGCGACCGAGACCGCGTGGTCGGCGAACCGCTCGTAGTAGCGGCCCAGCAGCGTCACGTCGACGGCCGTCTCTATGCCGTGCTTCCAGCGGTCGTCCATCAGGTGCTGGAAGAGGGTGCGGTGCAGCAGGTCCATCGCGTCGTCGTCCTCCTCCAGCTGGAGCGCGAGGTCGACGTCCTTGGTGATGATCACCTCGGCGGCCTTGGCCATCAGCCGCTGCGCCAGCTGGCCCATCTCCAGGATGGTCGCGTTCAGGTCACGCGGAACGGCCGAGTCCGGGAAGCGGAGCCGGGCCAGCTTGGCGACGTGCTGCGCCAGGTCGCCGGACCGCTCCAGGTCGGCGCTCATCCTCAGGCTGGTCACCACGATCCGCAGATCCGTGGCGACCGGCTGCTGCCGGGCCAGCAGGGTGATGGCCCGCGCCTCCAGGTCGCGCTGAAGGTCGTCGACCTTCTCATCTGCGGCGATGACGCTCTCGGCGAGCTTGAGGTCCGCGTCGAGTATCGCCGTCGTCGCCCGTCCGATCGCAGAGCCCACCAGCCGGGCCATATCGACCAGGCCATCCCCGATCGAGTCGAGCTCCTCGTGGTACGCGTCCCGCATCACTGACCTTCTCTCGCTGTTGTCTCGCTAGTGGATCTCGGTGGACTCGCGGACTCGCCGCCCCCCCAGGCTTCCACGTTCCGGCCAAAACGCGTCGGGCTCCGGCATCCGGAGTGAACCGCCACTGACTCCCCGGTGAACTCTGGGAAACGTCTCCCTGAGGGTGCCCGTCTGGGACTGTGGAGCTGTCTCGCGCCGCGCATAACCTGGATGCATGAACGTGAACGCGGCGATCGCCGCACTGGCGGCGCTCGCCGGGCTGTGCACCGGCGTCATCGCCATGCTGGCGTTCCGCTGGAGCGAACGCGAACAGGCGAAGCCTACGCGCTCCTCGCTGCACACCGATGCCGTGCTGCCGCCCGGCGTGGACACCGTGCTCTCCGTACTCCGCTCCTCGGCAGTCGTCCTCGACGAGGCGGACTCCGTGGTCAAGGCCAGCTCCGCGGCGTACGCGCTCGGGCTGGTCCGCGGCGGGAAGCTGGCCGTGGAGCCGATGCTCCAGATGGCTCGCGACACCCGGCGGGACGGGGAGATACGGCAGATCGAGCTGGACCTGCCCCGGCGCGGCACGGGCCGCGGCGAGGCCCTCGCCGTGTCGGCCAGAGTCGCCCCGCTGGGCTCCCGGCTGGTGCTCCTGCTGGTCGAGGACCTCACCGAGGCCCGCCGGATCGAGGCCGTGCGGCGCGACTTCGTCGCCAACGTCAGCCATGAGCTCAAGACTCCGGTCGGCGCGCTGTCCCTGCTGTCCGAAGCGGTGATGGACGCGTCCGACGACCCCGAGGCGGTCACCCGCTTCGCCGGGCGGATGCAGATCGAGGCGACCCGGCTGACCAGCCTGGTCCAGGAGCTCATCGACCTCTCCCGGGTACAGAACGACGACCCGCTGGAGGACGCGGAGCCGGTCCGCGTGGACGAGCTGGTCACCGAGGCCATCGACCGGTGCCGCCACCAGGCGGGCACCAAGCAGATCACCATGGCCACCGGCGGCACCGCCGATCTGCATGTGTGGGGCAACCGCGGCCAGCTGGCCGCCGCGCTCGGCAATCTCGTCGAGAACGCGGTGAACTACAGCCCGGCCCGCACCCGTGTCGGCATCGCCGCCCGCCGGCTCCCCGCCACCGGTGGCGATCTGATCGAGGTCGCCGTCACCGACCAGGGCATCGGCATCTCGGAGAAGGACCGCGAGCGGATCTTCGAGCGCTTCTACCGGGTCGACCCGGCACGCTCGCGGCAGACTGGCGGGACCGGCCTCGGGCTCGCCATCGTCAAGCATGTGGCCGCCTCGCATGGCGGGGAGGTCACTGTGTGGAGCGCCGAGGGACAGGGCTCCACCTTCACCCTGCGGCTGCCGGAAGCCGGCTCGGTACGCGACCGCGACCGATCCCGCGACCGCTCGTCGCGAGAGCCGTACGAGACCAACGCTGACCTCGATGGAGAGGACCAGGACCGGCCGTACGAGACCAATTCCTGTGATCACCTTTCTGCCCCGGAGGTCCTTCCGTGACCCGAGTTCTGGTCGTCGAGGACGAGGAATCGTTCAGCGACGCGCTGTCGTACATGCTTCGCAAGGAGGGATTCGAGGTCGCCATCGCGGCAACGGGACCCGAGGGGCTTGACGAGTTCGAGCGCAACGGCGCCGATCTGGTGCTGCTCGACCTGATGCTGCCGGGCCTCCCCGGCACGGAGGTGTGCCGCCAGCTGCGCGGCCGCTCCAACGTCCCGGTGATCATGGTGACCGCCAAGGACAGCGAGATCGACAAGGTCGTCGGCCTGGAGATAGGGGCCGATGACTATGTGACCAAGCCCTTCTCCTCGCGCGAGCTGGTGGCCCGCATCAGGGCCGTGCTGCGCCGCCGCGGGGAGCCGGAGGAGGTCACCCCGGCCGCGCTGGAGGCGGGGCCGGTACGGATGGACGTGGACCGCCACGTGGTGACGGTCGGCGGCGGCAAGGTGGATCTCCCGCTGAAGGAGTTCGACCTGCTGGAGATGTTGCTGCGCAACGCGGGCCGGGTGCTGACCCGGATGCAGCTGATCGACCGCGTGTGGGGCGCGGACTACGTGGGCGACACGAAGACGCTGGACGTCCACGTGAAGCGGCTGCGCGCGAAGATCGAGCCGGACCCGGGCGCGCCCCGGTACCTGGTGACGGTCCGCGGTCTGGGCTACAAGTTCGAGCCGTAAACCCGGGCCCGCGATGGCCGGGCGGAGTCCGGCGCAGCGTCCCGAAGCCCGTGAGGCCCCCTGGGGCCGATCGGTGCGAGGGGCGCACGGGGGAGGGGGTTCGAGCCGGACCCGGGCGCGCCCCGGTACCTGGTGACGGTCCGCGGTCTGGGCTACACGTTCGAGCCGTAAACCGTAAGTAAGCCGTAAGCCACACGCTGCTGGGCCCTGGAAGTCGCTTCCAGGGCCCCAGCGGCGTCTGTACGTCGGTGGCCTACTGGTTGGGCGCCGGCTCGCCCGAGGCGATGCCGTTGGACGGCGCGTTGCTCTCGCCCGCCTCGCCGGACGGCTTGTTCGTGGCCTCACCGGACGGCTTGTCGGTTCCCGTCCCGGTGCCGGACGGCGTGCTGCCCGGCTTGCTGCTCTGCTTGCCGGCCGGGGTCGTCGGCGTCGTGTTCGTGGGGGGCGCGGTCGGCAGCTGCGAGGGGCCCCAGCCCTCGAAGTAGTGCTGTGCCGGAACCACGAACGCGGTGATCGGCACGTCGCCCGTCTTGCTGAGGTCGAAGACGACCCGCTGCGCGTCGCCGTCCCTGGCGGCCTCGCGCCCGTTCGCGATGACCGCGGAGGGGTTGCCCTTGCCGCCCAGGAGTACCGCGCCGCCGGCCGGGACGACGACCGGGCCCGTGCCCTTGGCCGGGGACACCTTCACCGTGGAGCTGGTCCCGGGGAGGGTGATGGCCTTGATGGTCTGGTCGGAGCCGCCGTTGTTGAAGATCTTGGCCGTGACGACGGCCGGGCCCTTCGCCTCGCGCTCCGGCTGGGTCACGATGCTGGCGTTCTGGATCTTGATATCGCCGACGGACGTCGCGGCGTTGTCCGGCTTGACCTCCAGCGTCTGCGCGTCGTTGCCGGCTGCGCAGGCGGAGATCGAGGCGACCGGGACCACGAGGGCGGCGGCGAGGACGCCGCGTCGAAGGCTGCTGCTCACGGCGGCGGCATCTCCTAGGGCTAGGTAGGGCTGTGTAAAAACTGGATCAGCGGGCTTAGGTTACCGATCCCCCTGCCCGGGGCCGCACCCGACCCACCCGGTGCCACGCCCCGCCGCTGTGGCGCCGTCCGGTGATCCGATCTTCGGCTCGTCCACGGCCCGTCTTCGGTCTGACTTCGGCCCGTCTTCGGTCTGTCTTCGACCCGCCGGGTTCACTTCTGAGCGCGCGTGTCCCGCTTCTGACTCCCGTCTCCGACGTGCGTGACGAATATCGGCCCGGTGTCGGTAGAGGCGATTATCGGTAAGGAATGTGTGGACGTCCGAGAATTGATCAACACTGTTGATCCACCCTTGATCCATCCTTGATCCACTCTGGCGTGATCAATTCGGGAAACGGGATGGGAACAGTCGCTCCGGGCCCGAACGGAGTAGCGGAAGTCCTTCGACCGGACTCCGGCATAACGGGACGTAAGGTCACTCTTGGGGGGCTGTCGGGGGGTGTAACGTACGGGTTTCGCCGTGCCCGCGCAGCCGCTCCCACCTGCGAATACCCGCTTCCACGGGCCCCGCCCAGCACGTTCCGCCTGCTGTTGTCAAGCCCCGAGATATGCCCTGACCTGCGAAAACGCCATTCAGAAGAAGGCGTTCCCGTGTTACCCTGGATAGCCACGGAAGGGGTACCTGTCACATGACGTTCAAGGTTGGCGACACCGTGGTCTATCCCCATCACGGGGCCGCGCTGATCGAGGCCATCGAAACTCGCCAGATCAAAGGCGTGGACAAGACCTACTTGGTGCTCAAGGTCGCTCAGGGTGACCTGACGGTTCGTGTGCCGGCGGACAATGCGGAGTTCGTCGGTGTGCGTGATGTGGTCGGCCAGGACGGGCTGGACCGGGTCTTCGAGGTGCTGCGCGCGCCGTACGCCGAAGAGCCGACGAACTGGTCCCGTCGCTACAAGGCAAATCTCGAGAAGCTCGCCTCCGGCGACGTTATCAAGGTTGCCGAAGTGGTGCGCGACCTGTGGCGTCGAGAGCGGGAGCGCGGACTTTCCGCCGGTGAGAAGCGCATGCTTGCCAAGGCACGCCAGATCCTGGTGAGTGAGCTCGCCCTCGCGGAGAACACCAACGAAGACAAGGCCGAGGCCCTGCTCGACGAGGTCCTCGCGTCCTGACACATAGATGCCGCGGTGCCCGAGTGACTCAGACCTAGCGTGACCTAGCGTCTGTCGTGTCGCCGGGCGCTGCGGCATGTGCGCATGCCGGTGCTTGCCGCCAGTGATCCGGCTGCTGGTCCCACTGCCGCCGGCTCCGCGCCGACGGTGCTGGTGTGCCGGGCCCGGGCAGCTGGCTCGACCAGTCGTCACGGAAGGGGCTGGTCGGGGCATCGCGCCCGGCACGCTGTGGCCATACCCACTTCGGTTGAGGAAGCAAACCTGAACGCCAACTCAATGTCCGCATCAGGGCAGTCCGCGAATCCCGGGGGCGCCGAGAGCCCCGCCCGCCCCACCCGTACCGCCGCCGTCATCCCGGCGGCGGGCCGCGGGGTGCGGCTCGGGCCCGGCGCGCCGAAGGCGCTGCGCCCGCTCAGCGGCACGCCGATGCTGGTCCATGCCGTACGGGCGATGGCCCGGTCCCGTTCCGTCACGCTCGTGGTCGTGGTCGCCCCGCCCGACGGGGCCGATGAGGTCCGCCGGCTGCTCGACGCCTACCCGCTCACCGGGAACACCGACGTGGTGGTGGTGCCCGGCGGCGAGACCCGTCAGGAGTCGGTCCGGCGCGGCCTGGCCGCCGTCCCCGAGGACGTCGCGATCGTCCTCGTCCATGACGCGGCGCGCCCGCTGGTCCCCGTGGACACCGTGGACGCGGTCGTCGCCGCCGTACGGGAGGGGGCGCCCGCCGTCGTGCCGGCGCTGCCGCTCGCCGACACCGTCAAGCAGGTCGAGCCGCGCACCGGTGACCGGGCGGGCGAGCCCGAGCCGGTGGTCGGCACCCCGGAGCGCGCCCGGCTGCGCGCCGTACAGACCCCCCAGGGCTTCGACCGGGCCACGCTGGTCGCCGCGCACGAGAAGATCGTCCTGGAGGGCGACGGTGCGACGGACGACGCCGGGATGGTGGAGCGGCTCGGGGCCGAGGTCGTGGTGGTGCCCGGCCACGAGGAGGCGTTCAAGGTGACCCGGCCGCTGGATCTGGTGCTGGCCGAGGCCGTGCTCGCCCGGAGGAGGGCCACCGATGGCTTCTGACCTGACCGGGCTGCCGCTCGTGGGCATCGGCACGGATGTGCACGCCTTCGAGAAGGGCCGCGAGCTGTGGTGCGCGGGTCTGCTGTGGGAAGGCGATGAGTACGGAGGATATGGCCTGGCCGGGCACTCCGACGGCGATGTCGCCGCGCACGCCGCCTGCGACGCGCTGTTCTCCGCCGCCGGGGTCGGCGACCTGGGGGCCCACTTCGGCACCGACCGCCCCGAGTGGGCCGGGGCCTCAGGGGTCACGCTGCTGGCGGAGGCCGCCCGGATCGTCCGGAGCGCGGGCTTCGAGATCGGGAACGTGGCGATCCAGGTGATCGGCGTGCGCCCGAAGATCGGCAAGCGGCGGGACGAGGCGACGAAGGCGCTCTCGGCGGCGGTCGGCGCCCCCGTGGCCATCTCGGGCACCACCACCGACGGACTGGGCCTCACCGGCCGCGCCGAGGGCCTCGCGGCGATCGCCACGGCCCTCGTGGTGCGAGCGGCCTAGCCGCCTGCGGTGAGCGGGGGAAAGTCGCTCCGCCGAACGGTCCTCTCGCGGGGATTTGACGGTGTGTCGGGCGCCCATCGGGTATCCGACACACCGTACGCATCTCGTGTACGTATCGCGCGAGGGAAGGAACCGCCGTGTCAGCCGCACTCTCCGACGAGCTCAAGCGTCTCCTCGACACCCCCGTCTTCGTGACCGTCGGGACCATCCAGCCCGACGGCAGCCCGCAGCTCTCACCGGTCTGGGTGATGCGGGACGGCGACGAGCTGCTGATCTCGACCACCATGGGGCGGCAGAAGCAGAAGAACATCGCCCGGGAGCCACGGGTGTCGGTCGTGGTGCAGCCCTCCGAGGAGCCGTACACGTACGCGGAGATCCGCGGCAGCGCCGCCTACAGCACCGAGGGCGCCGACGCCCTGATCGACGAGCTGTCGCTCAAGTACACCGGGAAGAGGTACGCCGAGTTCAATCCGGCGGCCGCGGAGGACGCCCAGCGCATCGCCGTACGGATCACCCCGCGCAAGATCGTCGGAAGGGTCTGAGCCGGCCGGAGCGTCCCAAGTGTCACGCTTCTGTGTCCCTGCGGCCATAAGGTCGCGGGGCACTGCCCCCTTCCGTCTACCCTTGATGCGTGACTATTCGCCTGTACGACACCAGCGCCCGGCAGATTCGTGACTTCACCCCGCTCACGCCGGGCTGTGTCTCGATCTACCTGTGTGGCGCGACCGTGCAGGCCGCCCCGCATATCGGGCACATCAGGTCGGGCCTCAACTTCGACATCATGCGCCGCTGGTTCACCTACCGCGGCTATGACGTGACGTTCATCCGCAATGTCACCGACATCGACGACAAGATCATCGCCAAGTCGGCCGAGCAGAACCGCCCGTGGTGGGCGATCGGCTACGAGAACGAGCGCGCCTTCAACTCCGCGTACGACGTCCTCGGCTGCCTGCCCGTGACCTACGAGCCCCGGGCCACCGGTCATGTGCCGGAGATGATCGAGATGATGCGGGGCCTGATCGAGCGGGGCCACGCCTATGCCGCCGAGGGCAGCGTCTACTTCGACGTGCGCTCGTACCCCGGCTATCTCCAGCTGTCCAACCAGGAGCTGGACGGGCTGCGCCAGCCCTCCGGCGAGGGTGAGTACGGCAAGCGCGACCCGCGCGACTTCGCCATGTGGAAGGCGGCCAAGCCCGGCGAGCCGAGCTGGGAGACCCCGTGGGGGCGCGGCCGGCCCGGCTGGCACCTGGAGTGCTCGGCGATGGCCCACAAGTACCTGGGCTCGGCCTTCGACATCCACGGCGGCGGCGTCGACCTGATCTTCCCGCACCACGAGAACGAGATCGCGCAGGCCAAGGCGTTCGGCGACGACTTCGCCGCGTACTGGGTGCACAACGCCTGGGTGACCATGAGCGGCGAGAAGATGAGCAAGTCGCTCGGCAATTCGGTGCTGGTCTCCGAGATGGTCAAGCACTGGCGCCCCATCGTGCTGCGCTACTACCTCGGCACCCCGCACTACCGCTCCATGATCGAGTACAGCGAGGAGTCGCTGCGCGAGGCCGAGTCCGCGTTCGCGCGCATCGAGGGCTTTGTGCAGCGGGTCACCGAGAAGGCGGGGAAGGTCGTCCCGCCCGCGCCCGAGGTGCCGCCCGCGTTCGCGGAGGCGCTGGACGACGACTTCGGCGTCCCGCAGGCGCTCGCGGTCGTCCACACCACCGTCCGCCAGGGGAACTCCGCCCTGACCGCCGACGACAAGGAGTCGGCGGTCGCGCGGCTGGCCGAGGTGCGTGCCATGCTCGGCGTGCTGGGCCTCGACCCACTCGACGAGCACTGGGCGGGCGGCCCGGACCGGGGTGAGGATCTGCACGGCGTGGTCGACTCGCTCGTACGGCTGGTCCTGGAGCAGCGGCAGGCCGCGCGGACCCGTAAGGACTACGGGACGGCGGACGCCATCCGCGATCAGCTCCAGCAGTCGGGGCTGGTCATCGAGGACACCCCGAGCGGGCCGCGCTGGGAGCTCGGCTCGCGCTGACCCGGGCCCGCCCCGCCCTGACCGACGCGGTGTGCCGACCGGCACACCCACCACGACATGACACAAGCAGGCAGCCGCCGGACCAGGCCCGGCGGCACAGCCGCGCGAAGCCGTGAGGCCCCCAGGGCCGGGCGGCCGGCGGGCGGCCACGGATGAGAAACAGGTGAACCCCATGGCCGGCAACAGCCAGCGCAGGAACCGCCGCACCGCCAACAAGAAGGGCGCGACGGTCGGCAGCGGCGGCAAGCGGCGCCGGGCCCTGGAGGGCAAGGGCCCCACCCCGCCCGCCGAGATGCGCAAGGGCCACGCCAAGCAGCGCGTCGCCCATGCGCGCGCCAAGCAGGCGGCCCGCCGTCCGGCCCCCCGGCGCGGCGGCGGCAAGGGCACGAATGAGCTGGTGGTGGGCCGTAACCCGGTTGTCGAGGCGCTGCGCGAGGGCGTGCCGGCCATCATGCTGTACGTCCAGCAGTTCATCGACAGCGACGACCGTGTGCGCGAGGCGCTGAAGCTGGCGGCCGACCGCGGCGGCATACACCTCATGGAGGCCCCGCGCCCCGAGCTGGACCGGATGACGAACGGCCTCAACCACCAGGGGCTGGTGCTCCAGGTGCCGCCGTACGAGTACGCGCACCCCGAGGACCTGGTCGCGGCCGCGGCCGACGAGGGCCAGGACCCGCTGATCGTCGCCCTCGACGGGGTGACCGACCCGCGCAATCTGGGCGCGGTGGTGCGGTCGGTGTCGGCGTTCGGCGGCCACGGTGTGGTGGTGCCGGAGCGGCGCGCGGCCGGGATGACGGCGGGGGCGTGGAAGACCTCGGCGGGCACCGCGGCGCGTACGCCGGTGGCGCGGGCGACCAACCTCACGCGGGCGCTGGAGGCGTACAAGAAGGCGGGCCTGATGGTGGTCGGCCTGGACGCGGACGGCGACACCGAGGTGCAGGACGCCGAGGTGCTGGAGGGCCCGGTGGTGATCGTGGCCGGCAGCGAGGGCAAGGGGCTGTCCCGGCTGGTCGCCGAGACCTGCGACGTACTGGTGCGCATTCCGATGCCCGGCGGCGCCGAGTCGCTCAACGCGGGCGTCGCGACGGGCGTCGTGCTGTACGAGGCGGTCCGGCACCGGATGTGAGCCGACCGGGTGTCCGGCAGGGCTTGTGTGATCATGACTTGACGGGCCTCGGACACCCCGGGGCGGTCACGGCAGTGTCTTATCCGCGCGTCACTCGGTTAGATGAGCGTGGAGACCAGAACACCCCGCACGCCCACGGGGGGACGCGCACCGGGTTTTGACGACGAGCCACAGCTGGCCATGGCCAAGGTGCCGAGCGATCCGGCGCAGGTCACCGTCAATCCCGCGAGCTTCCGGGTACAGCTCGCCACCCCGGTGGTGAGCAGCGCGCTGTCGGACACCACGCGGCTCGCCCGCGTCCCGGCCGCCGCCAGGCGCCGCCCGCCCGTGGTCTGGAGCGGCCGCACCCGGCCCGGCGGCGACGTGGCGGCCACCCGGCTGCTCCAGGCCGTGCGGTACGCGGGGGAGGGACCCGCGGAGACGGGCGCCGTCGGCGGGGACGGCGTCGAGGAAGCGGCCGCCACTCAGGTGCTGCCGCGCCTCACCTTCGACGACGGCCCGCCCACGGTCGTCGGCCCGCGCCGCAGCCCGCGTGACGAGGCCCTGCCGCCGGCCGACCGGGCCGGGGCCGGGGCCGGGGCGCGGCACGGGGCACCGCGGGAGCCGCGCGCGCCGCAGGGGCGGGCCGCCCGCAGCGCGGATGTGCCGCGCCCGCGCCGCCACTCCGACTCCGCGCGGCACCAGGCCTACTACCCCGGCCGCCGGATGAACCTGGGCGTCGTGCTGCTCCCGCTGCGCATCTTCCTCGGCCTCATCTCCGTCTACGCCGGCATGGGCAAGCTCTCCGACCCGGTCTACTTCGACGGCGGCGAGCGCGGCTCCATGGTCACCTGGCTGCGGTCGCTGCACCCCTGGCCGATCGCGGAGCCGCTGCGCGACCTCGCGCTCGGGCACCCGGTGGGCGCGGGCCTGACGGTGGCCTTTCTCCAGGTCGTGGTGGGGGTGCTCACGGTCCTCGGGCTGTGGCAGCGGCTGGCGGCCTTCTTCGGCGCGACGCTGTCGGCCGCGCTGATCCTCACCGTGAGCTGGCGGACCGTGCCGGTGTACGACGCGCCGGACATCATCTACCTCGCCGCCTGGAGCCCGCTGATCATCGCGGGCGCCCCGGTGTACTCGGCTGACGCCCGGCTCGCGGGCGAGGCGTGGCGGCGGCTCGGGCCGCGGGTGGGGGTGTGGGAGCTGCGGCGGCGGGTGCTGCGCCGGGGCACCTTCATGGCGCTGATCGTGGCCGGGCTGACGCTGCTCCTCGGTTCGATGCTCGGCGGCGCCGTACGGGCGTCGGAGACGGTGCGCGGCCCGGAGCCGAGCGACATCCCGACCAACAACCTGCCCGGCTCGCCGCTGCCGCGGCGGGCCGACCAGAGCCCCACCGGCGCCACCCGCGGGCCCCTCGGCGGGGGCGGGGCGCCGTCCCCGCGCGCGCCCGTGACCAGCCCGACGCCCCCGTCGGCCGCCGCGTCGACGGGGGCGCCCAGCGCGTCGGCCCCGGCCGTCGGCTCCGCCCGCCCCAGCCACTCCCCGGGCGGCGCGCGGACCGCCCCGCGGCGGCCGGGGCGGCCCGTCGCGCCGGAGACCCCGGAAGGGCCGTCTTCGGCGGGCGGCCGGGCGGGCCGGGGCGGCCTGGGGATCGGCGAGGGCGAGACCTGGCCCGAGACGGTCACGGGCAGCGGCGGCACGTCCGGCGACGCCTACGGCTACACCGAGGGCGCCACGGAGGGCAGCAGCGGCGCACTCGGCGGCCTCCTCGGCTGACGCGCACAGCGACGCCGACACCGACACCGACACCGATACCTACACAGACGCCGACCCGGCTCAGGCAATGCCTGGGCCGGGTCGGCTGCTGTCGGGGCTTGGTGGCTCAGCACGCCCCTGGGGCGGCCGCCCCAGGGGCTGCGCTCACGCCTGCTGCGCGGCGGAGGCCTGGCCCAGCGAGCCGTGCGGCGGGGACCCGGCGGCCAGCTCCTTCGCCGCCTCGGTCAGGTCCTTGGCGGTGTCGATGGCGCGCCAGTACGCGCCGTGGGGCAGCGGGAACCCGGCCAGGCGGCGCTCGCGGGCGAGCCGGGGGAAGGTGGTGCGCTCGTGGTCCCCCCGGTCGGGGAGCAGCTCCGTGAAGGCGGCGGAGAAGACGTAGACGCCGGCGTTGATGAGGTATGGCGACGGCGGCGCCTCGATGAAGTCGAGGACGTGGCCGAACTCGTCGGTCTCCACCGCGCCCCAGGGGATGCGCGGGCGGGCCAGGGCGAGCGTGGCGACCGCGTCCCGCTCGCGGTGGAAGTCGGCCATCTCGCGGAGCGAGAAGCGGGTCCAGATGTCGCCGTTGGTGGCGTACCAGGACCGGTCGGGGTGCGGGAGCGACGCCGCGGCGAACTTCAGACCGCCGCCGCGGCCGAGCGGCTCCTTCTCGACGACCGTGGTCACCCGCAGCGGCAGGTCCGCCGACTCCAGCCAGTCCTGGAGCACCGCCGCGAGGTGACCGCAGGAGACCACGGCGTCGGTGACGCCCTCGGCGGCCAGCCAGGCGAGCTGGTGGCCGATGATCGGGGTGCCGGTGCCGGGGATCTCGACCATCGGCTTGGGGCGGTCGTCGGTGTAGGGGCGCAGCCGTGAGCCCTGGCCTCCGGCCAGGACGACGGCTTGCGTGGGGCGGGCCGGCAGCGGGTGCCGCGCGGCGGTGCGGGCGTCATCTGTCATGGGCCGCACGATATGCGGGACCGCCGAGGACATAAGGGTGGGGGCCGCGAGCCGCGTCAGGGGCGGGACCGGGCCACGCCGGTCGCGTACGAGGTGTCGCAGACCGGGCGGGAGTAGGCCTGGGCGCGGTCCGTGCCGCCGTACTTGGCGACCGCGGCGCGGCCGAGGGCGCGGGCGATGGAGGCGCAGTGCCTGGCCAGCGAGGGGCGCTCGGAGGTGGCGACCTGGAGGTGGGTGAGCGCCACGCCCGGGTCCTTCTCCTGGAGCTCGGCGAGCAGCCGGTCGCGCAGCACTTCGTGCGGGGCGCGGTGGACGGCGCGGGTGGACGCCTTGTCGGAGGAGGCGGTGAGGATCTGCGACTCGGACGCCGGGGATGCCCACGGGACGCGGGTGACGGCGAGCGTCCCGGAGAGGACGAGGACGACGGGGAGGACGAGGGCGAGAGTTCTGCCGATGCGGCGTGCTGCGGTGTTCAAGGACGTTCCTCGCGGTTCGTGGCCGTGCTCGACGGTCGGTGCGTACGGGACTGAGGTACGCGGCGATCGTAGCGAGGAGCGATGATTTGGCGACATTTAGTCACCGTTTCGGGGGATGCGATACCCCTGGGAGTGGGATGCGCCTTGACGGGTTGGGGTGAAATGCCTGATATGGAAGGGTATTTATCTGTCGGGGTATTTGTCGATACGGCAACAGATGCCCGCTCATGTCGACGCAACAGACGGCGGCGCCGCCCGCCCGCACGAGGCGGAGGGGCGGCGCCGCGGAGTCGAGTCGTTCGCCGGTCGGCGACCGTCGGCTGACCTCGCTCAGTCGGTCAGGCGCTCGCCGGTGGACGTCGAGAAGACGTGGGTCTCGCCCGGCCGCGGAACGACGTGCAGCGTGGAGCCCTTGTCGGGCACCGAACGGCTGTTGACGCGCACGACGAGGTCCTTGGTCGCGCCGTCGACCTCGACGGTGCCGTAGACGTAGCCGTCGGCGCCCGTCTCCTCGACGACGTTCACGGAGACGGCGAGGCCGGCCGGGGCGTCCTTGCTCTCCTTGGTGAGGGCCTTGGCGGCGGCGCCGTTCTCCTCGACCACGTCGAAGTGCTCGGGGCGGACGCCGACGGTGACCGTGCGGTCGCCCTTGTCCGCCGCCGCGCTGAGCGCCTCGCGGCTGACCGGGACGACGCTGTTGCCGAACTTCACGCCGCCGTCGGTGATCGGCACCTCGATGAGGTTCATCGCCGGGGAGCCGATGAAGCCGGCGACGAAGAGGTTGGCGGGCTTGTCGTACATGTTGCGCGGCGAGTCGACCTGCTGGAGCAGCCCGTCCTTGAGCACGGCCACCCGGTCGCCCATGGTCATGGCCTCGACCTGGTCGTGGGTGACGTACACGGTGGTGATGCCCAGCCGGCGCTGGAGGCTCGCGATCTGGGTACGGGTCTGCACACGGAGCTTGGCGTCCAGGTTGGACAGCGGCTCGTCCATGAGGAAGACCTGCGGCTCACGCACGATGGCGCGGCCCATCGCGACACGCTGCCGCTGACCACCGGACAGCGCCTTGGGCTTGCGGTCCAGGTACTCGGTCAGGTCCAGGATCTTGGCCGCTTCCTCGACCTTCTGCCGGATCTCCGTCTTGTTGACGCCGGCGATCTTCAGCGCGAAGCCCATGTTCTGGGCCACGGTCATGTGCGGGTACAGCGCGTAGTTCTGGAACACCATCGCGATGTCCCGGTCCTTGGGCGGGAGGTGGGTGACATCGCGGTCGCCGATCCGGATCGCGCCGCCGTTGACGTCCTCGAGGCCGGCGAGCATCCGCAGGGAGGTGGACTTGCCGCAGCCGGAGGGGCCGACGAGAACGAGGAACTCGCCGTCCTCGATGTCGATCTCGAGCTGATCGACGGCGGGCTTCTCAGTGCCCGGGTAGATCCGGGTCGCCTTGTCGTACGTAACCGTGGCCATGCTGATCTGGTCCCTTCACCGGCAGGAACGTGCCGGACGATCCGAGTAAAGGCAGGGGTCTAGTCCACTCTCATGGACTGGCCGCGACCTTACTTCGGGGTGGGGCTCCCTGTCTCTACCTGTGCGGATCAAAGTTTGGACCGGCGGGGAATTTCGAACGGATCACCCCTGCGGCGTGGGTACACTGCTGTGGACGCGCCGACTTAGCTCAGCTGGTAGAGCACCGCTCTTGTAAAGCGAAGGTCGTCGGTTCGAGCCCGACAGTCGGCTCCATGCGCGCGCGGCCCTTCGTGGCGGATCACGGGGGGCCGTTCGTCTCGCTCCGTGAGCATCCCCGCTTCCACCCCCCGCCGCGGCTGTCAACAAATTGCCAGCCTCGCCCCTCCTTGATCGCCCACCGTGGCCTTCCGGATGCGCTGCGCGTTCGTGGTGGGGGCGTCGGGGGCGTCGGGGGCGGAGTTTCCCGGTCGGTGTGCAACTTGCTGACAATCCCGTGGGTGCCGCGTCATTGCGTTAAGCAGAAGTGGCGCAAAGGTGAGTGATTTTACCTGATCTTTACGAACTGAAGTGCGTTGACTGGCTTGCTGAGGGCGAACTAACCTCGCGCCGCAGGGGCTTGTGCGGCCTTTCCGGTCACAATCCACCCACTGGACAAGGGCTTCTTGGCTGCGGAAGAGAAGAGTTACTCGCGAGTTGAGAACCGGTGGGCCACGGTGGCGTGGAAGTTCGGTATGCGGAAGTTTCGTGATTCTGGTTGGCGGCGGTGTCATTGCAGATTCAATTACGGGGCGGCCGCCGACCGCCATCGCGGCCGTTCTTGGTCACCTTGGACGGTCGGCAGCAACCGACGGGTATGCGACGGACGTGTCGTGTGCCGCATGGGGGAGTCATGGCTGAACTGTCCAGTCTGAAACTGTCCAGTACGTCCAGTACGACCAGTGCGACCTGCATGAAGGAAGAGCCGGCGGTGTCCGTACTCGGCGCCCCGGCACAGTCCCCGCCGATGGTGCTGGCCACCGACGGCCCCGCCGTCAGACAGGCCATCGGGCAGCTGCTGACGCGCGCCAGGCACAGCATCAGCCTGATCGTGCCCGGCACCTTCGAGCGGGCCAAACCCATCCTCCCGCAGATGGGCCGGTTCACCGCCGTCGCCAACTCCGGGGTCACCGTGCGCGTGCTCTGCACCCCGCAGGTCCTGGCCCCGCTCGGCATCCTCGCCGCCGCGCGGCGCGGCCCCCTGGGCTATGAGGTCCGGGTCGCGGACGTCGATCTCCAGGGGACCGT
This sequence comes from Streptomyces sp. NPDC028305, assembly GCF_055569495.1. Lineage (NCBI taxonomy): Bacteria > Bacillati > Actinomycetota > Actinomycetes > Kitasatosporales > Streptomycetaceae > Streptomyces > Streptomyces sp. NPDC028305. The sequence continues at coordinate 131,141 of NZ_JBVHTN010000010.1, forward strand.
GATCGCCGACGGCAGGGCCGCCTTCGGCCGGTCCGGCGGCGAACACGGCGGCCGCTACGCGACCTTCAACACCGACCCCGCCTCGGTCCGCGCGCTGGACCTGATGTTCGCCGGGGCCTGGGGCAGCGCGATGCCGTTGGAGGAGCACCAGCGCCTGGCCGAGCGGCTGCGCTCGGACTCCGTACGGATGATCCTGGAGCGTCTGCGAGAGGGCCACACGGACGATGTGGCGGCGCGCCAGATCAGGGTCTCGCTGCGCACCTATCGCCGCCATGTCGCGGCGATCATGCGTGACGTCGGGGCCAACTCCCGCTTCCAGGCCGGGGTGCGCGCCGTCGAGCTGGGGCTGTTGTCGGACGTCGACTGACGTGACCGGGCACGAGGAGGGCCGCACCGACAGCGAGCGGGCCGATGAGGCCATCGCCCAGGAACTCCTGGCGGTTCGCGCGCTCATAGCATCCACGGTCGTCGAAGCCGCCGCCGCCGAAGCCGCCGCCGCTGAATCCGCCGCCGCTGAATCCAGGGCCGCCGATTTCGCTGCCGCCGGATCCGTGACCGGTGAATCCGCGACGGCCGAATCCGTGACGGGTGAATCCGCGACGGCCGAATCCGTGACGGGTGAATCCGCGGCCGGCGAATCGGTGATCGGTGATTCCGCTGCCGCCGAGGGCTCCGGGCGACCGCTCGGGAAGTCCTGGGTCGCGGCGGTGGAAACGGACGAGGGAGAAATTCGAACGGCTGCCGAAGAGCTGATCCGGGAGGCCGAGGGGAATGTCGACGTCGTGCTCGCGGCGGAGGCCGCGCATGTCGGGGCGCTGCATTCCGTACTGAGCGAATGGCTCCGTTCCGGCGGCGAGGACGTGAGAACACGCGTGCTGTGCGCTCAGAACTCGCTCGACTGGAATTTTGTGCGGCGGCACGCCCGGGACGGACGGCCACTGGAGGTCCGGGTCGCCCGGATTCCGCTGCTCGCCGCGTTCATCGTCGACGGCCGCGCCGCGCTGGTGTGCGCCGACTCGGCGGTCGGACGCCGGGCCTCGGCGATCCGGGACCCGGGGGTCATCGAGACCCTCCAGACCCTCTTCGACGGGATCTGGCGCAACGCGGTGGTGGTGAACGAACAGGTCGATCTCGGCGGCCACGCCCGGATGGAGATGGTGCGGCCGATCCTGGAGTGGCTCAGGCTCGGCGTCACCGACGAGGTCGCCGCGCGCGAGCTGTCGGTCTCGGTGCGCACCTATCGCCGCTACGTCGCCGAGATCATGGCACTGCTGGGCGCGAGCTCCCGGTTCCAGGCCGGGGTGCGCGCCGCTGAGCTGGGGTTATTGCCGGCCAACCCGCCCGGTGACGCCCCGCGGGAGCCGCCGCGGGACGCCCCGCGTCACCGGCGCTGAGCCGGTGGCGGGGCGGGGCGGGCCGTGGCCGGTTGAGGTGCTGGCAGCTTCCTGTAGCCGCATTGCGGGTGCTCTGGGCGGACGGCTAGACATGATGAACTGACCTGACGAAAGCCGTGGTTGCGGACGGTCCTGGCGCATGGGAGTGACCGGCCCGACAAGGAGGCACTCTTATGGCGATCTCAACTCCTGAAAAGGTCCTGACGAGTCACCGGAAGGCGACGCGCGGAAAGCCGGCCCCGGCGGCTCCGGCGGCCCAGCCGGCGCCGATGGCGCCGACCGTCGCGGAGCGGACCTCTCCGGAGCAGCTGCTGAGCGGGGTCGGCGTGCTCGACAAGGCCTCGCTCCTGCTCGGCGTCCTGGAAGCGGGCCCGGCGTCCCTGGCCAGGCTGGTCTCCGCCACCGGCCTCAAACGCCCCACCGTGCACCGGCTGGTGCTCGCCCTTGAGCGGCTTCGGCTGCTGGCCCGGGACGCGCAGGGCCGGTTCATCCTGGGGCCGAGGCTCGGGCTGATGGCCCTGGAGGCGTGTCGGGACCACCTGGCGACATCGGCGGAGCCGGTGCTCTGCGAGCTGCGCGATCTGACCGGCGCCAGCGCCCGGCTCTACCGCCGCCGCGGATACATGCGGATCTGTGTCGCCGAGGCCCCGGTGGACGGCAACCCGGTCGCGCAGGACCGGGTGCCGGTCGGCGCCTCCCTGCCGATGAACGCCGGTCCCGTAGCCCAGGTGCTGCTGGCCTGGGAGCGGCCCGAAGACCTGTACGAGGGGCTGCGCGGCGCGCAGTTCACGGCCGCCACCCTCTCCGGCGTACGGCGCCAGGGCTGGGCGCAGAGCGTCGGCGGGCGGGAGCACGGGATAGCCGCCGTGGCGGCCCCGGTGCGCGGCCCCGGCGGCCGGGTGGTCGCCGCGCTGTCGATCTCCGGGCCCGTCGGGCGGATGTCCGGCACCCCGGGCCGGGTCTACGGCAGCGCGGTGATCGACGCGGCCGTCCGGCTGGGCAGCGGATTCCAGCGCTGACGCGCGGGGGGCGCTGACGCGCCGCCGGTACGGAGGGCTGAGCCGGGGGTGCCGCGGTCCGGGCGCTTCGTGTCGTGGGGCCCGTCGGCTCCGGCCCCTCACCAAGGCCCCGCCGCGGGGCCCGCGCCCCTGTCGCGGGTCTTCCGCCCCCTGTCGCGGGGTGGGTGCCGCTGCGGGATGCTGTCCGCATGCCGACGCCCGCCGAGCAGCAGCTCGCCCCCATGACCCTTGAGGACTACACCGCCCGGATGGCCCGGGCGGCCCGTACCGCCGCCGACGCCGGGCTGGCCGGGCTGGTGGTCACCCCCGGTCCGGACCTGACGCATCTGTGCGGCTACCGCCCCCCGGCGGTGACCGAGCGCCTCACCGCACTCCTGCTCGTCCCCGGGCAGACGCCGCGGCTGCTGGTACCCCTGCTGGAGCGGCCCGACGCGCTGGCCGCGACCGGCGCCGGGGCGATCGAGGTGACCGGCTGGACCGACGGCAGCGACCCGTACCGGACGGCGGCGGACACGCTGCCGGCGCGCGGCCGTTACGGCGTCTCCGACGAGACCTGGGCCGCCCACCTGCTCGGCCTCCAGCGCGCCCTCCCCGACACCTCCTACTCCGCGATCGGCGAGGCGCTGCCCATGCTGCGCGCGGTCAAGGACACCCACGAGGTGCAGCGGATCGCGGCGGCGGGGGCGGCGGCCGACGCGGCGTACGAGGAGATCGTGCGGGTGCGCTTCGCCGGGCGGCGGGAGCGCGACATCGCCGCCGACCTCAGCGAGCTGCTGCTGCGACACGGGCACAGCCAGGTCGACTTCACGCTCGTGTGCTCCGGCCCGAACGGCGCCGATCCGCACCACGAGGCCGGGGAACGGGTCATCGAGGAGGGCGACATGGTGGTGCTGGACTTCGGCGGCCTCAAGGACGGCTACGGCTCCGACACCACGCGCACCGTGCACGTCGGCGAGCCCACGAAGGAGGAGCGCAAGGTCCACGAGGTCGTACGGGAGGCGCAGCAGGCGGCGTTCGAGGCGGTCCGCCCGGGGGCGGCCTGCCAGGACATCGACCGGGCGGCGCGCCAGGTGATCACCGAGGCGGGCTACGGCGAGTACTTCATCCACCGCACCGGCCACGGCATCGGCGTCACGACGCATGAGCCGCCGTATATGACGGAGGGCGAGCAGCTCCCGCTGGTGCCGGGGATGTGCTTCTCGATCGAGCCGGGGATCTATCTGCCGGGGCGCTTCGGGGTGCGCATCGAGGACATCGTGACCTGCACGGAAACGGGCGGGCGGCGGCTGAACAACACGGCGCGGGAGCTGCGCGTGGTGGCGTAGCGGGCCTGGGCCTGGGCCTGGCCTCGGGTTTGTGCCCCGCGCCCCGCCGGGCCCGTCCCGCTCTCCCCACGTGGAGCGGGGCGGGACCCGGCGGGGCGGGGTGATCAGGGGACCAGGACGACCTTGCCCATCGTGGCGCGGGTCTCCAGGGCCCGGTGGGCGGCGGCCGCCTCGGCGAGGGGGAAGCGGTGGACGGCCGGGACGAGGCGGCCGGACGCGGCCTCGGCCATGGAGCGCTCTTCGAGGGTGCGGATCGGGTCCGGGCCGCCGGCCCTCTCCAGCATCGGCGGGCCGAGCACGACCTGGGAGGTGATGCCGCGCGCCGCCAGCTCCTCCTCGCCGAACTCCAGCGGGCCGCCACCGCCGGTGAGCAGCCCGCCCGAGGACCAGCCGAAGACGAGGTGACGGCCGCCGGGGCCGAGCAGGTCCACGCCCGCGCGGCCGGGCTCGCCGCCGACGCCGTCGAACAGCACGGTCGCGGGGCGGCCGCCGAGGGCGGCGCGGACCTGGTCCGGCCAGGCCGGGTCGGTGTAGTCGACGGCGATGTGGGCGCCCAGCTCGCGTACCCGCGCCACCTTCTCCGGTCCGCCCGCGAGCCCGACGACCGTGGCGCCGGCGTGCCCCGCGTACTGGACGACGAGCTGGCCGATCCCGCCCGCCGCCGAGGTGACGACCGCGACGTCGTCGGCGGCCAGATCGGCGAACTGGAGGATCCCCATGGTGGTCCTGCCGGTGCCGATCATGGCGACGGCCTGGGCCTCGTCCAGGTTGGCGGGCACCTCGTGCAGCTTGCCGGCGGCGACCACGGCCAGTTCGGCGTAGCCGCCGGGGACCATCCCGAGGTGGGCGACGACGCGCTTGCCCAGCCACGCCGGGTCGGTGCCCTCGCCGAGCGCCTCGACGGTGCCCGCGACCTCACGGCCGGGGATGGTCGGCAGTTCGGGCGCGGAGTGCACGGCGGAGGTCAGGCCCTGGCGCAGTGCGGTGTCGAGGAGGTGGACACCGGCGGCGGCCACCGCGATCCGGACCTCGCCGGGGCCGGGGAGCGGATCGCCGGTCTTCTCGAGGACCAGGTTCTCGGCGGGGCCGAAGGCGTGCAGACGGACGGCGTACATGGGGTCTCCCAGGGGTTGCGGGGCTGTCGTACGGCCACCCTCCAACCTCAACCAAAGGTGAAGTCAAGGAGTGTTGAGCGGCGCGGAGACGTGACGGCCCTCACCGCGACCTCCACCTGTGCGCCACCCGTCGAGCGCGAGGGCGGCGGCGGTGAGGGCGCTGTTGAACGACACCTCGCAGAGCACTCCCGGCGCGGCCACCTGGTCGCCCGCCAGATACACCCCCTCGCCCCGGTCGACCGCCGGCCGGTCGTGCCAGGTGGTGCCGGGCGCGTCCACCGCTCCCGTACGCCCGTTGGCCGTGGACTCCCGCCGCCAGACCGTGCGCTCGCGCCAGCCCGGGAAGCCCAGGTCCAGCAGGCGTTCGGCGCGGGCGACGCCGTCCGCCCTGGTCTCGTCCGGGGCGATGGGCAGCTGGCCCTGGATCAGCTGCTCGCCGGGCGGGGCCAGGGTGGGGTCCTGGGCCGTGAAGCGCTCGATCCAGCCGGGGGAGTCGAGGTCGGAGACGGCGAACGCGTCGCCGCGCCGGGTGCGTACGGCCAGGTCGAGCAGCACCGTGCGGCCGCTGTCCCAGGTCAGGGAGGCGTCGCCGAGGAGCGCGCGGGCGGCGGGCAGCGCGGTCGCGACGATCACCGGCCCGCCCGGGGCGGCGGGCAGCGCGTCCATGCGGGAGCCGGTCTCGATCCGTACGCCGAGCTTCCAGGCGTAATCGGCCATGCGTTCGATGGTCGTGCCCCAGCCGCCGCGCACATAGTGGGCCTCCGGCGGCACCTTGGCGGCGCGCCGGAACCGCTCCTGGACGAACGCGGCGGACAGCCGGCCGGGGGCGTGGTGGAAGAGGGCGACGGCGGCGTAGTTCGCGGCCGCGCGCGCCCCGGCCGCGCCGACCACGCCCGTCGCCCAGGTGGCGAAGTCGGCGTCGACCGGCGCCCGCCTGGTCAGCAGCAGCCTGAGCATGGCGGCCGGGGGTACGCGGCGCAGCCGTCCGCCGCGGTGGAAGCGCAGCCGGGCGGCTTCCAGGGGCGGGAGGCCGGCGAGCGGGCCGAGCAGCCCGCGCTGCCTCAGCCATGGCCAGTGCGGCCCGCCCGCGTAGAAGGCGTGCGGGCCCTCGTTGACGCGGTACGGGCCGGGGGCGGTGCGGGCGCGGCCGCCGAGCGTGTGGTGGGCCTCGTGCAGGGTGACCGGGGCCCCGGCCTCGGCGGCGGCGATGGCCGCGGTGAGGCCCGCGAGGCCGCCGCCGATGACGGTGATGCGGTGCATGGGCAGCACTCCTTCCCGTGCTGCGACCCGGGTGGGACCGGATCGCTTCCCCTGTACGACGACGCGGTGGCGCGAGATGTGACATCGGGCCGCTGTCCGGCCGTTGTCAGTGGCGTGGTTCACGATGGAGAGCGGGCCACGGCGAGCGCGAATGGACGGAGCGGTGATGGCAGGGCGCGGCAGGAGCGGGACGGCGGCGGGCGCGGTGCGGGCGGCGCGGCGGCCGGAGGTGACGCTGCCCGGGCTGCGGCCCTACGAGGGCGGGGAGCTGGAGCCGGAGGGGGACTACGACGGGCTGGAGTTCGCGGACCTGGACTTCGCCGGGCAGCGGGCGGGCGGCGCCCGCTTCCTGGACTGCGGGATCCGCCGCTGCGCGTTCGACGAGGTCCGGCTGGCCCGGGCCAGATTCCTCGACTGTGTGCTGGAGGGCGTGCGGGGCGTGGGCACCGATGCGTCCGAGGCGCGGCTGCGGGATGTGGAGCTGGTCGACGCCCGGCTGGGCGGGGTCCAGCTGCACGGCGCGGTGCTGGAGCGGGTGGTGGTGCGCGGCGGGAAGATCGACTATCTGAATCTGCGGACGGCCCGGCTCACGGACGTCGTCTTCGAGGGGTGTGTCCTCGCCGAGCCGGACTTCGGCGGGGCGGTGCTGGAGCGCGTGGAGTTCGTGGACTGCGCGCTGCGCCGGGTGGACTTCAGCCAGGCGCGGATGAAGGACGTGGACCTGCGCGCGGTCGCGGAGCTGGACATCGCGCGGGGCGTGGAGGACCTGGCGGGCGCGGTGATCAGCCCGACCCAGCTGCTCGACCTGGCCCCGGTGCTCGCGGCCCGGCTGGGGCTGCGGGTGGAGGACGCGGCCCGGACCGGGGATCAGAGGCGGGGGTAGCGGGCCTGTAGGTCCCACACCGCCGGGTTGTCGGCCAGCCCCTCGTGCATATCGGTGAGGTCCGCGATCAGGTCGTGCAGGAAGTCGCGGGCCTCCCGGCGCAGCGCGGCGTGGTTGAAGGTGAGCGGGGGCTCCTCGGCCGGCGCCCAGTCGGCCGTGACGTCCACCCAGCCGAAGCGCCGCTCGAAGAGCATCCGGTCCGTCGACTCGGTGAAGTCCAGCTCGGCGTGGACGGGGCGCGCGGAGCGGTTGCCGCGCGGGTCGCGGTCGAGCCGCTCGACGATGTCGCACAGCGCCCAGGCGAAGTCGAGCACGGGCACCCATCCCCAGGCTGTGGACAGCTCCCGGTCCGCCTTGGTGTCGGCGAGGTAGACATCGCCGCAGAACAGGTCGTGGCGCAGGGCGTGCACGTCCGCGGTGCGGTAGTCCGTCTGCGGGGGGTCGGGGAAGCGGCGGGAGAGGGAGTAGCCGAGGTCGATCACACGGTCGATGGTGTCACGGCGCCCGCACCCGCCGTGCGGTGCCGTCCCCGTCCTGCCGGGGCGGGACGGCACCGCACGCGAGCACATGGCTCAGTGGCCGCGGGCGATCCACTCCTCCAGGTGCGGAGCCTCGTCGCCGATGGTGGTCGGGTCGCCGTGGCCCGTGCGGACGACGGTCTCCGGCGGCAGCGACAGCAGCCGCTCCCGGATCGACTCGATGATCGTCGGGAAGGACGAGTACGAGCGGCCGGTCGCCCCGGGGCCGCCCTGGAAGAGCGTGTCACCGGAGAAGACGGTGGTCAGCGTGGGGGCGTGGAGGCAGACCGCGCCGGGGGAGTGGCCGGGGGTGTGCAGCACCCGCAGCTCGGTGCCGGCCACGGTGAGGACGTCGCCGTCGGCGAGCGCCCCGTCCGGCTTGCGGTCCGGGTGGCGCATGCGCCACAGCACCTCGTCGTCCGGGTGCAGCAGGATCGGCGCGCCCGTGCGGTCGGCGACGTCCGGGGCCGCGTCGATGTGGTCGTCGTGGCCGTGGGTGCACAGGATGCCGAGCAGCCGCCGGTCCCCGACCGCCTCGATGATCGCGTCCGCGTCATGGGCGGCGTCGATGACGTACACCTCGCTGTCGTCGCCGACCAGCCAGACGTTGTTGTCCACCTCCCAGGTGGAGCCGTCCAGGGAGAAGGTGCCGGAGGTGACCAGCCGGTCGACGCGTACGGGCGGTGGCGTCATCAGAGCGTCACCACCGAGCGCAGCACCTCGCCGCGCTGCATCTTCGCGAACGCCTCCTCGACATCGTCGAGCCCGATCGTCTCGCTGACGAACGCGTCGAGGTCGAGCCGCCCCTGGAGATACAGGTCGATCAGCATCGGGAAGTCGCGGGAGGGCAGACAGTCCCCGTACCAGGAGGACTTGAGCGCGCCGCCGCGTCCGAAGACGTCCAGCAGCGGCAGCTCCAGCTTCATCTCCGGGGTGGGAACCCCGACCAGTACCACGGTGCCGGCCAGGTCACGGGCGTAGAAGGCCTGCCGGTAGGTCTCGGGGCGGCCGACCGCGTCGATCACGACATCGGCGCCGTGGCCGCCGGTCAGCTCCCGGATGGCCTCGACGGCATCGGCCGTCTTGCCGTTGACCGTGTGGGTGGCGCCCAGCCCGCGCGCCTGCTCCAGCTTCCGGTCGTCCACGTCCACCGCGATGATCTTCGAAGCCCCGGCCAGCAGGGACCCGGCGATCGCCGCGCCGCCGACGCCGCCGCAGCCGATGACGGCGACCGAGTCGCCGCGCCCCACCCCGCCGGTGTTGATGGCCGCGCCGAGGCCGGCCATCACGCCGCAGCCCAGCAGGCCCGCCGCCGCGGCCGATGCGGCCGGGTCGACCTTGGTGCACTGCCCGGCGGCGACGAGGGTCTTCTCGGCGAAGGCGCCGATGCCCAGGGCCGGGGAGAGCGGGGTGCCGTCGGTGAGCGTCATGGGCTGGTTGGCGTTGTGGGTGTTGAAGCAGTACCAGGGGCGGCCGCGGCGACAAGCCCGGCACTGGCCGCACACCGCACGCCAGTTCAGGATCACGAAGTCACCGGGGGCCACGTCCGTGACGCCCTCCCCGACGGACTCCACGACGCCCGCCGCCTCGTGGCCGAGCAGGAACGGGAACTCGTCGTTGATGCCGCCCTCCCGGTAGTGCAGGTCGGTGTGGCATACACCGCAGGCCCGTACCTGCACCACCGCCTCGCCGGGACCGGGGTCCGGAACCACGATCGTCTCGATCCTGACCTGCTCGCCTTTGCCCGGGGCGATGACACCGCGTACGTGTTGAGTCATGGCAGCAGCGTAAGCGCCATCAGCGGTGCGGACGGAGACGGGCCGCACCGGGGTGCGGTGCGGCCCGTCGCCGCTTCGGCGCTCTTGGCGCGCGCCTACTTCGGGTGCTTCAGGCGTTTCTGGTGTTTCAGGTGCTTCAGTTCACGCTGATCCCGGTCCAGGCGGCCGCGACGGCCTTGTACTCGGCGCTGTTCGCCCCGTACAGGTCGGTCGCCGCGCTGAGCGTGGCGGTGCGGGCCTGTGCGTACTTGGAGGTGGAGGTCAGGTACGTGGTCAGCGCCTTGTACCAGATCTTGGTGGCCTTGTCCCGGCCGATGCCGGTGAGCGTGGCCCCGTTGGACGTCGGGCTGTTGTAGCTGACGCCGTTGATGGTCTTCGCGCCGCTGCCCTCGGACAGCAGGTAGAAGAAGTGGTTGGCGGGCCCGGAGGAGTAGTGGACGTCGATGTTGCCGAGCGTCGAGGACCAGTAGTCCCGGGACGCCCCGTCCTTGCTGGGCTTGTCCATGTAGCGCAGCGGGGTGCCGTCGCCGTTGATGTTGATCTTCTCGCCGATGAGGTAGTCACCGACGTCGGAGGCGTTGGCGGAGTAGAACTCCACGGCGGTGGCCATGATGTCGGAGGTGGCCTCGTTGAGGCCGCCGGACTCGCCGCTGTAGTTGAGCTTGGCGGTGGCCGCGGTCACGCCGTGGCTCATCTCGTGGCCGGCCACGTCCATCGAGGTGAGCGCGTTGTTGTTGCCGGAGCCGTCGCCGTAGGTCATGCAGAAGCAGGAGTCCTGCCAGAAGGCGTTGACATAGCTGTTGCCGTAGTGGGTCCGGGAGTACGAGCCGACGCCGTCGTTCTTGATGCCGTTGCGGCCCAGCACCTCCTTGTAGAAGTCCCAGGTCTCGGCGGCACCGTAGTGTGCGTCGACGCCGGCGGTCTGGCGGCCGCCGCCCCACACGTCGTCGGCGTCGGTGAACAGGGTGCCGGTGCCCGACGTGCCCTGGTTCAGGTCATACGTCTTGTGGTTGCCGCGCGTGCTGTCGGTGAGGCTGTAGGTGCTGCCGCTCTTGGTGGTGCCGAGCGTGACCGTGCCGCTGTACTTGCTGGTGCCGGAGCCGGTCTTGACGGCCTCGTCGGTGAACAGCTTCTCGCCGGTGGCGGCGTCGGTGATGACGTGCAGCTCGCTCGGGGTGCCGTCCTTCTGCATGCCGGTGACGACGGTCTCCCAGGCCAGGACCGGCTTCCCGGTCGCCGCCCAGATGACCTTGCGCGGCGACTTGCCGGCCTTGTCGTCGGTGGGCGCCGCCTTGAGGGCGGACTTCTTGGCGTCGGCGGACGGTACCTCCGCGGCCGTGCTCGCCACGGATATCCGGGCCGAGGTCGCCTTGGTCACGCTGCGCGCGCCGCTCGTCTTCTCGTGGACGACGAGGTCGCCGCCGAGGACGGGCAGGCCGTCGTAGGTGCGCTCGTACCGGGTGTGGACGGTGCCGTCCGCGTCCTTGATGACGTCCCGGACGACCAGCTTCTCCTTGGCCCCGAGCCCGAGGTACTCGGCCTGGGCGGAGGCGTCGGCCTGCGCGGCCTGGATCGCGGAGGCGCGCTCCTGGGCGGAGAGCGGCAGCGCCGTCGCGCCGGCCTCACGGCTCAGCTCGGCCTGGGCGTTGGCCGGGCCGGACTGCATGCCGATCACGACCATCGCGGCGGAGGCGACGAGGGCGGCCGCGCGGACGGACTTCTTGCGGGTGGCGGAAGCTATGGATCTCACTCGGTCTCCTAGCCTTGGGGCCGCTGGGTCGCGGCCCTGTGTAGGGGGTGCGGGCAGCCGTGGGTGGGCCGCCCGGTGGTGCGAGGAGTGGTGCGTGAGTGGTGCTTGCTTCGGTGGTGCCGACACCTGGCGCGCGGTCAGCTGACGCCGACTGAAGCTGACGTGCATCTGACATGCGCGGTGACCGAGCAGAGATTGTCATCGAACGATCGGTTCGGACAGGTCTGAAACAAGAATTTGACTTTGCGTTGTCTCTGGCGGAAGCGATTCCGGTCAGGTTTTCGCCACTTACCCGCGCCTGGAAGATGAGGGCTTGTCAGTTTTCGTGCGGTCGTCCATGTCCCCCCGACCGGACCCGCCCTGACCGGCCGACCAGCTCGCGAGCACCGCCAGCTTCTCCGCGGCGGCCGAACCCGGAACCGCCGCGTAAGTGACCAGGAGTTGGTCAGGATCGCCAGGGAGCGCCAGCGTTTCGTACGACAGTTCCAGATCGCCCACGACCGGATGGCGCAGCCGCTTGAGCCCGTGTGTCTTCTCCTTGACCGGGTGATCGGCCCAGAGCCGGCGGAATGTCTCGTTCTTCATCGCCAGCTCGCCGATCAACGATGCCATCAGGGGATCGTCCGGGTGCCGACCCGCGTCGAGCCGCAGATAGCCCACCGTCTCCGCGGCCACGGTGGGCCACTCCGCGTAGAGCTCGCGGGCCGCCGGGTCCAGAAAGGTGTGCCGGGCCGCGTTGCGCTCCCCCTCGGGCATCGCGGAGAACCCCGACACCGCGTCCGCGAGGGCGTTCCAGGCCAGGACGTCCATGCGCCGGCCGAGAAGGAACGCGGGCGTGCCGGTCATGGTCTCCAACAGCGTGTGCACGCCCGTACGCACCCGCTGACCGCCCGCCCGGCGCCCCGCCGCGCCCCGGCCCGGGCCCCGCCGCGGCCGGGCCAGATCCCGCAGATGGGTGTGTTCCGCCTCGTTCAGCCGCAGCACCCGCGCCACCGCGTCGAGCACCGCGTCGGACACATTCGTCCCGCGCCCCTGCTCCAGCCGGACGTAGTAGTCCACGCTGACCCCGGCCAGCTGGGCCACCTCCTCCCGGCGCAGCCCCGGCACCCGGCGCCGCCCATGGGAGATCAGCCCCACGTCGTCAGGGCGTATACGGGCGCGCCGTGAGCGGAGGAAGTCACCGAGAGCGTCATCAGCCATGCCTCGAGAGTAGGTCAGACCCCTTCCGCCAACCTGGTACTGGCAGACCCAGGAAAAGCGTCACCCTGGGTACGGCGGCGCGGCGGCCGCAACCTTGAGGACGTGCCGGACGGCACGACACCACCGCACGACACCTCAGGAGCATCCGAGATGAACCACGCAGACTCGCGCCAGAACGACCTCGCCGGGCGCACCGCCGTCATCACCGGGGCCGCCAGCGGCATGGGCGCGGCGACCGCCCGGCTGCTCGCCGCCCGGGGCGCCCGGGTGGCGCTGTGGGCGCGGCGCGCCGACCGGCTGGACGGACTGGCCAAGGAGATCGCCGCCGAGGGCGGCCAGGCCCTCGCGGTCCCGGTCGACGTGACCGACGAGGCCGCGGTCGCCGCCGGCGCCGCCCGGGTGCACGACGCCTTCGGCCCGGTGGACCTGGTGATCAACGGCGCCGGGGTGATGCTGCCCAACCCGATCGACGCCGGCCGGACCGACGAGTGGACCCGCATGGTGGACACCAATCTCACCGGCGCGCTGCGCGTCGTGGGCGCCTTCACCCAGGACCTGCTCGCCGCGGCGGCGGACGGCAGGCCGGCCGACCTCGTCAACATCTCCTCCATCGGGGCACATGTGCCGTTCCCCACGTATGCGGTGTACTCGGCGACGAAGGCCGCGCTCACCCAGCTGTCGGCGTCGCTGCGCACCGAATTCGGCCCGCGGAATGTGCGCGTCACCAACATCGAGCCGGGGCTGACCGAGAGCGAGCTGGCCGACCATGTCGACAACGCGACGGCGACCGGCCAGCTGGACGACATGTTCGCCGCGCTCGGGGGGCTCTCCTCCGAGGACATCGCCGACCTGATCGCGTACGTCACCAGCCGCCCGGCCCATGTGAACCTGCGCCAGGTGATCGTCCTGCCGACGCGGCAGGCGTGAGCAGGGCTGTGCTGCCGCCGGGGTAGTTACCTGTTGTGACAGTGGAATTGCTGCGGGTGTCCTAAATTGGATGGCGCAAGTGGCCCCTTGCGCCATCAAGGGGCGGAAACGGGACAAGGGGTGGGCACATGCCGTTCCAGCCGCGCGAACTCCAGCCGGATCGATCCGCTCGTGATCTGCTCGGCTTCGAGATCCGGCGCTATCGGGAGAAGGCGGGCATGTCACTCCGGCGGCTCGCGGAGGTGTTGAACTACAGCAAGTCGCACCTCGCACGGATCGAGGGAGGGGAGTCCCTGCCGGAGGATGACCAACTGCCGTCGAAGCTCGACACCTGCTTCGGCACGGAGGGGCTCTTCATCAGGCTGTACGGGTTGGCGAGAAAGGAGCCGTTCCCCGGCAAGTACCGCCGTGTGATGGAGATCGAGAGCCGGGCGCTGGCCATTGAGTCGTACGTGAGCGCCACCGTGCACGGCCTGCTCCAGACCCCGGAGTTCGCGGACCGGTGGCTACGGTGCGGGCACCCGGACGCCCCGGACGGGGAAATCGCGTCGCTGGTCAAGGCGAGGCTCGACCGACAGACGCGCCTGAGCGCGTCCAGGCCGCCGCGCTGTTGGTTCGTTCTCGACGAGACGGTGCTGCGGCGCCGGGTCGGGACCCCTGAAGTGATGCACCACCAGATGGCAAGGCTGCTCGAGCGCGCGGCTCAGCCGAACATCACTGTCCAGATCCTGCCCTTCGCCGCAGGCGGCGAGCACCCCGATCTGGGTGGTTCGCTGACGCTCTTCACGCCGCCAGACCACGCGCAGGTGGCCTATGTAGAAGGCAGCCGATTCGGGACGATCATCGAGGACCGGGACGGGGTGGTAGAGCGCCAGCAGTCCTACGATCTGTTCAGGGCCATGGCCCTCTCGCCTTATGACTCCGAGGCGATGATCCGAGCGGCGATGGAGGACTGGAAGGCATGTCGACCACCCCTGACCTGAGCACCGCTGTCTGGCGCAAGAGCAGCTACAGCAATGCTGACGGCGGCGAATGCGTCGAGGTGGCCGACGGCCACCCCGGCATAGTCCCCGTACGTGACTCCAAGCACCCCCACGGCCCCGCCCTGATCTTCCCCGCCCCCGCGTGGTCCACCTTCGTGGCGGAGCTCAAAGGCGACGGCATCGCCATGCGCTGACCCCCGAAACGACCGAGGGCCGCCCCTCTGGCAGGGCGGCCCTCAGCGTCTTGCGCGCTACGTCCGTCAGACGTTGACGCCGAAGTCCTTGGCGATGCCCGCCAGGCCCGCGGCGTAGCCCTGGCCGACCGCGCGGAACTTCCACTCCGCGCCGTTGCGGTAGAGCTCGCCGAAGACCATCGCGGTCTCGGTCGCCGCGTCCTCGCTCAGGTCGTAGCGGGCGATCTCGGCGCCGCCGGCCTGGTTGATGATGCGGATGAACGCGTTCCGAACCTGGCCGAAGTTCTGGCTGCGGGACTCGGCGTCGTAGATGGAGACCGGGAAGACGATCTTCTCGACGTCGGCGGGGAGGCCCGCCAGGTTGACGTTGATCTGCTCGTCGTCGCCCTCGCCCTGGCCGGTGACGTTGTCACCGGTGTGGACGATGGACTGGTCCGGGGTGGACTTGTTGTTGAAGAAGATGAAGTGCTGGTCCGAGTAGACCTTGCCGCTCGGGTTCACGGCGATGGCGCTCGCGTCCAGGTCGAAGTCGGTACCGGTGGTGGTGCGGACGTCCCAGCCGAGACCCACCGTGACGGCGGTCAGGCCCGGTGCCTCCTTGGTGAGCGAGACGTTGCCGCCCTTGGACAGGCTTACAGCCATGGGGAGTCCCTTTCGTGGTCGAGTCCTCGGTGCTTCGTACTCCGGACGAAGCTACCGTCACCCTCCTCAACGCGGTCCGCCACCCACCGGTTCCAGCTTCCTTTACCTTCTTTGCCAATCTTTAGCGCCGGGCGGTCCGGACAAAAGCAGGTGACGAGCCCGCGGCGGCGCGGGATCATGGGGGACATGTCCGGGCCCTATGTCATCCGTGGCTCGGTCTCCCTGCCGGAGGCCGAGCTCATGTGGCGTTTCTCGCGGTCGTCCGGGCCGGGCGGGCAGCACGTCAACACCAGCGACAGCCAAGTGGAGCTGCGCTTCGACCTGGCCGCGACCGAGGCGCTTCCGCCGGTGTGGAAGCAGCGCGCGCTGGAGCGGCTGGCGGGGCGGCTGGTCGGCGGGGTGGTGACCGTGCGGGCCTCCGAGCACCGCTCGCAGTGGCGCAACCGCGAGACGGCGGCGGTCCGGCTCACGTCGCTGCTGGCCGAGGCGACCGCGCCGCCGCCCAAGCCGCGCCGTCCGACCCGTATCCCACGCGGTATCAACGAGCGGCGGCTGCGGGAGAAGAAGCAGCGCGGCGACACCAAGCGGGGGCGGTCCGGGCGGGACTGGGGCTAGGTGCGGGCTCGGGGCCTGAGTTGTGGTGAGTATCGGACAGCGACACGCCGACACCACGGCGTGTCGCTGTCCGATACTCACCACAAAATCACTGGCGCAGGACGGAGCGGACCGCGTCCGGGGTGCGGCCGACCACCGTCGTGCCGTCGTCGGCCGTGATGATCGGTCGCTGGATCAGGATCGGATGGGCGGCCAGCGCCTCGGTCCACCGGGCGCGGGCGGACTCCTCGCGCGGCCAGTCGGCCAGGCCCAGTTCGGCCGCCACGGACTCGCCGGTGCGGGTGATGTCCCAGGGCTCCAGGCCGAGGCGGCGCAGCACGTCCTCGATCTCCTGGGCGGTCGGCGGCGCCTCCAGATAGCGGCGCACCGTGTACTGGGCGCCCTCGGCGTCCAGCAGGGTCAGCGCGGAGCGGCACTTGGAGCAGGCCGGATTGATCCAGATTTCCATGGCGGAGGACGTTACCCCAGCGTGCGGTAGCGGCTCCGGAAGTACATCAGCGGGCCGCCGTCCGCGCTCGGGGTGCCCGCCGAGAGCACTCGGCCGATCACGAGCGTGTGGTCGCCAGCCGTCACCCGCTGCTCGGTGCGGCTCTCCATGACCGCCAGCGCGCCGCCGACGAGGGGTGCGCCCGAGGCCTCGCCGCGTGAGTAGGGGATGTCTTCGAACAGCAGCCTGTCGCTGATGCGCCCCTTCATGGCGAAGCGTCCCGCTATATGGCGCTGGCTTTCCGACAGGACCGATACCGCCCAGAGGGGCTGTCGGGCCAGTAGGTCGTCCATCCGCGAGCCGTTGCGAACGCTCACCATGACGAGCGGCGGGTCAAGTGACACCGACATAAACGCGGTGGCCGTCATGCCGACGTCCTCGCCGCGCGGCCCGTCCTCCGGGTCGTGGGCGGTCACCAGCACCACGCCCGCGGACAGCCGGGACAGGGCGGCGCGGAACTCGTCCTCGCTCACCCCACCAGCATGGGGGATGGCGGGCTGCGCGGGCGCGGAAGACGATGAGTGCGGCACGTATTGAACGCTAACGTCGGCCCGGCCGGTCCCGCATCGGACCCCGGGACCAGGCCGGTCCTAGGTCGCGGGCCGTATGTGCCGTACGCCCCGGGTGGCAGCCGGCCGCCTTCGGATGACTGGCGAGGGGCGTTTCAGGATTTGCAATCACAAAAATAAGGAGCGCTCCCACGCTTGTCTCCAAGGCTTGAACACTGTCTGTGACATGACTCACACCAGGCAGTAATTGTTGACCCTGTGTACCGAGTGAACAGCTCGCTGTGATTCAGTGGCCATGGCATTCGGACGACGAGAAGGACGACAAGAAGCCAGGAGTTGCTGTCGAGGTCTCGGGGGAGTAGCGATCGATGGAGACCGAGTCGGAGCCGTACATCCGCCTTGCGACCCTGCGGCTGTTGCACCAGGTGGTCGCCGATCTGAACACCGCCCGCAGCCTCGCCGACACCGTGCAGACCGTCGCCGACGGGGTGATCGCCGGGCTCGGTTTCGAGCTCTCGGCCGTCCATCTGGTCCGCCCGGACGGTGACCTGGTCGTCGCGGCCGTCGGCGGCAGCGCCGGGGCCGAGGCCCTGATGGCCGGCCGGGTCGGCTCGCGCGTCGCATGGGACCGCCGGCTGTCCATGGGGGACCGCTGGGGCGATCTGCGCTTCATCCCGTACAGCGAGGGGTGGGTGCTCGACGACGACGACGTTCAGGAGTGGCACACCCCCGGGCCCGCGCCCCGCTTCCCCGACGAGTGGCACCCCATGGACCGCCTGTTCGCCCCGATGTACACGGCGGGCGGCTCCGGCGGCGAGCTGATCGGCGTCATCTCCGTCGACAAGCCGCGCAGCGGCCGGCGCCCCGGCGCCTGGGGGCGCGAGGCCCTCCAGATGTACGCCTTCCACGCCGCCACCGCGATCGGCAACGCCCGCCTGCGCGCCAATATGCAGCGCGCGCTGCTGCGCCTGGAGCGTGAGCAACAGGCCCTGCGCGCCAGCGAGGAGAGCTTCCGGCAGGCCTTCGAGTACGCGCCCAGCGGCATGGCCATCGCCGAGATGGGCGGCGACCAGCAGGGGCGGCTGCTGCGCGCCAACGACGCGCTGTGCCGGCTGCTGGGCCGGCCGGCCTCCGCCCTGCGCCGCTACTCCTTCTCCGACCTCGTCCACCGCGAAGACATCGGCACCCTCGTGCGCACCTCCGCCGAGGGCGGCCGCTCCGAGCTGCGGCTGGCCCGCCGGGACGGCAGCTATGTCTGGGTGAGCCTGCGCAACTCCGTGGTCGCGGACGCGGCCGACGGCCCGCGCTTTCTGCTCACCCACGTCGAGGACATCGAGGAGCGCAAGACCCATGAGCTACAGCTCGCCCACCGCGCCAGCCACGACTCGCTGACCGGCCTGCCCAACAGCGCCGAACTGCGCGCCCGCCTCGGCAGCAGGCTGTGCGGCAGCCCGCCGGGGCCGGGGGAGTACGGGTCGGGGTACGGGTCCGCGGGCGACGCCGCGGAGGCGGGCGGGTTCTCCCGCGGCTACGACGAGTTCGACGGGCCGGGGCTGTTCGACGGGCCGGGCGGGCCGGGCTTCGGCGGCGGCATTCCGTACGAGCCGCATGTGCACACCATCGCGCCGCGGGGGGACGGCGACGTCGACGACGGCCACAAGGGGCTGGCCGTTCTCTTCTGCGACCTGGACGGCTTCAAGTCGATCAACGACCGGTTCGGCCACCATGCCGGCGACGCCGTCCTCATCGAGGTCGCCCGCCGGCTGGCCGCCGGGGTGCGGGAGGGGGATACCGTGGCCCGTCTCGGCGGCGACGAGTTCGTGGTCCTCGCGGACGGCCTCGGCCGGGCCGACGCCAAGGACCTGGCCGGCCGGCTGCGCAACGCCATCACCCCGCCGATCCGGGTCGACGGCCGGGCCGTCCGGGTCGGGGCCAGCTTCGGTATCGGCTGGGCCGGTTGCGGAATGACCGCCGAGGAAGTGCTCCGCTCGGCCGACCAGCGGATGTATATCGAGAAGCGGTCCCGTAGCAAGGAGCGCCGCCGCGCGGGATGAGCGCTCTGGAACCGGGGTTGTGTTCGTCGCGGTAGGCTGCCCCGATGCGGCACTGCCGCCGACGGTGAATCGATCATGAATATTGGCCATCCGGACAGTGCATGCCCTGTTGCGGCCTTCCCGGCCCTGATATGAGCTGTCATGGCGCGTACGCACCTGAGCGCCGTTGGCCATATGCACAGGGGAGTGACGAGAGGGATGACGGCCGGTAACAACGGCTCGGACGCGCCGGAGAACGACGACCCGTTCGCCTATCTGTACCGCTCGGAAGGCGGGCAGGGCGGAGAGTCCGGCTCCGCCTCCCGGGCCGGCGGCTACGGCTACCCGGGCCCGGCCGCCCCGCAGCAGCCAGGGGTCCCCCGCACCTCGTACAACCACGTCCGCGCGGTCGGCGAGCGCACCTACGGGCAGCAGAACCAGCAGGGGCAGCAGGGGCAGCAGGGGCAGCAGATCCCGAATCAGCAGGCCCACTACGCCGCCCCCGAGACCCTTCCCGGCGGAGGCGGCTCCCGCCGGGCCGCCCCCTCGCGCGGCGCCGGCGGCCGCGGCCCCAACAACAAGGGGCTGCTCATCGGCGCGATCGCCGTCGTCGCCGTGGTCGTGGTCGGCATCGGCATCGCGATGATCACGAACAACGGCGACGACAAGGACGACAAGGCCGGCCCGACCAACTCGCCCACGGCGTCCGCGAGTGCCGAGCCCAGCGAGACCCCCGGGGCCTCCAAGGATCCGTCCGAGTTGCCCAGCGAGGACGCGTGGGGCTTGCGTCTGGAGGGCGGCGCGGGCCCCGCGACGGACATCCCCGGCGCCAAGGGTGAGGGCGGTAAGTACGTCGGCGGGCTGAACACCCCCGGCGCGTCCGTGACCTGGAACGTGGACGTCGCCAAGGCGGGCCCGTACCGGGTGTACGCGAGGTACGGCGTGCCCGGCGAGAACCAGTCGCTCTCGCTCACCGTCAACGGGGAGCGGTCGACCCGGCCGATCAATATGGAGAACTTCATCCCGGACGCGAAGAAGGGCGACTGGGAGAAGAGCTGGACGAGCACCTGGTCCCTCGTCAACCTCAAGGAGGGCGCCAACACCGTCAAGGTGTCCTGTGAGGCCGGTGACAAGTGCGAGGTCATCCTCGACCAGCTGTGGCTCACGGGTAAGGACGGCTGACGGCCGTCGGCTGAGGGCGGTCAGGCCGCCGGGTCCTCGGTGACCTCGATCCGCCCCAGCAGCTCCTCGTAGGTGCCGCGGTCGAACTCGCCCGCCGCCGGGGCCCGTACGGCCGCCGCCGACAGGGCCACCGCGCGCGCCAGCCGATCCGGCCACGGGGCCCCCTCGACCAGGCCGGACAGCAGCCCGGCCACCGCGGAGTCCCCCGCCCCCGTCGGGTTGCCCGCGAGGCGGCGCGGCGGGGCGGCCCGCCAGGTGCCCTCGGCGGTGACCGCGAGCATGCCGTCCGCGCCGAGCGAGGCGGCCACCGCGTGCGCCCCACGCCGCCGGGCGTCCCGCGCGGCGCGCAGCGGCTCGGTGGAGCCGGTGAGCCCGGCGAGTTCGTGGGCGTTGGGCTTGACGATGTCGGGGCGCGCGGCGACGCCGCGGCGCAGGGGCTCGCCGCTGGTGTCCAGCAGTGTGGGCACGCCCGCCGCGCGCGCCTCCCGGATGAGCCGCGCGTACGTCCCCACGGGGACGCCGGGCGGCAGGCTGCCGCACAGCGCCACCGCCGACGCCTCGCGCAGCAGCTCGGCGTACGCGCCCAGGAAGGCGGCCCACTCGGGGGTGGTGACGATCGGGCCCGGCTCGTTGAGCTGGGTGGTGTCGCCGGAGTCGGCGTCGACGACGCCGACGGTGCGGCGCGTCGTCCCGGCGATCGGCACCAGGGCGTCCGTCACGGCGCCGCCGAGCTCGGCGAGCCGCTCCCGCAGGACGGTCCCCGTCACGCCTCCGGCGAAGCCGGTGACGACGGCGCGGTGGCCGAGGGCGGCCAGCACCCGGGCGACATTGAGGCCCTTGCCGCCGGGCCGTTCGGTGACCTCGGTGACGCGGTGGGTGGTGTGGGCGCGCAGGCGCGGCACCTGATAGGTGATGTCCAGGGCGGTGTTGAGCGTGACCGTCAGGATCACCCTGGCATCCCCTTCGTCCGTCCCCGCCCGGCCCGAATCCCCGGCGTTGCGGCACACGCACGCGCGAACATCCGTGCGCCCGTGTGTGCCGCCACATGTGTGCCTGTGCGAGCCGCGTGTGTGCGGCTGTGAAGGATCATGCCAAAACGGCGGCGGCGGGCCCAGTCCCCCGGGGAGACCGGCCCGCCCGACCGGGGTGTCGAATCAGCCCACTTCGGGATCGACCACCCATGCGCCATGGCGCATCACGCCCACCACCGCGAAGTCCTCGCCGAGCACCACGAGATCGGCGTCCTTGCCCGCCTCGAGCGAGCCCACCCGGTCGTCCAGGCCGAGGACCTTCGCGGGGGTGGCGGACAGCGCCCGTACGGCCTCGGGCACGCTCAGCCCGTCCAGGGTCACGGCCCGCGCGAAGGCGCGGTCCAGGGTCAGGGTCGAGCCCGCGATGGAACCGGCCGTCGGGCCGGTGCTGATCCGCGCGACCCCGTCGGTGACCTCGACCTCCATCGGGCCCAGCGGATAGATCCCGTCGCTCATGCCGGCCGCGCCCATCGCGTCCGTGATGAAGGCGACCCGGCCGGCGCCCGCGCGGTGGAAGGCGAGCCGCAGCGCGGCGGGGTGCAGATGCGTGCCGTCGTTGATCAGCTCGACGGTGACCCGCTCGTCCTCCAGCAGCGCGGCGACCGGCCCCGGCTCGCGGTGCAGCAGCGGCGGCATCGCGTTGAACAGGTGGGTCGCCACGGTCGCGCCCGCCTCGACGGCCTCGAGCGCGGCGTCGTACGCGGCGTCGGTGTGGCCGACGGCCGCGATGACGCCGCTGTCGGCCAGCAGCCGTACGGAGTCCAGGCCGCCGGGCAGTTCGGGCGCCAGGGTCACCATCTTCGCGGTGCCGCGGGCGGCGTCGACGAGCTTGCGCACATCCGCCGGGTCCGGGTGGCGCAGCAGCGACGGCTGGTGGGCGCCGCAGCGGTGCGGGGAGATGAACGGGCCCTCGAAGTGGACGCCGGCCAGCTCGCCCTGTTCGACCAGCTCGGACAGCGCCGCGGCCTGCCGGGCGAGGTCGTCGAGGTCGCCGGTGACGGTGGAGGCGAGCAGAGTGGTGGTGCCGTGGCGGCGGTGCGTATGAGCGACGGTGAGGGCTTCCTCGGCGGTGCCGGACGAGAAGGACGCGCCGCCGCCGCCGTGCACGTGCATATCGACGAAGCCGGGGACGATCCAGTGGCCGGTCAGGTCGAGCGCCGGGCCGTCAGGGGCCCCCTCGCCACCCGCCGTCGGTGCGCTGCCCGCGCCCGCCTCGACGATGTGCCGCCCTTCGACCGTCACCCGCCCGTTCTCGACCACCCCGGTCGGCAGCACCACTCGGGCGCCCCTGAGAACCGTTCGAGCCGTTCGAGCCGTTCGTCCGACCATCAGGCGCTTACCTCCGTGGAGAGAAGATCCCAGGCGAGCAGACCCGCGCCCAGGCATCCGGCGGTGTCCCCGAGGGCCGCCGGGACGATAGAGGGCAGCTTCTGGAACGTGATCCGCTCCTCGACCGCCGTGCGCAGCGGCGCGAACAGGGTCTCGCCGGCCTCGGCGAGCCCCCCGCCGATGATCAGTATTCCGGGGTCCAGCAGGGTGACCCCGGTGACCAGGCCGTCGGCGAGCGCGCCCACGGCCTCGTGCCATACCTCCACGGCCCGCGGGTCGCCGGACTCGACGGCCTTGGCGCAGTCCGCGGCGTCCGCCTCGGGGTCACCGCTCGCCCGCGCCCAGGCGCGGCCCACCGCGGAGGCGGAGGCGAGCGTCTCCAGACAGCCCGACTGCCCGCATCCGCACGCCGGGCCGCCCGGCCGTACGACGATGTGGCCGATCTCGCCCGAGGAGCCGTTGGCGCCGGGGTCGACGCGTCCGCCGATGCCGATGGCGCCCGCGATGCCGGTGCCCAGCGACACGAACAGAAAGCGGCCGGCCCCTTCGCCCGCTCCTATCCGCCCCTCGGCGAGCCCGCCCATCCGTACGTCGTGGGCGAGCGCGACCGGCGTCCCGGCGAGCCGTTCGGCCAGCAGGGCACGCAGCGGCACATCGCGCCAGCCGAGGTTGGCGGCGAAGACGGCGATGCCGCGGGCCTCGTCGAGGACCCCGGGCACGCCGACCCCGGCCGCTGCGGCCGGCCCGCCGTACCGCTGCTCGCCGATCGCGCGCAGCTCGGCGGCGAAGTCGAGGATCCCGGCGACGACGGCCTCCGGGCCGCGCTCCCGGCCCGTGGGCCGCCTGGCCTCATGGAGGAGCGTGCCGTCCGCCCCCACGAGGGCGGCCTTCATACCGGTGCCGCCCACATCGAGGGCGATGACGTGTCTCACGGGAACAGTTTCGCGCGATCCCCGGCGAGAGGTCTAGTCCACTCGCCGTTCAGGCGGTGCTCTAGGCTCCGATTGTCTGCGCAAAGGTGAAGTTCGATACCTAAGCGATATCCGTATGGTGTAGACCCTGTGGAGGAATGCGGGGCAGACTCGCTCGACCCTCCTGGGGACCGGCCAGGAGGGCGGTCAAACCACGAGGGTGGGGAAGAGCAGTGCAGCGTCGGCGATTCATGGGTCTGACGGCGGCGGGTGCCGCGGCGGCGGCGATATCGCCCGCGCTGACGGCGTGCGGAACCGGAAGCGGCGGCTCTGGCGAAGTCACCCTGAAGGTGGTGGCGGCCGACTACGGCGACAGCTCGGCCAACAGCTCGCAGAAGTACTGGGACAAGCTGGCCCGGGCGTTCGAGGCCAAGCACAAGGACATCAAGGTCGATGTCACGATCCTGAGCTGGACCGAGATCGACAAGCGCCTCGGCGAGATGGTCAAGAAGGGCGAGGCCCCGGACATCGCGCAGATCGGCGCGTACGCCGACTTCGCCGCCGAGGGCAAGCTCTACCGCGCCGACCAGATGCTCTCCATACCCACCCAGGCCGGGTTCATCGACTCCATCGCGCGGGCGGGCGAGGTCAAGCGGGTGGCGTACGGGCTGCCCTTCGTCTCGAGCGCCCGGCTCTTCTTCTACAACAAGGGGCTGTTCGACCAGGCCGGCATCACCTCGGTCCCGGAGACCTGGGCCGAGCTGAAGGAAGCCGCCGTCCAGCTCAAGGCGATCGGAGTGAAGATCCCCTACGGGCTGCCGCTCGGCCCCGAGGAGGGACAGGGCGAGGCCCTGATGTGGCTGCTCGGCGGCGGTGGCGGCTACAGCGACTCCAACGGCAGCTACACCATCGACTCGACCCAGAACATCAAGACCCTCGAGTGGCTGCGCGACGAGCTGGTCGGCAAGGGCCTCACCGGCCCCGACGCCCCGGCCCGCACCAACCGCCAGGACATCTTCGACGCCTTCACGCGCGGCGAGGTCGGCATGCTCAACGGCCACCCGACCCTGATGCAGCAGGCGGACGGCCACGGCATCAAGTACGGCACCGCGCCGCTGCCCGGCCGCGACGGGAAGTCCACCTCCACCCTCGGCGTCGCCGACTGGATCATGGCCTTCAAGCAGAACGGCAACCGTAGACAGGCGGGGCTCTTCCTGGACTTCCTGTACGACCGGAAGAACGTGCTCGACTTCACCACCCAGTACGACCTGCTGCCGGTGACCACCAAGGCCTCCGAGGAGATGCGCAAGGAGACCCAGTACAAGCGGCTGTGGAAGTTCCTCGACGAGCTGGGGACGGCGCAGTTCTACCCGGTGGACAAGACCTCCTGGGCGACGGTCAACCAGAACCTGAAGAACAAGATCGGCGCGGCGGTGGCCAAGGGCGGCGACCCGGCGGGCGTGCTCAGCGAGGTCCAGCGCGAGGCCGACGCGATGGAGAGCGCGGCGAGCTAGCGATGGAGCACGGCGGGCAGGACGCGCAGGGGGACGGGCGCGGCGAGAGCGAGTACGGGGACGAGCGTACGGATGAGCGTAGGGAGGGGCGTACGGACGGGCCGGGCGAGGCGCCCGGCGAGGCGGCCGGCCTCTCCGAGCGGGACCGGGCCGTGCTCGCCGTGGAGCGGCACGGCTGGCCGGGCCCCGGCGCCAAGGAGCGTGCGATACGCGAGCGGCTCGGCATCTCGCCGACCCGCTACTACCAGCTCCTCAACGCCCTCCTGGACGACCCCCGCGCCCTCGCCCACGACCCGGTGACCGTCAACCGCCTGCGCCGCGTGCGCGAGGCGAGGCGCGGACGCCGCTGAACGAATCCGGATCGCCCCACCTTCCCACCCGCCCCGGCGATAGGGTCGGCCGCATGGGCAGCCACAGCCACCCTCTTCCCGTACCCACGACAGCGGCCGGCCGTGAAGGCCTCGACGCGATCCTCCAGCGGCCCGGGGAAGCCGTCGTCGCACTCGACTTCGACGGCACCCTCGCCGACATCGTCCCCGACCCCGACCAGGCGCGCGCCCACCCCGGCGCCGTGCCCGCGCTCTCCCGACTCGCCCCGCGGCTGGGCTCCGTCGCGGTGATCACCGGCCGTCCCGCCGCCCTCGCCGTGGAGTACGGCGGCTTCGCCGAGGCCCCGGACCTCGACCACCTCGTGGTCCTCGGCCACTACGGCGCCGAGCGCTGGGACGCCGCCGACCGCGAGGTCACCGCCCCGCCCCCGCACCCGGGCGTTGCGGCGGCCCAGGCCGGCATCCCGGACGTACTCGCCGCGGTCGGCGCCGCGCGCGGCGCCACCGTGGAGGAGAAGGGGCGCGCCGTCGCCGTCCACACCCGCCGCGCCGCCGACCCGCAGGGCGCCTTCGAGGCGCTGCGCGAGCCGGTGCGGCGGCTCGCCGAGCGGCACGGGTTGATCGTGGAGCCCGGCCGCCTGGTGCTCGAACTGCGCCCGCCGGGCGTGGACAAGGGTGTCGCCCTCACCGAGCACGTACGCGAGACCGGGGCCTCGGCGGTGCTGTACGCGGGCGACGACCTGGGGGACCTGGCCGCGTTCGCGGCGGTGGAGCGGTTGAGGGCGCAGGGGGTGCCGGGGGTGCTGGTGTGCAGCGGCAGCAGCGAGGTCACCGAGCTGGCCCAGCGGGCCGACCTGGTGGTCGACGGCCCCGCGGGTGTCGTCGCCCTGCTGACGGCGCTGGCCGCGGCGGTCGAGGACCGCTAGCTCGCGCCTTCCCGAACCGGGGCTCCGCCCCGGACCCCGGTCCTCAAACGCCGGACGGGCTGGCTGTGCTTTGCCCTCAAGCGCCGGGCGGGCTTAGTCCAGCCCGTCCGGCGCTTGAGGACACGCCCGAAGGGCGTCCGGGGGTCCGGGGGCTTGCCCCCGGTTGCGGGAAGGGGCGGGTAGGGGACAAGGCCCGCCGCAGGCGTCAGACATCCGTCAGCTCGCGCAGCTGCGCGAGGAACCACTGCGCGGGCGGCAGCGCAGTCGCCGCCGCGGCCAGCCGCTTCGTGCGCTCCGCCCGCTCGCCGTCCCCAATCGACAGCGCCTCGTGCAGCGCCCGCGCCGTCGCCTCGATGTCGTACGGGTTCACCACCAGCGCGTCGGCGCCCAGCTCCGCGTACGCCCCGGCCTCCCGCGAGAGCACCAGCGCGCACCCCTGCTCGGAGACCACCGGCACCTCCTTGGCGACCAGGTTCATCCCGTCCCGGATCGGGTTGACCAGGGCCACGTCCGCCAGCCGGTAGGCCGCGAGCGACCGCGCGAAGTCGTCCTTCACATGGAGGGCGACCGGCTGCCAGCCTTCCGTGCCGTAGTCGGCGTTGATCGCGTCGGCGACCCGCCGCACCTCGTCCGTGTAGTCGCGGTAGACGGCCAGGTCCTGGCGGGAGGGGTAGGCGAAGGCCACGTGCACCACGCGCTCCCGCCACTCGGGGCGGGTCTCCAGCAGCCGCCGGTAGGCCAGCAGCCCGCGGACGATGTTCTTGGACAGCTCGGTGCGGTCCACCCGGACGACGGTCTTGCGCCCGGGGCCGATCTGCGCGCGCAGGGCCGTCAGCCGCTCGTCGACGTCCGCGGCCCGGGACCGCTTCCGCAGGAAATCCGCGTCCGCGCCGAGGCCGTGCACGCCCAGCCGGGTCTCGCGCCCCTCGAGGCGCACGGACAGCCGCGGGCCGTCCCGCACCACCTCCGCGCCGAGCACGGCCGCGGCGCAGTCGGCGAAGGCCAGGGCCCAGCGCTCGGTGAGGAACGCGGCGCGGTCGCCGCCCAGGATGCCGCGCAGCACGTCCGCCGCCACGTCGTCCGGCAGCAGCCGGTAGTAGTCCGGGGGCGCCCAGGGGGTGTGCGAGAAATGGCCGATCCGCAGGTCCGGCCGGCGCTCGCGGAGCAGTCCTGGCACCAGCGCCAGGTGGTAGTCCTGGATCAGCACGGCGGCGCCGTCGGCGGCCTCCTGGGCGAGGGCGTCCGCGAAGGCCGCGTTGTACGTCCGGTAGGCGTCCCACTGGGCGCGGAACTCCGCGCCGAAGACCGGCTCCAGCGGCGTCTGGTAGAGCAGGTGGTGGACGAACCACAGCACCGAGTTCGCGATGCCGTTGTACGCGGCGTCGAAGATCTCCGGCGCGATGTCGAGCATCCGCACCAGCTGTCCGCCGGTGTCGCCCGGGTCCAGATGGCCGGGCCCGGCCCGCCGGGCCGCCTCGCGGTCGCCGTCGCCCAGCGCCGCGCAGACCCACACCGCGCCGGCGTCCGGCCCTATGGCGCTGAGGCCGGAGACCAGCCCGCCGCCGCCGCGCTTGGGGGCAAGCGACCCGTCCTCCCGCAGGGCGTACGAGACCGGGCCGCGGTTGGACGCGACGAGGACCTGTGCAGCAGTGTGCTCAGAGGCCATGTCGCGTACCTAGCCATCCCACGCGTCGCGCAAACGTGCGTGCGGTTTCTTCCCCCTCACGCCGCCCGCCGCTCCGCGTACTCCGGGATCTCGATCATCGGCGGCCGCTCCTCCGTGTCCACGGCGCTCGTCCGCGCCACAAAACCGCCCTCGTCCCGGTCGAACTGGGTCAGCCGCGGCCGCACCAGATGCCCGCGCGCCAGCCGCAGCTGGGCCGTGCGGTAGATCGTGGCCGCCATCCGGCCGAGCGCCTGCGGGTCCTGGTGGCGGTGTTTGCGCACGCCGAGGTCGACCTGGGCGAGCGCGCCGAGTCCGACCGTGTGCAGCGAGTCGATGAGAATGGCCAGCTCCACCCCGTATCCGACGGGGAAGGGCAGCCGCTCCAGCAGCGAGCGGCGCGCCGCGTACTCGCCGCCGAGCGGCTGTACGAAACCGGCCAGCTGCGGCCAGTGCAGATTGAGCAGCGGCCGGGCGACCAGCTCGGTGACCCGCCCGCCCTGGCCGGAGGCGTTGCCGAGCGGCCGGTCGTACATCCCCTTGACCAGGTGTACGTCCGGGTCGGTCAGCAGCGGGCCGACGATCCCGGAGACGAAGCGCGCGTCGAATTCCCGCAGGTCGGCGTCTATGAAGCAGATGATGTCGCCGCTGGTCGCCAGCAGCGAGCGCCACAGCACCTCGCCCTTGCCGGGCAGCGTGGGCAGCTCGGGCAGCACGGCGTCGCGGTGCACCACCCTCGCACCGGCCGCCGCGGCGACCTCGGCGGTGCGGTCGGTGGACCCGGAGTCCATCACCACCAGCTCGTCGACCAGCGGGGCGGCCTCGCCCATCAGCTCGCGGCGGATGGCCGCGGCGATCTCGCCGACCGTCGCCTCCTCGTTGAGGGCGGGCAGGACGACGCTCACGGTCCTGCCCGTGGCGCGCTTGGCGGCCAGCAGGCGGTCGAGCGGACGGTCGCCGGCGGACCAGGACCGCTCCTTCAGCCAGCGTTCCACCTCTTCCAGCACGGCCATGCCTCCCTGTTGTGCCTGGCGCGCGTCAGCTGTGACCCATCTCGCGCCTCGGACGACTATCTCAACCATCCAGGCCTTCGGTTACAGTCTTGAACAACGCACGTGACCGTCGTATGTCGGGGGTCCGCGTGCGACAAAAACGCCGCGCTGTGCCCGGCGTCATACCGCTCATCCAGAGGGGCAGAGGGAACGGCCCGTTGAAGCCCCGGCAACCCTCCAGCCGGTCCTGCGTTCTACGCGAAGCGGGGCCCCGGCTCGGGAAGGTGCCAATTCCGGCTCGCGGCGAGATGCGCCGTGAGGAAGATGAGGAGAAAGGGCCTCGCCTCCCATGGCTGTGCAAGCTGTCGAAAGCTCCACCACCTCTTCCGTCTCGCTCGGTCCCGCCGTCGCACTGTCCTGTCGCGAGTGCGGTGAGCGTTTCCCCCTCGGCCCCATTTTCGCCTGTGTGGAGTGTTTCGGGCCGCTCGAGGTCGCGTACGACCTGCCGACCGGCGACCCGGAGGGGCTGCGCCGGCGGATCGAGGCGGGCCCGAACAACATCTGGCGCTACGCCCCGCTGCTGCCCGTCCCGGCGGACGTGGCCGACAAGCCCAACATCAACCCCGGGTTCACCAAGCTGGTGAAGGCCGACAACCTCGCCCGCGAGCTGGGCGTGACCGGCGAGCTGCACATCAAGGACGACTCCGGGAACCCGACGCACTCCTTCAAGGACCGCGTCGTCGCCCAGGCCGTCGAGGCCGCCCGCGCCTTCGGCTTCACCACCCTCTCCTGCTCCTCCACCGGCAACCTCGCGGGCGCGGTCGGCGCCGCGGCCGCCCGCGCGGGCCTGCGCTCCTGCACCTTCATCCCGCACGACCTGGAGCAGGGCAAGGTCGTCATGGCCGCGATCTACGGCGGTGACCTGGTCGCCATCGAGGGCACCTACGACGACGTCAACCGCTTCTGCAGCGAGCTGATCGGCGACCCGGCGGGCGAGGGCTGGGGCTTTGTCAACGTCAACCTCCGCCCGTACTACGCGGAGGGGTCCAAGACCCTCGCGTACGAGATCTGCGAACAGCTCGGCTGGCGGCTGCCGGACCAGCTCGTCATCCCGATCGCCTCGGGCTCGCAGCTGACGAAGATCGACAAGGGGCTGAAGGAGCTCATCGAGCTCGGCCTGGTCGAGGACAAGCCGTACAAGATCTTCGGCGCCCAGGCCGAGGGCTGCTCCCCGGTCTCCACCGCCTTCAAGGCGGGCCAGGACGTGGTGCGGCCGCAGAAGCCGAACACCATCGCCAAGTCGCTGGCCATCGGCAACCCGGCGGACGGGCCGTATGTACTGGACATCGCGCGCCGCACGGGCGGGGCGGTGGAGGACGTGAACGACGAGCAGATCGTGGACGCGATCAAGCTGCTGGCCCGTACGGAGGGGATCTTCGCGGAGACCGCCGGCGGGGTGACCCTGGGCGTGACGAGGAAGCTGCTCGAGAACGGGGTGCTGGACCCCACCCTCACCACCGTCGTGCTCAACACCGGCGACGGCCTCAAGACGCTCGACGCGGTCGCCCCGACGAGTGGACCCACGGCGGTGATCCGCCCCAGCCTCGACGCGTTCCGCGAAGCTGGTCTGGCCTGAATCGGGCCCGCTCAAACCAGCTGGCTTGAATTCGCCCCTCGAATTCGCCCTCGCCCCCCGCAGCAGTTCCCTTGGAAGGTGAAACCCTCATGAGCGTCAATGTCCGGATCCCCACCATCCTGCGCACCTACACCGGCGGGCAGGCCGAGGTCAGTGCCGAGGGCGCGACCCTCTCCGAGGTCCTCGCGGACCTGGACCGGAATCACCAGGGCATTGCGGCCCGCGTCCTGGACGACACCGGCAAGCTGCGCCGTTTCGTCAATGTCTACGTCAATGACGACGACGTTCGCTTCTCCGAGGGCCTGGAGACCGCGACTCCGGACGGCGCCGGTGTCTCGATCATTCCGGCGGTCGCGGGCGGCTGCTGAGCCGGTCGCTCCCCCGCCACAGGCCGGTTGTGGCCCCGCCGCGGGCCGATGTGAGCCGGCCGTACCCCCGAGGTAAACGGAATCGCCCGGTCCTGATAGAAACGGACCGGGCGATTCCGTGTGTTGAATCGCGCTACAGTTGAGCCGTTCCCCTTCTGTTGGCCTCATGGGCGGCCGCATATGAGAACTCGTCAACTTGTGCGTAAAGTGTGCGCGTGAATTGTCGGGTTGATTCCCTTATGCCTGGCCCGACTTGCCCGGAATTCACGGGAATTCTCCACTTATTACCGATCGACCGTCGCCAGAATTCTCGTCCGATTGACCTGTTGCACAGGGCAGTGGGACAGATACATTCAGCGGCGGTCGACGCGTTCCGGCGCACACCCCCCACGACCGGGGGGTGAGGTCTGACCCGGGTCCGCGGAGTGCGGTCCTGCGCAGGGGCCAGCAATAGGGGAGTTAGGAATGGCTCAGGGCACCGTCAAGTGGTTCAACGCGGAGAAGGGGTACGGCTTCATCGCGGTCGACGGTGGTGCGGACGTGTTCGTCCACTACAGCGCGATCCAGATGGACGGTTACCGCACCCTCGAAGAAGGCCAGCGGGTCGAGTTCGAGATCTCGCAGGGCCAGAAGGGGCCGCAGGCGGACATGGTCCGCGTGGCTGTTGGCTGAAGCGCCGACGCGAGGCACTGACTGGACCGTTCAAAGGGCTCGTACCCCCTAGGGGCACGGGCCCTTTGACATGCGTGTTCACATGGGTGTTGACCTGTGCGCCGATGGCCGCTCACGACCGCCTTGTCCCAAGCTGTCACCCCACTCACGCTTGCACTCTCAGGGGTCGAGTGCTAATCATTGGCGTTAGCACTCTGAAGGTGAGAGTGACAGAAGGATCGGGTCGGTGAGGTCCGTCAGGCCACGCGGGGCAAGGAACCGCGGGGCAGACAGGCCGTCCGTCGCGGGCGCCAGGCGCGGTCCGGAGCAATCCACCCCGTCTTGGGAGGACCACTTCACATGGCCAAGATCATCGCGTTCAACGAGGAGGCGCGGCGCGGCCTCGAGCGCGGGATGAACCAGCTCGCCGACGCCGTCAAGGTCACCCTCGGCCCCAAGGGTCGCAACGTCGTCCTCGAGAAGAAGTGGGGCGCCCCCACGATCACCAACGATGGTGTTTCCATCGCCAAGGAGATCGAACTCGAGGACCCGTACGAGAAGATCGGCGCCGAGCTGGTCAAGGAGGTCGCGAAGAAGACGGACGACGTCGCCGGTGACGGCACGACGACCGCGACCGTCCTCGCCCAGGCGCTGGTCAAGGAGGGCCTGCGGAACGTCGCCGCGGGCGCCAACCCGATGGCCCTCAAGCGCGGCATCGAGAAGGCCGTCGAGGCCGTCTCCGCCCAGCTGCTCGAGCAGGCCAAGGACGTGGAGACCAAGGAGCAGATCGCCTCCACCGCCTCCATCTCCGCCGCCGACACCCAGATCGGCGAGCTCATCGCCGAGGCGATGGACAAGGTCGGCAAGGAAGGCGTCATCACCGTCGAGGAGTCGCAGACCTTCGGGCTCGAGCTTGAGCTCACCGAGGGCATGCGCTTCGACAAGGGCTACATCTCCCCGTACTTCGCCACCGACATGGAGCGTATGGAGGCGTCGCTCGACGACCCGTACATCCTGATCGTCAACTCGAAGATCACCAGCGTGAAGGACCTCCTCCCGTTGCTGGAGAAGGTCATGCAGTCGGGCAAGCCGCTGCTGATCATCGCCGAGGACATCGAGGGCGAGGCCCTGGCGACCCTGGTCGTCAACAAGATCCGTGGCACCTTCAAGTCCGTTGCCGTCAAGGCCCCGGGCTTCGGTGACCGCCGCAAGGCCATGCTCGGCGACATCGCCATCCTCACCGGTGGCACCGTCATCTCCGAGGAGGTCGGCCTCAAGCTGGAGAACGCGGGCATCGACCTGCTGGGCCGCGCCCGCAAGGTGACCGTCACCAAGGACGAGACCACCATCGTGGACGGCGCCGGCGACACCGACCAGGTGCAGGGCCGCGTCAACCAGATCCGCGCCGAGATCGAGTCCTCGGACTCGGACTACGACCGCGAGAAGCTCCAGGAGCGCCTGGCGAAGCTGGCCGGCGGCGTGGCCGTCATCAAGGCCGGTGCCGCCACCGAGGTCGAGCTCAAGGAGCGCAAGCACCGCATCGAGGACGCGGTGCGCAACGCCAAGGCCGCCGTCGAGGAGGGCATCGTCGCCGGTGGTGGCGTGGCCCTGCTCCAGACCGTCTCGGTCTTCGAGAAGCTGGAGCTCGAGGGCGACGAGGCCACCGGTGCCCAGGCCGTGCGCCTGGCGCTCGAGGCCCCGCTGAAGCAGATCGCGGTCAACGCCGGCCTCGAGGGCGGCGTCGTGGTGGAGAAGGTGCGCAACCTCACCCCGGGCCACGGCCTCAACGCCGCGACCGGCGAGTACGTCGACCTGATCGCCGAGGGCATCATCGACCCGGCCAAGGTCACGCGCTCCGCGCTGCAGAACGCCGCGTCGATCGCCGCGCTGTTCCTGACCACCGAGGCCGTCATCGCCGACAAGCCGGAGAAGGCCGCCGCGGCGGGCGCTCCGGGCGGCATGCCGGGCGGTGACATGGACTTCTGATCGACGCCTTCCGTCGATCGACCGTCCGAAACGTCGGGGCGGCACCCTCTTCCGGGTGCCGCCCCGACGGCGTTTCAGGACCCGCGCCCTCAGCCGCGCGCGGCCTCCAGCGCGGCCCGCAGATGGCCGTCCGACTCGGTCAGCAGCCGGGTGGCGGTGGGGGCGTCCACCTCGCCGAGGATGGCCAGGATGGCGTGCTTCGTCTCGCCGGCGCTGGCGGCCAGCGCGGCTTCGATCCGCGGGGCGGGGGCCCCGGTGGCGAGGGAGACGATACGGCGCGAGCGCGCCCGCAGCTTGTCGTTCGAGGCGCGCACATCGACCATCAGATTTCCGTAGGTCTTGCCCAGCCGGATCATGGTGATGGTCGAGACCATGTTGAGCACCAGCTTCTGGGCCGTGCCCGCCTTCAGCCGGGTGGAGCCGGTGAGCAGCTCCGGCCCGACCACGATCTCGATGCCGTGCTCGGCGGCCGCCGCGAGCGCCGAACCCGCGTTGCAGGACAGGCCGACGGTGAGCGCGCCGAGCCGGCGGGCGTGCTCGACCGCGCCGACCGCGTACGGGGTGCGGCCGGAGGCGGAGATGCCGACGACGCTGTCCTGGGCGCCGACGGCGAGCGCGTCGAGGTCCGCGGCGGCCAGCTCCTTGCTGTCCTCGGCGCCCTCGACCGAGGTCACCATGGCGGCGGGCCCGCCCGCGATCAGCCCGACGACCTGGCCCGGCCCGGTGTTGAAGGTGGGCGGGCACTCACTGGCGTCGAGCACGCCGAGCCGCCCGGCGGTGCCCGCGCCCATGTAGATCAGCCGGCCGCCGCGGGCCATCCGCTCGGCGATGCCGTCGATGGCGGCGGCAATCCGCGGCAGTTCGGTGGCGACGGCCGCGGGCACGGCCGCGTCCTCGCCGTTCATGATGCGGGCGATCTCGATGGTCTCCAGCCGGTCGATTTCGGCGAGTTCGGGGCGGAATGCCTCGGTGGTGAGCGTGTCCAGCTGGGCGCGCAGCTGTTGTTGGTCAGCGGCGGAAGTCATGGCGAAGCGGCTCTTTCCGGTACGGGGTGTCAACGGGGGGTGTCCCGACTCGGTCAGCGCTCGGTCAGCGGGGTCCGGGCCGGGGGTCATGCCGGTGGGCGAGGGCTTCGTACGAGGCGGCGAGCGCGGGGGCGGCCGCCTCGTACGTACGCTGCGCCACACCTATGAAGAGGCAGTCCACGACGAGGAGTTGGCTGGTGCGGCTGGACATGGCCGCCGGGCGCAGCTCGCTCTCGCGGGCGGTGGAGGTGGTGAGCACCAGATCCGCGTACTGTGCGACCTCGCCGTCGGGGCGGCCGGTGATCGCGACGGTGGTGGCTCCGTGCTCGAAGGCCACCCGCAGGGGCTCGATGACGTCGGTGGTACGGCCCGAATGGGTGATCGCGATGGCGACGTCCCCGGAGTGCAGCTGCACGGCGTTGGTGACCGCGAGGTGCGGGTCGGCGTGCGCGTGGGCTATCAGGCCGATGCGCAGCAGCTTCTGGACCAGGTCCTGGCCGACGAGGCTGGAGGCGCCGACGCCGTAGACGTCGATCCGGCGGGCGGTGGCGAGCGCGCCGACGGCCGCTTCGAGCTGGCTGGTGTCAAGACCGGCGGCGGTGTCGGCCAGGCACTGCTGCTCTTCCTGGGCGAGCTTGGTGACGACGTCGGCGATGGGGTCGTCGACGGCGATGTCGGCCGTGACGGCCGGGGCGCGCCCGGCCGCCTGCTGCGCGGCGAGGGCGGCCAGCGCGAGGCGCAGATCGCGGTAGCCGGGGTAGCCGAGCAGGCGCGAGGTGCGGACCACGGTGGCCTCGCTGGTGCCGGTGCGCTCGGCGAGCCCGGTGACGGTGAGCGCGGCACAGCCGGCCGGATCTCCCGCCACGGCCTCGGCGACGCGCTGCATCGAGCGGGTCATGGAGGGCGCGAGGGTACGGACCTTGGCCGCGAGGGCGGCGGGGGCGGGCGGAGTGGCTTCGGGCACGGTGAAAGTTTCCTTCAGCTTGCTGCTCACCACTGAAAGGTATTTTCACCGCCCGGGGGCAGTCAAGGGTCCGTGCCGGGGCTCGCCCTGCGCCGCTCCATAGCTCCCGGCGCGCTCACCGACGGGCGCCGGCTGTGCGCAAAGGTGACAATGGGGCTCATGAAGCTCGAACATGCACTGCACGCGGCACGGGCGCTCGTGCTCGCCGATCTCGCGGCGGGAGAGGTCGCCCAGGCGGACATCGTCTCTCTCGTCGAGGACTCCATCGCGCACCGCAGGTGGTGGGTCGAGCAGTGGCCGGAAGGGGCCGACTACTTGGCCGGGCTGGTCGCCCAGGACGTACAGGACGCCCTCCTGGAGCGGTACGGCCGCTGGCCACTGTGCCCGGTCTGCACGGAGGGCGGCGATCCGCACGCGCTGGACGTGGAGCCGGAGTTGGGGCCGGATCCGCACTGGGTGTGCGGCAAGACGGCGGTGGCGGTGGCGAGGGTGGGGACGCTCGGGACGATCTGAGGGGTGCGGGGCATGGACGGCCGCCGCTGTCTAGCGTCGCTAGACAACCGAGCGCCGAACATGAACGGGCCGCTCACCCCGTCTTCCGAAGGCCGTCGTGCTCGTCTTCGCCCCGCGGCTCCTGTTCCCGTGCCTCCGAACCGACGATCACGCGCGAAGTGCCCGGCGCCTGATGCGGCAGCCGCGCGGCGAGCGCCGTCGTCCCGACGGCGAGCGCCGCGAGCGCCGCGCCCGTCCAGGCCACGGCCGGGTAGCCCCAGCCCGCGTCGATGACGAGCCCGCCGAGCCAGGGGCCGAGCGTGTTGCCGATGTTGAAGGCGGAGGTCGTGGTCGCGCCCGCGAGGGTCGGGGCGGCGTTCGCGACATTGAACATCCGGGCGTTGAGCGCGGGCCCGGTGAAGAAGGCCGTCACACCGAGCAGCAGCGCCAGGCTCACGGCCACGACCGCGTGGTGCGCGGTCAGCGCCAAGGCGCTCAGCACGACGGCCGTGGCCGTGATGCCGCCGTAGAGCGTGCCGAAGAGATGGGCGTCCGCGATCCGCCCGCCGATCGTCGTCCCCACGATCGCCCCGGCGCCGAACAGCGCCAGCACGCTGGGCACCCAGTCCTCGTCCATCCCGGCCACGTCCGTCAGCAGCGGCGCGAGATACGAGAACAGGCAGAAGACCGCCCCGCCGCTGAGCGCCGTGGTGACCAGCGCCAGCCACACATGCCGGTCGCGGTAGATGGACAGCTCGGCACGGAGCCTCGGCCGGTCCTGCCCGGTCGGCGCCTCCGTACGCGGTACAAGCCCGACCACACCGACGAGCCCGAGCGCCGACAGCGCCGCCACCGCCCAGAAGGCCGCCCGCCACCCGGCGTGCTGACCCAGGAACGCCCCCGCGGGCACGCCCACCACGTTCGCGACGCTCAACCCGCCGAGCATCACCGCCATCGCCCGCGCCCGCGTGTTCACCGGCACCAGCGACACGGCCACCGCCGCCCCCACCGCCCAGAACCCGGCACACGCGAGCGCGCTGACCACCCGGGACGCGAACAGCACCTCGTACGAAGGCGCCACCGCCCCCGCGACCTGGCCAAGCCCGAACACGGCCAGCAGCGCGATCAGCGTCGTCCGGCGCGGGAGCCGCAGCGTGGCGGCGGCGAGCAGCGGCGCGCCGACCACCATCCCGATCGCGAAGGCGGAGATCAGCAGCCCGGCGGTCGGGATCGAGACGTCCATGTCGCGGGCGATGGGTTGCAGCAGCCCGGAGAGCATGAACTCCGAGGTCCCGAGGGCGAAGACGGACAGGCCGAGGACATGGACGGCGACGGGCATACGGACCCGCGCGCGGTCAGCGGGGGACATGCCGAGAGTCAACTACGGCCTGGAGCTTGGTATTCCGCATCAGCCTCCGCCCTCCTGGTTGACTCCTCGCATGGATCCCACGACCACTCTGACAGCTCTGCGTGACTTCTGCGCGGAACATCTCGGTACCGACCTCGCGGACCGCGTCATCAGCCTGGCCCGGCCCGGTTTCGAGCTCACCGAGGCCGCCCCCGGACAGGCCGCCGGGCACAGCCGCTTCGGCGGCAGGGCCATGCTGGAGCCCGGCACCCCCTGGCCGATGTGCGAGGACCTCCCGCTCAGCCTGATCGCCGTCCTCGACACCGACGCCCTGGCGCCCTGGCTCGGCGACCTCCTGCCACCCGGCACCGGCCTGCTCAACTTCTTCCACCTCGACAAGGAGTCCGAGCAGTGCGACCCCACGGCCCGGGAGGTGGCATCGGGCTTCGGCGCGGAGGACCCGGAGGTGGGGAGGGTCATCGCGGCCCGTTCCCCCCTCGCCGTCGAAACGGGACCACCCGCCCGGTCCAGCGTCTTCGCCCCCGTCCCATGGGCGGCGGAACTCGCCTTCGCCTTCCCCGACATCTGGGATTCCGCCTGGGACACGCTCGACCTGGGATACGAGGGGGGCGACTACGAGGCCGTGGAGACGTTCAGGGGCGCGATACACGCCGATTGGTTTCCCCCGGGCCTGCTGTTCTGCGAGGACATGGCCTTCGGCCGGCCGGTCTTCCCCACGGGAAGCTCATCGGTGATGCTGAACGGCGACGACTCGAACCGATACCACCACCTGCTCCAGCTCTCCGACCGGCACGAGTGGCGCCTCGACGGGGAAGGCGGCTGGATGCACTGGTCGATCCCCACCGAGGCGCTGCGCGCGGGCGACTTCAGCCAGGCGATACCGACCCCGGACATGTGGTGACGCGTCGCCGGGCCGGAACACCGACGGCCGGCCGTGCGAGGGGCGAAACCCCTCGCACGGCCGGCCGAACCGCTAGACCCCGAAGGGCGCGGCGTAACGGACGGTGCCGCTCGGCAGCGGGCGGGTCGCGTCCAGGGTGAGGGCCATCATGGCCTCATCCGGGACGTCGAGGGTCACGCCGATGCCGTGGGCGGAGGCACGGCCGAAGCCGAACCGCGGGTAGTACGCCGGGTGTCCGAGGACGGTGACGTAGTACTCGCCCAGCTCCCTGGCCGCGCCGAGCGCGGCGCGGATGGCCGTCGAGCCGGCACCGGTCTTCTGGTGCTCGGGCAGCACGGAGACCGGGGCCAGGCACAGGGCCGGGGTGTCGCCGATGTGACAGCGCGTCAGCAGCGCGTGGCCGACGGGCGAGCCGTTCGCGCCGACGCTGACGACGGACAGGCCCTCGATCCACGACACGTCGTCGCGCAGGGCGTCTACGAGGTCGGCCTCGTACGGGGTGTCGAAGGCGGCGAGGACGATGCCGCGGATGGCCGGGATGTCGGCCTCGGTCTCGGCACGGGTGATCCACTGGTGGTGGGTACGCATGACTGGATGAAGATCCGTTTCATGGTGAGGTTCGTGTAGGACTGCCCCGCGAGCTCACGCTCCCAGCAAGGCGGATGACTGGATCAGGCCGTCGCCCGGGACGTGAGGACGGTCCGGGCGCTGCGCAGCGCAGCGGCCTTATGCGCGGCCATCAACTCGCCCTCCTTGTCGTCCTCGATCTGATCCAACACGAACGCCCGTACCGTACCACGCCGTTGATCTGCCCCGACCTGACGTCCGGCAGCGGGCCCTGCCCGTCACCCAGGGCCGCGCCGGATCGCCTTCACGTGGTGCTTTCTTCGGCGAGCGTGTGCGCCACGAGGGCGTTGGCGTGTCCGTGTCCGAGTCCGTGCTCGGTCTTCAGCCACGTGACGAGCTCCATGTGCTTGGACAGGGGCGAGGAGCGGATGAGGTCCTTCCATTCCGCGATCGGGCGGCCGTACTTCTTCTCGATCGAGGGGGCCATGTTCACCGGCGGCCCGCAGCACACCGAGGCCGATCTCGACCACTACGCCACCGCCGGCGTCCGGGCCTTCCTCGCCG
The DNA here is from genome assembly GCF_055569495.1 of Streptomyces sp. NPDC028305. NCBI lineage: Bacteria > Bacillati > Actinomycetota > Actinomycetes > Kitasatosporales > Streptomycetaceae > Streptomyces > Streptomyces sp. NPDC028305. The sequence continues at coordinate 170,173 of NZ_JBVHTN010000010.1, forward strand.
CCTACCGCTGACCGGGGCGCCGCCCGTCGCGGTCCAGGGTGCGCTTGATGACCTGAATCCCCTGGTCGACCATCTCACCCATGGGACCCCGGAGACTGCTGGGTGTCACGTCGGTGATCCAGACGAATCGGCTGCGGTTCTCGGTGTCGTCGAGGATCTGCATGGACGCGTGGTGGTGCGTGGGCTCCAGGGAGCCGCCGACCACCGTGTAGGCGATGCGTCGGGCTTCGTCGTCGAGGTCGACGATGAGCTCGCGCACCACGGTGCCGTTTGCGAAGGTCACGACTCTGATGTCGCCCTCGACGCGGGTGTCGGTGACGAAACCCGGTGCGAGACGCTGGTGGATCTCGCCGAAGGCGCGAACCGCCGCCCAGACGTTCTCCGGTGTGTCGTCGATCAGGACTTCGCGATGGATGGATGCCACAGGTCGATCTTCCTTTCCGTCAGGGCGCTCAGCTGCCGGAGGCGTCGGGGACGAGGCAGAACGGATGCCCCTCGGGATCGGTGAGGACGATCCACCGGCCCTCGCCCGGCTGGAAGTCGGGCCGGGACGCCCCGATGCCGACCAGTTCCTCGACGGCGCCGTCCAGGTCGGTGACGGTGAAGTCGAGGTGCACCTGCGTGGCGCCGTCGGGCCAGCTCGGCGGCCGGTAGTCCGCGGCGCGCACGAAGCCGAGCTGTACCGGGGTGCCGTTGCCCACGGACGCGAAGTCCTGCCCGCTGCTGGTGATTTCCCAGCCGGTGGCCTTCTGGTAGAACGCGGCGAGCGCGGCCGGATCGGCGCAGTCGAACACGACCGTGCTGAGCTGCTCGAGAACAGGCATGCCGATGACTCCTGAGAATCGGTAGAGGATGGGGCTCGACGCCTCGGGGGCGCGGCCCGTCGCAACCCCGCCAGCATGCTCGCGGCGGCAGACCCTCGTCTTGAACATCCTTGCGGGGGCTGTCGGACCCGCCGCGTAGCGTTCGAAAGGTGCTCACAGCTGTTCCTGTCGCCGGCCGTCCCGACTTCGGCATCAGTGCGGTGGCCTGCCGTGCCGACCACACGCGCTGGTCGGCGACGGAAGTGCGCACCGACTACCGGGTGGTGCTCGTGCGGCGCGGCCGGTTCCGCAGAATGAGCGCCGGAGTCCCCGCCGACATCGACGCGGCCTTGGCCTATGTGGGCCACCCGGGCGAGGAGGAGAGCTTCGCCCACCCCACCGGCGGGGATCTCTGCACGGCGATCAGCGTGACGCCGAAGCTGTGGCGTTCCCTGGCCGGAGACGCCGCGGGACCGGCCGCGCCGACGGTCTACGTCGACCCCCGGCTCGATCTGGCCCACCGCCGTCTCCTCGCGGCCGCACGCTCGGGAGATGTCGACTTCGCGGTCTCGGAGGAGCTGCTGGCGCTGCTGTCGACCGCCATCGGCCGGATGGCGGCCGGACCGACCCCGCTCGGCGGCACATCCGCCGGATCTGACCGACGGCTCGTAGCGGCAGCACGCGAGGCGATCGCCGAAGAACACCCCACATCGAACACGCTGTTCTCACTGGCCGAACTGCTGGGCGTCTCCCCCTACCGCCTGAGCCGGGCGTTCCCCCGTGAGCTGGGCGTGTCGGTGACCCGCTACCGTCACCGCGTCCGCATCGGCCGGGCCCTCGACCGCCTCGAGGCCGGCGAAGACAGCCTCAGCGCCCTGGCCGCCGACCTCGGCTACGCCGACCAGGCCCACCTGACCAGGACCATGCGCCAGTACCTGGGCCGCACGCCGACAGCGCTCCGCCACCTGCTGGCCCCGGCCCGCCCGCCCGGGCCATCTTCCGCTCGTACACCGGCTATCGGCGGAGAGTTCCCCTTCACTTGACCCTGCCGGTCTTGGTACCGGGACGGCTCCCCGCCCGCAACACCCGGTCAAGCGACTCAAGTCCGAGGCAGGATGTCTGCCGCACAGGGTGTGTCGATGGCGTCTGGAGAATGGGGGCACACAGTGGATTCCGGGACGGTTCTGTCTGGCAGGTACGAGCTGCACAGGATCCTGGGGCGCGGTGGCATGGGCCAGGTGTGGCTGGGCCGCGACCTGTCGGTGCTGCGGCGGGAGGTCGCGGTCAAACTTCTGCCCGCGTTGGCGGACCCGGGGTCGGTACGGCGTTTCCAGGACGAGGCGGCTGCCCTCGCCAAGTTGCAACACCCCGGTATCACCGTGGTTCACGACGCCGGTAGCCACAATGGGCATCTGTTCATCGTGATGGAGCTGCTGCACGGCTGCGATCTGGCGCAGTTGATGGTCCAACAGCCATCAGGGCTGCCGATCGAGCAGGTGTTGGACCTGGCTCGCCAGACTGTCGACGCTCTGGGCGTGGCACACAGCCGCGGAATCGTCCACCGGGACCTGAAGCCGGCCAACCTCTTCCTCCAGCGCGATGGCCGGGTCAAGATCTGTGATTTCGGTATCGCGCGCAGCACGGATGCCGTCACCTCGGTGACCGCCAGCGGACAAATGATCGGTACACCGCCGTACATGTCGCCCGAGCAATGGCAGTCCCAGCCGGTCGACGCCCGCAGCGACCTGTACTCCCTCGGCTGCGTGATCTTCGAGCTGCTGACCGGGCAGCCCCCGTTCTCTCCCCGCCAGCCCCTCTACACGCTGATGCGTCAGCACGTGGAGCAGCGGCCACCATCCCCTCGCGCATTGCGGCCCGACATTCCCGCTGTGCTGGACGATCTGACCGTGGCACTACTGGCCAAGATGCCCGAGGGACGACCGGACGCCGACAGCCTTGCCTTCGAGCTGGCCCGGCTCGCCGAGCGGGGTGACAGAGCAACGACGAAAACACTCCAGTACTCCGGCGCCGGCGCCTCCGGCGCGCCCACCAACTCCTCGTACGGCATCAGCGGGATGCCCACTTATGCCCTGCTCGGCCGATTGGGCACACGCGCCATGGGAGCGGTGAACTCGGTGGCCTTCAGCCCGGACGGGCAGACGCTGGCCAGCGCTGGTGAGGGCGGGGTCCGTCTCTGGAACGCGCACACCGGCGAGCAGCTCCGTCGGCTCATCGCACACCGTGACCTGGACAGGCTGCTGTTCAGCCCTGATGGCGGCACGGTGGCCACTATCGAGGGCGGCAAGGTGGTGACCCTGTGGGACGCGCACACCGGGGAGCAGCGCGACCAGCTGGCGCACGCCAGATGGCTGACAGGGCTGGCGTTCAGCCCCGATGGACAGACCCTGGCCAGCAGCGGGACGGACGGGATCCACCTCTGGAATATCCGCACCGGCGAGCAGCGTCGCGAGCTCGTCGCGTCCAAGATGGTGTGGTCGCTGGCCTTCAGCCCCGATGGGCAGACGCTGGTCAGCGCTGAGGGCGGAAACGTCCGACTCCGGGGTGCCTACACCGGGGAGCATCGCTCCGAGCTGGCCGGGCACCGCAGATGGGTGTGCTCGGTTGCCTTCAGCCCCGATGGGCAAATCCTGGCTGGTGGCAGCGGGAATTGGGTGTACCTCTGGGACGTCCGCACCAGCGCGCTGCGGCGGCAGCTGACCGGGCACCGCGGGCGGATGCAGACGGAGCACGCGCTGGCCTTCAGCCCGGATGCCCGCATGCTGGCCAGTGGCGGTGCCGACCACAGGGTGCACCTTTGGGACACGCACACCGACGACAAACTCGCCACTTTGACGGATCACCGTGCGCCGATCCGCTCCGTGGCCTTCAGCCCGGACGGGAGCACCCTCGCCGGCGCCGGTGGCAACGAGGTGGTCCTCTGGACCGCCTGAATCACGCATCCAGCAGCGCCAGCTCCGTCGCGAGATTCCGGCGCGCCGCGTCCTCCCAGCGGTCCTGGGCCTCCGGCGTGCGGAACAGCCGGGGCATGGCCAGCAGTTCGCGCAGCACGCCCGCCCGGCCCTCGCGGAAGGCGTCGTCGGGGACGAAGCCGTACTCCTCACGGACGGCGGCGGCGTACACGGCGTAGTCCTCGGGGGATCCGGCCAGCACCGCCAAGTCGGCGTCGCACAGCACTTCGCCGTTCGTGTCGCCGGGACCGGGGGCATGGCTGCGTGTCAGCCGCACCAGGCGGGCGACTTCGGCGGTACGCGCCTGGGGGACGCCCGCCTCGGGGAGGGCGCGTTCGGCGAGGCGGGCGCTGCGGTCCTCGTTGGTGGAGCGCTCGGGGAGGTAGACGGCGTCGTGGAACCAGGCGGCGAGGCGGACGGCGGCGGGGTCTGCGGCATAACGGATCAACTCATCGACCCGGTCCAGGATGGCGATGAGGTGGTCGGTGGTGTGGTACCGGCGCTGGGGTTCGGCCCAGCGGGCCAGGAGGTCCTGGCCGTACGGCTCGGGGGCGGGCTGGGTGACGGGCTCGCGGGCACTGTCGAGGTGGATCGCCCAGCGGGTGAGGAGCGCGTCGTGCGCGGGGTCGGCCATAGGCCAATTGTGGGACGTCCGGGTTTCGGGGTGCGTGTGGTGTGGCAAGCTGTTCGGCATGTCTAGACCACTTCTCGAGGTGATCGCCCTGGACGTGGCCGACGCGGTCGCGGCGCAGGCCGGCGGGGCGGACCGGCTCGAACTGGTCACCGATATGGCTGCCGACGGGCTCAGCCCCTCCCGCGAGACCTTCGCCGCGGTCCGGTCGGCCGTGGACATCCCGCTGCGGGTGATGCTGCGCGCCTCCGACGGCTTCGCGTGCGGTGGGGCCGCCGCGCTCGACGCGCTGTGCGCGCGGGCCGCGGCGCTGCGGGCGGAGGGGGCGGACGAGTTCGTGCTCGGCTTCCTGACCCGCGACGGGCTGGCCGACCTGGCCGCCGTCCGCGCGCTCATGGACGTCATCAGCGCGGGCCCCGGGCTCGACGAGAGCCGATGGACCTTCCACCGGGCCATCGACCGCGCCGCCGACCGCGGCGCGCTCCGCCGGCAACTCGCGGGCGTCCCCGGCCTGGACACCTACCTCACCGCCGGGTCGCCCGCCGGAGTCGACAACGGGCTTCCGGTCCTGGTGGACGAGGCGGCGCACATGGCAGCCGGGCCCCGGATCATGGTGGGCGGCGGGCTGCGGCTCGACCACCTGCCCGCGCTGCGCGCCGCGGGGATCGACGCCTTCCACATCGGCGGCGCGGCCCGGGCCTCGGGGTGGGACGGGCCCGTGGACATCGCCTCGGTCCATCAGTGGCGCGCCGCGCTGGACGAAGTGGTACCGGTGGGCTGACGGGGGTCCCCAGACCCCTGACACATTCGACGATGCCATGGCAGGGGCCACCGGGCGGGTAGTCGCGAGACGGCGTGAGGGGGTGGGGGTGCAGGGGTGGTGCCCTGGACGCTTACGCATATGTGTGGCGCCAAGTTCCGGCCCACTCCGCGCTTCCGGGCACCGGCGCCGTAAATATGCGGTCCAGGGTGACAGCCCCGGAGGCCCCGCCCCCGCACCACCCACGAACACCAGGCGCACCCCCACCGGACCGGCGCGGTCCAGGCCTGACAGCCCCGGAGCCCCCGCCCCCGCACAGCAGGCGCACCCCCCACCGTCAGGCAGCCAACCGCTCCGGGAGCGCCGCCGCGTGGACCACCGTGAGCCCCGACACCGCCCGGGTCAGCGCCACATACAGGCGGCGCAGGCCGGTGCGCTCGTCCGGTTCGCCGTCGACCACCGCGGCCGGCTCGTCCAGCACCACGTAGTCGTACTCCAGACCCTTGGCGAGCGTCGCCGGGACGAGCGTCAGGCGGGCCTCGGCGCTGGTCTCCTCGCCGGGGGAGAGATACGCCAGGCCCGCCGCGTCGAGGGCGTCCGCCAGCACCGGGATCCGCGCGTCGGCCGCGATCAGGCCGATCGAGCCCTCGTGGCCCAGCGCCTCGCGGCAGGCGGCGATCACGGCGGAGTCGAGAGCGGCGGCGTCCACGGCCCGTACGGAGAAGTCGCCCGCCGCCTCGCGGATCGAGGTGGCCTCCGACAGGCCGGGGGCGATGGCGGGCAGCAGCCGCGAGGCGTACGCGATCACCTCGCGCGGCACGCGGAAGCCCTGGGTCAGCTCCTCCACCGCGGCCCCGGACTTGCCGAGGTGGGTGAGGGCCTCCTCCCAGGTCGCGGTCGCCCACGGCGTGGTGCCCTGCGCGATGTCGCCGAGGATGGTCGCCGAGCCCGTGGTGCAGCGGCGGCCCACCGCGCGGTACTGCATGGGGGACAGGTCCTGCGCCTCGTCCAGGACCACATGGCCGAGCGAGTGCGTCCGCTCGACGAGGTCGGTGGCCTCGTCGATCAGCACCGCGTCCGCCGGGGACCACTTCGCGGACTTCACGCTGCGCGCCGGCTTGGCCCACAGGATGGTCTTCTGCTCGTCGGCGTCGAGGATCCCGTCGGCCTGCTCGGCGAGGAAGTCGGGGTCGGAGAGCAGCCGCAGCACCAGCTTGGCCGGGTCCACGGGCGGCCAGATCGCCTTGACAGCCGCCTTCACGGCGGGGTTGCGGGCCACCGCGTCCTGCACCCGGTCGTCGGGCGCTTCGCCGGACTGCTCCATCCGTACGAGCACGGCGTGCGCGATCCGCTGCGGCAGCGCCTCGCGGGCCGCGCCGTAGCGGATGTCGCGGTCCAGCAGCTCGCGGACCATCTCCTCCAGTTCGTACGCCGGGACCCGCCAGCGGCGCGAGCCGCGCACCACGACGCACGGCTCGGTCGGCAGGTTGACATGCGAACGGACGGCGCGGCGCAGCACCTCGGCCATCCGCGCGTCGCCCTTGACGCCGGCCGCGTCGGCGTCGTCCGCGCCCCGCACCTCGACATGCGCGACCAGGTCGTCCACCGTGGCCTGGCCGACCTGGAGCTCGCCGAGCGCGGGCAGGACCTGCTCGATGTAGTGGAGGAAGGAGCGGTTCGGGCCGATGACGAGGGTGCCGGAGCGGGCGAGCCGCTCCCGGTGCGCGTACAGCAGATACGCCACCCGGTGCAGGCCGACCGCCGTCTTCCCGGTGCCCGGCGCCCCCTGGACGCAGACCGTGCCGCCGATCCCGGCGCGCACGATCTCGTCCTGCTCGGGCTGGATCGTGGCGACGATGTCCCGCATCGGACCCACGCGCGGCCGCTCGATCTCGGCCTGGAGCAGCTTGCTGGCGTGCTCCGCCTCGCTCGGGTCGGTGAGGGCCTCGTCCTCGTACGCGGTCAGCTCGCCGCCGGTGTAGCCGAAGCGGCGGCGCAGCCCGACGTCCATCGGCGCTTTCTTCGACGCCTGGTAAAAGGGCTGGGAGACGGGGGCGCGCCAGTCGATGACCATCGGGTCGCCGTCGGCGTCGTGGACATGCCGCCGCCCGATATAGAACTGCTCCCCCTCCGCGCCCTCCGCCGTCTCCGCGCCCGGGGCGTGCAGATAGTCGAGGCGGCCGAAGAACAGCGGGGTGTCGGCCAGGTCGGCGAGGGCCTTGATGCGCTCGTCGACCTGGTGCTGGAGGGCCTCGGCGTTCACCCAGTTGGCGGTGACGTCCTTGAGGTCGAGGGCCTCGACGTCGGCGCGCATGGCGCGGAGGGCGGCACGGGACGCGGCGAGGTGGGTGCGCTCCCGTTCGAGTGGATCGGGGTGGTCAGGGGCGTGCGAGGGCACGGCGTAGCCTCCGGCGTGTACGCGAAGCAGACAGACAAAGTGCGGGGCGTGAATGGCTCACGTCAGAAGCCGGCCGGTTTCCGTCCGGGCGGCGGCTCTCCCTGAGGGGCGGGAGGCGGCAAGACGGGCGATTGTAGCCAGTGTTTCAAGCGACCGCGAATGGTTTTCCGCTGGTTCTCCGCTGGTTCTCCGCCCGGCCCGGCCTGATTGGATGGCATGGGTCGCACCGGGTGGTCCGGGAACGGAGAGGGAGGTGGCGCATGCCCCGAGCGGGTCTGACGCCTGAGCGGGTGGCGGAGGCGGCGGCGGACATGGCGGACGCCGTCGGCCTGGAGAACGTCACGATCTCCGCGCTGGCGCGCAGCTTCGGGGTGGCCGACGCGAGCCTGTACTCGCACGTCAAGAACGTCCGGGACCTGCGCGTCAGGGTCGCGATGCGCGCCGCGAGCGACTTCGCCGACCGCATCACGGCCGCCGTGGCCGGGCGGGCCGGGCGCGACGCCCTGCTCGCCTTCGCCAACGCCTACCGGGACTTCGCGCTGGAGCACCCCGGCCGGTACGCGGCGACCCATATCGAGATCGACCCCGAGGTGGCCGCCCAGTCCTCGGGCGGCGCCCGGATCATCGAGGCCACGTACGCCGTGTTCCACGCGTACGGGCTCACCGAGCCGGACCTGACCGACGCCGTACGGCTGCTGCGCAGCACGTTCCACGGGTACGTCGGCCTGGAGGCGATCGGCGCCTTCCACGACCCGCGCGACGTCCAGGCGTCGTGGGAGCGCGGCGTCAACGCCCTGGCCACGCTGCTGGAGAACTGGCCCTCGGCCGCCAGGTCCTGAGCCGTGCTCTCAGATCAGACGTCCTCAGATCCGACGTCGTCCCCCGCCAGCAGCGCGCTCGCGTCCACGATCCGGTAGGCGTACCCCTGCTCGGCGAGGAACCGCTGGCGGTGGGCGGCGAAGTCCTGGTCGATGGTGTCGCGCGCGACGACCGAGTAGAAGACCGCCCGGTGGCCGTCCGCCTTCGGCCGCAGCACGCGGCCCAGGCGCTGGGCCTCCTCCTGGCGGGACCCGAACGTCCCCGACACCTGGATGGCGACCGTGGCCTCCGGGAGGTCGATCGAGAAGTTGGCGACCTTGGAGACGACGAGGACGGAGATCTCGCCCTGACGGAAGGCGTCGAAGAGCTTCTCGCGCTGCGCGTTGGTCGTCTCGCCCTTGATGACGGGCGCGTCCAGATGCTCGCCCAACTCGTCGAGCTGGTCGATGTACTGGCCGATGACCAGGGTCTGCTGGCCCTGGTGGCGCGCCACCAGCGCCTCGGTGACCCGGCGCTTGGAGTCGGTCGTGGCGCAGTAGCGGTACTTCTCGTCGGGCTCGGCCGTCGCGTACGCCAGGCGCTCGGTCTCCGTCAGATTGACGCGGACCTCGACACAGTCGGCGGGCGCGATATAGCCCTGCGCCTCGATCTCCTTCCACGGCGCGTCGAAGCGCTTGGGGCCGATGAGGGAGAACACATCGGACTCGCGGCCGTCCTCCCGCACCAGCGTCGCGGTCAGCCCGAGCCGGCGGCGCGCCTGGAGATCGGCGGTGAACTTGAAGACGGGGGCGGGCAGCAGATGCACCTCGTCGTAGACGATCAGGCCCCAGTCGCGGGAGTCGAAGAGCTCCAGGTGCGGGTAGACGCCCTTCCGCTTGGTCGTGAGGACCTGGTACGTGGCGATGGTGACCGGGCGGATCTCCTTGCGCGTACCGCTGTACTCGCCGATCTCGTCCTCGGTGAGCGAGGTGCGCTTCACCAGCTCATGCTTCCACTGGCGGGCCGAGACGGTGTTGGTCACCAGGATCAGGGTGGTGGACTTGGCGGTGGCCATCGCCCCCGCGCCCACCAGCGTCTTCCCGGCGCCGCACGGGAGCACCACGACCCCCGACCCGCCGTGCCAGAACCCCTCGACGGCCTGCTTCTGGTACGGGCGCAGCGCCCAGCCGTCCTCGGCCAGCTCGATCGGGTGCGCCTCGCCGTCCACATACCCGGCCAGGTCCTCGGCGGGCCAGCCCAGCTTGAGCAGCGCCTGCTTGATCTGCCCGCGCTCGGAGGGGTGGACGACCACCGTGTCCGGGTCGATGCGCTGGCCGACCAGCGGCTGGATCTTCTTCGAGTGCAGCACCTCCTGGAGGACCGGGCGGTCGGAGGTCTCCAGGACCAGCCCGTGGGTGGGGTGCTTGAGCAGCCGCAGCCGCCCGTAGCGCGCCATGGTCTCGGCGACGTCGACGAGGAGGGCGTGCGGGACGGGGTAGCGCGAGTACTGGACCAGCGCGTCGACGACCTGCTCGGCGTCGTGCCCGGCGGCGCGGGCGTTCCACAGACCGAGCGGGGTCACCCGGTAGGTGTGGATGTGCTCCGGGGCCCGCTCCAGCTCCGCGAAGGGGGCGATGGCGCGGCGGCAGGCGTCTGCCTGCTCGTGGTCGACCTCGAGCAGGAGTGTCTTGTCGCTCTGGACGATGAGCGGTCCGTTCACGCGCCTGGGCCCTTCATGACGGGGGTGGGGGGCAAGCCTCCAGTGTTACGCACTCGGGTGGGTGAACGGGAATGAAGCGCCAGACGGGTGCGGGTGGGGGCACCACGCTGAGGACGATGGCTCTCGAGAACGAGGTGGCGTGAAGAGCGTCGTGCATGATCCGCACTACGGCCCTTGGACGGTCGAGGAAGTTCTGGCCTTGGGGGAGGACTGTGGACAGGGGCGGGAACTGGTGGGAGATGCGCTTCTCCTGTCGCCGGCTCCGGGGACCAAGCACCAGCGGGCTTCGTCCCGTCTGTGGCGCTTGCTGGACGCTGCGGCCGAGGCGGCCGGTGCGCCGGTGGAGGTGCTGAAGATGATCAATGTGGTGCTGCCGGAGGCGCTGTTCATCCCGGACCTTGCCGTGGTGGATGCCGCAGCCACCTGACGCGGAGGCGGGGATCGAGTACCTGTGGCGGCTGGAGCTTGAGCCCATGCCCGCGCTGATCGTCTCCCAGCTGGAGAACGGCCGCTATGTGGAGCGGCTCGCGGCCGAGGCCGGGCACACCACGCTGATCGAGAAGCCGTTCCCCGTCGAGGTGGACCCCGGGGCGCTGGTCCAGCGCAAGCGCTGACGCGCTGACGGGCTACACCTCGCTCACGCTGAGTCGTCCGCCAGCTCGGCGACGCCTGTGATCCGGTGCAGCGGGTACGTGCGCACCTCGTCGGCCGTGTGGTCGTACGCCGTCACGAAGCCGCCCTCGACGCGCACCGGCGCGATGACGCGCTGGCTGGCCGCGCCGTCCGCGTTGACGTAGCCGATCCACACGGCCGAGCCGGTGAGGGCCGCGGCCTGCATGGTGGCGAGGGTGTCGGCGGAGGTGGTGCGGGGCAGCCGGCTGCCCGACGAGGCGGCCGCCGACACCGGCTTGTGGGGTGCCGTCGCGGCGCGGTCACCGGCGCGGATGGCGCGCACCGCCGCGCCCAGGAGCGTCTCGTCGGGCACCGGTGGGCCCTCCGGCACGGGGGCGGGGGCCGAGCGCGGCGGGGTGCGGTGGGCCTCGGCGCGCGTGATCAGCACATCGCCCTCGGCGGACTCGGCCGCCGGCGCGTACCCCATCGCGCGCAGGCCCTCCAGGAGCGCGTCCGGCGCCGCCTGCGCGGCCAGCACCGTCGGCGCGAGGCGGCGCAGCCGCAGGCCCGCCGAGCGGCGGTCGGCGAGGATCTCGGCCAGCAGGGCGTCGTCGTCGCAGCGCACATAGGCGGAGGCGGCGCCGACGCGCAGCCGGCCGTGTTTCCGGGCCACGTCGTCGATGAGGTAGGCGAGCGGCTGGGGCACGGGGGTGCGGGAGTGCTGCGCGAGGAAGGCGTGCAGGTCGGACGCCGCACGCCCGGCGTCAAGCGCGCGGCGTACGGAGGCGGGCGTGAAGCGGTAGACCGTGGCGCCGCCCTTGGACTCCACGTCGGCGAGGACGCCGAGCATCGCCGCGAGCGGCCGCTCCAGCGGGCCGGGCGCGACGGCGGTGAGGTCGGCCTGGAGGAGGACGTGGTCCAGCGGCTGGGGCAGCAGCGGCGCGAGCAGCCGCGCTGCCGCCGCCACGGCGGCAGCGGCCTCGGCCCCGGAGAGGGGTCGGCCGGGCGCGGGCGGGGCCTGCGGTTCCGCCGCGCCCGGCCCCGCCGGGGTGGCGGGGCCCGGGGGCCGCGCCCCGGGGCGGGTGCCGGTCGCCCGGTCGGCGGCCCGGCCCTCGGGCCCGGCGGCCGATGGCGCACCGGCTCGGCCTCCCGACCCGGGGGCGGGCCGGTCAGCGGCCCGTCCTTCGGCCTCGGCGGCCAATGGCCCGGCGGGCCGGTCCCCGGGCTCGCCGGCCTCGGCCTCGGCCTCGGCCTCGGCCTCGGCCTCGGCCTCGGCGGCCTGCGGTGCGAGGCCCTGGCCGACGGTGCCCCGGCTCCGCGCCCGTCCCCCGGGCTCGGTGGCCTGCGGTGCGGTGCCCCGGCCGCCGCCGCCTCGTCGGTTCTCGGCGCCGCCCGCCGCGGGGCCTGCCGGAGCCGGGACCGCGGGTGGGAGCGGGCCCAGAAGGGCGCGGGCGTGGGCGGACAGGGCGCCGCGGCCGGTGACGCCGAGCAGCTCGGCCTCGGTCAGCGTCCACTGGGCCAGCCGCGACCGCAGGTCCTCGCCGGGCGCGCCGCGGTGGGCCGGGCGCTCCCAGCGCAGCCGGGCCAGCAGCGACTCGGCGGCGGGCGAGGCACCGGGCGGGAGGGCGGCGAGGAGTTCGAGGACGCGGCGGCGCACCTCGGGGGCGGGGGAGCGGTCCAGCTCCGGGCCGAGGGCCGCGAGGGTGCGGCCCTTGGCGTCGCGGCCGCCGACCAGGCCGGGCGCGCGGGTCGCGGTCAGCCAGGCGGAGGCGAGCCGCGCCCAGCGCTCCTCGGCGGGCAGCCCCAGCCAGTCGTCGTAGGCGGGGGTGGGCACGTAGCGCTCGTCCGTCTCGCCGTCCGAGGCGACCAGCCCGGCCGCGTACGCCAGCTCGATCCAGAACGCGGCCAGCGGCTCGGTCGCGTCGAGCGCCGCGGCGGTCCGCTTGAGGTCCCGTACGCTCAGGCCGCCCGCGCGCAGGACGGCCGGGCCGGTGGCCCCCCACTGCCCCAGCAGCTCCTCGACCGTGGCCAGGGAGGTGTACGCCTGGCCCGCCGCCGTCGCGTCCACAGCCTGTGGATCGTGGCGCGCCGCGGGCGGGAGTGGCGGCGGCAGCGGCTCGGGCGCGCGGTGCGCGCGGCCGCCGCGCAGATGCAGTGCCACCTCGCGGGGCAGCACCACATTGCGCGACCCGGACGGCAGCAGCAGACCGCGGGCCAGCAGCCACTCGACGGGCGGGCTGGGCGCGGCGACGGACGCCTCCCCGTACGGCGGGCCCCAGGTCAGCTTGGTCAGCACCGCCGTCGCGGCGGCGGGGGCCCCGGCGAGCAGCGCCGCCATACGGGGGCGGTCGCCGAAGAGCGAGGTGAGGGCGGCGGCCGCGGTGACCGGGTCATGGGTCGGCGGCAGCCCGGCCGCCGCCAGGATCTCCTGGAGCCGCCCGGGGGACATCCCGGCCGTGGCCTCCGGGACGGTGGGGCCCAGGCCGGTCGGGGACGGGGTCGTGGGCGAGGGGGCCAGCAGCTCGCGAGCGGTGCGGACCAGGCGCAGCCGGTCGTCGCCGCCCCAGGCGAGCGCCTGGGCGCGCAGGGTGGCCACGGCGCGCGGGAGCTCGGCGAGGATCTGCTCGCGGGTCGCGGCGGGAGGCTCGTCCGGGGCGCCTTCGCGCGTCGTGCCGCTGGGTGCTGCGTCATCGTTTCCGGGGTCCCCCGGCCTGCTGTCGCCCGCCATCAGCGCGCTCAGCGTCTCGTACGGGCACGGGTCAGGCGCGACCGCCAGCGCCTCCGCCGTCTGGAGCGCGAACCGGTCCAGGCGCTCCACGGCCCGTACGACCGAGGCGCGGGTGCCCGCCCGGGTGGCGAGCTGGGTGAGGTCGCCCGGGACGGGGGACAGCAGGTCGGGGCGGGCGCGCAGAAGCGTGGCGAGGGCGTCGTCCCGGCGGGTGCGCAGCTCTTCGGCGAGCGTGCGCGGCGCTCCGCGGCCGCTGTCCCGTGAGCCGGTCTCTGCAGGCACGTGTGCCTCCCGATTCCGCGAACTGGTCATTCGATCCACAGTACCGGGGGCTGGTGACGAGCCGGAGATGCGGCGGCCCGCCCGTCCGGCGCGGTACCGTCGGGACGGTCTGATACGCCAGCGGTGTGCATTCTCAGGGGTCTTGGTGGGGATCGAGAGCGAACAGCTCGTCTACGACTATCTGAGCCGTGTCGGCGATCTGGCACAGCAACAGGGTCTGCCGTCCGGTGACCGGATGCGGCTGGTCGCCGAGTTGCGCGCCGACATCGACCAGAGACGGGGGTCCGTCGGCTCGGACAGCCCGGCCGGGGTGAAGCGGATTCTCGCCAAGCTGGGCACGCCCTCGGAGGTGGTGGCCGCCGCCGGGGGCCGCCCGCGCGAGGGGGACGTTCCGGGCGGGGGCACGGTGGGCGCCGGGGGCGCGGGAGGCGCCGACGGGGCGTACGGGAGCGCGCAGCCGCCGCGCGGCGCGGGCGCGGGCGGGGTGGCGCGCGCGGCGCGCGACAAGCTGTCCGGGCTCGCCGAGCGCAGCGGGCTGATCGGCAAGGTACCGACCCCGCGCGACGGCGACTCGCCGTCTCCTTCCACGTCCGACGGGGCATCCTCAGGCAAAGCTGACCAAGTTGACAGGCACGCGCTCCGGTCGCCCCCGGCCGCCTCGCCGCCGCATCTCGCGGGCGAGGACGAGCTCGGCCCCCGCGACTCCAACCCCGACTGGTGGCATGTCGAGCCCGGCCCGTTCGCCCAGCCGGAACAGCGCGACTCCCCGTTCGGGCAGGTGGAGGGGTTCGTCGGCGGCGTCGAGATCCCCGAACTGCTCGGCATGCCGGGCGAGACGGACAGGGAGACCGGGGAGGCCGCGGGCGAGGGCACGGAGCAGGACGCCGACGCGGGCGCCGAGGAGGCGGAGGCCGCCGGCGGCAAGGCGGCGCGGCGGCCCGGGCTGCTCCGCCGCGCGCTGCGGCGCGGCAAGAAAAAGGGCGGGGACGGGGGCGGGGAGGAGAAGGCGGGCCCCCTCAGCCTGCTGGTCCTTCTCGCGGCCGCGCTGCTCGTGGCCGGAGCCGCGCTGGGCAACCTCATCGTGATGGCCTTCGGCTGGGTGATCGCCTACTACACGCGCAAGCTGTCGCCCGCCGAGGCGAAGTGGGCCGTGCTGGGCATGCCCGGCCTGGTCGCGGCCGGGACCATGGCCTGGCTGTGGGGCCGGGCCAGCGGCAAATGGGGCGAGCAGATCCCCGAGAACGGCATGGGGGACGCGATCCAGGGGGCCTGGCCGGTCGTCGTGCGCGCCGCCGCGATCTCGTCGGCGCTCTTCCTCGTATGGCGCGCGAGGCGGCGGCGGAGCTGACCCCGGGCGGCCGGCCCTCCGGCCGCCGGGGCCCGCGGCGCGGAACGGGGCGCGGAACGGGCGGCGCGGGGGCCGAATGGGGCGCGGGGCACAATGTCGGGCATGCCTTCGTCTACGCCCCAGCATTCCGTGACGGTCGGTTTCGACCTCGACATGACCCTGATCGACTCCCGCCCCGGCATCAAGGCCGCCTTCGAGGCGCTCTCCGCCGCCACCGGCACCTTCGTCGACGCCGACCTCGCCATCACCCGCCTCGGCCCGCCGCTGGAGCAGGAGCTCGCGCACTGGTTCCCCGACGAGCGGATCGAGGAGATGGTGGAGATGTACCGCACGATGTACCCGGAGTACGCGATAGCCCCCACCCTTGCGATGCCCGGCGCCCGCGAGGCCATCGCGGCGGTGCGGCAGGCGGGCGGTCGCTCGGTCGTGGTGACGGCCAAGCACGAGCCGAACGCCAAGCTGCACCTGGCCCACCTGGGCATCGAGGCGGACGCGGTCGTCGGCTGGCTGTGGGCCGAGGCGAAGGGGGAGGCGCTGCGCGAGTACGGCGCATCGGTGTACGTCGGGGACCACACGGGCGACGTGCGCGGCGCGCGCACGGCGGGCGCGCTGTCCGTGGCGGTCGCCACCGGGCCGTGCGACGCGGAGGAGCTGCGGACGGCGGGGGCCGACGTGGTGCTCGACGACCTGACCGCTTTCCCGGCGTGGCTGGCGCGCCACCTGGAGGGGGGAACCCCGCGCTGACCTGGGCGGACGCCCGCCAGGGCGCCGCCCGGCGGGACGTCGCCCGGCAGGACGTCTAGGAGAGCGCCGACGGGGACGCCGACGGGGACTCCGCCTGCCCGGCCGGCCGGGAGGGCCGGTCGTCCTGGCTCGCCAGGGCGGCCGCGCGCCGCTGCGCCCCGATCGAGCGCACCAGACCCGCCGCGGCGAGCGCGAACCCGACGCCCATCAGCATGCACACGAAGTACGCGGCCGACGGCAGCGGGTGCAGGCCCAGGAAGAGCGGGGCCACGGTGACGAGAGTGGCCACCGCGCCCACGCCGAAGACGATCACGCCCAGGCGTACCAGCCGGTCACCGGGGAGGGGCGCCTCCCGGTCGTGGCCGGGGGAGGTTCCGGCGTGCGGGGTTTCATTGCTCACCGCACCAGGGTAGGTCCGAGCAGAGCGCGCGTAGGAACCACCACCCGGAACCACCCGGGTACGTCTTGTCACCAGGCTCCCGACCATTAGCCTTGGTGGTGGCGGGTCTTACGACCCGCTGTAGTGCTATCCAGAGCCGTTTTTAACGTGTTTTCCGACGAGTGACGAGGACGAGGACAGACGTGCCTACCGGCAAGGTCAAGTGGTTCAACAGCGAGAAGGGCTTCGGCTTTCTCTCCCGTGACGACGGCGGCGACGTCTTCGTGCACTCGTCGGTGCTCCCGGAAGGCGTGGACTCGCTGAAGCCGGGGCAGCGAGTCGAGTTCGGCGTCGTGGCCGGAAACCGTGGTGACCAGGCACTTTCGGTGACGGTGCTGGACCCCGCCCCGTCCGTCGCGGCCGCGCAGCGGCGCAAGCCGGACGAGCTCGCGTCCATCGTCCAGGATCTGACCACCTTGCTGGAGAACGTGACGCAGCAGCTGGAGCGCGGGCGCTACCCCGACAAGGCACACGGCAGCAAGATCGCGGGCATGCTGCGAGCGGTGGCCGACCAGCTCGACGTCTAGGCGAGACGTCCGGGGAACTCCAGCGCGTTGTCGCCGAGGGGCGGGACCAGCCCCTCGGCCGCCGCGCGTGTGAGCAGCCCGCGCACCGCGGCGTAGCCGTCCTCGCCGAGGTCGGCGGTGAACTCGTTGACGTAGAGCCCGATGTGCTGGTCGGCGACCGCCGGGTCCATCTCCTGCGCGTGCTCCAGGACATACCCGCGCGACGCCGCCGGGTCGTCCCAAGCCGCCCGTACGGACGTGCGGATGGTCTCGGCGACGGCCCGCAGCCGCTCGGCGCCCAGCGACCGCTTCGCGACGATCGCGCCGAGGGGGATCGGCAGGCCGGTGGTGCGCTCCCAGTGCTCGCCCATGTCAGCCAGGCAGTGCAGGCCGTACTTCTGATAGGTGAACCGGGCTTCGTGGATGACCAGACCGGCGTCCACCCGGCCGTCCCGCACGGCGGGCATGATCTGGTCGAACGGGAGCACGACGACCTCGCCCACCCCGCCCGGCACCTCGCCGGCCGCCCACAGCCGGAAGAGCAGATACGCCGTCGAGCGCTCGCTCGGCACGGCAACCGTCCTGCCCGCCAGGTCCTTTGCCCGCCCCGGCTCCTTGGTGAGCACCAGCGGGCCGCAGCCGCGCCCGAGCGCCCCGCCGCAGGGCACCAGCGCGTACTCGTCCAGGATCCACGGCAGGACCGCGTACGACACCTTCAGCACATCGAGCTCGCCGCGCTCCGCCATGCCGTTGGTGATGTCGATGTCGGCGAACGTGACATCGATCGGGGGTGCGTCCGGGACGCCACCGTGCGCCCACGCGTGGAAGACGAATGTGTCGTTCGGGCACGGCGAATACGCGATACCGAGCGGCTCGGGGGTCATCTGCTGGGTCCCTTCCAGAGTGGCGAGGGCGGGCGTCAGGTCGCGGAAGGCGCCCGCCAGGGCGTCGAGCGCCCCGCCGATCCGCCAGGCCGCGCGGTCGCGCGGGCCGACGGCGTTGGAGACCGCCCGCACCTCCAGAACGGGCACGCCGTGCGCGGCGGCCGCCTCGGCCACCCCGAACCCCTCCATCGCCTCGGCGGCGGCGCCCGGATGGCGCCGGAGCAGCTCGGCGGCGCGCCCGGCGCTGCCGGTCACGGTCGACACGGTGAGCACCGCGCCGCGCACCGCGCCGGTGGCCTCGGCCACGGCCCGTACGAGCGCGGGCTCGGGGAGGTGTTCGACGGTCCCGAAGCCGAGTTCGGTGACGGCGGCGAAGCCGTCGGGGGTCTCGGCACCCAGATCGGCCGCGACGATCGCCTCGGCGACGACGACGGAGCCCAGCGGCGCGGGGGCGAAGCCGCCGCCGATGCCGGCCGAGACGACGAGGCCGTAGGGCGCGCCGCCGAGCTCGGCGGCGGTCAGGGCGGCGGCGGTCGCCGCCGCCGCGGCGGCCGGGCCGACCCCCGCGGCCAGGGCGTCCACGGTGAGCGGGGGGCGGACGGCGCGGTGCGCCGTCCGTCCGCCGGGTACGGGGACCTCGGTTGCCTCGGTCGCCGTCGCGCCCGCGCCGCGCAGCACCGCGTCCCGCTCGGCGGGCACGGCGGTCACGACGAGTACGCGCATCAGCGGCTCCCGGATCTCCCGTCAGGCGTCGGTGTCAGACGTCGGTGTCAGGCGTCGGGTGTCAGGCGTCCCGCGTGATCTTGATCGGCCAGGCGCCCTTGATCCCGGTGCCCTCGCCGGTCTCCACGATCACGAGGGTCACGCTGTCGAGGGTGGTGGTCTGGCCGGTCTGCGGGTTCGTCTGCTGGAACAGCGTCTCGCTGTCGAGACTGCGGTACGTCTTCTTGGACTGGCCGCTGACGACGCCGCGGGCCTCGCTGATCACGATCCAGCCCGACTCGGCGATCTTCGGGTCCACGCCGACCCGCACCTTCTCGCCGGGGCTGACCTTCAGCGACTGCTCGGCCTTCTTGGTCAGGCACGCCGTGACCTGCTTCTCGGACTTGGCGACGACCTCGCCGTCCTTGTAGCAGCCCTTGGGGGCCTCGGTCGTCACGGTCTCCGAACCGACCGTGACCGTCGCCAGCGGGGTCGGCTTGTCGCAGGCGGAGAGGGCGACGAGCCCGAGGGACACGACACAGGCGGCGGTGGCGGCCCGTCGGCCCTTGCCCCTGGAAAACAGCGCAGCGGTCATGCGGGCAGGCTATCTGGCCGTCTCGGTCAAGCCACGCGCGGGTGTGTCGCTCCGTGCCGGGCGGCCGCCAGCAGCCCGCGTACGCTCGCCGCCGTGCCCAGCGCGATCATCGCCCCGGCGATCGACATGCCGAGCGCCCCGTTGAGCGGGACGGCGATGCCCACGGCCCCGCCGACGACCCACGCCAGCTGAAGCGTGGTCTCCGAGCGGGAGAAGGCGGAGGTACGGACCCGCTCGGGCACATCGCGCTGGATCAGCGCGTCCAGCGACTGCTTGGCCAGCGCCAGCGCGAACCCGGCGGTCGCGGCCACGGCGGCGACCATGACCGCGCTGTAGAGCGCCGCCGACGCGACGATCACCCCCAGGGCCGAGGTCAGCACCACCGCGATGATCCGCTCCGGTCCGCGCTCCCGCAGCCAGGCGCCGATGGCCGTGCCCAGCGCGTTGCCGCCGCCCCCCGCGACCGCGGCCACGCCGAGCGAGATCTCGGGGCTCAGCCCGCCCAGCGGGTGCTCGCGGAGCAGGAAGGCGAGGAAGAGGGTCAGAAAGCCGGACAGAGCCTTCAGCGAGGAGCAGGCCTGGAGGGCGTGCAGCACGGACGGGCTGACCTTGCGCAGGCTGACGCGGCGCGTGGCCTTGTCGCCCGCGTCCGCGTCCGCGCCTGCGCTCGCGCCTGAGCGCGCGGCCGCGTCGGCGGGGTCCGGGGCCGGGGTGTCGGTGGGGTCGGGGTCGGGGGCGGGTTCTGGGTCGCGGTGCGCGGGCTTCGGCAGGTGCAGATGGTGCTCGCCGGAGGTGAAGCGCACCCGGCCCTCGCCCTTCGCGGAGTCGACCTTGGACGGCAGCGTGAACGAGAGGAAGCCGCCCCCGGCGAACACCACGCACGCCCCGTACAGCGGCCAGCCCGGCCCGATCTGGTGCAGCCCGGCCCCGATGGGGGCCGCAAGACCGGTCGCCAGCAGCCCGGCGAGGGTGACCCGTGAGTTGGCCTTGACCAGTGAGAAGCGGGGCGGCAGCAGGCGGGGCACGACGGCGGAGCGCACCACGCCGTACGACTTGGAGGCCACCAGCACCCCCAGCGCCGCCGGATACAGCTCAAGACCGCCGCCCACGACCGCGCCCGCCATCGTCAGCGCGAGCACCGCGCGCGTGAGCATGGCGCCGGCCATCGCGGCGCGGCGGCCGTGCGGCAGCCGGTCGAGCAGCGGGCCGACGACGGGGGCGAGGAGGATGAAGGGGGCCATGGTGATGGCCAGGTAGAGGGCGACGCGCCCGCGCGCCTGGTCGGTCGGCACGGAGAAGAAGACGGTGGACGCGAGGGCGACGGTGATCAGCATGTCGCCCGCGGAGTTCACGGCGTGCAGTTCGATCAGCTTGCCGAGGCCGGATTCGCCGGCCCCGTGCGCGTGGGTGGCCCGGCGGATGCCCCTGCCGGTCGCGCTGAACGGGAGGTGCAGCGCCCGCCCGATCCGACGGCCTGACCGTCGGATCGGGCCGTCACCGATGAATCTCGCGACATCCACCCGACCATGTTGCAGCCAAGGCGGCCGATATGTGAGGCCCCCGGCCGCCATCCGGAACTAAGTCTTCCCTTTCAGTGATCTGTCAGTGATCCGTCGACGTCTGGTTCAACAGCCACGTCAGCCAGGCTTTTGGGGCGATCTCCGGTGGTCGTCCTGCGAGGTTGTTCCGAGGTTGTCCCGGGACGGGGGTGGGGCGGGATGGGCCGGACAGGGTAGCGTGCGTTACGCGCCACCGACGGTCGTTCTTGGCCACGCGCCGAGTCGCCATCCCTCAGAATGGGACGTACAAGGTGCGCCCGAGGCAGGATCGGGCGCGGACGTCGACGCGGCCCCATGGTCCGCTCCGTCCGTGGTCCCGCGTCCCGGCTGTGCGGCTGGCGCACTCGTCAGACGGCTGCGACGGCGTGGAAGAGAGAATCGATCCTGTGAGTGCTGCGATGCGAAGCCGTACCCCCGACCGCCTGTGCGCCGAGGCGGTCGAACTCGCGCGCGAGGCGGCCGCCGAGACCGCCAGCCCCGGCACGGTCGGCGCACATGTGCGCGTCGTGGCCGACGCGGACCGCGTCGTCACGCACCTCTTCGAGTGCCAGGAGATGGGCTATCGCGGCTGGCGCTGGGCGGTGACCGTCACCCGGGCCTCCCGCGCGAAGGTCGTCACCGTCGACGAGACGGTGCTCCTGCCCGGGCCGGACGCGCTGCTGGCGCCCGAGTGGGTGCCCTGGAGCGAGCGGCTGCGCCCCGGCGACCTGGGCCCGGGCGATCTGCTCCCCAGCGAGGCCGAGGACATGCGGCTGGAGCCCGGCTACTCGGGCGAGGACACCCCGCTGCCGAACTCCGTCGTCTCGGAGGAGATGCAGCAGCTCGCGGCGGTGGAGGACGCCGATGTGACAGCCGGCGCGCCCGCCGCGCAGGAGGCGGCGCCCGCGGTCGGCAGCATCGGGTCCGTCGCCGAGGAGCTGGGCATGCGGCGCGCCCGCGTGCTGTCCCGCTACGGGCTGCATGGCGCGGCGGACCGCTGGGACGACGCGTTCGGCGCCCGCACGCCGATGGCGCAGGCCGCCCCCGCGTCCTGCCTGACCTGCGGCTTCCTGGTGCCGATCGCGGGGTCGCTGCGGCAGGCGTTCGGGGTCTGCGCGAACGAGTTCAGCCCGGCCGACGGGCGGGTGGTCTCCCTGTCGTACGGCTGTGGGGCGCACTCCGAGGCCGCCGTCATGCCGAAGCCGCCGCGCCCGGCGCTGCCGGTGATCGACGAGACCGTCGTCGAGCCGCTGCCGCTGCGGGGGCCCGCGGAGCGGGCCGAGGGCTCGGTGGAGGCTGACACTCCGGCGGAGGAGCTCGGGCACTCCTGAGCGGGTGCTTGCTCTGCTCCTGAGGTGCTCTTCCTGAGCTTTGTGGTGCGTGCGCCTGCTGTGCGTGCGGGGTGCGGGGGCGGGGCCTTACGGAGCTGTCACCCTGGACCGCATATGTACGGCGCCGGTGCCCGGAAGCGCGGGGAACTTCGCGCCACAAATATTTCCCCTGGCCTTCGGCATGGGGGACCCCAAGCGACAGGGCACCACCCCTGCACCCCCACCCCCTCACCTCTCGTCGGCGGCTCCCCGCGGCGCAGGATGGTGAGGAGGGCGGCGCGAGATCGGGAGCGAGGTGGCGGTACGTTCGGCGAACAGCAGTGGGGAAGGCGGGCCGCGGGGGAACCCTGAGGCGCGGGTCGCGTTCCCCGTTCGGACCCAGACCAGGACCCCGGAGGCGACACGTGAGCAGCACGGCGATGGTGCGAGGCGCGACGGAGGACGCGGATCCGTTCGGGACCGCGCGGCTGCGGCGCGGCGTGCTGGACGCCTGGGCCGCGTCTCCCGCGAGGTTCCGGGAGGACGCCAACGCCGAGGAGGACCTGGCGCTGGGCGGCCACCGTGATCGCCTCGTGGTCGAGCTGGCGCAGAACGCCTCGGACGCCGCCGCCCGGGCCGGCGTGCCCGGCCGGCTGCGGCTGACCCTGCACCCGGCGCGGGACGGCGAGCCCGCCGTGCTGGCCGCGGCCAACACCGGGGCGCCACTGGACGCGGCCGGCGTGGAGTCGCTGTCGACGCTGCGGGCGTCCGCGAAGCGCGACACCGCCGGGTGGGAGGACGCCGCCGTCGGCCGGTTCGGGGTCGGCTTCGCGGCGGTGCTCGCGGTCAGCGACGAGCCCGCGGTCGTGGGCCGCTCGGGCGGCGTGCGCTGGTCGCTGGCGGAGGCGCGGGAGCTGGCGCAGCGCGCGGCGGAGGCGAACCCCGGCCTCGGGGACGAGCTGCGCCGCCGCGACGGGCACGTACCGCTGCTGCGCCTGCCGCTGCCCGCGGAGGGCACCGCGCCGGACGGGTACGACACGGTGGTCGTGCTGCCGCTGCGCGACGGCGCCGCGCAGGACGTGGTGGAGCGGCTGCTGGGCGGTGTCGACGACGCGCTGCTGATCACCCTGCCGGGCCTGGCCGAGGTCGTGGTCGAGACGCCCGAGGGCGTACGGACGCTGCGGCAGACGCGGGCAGAGGGGGCGGGTCCGTACACGGTCGTCGAGGACAGCCGTGCGGGGGTCCGCAGGTGGCGGACCGAGACCGCGGGCGGCCCGCTGGACGCCGCGCTGCTCGCCGACCGCCCGGTGGAGGAGCGGCTGCGGCCGGTGTGGTCGGTGACCTGGGCGGTGCCGGTGGACGCCGAGGGCGCCCCGGCGCGGCCGGACACGGCCCCGGTGGTGCACGCGCCGACGCCGACGGACGAGCCCCTGGGCGTGCCCGCGCTGCTCATCGCCTCCTTCCCGCTGGAGCCCACCCGCCGCCACACCGCCCCGGGGCCGCTGACGGACTTCCTGGTGGAGCGGGCAGCCGAGGCGTACGCGGCGCTGCTGCGCGACTGGCACCCGGTGGGGGTCGGGACGATCGACCTGGTGCCCGGCCCGCTGGGCCGGGGGGAGCTGGACGGCGAGCTGCGCCGGCGGATCCTGGAGCTGCTGCCGCGCGTGCCGTTCCTGCCCAGCGCCGCCGCCCCGGCGGGCAGCGAAGAGGCTGGCGCCGGGGCTGTCGGGACGGAGACGGGCTGGCTGGGCTCGCCGGACGCGCTGGGCCCGGACGCCGCGCAGGGCGGTCCGGGGAACCCGGGCGCCGAGCCGTGGGACGACGACATCCTGGTCGGCGGCTCCGACAGCGAGCCGTACGCGCTGCGGCCCCGGGACGCCGAGATCCTGGAGGGCGCGGGCGCCGAGACGGTCGGGGTGCTGGCCGA
This sequence comes from Streptomyces sp. NPDC028305, assembly GCF_055569495.1. Classification (NCBI taxonomy): domain Bacteria; kingdom Bacillati; phylum Actinomycetota; class Actinomycetes; order Kitasatosporales; family Streptomycetaceae; genus Streptomyces; species Streptomyces sp. NPDC028305. The sequence continues at coordinate 193,867 of NZ_JBVHTN010000010.1, forward strand.
GCTGTTCCCCACGCTGCTGCCCGCCGGTCTCGAACGGCGGCAGGAGCTGCGGGTGCTGGGCGTGGCGCGGGTGCCGCTCGGCGAGGTGATCGACCGGCTCGCGGGCGTCGAGCGCGCCCCCGCGTGGTGGCGGCGGCTGTACGACTCGCTGGGCGGCACCGACCCGGACCGGCTCAGCGGGCTGCCGGTGCCGCTGGCGGACGGGCGTACGACCATCGGGCCCCGGCAGGTGCTGCTGCCGCTGCCGGGCGAGGGCGAGGAGCCGGGCGACGACCGGCACCGCACGCTGGCGCGTCTTGGCCTGAAGGTCGCCCATCCGGACGCCGCCCACCCGCTGCTGGAGAAGCTCGGCGCGACCCCCGCGACCCCGCGCGCCGTGCTGACCACCCCTCAGGTGCGGGCCGCCGTCGCCCACTCGCTGGACGCGGAGGACGAGTACGACCCGTTCGCGGAGGACGAGGGCGCGCCCGCCGCCGCGCTCGGCCCCGACACGCTCGCCGAGACGGTTCTCGGCCTCGTCCAGCAGGCCCGGCTGGCGCCCGGCGACGAGCCGTGGCTGGCCGCGCTGGCGCTGCCCGACGAGGACGGCGAGCCGGCCCCCGCCGGGGAGCTGGTCTTCCCCGGGAGCGCCTTCGAGCAGGTGATGCGAGAGGGCGAGCTGGCCGCGTGCGACGCCGAGCTCGCCGAGCGCTGGGGCGAGGAGACGCTGGCGGCGGTCGGCGTGCTGGCCGGCTTCACGCTGGTGCGCGCCACCGATGTGGTCCTGGACCCGGACGAGCTGGAGCCGAGGGAAGGGGACTTCGCCGAGCCCGACGACGTGGGCCTGCTGGACGCGGTCGACGTGTGGTGCGAGGACGTCCTGGACCGGCTGCCCGAGACCCCGGTGCCGCCGGTGGCCACCGAGATCGTCGCCGTGCGGGACCTTGACCTGGTCGACGACGACGCCTGGCCCAGGGCGCTGGCGATGCTGGCGCAGCCGCCGCTGCGCGACGCGCTCACCGCGCCGGTGCGGGTGCTGCTGCCCAACGGCACGACGGAGATCGTGCGCTCGTACACCGCCTGGTGGCTGCGCGGCCACCCGGTGCTGGACGGGCGCCGGCCGGCGGGGCTGCGCGCGGCCGGGGGCGACCCGCTGCTGGTCGGCCTGTACGAGCCGGTGGACGCGGCCGGGTTCGAGGACGAGCAGGTGCTGCGGGCGCTGGGCGTACGGACCTCGGTCGCCGCGCTGCTGGACGAGCCGGGCGGGGCGGCGGAGCTGCTGGCCAGGCTGGCCGACGAGGACCGCCCGGTGACCCCCGCCCAGCTGCACGCCATCTACGGGCTCCTGGCCGACCTGGACCCCGAGCAGGTGACCCTGCCGGACGAGCTGCGCGCCGTGGCCGACGGCGAGGCGCGCGTGGTCGACGCGGGGGAGGCGCTGGTCGCGGACGCGCCGGACCTGATGCCGCTGGCCGAGGCGGAGGGGCGGGCGCTGCTGCCGGTGCGGCCCACGCGGGCGGCGGACGTGGCGGAGCTGTTCCAGGTGCGGCGGCTCAGCGAGGCGTACCCGGCCCCGGTCGTCTCCGAGGGCGAGTCGCACGAGGTCCCGGCGGCGGTGCGCGAACTGCTGCCGGGCGCCCCGCTGTCGTACGTCGAGCACGAGGAGCTGCTGGTAGAGGGCGGCACCGAACTGGACTGGCGCTATGCGGACGGCACCCTGCACGCCTCGACGCTGGAGGGCGTGGCGGCGGGCCTGGCCTGGGCGGCAGGACAGTGGGCGCGCCGCTTCGAGGTGGCGGCCCTCCTGGAGGACCTGACCCGCACCGAGGAACTGGCCCGGGCCCGCTGGTTCGACTGACGCACCCCGGCTTACCCCTTGCGCCCGACCCCCGCGTAGATCCACAGATCCGTCGACTCCGCCTCGGCCCGCTCCCGCTCGCTCCCGGGCCTCCAGCGGTGCGGCATGACCACGCCCGGCTCGACGAGCTCCAGCCCGTCGAAGAAGGCCGTGACCTCCTCCAGGGTGCGCCCCTGCACATGGATGCCGCTCGCGCGGTAGAGCTCGGTGACCGCGTCGGAGAGGCCGGGGCGGGGGTCGATCGCGCCGTGCGAGAGGACGAGGTAGCTGCCCGGCGCCAGCGGGGCGAGCAGCCGCTCGACGATTTCGTAGGGCTTCTGGTCGTCGCCGATGAAGTGCATGAGCGCGTTGAGGGACAGCGCGACCGGCTGGTCCAGATCCAGCGTGGCGTGCAGCTCGTCGGCGGCGAGGATGGCCTCGGGGGCGGTGACGTCGGCGTGGAGGTAGGCGGTGCGCCCTGCACGGCTGGACAGCATCAGCGCCTGTGCGTGGGCCAGGACGATGGGGTCGTTGTCGGCGTAGACGACCCGGGAGGCGGGGGCCGCCTGCTGCGCCACCTGGTGCAGATTGGGCTCGGTGGGGATGCCGGTGCCGATGTCCAGGAACTGGCGGATGCCCGCCTCGGTGGCCAGCCAGCGGGTGGCGCGGTGCATGAAAGACCGGTTGGCGCGGGTCCACGGTATGACGTCGGGCCAGACGGCCTCGACCTGTTCGGCGGCCCGGGCATCGACGGAGTAGTGGGTCTTCCCGCCGAGGAAGTAGTCGTACATACGGGCCGAGTGCGGCTTGCTCGTATCGATTTGGTCCGCTCGAAAACCATGACCGGTCATGAAGCCCACATTACCGGCCAGTTGGCATACGAAGGTGAGCAATCGTCGCACCAGTAGAGAACCGTGGCGGCACTGAAACCTGCGTCACCGACAGCGAGGGCGGTTCCTCCGGGCTCAGGGCTCGCGGGAGCGGCGGATGGCTGCCTCCCGGGCGCGGACGTACCAGATGCCGATCAGTCCGAGGCCGCCGCCGGCCAGGCAGGTCCACAGCCACCACGCATGGCCGTGGTCCGCGTACCAGCTGTAGAAGGGCAGCTGGACCAGGAAGAGGACGAACCACACGATCGTGCCGCCGGTGATGGTGGCGACGACATTGCCCTCAAGGGGCGCCGGGGCCTCGTGTTTGGGGGTCCACTTCGTCATGAGCACAGCTTACGGGCCGGGTGCGGGGGCGGCGGGAGCGCGGTCCCTCCACCCGGCCCGGTCGCTTGCCGTCACCAGTCGTCACTGATCATCCGGGATTGGCGTTTTTGCACTTCATGTATTCATACTGAATCGGTCCGGGTCTGGCTGGAATGTCTTGTCTGATCATCCAAAATGGCCCGTTGGTTGTCTTCACGCACCTTTGAGGTACCTCATGACCCCCTCGGCCACCGCGCCGGCCGACGCCACGCAGCAGGCTCCGGCACCCCCCAAGAGCGGCCTGGACAGGTTTTTCCGGATCAGTGAGCGGGGGTCCTCCATCTCCCGGGAGGTCCGCGGCGGTCTGGCGACCTTCTTCGCGATGGCGTACATCCTCGTGCTGAACCCGATCATCCTCGGGGCCGGCGAGGACAAGTACCACCACCATCTGGACAACGCCCAGCTCGTCACCGCCACCGCCCTGATGGCCGGCCTGACCACCCTGCTCATGGGGGTCATCGGCAACGTCCCGATCGCGCTCGCCGCCGGGCTCGGCATCAACGCCGTGGTCTCGCTTCAGCTCGCGCCCAAGATGAGCTGGCCGGACGCCATGGGCATGGTGGTCCTCGCGGGCCTGGTGCTGATGCTGCTGGTCGCCTCCGGGCTGCGGCAGCGGGTGATGGACGCGATCCCGGGCGGGTTGCGCCGGGCGATCGCGATCGGCATCGGGCTGTTCATCGCCCTGATCGGCCTGGTCGACTCGGGCTTCGTCACCCGTAACCCGGACAAGGCCGAGACCTCCGTGCCCATGGCCCTGGGTGTCGCGGGCAGGCTGCACGGCTGGCCGGTGCTGGTCTTCGTGCTCGGGCTCGCGCTCACCTTCGTGCTGGTCGTCCGCAAGACGCGGGGCGCGATCCTGATCGGCATGGCGACCATGACGGTGGTCGCGGTGGCGATCAACGCGGTGGCGAACATCCCGGACCTGAGCTGGGGGCTGACCGTCCCCAATGTGCCGGACAAGGTGGTTGCCACCCCGGACTTCGGCCTGATCGGTCACATCAGCCTGTTCGGCGGCTTCCATGAGGTGGGCATTCTCACCGGCTGTCTGTTCGTCTTCACCGTGCTGCTGTCCGGCTTCTTCGACGCCATGGGCACGATCATCGGCGTCGGCGAGGAGGCCGGGCTCACGGACGAGCGGGGCCAGCTGCCGGGGATGGGCCGGATCCTGATGGTGGACGGTGTGGCGGTCGCGGGCGGCGGCTTCGGCTCGGCCTCGGCGAACACCTGCTTCGTGGAGTCCACGGCGGGGGTCGGAGAGGGCGCCCGCACCGGCTTCGCCAACGTGGTGACCGGCGGGCTCTTCCTGCTCGCGCTGATCTTCACCCCGCTGGCCAAGGTCGTCCCGTCGCAGGCCGCGACCCCGGCGCTGGTCGTCGTGGGCTTCCTGATCATGGCCGCGAACGTCAAGGAGATCGACTGGAGCGACTTCACGATCGCGGTCCCGGCGTTCCTGACCATGGTGTCGATGCCGTTCACCTACAGCATCACCAACGGGATCGGCCTCGGCGTGCTGTCGTATCTGCTGCTGCGGATCGCGACCAAGCGGACACGGGAGGTGCCGTGGCTGCTGAGCGCGGTCGGGCTGTGCTTCCTCGTCTACTTCCTGCTGGACCCGATCCAGCAGGCGATCGGAACCGGCTGAGGCCGTCACGCGGGCCGGGCCGGGGAGCCGGCCGCGCGGCCGGGGTCAGGTGGTCCGGCCGTAGAAGCGCTCCGTCTCGTCGACGGAGGTCTTGAAGCGTTCGTCGAAGTCCTCGCGAATGAGCGTCCGGATGACATAGTCCTGGACGCTCATTCCGCGTTTTGCGGCATGCTCCCGGATCCGGTCCAGCAGCTCACCGTCCATCCGTAGGCTGAGCACTTTCGATCCCATACGGGTCAGAGTCCCCGTGACATAGGTCTCGTCGCGTCACTTTCCGGAGTGGACTCACTCGTATGGGTGAAAATGCAATAGAGCCGTAACGCGGGTTTTCATTAGACGAGGTAATGAGTTATGCTAAAGACCATGCCGGATCTGTCCCATGATGGCGATGCGGACACAGCCGCGGTGAACTCGCTGCGATCCGCCGTGATGCGACTGTCCCGTCGGCTCAAGCACCAGCGCGTCGACGAGTCGCTCAGCCCTACCGAGATGTCGGTGCTGGGCATTCTGGCCCAGTGCGGCTCCGCCACCCCAGGTGAGCTGGCCCGCAAGGAGCATGTCCAGCCGCCCTCGATGACCCGCATCGTGGCGCTGCTCGAGGCCAAGGGACTGGTCAGGCTGGAGCCGCACCCCGAGGACCGGCGGCAGAAAGTCGTCTCGCCGACCGAGCGGGCAGAGGCCATGCTCGAAGAGAGCCGCCGCAGGCGGAACGCATGGCTGGCCGAGCTGGTCGGCGGGTTGAGCGAGGAGGAGTGGGCCGCGCTGCGGGCCGCCGCGCCGGTCCTGGAGAAGCTCGCGCACATGTGAGAGAAGACGAGCCCGCCTAGGAGGCGAACGCACTTTGAGTACGGGACCCGGAGCAGATTCCGCACCCGCACCCGATATCGACCCCGCGACCGACCCCACTGGTGACGCCGCAGCCGGGCGCACCAGGGGCGGGACCTTCAGTTCCCTGAAGGTCCGGAACTACCGGCTGTTCGCCACCGGTGCCGTGATATCCAACACGGGCACCTGGATGTCGCGTATCGCCCAGGACTGGCTCGTCCTCAGCCTCACCGGCTCCTCGACCGCCGTCGGTATCACCACCGCGCTCCAGTTCCTCCCGATGCTGCTCTTCGGCCTGTACGGCGGCGTCATCGCCGACCGCTACCCCAAGCGGCGGCTGCTGATCCTCACCCAGGGCGCCCTCGGGCTGTGCGGGCTCGCGCTCGCCGCGCTCACGCTCAGCGGCCAGGTGCAGGTCTGGCACGTCTATCTGATCGCGTTCCTGCTCGGCATGGTCACGGTCGTCGACAACCCCACGCGCCAGGCGTTCGTGGTCGAGATGGTCGGCCCGAAGGACCTGCGCAACGCGGTCAGCCTGAACTCCGCGAACTTCCAGTCCGCCCGGCTGGTGGGCCCCGCGGTCGCCGGTGTGCTGATCACCGCCGTCGGCAGCGGCTGGGCCTTCCTGCTCAACGGGCTGTCGTTCGGCGCCCCGCTCATCGGCCTGCTGATGATGCGCCCCGGCGAGCTGCACAAGGTCGAGCGCGCGCCGCGCGGCAAGGGCCAGCTGCGCGAGGGGCTGCGCTATGTCGCCGGGCGCCCGGACCTGATCTGGCCCATCGTGCTGGTCGGCTTCATCGGCACCTTCGGCTTCAACTTCCCGATCTGGCTCAGCGCCTTCGCCGACGACGTCTTCGACGCGGGACCGGGCACCTACGGCCTGCTCAACTCGCTGATAGCGGTCGGCTCGGTGACCGGCGCGCTGCTCGCCGCCCGGCGGACCGCGACGCGGCAGCGGGTGCTGGTCGGCGCGGCGCTGATGTTCGGCCTGCTGGAGGTCGCGGCGGCGCTGTCCCCGGCCTTCTGGCTCTTCGCTGCGCTCATGGTGCCGATCGGGATCTTCTCCCTGACCTTCAACGTGACGGCGAACTCCAGCGTCCAGCTGGCCACCGACCCCGCGATGCGCGGCAGAGTGATGAGCCTGTTCATGATGGTCTTCGTCGGCGGCACCCCGGTCGGCGGCCCGCTGGTGGGCTGGGTGACCGACACCTACGGCCCGCGGGTCGGCTTCGCGGCGGGCGGGCTGGTCTCCGCGGCGGCCGCGGTGGTGGTCGGTCTGGTCCTCGTACGGGCGGGCGGACTGCGGGTGAAGGTCAATCTGCGGCCGGGGCGCCCGCACATCGCCTTCGTGCCGCGCACGCCGGAGAGCCAGGAGGCGTCGCTGCCCGCGGCGGTCTGACCCCGGGCGCGCCGGGCGGGCCGGGCGGGCCGGGCGGTTGCTGCGCGAGACTGGGCGGGTGAGACTCTTCGCCGCTGTGCTGCCCCCCGAGGCGGCCGTCGCCGAGCTCGCCGCCCGGGTCGCCGCGCTGCGCGGGCTCCCGGGCGCGGACGGGCTGCGCTGGACCGAGCGCGCGGGCTGGCACTTCACCCTCGCCTTCTTCGGCCGGGTCGACGAGAGCGTGCTGCCCGAGCTGCACGAGCGGCTGGGGCGGGCGGCCCACCGCCACCCGCCCCACGAGGTCCGGCTCGCGGGCGGCGGCCGCTTCTCCGACAAGGTGGTGTGGGCCGGCGTCGAGGGCGACCGGGCGACCCTGGGCCACCTGGCCGACTCCGCCGAGGCCGGGGCCCGGCGGGCCGGCCTCCACATGGACCGGCACCGCCCCTACCACGCCCATCTCACGCTCGCGCGCTGCCGCGGCGGCGCGGACCTGAGGCCGTATGTGGCGGGGCTCGAGGACTTCGAGGGCAGCGCCTGGACGGTGACCGAGCTCAGCCTGGTGCGCAGCCATCCGCCGACGCCCGGGGTCGCGGGCGCGCACCCCCGCTACGAGGTGGTGGCCGCCTGGCCGCTGGGGCGCTGAGCGGTCCCGTTACCCTCGAGGCGTGGACCCGAAGACCAGGAACCTGATCATGAGCGGTGCGCTCGTGCTGATACTCGTCGTCGTCGCCGTGGCGGCCGCGTTCGGCTGAGGCCGAGCCCGAGCCGTGCCGCCGCCACGGCGTGACGTGACGTTGAGTCCTACCAGGCGAACGCCTCGGGCGAGGGGCCCGTACCCGGGAAGATCTCGTCCAGCGCGGTCAGCAGCTCCTCGCCGAGCGTCAGCTCGCTCGCGCGGACCGCGGAGGTGAGCTGCTCGGCGGTGCGCGGGCCGACGATCGGGCCGGTCACCCCGGGCCGGGTCAGCAGCCACGCCAGGGCCACCTCGCCGGGCTCCAGATCGTGCTTGTCGAGCAGGTCCTCGTACCGCTGGACCTTGTCCCGCACCGCGGCGTCCTTCAGCACGTCGGCGCTGCGCCCGGACGTGGAGCGCGCACCGCCGCCCTCGCGCTCCTTGCGGAGGGCGCCGCCCAGCAGCCCGCCGTGCAGCGGCGACCAGGGGATCACCCCGAGGCCGTACTCCTGCGCGGCCGGGATGACCTCCATCTCGGCGCGCCGCTCGAACAGGTTGTACAGGCACTGCTCGCTGACCAGCCCCAGCGAGCCACGGCGGCGCGCGGTCTCGTTGGCCTGGGCGATGTGCCAGCCGGCGTGGTTGGAGGAGCCGGCGTAGAGGACCTTGCCCTGCTGCACCAGGACGTCGATGGCCTGCCAGATCTCGTCCCAGGGCGTCGAGCGGTCGACGTGGTGGAACTGGTACAGGTCGATGTGGTCGGTGCCCAGCCGCTTGAGGCTGGCGTCGACGGCGCGGCGGATGTTGAGCGCGGAGAGCTTGTCGTCGTTGGGCCAGGGCTCGCCTTCGGCGCCCATGTTGCCGTAGACCTTGGTGGCCAGCACGGTCTTCTCGCGCCGCCCGCCGCCCAGCGCGAACCAGCTGCCGATGATCTCCTCGGTGCGGCCCTTGTTCTCGCCCCATCCGTAGACGTTGGCGGTGTCGAAGAAGTTGACGCCCGCGTCGAGTGCCGCGTCCATGATCGCGTGGCTGTCGGCCTCGTCGGTCTGCGGGCCGAAGTTCATGGTGCCGAGGACCAGCCGGCTGACCTTGAGTCCCGTACGTCCGAGCTGCGTGTACTCCATGAACACCTAGCCAAGCCGTTCGAGTGCGCTCGAATCAAGGGCCCGCCGGGTCAGCTCAGGGCCAGTGCACTTCACCTTCGGTGACGGACACCGGCGCGAAGGTGTCCTCCTCGTAGAAGCGCAGATGGCACTGGAAGCCGAGGGAGTCCACGGCCCGCTCGTGCAGCCAGACCAGGAGCTCGCCCAGCCTGCCGAACTCGTCGGGGTGGAACTCCTGGCGGGAGGTCAGGGCCCAGCCGCCGTGGTTCCCGGGCTCCAGGGCCGACAGGAGTACGCCGCCGGCGCGGTGGGCGGGGCCCTTGGCGGCGAGGACGGGGTACGGCTCGTAGACCGTCAGCCAGTTGCCCTGCTCGTCCTCCTCCGGCCGGCCGTCGTCGCCGATCAGCGGCTCGGCGTAGTCGGTCACGAGGGACAGGGGGGCGGCGGGCTGCGGGGCGAGGCCCAGGTGCCAGCGGAGTTCGGATATCTCGGCGTCCGAGAGGGTGTCGGGGAGATCCACCGACAGGATCAGGTCATAGATATCGGCCACGCGGAGATCATAGCGCCGGGCGATTCCGGAAGGTGGTGCGGAAAATCCGAATGCCCGCATTCTCGGCCGGGGTGCGGCCGAAAAGCGGGCTCTCGGATGCTTCGCCGAATTCTTTTTCTTATCGGCTGTTGCGGGACTTCATGAATCCGAGGACGCCGAAGACGATGGTCAGCGCCGCGCCGATCAGCACCATGTAGAGGCCGGGGCCCGCGGAGATGTCGAGCTGCTTCACGGCCTCTTCCGCGGCCTTCTCGGCCATGCTGTCGGAAACGTTCTCCTCGTCCATGTACTTCTGGGCGACCAGACGAGCCGGGTCCGCCATGTTGATCACGGCGAAGACCGCAGTGACCAGCGACAGGATCGCGGCGCCCAGGTAGAGCGGCGCCTTCTTGGCGACCATGGCGCCGACCAGGACCAGCGCGGCGACGACGGAGACGATCAGCGTGATCACGCCGTCGCCGTCCATCCCCTTGATGCCGCCGTCCGCGCCCTCCATGCCGGAGACCACCCAGTTCACCAGCGAGCCGACAAGGGCGATGACCGCGCCGACGATCCCGAAGATCGCGAACTTCTTGGGCGGCGCGGAGTCCGCCGGAGCGCCCCCGTGCGCGGGCGGCGCGGTTTGTGCGTAAGAAGAACCACCGTAATTGCTCATGGGGCAAGACCGTAGGCGGGCCGTATTCTTCAATGCAACGCCGCGGTCCGCTTTGCCGTCAATGACCGATAAATTTCCGGAAATTAATCTCCGGATCAGCTCAACTGATCGGGAGATTATGAATTCTCTTTACGAGATGCGCCGAGCGCTTCCGCATTCGTTATCTGCCCGTTCTCGACGAAGTCAATCAGACCGGTGTAGCGGCTCTGGGGCCGCCCCCTGGCCGACTGCCGCCCCTCGGGTCCGCGTCCGGATGGCAGGCTTGGCCCCATGCGTTCGCTTCCGTCCGTCCTCGGCGCCGCCGCGCTGGCGGTTCTGCCCGCCGCCGCCCCGGCCGCCGCCGACGACCACACGTCGCCGTCCTCGTTCACGATCGAGGACTCCCGGATCACCGAGTCCAGCGGCCTGGCGGCCAGCCGTCTTCACCCGGGCGTCTACTGGACGCACAACGACAGCGACGACGGCCCGTACGTCTACGCCGTCGACAGCAGGACCGGGCGCACGGTCGCGACCGTCACCCTGCGCGGCATCGGCAGCCCGCGCGATGTGGAGGCCATCTCGATCGGGCCGGACGGCGCCGTCTATGTCGCCGACATCGGCGACAACCTGGGCGGGACCTGGCCGCATGTGTGGATCTACCGCTTCCCCGAGCCGAAGAAGCTCGGCGACACCACGGTCACGGCGACCCAGTTCACGGTGAAATACGAGGACGGCCCGCGCAACGCGGAGGCGATGATGGTCGATCCCAGGACCGGCCGGGCCTACATCGCGAGCAAGAGCCAGGACAACGGCGGCCTGTACGCCGGCCCCGAGAAGCTGTCCGCCTCGGGGGTCAACATCTTCCGGCGGGTCGCCGACATCGACATGGAGGTGACGGACGGAGCCTTCGCCCCGGACGCCAGCAGACTCGTGCTCCGCGGCTATTTCAACGTCGCCGAATACCGCTGGCGCGGCGGAAAGCCGGCGAAGCTCGACAAGGAGCCGGATCTGCCGTTGCAGCGGCAGGGCGAGTCGGTCACCTTCACCACCGACGGCGGCACGCTGATGTACGGCACGGAGGGGCCGGGCAGCAAGGTCACGGCGGTGAAGCTGAGCGGGGAGCTGCTGCCGGACGCGACGGCGAAGGAGCAGAAGAAGAACGGGGGCGGGGACTCCGCGGCGGGCGGTGAGGCGTCGGAGAAGGAGAAGGACGGCAATCTGTTCAAGGCGGCGCTGACGTTCGCCGCTGCCGCGGCCCTGTTCTTCGGCCTGCGCTCGCTCTTCCGCCGGCGGCGCTGAGGGGCTCCGGAGTCACTGCCCCGGGGCTACTGTTCGGCGGCGTCGCCGGCGCGGGTCTCGATGAACGCGCCGATGCCGTCCAGCAGCCTCTTCAGGCCGAATTCGCGGACATCCGTGTCCGGCCCCTTGAAGGCGTCCTCGTCGAGCGCCGCCTGCATCGGGAACCGGCCGCTGGCGAGCGCCTTCTCCATCGCGGGCCCGTGCGCCTTCCAGAACTCCTCGTCGCTGACGCCCGTGCGCTTCTCGGCCATCGTCGAGTTCAGATGGGTGCGGGCGACGCCGGTGGCGAACCCGTCGACGGTCACGATGACATGGACCCGCTCGCGGTCGGTGAGGCCGAGGCCGTCGAGGCCGCGCAGCGCGAACTCCAGCCCCGCCATGGCGTTCGGCCCGAGGACGGGGCGCGCCTGGTCGACCTGGAGCAGCCAGGGGTGGCGCTCGTACAGCTGCCAGGCGCCGCGCGCCACCATCTCCATCGTCTCCCGCCAGCCCAGCTCCAGGTCGTGGACGGTGGGGTCGAAGGACTGGACCTGATCCAGCATCAGGTCCAGTAGCTCGGCCTTGCCGGGGATGTACCGGTACAGCGACATGGTGCCGGTGCCCAGTTCGGCCGACAGCCGCCGCATGGAGACCGCGGCGAGCCCTTCCGCGTCGGCGATGGCGATGGCGGCCGTCACGATCCGCTCCAGGGTCAGCCCGGGTTTGGGGCCGCGGCTGGGCCGCTCGCCGGTGCCCCACATGAGCTCGAGGCTGCGGGAGATGTCTCCGCTGCCGCTGTGTTCGGTGGTCGTCATCGCGTCCTCATCCTAACGCCACGACCAAAAACTGAGTACGGTGTACCCGCTATTGGGTACGCTGTACCCAGTGACCTGATGGGCGCCGAACGACCTGGGGGTTTCTTGTGGACACGGCGCGATGGGCGGTCCTCACCGAAGGACTGTGCAAGCGATACGGACAAAAGTGCGCGCTCGACGGCTTCGACCTGGCCGTCGGCCGCGGCACCGTCCAGGGGTTGCTCGGCCCCAACGGCGCGGGCAAGACGACGGCGGTGCGGATCCTGTCCACGCTGGCCCGGCCGAGCGGCGGCCGGGCGACCGTCGCCGGATTCGATGTGACGGAGCAGCCCCGCCAGGTGCGCCGCCGGATCGGGCTGACCGGCCAGTACCCGGCGCTGGCCGAGCCGCTGAGCGGGCGGCAGAACCTGGTGATGTTCGGCCGCCTCTTCCACCTGGACAAGGCGCGGGCCGCCCGGCGGGCCGACGAACTGCTGAGCGCGTTCGGGCTGACCGAGGCCGCCGACACGGTTTCCAAGGAGTACAGCGGCGGCATGCGGCGCCGGCTCGACCTGGCCGCGAGCATGATCCTCGCCCCGCAGGTGCTGTTCCTCGACGAGCCGACGACCGGGCTCGACCCGCGCGGCCGCAACGAGGTGTGGGAGGCGGTCCGCTCGCTGGTCGCGGGCGGTACGACCGTGCTGCTGACCACGCAGTACCTGGACGAGGCCGATCAGCTCGCGGACCGCGTCGCCGTGATCGACCGGGGGCGGAAGATCGCCGACGACACGCCCGCCGAGCTCAAGCGGGCGATCGGCGGGGACCGGATCGAGGTGGTGGTGCGGGAGACCGCCGACCTGCCGGCCGCCGTCGAGGCCGTGGCGCGGGTCATGGACCGGGCCGCGGTCGGGGTCGGGGGTACGGGCGAGCGGCCCGCCGAGCCGCGGGCCGACCGGGAGGACCGCCGGGTGACGGCCCCGGTGCGCGACCGGGTCACGGCGCTGACCGAGGTCGCCCGGGCGCTCCAGGAGCGGGGCGTGGCCGTCGAGGACATCGGGCTGCGCCGCCCGACCCTGGACGAGGTCTTCCTGCGGCTGACCGGACATCGCACGGACGACGAGCCGAAGGCTGACAAGAGGGTGGAGGTGGCCGCATGAGCCGCGTGGTGACGGAGGAGCGGGCAGCGACGAGGGAAGCCCGCGCGCCCCGGCGCGCCGGGACTGAGCGGGAGGAGGGCGCATGAGCACCGCAGCAGAGGTCAAGGCGGTCGTGGACGGGCCGGAGCGGCGGGTCTACTGGGCGGTCGCGGACTGTCTGACCATCGTGCGGACCGACTTCATCAGCCGTCTCCGCTATCCCTCCGCCATCGCCTGGCAGCTCGGCACGCCCGTGATGTTCGTGCTGCTCTTCGTCTATGTCTTCGGCAGTGCGATGGAGGTGGGCGGCGGGGCCGACTACGAGGACTACGCGCTGCCCGGCATGTTCGCGATGACCATGGCCAACGGCTTCATGGGCACTGCCGTGGTGGTCGCCGCCACCAAGGAGAGGGGCGTCATGGACCGCTATCGCTCCATGCCGATGGCGCCCTCCGCGGTGGTCAGCGGCCGGGGCATCGCCGATGTCATCGGCGCCGCCGTGGATCTCGCGGTGCTCGCGACGATCGCCCTGGCCGTCGGCTGGCGGCCCGACGGCAATCTGCTGGAGACGCTGAGCGCCTTCGCGCTGCTGATCCTGCTGCGGTCCGCGCTGATCTGGGTCGGGGTGTGTCTGGGGCTGCTGATGCCCAATCAGGAGGCCGCGGGGAATCTCTTCGCGGTCGCCTTCCCCCTCGGGATGATCTCCAGCGTCTTCACCCCGCCCGCGATGATGCCGGACTGGCTGGCGGCGATCGCGCTGTGGAACCCCGTCTCGTCGACGGCCAACGCGATCCGCGATCTGTTCGGCAACCCGGTCCCGGGCGGGGGCGGCTGGGTGGAGGAGCACGCGATGCTGATGGCGGTGGTCTGGCCGGTCGCCCTCACGGCGGTGTTCCTGCCGCTGGCCGTACGGCGCTTCCAGCGGCTGAGCAGCTGACCCCCCGTACAACCGGCCCATACGCGGAAGGGGCCCGCGGCCGAATCGGCCGCGGGCCCCTTCCGGGGTTGTCCGGATGTCAGAGGTGCTCGATGACGTAGTCCACGCAGGCGGTCAGCGCCTGCACGTCGGACGGCTCGACGGCCGGGAACATGGCGACCCGCAGCTGGTTGCGGCCCAGCTTGCGGTACGGCTCGGTGTCCACGATGCCGTTGGCCCGCAGCGCCTTGGCGATGGCGGCGGCGTCGATGTCCTCGTTGAAGTCGATCGTCCCGACGACCTGCGACCGCTTGGCCGGGTCGGTGACGAACGGCGTGGCGAACTTCGACTCCTCCGCCCAGCCGTACAGCGCGCTCGAGGAGGCCGCGGTGCGCTGCACGGCCCAGTCCAGGCCGCCCTGCCCGTTGATCCACTCCAGCTGGTCGTTGAGCAGGAAGAGCGTCGCGAGCGCCGGGGTGTTGTACGTCTGGTTCTTCAGGGAGTTGTCGATCGCCGTCGGCAGCGAGAAGAACTCCGGGATGTGCCGGCCCGAGGCGTGCACGCGCGCGGCGCGCTCCAGCGCGGCGGGGGAGAAGGCCGCGACCCACAGGCCGCCGTCCGCGGCGAAGGACTTCTGCGGCGCGAAGTAGTAGACGTCCGTCTGGGCGATGTCGACGGGCAGGCCGCCAGCGCCCGAGGTCGCGTCCACCAGCACCAGCGCGCCCTCGTCGGCGCCCGCCACCCGCTCCAGGGGCATGGCGACACCGGTCGAGGTCTCGTTGTGGGTGAGGGCGTAGACGTCCACGCCCTCCTCCGCCTGCGGCAGCGGGTGCGTACCCGGGTCGGAGGAGATCACGGTCGGCTCCTCCAGCCACGGCGCGAGCTTCGCGGCCTTGGCGAACTTGGAGGAGAACTCGCCGAACGACAGGTGCTGCGACTTGGCCTCGATCAGGCCGTGCGTCGCGATGTCCCAGAAGGCGGTGGAGCCGCCGTTGCCCAGGATCACCTCGTAGCCCTCGGGGAGCCGGAACAGCTCGCGCACGCCCTCGCGCACCTTGCCGACCAGGTTCTTGACCGGGGCCTGGCGGTGCGAGGTGCCCAGCAGAGAGCTGCCGGTGGCGGCCAGGGCGCTGAGCGCCTCGGTGCGCACCTTGGAGGGGCCCGAGCCGAAGCGACCGTCGGCGGGCTTGATGTCAGCGGGAATCTGGATCTCAGCCACGGGGGAAGCCTAATCCGTCGGTATGCGCGGCCTGCCCCGGTGTCCACCGGATGAGACACGGCGTCTCTTCTCCGGGATGGCCCACGAGGCGGCGAGCGCGCCGCAGGCCACCAGCGCGAAGACGGCGAAAGCGCTGGTGTAGCCGGATTCGGCGGGGAAACCGGGGGCGCCGGCGGGGCCCGCGGCGTCGAGGACCGCGGCCGCCATCTGGGCGCCCACCGCACCCCCGACGGTGCGCGCGATCGTGTTGACGCCGCTGGCCACCCCGATGTCCGCGGGCCCCGCCGTGTCGACGACCAGCGTCCCCAGCGCGGCGAACGACAGCCCGTACCCGGCGCCGATGAGCACCCCCGCGGCGTGGAACTGCCACATATGGGCGTGCGCCACGGCCAGGAGCGCGAACGCGAGCCCGCCGCACGCCACGCCCAGGCGCAGCGGCGCCCGGGCCCCGAACCGGTCCCGCAGCCGGGTGGTGAGCGGGCTGACCGCCAGCATCACGACCGCGACCGGGACCAGCACCAGACCGGCCTCGCCCGCCGAGGCCGCGAAGCCGTACCCGGCCGAGGGCGGCGTCTGGACGAACCGGGGGACGAGCGTGATGACGCCGAACATGGCCGCGCCCACGATGAACGTCACCACATTCGTGGCCGCCACCGGCCTGCGGCGCAGCACGCGCGGATCGACCAGCGGCGCGTCGACCCGCGATTCGACGGTGCCGAAGGCGGCGAGCGCGGCCGCCGCGCCCAACAGCAGGCCGATCACCCGGGGCGAGCCCCAGCCCCACGCCGCGCCCTGGCCGATGCCCAGCAGCAGACAGACCAGCGTGCTCCCCAGCAGCGCCGCGCCGGCCAGGTCGACCCGCCCGCCGGGGGGCGCCGCACCGGGCGGCAGCCGCCGGGCCAGCGCCAGGGCGGCGCCGGCCAGGACGAGCAGCGGCCAGAACAGCCAGGCCGTGCCGAACGCGCCGGACATCGGGCCCGACAGCACCATCCCCGCCGCGCCGCCGACCCCGAACATCGCCGACAGCATGGCGATCACGCCCCGGGCGCGATGCGGCTCCACGGCCGTCCGGACCAGGCCGAACGCCAGCGGGAACACCCCGCCCGAGACGCCTGAGACCGCGCGCCCGGCCAGCAGCAGCGGCAGCGAGCCCGCCTCGGCGCCGAGCGCGCAGAGCAGCGTGCCGGCGGTGAAGCAGCCGAGGCAGGCCAGCAGCACCCGGCGGTAGCCGAACAGATCGCCGAGCCGGCCCGCGATCGGGGTGGTGACGGCACTGGCCAGCATGAAGGAGGTCAGCAGCCAGGTGGTGGCGGCGCCGGAGACATGCAGGGAGCGGCCGAACGCCGGAAGGGCCGAGATCACGATCGTCTGCGCCATGCTCGCCGCGAGCGCCGCCGTCAGCACGGCGGGAACGACGAGGCTCGGCCCAGTGCCCCCTTCGGCCGTGCCGCGGCGGCCACGTAGTAATCCGAGCACCAGCATCGCCCCACCTCCGGAGGTAGTTAGGTGAGGCATACCTTAGGAACTTGCGGACACTGTCCGCAAGTTGTTGCCCGGTACGGTTCGGCACGTGAACACGCAAGCCTTGGAAGATGGTTCAGGTGCGGGGGAGCGGCGCGCCTGGGGCAGCCTGGACCGGGCGCACATCGTCGAGACGGCGGTCGCCCTGGCCCGCAGGGAGGGCATGGCCGCGCTGACCATCCGGCGGCTGGCGGCCGAGGTGGGCGCCTCGCGGATGGCGCTGTACCGGCACATCCCCGACAAGGACGCGCTGCTCGGCCTGGTCGCCGACGCCGTGGCCGAGTCCGAGGTGATCCCCGACGAGGCCCGAAACGGCCCCTGGCAGCAACGGCTGCGCCACCTCGCGCACGGCATGCACCGGCGGCTCACCGCCTACCCCGGGCTCGCCGAACTCATCGTGATCCGCGGCAACCACGGCCCCGGCGGGCTGCGCCTCGCCGAGACGATCGTCGAGACCCTCTCCGAGGCGGGCCACGACGAGCCGACCACCGCCCGCTACTACCTCGTCTTCATCGACCTCGTTCTCGGCCGCGCCCACCGGGAGGCCGCCCAGGGTGACCCGACCACGCCCCGGCGCAACGCCGCGCTCCTCGACGCGGCCGAGCGGCGCGCCGACGCCCCCCGGCTCGCCGCGCTGGCGCCCCATCTGCGCGCCGTGACACACGACCAGGTCTTTGAAACGGAACTCGACATTCTCATCCGGGCCCTCGCCGGGGACCATGGGAAACATGGTTGATCACGAGGCAGACGGAGCAGGCGGAGCAGACAAGACAGGCGAAGCACAAGACCTGGAGCGGGCCCTGCGCCGGGCCGTGCGCGGCGAGGTCTCCTTCGACACGACGAGCCGCGCGCTGATGACGATGGACGCGTCGAACTACCGCCGGGTGCCCGCCGGGGTCGTCGCGCCGCGCGACGCCGACGACGTCGCCGCCGCGCTCGCCGTGTGCCGCGAGCGCGCGGTGCCCGTGGTGGCGCGCGGGGCCGGCACATCGATCGCCGGACAGGCCACCGGGGTCGGCGTCGTCCTCGACTTCACCCGCCACATGCGGTCCATCGTCTCCCTCGACCCGGACGCGCGCACCGCCGTCGTCCAGCCCGGTGTGATCCTCGACGACCTACGGGCGGCGGCCGGTGCCCATGGGCTGACCTTCGGCCCCGACCCGTCCACCCACAGCCGCTGCACCCTCGGCGGCATGATCGGCAACAACTCGTGCGGCTCCCACTCGGTCGCCTGGGGCACCACCGCCGACAACGTACGGGAGCTGGACGTCGTGACGTACGGCGGCGAACGGCTGCGCGCCGGGCGCGGCCTGGACGGGCTGCCCCCACGGCTGCGGGAGGCCTTGCGCGCCCTGGTCGACGCCAACCTCGCCCTGCTGCGCACCGGCTTCCCCGAACTGCCCCGCCGCATCTCCGGCTACGCCCTGGACGCGCTGCTGCCCGAGAAGGGCGCCGATGTGGCCCGCGCGCTCACCGGCAGCGAGGGCACCCTGGGCGTGCTGACCGAGGCGACCGTACGCCTCGTGGACGCCCCCGCCGCCCGCGCGCTCGCCGTCCTCGGCTACCCCGACGAGAGCGCCGCCGCCGAGGCCGCCCACACCCTGCTGCCCCACGGCCCGCTCACCGTCGAGGGCATGGCCGCCGACCTGGTCGCGGGGGCGACCGGGCTGCCGGGGGGCGGCGCCTGGCTGTTCGCCGAGGTCGGCGGCGAGACCCGGGCGGAGGCCCTGGCCCGCGCCGAGGCCCTGGCCCGTGCGGCCGCCGACGCCACCACCGACCACACCGTCGTCGCCGACCCGGCCGGGCAGCGCGCCCTGTGGCGGATCCGCGAGGACGCCTCCGGCACCGCCACGCGCATGCCCGACGGCAGCGAGGCCTGGCCCGGCTGGGAGGACTGCGCCGTGCCGCCCGCCCGACTCGGCGCGTATCTGCGCGACTTCCGCGCGCTGATGGCCCAGCACGGGCTGCGCGGCACGCCGTACGGGCACTTCGGCGACGGCTGCATCCACGTACGCATCGACTTCGACCTGCTCACCGAGGCCGGGATCCGGGTCTTCCGCGGCTTCTCCACCGACCTCGCCGACCTCGTCGTCGCCCACGGCGGCTCGCTCTCCGGCGAACACGGCGACGGCCTGGCGCGCGCCGAACTGCTGCCCAGGATGTACGGCGACGAGATGGTCGGGCTCTTCTCCCGCTTCAAGGACCTGTGGGACCCGGCGGGCGGCCTCAACCCCGGCGCCCTCGCCCGCCCGCAGCGCATGGAGGAGAACCTGCGCTTCGCCGTGCTGCCCAGCCGCCCGGTGGACGTGGAGTTCGGCTATCCGCACGACAACGGCGACTTCGCGGCGGCGGTGCGGCGCTGCGTGGGCGTCGCCAAGTGCCGCAACGAGTCCGTCTCCGGCGCGGCCGTGATGTGCCCCTCGTACCGCGCCACCGGCGACGAACAGCACTCCACGCGCGGCCGCGCCCGCCTGCTGCACGAGATGCTCGCGGGCGAGGTCGTGCGCGACGGCTGGCGCTCGGAGGAGGTGCGCGGAGCGCTCGACCTGTGCCTGTCGTGCAAGGGGTGCCGCAGCGACTGCCCGGTCGGGGTGGACATGGCCACGTACAAGGCGGAGTTCCTGCACCACCACTACGAGGGCCGGCTGCGGCCCGCCGCGCACTACTCGATGGGCCGGCTGCCGGTCTGGCTCCGGGCCGCCGCCGCGCTCCGGGCGGCGCCGGTCGCCAACGCGCTGGCGGGCGTGGCGCCGCTGGCCGCGCTCGCGAAGCGAGTCGGCGGCATCGCGCCGGAACGCGACATCCCCGAGCTGGCCCCGGAGCCCTTCACCCGCTGGTGGCGCAGGCGGGCGCGGGCCGCTGCGCGGGGCGGCAGCGACGAGCGGGGCGGCCCGGGCGCCGGGCCGGGCGGCGGTGGCGCGTCCGCGCCGGGGCAGCCCGCCGCGGGGGCGGCCCGCCCGTGGGCGGGCGAGGCGGCGCGGGCCGGCGGCCGCGCACAGACCCCCACCGTCGTGCTGTGGCCCGACACCTTCACCAACTACCTCTCCCCGTCCGTCGGGCAGGCCGCGGTGCGGGTGCTGGAGGCGGCCGGGCTGCGGGTGGTCGTGCCGCCGGGGCCGGTGTGCTGCGGGCTGACCTGGGTGTCGACGGGGCAGCTCGACCGGGCCCGGTCCGTCATGCGGCGCACCCTGGACGTCATGGCCCCGGCCCTGGACGCCGGGCTGCCCGTGGTCGGCCTGGAGCCCAGCTGCGCCGCCGCGCTCCGCACCGATCTGCCCGAACTCCTCGGCACCGCCGACCCCCGCGCCGCCCGCCTCGCCGACTCCGTCACCACCTTCGCCCAGGCGCTGGAGGACCACGCCCCCGACTGGCGGCCCCCGAAGATCGACCGCCCGGCCGTCGGGCAGACCCACTGCCACCAGCACGCGGTCCTCGGCGACGCGGCGGAGCGCCGACTGCGCGCCCGCGCGGGCCTGACGGGCGAGCTGAGCGGCGGGTGCTGCGGGCTGGCCGGCAACTTCGGCTTCGAGCGGGGGCATTACGACGTCTCCGTCGCCTGCGCGGAAGAGCAACTGCTGCCGTCCGTACGCGGCGCCGACCCCGCCGCCGAAGTCCTCGCGGACGGCTTCTCCTGCCGTACGCAGCTCGACCAGCTGGCAGGGCGCCGGGCCCGCCACCTCGCGGAGGTCCTGGCCGAGCGGCTGCCCTGACGCACGCACATCTACCGCGTGCTCACCTGGCCGGGGCGGGCTGGGCGTGGTTGACGATGACGCCGTTGACGACGTTGCGGGGCGCCTGGCCCGACAGCACCCGGTCCAGGCTCTCGACCAGCCGCGCCCTGATCGCGTGGTACGCCTCGTGGGTGACGCCCGCGGTGTGCGGGGTGAGCAGCACGTCGGACCGGCCGCGCAGCGGGGAGCCGGCGGGCAGCGGCTCCTCGGCGAACACGTCGAGCGCGGCCCCGGCCAACTGCCCGCTGTCCAGGGCCCGTACGAGCGCGTCCTCGTCGAGGACCCCGCCGCGCCCTGCGTTGATCACGTACGAGCCCTGGTGCATACGGGTCAGCAGGGCGTCGCCGACGAGGCCGCGGGTGGCGTCGTTCAGCGGCATGTGCAGGGTCAGCACATCGGAGCGGGCGGCGAGTTCGTCCAGGGGCACGTACTCGCGCTCCGGCTCGGACGGCACGGGGTCATGCACCAGCACACGGCTGCCGAACGCGTCGAGGCGCCGCGCGACGGCCCGGCCGATGGTGCCGAACCCGGCGATGCCCACGGTCAGCGCGGCCAGATCGCGCCCGCGCAGCCCCTCGGGGCCCCAGCCGCCCCCGGCGATCCGGGCGTGCCCGGCCGCGTAGTGCCGCACCAGATACAGCAGCGCGCCGACCGCCCAGTCGGCGACGGCGTCGGCGTTGAACCCGGGGAGGTTGGCGACCGGGATGCCCAGCTCGGCCGCGGCGCGGTGGTCGACCCCGTCGAAGCCGACGGCCACGGACTGCACGAGGCGGCACCGCCTCATCTGAGCCAGCAGCTCCGCGGTGATGCGGCGCTCCTTCTCCAGCGGGGCGAGGACGACCGTCGCGTCGGCGAGCGCCGCCCGGTGGTCGTGCGGGTCCTCGTCGGGGCCGATCTCGGTGATGCGCAGGTCCGGGTGGCCGGGCAGCAGCCGCCGCAGCTCATCGGGGCCCAGGTCATTGAGGTGATACAGGGTCACGAGGTGGTCGTCGGGCATGGCGGGCGGCTCCAGAGGTCATCCAGGGTGTGGGGACGCCAAGAGTTTTCGCCACCCCTTAAGATCATGTCAACGGTTAACCGATAACGGTTACCCGTGAGCGTGACCCGGGGCGGCCTTGACGCTCCGCGCCACGCCCCCACCCGCACCGCCGAGGAAAGGAACCGGACCATGACCGCTCAGCGCACCGTCGTCACCGCCCTGACCACCCCGTTCACCGCGGATGGCGACCTCGACCTGCCCGCCGCCCGCGCCCAGTACGCGTTCGCCGCCCGCACCACCGGACAGCTGCTCGTCGCGGGCACAACCGGTGAGTTCCCCGCCCTCAGCGAGGGCGAGCGCATGCTGCTGACCGAGACCGCCCTCGCGGAAGCAGGCGCCGACGGCGTCATCGCCCACATCGGCGCCCCCGACGCCCACGGCGCCGCCCGGCTGGCCCGCGCGGCCGTGGCGGCCGGCGCCCGCCGGCTGGCCGCGCTGACCCCGTACTACCTCCCCGCGAGCGCCGACGAACTCCTCGCGTACTTCGGCCGCATCCGGGAGGCCGCCCCCACCGCCCAGCTGTACGCGTATCTCTTCCCCGAGCGCAGCGGCCTGACGGTCGATCCGGTCCTCTTCGGCAAGCTGGCCGCCTCCTGCGGCCTGACCGGCGTCAAGCTGAGCGGCGCGCCCTCCACCGAGGTCGCGGCCTACCGCGCCGAACTCCCCGACGACTTCGAGGTCTACTCCGGCAACGACCGCCGCCTCGCCGACGTCCTCGCCGCCGGCGGCGCCGGTGCCGTCTCCGGCTGCTCGGCCGCCTTCCCCGAGCCCTTCCTCGCCCTGGCCGCCGCACTGGCCTCCGGCGCCGACGACCTGCCCGCCCTCCAGGACCGCGTCGACCGCACGGTCGACCTCCTTGGCCCCAGCATCGGCCGTATCAAGCACGCCCAGCACACCCGCGGGCTCTCCGCCGGCACCTCCCGCATGACCGTCGGCGACCCGGACCCGGAGACGGCCGCAGCGATCGAGGCGCTGGGGCGGGAGATCCAAGGCTGACACGGGAGCTGAGGCGGCCCACCGCGCCGGCCGGAAGGTCTCGTTCGGGTGATTTGCGGCCTGACCGTGATGCCTGGGCGCACCCGCTCTCGTTAAGCCTGCGGGGCTCGGCATACCGTGGGGGTGGACAAACGCTGTGCTCAAAAATGGTCCGAAACGGGAGGGTTCCGGCGATGGTGGACCGCTTCAGCGACCCGCTTCTGAGCGTCCAGGACGCCGCCCGGCACTTGGACATTCCCGACCGTACGCTCCAGCGCTGGCTGCACCGCGAGAGCGCCGCCGGATCCCCGCTCGTGCACGGCGTCCAGCCGGTCAAGCGCGGCTGGCCGTCGATCCCGTTCGTGGCGATCGTCGAGGCGTATGTGCTCCGCTCGCTGCGCGACTGTCTGAGCATGTCCAAGATCAGGGAGGCGGCGGAAGCCGTCCGCTTGGCGTTCGGCGACGAGTACGGGCTGGCCACCCGGCGAATCGCCACCGATGGCGTGGACATCTTCGTGGAGTACGCGGATGGCGATCTGGCTCGCGCCCGCGACGGTCAGCGGCCCATCAGAGAGGTGATCACCGACTACCTGCGTTACATCGCATGGGAGAGCGGCGATCAGTACCCCTACCGACTACGCCTGCGCCAGTATCCGGACGTCGCCCCGGTGATCATCGATCCGCGGTTCGGCTGGGGCGCGCCGGTCGTCGCCGAGAACAAGGTCCAGGTGGAGGCGATCGTCGGTCTGTGGGAGGCCGGGGAGTCGCTGGAGACCGTCGCGGACGAGTACGGGCTGACGCGTGAGCAGGTCGAAGCGATCTGCCGGACAACCCGCCGACGAGCCGCCTGAGTTCCTTGCCGACCGCTCCTTGGGGCGCCGTACCGTCGCGCTGCTGCGGGAGGCCGGGTGGTCCGTGCGCCATCTCGGCGAGGTGTACGCCGATGACGGGCAGCATGTCCCGGACGAGGAGTGGATCGCTTGCGGGCTGGCCAATGGGTGGGCTCTGCTGACCCAGGACGAGAGGATCCGGTACCGCGCGCATGAGCGCGGTGCTCTTGACGACGGTGGCAACCCCTTGTTCTACCTGAGCAAAGAAGGACCTGCTGATTGCGGACAAGGTGCACCGGTTCCACAGCCAACAGGTGGCCATTTACCGAGCCGTAGCCCGGGGCGAAGCCGCCATCTACGCCGTCTACGAAGACCGCATCGAGAAGAAGTGGCCGTAGCCCTGGCATCCGACAGGCCTCGCTGTTTCAGCCGTCGACGCTTCCGGATGTCGCACAACCACACGCCGAGGTGGTCCTGACCGTTGTCGGGCATGCCGAGCTCCCCTCTGGCCTTGACACGGTGAGCCTCTACCCGTGGTTAAACCCGTCAAGTGCCGCCTGGTCACTCGCGAAAACCAGTGGCACGGCTTGGTGCATACCAATTAGCTTGCGCGCTCGTGACCGAAGGTTCGAAGGCTTCGAAGGCGCGGGGGCTGTTCTCCCGGACGTACGCGGCCGCCACCGCGAGCTTCGCGGCGGTGATGTTCCTGACCGGGTTCGCCGCGCTCGCCGTGGTGCCGACCCTGCCGACCGCGGCCCGGGACCTGGACGGGGTGTCGCTGTTCCCCGTGGTCGCGGGGTGCTTTGTGACGGCGAGTCTGCTGGGAGGGGTGGTGGGCGGCAGGTCGGCTGGGCCACACCAGCGGCGCGATGCAGACCAGCCAGAACCTCGGCCAGGTCACAGTGATGGCCCTGGCCTTCGCCACGCTCAACACCTGCGTGGCGATGGGCGCCTCCACGATGGCCGGTTACGGGGCCGCCTTCGGGCTGCTGCTCCTGCCGCCCCTGCTGATCGCCCTGCTGGCCGGGCGCGCCCGCAGCACGGGAGGCAGAGTGGTGGCCGCCGTCCACGCCGATGAACCATCGCTCACCGGCAGCGGTTCCGACTGAGCCGTGGGGCCGGGGCCGTCTGGGATTCTCTTCCTCATGAACACACCACCAGACGGGCTGCCCGTCTACCGCGTCCTGACCGGACCGGACGACGCCACGTTCTGCCGACGCGTGAGCGAAGCGATCGCTCTCGGCTACGAACTGCACGAAGGCCCTGCCGTCACCTTCAACGGTGAGCGCGTCATCGTCGCCCAGGCGATGATCTGGCCGACGCGCCCGTAAGGACCTTCTGTCCCGCTGGGCCGGACGGGACCGGGCGGCAAAATCATGCAAGCGCGCTTGATTGTTTCTCGCCGCGCTGCCACGCTCCCTTCCCGGGACGCACGACAGGGACCCCACACGACGGGAGCGCAGCGTGTCCGATACGGAGGTCGTGCTCGGCGATTTGCTCGCCGAGGGCGAGGAGTTGGACGGCCTGGTGGCCGGGCTCGCGGAGGAGGCGTGGGCCGCGCCGACGCCCGCCGCGGGCTGGACCATCGCGCATCAGATCGCCCATCTCGCCTGGACCGACGAGCGGGCGGCGCAGGCGGCCACGGACCCGGCGGGGTTCGCGGCCGAGGTGCGGAAGGCCGCCGCAGAGCCGGACAGGTTCGTGGACGAGGCCGCCGAACTCGGCGCGGCGCTGCCGCCCGCGGAGCTGCTGCGGCGTTGGCGCGAGGGGCGGGAGCGGCTGCGGCGCGTACTGGCCGGGCAGCCCGCCGGGGCGCGGCTGCCGTGGTACGGGCCGTCGATGAGCGTGGCGTCCATGGCGACCGCCCGGCTGATGGAGACCTGGGCGCACGGACAGGACATCGCCGACACGCTCGGCGTCCGCCGCGCGCCCACCGCCCGGCTGCGGCATGTGGCCCGGATCGGCGTGCGGGCGCGGGGCTTCGCGTACGCGGTGCGCGGTCTCGAGCCGCCCGCCGAGGAGTTCCGGGTCGAACTGCGCGCCCCCGGCGGGGAGCTGTGGACGTACGGACCCGAGGACGCGCCCCAGCGGGTCACCGGCCCCGCGCTGGACTTCTGCCTGCTCGTCACCCAGCGCGCGCACCGCGCGGACCTGGCGGTCCGGGCCGAAGGGCCGGACGCGGAGCGGTGGCTGGACATCGCCCAGGCCTTCGCCGGACCGCCCGGCAAGGGCCGGGCCCCGGGGCGCACGGGCGAGGGTCGCGTATGACGTCGAAGCCACCCCTCCGCATCGGCAACTGCTCCGGCTTCTACGGCGACCGCCTCGACGCCATGCGCGAGATGCTCACCGGCGGCCCCCTCGACGTGCTGACCGGCGACTACCTCGCCGAGCTGACCATGCTCATCCTCGGCCGGGAGCGCCAGAAGGACCCGGCGCGCGGCTACGCCACCACCTTCCTCCACCAGCTCGACGACACCCTCGCGCTCGCCAAGGAGCGCGGCGTACGGATCGTCAGCAACGCGGGCGGGCTCAACCCGGCCGGGCTCGCCGACGCGATACGCGCCTCCGCCGCCCAACAAGGCCTCGCCGCCCGCGTCGCCCACATCACCGGCGACGACCTCCGCACCACCCACGACTGGCCGGCCCACACCCTCACCGCCAACGCCTACCTCGGCGGCGCCGGGATCGCCGCCTGCCTCCGCTCCGGCGCCGACATCGTCGTCACCGGGCGGGTCACCGACGCCGCCCTCGTCACCGGGCCCGCCGCCGCGCACTTCGGCTGGCGCGCGGACGACTGGGACGCGCTCGCCGGGGCCGTGGTCGCCGGGCACATCCTGGAGTGCGGCGCCCAGGCCACCGGCGGCAACTACGCCTTCTTCACCGAGCACGACATACGCCGCCCCGGCTTCCCGCTCGCCGAGATCCACCCCGACGGCTCCTGCGTGATCACCAAACACCCGGGCACCGGCGGCGCGGTGACCGTCTCCACCGTCACCGCCCAGCTCCTCTACGAGACGGCCGGTGCCCGCTACCCCGGGCCCGACGTCACCGCCCGCCTCGACACCGTACGGCTCACCCAGGACGGCCCGGACCGGGTGCGGGTCCACGGCGTGAAGGGCGAGCCGCCCCCGCCGACGCTCAAGGTCGGCCTCACCCGCCTCGGCGGCTGGCGCAACGAGGTCGTCTTCGTGCTCACCGGCCTCGACATCCAGCCCAAAGCCGCCCTCGTACGCGACCAGATGGAGGCGGCCCTGGCCAAGCGCCGCCCCGCCGAGGTGCGCTGGACCCTCGCCCGTACCGACCACCCCGACGCCGACACCGAAGAGGCCGCCAGCGCCCTCCTCCGCCTCACCGTCCGCGACCCGGACCCGGAAAAGATCGGCCGCGCGGTCAGCGGCGCCGCCGTCGAGCTGGCGCTCGCCGGATACCCCGGCTTCCACGTCACCGCCCCGCCCGGCAAGGGCTCCCCGTACGGCGTCTTCGAAACGGCGCACACCCCCACCACCGACGTCCCGCACACCGCCGTACTCCCCGACGGCACCAGCACGCCCATCCCCCCACCCGCCACCACCACCCCCCTCACCCCCGTCCCCGAACCGCCCCTGCCGCCCCCGCTCCCGCCAGGCCCCACCCGGCGCGCCCCGCTCGGCCTGGTCGCCGGGGCCCGCAGCGGCGACAAGGGCGGAGCCGCCAACGTCGGCGTCTGGGCCCGCACCGACGACGCCTGGCGCTGGCTGGCCCACACCCTCACCCCCGACCGCTTCCGCGCGCTGCTCCCCGAGACCGACGGCCTGCCCGTCACCCGCCACACGCTCCCCGCCCTGCGCGCCCTCAACTTCGTCGTGGACGGCCTCCTCGGCGAGGGCGTCGCCGCCCAGGCCCGGTTCGACCCGCAGGCCAAGGCCGTCGGCGAGTGGCTGCGCTCGCGTCACCTCGACATACCGGAGGACCTCCTGTGACCCGGCTCGCCTCCGCCCTCGACCCGCACGGCGCCGACTACGCCGTCCACCGCGAGGCCATGCTCACCAAGCTCGCCGAGCTCGAAGCCGAGCACGCAAAAGCCCTCGCCGGAGGCGGCGAGAAGTACGTCGCCCGCCACCGCAAGCGCGGCAAGCTCCTCGCCCGCGAGCGCATCGAGCTGCTGCTCGACCCCGACACCCCGTTCCTCGAACTCTCGCCGCTCGCCGCCTGGGGCAGCGACTACCCCGTCGGCGCCTCCGTCGTCACCGGCATCGGCATCATCGAGGGCGTCGAGTGCCTGATCAGCGCCAACGACCCGACCGTGCGCGGCGGGGCCAGCAACCCCTGGACCCTCAAGAAGTCCCTGCGCGCCCACGAGATCGCCCGCGCCAACCGCCTCCCCGTCATCAGCCTCGTCGAGTCCGGCGGCGCCGATCTCCCCAGCCAGAAAGAGATCTTCATCCCCGGCGGCGCGATGTTCCGCGACCTCACCCGCCTGTCCGCCGATGGCATCCCCACCATCGCCGTCGTCTTCGGCAACTCCACCGCCGGAGGCGCGTACATCCCCGGGATGTCCGACCACGTGATCATGGTCAAGGAGCGGTCCAAGGTCTTTCTCGGCGGCCCGCCCCTGGTCAAGATGGCCACCGGCGAGGAGAGCGACGACGAATCCCTCGGCGGCGCCGAGATGCACGCCCGCACCTCCGGCCTCGCCGACTACCTCGCCCTCGACGAGCCCGACGCCATCCGCCAGGCCCGCCGCGTCGTCGCCCGCCTCAACTGGCGCAAGGCGCAACCCGACCCGGGCCCCGCCGAGCCCCCGAAATACCACCCCGACGAACTCCTCGGCATCGTCCCCGGCGACCTCAAAGTCCCCTTCGACCCCCGCGAGGTCATCGCCCGGATCGTCGACGCCTCCGACTTCGACGAGTTCAAGCCCCGCTACGGCCCCAGCCTCGCCACCGGCTGGGCCACCCTCCACGGCTATCCGATCGGCATACTCGCCAACGCCCAAGGCGTCCTGTTCTCCGCCGAGTCCCAGAAGGCCGCGCAGTTCATCCAGCTCGCCAACCAGCGCGACATCCCGCTCCTCTTCCTCCACAACACCACCGGCTACATGGTCGGCCGCGAGTACGAGCAGGACGGGATCATCAAACACGGCGCGATGATGATCAATGCCGTCTCCAACTCCCGCGTCCCCCACCTCTCCGTCCTCATCGGTGCCTCGTACGGCGCCGGGCACTACGGCATGTGCGGCCGCGCCTACGACCCCCGCTTCCTCTTCGCCTGGCCCAGCGCCAAGTCCGCCGTCATGGGACCCCAGCAGCTCGCCGGCGTCCTGTCGATCGTCGCCCGCCAGTCCGCCGCCGCCAAGGGGCAGCCGTACGACGAGGACGCCGACGCCGCCCTCCGCGCCATGGTGGAACAGCAGATCGAGTCCGAGTCGCTCCCCCTGTTCCTCTCCGGGCGGCTGTACGACGACGGCGTCATCGACCCCCGCGACACCCGCACCGTCCTCGGCCTGTGCCTCTCCGCGATCCACACCGCGCCCCTTGAGGGCGCGCGCGGCGGCTTCGGCGTCTTCCGGATGTGAGGATTTTCAAACCCGTGATCCGATCCCTCCTCGTCGCCAACCGCGCGGAAATCGCCCGCCGGATCTTCCGCACCTGCCGCGAACTCGGCATCGCCACCGTCGCCGTCCACTCCGACCCCGACGCCGCCGCGCCCCACACCCGCGAGGCCGACGCGGCCGTACGGCTCCCCGGCGCCGCCCCCGCCGACACGTATCTGCGCGCCGACCTCATCGTCAAAGCCGCCCTCGCGGCCGGCGCCGACGCCGTCCACCCCGGCTACGGATTCCTCTCCGAGAACGCCGGCTTCGCCCGCGCCGTCACCGACGCGGGCCTGCTGTGGATCGGGCCCCCGGCCGAGGCGATCGAGGCCATGGCCTCCAAGACCCGCGCCAAAGACCTCATGCGCGCCGCTGGTGTCCCCCTCCTCGCCCCCGTCGACCCCGACCGCGCCACGCCCGACGACCTCCCCCTCCTCGTCAAGGCGGCAGCGGGCGGCGGCGGGCGCGGTATGCGCGTGGTACACGACCTCGCGGCCCTCCCGGCCGAACTGACCTCCGCCCGCGCGGAGGCGCTGTCCGCCTTCGGCGACGCGGAGGTCTTCCTGGAGCCGTACGTCGAGGGCGCCCGCCATGTCGAGGTGCAGATCCTCGCCGACGCGCACGGCACGGTCTGGGCGCTCGGCACCCGCGACTGCTCCCTCCAGCGCCGCCACCAGAAGGTCATCGAGGAGGCCCCGGCCCCCGGGCTCACCGACGAGCTGCGCCACGCCCTCGACGAGGCGTCGGTCGGCGCGGCGCGCGCGATCGGCTACCGGGGGGCGGGGACGGTGGAGTTCCTGGTGGGGCGGGACGGGCGACCGTACTTCCTGGAGATGAACACCCGGCTCCAGGTGGAGCACCCGGTGACGGAGCGCGTGTACGGGGTGGACCTGGTGGCGCTGCAACTACGGGTCGCGGAGGGCGTACCCCTGCCCGCGGAGCCACCCCCGCCCCACGGCCACGCGGTGGAGGCCCGGCTGTACGCGGAGGACCCGGCGCGGGGGTGGCGCCCGGGGACGGGGGTGATGCACCGGCTGTCGTTCGCGGCCGGCCCGGTGGGGGGTGCGCCTGCTGTTGGTGCCGGGCCGGTGGGGGGTGCGCAGGGTGTTCGTGGCGGGTCCGGGGACGGGGCCTCCGGGGCTGTCACCCTGGACCGCATATTTACGGCGCCGGTGCCCGGAACCGCGGGGAACCCGGAACTTGGCGCCACAAATATGCGTAAGCGTCCAGGGCACCACCCCTGCACCCCCGCCCCCTCCCGTCTCGTCGGCGGCTCCCCGCCGGTGGACCTCGGCCCCGGCCAGGACTGGCTGCGGGTCGACTCGGGACTGTCCGACGGCGACGAGATCACCATCCACTACGACCCGATGCTCGCCAAGGTCATCGCCTGGGCGCCCACCCGAGCCGAGGCCCTGCGCCGCCTCGCACACGCCCTGGAACGGGCCCGGCTGCACGGGCCCGTCACCAACCGGGAGCTGCTCGTACGGGCGTTGCGCCACCCCGCGTTCGAGGACGCCCGCATGGACACCGGCTTCCTCGAACGGCACCTCGGGGAACTCACCGCCACCGACGACGACACCGCCCCCCTCGCCGCACTCGCCGCCGCCCTGGCTGACGCGGCGCGGCGGCCGGCGACCGTGGCCGGGCGGCTCGGCGGGTGGCGCAACGTACCGTCGCAGCCGCAGATCAAGAGCTACCGCTCCGAGCCCGACGGCACCGAGCACGAGGTCCGCTACCGCCTGACCCGCCAGGGCCTGATCGCGGACGACCACCCGAACACCCGCCTGCTTGAATTGAACCCCCATCAGGCCGTGTTGGAGATCGATGGCGTACGCCGAACATTCCACGTCGACACGTACGGCGAGGACGTCTACGTCGACTCGCCCCTCGGCTGCCACGCCTTCACCGCCCTACCCCGCTTCCCCGACCCGACGGCCCGTACCGAACCGGGCTCGCTGCTGGCCCCCATGCCGGGCACGGTCGTCCGCCTCGCCGAGGTGGCGGTCGGCGACCGGGTCGAGGCGGGGCAGCCGATTCTGTGGCTGGAGGCCATGAAGATGGAACACCGGGTCACGGCGCCCGCCGCCGGTGTGCTCTCCGCGCTGCACGCCACCCCGGGCCGGCAGGTCGAGGTCGGGGCGGTATTGGCGGTGGTGGTGGCGGAGGGGGACGAGACGTGAGGGGACGGGGGTGCAGGGGTGGTGCCCTGGACGCTTACGCATATTTGTGGCGCGAAGTTCCGGCCCAGTCAGCGTTTCCGGGCACCGGCGCCGTAAATATGCGGTCCAGGGTGACAGCCCCGGAGGCCCCGGCCCCGCCCCGTACCGAGCACCGCAACCAGTAGCCCGCACCCGGGAGGAGCCGCACATGACCCATGACCCGAGCACCAGCCCCCTGATAGACGGCCCCGAACGCACCGCCCTCCGCTCCGCCGTAGCGGACTTCGCCAAGCGTCGCAGCAGCGAGAAAACGGACCCCGACGCCCTCTGGGCCGAGGCCGGCAAGCTCGGCTATCTCGGCGTGAACCTGCCCGAGGAGTACGGCGGCGGAGGCGGCGGCATCGCCGAGCTGTCCATCGTGCTGGAGGAGCTGGGCGCGGCCGGCTGCCCGCTGCTGATGCTCGTGGTCTCGCCCGCGATCTGCGGCACGGTGATCGCGCGCTTCGGCACGGAGGAGCAGAAGCGCGCCTGGCTGCCGGGGATCGCGGACGGCAGCAAGCGGATGGCGTTCGGCATCACGGAGCCGGACGCCGGATCCAACTCGCACCGCATCACGACCACCGCCCGCCGCGCCCCCGGCGGCGGTTGGCTGCTGACCGGCCGGAAGGTGTTCATCTCGGGCGTGGACATCTCGGACGCGACGCTGATCGTGGGCCGCACGGAGGACGCGCGCACGGGCAGGCTCAAGCCGTGCCTGTTCATCGTGGAGCGCGGGGCGCCCGGGTTCTCATACCACCACATCCCGATGGAGGTCGTGGCGGCGGAGAAGCAGTTCGAGGTGGTGCTGGACGAGGTGGAGCTGCCGGCGGAGGCGCTGGTGGGGGACGAGGACGCGGGGCTGCTCCAGCTGTTCGCGGGGCTGAACCCGGAGCGGATCATGACGGCGGCGTTCGCGCTGGGGATGGGCCGGCACGCGTTGGCGAAGGCCGTGGAGTACGCGCGCGTCCGCCAGGTGTGGAAGGAGCCGATCGGCGCGCACCAGGCCGTGGCACATCCGCTCGCGCAGGCCCATATCGAACTGGAGCTGGCGCGGTTGATGATGGCGAAGGCGGCCCACCTCTACGACGCGGGGGACGACGCGGGCGCGGGGGAGGCGGCGAACATGGCGAAGTACGCGGCGGCGGAGGCGGCGGTGAAGTCGGTCGACCAGGCGGTGCACACGCTGGGCGGAAACGGCCTGACGACGGAGTACGGGCTGGCGAAGCTGATCACGGCCGCGCGGGTGGCGCGGATCGCGCCGGTCAGCCGGGAGATGATCCTCAACTTCGTCTCGCACCAGACGCTCGGGCTGCCCAAGTCGTACTGACGGACCGACCAGGACCTACGGAGGGATCCGCGATGGCGTGGCGCAGTGAGTACCCGGATGTCCCGCTCTTGGACCTGCCCATCCACGAGGCCGTGCTGGCGCGGGCGAGCGCCGAGTTCGGCGACCGGCCCGCGCTGGTGGACGGGGTGGACGGCACGGCGCTGAGCTACGCGGAGCTGGACCGCGCCACGCGGCGGTTCGCGGCGGCGCTGGCGGAGACGGGGGTGCGCAAGGGCGACGTGGTGGCGCTGCACAGCCCGAACTCGGTGCTGTATCCGGTGGTGTTGTACGGCGCGACGCGCGCGGGCGCGGCGGTGACGACGGTGCATCCGCTGGCGACGGCGGACGAGTTCGCGGAGCAGCTGCGGGACGCGAAGGCGGAGTGGATCGTCACCACGTCGGCGCTGCTGGGCGTGGCGCGGCGGGCGGGGGAGCGGGCGGGCGGGGTGCGCGAGGTGTTCGTGTGCGACGCCGTCGAGGGTCACCGGTCGGTTCCGGAGATGCTGGAGTGCACGGCGCCGGAGCCGGTGGTGGAGATCGACCCGGGCGAGGACATCGCGGTGCTGCCGTACTCGTCGGGGACGACGGGCACCCCGAAGGGGGTGATGCTGACGCACCGCAATCTGGCCACGAATCTGGCGCAGCTGCGCCCGCTGGTGCCGACGGGGCCGGAGGACCGGATTCTGGCGGTGCTGCCGTTCTTCCATATCTATGGGCTGACGGCGCTGGTGAACGCGCCGCTGCGGGACGGCGCGACGGTGATCGTGCTGCCGCGCTTCGATCTGGAGCGGTTTCTCGCGGCGATCGAGCAGCACCGGGTGACCGGCCTGTACGTGGCGCCGCCGATCGTGCTGGCGCTCGCCAAGCATCCGGCGGTCAGCGGGCACGACCTGTCGTCGCTGCGGTATGTGATGAGCGCGGCGGCGCCGTTGGACGCGGGTCTGGCGGAGGCGTGTGCGCGGCGGCTGGGGATTCCGCCGCTGCTTCAGGCGTTCGGGATGACGGAGCTGTCGCCGGGCTGCCATGTGGTGCCGCGCGCCGCGCGGGACGTGCCGCCGGGGACGGTCGGCAGGCTGATGCCGGGCACCGAGATGCGCATCGTGGAGACGGCGGGGGCGCGGCGGGATCTGGGAGTCGGGGAGGACGGCGAGATCCTGATCCGGGGGCCGCAGGTGATGAAGGGGTATCTGGGCCGGGCGGCGGAGTCGGAGGCGATGGTCGACGCGGAGGGCTGGCTGCGCACCGGCGATGTGGGGCATGTGGACGCGGACGGCTGGCTGTTCGTGGTGGACCGCGTCAAGGAGTTGATCAAGTACAAGGGCTATCAGGTGGCCCCCGCCGAGCTGGAGGCCGTGCTGCTGACGCACGAGGGGATCGTGGACGCGGCGGTGGTCGGGGTCCGCGACGCGGACGGCAACGAGATCCCCACGGCGTATGTGGTGGCGCGGCCCGGGGTCGCGCTGTCGGCGGACGAGGTGATCGCGTACGTTGCCGGGCGGGTGGCCCCGTACAAGAAGGTGCGGCGCGTGGAGTTCACGGGCGCCGTGCCGCGCTCGGCCACCGGCAAGATCCTCAGGCGTGAGCTGCGCGCCAGGGAAGGGAGTACGACGGCCTCATGACGGACGCTCACGTACGGCGCGCGCACGCGCGCGGTGTCACCGCGCTGACCCTCGATTCGCCGCACAACCGCAACGCGCTCTCCGCCCGGCTGGTCGCCGAGCTGGGCGAGGCGCTGGCGGCGGCCGGGCGGGACGCGGGCACGCGGGCGGTGCTGCTGACGCACACCGGCAACACGTTCTGCGCGGGCGCGGATCTGAGCGAGCCGCCCTCGGCGTCGGCGGCGCTGGATCTGGTCGCGCTGTTGCGGTCGATCGTGGAGCTGCCGAAGCCGGTGGTGGCGCGGGTGACCGGGCATGTCCGGGCGGGCGGCCTGGGGCTGCTGGGCGCGTGCGACATCGCGGCGGCGGGCGGGGGCGCGAGCTTCGCCTTCACCGAGGCCCGGCTGGGGCTCGCGCCCGCGATGATCTCCATACCGCTGCTGCGCCGGCTGGACCCGCGCGCGGCGGCCCGCTACTTCCTGACGGGGGAGCGGTTCGACGCGGCGGAGGCGGCGCGGATCGGCCTGGTGACGCTGGGAGACCCGGGAGCGGACGTGGACGAGCTGCTCGCGCCGGTGCTCGACGGGCTGCGGCGCGGGTCACCGCAGGGGCTCGCCGAGTCCAAGCGGCTGGTCACGGCGGAGGTGCTGGGGGTCTTCGAGCGGGAGGCGGAGCGGCTGGCGGAGCGGTCTGCGGCGCTGTTCGCCTCGGCCGAGGCCCGCGAGGGCATGGCGGCGTTTCTGGAGCGGCGGGATCCGGTGTGGGTGTCGGAGCTGACGCGGGAGGACGCGGGCGCGGTGCGCGGCGGCGGGGAGGCGCGGTGAGCGCCCCGCGCGCCGCGCTGCGCGACCCCAAGCAGGACCGCAGCCGCGCGACGCGGCAGCGGCTGCTGGAGGCGGCCGTGGCCTGTCTGGCCGAGCACGGCTGGGCCAGGTCCACGGTGGCGGTGGTGGCCGAGCGGGCGGGGGTGTCGCGGGGCGCGGCCCAGCATCATTTCCCGACCCGCGAGGACCTGTTCACGGCCGCGGTACAGCATGTCGCCGAGGAGCGCTCGGCCGCCCTGCGCACGCTGTTCTCGCACGAGGGCGGGCACGAGGGTGAGCGGGAGTCGATCGCGGCCGTGGTCGAGGCCTTGGCGGACCTGTACACGGGCCCGCTGTTCCGGGCCGCGCTCCAGCTGTGGGTGGTGGCCTCGTACGAGGAGCAGCTGGGCGCGCGCGTGGCCGCCCTGGAAGCGCGGATCGGCCGGGAGACGCACCGGATGGCGGTGGAGGCGCTGGGCGTTGACGAGACCGTGCCGGGCGTGCGGGAGTCCGTGCAGGGCTTCCTGGACATGGCCCGCGGCCTCGGCCTCGCCAACCTGCTCACCGACGACCGCGCCCGCCGCGACCGGGTGGTGGCGCAGTGGGCGCGGATCCTCGAGGACGTCCTGCGCGGCGGTCAGCGGGAGGGGTCTGTGCAGCCCTCGATGTCGTGCGGGCTGCGCGGGCCGGGGCCGATGTAGTGGGCGGAGGGGCGGACGAGGCGGCCGGTGCGCTTCTGCTCCAGGATGTGCGCGCTCCACCCGGCGGTGCGGGCGCAGGTGAACATGGAGGTGAACATGTGCGCCGGGACCTCCGCGAAGTCCAGGACGATGGCCGCCCAGAACTCGACGTTGGTGGCCAGCACCCGGTCCGGCCGCCGGTTGTGCAGCTCGTCGAGGGCCGCCCGCTCCAGCGCCTCGGCGACCTCGAAGCGCGGCGCGCCCAGCTCCTTGGCGGTGCGCCGCAGCACGCGGGCGCGCGGGTCCTCGGCGCGGTAGACGCGGTGCCCGAAGCCCATGAGCCGCTCGCCGCGGTCGAGGGCCTGCTTGACGTAGGCGGTGGCGTCGCCGGTGCGCTCGATCTCCTCGATCATGTGGAGCACACGGGAGGGCGCGCCGCCGTGCAGCGGGCCGGACATGGCGCCGACCGCCCCGGAGAGCGCGGCGGCGACGTCGGCGCCGGTGGAGGCGATGACGCGGGCGGTGAACGTGGAGGCGTTCATGCCGTGCTCGGCGGCCGAGGTCCAGTAGGCGTCGACGGCGGCGATGTGCTTGGGGTCGGGCTCGCCGCGCCAGCGCCGCATGAAGCGCTCCACGACGGTCTCCGCCTTGTCGATCTCCCGCTGCGGGACCATGGGGAGGCCCTGGCCGCGCGCGGACTGGGCGACGTACGACAGCGCCATCACGGCGGCGCGGGCGAGGTCCTCGCGGGCCTGCGCCTCGTCGATGTCGAGGAGCGGTTTGAGTCCCCAGACGGGCGCCAGCATGGCCAGCGCGGACTGCACGTCGACGCGGATGTCGCCGGAGTGGACGGGGATGGGGAACGGCTCGGCGGCGGGCAGCCCGGGGTTGAACGCGCCGTCGACCAGCAGGCCCCATACGTTCCCGAAGGAGACATGGCCCACGAGGTCCTCGATGTCGACGCCTCGGTAGCGGAGCGCGCCGCCCGCCTTGTCGGGTTCGGCGATCTCCGTCTCGAACGCGACGACTCCTTCGAGTCCGGGTACGAAGTCGGACATCAGGCGGCTCCTCGTGATGTGGTCGACGGTGGACGAGCGGCGGGTGGGGCGAATTCGGCGGGGGCTCGGCGGGGGTTCGGCGGGGACGGGGGTGGGACTCGGACGGTACGGCGGAACTCGGGCGCCCGGCTACCGGGTGATCCGGGATGTCGTGGGGCGCTCGGCGCCGGGACGGCTCCACGGCCGCGCGCGGCTCGCGGTCCGTACCGGACACCCCGGTGATGCCCCGTGCGGGCGGGTCTCATCCGGCCGTGCCGGGCGCGTACCGCCCGGCGGGCACGTGACCAGCCACAGTCTGGTGTCTGAGGTACCCCCGGGGAAGCGTGAGAAGCGGCACACGCCTCCGCCCGCGCGGAAAGGGTTACGGCGCGGCGGGAAGGGGCAGGGGAATCGCCCGTTCGGGGCAGTACCCGAGGCGCGGTGTTGATGTTGCAAGATATGCGCGTGCCTCACGTTGACCCGCAATTCTCGGCGCGGCCGGCCGCGCGCACCTACGACCCGGCCGCCATGCGCGAGCACTACCGCGCGGAGGGCATCGCCGAGAGCGATCTCGCGGCCGACCCGTACGAGCAGTTCACGCGGTGGTTCGAGCAGGCCGTGGCGAGCGGGCTGTTCGAGCCCAACGCGATGGTGGTCTCGACGGCGGACGCCGCCGGGCGGCCCAGCTCGCGCACGGTGCTGATGAAGAGCTTCGACGCGCGCGGGTTCGTCTTCTACACCAACTACAACTCGCGCAAGGGCCGTGAGCTCACCGAGAACCCGTATGTGTCGCTGCTCTTCCCCTGGCATCCGATCGCCCGCCAGGTCGTGATCACGGGCACGGCGCGGCGGACCGGCCGGGACGAGACGGCGGCGTACTTCAGGACCCGCCCGCACGGGTCGCAACTGGGGGCGTGGGCGAGCGCGCAGTCCTCGGTGGTCGGCTCGCGGGAGGAGCTGGACCGGGCGTACGGGGAGCTGGCGGACCGCTATCCGCCGGGGGAGCAGGTGCCGGTGCCGCCGGAGTGGGGCGGCTTCCGGGTGGTGCCGGACGCGGTGGAGTTCTGGCAGGGGCGGGAGAACCGGCTGCACGACCGGCTGCGGTATGTGCCGGGCACGGGCGGGGAGGGCTGGCGGGTCGAGCGGCTGAGCCCGTAGGCGGGCCTCCGAGCAGGAGCAGGAGAAGGGGAGAACGCAGACGACCCGTGGGTCTTCCCCCGCGCCGCGAGGCGCAAGGGGAGCCGGTCGGACGTACCGGCGACCCACGGGTCGGGTGACTGCTTGGGATTGGCCGGCTGCGCACATGCTTCGTGCGCCGGTCCGGCGAATGCGCTGAGCGCGACAACGGACCGCTAGCCCGCAGTCACCTCACGCGTCCGGATTTGATACATCTGCCGAACCACCTCCCTTCTCGTGTGCTCCACACCCTAGGAACCGCTTCGCCACGCCACAAGTGAATTTCCGGGACGCAACGATTTCGCGGAATCCGGTGTGGCGCGTGTCACGTTCGAGTTGAATGTCACGGCGTGCACCACCGCACGCGGTCCACCAGGGGGTGTCCGGTGAGCGCTTCGCGACGTTCCGAGCCCGCACAGCCGGCTCGTGCCGTGCCGTCCGCTCCGACGCCGCCGCGGGCCGCCGAGGTCCGGCCGCCGCGCAGCGGCGCCGACCCGGGAGACGACTCGGGGCTGCTCGCCGCGCTGCTGGACGGCATGGACGCCGCCCTGTGCGCCTTCGACGCCCAGGGCACCGTCACCCACTGGAACCGCGAGGCCGAGCGCATCCTGGGCTGGTCGGCGCGGGAGGCGGTGGGCCGCAAGGGGCTCGCGGGGTGGGCGGTGCGGGCGGCGGACGCGCACGAGGTGGAGGCGCGGCTGATGGCGGCGATCGAAGCCCCGGGGCGCCAGGTGAACGAGTTCGCGCTGCTGACCAAGGACGGCGGCCGGGTCCTGGTGCGCACCCAGTCCTCGGCGGTGCCGCGGGCGGACGGGCGGCCGGGCGGGGTGTACTGCGCGTTCAGCGAGGTGCATACGCAGATCGATCTGGAGCGGTCGATAGCGCTCAGCGAGGCGCTGCTGGACGACGCGTCGTGGAACGTGGTCCTGGTCGACGCCGATCTGCGCCCCGCGGTCGTGAACAGGAACGCGGCGCGCGCGCTGCGCACCGGTCGTACGGCGGCGCTGGGGCGCCCGCTCGGGGAGCTGCTGGACCAGGGCCTGGAGGAGCTGGAGTGCGCGCTCCAGCACGTCCTGGCGGAGGGCGCGCCACCGGCGCCCACGGAGCTGTGGGTGAGCCTGCGGGAGTCCGGCGAGGGCGGTCGCGGCTTGGGGGGCGTACGGGGCCTGACGGGCGGGGGCGTCGCCGGAGAGGGCGGCGCCCCCGCCCGGCGCTGCTGGCGCAGCGGCTTTCTGCGGCTGGCCTCGCCGCTGGCGGAGGAGCCGGTGCCGCTCGGCGTGGCCTGGATCTTCCAGGACGTGACGGAGCTCAAGCGGCACGAGCTGGACGGCTCGCGGCTGCGCTTCCGCGGCAACCAGCTCCAGCGGGCGGCGCGGGCGGCGGCCGAGTGCGAGGACCCGTCCGAGGCGGCCACCGTCCATCTGGACTTCGCGCTCGCGGGCTTCGCCGACCACGCCCTGATCGACCTGGTCCTGGGCGGGCCGCGGGCCGACGGACCGGATGACGGGCCGAGCCGGGTCCGGCTGGTGCGGGCGGCGGCGACGCCGGGCAGCGGCGCCCCGGGCCCGTGTCCGGCGATCGTCCAGGGGGGCATTCCGGTGGCGTACGCGGAGAGTCACCCGGCGCTTCTGGCGGCGGAGCGCTGCGGGTCGGTGCGGGTCAGCGCGAACCGCGTGGAGGAGGCGGTCGCCACCGGGTGGGCGACGGCCCGCAAGTGGCCCGACGGCACGGTCCACGGCCTGTGCGCGGTGCTGCGCAGCCGTGGCCGCACCCTGGGCGTGGTCACCTTTCTGCGCGGCTCCGGCCGCCGCCCCTTCGACCGGGCCGACGCCGGATACGCGGAGGACGTCTCGGCCCGCGTCGCCGCCGCCTTGGACCTGGCCCAGCAACTGGGCTAGGACATGTCCCAGGCCCGCCGCAGGCGGCGGAGGGGCGCGCCTAGCGCTGGTAGAAGATCCGGTCGCCGTAGTCGGCCATGATCTGCCGGTTCCAGTCATGGCCCCCGTCCACGTTGCCGGAGCGCAGCATCGGCGGGTCGATACCGCGCTCGGCGAGCTCGCCCGCCGCCGTGGCCATCACGGCCTGCATCAGCGCGGAGGTGACGACGGTGGAGGCGGGGCCGAAGGGCGCCCCGACGCCGTCGGCGCTCAGTTCGGCGTCGCCGACCGCGATCTTGCTGTCGAGGACCACGTCGCAGTGGTCCTTCAGGAAGCTTCCGGAGCTGTGCCGCGAGGTGGTGGCGGTGGTGTACGCGACGGAGGTCACGCCGATCACCTTGAGGCCGAGGGCGCGCGCGTGCATGGCCATCTCGACGGGCAGCGGGTTGCGCCCGGACAGCGAGATGACGAAGAGCACGTCGCCCGCGCGCACCGGGCTGTTGTCCAGGACGACGCCGGCGAGCCCGTCGACGCGCTCCAGGGCGCTGCCGAGCGTGGCGGGCATCACGTCCACGCCGACCATCCCGGGGACGGGGAGCAGGTTCATCAGGGCCAGGCCGCCCGCGCGGTAGACGACGTCCTGGGCGGGCAGCGAGGAGTGGCCCGCGCCGAAGGCGAAGAGGCGGCCGCCCGCGACGACCGTCTCGGCGATCAGGGCGCCCGCCGCGCCGATGTTCTCGGCCTCCTCGTCGCGTACCCGCCGCAGCAGGCCGATGGCGGCGTCGAAGTACTGCCCGGCCTGCTTGCTCTCGCTCATTCTGGGGTGAACCTTTCCGTCGGATCCTGTGCCGTGTCGGGTGCCGAGTGGCGCGGATCACGTTGGGCCGTCGGTCAGGGAGCTGTCAATACTGGCTCCGCACCGGCCCTGTTCCCGATCAGGACCCGATCGCACCGACGGGTACGGCGACGCCGGACCAGGCCCCGTTGTCGGCGGGATGCGTCAGAATTGGGGTCAGGGCCACCGCACGACACATTCGAGGGGCACGCATGTCCGGACTGATCGACACTACGGAGATGTATCTCCGCACCATCCTCGAGCTGGAGGAGGAGGGTGTGGTCCCGATGCGCGCCCGGATCGCGGAGCGGCTCGACCAAAGCGGCCCGACGGTCAGCCAGACCGTGGCGCGCATGGAGCGGGACGGCTTGGTGACGGTCGCGGGCGACCGTCACCTGGAGTTCACGGAGGAGGGTCGCCGGCTGGCGACCCGCGTGATGCGCAAGCACCGGCTCGCCGAGTGTCTGCTGGTCGATGTGATCGGGCTGGAGTGGGAGCAGGTGCACGCCGAGGCGTGCCGCTGGGAGCATGTGATGAGCGAGGCGGTGGAGCGGCGGGTGCTGGAGCTGCTGCGCCACCCCACGGAGTCGCCGTACGGGAACCCGATCCCGGGCCTTGAGGAGCTGGGCGAGAAGGCGGAGGCCGACCCGTTCCTCGACGAGAGCATGGTGAGCCTGCGCGAGCTGGAGCCGGGCACGGAGGGCAAGACGGTGGTGGTGCGCCGGATCGGCGAGCCGATCCAGACCGACGCCCAGCTGATGTACACGCTGCGCCGGGCGGGTGTGCAGCCGGGCTCGGTGGTGAGCGTGACGGAGTCGCCGGGCGGTGTGCTGGTGGGCAGCAGCGGTGAGGCCGCCGAGCTGGACGCGGAGATCGCGTCCCATGTGTTCGTCGCCAAGCGCTGAGCACTACCGACCCTTGTGGCGCACCTGCGTAACTCCGGCGACACGCTGACCGAATCGACCGGTTCGGCCGATTCGACGGTCGTGACCTGCGACGGTGGCTTTTTCTGAGGTTTTTCTGACATCGGAATCGGTGGAAACCGAGCGCCCGGGCCCATCGCGTGCGACTCTGTCGCGGAGGCATATATGCACGGGCGCGCTCGTGCGCCGAGGTGTGCTGGGGATCCGGGGCGGGGCGTGCGAGGTCTGCTCGTCCGCCTTCCCGGGTTGGGGGGAGGGGGCTCCTTATGGGCCTGACGGGCGGTGCCGCTCCGCGGGCGATCGACGGCAAGGGCAGCGAGGACGGCGAGGACGGTAGGGACAGCGAGGGCCCCGGCGCCTTGAGCCGCCGGGGCCCTGCCTCCCCATGTCCCCCCTCTGGGCCCCCGGCCCCACGGTCCGCTGTGACGCGGCCCGCGCGGCCGGAGGCCTTGGCGACCCGGAGCCCCGAGCTCTCAGGGTCGGCCCCCGCGGACTCCCTTCCCCGAGTAGTCCGCCTCCCGCTAGCTGTCTCCCCTCGGTGCGGACGATCAATCCCCTGGCGCGGTCACTCGAACGAGGGGTGTTGTCGGCTCGTGACGGCGTGTTCGAATACAGGTTCGATATCCTGGGGCCGGTCGAGGGAGGAATGGGGGTGTCGGAGCACATGGTGCGGCGCATCGACGTGACGGGAGCCGGCGGCGTGCGGCTCGCCGCCTGGGAGTTCACCGAGCCGCCCAAGGCGGGCGGCGGCGCGCGGGCGTCGCGCGGGCCGGGTGTTCTTCTGCTCCATGGCCTGATGGGCCGCGCGGCGCACTGGGCGCACACCGCGCGCTGGCTGGCCGCCCGCCATCGGGCCGTCGCCCTCGACCAGCGCGGCCACGGCCGTAGCGAGAAGCCCGCCGACGGCCCGTTCGACCGGGGCACCTATGTGGCCGACGCCGAGGCCGCGGTCGAGCAGCTGGGCCTGGCCCCCGTCACCCTGATCGGCCATTCCATGGGCGCGCTCACCGCCTGGCAGCTGGCCGCCCGCCGCCCCGATCTGGTCCGGGCCCTGGTGATCTGCGATATGCGGGCCTCCGCGCTCGGCGCCGCCTCGCAGGCGGAGTGGGCCGAGTGGTTCGCGTCCTGGCCGCTGCCGTTCGCGACCCTCGCCGATGTGCGCAAGTGGTTCGGCGAGGACGATCCGAGGCTGGAGCGGCCGAGCGCCCCGCGGGGCGACTTCTTCGCCGAGATCATGACCGAGCGTTCGGACGGCTGGCGTCCGGTCTTCTCCCGCCGCCAGATGCTCAAGGCCCGCGCGACCTGGGCCCATGACGCCCATTGGGAGGAGCTGGCGCTCGTGGAGTGCCCGACCCTCGTGGTGCGGGGCCCGGACGGCGAGTTGGGCCGGGCGGAGGCGCAGGAGATGGTGCGCGTCCTGCCGCGGGGTCAGTACGCGGAGGTGACGGAGGCGGGCCATCTGGTCCACTACGACCAGCCGGAG
Organism: Streptomyces sp. NPDC028305; assembly: GCF_055569495.1. Lineage (NCBI taxonomy): Bacteria > Bacillati > Actinomycetota > Actinomycetes > Kitasatosporales > Streptomycetaceae > Streptomyces > Streptomyces sp. NPDC028305. The sequence continues at coordinate 236,689 of NZ_JBVHTN010000010.1, forward strand.
GGCTGGCGCCGGGCCGTGGAGCCCTTCCTGGCCTCGGTGCTGCCCGCGTAAGCCGGAGACATCCCGGGCGGATTGGGTCGGCTGCGGTCAAAGGGTGTCTAGGCTTGTCGCTGCCACGGAAGGGCGGTGCCATGGATGCTGAGTCCCGGATCAGGGCCGCGATCGAGGAGCATTGGCGGGCGTCGGAGCGCGGGGATATCGAAGCCGAGCATGCCGTTTACGCTGCGGACGCGATCCTGGACTACCCGCAGTCGGGCGAGCGTTTCCGGGGCCGCGAGACGATTGCGGCGCAACGTGGCGGGCACCCGGCCGACCGGCACTTCACCGTCCAGCGGATCACCGGCCATGCTCACGTATGGGTGAGCGAATGCGTCATCACCTACGACGGCGTGCCTTCGTACTCGGTGAGCATCATGGAGTTCGCTGACCATCATGTAGTGCACGAGACGCAGTACTTCGGCGGCCCATTCGGCGCGCCGGCGTGGCGGGCCGCGCTCGCGGAGCCGATGCCGGGACGGACTGTCACGGAAGCCTGATACTCGGCCGCCTGGCCGCATCATCCCGCCCGCACAGCGCCGACCGGACTGCTCGGACGGTCTCAGTGCGCTTGGGCGCGGGCTTCCGCGGTGGTCTTCAGATCGCGCAGCCAGGCTTCGAGGCCCGCGCCGAGGGCCGCGGTCGCGGTGGGGACATCCGATTCGACCTGGGCGCCGGTCCAGGTCTCCTCGGTGTGGACGCGGACGCCGCCCTTGACCTTCGTGAAGGTCCACAGGTGGACGCCCTCGTCGATGCGCAGCCCTTCGCCGATCGCGGGCCCGCGCCACAGAATGCAGTGGCCGCGCTGGAGTTGCCGGACGGTGGAGGTGATGTCCAGGGTGGTGGCGGGGGTTGACGGGGTGGCGGGCGCCGGGGTGGTCCACCGGAACTGCGAACCCTTCCGCAGGGGGCCGGGGTCGAGGCGCTTCATGGTGAGGACGGGGGGCTGCCAGGCCGGCCAGCGCTCCACGTCGGTCTGGAGCTTGAAGATGGTGCTCAGCGGCGCGTCGATCACGACGTCGGACTGATAGCGGATGCGGGCCGTGGGGTCGACGCCCTGCCCGCGGCACTGCGAGGCGCCGCCGTGATGGCCCTGGGCGGCCGGGGCTGCCTGGGCGGGCGGGGCGGGCGCCCCGAGGACGCCGGCGACGGCGAGCGAGAGCGTGAGGGCGGCGGCGCGCACGCCGGTCCGGGGCCGGGACTGCCGGGCGGGTGAGGTCGACGGGCCGTTGCTGGACATGGGTGTTCCCTTCAGCTGTCGGGTGGGGGTGGCGGCGTGCGTCGGACAGGGCCTACGGAGTCAGTACGACCTTTCCGGCGACGGTGCCGGATTCGGCCAGCCGCATCGCGTCCGCGGCGCGGGTGAGCGGCAGTTGGGCGGCGATCTGGGCGGTGACGTCACCGCGCTGGAAGGCCGCGAAGACCTGGGAGAGATCGGCGCGCAGCCGGTCCCGGAACCCGTTCTTGGTCAGGGCCCGCCCGGCCCAGACGTTGAAGAAGTAGGCCCGGCGGCGGTTGGGCAGGGCATTCCACAGCCACACCCGGCCGAGGAGCTTGAAGACGGGCCACTGCTTGGACCCCTGGTCGTCCCGGGTGGAGGCGCTGCCGTAGGAGACGAGCGTGCCGCCGGGGGCGAGGAGGCGCCAGGAGTCGACGATGCCCCGGCCGCCGACGTGGTCGAAGACGGCGTCCACTCCGCCGGGGGCGAGTTCGCGGATCCGCGCGGCGACGTCCCCGGCGCGGTAGTCGACGGGGGCGACCCCCTGCTCCCGCAGGGCGTCGTGGTGGCGGGCGGACGCCGTGCCGATCACCTTCACACCGGCGGCGTGGGCGAGCTGGACCAGAACGGAGCCGACGCCGCCGTTGGCGCCGTGCACCACGACGGTCTGCCCCGCGCGGACGCGCGCCTTGCGGTGGAGCATCTGCCAGGCGGTGATGCCGTTGACGACCAGGGTCTCCGCCTCGGCCGCGCCGATCCCGTCGGGGACCTCCACCACGTCCGCCGCGTCGACGACCACATGGCTGGCCCAGCCGCCGACCTTGACCAGCGCGGCCACCCGGGTGCCGGCCAGCCCCGGCTCGACGCCCTCGCCGGTCGTCAGCACCGTGCCGACCAGGTCGTAGCCGGGGACGAAGGGGAACGCCGGCTGGTCGTAGTACCGGCCGCGGCGCATCTGCTGCTCGGCGAACGAGACTCCGGTCGCCTCCATCAGGATCACGACCTGTCCCGGACCCGGGGTGGGGACGGCTCCGTGCCGGATCTCCAGCCCTTCCGGCTCGACCGTGCCCGGCAGGACGACCTCGACGAGTCCACCGGCGTTCATGACGACCTCCACTGCGCTTCGCGTTTCGCTGGATGCTCTTGCGTTCGTTAGAAGTTATAACGCGAAGGCGCGCGGGGCGTCAATGGTTTCCGTGAGAGGTTCTAACTGGTTCTTCGGTGAGGGCCTCGCCGCCGCGCTTACCTCGGCAGGGTGAGGATCTCGGCTCCGTCGTCGGTGATGGCGATCGTGTGCTCGCTGTGCGCCGTCCGGCAGCCTGTCGCACTGCGGAGCGTCCATCCGTCCGCATCGGTGACGAGTCGAGCGGTGTCCGCCATGACCCACGGCTCCAGTGCCAGCAGCAGCCCGGGGCGCAGTGTGTAGCCACGGCCGGGTCGTCCGGCGTTCGGGACATGCGGGTCCTGGTGCATCGTCGATCCGATGCCATGACCTCCGAACTCGGTGTTGATCGGGTACCCGGCCTCGCTGAGGGCCGTGCCGATGGCGTGGGAGATGTCGCCGATGCGGGCCCCGGGTCCGGCGGCGGCGATCCCCGCGGCCAGCGCGCGTTCGGTCGCGCTGATCATCGCGACGCTCTCCGGGGGCTTTGCGTCGCCCACGATGAAGCTGATGGCGGCGTCCGCGGCGACTCCGCCCTTGGAGACGGCGAGGTCGAGTGTCAGCAGATCGCCGTCGGCGAGCGTGTAGTCGTACGGCCGTCCGTGGAGCACGGCGTCATTGACGGCCGTGCAGATGTAGTGGCTGAACGGGCCGCGCCCGAAGGAGGGCGCGTAGTCGACGTAGCAGGACAGCGCTCCCGCCTCGACGATCATGGCCTTGGCCCACTGGTCGATGTCCAGCAGGTTCGTGCCGATCGCGCTGCGGCTCTTCAGCGTCTGGAGGATGTGGGCGACCACGGCGCCTGTGTCTTTTGCTCGGGTCAGTCGGCTGGGGCTCAGGATCTCGATCACGCGGCGTCCTTCTCGTGAAACCAATAACTATACCGGCCATACTGTACCGGTACTTGAATTGGATTCATGGTCGGGCTGCCGCTCACTCCCGCGGCCGCATTGCCCGGTCGAGGAGGGGGAGCAGGCGGTCCCAGTGGCGCTGGAGCCCGGGGGCGCTGAAGGCGTCCGTGTCGGACATCGTGAAGCCGTGGACGGTGCCGGGGTAGATCTCGCAGGTGTGGCCGAGGCCCGCGGCATCCAGGGACTGGTTGAGCTCACTGATGATCGCGGGCGACAGGTCGCCTTCGGCGAGGCCGAGATGTACTTCGGCGCTGAGCTCGGGGATGAGGCGGTGCGGGCTGTCGGGCGCGTCGGTGACCACGAAGCCCGGGTGGAATCCGGCGACGGCGGCCACCTGGTCGGGATGGGCCGCTGCGGTGCGCAGCGCCAGGAGGGTGCCGATGCAGTAGCCGGTCACGGCCACCGGTCCTGACCTGACCTCGGGCTGGGTGGTGAGGAACCTGAGGTAGGCGTCGGCGTCGCGCAGGACGCGTTCGGTGGTGGTGTGTGCCTTGAGCAGGGGCATCAGCTGGGCGATGACCGCGGGCCTGGCCTCTTCTCCGATGTACTCGGGAAGTTCCACCACCGGTGCCGGGCCGTGCCGGTAGTAGAAGTTGGGGACGAGCACGTAGTAGCCGTGCCCGGCCAGTTCGCGGGCCTTCCGCTCCAGCTCGGGTCGCAGGCCGAAAGCGTCCGTGTACAGCAGCACCCCAGGGTGCCGATCGCCGTCGTCGGGGGAGGCGGCGAAAGCGTCGGCCTGGCCGTCAGGGGTGGGAATCCGGAGTGTCTTGGTGGGAATGGCGGATCTTCCTTCCAGGGGTTTGCCCGACCACCGTTAGTCACACTAGCGATGTCGGCGCAAGCGAACGTACATCGCTAGTCGGACTAACGCAATGGGTAGAATGGGCGCCATGACCAGAGCCGAAGCCACGGACATGCCCGACGACGGCGCGCTCAAGACGCCCGACCGACTGCGGCGACGGGCGAGCCGGCTGTTGTCGCAGCTGTCCACGCGGTCGGACCGGCTGGTCAACGAAGGGCTGGCCGAGGCCGACGCCCGCAAGTGGCACTACGCCGTGCTCGCCTCCCTGGAGGATCACGGGCCCGGCAGCCAGGCGACGCTGAGCAGACGCACCGGCATTTACCGCAGTGACATGGTCGGCGTGCTCAACGAACTGGCCGAGCGTCACCTCGTCGAGCGGGCGCCGGACCCCGACGACCAGCGCCGCAACATCATCACGATCTCCGCCCAAGGCCGCCGTCAACTAGGCCGCCTCGACCAGGTCCTGGACGACCTTCACGACGAACTGCTGGCACCGCTGAGTCCGGCCGAACGCGACCAGTTCGTGCAGTTGCTCACCCGACTGCTGGACTACCACGCCCGGACCTCCTGACCTCGCGTAGTGGCAAATGTCCGGTGCTATTCTCGTCTGCGCGATGACGAAAACGTTCCTGATCACGGGGGGTGTGATCGCGTGCAGGCCAAATACCGGGCTTCCGTAGTCGCGTTGACGGCGTCGTTGCTGCTGGGGGGCTTGACGGCCGTGGCGCCGACGGCGTCCGCGGTGGGCGCGTCGGCGTGCCGGTTCGATTCGCCCGATGTGAATTTCAAGGTCCGTACGAGTGGTGCAACATTCCGGACAGGGCCCGGAAAGCGTTATCGAGTGATCGGGACGCTTTACCGGGGGGATTCCTTCCGCTACTTCTGCCGGACGGGTGGCGTCCACGACTTCAAGAAGAGCTGGTCGTACGGAAAGATCACCAAGAGGACCAGCTCGGGAATTCCGGCCGGTACGAAGGGCTGGGTCTACAGCAAGTACCTCGATTAGCGACGGCCCGAACCCTCAGGTGCGCCAGAGCGTCCAGCTGTCGCCGCCGCACTCTTCTTGCAGCACTTGTTCCTCGTCCCCGCTCGTAGTGGGCAGGGCGACGCACTTGCCGCTGTTACGGCTGATCAGCTTCCATGCGTGACGGGAAGTGTCGTAGCGGAAGCTCCAGAGCTGATCCGGGAACAGATCTTGCTCGTCGTCACCGCACAGATAGTGCGTGATGATGGCGTCGTTCTCCTTGCTTGCCGCATCGACCGACAGGCACAGATCGCTGTGCTGATTGCGGATCGAGTACGTGGTTCCGGCCGAACCGGAGTCCTCCACGGAGAGTTTCCAGAACTGCTCGGGGCTCGCGCCACAGCCGGTCTGGATGAGGCCTGCCGATGGGGTGGTGTTCTCCGGGGGCACGGACAGGCACAGGTGGCTGTCGGCATTGGTCAGGCGGAACAGGCCCTTCGGCAGCGGCGGTGCGTCAGCGCGGGCGCGCGGCTTCTTGCCGGGCGATGGGGTGGCCGACGGTGCCGACGGTGTCTGCGGCTTCGACGGGGTCGCCGTGTGCGCGGGTCGGCTGGTGCCGCCGGACGGGCCCGTGAACGGATCGGAGGACCGAGCCGAGGGCCCTGGCGTCGGGCTGTGGGGCGTCGTGATCGTCGGCGTGGCGGACGTGGTGGGTGGCGCGCCTGACGTCGCGGTGTTCTGGCTGTCGGTGACGAACCACATGCCGGCCAGCAGCGCCGCGAGCGCGCCCCACTGGGCGGGGGTGCGCCAGCGCCGGAACCGGCCCCGGCGGTCGCCAGTGCTGCCGGTGCTGCCGGTCGCCGGGGAGCCGACGCCGGCCGGTGGGCGGTCCGCCCCGGACGACGCCTGTTGGGGAGCGCGCGGTCCGGCGTCCGAGTGGAGGTACTTCTCCTGGTCCTCCAGGGCGGTGTTCCGGGCCTGTAACGCGTCGGACTTGGCCTCTTCGGCGATCGTCAGGCTCTCTCTGGCCTGGCGGAGTTCGTCCCCGGCATCCGAGTCCGCTGTCGGGTCCTGCGTCTTCCCGCGCTCGAGCCGGTGGATGACTTCGACCAGGCTCCGGATGCGCTCTTCCGCTTCCGCCAGGTCCGTCTCGGCCTGCGTCTGCGCCTGTACGGCCTTCTCCACGGCCTGCTGTGTCTTCGATACCGGGGCCTGCCGCTGCTGCTTCTGCGCGACCAGTTCGTAGAGGCGCTTGGCCTCTTCGTGCCGCTGCTGCCGGGTGCGGGCGTCGGGTACCTGGCGGTTGATGACCTCATGCAGGATGTGGGCGGGCACCGCCCGTTCACCGGAGCGGTACTGCCCCCACAACGTCTTTCCGCCGCCTTGCGGATAGCGCTCGGCGAGCTCGCGCAGCGTCAGGCCTTCCGTCAGCCGGCACAGCATTCCTGCTAACGCGTTGATGTGCTCCGACTCGCCCCTCAGCCCTTCGAATGGCCGGCCAGACCTGCCCATGAACCCCCCTTTGTCCGCGGACAATCCCCCGATGTCCGCCGCCGACCTGCGCCGAAGATGAACGATCTTGATGGAAAACAGCCCGGCCCGCAGCGTCGATGTCATCGCACCGGATCCCCACGAACGGACCGGTGCTCGGAATCACATCAATGCTGAAGGGACTCTACCCATGCGTATGCGTCGTTCTCCGGCATCTCAGCCAGAAGGAATCTCGATCTCCACCGCCAAGAAGTTTCTGTTCCTGCTCGGCGCGGCCACTCTCGTCATCGGTATCCCCGCGTACGCCGACACCCAGCAGCCCGCGTCGGGTGAGCCCGTCGCCATGGGCCAGATCGTCTCGGCCGAGGACAGCGTCTACGCCCTGGCCGAAGACAACTCCGCGGTCTACGAGTGGTCCTCCGACACGGTCAACTGGCAGAAGGTGGGCGGCCCCGCGAAGGACCTCTACGCGAGCGCCGACGCCGTCTACGCCACCGACCCGGCCACCGGCGATCTCAACAAGTACAACGGCGAGCCCGGCCAGTGGTCCCGCATCGGCGGCGCCGGCGCCGACTTCGCCGCCACCAGCGAGCACCTGTACGGCATCGGCCCCGACGGCACCGGCGTGTGGGAGTACACCGGCCAGGGCGACGCGTGGACCAAGGTGGGCGGCCCCGCCAAGGACCTCTACACCGGCCCCGCCGCCGCCCTGTACGCGACCGACCCGGCCACCGGCGACCTCAACAAGTACGAGGACGGCCAGTGGGCCGGCATCGGCAGCTCAGGCGCCACCTTCGCCGTCACCGACAACAACGTCTACAAACTGACCCCCGACCGCTGCTGCGTGTGGGAATACGACGCCGAGCACAGCCAGTGGAACAAGGTCGGCGGGCCCGCCGGCGAGATCTTCAGCAGCAACACCCTGTACGCCACCAACCCCGACACCGGTGACCTCTACAAGTACAACGGCCGACCCGAGCAGTGGAACCGCGTCGGCGGGCCCGCCGCCGCCTTCACCACCAGCGGCGACCGCCTCTACCGCCTCGCCTCCGACCACCGGTCCGTCCAGATGTACAGCGGCAGCGGGGCGGACGACCAGTGGACCGACCTCCACGCGCCGACCGCCCCCACGGTCTCGGACGACAAGCTCGCCCGGCTGAACAGCCTGACGCAGGAGGGAGAGGATGCCCGCCGCGCCTGGTACACGGCCCTCTACGAACACCAGGCGGGCTCGCCCGACCCCTACGAGTTCGACTGGTCCACGAACGGGTGCAACGCGCCCGCCCCCGACTCCATCGGCGGCTTCGACTTCACATTCGCCTGCTACCGGCACGACTTCGGGTACCGCAACTCCAAGGCCCTGCTCGGCAAGGAGTCCTTCCACAACAGCGTGAACGGAGACTCCGGCAAGGACCGCATCGACCGCGTCTTCCACCAGGACCTGAACACCATCTGCGAGAGCCGGGACTGGCCCGTCGACCACACCGCCGTCGAGCGCGCGCTGTGCCGCCGGGCGGCAGGCCTCTACTACCAGAGCGTCCTCGCGGCAGGCCTGCTCGAGACCCGGTGATCCGCTGAACCACCCGTCGCCCGGCCGGCGCTCCGTCGGCCGGGCTTCGGCTACGCGCCGAGCGGGGTGGCGGCTCAGCCCTTGCTGACCGCCGCCAGGATCTCCGGCAGCCGTGCCGCCGTCCGCGGCGCGGCCAGCCGCAGGCCGCCCAGGGCGACCCCGGCGCCGTACGCCGTGCCCAGCGGCAGCAGCAGCCACAGCCGGTCGTGCGCCCCCGACTCGTGCATCCAGATCGTCACCGCCAGCAGCGGCGCGCAGAGCGCGACGCCGGTGAACATCCCGGCGAGGATGGACCGCCACGCGAGACCCACCTGGCCCGGCGCCACGTTCTTGTAGCCGCTGTCCTGCGGGATGGAGTACGGGTACAGGGCGGAGGCCAGGGCCCCGGTCGCCACCAGCGAGCCGAACAGCGCCAGGGCGAGGCCGAGCGCCTCGGGGGCCGCCGCCCAGTCGTCCATCAGCGCGGCCGCGCCCAGCACCACCAGCGTGACGTACGGCACCCCGATCAGCGAGAGGGCCAGCGCGCGTCCGCGCAGCTCCAGATAGGCCTCGCGCGGCGTGGAAATGGTCTGCGCCACCATCCAGAACGCCGAGGAGTCCTGCCCGAACTGGTTGTACATCTGCATGCCGAGCAGCCCCGCCGCCCAGCAGGAGGAGTAGACGCTGCCCGCGCCCTGGACGCTGGTGACGACCGGCAGCAGCAGGCCGATGGCCAGCGAGGTCACCCACGCCGACTTGGTCTTCGGGTCGCGCCACGCATAGCGCAGCGTGCGCAGCACGACCGTGCCGGTGCGGTCGTCGGGCAGCAGGCGCTGGAGCGCGGGCCGCCCGGCGGCCGAGCCGGGGCGCTTCCGGCCCGGCTCGGCGGCCTGGATGGTCGAGGAGTCGGGCGCGGTCATCAGATGGGTCAGGCCGCGCTGCCACCACCACAGCAGCAGCGCCAGCAGACCGGCCGACAGGGCGAGCTGGGCGGCCGCCGTCCCGTACGCGCCGTCGCCGACGCCTTGGACGGCGTCGATCGCGGCCGCGGGGGGCACCCAGCGCAGCACGTCCGCGAGCGGTTCCAGGGAGGCGAGCCCGTCCTGGCCGGACAGCTTGCCCACCCCTATGTTGACCAGCTGTGCGCCCACCGCCACGAACAGGCCGCTGAGCAGCGCCAGATCGCGGCCTCGGCGGCTGGTGAGCAGCCGGTTGTTGGCGGTCGCGACGGCGCGGGACAGCGCCACGCACAGCAGCATCGCCAGCACCACGGCGAGCACCCCCGCCGCCGCGGCCGCCGCGCCGTGCGCCACGGCGATCACCGAGCCGACCATGAGGGTCAGGGTGAACAGCGGGCCGACGCCGATCAGCGAGGACACCAGGAGGGCGACCACCAGCGGGCGGGGCCGCAGCGGCAGCATCACCAGCCGGGTGGGGTCCAGCGTTTCGTCGCCGCCGGGGAAGAACAGCGGCATCACGGCCCAGCCGAGGGCGAAGACCGCGGCGAGGAGGGTGACCAGCGCGGCGGCGTGGTCGTTGCCGCGCAGCAGGATCAGCCCGAGCAGATGGAACGCCGCGAAGAGGAGAGTGAGGACGACGGAGGTGATGTACGCGGCGCGGCGTCCGGCGGACTGCCGCAGTCCGTTGCGCAGCAGGGACAGCTTGAGCTGGACGAAGAGGGCGGTCAGCGGGCCGGTGGCGGTCATCGGGCGCCGCCGCCCAGCCAGTCGAGGTCGTGCCCGGTCGCTCGGTCGCTGGCGCCGACCAGCTCCAGGAAGGCGTCCTGGAGCGACGGCGCCGCGCCCCGCACCTCGTCCAGCGGGCCGTGCGCCCGGATCCGTCCGCCGGCCAGCACCGCGACCCAGTCGCACAGCGACTCCACCAGCTCCATGACATGGCTGGAGAAGACGACGGTGGCGCCGGAGCGGGTGTAGCGCTCCAGCACCCCGCGGATGGTCTGGGCGGACACCGGGTCGACGCCCTCGAAGGGCTCGTCGAGGAAGAGGACTTCCGGGTTGTGGAGGAGCGCGGCGGCCAGCCCGATCTTCTTGCGCATGCCGGTCGAGTAGTCGACGACCAGCTTGTGCTGCGCCCCCGCGAGGTCGAGCACGTCCAGCAGCTGGGTGGCGCGCTTGTGGACCTCGTCGGCGGGCAGTCCGCGCAGCCGCCCGGTGTAGTCGAGGAGTTCGCGGCCGGACAGCCGCTCGAACAGCCGCAGCCCCTCGGGCAGCACCCCGATCCGGGCCTTCACGGCGACCGGGTCGCGCCATACGTCGTGGCCGCCGATCTCGACCGTGCCGGAGTCGGGCCGCAGCAGCCCGGTCACCATCGACAGGGTGGTCGTCTTGCCCGCGCCGTTGGGCCCGACCAGCCCGATGAACCGCCCGGCGGGCAGCTCCAGATCGATCCCGGCGACCGCGACCTGCTCCCCGTAGCGCTTCCACAGCCCCCGTACGAGCACGGCCGGTATGGCAGCCTTCCCGTGCTCCTCCGGCTCCTTCGTCACGCGGTCCCCCTCTTCGACGCGCGGGGGCCAGGTCGACGCCCCCGTCCGCCGCCCACGATAGGCGCATGGCGCGCGGGGAGGCCGGTACCCGGCGCGCGGCGGCGCGTCTCAGCGCCGTCCCAGGGCTGTCCCGGCGCCGCCCCGGCGCCCTCTCAGCGCCCGTCGCGGCCGCAGGCGTAGGCGAGGGCGCTGACCAGCTCCTCGGCGTCCGGGAGCCAGCGGTTGGCGGCGGTCGGCCGGCGCGCCCACTGGACCGCGCCGTGCCGGCCCACGCGGGTGGGCGGCGCGACCACGTAGTCGCCCTCGCCGCGCGCGACCAGGTCGATCGACGACGGCGGCCAGCCCTGGTTCCGCACCAGGTGGGGGATCTTGGCGGCGGCGCCCGGCAGCACGAAGAAGAGCATTCTGCGCTCCGGGGTGGAGGTGACCGGGCCGAGTTCGACGTCCCTGCGCTCCATCCGCGCCAGCGCCAGACAGCCCGCCGTCTCCGGCACGTCGAGGGCGTCGAAGGTGCGGCCGGTGGGCAGCAGGATCGAGGCGTGCGGCGTCCTGGCCCACGCGCGGCGCGCCACGACGGGGCTGCCGGTCGCCTGGTCCGCCCAGTCGGCGCGGGTCGGATGGGCGCCGGGGGAGGGGCAGTCGGCCGCGCCGCAGCAGCATTGCTCCCAGCACTGGACCGCTCCGTTCACGGGCTCGAGCCAGGCGCCGGGGAGCACGTCCCAGTGCCGCTCCTCGGCGTAGCGCACGGCCGCGTCCCGCAGCGGTTCCCCGCGCTGCTTGGGGATCTGTGGTGCTCCTGTCACATCTGTCACGTCTGTTGCGCCTGTTGCGCCTGTCGCGTGCATGCTCTCGTCCACGACCAGCACAACTCGAGGGACCGGCAAGGGTTACGCCCCCCGGCCCGCTCCGGGGGCCCGCGGGAGCCCGTAGGTCGCACGATTCGGGCATGCGGGGCGCATGGGTGCATGGCCGGGGGCGCGCATGGGGACGCGGCTGTGTGAGCGGGTAGCCACCATGCGTGACGGGCGTACGAGTGTCCGGTAGGCCGTGCCGTGTTCCAGGGCGCGGCCTCCGGGTTCCTGTCGGCGCCGTACGCGCACGATCGCGGTCAATTCGGGCAAGTCCTGCATTCTCCGCACATGCCTGGCGTATCCGCGATATCTGCGGGGCACTGATCAACAGGGACGGCATCCGCCGTAAACGCACAGCAGTCACTGGGGGTAAATCCATGGCCGCTAGGCCGCTTGTGGCGCGGCAGCCGAACGAACGGCTGCAAGCGCTCATCCAGGAAGCCGCGTGCTCCAACGCCGGCTTGGCGCGCAGGGTCAACATGTGCGGCGCCGAGCACGGTCTCGATCTGCGCTATGACAAGACCTCGGTCGCCCGCTGGTTGCGCGGCCAGCAGCCGAGGGGCCGGGCTCCGGGCATCATCGCCGAGGCGCTCGGCCGCAAGCTCGGCCGTACGGTCACGATCGACGAGATCGGCATGGCCAACGGCAAGAACCTCGCCTCGGGGGTGGGGCTCCAGTTCTCGCCCACCGTCCTCGGCGCGATAGAGCAGGTCTGCGAGCTGTGGCGGAGCGACGTCGGGCGCCGCGACTTCCTGAGCGGTTCGACGGTCGCCGCCTCGGCGCTGGTCGAGCCCAGCCGCGACTGGCTGATCACCGGGACGGACTCCCAGGTGGCGCGGACGGCCGGGGCGAAGGTCGGCAGGTCCGACGTGGCGGCGGTGCGGGCGACCACCGACGCGCTCGTCGAGCTGGACCACCGGTACGGGAGCGGGCATGTGCGCCCCGTCGTCGTCCACTACCTGAACAGCGTGGTCTCCGGGCTGCTGGCGGGCTCCTATCGCGAGTCGGTCGGGCGCGAACTGTTCGCCGCGGTCGCCAGGCTGACCGAGCTGGCCGGCTATATGGCGGTCGACACCGGCCAGTCGGGGCTCGCCCAGCGCTACTACATCCAGGCGCTGCGCCTGGCGCAGGCCGCGGGGGACCGCGGTTACGGCGGGTATGTGCTGGCCGCGAGCATGAGCCATCTCGCGGCCCAGCTCGGAAACCCGCGGGAGATCGCCCAGTTGGCGAAGGCCGCGCAGGAGGGCGCGCGCGGACAGGTGCCGCCGCGCGCCGAATCGCTGTTCCTGGCCGCCGAGGCCCGGGGCCACGCGCTGCTCGGGGACGCGCGCGCCTGCCAGGTCGCCGCGGGCCGCGCGCTGGACGCCATGGAGCGGGCGGTGGGCAGCGGCGGCGAGTCCGGCGACGAGCCGCCGTGGATCCGCCACTTCGACCACGCCTACCTCGCCGACGAGTTGGCCCACTGCCATCGCGACCTCGGCCAGGCCGAGCCCGCCAGGCGCCGCGCGGAGGAGGCCCTGGAGGGCCACCCGGAGGGGCGGGTGCGGCGGCGCGCGATCGGGCTGTTGCTGCTGGCCACGGCGCATGTGCAGCAGCGCGAGGTGGAACAGGCCTGCCACACCGGGACGCAGGCGGTCGAGCTGCTCGGATCGCTGCGCTCCAACCGGGGGATGGAGTATCTGGACGACTTCCAGCAGCGGCTGGAGCCGTTTCGGGAGGAGCCGGTGGTGCGGGAATTCGGGGCGCGGATGGAGGTGCAGGTGGCCTGAGGCGGTGATGAGCGTCTCGTTGTCCCGCGAGTCCGCCGGGCACCGTGCCGTCCGGGGACCCGGTAGCGTGAGCCGTTGATTCCGTACGTTCGCAAACCAAGGAGTCCCGGTGACGCAGAGCGGACAGGGGAACGAGCCGCAGCTGCCTGCGGTCCCGCCCGCCCAGCCCGCGCAGCCCGTGCGCGAGGGGGTCGTGCTGCCCGCTCAGGGCGATCAGCGGGCCCACGAACCGCATCAGGCGGCCCCGGCGGGCGGTCAGGCCTGGGGGCAGCCATGGGGGCCGCAGGGCGCCGGGCAGCCCGGCGCTCCGGCGTCGCAGCCGCTGCCGCAGCCTCAGGGGGGCGACGCGGCCCCCGCCCAGCAGGGCTGGCAGCAGGACGCGTCACAGAACGGCTTCCAGAACGCGCCGCTGAGCCCGCCGCCGGGAGCGTACGGACCTCCGCAGGGCGCGCCGCCGCCCGCCCAGGGGCAGCCGTACGCCCAGCATCAGCAGGGCTGGCCCGCGCCCGGTCAGCCGCAGCCGCAGGGCCAGCACCCGCAGCCGCCCGCGCAGCACCCGCAGCACCCGCAGCCGCAGGGCGGGGCGCTGCCGCCGGACAGACAGGCGCAGCCCTTCCCCGGAGCCGCCGACGCGACCCAGATGCTGCCGCCGCAGTCCGGCTTCGGCGGGCCGCCCGCGGCCGACTCCGACGCGACGCAGTACATACCGCCCGTTTCCGGGCAGATGCCCGGCGCGATGCCGCTGCCGCCCGAGGGCGCGGCCCCCGCCCCCGCGGCGCCCCCCGCCCAGGCCGCCCCCGGCCAGGCCCCCGCGGGTGCGCCGCTGCCGCCGGAGAACCGGCCCGCGCACCCCGAATCGGACAACGAGTCCACCACGCTCCTGCGGGCGGTCCGCCCGGGCCGCGCCCGCCACGGCGCCCCGCAGGCCGCCCCGGGCCAGCAGCCCCAGCCCGCCCCCGCCGCCGAGGAGACGCAGGTCCTCCCCGGCCCGATCCCGGCCGCCGGGCCGCCGCAGCCGCAGGGCCACCGCGCCCAGCCGGGCGGCCCGCCGCAGTCCGGCCCCACGCCGTACGCGATCCGTCCCGGCATGCCGGGGGACCGGCCGCCGCCGTCGGAGTTCGACGGCCTGTTCCGCGCCGACGGCGTGCCCGAGGCGGCGGACTCCACGCAGCAGCTGCCGCAGTTCAGCGACCAGGGCCCGCAGCCCCCCGCACCCGCACCCGCCGACGGCGGCGGCCGGGGCAAGCGCGGCGGCCGGAAGATGACGCCCGCGGTTCTCATCGGCATCGTCGTCGCGGGCTGCGCCCTCGCCGGCCTCGCCGCCGGGGCGGCGCTCAGCAGCGACGGCGACGATGACAAGGGCGGCAAGAAGGACTCGGCCGCCGAGAGCCAGACGCCGGACACCAAGACCGACGAGCAGACCAAGGCGGCGGACCCCGTCGAGACGCAGGCCAAGGCGCTCGACGCGCTGCTCGCCGACAGCAACAGCAGCCGCGCGGCGGTGATCAAGGCCGTGGAGGACATCAAGTCCTGCCAGAACCTGTCCGACGCGGCCACGAATCTGCGCACCGCCGCCGGGCAGCGCACCGGCCTGGTGACCCGGCTGGGCAAGATCTCCGTCGACAAGCTGCCCAACCACGCCGAGCTGACGACCTCCCTGACCAAGGCATGGCAGTCCTCCGCCACGGCGGACAACCAGTACGCGGCCTGGGCCGACCAGGTCGGCGGCAAGAAGGGCTGTCACAAGGGCAAGGCCCGCAGGACCCCGAAGGTGGGCGCCGCCGAGCGGGCGAGCGTCGAGGCGACCACGGCGAAGAAGAGGGCGTCCGAGCTGTGGAACCCGATCGCCACGCAGTACGGGCTGACTTCGCACCAGGCGACGGAGCTTTAGCCGGCTTTCCCTGTCCCGCGCCCCGGCCGAGAGCCGGGGGCGTGGGACGGAGGGGGTCAGGTCAGCGGGGTGTACCGGCGGAGCGTCTGCGCGACGTCCACGAACCCCTTGCGGACCGCGACCAGCCGCCCGTCCCGCACCACCTGGTAGGTCACGTCCGCGTTCACGATGCGCGGGTAGCCGTGGATGGACAGCATGTCCTTGTATCCCCAGCGGAGCTCCGGCGTCAGGCCGCCGGTGCCGACCGTGTGGCCGTTGTCCAGCGTGCGCCGGATGGAACGGGCGCTGATGTCGTCGGCCTTCAGCGAGTCCAGGACGGACCGCAGCGCGGTGTAGGCGATCCAGGTGGTCTGGGTGCCGGGGTCCTCCGCGTCGATGCGGGCGTCTTCGAAGGCGTATTCCTTGATGACCTTCTTCATGGGCGCCCAGCGCGGATCGTCCGCGGCCGGGTACCAGCCCGTGGCGTACGCGCCCTCCAGCGGGCTCTTGCGGCCGCCGGTGCTGTCCACGAGGGACTGGCGGACGCTGCCGAGCACGGAGGCGATCCGTACCTTCGGGTGGTCCTCCTGGAGCCGCCGGAAGGAGTCGAAGAACGTGCTGGTGCGCTCGCCCAGCGCCGCGGTCACACAGGAGCCGGTCAGCTCGGCGCCCTGCGTGGCGCTGCCCAGGGAGGTATTGGCGCCCACGCCGTTCAGGGCGGCGCGCGCCTGCCGGGTGTAGTCGCCGGCGTCCTCGGGGGCGCGTATGTCGGTGGCGGCGCGGCGCTTGCCGGCGGCGAGGCCCGCGTCGAGGAGTTCGGGCAGCTCGTCGCCCGCGATGGTGTCGGGGCGGACCAGGGAGACGCGCCGGCACACAGACGCCAGCTGCCGTCCGTTGCCGGCCAGCAGCGCGGCCTGGCCGCCGTTGACCGGGTAGGAGTACGGGCTGTCGAACTCCTCCTGGGTCAGCCCGTATCCGCCGATATAGGGGATGCCCGAGCCCTCCAGGGCGGAGATGAAGTAGCGGCCGAACTGGCTGTACGAGCCGACGACCGCGACGACATTCTCGTCGGCGGCGCGCCGGGCGCAGCGCGCGGCCTCGGAGGGGTCGTTGCGCTCGTTGCAGGTGAGGACCTTCAGCTTGCGGCCGTGGATGCCGCCGGTGTCGTTGACCCAGCGGGCGTACGCCTTCGCCATCGCGGGCATCCCGGGCATATTGGTCGCTTTGGTGTTCTCGGGCGCCCAGGTCATGACCGTGATGGGGTCCTTGGCGTCCGACCCGGACAGGACGCCGCAGCCGGTCAGCGTCCCCGCCCCGAGGGCTGCGCAGAGCGCGGCCGTGAGCCACGGCCGGGGGGAGAAACGTCGCCATCCGGTCATGACATGTGAGCGTGGCGTTCCGTACGTAACGGGGCGGCTATCGCAATTGACAGGAAAGTGACGAGAGGGTGAATTGCGGGGGTCGATGCATGTCCGTCTATGAAGAACGTACGATCGATTCCCGTGCAAGGTTCAGAGAAGTCTTCCCGTCGCGGCCGTCGCTCGACCACCATGGGTGGCATGCCTGTCAACGACATGCCGTGGTGGCGCTGGCGCAGCAACGTGCGCTCGGCGCTGCACATGCTCTCCGACCCCGTCTTCCAGCAGGAGTGCTGGCTGGCGGGCCGGGACGGATACGGGGACGTCACCGACGCCGTGTACCGGCTGGTGGAGGACACCTGGCTGGACAACTGGTCGGCCGAGAAGTACGTCGGCACGATCTTCCGCGACTCGCAGGAGGCGGCGCTCGTCGATGTCGCCGTGCTGCGGGTGCTGCGGATCATGCACCAGGTCGGTGCCGACGCCCTGCCCTTGGCCTACCTGGAGCACCACGGGTGGCCGGAGGCCGTCCGGGCGGCGCGCGACGCACATGTGCGGCTCGCGGCCAACGACGGCGAGGACCCGGACCTGCCCCCGCACACCCTCGAAGTGCTGGCGATCATGACGCGCTCGGTCTAAGACCGTCCGGCAGTAGGGCCCGCGGCCGCGCTCGGTACTGCCGGACGGTCTAGGGGGCGCGGGTGTGCGACGCTATGGAGTCATGAGCCAGTCGCATTCCGCCGCCCCCGATCAGTACATCCTCACCTTGTCCTGCCCGGACAAGGGGGGCATCGTGCACGCCGTGTCCAGCTATCTCTTCATGACCGGCTGCAACATCGAGGACAGCCAGCAGTTCGGCGACCGGGACACCGGGCTCTTCTTCATGCGCGTGCACTTCCGGGCGGACTCGCCGGTGCGGGTGGAGGACCTGCGGGCGAGCTTCGCGGCGGTGGGCGAGTCCTTCCGGATGGACTGGCAGATCCACCCGGCCGGCGAGAAGATGCGCGTCGTGCTGATGGTCAGCAAGTTCGGGCACTGCCTGAACGACCTGCTCTTCCGCTCGCGGATCGGGGCGCTGCCCGTGGAGATCGCGGCGGTGGTCTCCAACCACACCGACTTCGCGGAGCTGGTCGGCTCGTTCGGGGTCCCCTTCCGGCACATCCCGGTGACCAAGGAGACCAAGGCGCAGGCCGAGGCGGAGCTGCTGGCGCTGGTGGAGGCCGAGAAGGTCGAGCTGGTGGTCCTGGCCCGCTATATGCAGGTGCTCTCGGACGACCTGTGCAAGCGGCTGTCGGGACGGATCATCAACATCCACCACTCCTTCCTGCCGAGCTTCAAGGGCGCCAAGCCCTACCACCAGGCGCACGCCCGCGGCGTGAAGCTGATCGGCGCGACGGCCCACTATGTGACGGCGGACCTGGACGAGGGCCCGATCATCGAGCAGGAGGTCGAGCGGGTCGGCCACGGGCTCACCCCGGACCAGCTGGTGGCGGTGGGGCGCGATGTGGAGTGCCAGGCGCTGGCGCGGGCGGTGAAGTGGCACAGCGAGCGGCGCGTGCTCCTCAACGGCCACCGAACCGTGGTCTTTGCCTGAGCCCTCTTTCCGGGCGGTTCACAGCCGCGACAGCGAGGCCGTCGCGAAGAGCACATCGCGGATCGCCTCCGTGTCGCCGAGCTGCCCCGCGGCCGCGTCCTGGGGCGGCACATGCCCGGCGGCCAGCTGGTAGAAGGCCTCGCGGTCGAGGGCGATCTGGGCCACCACCTCCTCCTGGGAGGGCAGCGCGGCGGGGGAGTCCAGCGGGATGAGCCACTCGCCGCTGCCCTCGACCTCCAGCTGGAGCGTGCGGCCGGGCGCGCCCGCCTCGACCAGTTCCCGGGGCGGCCCCGCGAGCCCGGCCCGGCGGCGCTCGGCGAGGGCGTCGGGCAGCAGCCGGGCGCACAGGTCGACCATGGGTTTGAGGTGGGCCGAGGCGGGCGGCTCGTACGGGTAGTCGATCGCCTCGGCGATGTCCCCGGCGTGCACCCAGCACTCGAAGGCGCGGTCGAGGAACGCATCGCCTATGGCCAGCGAGAAGTCCCCGTACGGCACGCGGAGATCGCGGACGCCGCGCCCGGCGAAGGACACGGTCCGCACCAGGGCGTGGCCCTGCTCCCGCCACGGCTCGCGCACGGCCCCCGGCTCGCCCGCCGCCCGGGGCTCCGGCGCGGGCCCGCCGTGCCAGTACGCCTCGGTGCGGGCCGCCGGGGAGCCCTGCGCGTGGGCGCCCAGCGGGTCGGGCAGCCCGAGGGACGAGGCGAGCATGCCGTCGACCACCATCAGGTGCCCGATCACCCCGGCGACGGTGGTGTCCCGCGCTGCCGGCCGATCCCCGTCGAACCATCTGAGCCGCACCGGCGCCCGCCACTCCGCCTCGCCCATGTCGCGCAGCAGCGCGTCCAGCCGGGCGGCCTCCGCGTCGTACACCCCGGCCCAGTCGGGCACCGGGATACGGGCCGGGCGGCGGCCCAGGCAGCCGGCCAGCACGCGGGAGCGCAGCAGCGGGTCGAGGTCCAGGCTCTGCTCGGTGTGCAGCAGGCCGACCGCGTCGCGCAGCCGCAGAGCCTCCTCGGCGCACGGGGTGCAGTGGTTGAGATGCGCCTCCACGGCGGCGGTCTCCTCGGGGGAGCAGGCGGTCAGGGCCCAGGCGCCCAGCAGCGACTTCAGCACCGCGTGCGAGAGCTGCGGCGGGGCCAGCGGCTCGCGCGGCGCGGGCACCCCGTCCACCGGGGGCGCCGGGCGCCAGTGGGGCCAGCGGCCGCTGTCCTCGGCGGCCGCCCGCGGCGGGGGTATGCGCGGCGCCTCCGCGGGCTCGGGCGCCGACGGCGGCTCGTCGCCGCGCCCGGGACCTCCCGTGCCGTCACCCGGCCTGTTCACAGCGCCCGTCCATAGCCGGGCGGCGGAACGGAGTCCGGGGGCGGGACGTTGGCCGTCGCCAGCAGCTGTAGTCCCAGCCGCAGTCGGCGCCTGGCCTCGACCTCCGTCACGCCCAGCTCGGCCGCGGCCTGGCGGTAGTCGCGGCGGTCGAAGTAGGCCAGTTCGAGGGCGGCGCGCAGCGGGGCGGGCATGGAAGTGACGATGTAGTCGGCACGCGCGGCCACGGAGGCCTCCCGGATCCGCTCCTCGATGTCCTCCTGCGTGCGCGCCGGTTCGACGGCGGCCCGCGCCTCCGCCTCGCGGAGCCGGTGCACCGCCTGGCGGTGGGCGAGCGTGGCGATCCAGGAGCGCAGCGAGCCCTGCTTGGGGTCGTACGCGTCCGGGTTCTCCCAGGCGTAGCCGAACACTTCGCGGGTGACGCGGTCGGCGGCCTCCTCGTCCTGGAGCACGCGATAGGCCAGGTTGTGGACGAGAGAGGCGAACCGGTCGTACAACTCGCCCAGCGCGGCGGCCTCGCCGCGCGCCAGCCGCTGCTGCATCCTGCGGTCCCAGCGGGGCGGTGCGTCGCTCGTCATACGGCCCCCATCCCTCGTGGTCGAGTCGTCCGGGCGTTGCCTACGTCATATCGAATGTAGTTGGGGGGCTGGTAGAACACGCGCCCATGCGGCAAAGTGCGGCGCGGTGGGGCTGCGGATGGTATTGGGCCCGTCACTTTGCGCAGGAATCCCGCGACGAAACGCTTCCGCACGGCATAAGGTCGTCATCTCTGGTTCGTGCCGGGGGGTGTTTGGTGGGGCGGCGGGCGGGCAGCCGCTGGGGAACAGGCAATTCCGGATAGCGGGCGAGCGAAGGGCTTCGAGCGCGTGACGTTGAAGGTGATGGAGGACCGTCGGGGGGAGTGGGTCGTCCTCCAGGTCTCCGGAGAGATGGACCTGGTGACCTCTCCCGCCGTCCGGCAGCACGTGCACGAGGCGGTGGCCGAGGGCCGCCACCGGCTGGTGCTCGATCTCCAGGAGGTCCGCTTCTGCGACTCCAGCGGGGTCGGCGTCCTCATCGCGGCGCGCCGGCTGATGCGGTCCTGCTCCGGGCGGCTGCGGCTGATCCTGCCCCCGCAGGGCGCCGCTCACGGCTCGCATGTCCACCGCGTGCTGGCGGCCCTCGGCGTCCGCCGCCTCTTCGACGTCTACCCCGACCTGGCCGCCGCGACCGACACGGCCGCGGACCCGCTGAGCGCGTAGTCGTCCCGGAAACTCCGTGTGCGCCTGAGGGTTTCAGGTTCTTCGGCCGCGGCGTGGCCGTCTGCTGCGGTGGGGTCCGAACCTCGAGGTGCAGGGGTGGACTCCGGTTGTGTGCCGCGATGTGCCGCTTGGCGGCCGGGCGCCGCATCGCCTCGGCGACGGTGCCGGCAGCCGCCCGGCATGGGCCGGGCGTGCTCGCGGCTCTGCCGGGTCCGGTTACGGGTCCCCGCTCCGCTCGCCGAGGTAGGCAGCGCCTGGCGCAGCGCTGCCCACAACTCCGCCTCGCCGCGCCGGGACGGGTCGGCGGGCCAGGTGGCCGGCAGCGCCACGACCACGGCTGACGACGCGCCGGGACGGTGCCGTTGAGCCACACCGACGACCACTGGCCCTCACGCGACTGGGCACGCGCCACCGAGCGGGCCCTCGACGCGCTGGACGAGGAGTGGGAGCACAGCCCCTCGCCACGGGACCGCCTTCCGCTGTTCCGAGCTCTTCAGGGCCCATCACACGACCATCTTCTCGTCGGTCTCGAACAGCTGCTTCTCGATGGCGGAGAGCATCAGTTGAACGGCGTGCGAGCCGCCGCCGCGGCCGACCTTCCACAGCGCCCGGCCGCGCTGGCCCGCGCCCCAGGACGCGATCAGCTCGCACTCGGCGTCGGTCAGGCCGATGGCCTCACGGGTGAGGTTGAGCGGCTTGGTGTCCTGCGCGAGTTGGACGCGGGTCTCACAGGAGGCGATCAGGTCCTTGGCGATGGCGACGGACTCCGATCCGGCCGCGCCGACCGCTTCGAGGTCGCTGAGGCGGTGGGTGGCGAGCACCTGGATGGTGCCGGTCGCCCGGGACAGCCTGAGGTCGGCGTCGATCTTGCGGACCATGGCGGCGCCTCCGCTGCGCATCTGCCGCCACAGCTCGTCCCGCACCACGATCCAGGGCCGGCCGGGACGGTCGATGGCGGCCTGAGCCCAGGAGGAAACACAGGTCAGCACCATCGCCACGGTCTCGTCCCCGTACTGCTCCAAGGCGGAGATGTCGACGGACTGGATCGGCGCGTCCCAGTCCAGGGAGATGGAGGTGTGCTCGTCGAACAGGCCGCCCAGATGGCCGTGGATCATGCCGCCGAGGGCAGAGCGGATGGAGGCCATCTGCTCCCGCGCGGTCTGTACGTCATCGCCGCGCACCCGCAGTTCACGCGCCATGCGATCGGTGGGGTCCTTGAGCACCAGGTAGACGCGCGGCAGGGTGGGGGTTTCCCGGCGTTGTTCGTCGGCTTGTGCCAGCTCACCCGTCACCTCCCGTACCGCGATGTCCAGGCACTCCTCCTCTTGGGGCAGGAGGTTGCGCCGCAGCTGGAGCTCCAGCAGGGCCTTCAGCAGGGTGAGGCGTCGGCGGTGGATCTCTTTCAGCCGCGCTCGCAGCATCTCCCGGTCGGTGATCTTGTGGAGGTCCTGACCCAGTGGTCCGGCGTCCAGGGGGTTGAGGCGCCCGGGCAGCCCGGGACCCAGCCGGACCGGCTCCACGCCCAGATGGCGGCAGAGCTGCTGGTACTCGCCCTTGACATCGCCCGCGATCAGTGTGCGGTGGCCGAAGGCCATCAGCCGGAAGCAGAGAGCCTTGATATGGGCGCTCTTACCGCTGCCGGGAATGCCGGTGATCATGACGTTGGGGTTGGTGCACAGACCGTGGCTCACCCAGGCCGCCGGGTGGGCGGAGAACGCCTGTGTGGTCAGGGTGTTCCAGCCTATGTAGGCGCCGAGCGGGGGAAGGCCGCCGGCGTGCAGAAAGGGATAGATGCCCGCGGCCCGCGCGGTGTCGGCGCGGAAGACCTCCGACCGTACGAGCGAGGCGGCCCGTCCGGCATACGGCTGTCGCCAGCCCTTCTTGGGGGCCACGCGCATGGCGCTTTCGGGGTCCTCCAGCAGCCGGGCGCGGCGCAGTTCGCGTGCGCTGGGCCGGGGGGTGGACGGTGCCGTCCCGGTGTCGGCCTCGATCAGGTTGGTTACCGGGGCGGCTTCGAGCGTGGTGTCGTCGAACCGGCGGCGGTTGA
This sequence comes from Streptomyces sp. NPDC028305, assembly GCF_055569495.1. Taxonomy (NCBI): domain Bacteria; kingdom Bacillati; phylum Actinomycetota; class Actinomycetes; order Kitasatosporales; family Streptomycetaceae; genus Streptomyces; species Streptomyces sp. NPDC028305. Next base: position 259,376 of record NZ_JBVHTN010000010.1, read on the forward strand.
GGGAAAGGCGCATCAGATGCCCACCCGCCGGTCCGGCAGCCCCTGGCCCAGCGGCAGCGCCGCGGCCGCGAAGCCCGCGTCCTGGGCACCCCACATCCGCCGCATCTCCAGACCGGCAGCCGAGGCATCGGCCTGGAGCTCCGCGCAGGCGATCTCCAGTTCCTCCTCGTCCATCACGGTGACGGCCAGCAGACAGGTCAGCCGGACCACGCCCTCGCCGGACGCCCGCGCCACGTCCTGGGCGCGGGCGGTCATCGACTCGCGGCGTTCGTCCTCGGACTCCACCCGGCCGGTCTTGGACCGCAGCTGCCGCGCGGCGTCGCGCTTGGCCTTCTCGCGCGCGAGCTCTTGACGTGCCTTGGCGGGGCCGATCGGCTCGTACACCAGCGACAGTGAACGGCGGGCGTTGCGCCGGGGCCGCAGCAGAGGCTGGAGGAAGGTGGCGTACACCTCGGACTGGGGCAGGCCGCGCACCTGGTAGGACACGGTCCATGCCCCGTCGTGCCGGTACACGCCCCAGCCGGTCTCCGCCGCGGCGGGTCCGGCCACCGTCGGATCGACGCCGGGCGGGGCGCCCTTCCACTCGGGGTCGTGTGCGGCGGCGCTGCGGGCGGCGAGCATCAGCTGCGCCTCCGGGTCGTAGGCCGTGCGGATGGCCTGGGCGACCTTACGGGGCGTCAGCAGCTCCTCGATCTGTAGACCGGCGCTGCTCAACGTCCCCTGCATGGCGTGGATCTCGCGGACCAGCACGGCGGCGGCGCCGATCTGGCCACCGCCGGCTCCCTTGACCGCCAGGCGTGCGCGTGCGGAGGAGAAGGTGATGGACAGAAAGGTCTCGCGGATGGTCGCCACCGGCCCCGCGGTGACCATGAGTTCATCCAGGGCCTGTACCGCGGCGGGCGGGGCGTCGGGGGCGGTGTGGCGCTCCACCCATGACCTCAGCTCGGTCCCGTCGTCGGGGAGGGAGCGCTGGTGTACGGAGATCCTCGTGATCGCCCCGTCTTCCTTGCACTGCGAGCGCAGGAAGGCGGCCCAGGCGCCGACGCGGGCGTTCTGCTTGTCCGTGTCGACCAGCGCCAGGCCGGGGAAGGCGATACGGGCGATGGCGGTGTAGGTGCCGCCGACCGGGTCGTGGACGACGCCGAGTTCGCCGCCCAGCCCGTCGGACGCGTTGAGGATGCGCAGGCGGGCGAGGACTCCGGGCAAGTCCATCGGCTGCTCCCCGGACTTGGTGCGGGGAGCGAAGGCGCCGGAGAGGAAGAGGTTCTTCTTGGTGGCCACGGCGATCTGATGCCTCACTGCGAGAATGATCCATTGATCCGCCGACAACCCCATGACTCGCCCGAGGGCGAGCAGGAGCAGCAGCAGGGCGAGGGGGAGGCAGACGAGTGTCGCGGACCAACTCCGCTGGTAGAGCGGGAGCAGCGCTACGGCGGTCGCGGCCGCCACCAGGGCGAAGCCGGGGCCGGACAGGTTGCCCATGAATCCGATGCGCTCGGACTGCCAGCCGCCGTAGGTGGCGGGCTCTGAGATCGGCATGGGCTAGTCCCTCCACGTGTAGGAGTCCGGTGGAGCCGCGATGGTGTGGTCCCCTCCTGGCGGGAGTGGCGGAGCCGAGGTGTCCGCGGGGGCATCCCGCTCCAGCGTTGCGGAGTACCCTCCCGCCGCGGGCGGCGGTGGTGCCGAGTCGTCGTCGTCCCCGCCGCCGCCCCCGCCGCCCCCGCCGCCGCGCTGACCGCGGCGACCGATGATCACATGGCGGTCGGCACTGGAAGCCGGACCGAGGCCGGCGTGGGCCGCGGTGTTGGCGCCCGCGTCCTCCAGGATGTCCTTGCCGACGGCCGCGGCTTGCAGGCCCAGGCTCACGACACCGCCGAGCTTGCTGCCGAAGCCGCCGGCACCGCTGCCGTTCATGAATTTGGACCAGAAACCGCCGCCGCCGCCGGAGTTTGAGCCGCTGGAGGCGGTGGAGGCGTTGTCGTCCTCCAGCCCCATGGTGAAGCCGGCGCCCCCGCCCATCATGCCCGCGCCTCCCATCTGCGGCCGGGACTTGGAGGCATTCACCGACATATTCGATCCCATCGCGCCGAAGAGCGCGGAGCCGGTGCTGTTGCCGTCGCCGTTGGTGGTGAAGGTCATGAACCTGGCGATCACCGGCCAGGCGAAACACGACAGGACGAAGATCATCAGGCCGACCAGGACATTGCGGGCGCCCTTGCCCTCGCTCATGGCGTTGAAGCCGATGGAGAAGCAGATCACGATCACCGGCTTCATCAGGATCAGCGCGATCACCGCGTTACGGGCCTTGGGCCACCACTCACGGGTCGAGTCCGCCATCTGCCCCGCCAGGACGATGGGCATCACGGCGACCAGGACCATGAGCCCGGCCTGACGCATCAGCATCTCGATCCACAGCGCTCCGATGGCCAGGATGCACAGGATGCCGACGACGATGACAAAGCCGACCGAGGAGGCCAGCATGCCGCTGCCGGTGATCAGCGCGCCGCCGGCGGCAGCCGTCCCACCGGCGGCGCCCAGCCCGGCGAACAGCTCGCCGAGCTGTGTCTGCATCGCCTTCGCCGCGTCCTTCTCTCCGGAGCCGCCGCCCTTGAAGGTCTCATTGATGACCGCGGTGCTCAGCTGGTCGGACCAGTCGAGCGCGGTCTGGATGGCGACCACGTAGACGGCGAGGATGATCGCCCATTTGGCCAGTCCGGTGAGCGCGGTGGCGAGCGGGGCACCCTGCTGGCTGATGGCCAACTTGCCGAACTGGAGCAACAGCAGAAAGGCCGCGAGCAGCACGGACAGGCCGGTCATGATGCTCATCGTGGAACCGATACCGGTCTGCCCCAGCTTGATGGTGGACCAGCTGTTGAACGCGTCGGCGAACTGCTTGAGCACCCATACGACCGACTTGCCGATGTACTCCGCCGCCTTGGTGAGCATGTCGGTCGCCAGACTCGCGACCGCGTCGCCGACCCACTCCCATGGCGTTTTCACGTTGATCATCGGGTAGTTCGAACCATGCTCGTTCGAGCAGTCCTGGAACGTCCGACCGTCGTTCACGCACTTGGTCATCAGCTCATTGAGCTTCTTGTAGTTCTTGTGGTTGTGGTCGGCCTTCTCTCGCCACTCCTTGAGCTTCTTGAGCTCGTGTTTCTTCAGGTCATCCTTGGAACAGCCGTCCATGACATCGCTGCACGGCTCATAGGTGCCGGGTATCTCACCGATGGCCTTCTCTGTGTCGCAGCGTTTGACATCGGCCCCCAGCGTGGTGTTGCACCAGTGGTTCTGGTCATCGAGGCCGATGCCCGGAGACCAGCCGTTGCCCTTGCCGTCGTCGCTCCACTCCTTGGGCGGGTCCTTCGGAGGGCCGTAGTCGACATAGCCCTTGGGATCGTCCGCGGAGGCCACGGGGGCGCTCGCCGCGCCGACGCCGAGACAGAACACCAAGGTCAGCAACAGGGTCAGAGCCCGCCGGAACCGGTCACGCCACATGCGCCACCTGCCACCAACCGCTCTGCCAGGAGATGGGGCTGTCGGGGTCGTAGGACGCCGGGAAAGTCCGCAACTTGCGATAGCGCGGCTCGTCGGTGATCTTCCAATCGCCGTCCTCCCATATGAGGAGGAGGTCGGTCGTCTCATCCTTGATCGGCTCGTTGGCCGGGGTGCCGTCCGGTTTGGTCGCGTAGCGGTCGTAGTTCAGCCAGACCTGGACAAGACGTCGATTCACCAGCGGCGTCGCCCGGATCGCGTTGACGTTGGTGGTGAAAGTCAGACCCCCCGGCACGCCGCCGGAAGGCGCCAGCCCCGCGGCTTCGCGCACCTTGCGGACCTCGGAGACCTGCTTGTCGATGTAGGCGGAAGAACCCCTGGAGGTGACGGCCGACAGCTGTTGCCGGGTCCTGACATCGTCGAGAAAGGGTGACTCCTCCAGGTAGTAGACGGCGGCCGAGACGGCGCCGGGCCCGGTGCGGGGGAAACCGACGGAGAAGCCGTCCTTGCCGCTCTCAGGCTTCAGGAGGTGCATGGGCTTGGCCTTCGCGGGAGTCATCTTGCCCCGCGAGGACGCCGACGGGGTCGGATGAGGTGTGCTGGACCTGCGCTCGCCGGAGGGCGCGGCCGACGCGCCCTGGCCGCTTACGGCGTTGGTCAGCAGAACGCCACCGCCGACGAGCAGGGCGAGCGCCAGTCCCCCGATGGCGACCAGGCGGACGCGGGCCCGGCGGGCCGCGCGGTCTTGGTCTTCCATATCCGCCTCAGTTCGACATGTTGTAGAAGCCCATGACCAGACCAGAGGTAACGCCGATGCCCACCCCGGAGATCAGGCTCCAGAGGATCGAGGATTTGCCCCGGGCGGCGAGACTCGCCCGCTCGGTGTTGTGCCCGATGGCCACCAGACCCCAGCCGACGAGGCCGCCCAGTACCGCCAGAGAGAGCCCGCCGCCCGCGGTCCAGGCGAGAATCGTGCTGGTGGGCGTCCGGATCTCGCCGGGCAGCTTGGGCTTGTAGTCGGGAACGATGGGCTTGTCGGTCGGGTCATCGGCGGCGAGGAACTGAAGGTGCGGGTCGTTGGCAATGGCATGCAGGGACTGCAGAAACTGACTCATGCAGGAACCTTTTTCGAAGCGATGCGGGCGGTGTCGTGGACGCGGGGCGGGGCCGCGGTCTGAGTACGCGGCACGGCAGCCGCGGGGAGTGGATCACCCCAGGCGGCCTGGGCCGAGCCCACCACCGCGAGGGCGAGTTGTCGGCCCGCCTCCAGCGAGCGTGGTTTCAGGCGGGATGCGTCGCGCATCCCGTGGGCGCGGATGCGCGGGTCATAGGGCACCTGGACGACCGCCCGGACTCGAGGTTCGAGCATCGCGGCGGCGGCCTTCACCGCGGCGGGAGACCTGCCCTCCCCGATGCCGGTCAGGGCGACGATCACGCGGTGAAGGGGAAGCCCCTCCGCCGAGGCGGCCTTGACGGCGGTCTGAAGGGCCTGGACCCCGGATCCGGTGGTTGCGGCGCACAGAACCGGTACGGAGAAAGGGAGTTCGCACCAGCGGGCCGTCAGTCCGGTGGAGCCGGCGCAGCGCGCGGTGAGCACATCGTGAGCGACCGGATGGACGGTGTCCGCGACGACCGCCTGCCACCCGCCGATCGCCGCCAACTGGTACCAGGCGGCCGGATCTTCGGGGAGGGGCAAGGGTGGATGACTCCACTCCTGATGATCGGTGAGCACCTGCCATGTGCCGCCGCTCGGAGCCGGAAAGCGGGACGCTGCCGCCTGGACCTGACTGTGGGTCAGCGGCCGGTCCGGCGGGAGCGAGAGCAGGCCCGTTCCGGGCTCGGCGCTCCAGGCGGGCCAGGGTGAGGACAGGCGTGGTCCTGTGTCCAGTACGACGGTCGAGCCCATCGCCGACAGGGCATAGGCCAACAGGCCGGCCGTGGTGGACCGTCCGCTGCCGCCAACCGCGCTCAGCACGGGTACTACCAGCCGGTTTTGTGGTGTGAGTGACATCACAGACTGCGTTTTCACTATGCCCCCCCGCTTGCAATCACTTTCACCGCAGCGAATGCCCCGAAATGAGCGCTTGGCGACGGCGGCGACCGCGACAGGCCTGGCCGCAAAGTGAGCGTTTAGACGGCGGCCACTCGGGCAACGGCGGCCGCAATAGTGAGTGTCTAGCAGACGACATCAGGTCATGTCCACGTGATACTGGTGTGGCCACTGTGATAGAAACACACCCTCAACTTTCCCTCAACACCCGAGCGGCCTGCTGCCAGTTGGGGGAGGATCACCCAGGTGGGGCGGATTGCAGTGCACAGCACCGATCCGTCCGTGAAAGCGGAATGATCTATTCCTGACGCTGCCGCTCGTTCGAGAGTGCAAACTGCGGCAATTGGTGGCAGGCACGGTGCCGCCCGGGGGGCCCTGAGTGGATATCAAACGTGGGCTGAAGCTGGTGCTTGCGGCTTCGCTGACTATGCCGTTCGGCTTGATAGTGGGTGTCTTCGTGCTGGCCTCCCTGTCCGACAGCGGTTCGACCCCACTGGACCCCGGTCTGGCCGGGGGGTCGTTGAAAGTCGGGCGCGGCGGGGTGCCCAGTCAGTACGAGGGACTCATCGTGCAGGCCGCCAACGACTGCAAAGCCGGACTGTCTCCCTCCATACTTGCCGCGCAGTTGAAGCAGGAGTCGGGCTTCAATCCCAAAGCCTCATCGCCCGCCGGGGCCCAGGGGATCGCCCAGTTCATGCCGGGCACCTGGAAGACCTGGGGTGAGGGCGGGGACGTCTGGGACCCCAACGATGCGATACCGGCACAGGGCAGGTTCATGTGCTCGCTGCTGAAGCGGGCCAAAAACCCCGCCAAGTACAACGACTGCCCGACGGAGACTGTCACGGACCCCTCGCAGTACAACGGCTCCCCGACCGAGTTGGCGCTGGCGGGCTACAACGCGGGCTGGTGCGCCGTTGAGCGCTACGCGGGCGTGCCCCCGGCGTCGTTCGCAAAGGGCCAGACGTACGACTACGTCAAGATCATCATGGCGTCGTCGCGCCAGCTGACCCTCTCCGGCTCCTCCGGCGGCTCCTCCGGCGCCTGGACGCGGCCGACGAGCGGTGCACTCGGGACCGTTTATCACGCGACCGGCGCGCACTGGTCCAGCGGCTACCACACAGGCATCGACTTCACCGTACCGACCGGCACGACCGTCAAGGCCGTCGGCCCCGGCACCGTCATCACGGCCGGCCAAGGGGGAGCCTACGGAAACCAGATCGTCATCCGGCACGCCGACGGCAAGTACAGCCACTACGCCCATCTCTCCTCGCTGAGCGTCTCGAAGGGCGACACGGTCAAGGGCGGCCAGAAGATCGGCCTGTCGGGCGCCACGGGCAATGTCACCGGCCCGCACCTGCATTTTGAGATCCGTACCGGGCCGGAGTACGGGTCGGACGTCAACCCGATCCCTTACCTGCGCCAGCACGGCGTGAGCATCTGACGAGCTGGGCCAGGGCCCGGATCCGGGAACCAGTGCCGAACGGACGACGTGAGGTAATTCATGGACGAAGAGGAGACGTTCGCCCCATGGGGCACCGTCAGCCCCGCCTTCTGGGACTTCACCGCGCTCCAGCCCTCGCCGTCGCCGACGGCCGAGCAAGCGGCGCGATCAGCTCCGGCCGCCCTCGCGGCCTCCGGTCCCCAGGCAGCCTCCCGGCTGTCCGCCGCCGAGCCGGTGCCCGACCCTGGGCCGAGGCCGCAGCCACGGCAACCCGCACAAGCAGCGCCCGAACCGCCTCCGGCGAAGTACCGCGAGCGCGTGGCGACCGTTACCACCGCGTTTCAGACAGGGGACCGGGGGCATCTGGCCTGGGCCACGATCGAAGCGGACCAACTGGACCAGCAGATCACCGCCGAGTTCGGCCCGGCACACCCGCACACCATCAATATGCGCGAGTTGCGGGGCTGGCTCGCCCATCTGATGGGGCACCATGCCACCGCTGCCCGCTGGTATCTGCACACCACCAGCCTTCAGGCGGCGGTGGTGGGACATCACCACTCGCTCACCCGCGCCTCGGCGCGGCGGGCCCTCTTCACCTGGACATCCATCACGGACCCACAGGAGAAGCTCAGCGTCGGGGCGGATGTCCTGGCCATGCTCGCCGCAACCGGCGGCCGGGACAGCAAGGCGGCCAGGAGCCTACGGGCCCGGCTGGACAAGCTGCGCGCCCAACACTAGGCGGGGAGTGCCGTCGGGGGGTCACCAAAGCCGCCGGGCTCCGGGGGTGGGAAGCCGTTGCCCCACCCCCCACTCGCCGCATGCGCTCTACGACCGCGACCGCTTACGGATCCGCAGGGAAGCACGCGCCGGCATACGGGACGCCTCAACTGGTGTCGCAGCTGCCGGCTTCGATTCGCCGAAGGCGCGGTCATACTTCTCGCACATCTCCGTGCCGATGCGCGCGCGCATCTCCGGGTCCTTGAACCACGGTGTCGCCGAGACCTTGAGGGGCGGAAGATTGCCGGACAGGATGACCGCGACGTCCTTCGGCAAAGTGCGCAGGTAGTCGATCGGGGCGAGCCGGATGTCCTCGACGCCTTCGTTGGCCGTTATCCTCTGGTGCCCTTCCTGGTGCGTGTATCCGAACCTGTGCTGTGAAACGGATTGATCTCCGATGAGCCGGGAGAGCCGGTCCAGTGTTGTGTCGTCCGAGGACCCGGGTAGGTACACCCGGGTCGTGTGGTTCCCCAGAACCGTGGGGGCTCGCGTGGCGTAGAGCGTCGCCACCTGTGACTCGTCCTGCCAAATCGACATGATGACGATTCCGAATCCACGGTAGGTCGCAGCCATCTTGTCGAGGGTCGGCAGCGGGGCGACGTTGGCGGCTTCCTCGAGCAGGAGCAGCGGGGGGTTCACCAGGGGACCGGCGCCCTGTCGCCGCTGGCGCTTCCGACAGGCTCGAAGGTAGGACATCGCCACCGACTGGAAGACGGGGCGCAGCATTTCTTGTTCTTCCTCGTCGCTGATGGCATAGACGGTGCCACCCGTGTCCAGGACGTGTTCGATATCCAGAATCCGGAGGCCGAAAGGGCTGTAGGGTTTCCCCTCCTCATCAAACCTGATATCCGTCGTCGCCGCCATCTGCGCGGACATGAACGGCTTCAGAATGACGTCCGCATTGGCGAAGATCACGGAGCGGTCCTTCACGTGACGCTTCTGGGTTGCCGACAGCCCACGCCTGGCTATCGCCAGATCCTCCTTCGACGCCTGATCATCGAGTTCGCGTTCATATTCGTCGAAATGCCGCTCTATCGCCTCGAAGTCTTGGTAGCCGATCCAGTTCGCAATGTCCTGCATCGTCTTGTTGGTCTTCCTGGCGATCCACAGCATGGGCCCCATGCATATCTGCGTGAGATTGATCCAGTAGCGCGCCTCCCCATCCTGGCTGGCGTTCTCCATCGCCGCTTCGGAGAGCCATAGAGCTATCTTGTCGGCATCGGAAAAGTCACGAATCGCCATGAGTGGAGACCACGCGCACAGATATTTGCGCTGATCCTCCGGCCACTCTCCTGCGGGATCAAAAATATAAACCGGTCGACCAAGTGTCTCTGCGCGGTAGTTCAGGGTCAGATCCGCGATGTCATTTTTCGTGGACGTGACGAAGATGGCGTCGGGCCAGGTCAGTATGGTCGGCACAACGTATTTCACCGTCTTTGACGAACCCGTTGGGGCGATGACCGCGACCGAGGTGTAGCGCGAGGTCGCCAGCCTGGCCTCCGGGGTGCCCACCACCTCACCCAGGTAGACGCGCCCGGAGAGATTATTCCGGTCAGGGACCAAGAGAGATTCTACTTCCGAGGGCTTCGCCCAGATGACTGAATTATCCCGTTGTGCCTTACGGACCTTGATGTGCCGCGAGCGACGCTGCTGGGCCAGCACGCGAAAAATCCAGCTGAGCACCATCTTCACGATGGCCCCCACCAGGATGACCAATATGACGTAAACCGACCAGAACAACCAGTCGGGTCCCAGCAGTGGCCGATCCACAACCGACCACGCGAGCGCGCGGTCGTCCCAGTGGACGACCAGGTCGATGACCATGGGAAACGTTGTAGAAAAGGGCTGGGCAGGCCAACCGCCGTTTGTGACCAGCGCGACAAGTCCCCCCGCCGCCCATGCCAATACCCCGAGAACCCAAACTATCGCCAGCAAGAGGGCCACACCTGCGGCGATCAGCTCATCCGTCGACCACACGTGGCCGGGCATATCGGTGACGGACTTACTTTTCGCGCTCTTGGACACGCCGTCGGTACCTCTCTCTTCCGGTCTCTTCCGGGTAGGACGCCCTGCACGCCGCCGAGGACCGGAAATCCGAAGATCTCCCGGCCGACGGCTGAGGGGCGCTTCCTGTGAGACCTGCCGATGCAGGGAGATCGGTCATCGAACACGCCTCAGCAACTGGCGAGGGGAGTCAACCGCGAGTCTAGCGGCGAAGCGCCCGCCAATGTGCCCATTCCCTGACGGACTTCGCCGTCCGCACGCGCGGCAAAGGCGCGAACCGGAGTCCGCCGCGAAGGCGTTCACCCGCGATCCGGCCGGGCACCGCAACCTGCTGCCCGGCGCCCATGCGCCCTGGGAACTGGGCGAGGTGTGTGCCGACCGGTGTTTCCCTGGGGTGTTCACCGACAGCCCGTCAGGGACCGATCGCTCAGGATGAGCATTCGGCGCCCGGTCCTAGGACACGAGGCCACCAGTCGGCGCCTGCCACTGGAAAAGGAACGACATCCGACCTGCGACAACACGGCGTCCCACTTCGGACGACCGCACTTTGCCGCTTGTCGTCACCGGCAGCTGTCCAGGACCAACGAGACCAACGAACTGGACGCCCAGTTCCAACCGCCGCGCCAGTGCCTCGGTGACACTTGCGGCCAGCCGAGCCCAATCAGGTTCAGATCGTTCGAAATCGCGGGTGACCTCCAGGACAACTCCGACGCCGTCATGTACCCGCCCGGGGCCGGCGAACGCGGCGATTCGCCCGTGCCGAACTCCGGGGAGCGCTCCGCAGACCGTTGTGATATCCGCGCTGTGGTGATTACGGCCTCGGATGATCAGGGTGTCGTCCTTGCGCCCGAGTACGAAGAGTTGACCTTCACAGAGGAAGCCGAGGTCGCCGGTCTCGAGCCAGCGGTGCTCACCAGACGCGTGCTGCCCCGACTCCATGCTCCAGTAACCGGGTGAGATCTGCGGTCCGCGTACATGAATCTCCCCGACGTCGCTTCCGGCGACGTCGGGCACGATCCGCAGGTGCGTATCGGCGACGGGGGTTCCCGAAGAGATGAGAGAGACGGAAGCCTCCGAATCGGGTGCCGATCCTGTTACCTGGACCACTCGACCGGCCTGGAGCGCACTCCGGTCCACGGTTATCCGGGCTGCTGGGACGTCCGGAGCCGATGCCGTCACAGCCAGTGTCGCCTCGGCGAGACCGTAGGAAGGACTCATGGCGCTCTGCCGTAAACCCGCTGCCGCAAAGCACTCGGTGAATCTCTGCACTGTTTCGGGCCGCACTACCTCGCTGGCGTTGCGGGCGATACGCCAGCTCCGCAGGTCGAGCCGCGCTGCTTGTTCTTTCGAGATTTTGCGGACGCAGTAGTCGTAGGCGAAGTTCGGCGCACTGCCGAGTGTCGCACCGCATGCACTGATCGCTTCCAGCCACGTGGCGGGCCTGCGGACGAATTCCTGAGGGCTCATGAAGTAGGAGGGATAACCGCTGAACAGCGGCCGCATGAGACCCGTGATCAAACCCATGTCGTGATAGAGCGGAACCCAGGTGATCACGCTGTCGGTCGGGCCTTCGCCATAGCGTTTGGCAGCCTGCTGACAGCTCTCATGGAGGTTCTGACTCGTGACCATCACACCCCGGGGACGGGTTGTCGAGCCCGAGGTGTACTGAAGCAGTGCGACAGGCCCTGCCGGTCTCCTTTCGAACGGAGCGTCACTCCGCTCGGGGAGGCTCTCGACATCCACCACGCGTACTCCGAACTCCGCGTCCCCGACCACGCCTTCGACCTGCTGCATCCAGTCCGCGGATGTGATCACCAGCGTCGGCCGGCAGTCAGCCGTGATACGCAGAAGGCGCTCCCGAAAGGCTTCCGGTCGACCGAGGCTCGGCACCGGAGCGGGCACAGGGATGGCGGCGAGTCCCAGACAGGCCAGCAAACCCACGACGAACCCCACCCCGTTGGGCAGGGACAACAGAACCCGGTCCTGTGGTCCCACGCCCTCCTTTTTCAGCCCGGCCCCTGCTTTGTGCACCTGGTCGAGGAGTTGAGGGAAGGTGTAGAGGCCATCAACGCCGCCGTCATGCCAGTGACCGAAGGCTGGGCTCCTGGGGCAGTCGACGGCGTTGCGTATGAGCCAGTCGTATGGCGTGGTCGCCGAGGCCGCGGGAGCGAGGATCTCATGACGCCAGTCGGACAGAGTGCCAAACCCTTCTCTAGGCCAGCGGCGGTGTGACCGTCCCCAACCGCTAGGGGCGAAGCCACACACCTTCGGCATCAGAATCCATCAGAAGATGCCATATCTGATCTCGAAGAGGTTTTCCAAGGGAAGTGCGAGGAATCGACGAAACATACCTGATTCTAAAAAGCGGAGGATCGAATTGAGCCAATGCCTCCGCTGCCTCGCGAACCCTGTCGCGGTCCTTGAGCACCACACAGGCGCCAAGCCTGTCGCACCCATCCACGTTATCGATCGCCGCAACCCCGACGTCTTCGACGAGCGGGATCTGGAGTAGGCCTTCCTCGATTTTCCCGGGCGTACTACGCCGATCGGAGAGAAACAGGATTTCTTTCGCCCTCCCCACCAGATGGACTTGCCCTACCTTGTCCATGTAGCCCATGTCTCCGACACTGATCCAGTGCTGAGTGGGAATCGACATATTCGCGGCAGCCGGCCCCTGGGCCACCTGAATCTGCCCTACCTCGCCTGGTGGAAGTGGTGCACCACGTTCATCGACGATTCGGCAGACTGCGCCAGGGCTCGGCACTCCCAAGCCATTGGGTTCCCCGCGCTTGACGAGTCGTGTAAAGACTGTCCCACCCAGCTCCGTGGCTCCGTAGATGGAAAAGATTCTGGCATTCGGAAAGGCGTCGATGGCCGCCGACGCCAGGCTTCCCGTGACGGGTCCTGCCACGACTTTCACTGTCTTGATCTGCTCAAACGCATCCGCCGTAGGGGAACTGTTGATCAGTTTTTGCAGGGCGTAGGGCGTCACAACCAATTGATTGCAGTCGAACGACTTGACAAGATCGAAGACTTCCCCGGAAGTCTTGGCAGCGACACTCACGGCTCCCGCCGCGATGTGTTGGAGCAGTATTCCGTGGACTCCGGTGGATGTTCCGAACGGTATACCGTAATGTGCGATTTTATCGACCCTGGAGGCCGCGCCCGAGGGCCGATAGACCCAGTCCTTGTGATGGAAGACGATTGGCTTTGGCGTCCCGGTAGTGCCCGAACTGAAGAGGATGTCGAGAGGATCGCCGGGGCTTGGCCGTCCTCGGTCGGACCTGCCATGCCGCACATCTCCGGAATCGATGCAGTCGTCCATCAAAGTGACTGGTCCATCGAGACTTCCCAGGAGTTGGTGATCTTCGGCCAGAACCGCGCATGCCCCGAGCCAGGCGCAGGCCAGGTAGTCGATTGAGACAGAGGCCCAGCTCTTGTTGCTGAGATCGAGGGCGAGACGGTCACCCCTGGCAACGCCGGACCGGCGCAGAAGATCGGCTTTCCGGACAGCTTGAAGCAGCAGAGACCTCAACGGGACGAATCCGTCGGCATCCGCAACCCCGCTCTTGCCCGGAGAGTGAACGCGGTGGGCCATGAGATGGGTAACAGAAAGTCCGTCAGTGGCCATGTCCGACAAAAGTGTCTCCATCGTGGGTCCTCAAGCCGCAGATCGTCACGTCATGGCTGGCCGGCGGTCCGCCGGTTGATGGCACCGACCGTCATGCAGGGGGCGAAGTAACCGCAGCGCTGGACGGTTGACCCCGCCGCGGTGCGTACACAAGGGAGATGGGACGGCATCGGCGACGTAGCCGACGTCCCGCAATGCCTGCGGGAGTTGACCGTAGGGCGCAAGACCCTCGCGCGCTCGTGGGCATTCCGCGAGGTCTATTTGGGGGTATTAATACCTGCGTCGAGGCCGATTATCGGGACCATCGATACGGCGTGTCCAGCATTTGGGACGATTATTCACAAACATAGAGTTGCCGTGCCGAACCCGCTTCTCACACCTCCTCGCGCGTCGAAGCTGCTTGGTGGGTCAGGGACTCCAGGGAGAGTGACATCGTCGATCTACCCTGTCAACAGAGATTTGAAGCGGGCGAGTTGATGGTTGCCCTTGCTATGAACTTCCCATGCCGCACATCGCCATGAGCCGGCCGCGCCTGTCGCCGCCTCGTCTCGGCCGGTTCTACCTTCGACGCGCGGTAGCAACCGTTTTGCTCCGTAGGTCCGTTGCTGGCTTCATCTAGGCCCTGACGTGTTGTTACCCACGGATGAAGCGGGGGTTGACGTGACGCATCCTCGGTGGAAAGGTTCTTGGGTGGCTGTATCGAACCGATGCGACTTACGGGGAATTTCGGGGGAAATTTCTGATGGTTATTCCTATCCGCTGCGCAATCTGGATCGATCGGCGGGCCCCCGGTTGCTCGGATGAATCCTCGTCCCGTGCTGGGCGATTACATCTACGTTAGTTGGCGCGAGCGTGCTCGGCGGGATCGATGGATTCGATGACTCCTGTCATTCGGCAGTCCGTGAATGTCACCCCGTCTGCTTCTTCTTGGTTCATGAAGATAGGTACCAGGTGGACTCTCCCGAAAATCTCACTCAGCACGAACAGATAGCCATCGACTCTCGGATAAACTTGTCGGATGGGCATCCCCGTCATGACCTGACCAGCAGTCAGAGTGCCGTGATCGACCGGCTACCGGAGTTGTTCAGGACTGCTTCCACAGAGCCCTTCGAGAAACTCGAGCGACAGGCTCTCAGGGCGTTCATGTCCGCGTTGGGTCAGCACTCGGCCCCCGTGGAGACCGGGCGGATATTCAGCCTCTACTCGTCATCTGTGGCAACAATGGCACTGGCGAACGCATTGGCGGAGCTGAACCATCGAGTCGCCCTTCTGCATCCCACCTTCGACAACATTCACGACATCCTTTCCCGCTCAGTGAAGATCACCCCGATCGAGGAGGCCGTCTGCGCCCAGGCGCGGTTGGAAGAGATCATTTCCTGGGGTGCGACCTGCCTGTTCATCACGACGCCGAACAACCCAACCGGCTGGGTGCTCCAGCAGGAGGAGTTCGAGCGGGTGGTGAGGGTGTGCGCGGAACGGAACATCCTGCTGTGCCTTGATACGTCGTTCCGGGGCTTCGACAAACGGGCGCAGTTCGACGGCTATGAAGTGCTCCACCGCTACGGCGCGCAGTACGTCGTGATTGAGGACACGGGCAAGCTGTGGCCGATGTCGGAGCTGAAGCTCGGCATCCTCGCGGTGAGCGAGGGCATGTGGCCGGTCATGCGAAAGGCCGTGAGCGACGTCCTCCTGACGGTCTCCCCCCTTGTCCTCAAGCTGGTGGAGTCACTGTCCCGGGACGCGGCGGCCGGCGGACTCGACCGTCTGCACGATCTGATCGCTGCCAATCGCCGACGCGTTGCCCGGACTGTCGGCGCACTGCCCGGCGTGACCCTGCCCGACCCCTCCTCGCGGATCAGCGCCGCCCGGCTCGCTTTTCCCTCGGCCGAGGCCGCCGCACGGGTCAGCTCGGACCTCCTGGAACACGGCATTCACGTGCTGCCGTGCCGGCAGTTCCACTGGGCGCGCCCCGAAGAGGGAGGGCACCTGTTCAGAGTCGCGTTGGCACGCAATCCGGACGTGATCGAGGCTGCTATGTCCCGGCTCAGCGCAGCTGTCAAATCTTCTGTCGGATTGGACTGACATGGCCAACGAAGAATGCACCAGATGCGGGCTTCCTGACACTCGGCGCAGTGTGAACAACGACACGGACGGAGTGTGCTCGGTCTGCCGTCACCATGAGCTGAAGAACACGGTTATCGACTGGGACGCGCGGGAACGCGAGTTCACAGCCCTCGTCGAGGGGATACGAGGCCGTCACGAGTACGACGCCGTCGTCCCCTTCGGCGGGGGCAAGGACGGGGCATTCGTGCTGTACCACCTGGTGCGGGAACGCGGCCTGCGCTGTCTTGCGGTGACAGTCGACAACCGGTTCATGCGACAGCAGGCATGGCAGAACCTCAGCACTGTGCTGGACGAGCTCGGTGTGGATCAGGTCACCTATCGCCCGCCCTTCCCTCTGGTGAAGCGCATGATGCAGGCCGGATTCGAAGCTGTGGGCACGGTGTGCTGGCACTGCAACGCAAGCATCAACGCCTATCCCGTTCGGGTGGCCGTCCAGCTCGGCGTCCCCCTGGTCGTGCATGCTTCCAGTTCCGCCGAGTACCACAGTTATCCAGGGCGCACCTACGCGGACAGCCCCGATTCGGACCTCGCCGACGAGGACTACCAGGAGGTGGCCACCGGACTCAGCTTCGACCGTATGGCCAAGGAGCTCAAGGACGTTGACCGCAAGGATCTGGAAGCCTTCTCCTACCCCGGCCGAGATGAGATCGCACGGGCCGGCGTGCGTCCCATCTTCCTCAGCAACTACCTGAAGTGGGATGACAAGCGGCAGGTCGAGATCATTCGCCGCGAACTGGGGTGGGGCAGCACCTCTCAAGAGGGCATCCCGGAGGGCTATGAGTACGAGAAATTCGACTGTTTTCTCGTGGGGACCCGCGACTATCTCCGCTTCATTCAGGAAGGATACGGCCGGGGCGCGCGGCTCGGCGCGATCGAGGCGCGACTCGGCCGGCTGACCCGTGACGAGGCCATCCAGCTCGGCAAGAGCAGTGACGGTCGACGCCCGGCGAGTCTCGACCGAGTTCTGCGACTGCTCGACGTCGATGAGGAGGTATTCCTGGACGGGGCGGTGAAGCAGGCCAGCAGCGGCCGTGAATTCGACCTCGAACTCGTCAAGCGTGGTTCCGCGCTCTCCGACGCGGATCACATGCCGGGATAGCGGCAGGTGGCGCCAGAAGGCACAGCATGTGCGATCGTCGGAATCGTTGAGGCGGTAGAGGGTGAAACAGTCAGCTTCACAGGACAACGGCGGGCAATCGGATCGGATCGCGTCCGGCTATCCCTTCAGCGCGATCGTCGGACAGCAGGCCATGCGTACAGCCCTCCTGCTGAACATCGTCGATCCGCGGGTCGGGGGGGTTCTCCTCATGGGCGAGCCCGGTACGGGAAAATCCACCGCGGTTCGCGCGCTGCGAAATCTCCTTCCACACATTGCCGTTGTCGCACAGTGTTCGTTCAACTGCGAACCCGACGACGCCGAGGAGCTGTGTCACGATTGCCGGTTGCGGCGGAGCAGCGCCGGTGAACTGCCGGTCCTGATACGGGAGATGCCCTTGGTGACGCTGCCGGTCGGCGCGACCGAGGATCGGCTCATCGGCACACTGAACCTGGAAAAGGCCGTACACGAAGGCCGTGTGGGGCTCTCGCCCGGTCTGCTGGCGGCCGCGCACCGCGGCATTCTCTACATCGACGAAGTGAACCTCCTGCCGGACAGCCTGGCGGATGCGCTGCTCGATGCGGTGAGTTCGGGAGTGAACTTCGTTGAACGAGACGGTGTGTCCGCGAGCCACGCCTCCAGTTTCTCGCTCGTCGGCACCATGAACCCGGGCGAGGGCGAACTGCGGCCACAGATCCTCGACCGTTTCGGGCTGTCGGTCACTTCCGACATCCTGCGGGATGGCGACTCCCGCGTGGATGTGCTCATGCGGCGCATCAACTACGAGCACAGCATCGCCGATCGGCGCCGCTATCTGGCTCAGGACCAGGCGCTCGCCACCCGACTGGACGCCGCGAGGACGCTGCTCGCGGAGGTCGAATGCACACGCGAGGTGGTCGAGTCGGTCACCGAAGTCGTCATCAGCGCCGGTGTCGCCAGCCACCGAGCCGATCTCGTACTGCTGAGGACCGCGATGGCCCATGCCGCGTTCCGGGGGCGGCGCGAGGTGACGCCGTACGACATCGCCGTCTCCGCCCGGCTGGCTCTCGGCCACCGGACCTCTGATCCCCTCGTGCTCGATGAAGCCATCTCCAAGTTCCTGAACACGACCGTGGAGACCTCCCTGGAGGAACTCCTGCGCCTGGAGGACCAGGACGACGGCTCGGGGCCCGAGCCCGCGGCCGACGTCGTGCCTCCGTGGACCGCGCAGCCCTCACCGGCCGGCGCTACGGAGTCATCCGTTCCCCACACGCCGAACGGCCGAGCCCGTCGCGCCGGCGCGGTGCCGCCGCACGGCGGCCATGCCAGGCCGGACCAGGAG
Source organism: Streptomyces sp. NPDC028305 (assembly GCF_055569495.1). NCBI lineage: Bacteria > Bacillati > Actinomycetota > Actinomycetes > Kitasatosporales > Streptomycetaceae > Streptomyces > Streptomyces sp. NPDC028305. The sequence continues at coordinate 277,315 of NZ_JBVHTN010000010.1, forward strand.
GGCGACGCAGACACTGACGACCCTCCTGATACGGAGGCCCGAATACGGACGACGCGGATCCCGGGGGTGTCGGCCGCCCACCTGATTGCTCGACGGGGACCACGGCAGCGGATTCTGGTGCGGCCGAGGATCCTCGCGAGTTCGGGAGGCCGGGCCGTGTCGACCCGGCGAAGCGGTGATGGGCCGATCTCCCTGGCCGCCACGGTTGTCGCGGCAGCGCAGAGATCGATGGCCTCGTCCGGAGGTCCCGCACGGAGCGGAAACAGCGGCCTCTTGTCCCTTCGTGCCTCCGACATCGTGCGTCGGCCGGTGACAGGGCGCTCCGCTGTCGCACTGATCGTGGTACTGGACGCCTCCTGGTCCATGGCCATGGACGGGGTGTTCCGCCAGGCCAAAGCGTTCCTTCTTGCCATGCTGGGGTCGCTGCGACGCGGCGACCGCCTTGCCGTCGTGCTGGCCGGAGGTCCCAAGGCGGAGCTGGTGGTACCCCCCACGCGCTATCCGCAGCAGGCCGTCGACGCGTTGGCATCCTTGCGGGCACGCGGTCGCACACCGCTCGTCGATGGACTGGCACAAGCGGTGTCACTGTGCAGACAGAGCTGGCGCTTTCCCGGTACGAGTGCGCGCGCGGTGATCATTTTGACGGACGGCCAGGAAAACACCGCCGTGGCAGAACAGGAGTCGGTGGCCCAAGCAGCAGCAGGGCTGCGTACCGCACAGGTAGGCGGTGCGGTCCTGGCCCCGATCGGATCCCTGCACGGCCGGGCCGGCGCCGCGCGGAGCATCGCCCGCCGGCTGGGACTCGAGTTCCTGCCCCTTCCGCCCGCCCTGCGGACCACAAGCTGAGGAGGAGTGCAACAGGTGCCAACAGTCCGGACAGGGCCGTACCGAGTGGCCATGGACAGCCAGGACGTCGCAGTGGTTTCCGCGGTGCTGGCCGAAGTCGTCGAGAGGTTCCGCACCGTACAGAACCAGGCCTTTCACGACGAGGCGAGCGTGTATGCCCATGAACTGCCGAGAGCCCTGCGGCAAGGGCTCAATCACTTCCGCCTCTACGAGCCGTCAACGCTCCTCCTGATCAGCGGTTACCCGGTTGACGGCCAGGGCATCGGGCGCACGCCCGCTCATTGGAGAACCGGTTCTTCGGACAGTCCGGCGGATCGGGAGGAGTTCCTGCTCTTTCTGTGCGCGAGTCTCCTGGGTGATCCGGTCGCCTGGGCCGACAAGCACGATGGACGCATCGTGACCAACATCGTCCCAATCCGGGGCGATGAGAACGTACAGCTCGCTTCGAGCAGTTCCACCACACTCACCTGGCACACCGAGGACGCCTTTCACCCGCTGCGCGCGGACTACCTCGGACTCATGTGCCTGCGCAACCACGACCAGGTCGCCACGACGGTCGGTTCGGTCGACGACCTTCAGCTGCCGGACGACGTCGCCGAAGTCCTCGCTCAGCCTCGGTTCGTCATCCTTCCGGACGGCTCACGCTCTGGTGCCGCTACGGAGGACCACCCGATCCCCCTGCTTTTCGGCGGCACGAGTTCTCCCTACCTGCGGCTCGACCAGCACTACACGCGACCTGCCGCCGCCGACGACGCCGAGGCGGCGTCAGCCCTCAGCGTCGCCATGAGTGCTGTAGGCGATGCACTGACCGGCCATGTACTCCGGGCGGGCGACGTCCTGTTCGTCGACAACTACCGTGCCGTGCACGGCCGTGAGTCCTTCGAGGCCCGGTACGACGGCACCGACAGATGGCTCAAGCGGGTCAATGTCGTACGGGATCTCCGCCGCTCCCGTGCCGTACGCGGCGTCGCGCACTCCCGCACGATCGGCTGACCCTGTCCCCGGTGAATCCAGCGCGAAAGGTATGCAATGAATGGACTCCAGGGATACACGCTCCCCTTCTCTCCCACAGGAAACTCGTCGCTTGTGCCGCCCCCGCCGTGGCACTTCTCCGGTGATGTGCTCATGGTCGAATACCGGACCGATCCGGAAGCCGTGAAGGCGTTCCTTCCGGAAGGTCTGGAACCCGGGGAGGACCCGGGGCGGGCCGCGGCCATCTTCGGTGATTGGCAGTCGGCGACCGATGACGGCAGCGAACTCCTCGATCCTGTCAGGTCGCAGTACAAGGAGTTCTATGTCGCACTCTCCTGCACCTGGCAGGGAAAGCCCATGGTGCGATCCCCCTTCTGCTGGGTGGACCGGGATTTCTCACTGGTGCGGGGTCTGATTCAGGGCTACCCCAAGAAGCTCGGGAGCATCTGGATCACCAAGCAGTTCGCCGTCGGCCGGGCCACACCCGGACTGGCCCCGGGGGAGCGGTTCGCGGGGAGCCTCGCGGCGGGCGACCGACGGCTCGTCGAGGCCCGTATCACCCTGGAGAGCCCTGCGGAAGCTCCGGCGCTGGCGTCGGCTCCACTCGTGCACACCCGGCACTTTCCGGCATGGGATCAGTCCGAGTCGGATCTGACCGAGCTGGTGACGGGCGGTAGTGAGGATCTACGGATCGCCAACGTGTGGCGAGGGGATGCTGAGCTGGAATTCTTCGACTCTCCATACGAGGAACTGAGCCTGCTGGCCCCCGTGGAGATCCTGGCCGGCTACCGCTTCTCGTTCGCGGAGACGATCACGGGAGGCCGTCTCCTCGCCCGCAACGGCCGCTGAGACCGAGAACGAGAAAGAGCCCCATGTCAGTTCAGTACAACCCGGGCCTCGAGGGTGTCACCGTGGCTCGTACCGAAATCAGCCATGTCGACGGCAAGAACGGTCGGCTTGTCTACCGCGGTGGCCACGTGATCGAGGAGATCGCCACCCGTTCCTATGAAGAGATCATTCATCTGCTGTGGTTCGGCAGCTTCCCCTCATCCGAGGAGCTCGTCGCCTTCCGGCAGCAGCTCGCAGAGCGTCGCCATCTCAATGAAGGCGCCCTCGCCGCCCTGCACGGACTTCCTCGTGGCGTCAATCCCATGGATGGGCTGCGCACCGTCCTCTCCGCCCAGGGCGCACAGCCCGGCGTGGGCCGGCCCAGCATCGAGGACGCGATCAGCATCACCGCCGTGGTGCCCACCATCGTCGCCGCCTGCTTCCGGCGGGCACAGGGACAGCCTCTGGTCGACCCGCGGGCCGATCTCGGGCACGCCGAGAACCTGCTCTACATGCTGACCTCCCAGGAACCGGAAACGGCCCGCGCTTCCTGGCTCCAGTCCTATCTCGTCCTCATCGCCGAGCACGCCCTGAACCCGTCGACCTTCACCGCACGGATCGTGGGCTCCGCGGGAAGCGACCTCTGGTCAGCGGTGGTCGCGGCCATCGGAACGCTGAAAGGTCCTTCGCACGGCGGAGCGACGCCCGCGGCCGCCGAGATGATCGAAGCCGCTCGCCAGGCGCCCAGCATCTCGACGTTCGTGCGGGCCAGGCTGGAGCGCGGCGAACGGCTCATGGGCTTCGGCCACCGGGAGTACCGGCGATACGATCCGCGCGCCGCGATCCTGCGTGACTTGTGCAAGTCCGCCAACCCCGAGTTCTACGAGACCGCCGTAGCGCTGGAGGAGACGGCCCTGAACGAACTCCTGCGTCGCCATCCGGACCGTCCGAACTTCACCAACGTGGACTACTTCGCGGGCGGGGTGCTGGCCGGAGTCGGCATCCCGGCCGACTACTTCACCTGCTTCTTCGCCGCCGGCCGCGTGGCCGGTTGGACGGCCCACGTACTCGAGTACGTCGGCCAGGACGGACGCATAGTCAGCCCGGCCTCCGAGTGGGCCGGCCCCGCGCTGAGTCCAGTGGAATGAGGGCCCTCACGTTGTTGATCGACACCATGGCGGACTACAGCACCGAGGACGTGCCGGCCCTGCTCGCCGAAGCGGCTCGATCCGGAAGCGGGGTCCACGACACGACCACGGGAGACGTGGTGGTCGCCTCGTACGCCGAAGTGCGGGGATTGCTTCCCGACCGTTGCCTCACCACGAAGCGACCTCCGTCGGATACAAGCGGGCTGTCGCCGGTCCGGCTCGCGATGAGGAAGTTCTACGTCAAATGGCCGCTCTTCTCCGACGGCGACTATCACGCCCGGCTCCGCACACATCTTCAGGGGGCCATCGGCAGGCTCGACGATGATGTGCTGTCCCGGATCGCCGCACATGTGACACGAGCACATCAAAATCATGCCTCGGACACCTTTTCCTGGCTCAAGACCATCTCGGAACCCGTCTCCGTCGACGTCATCGCGGCCGTGGTGGGCAGTTCCGGCGAGGAGACCGAGTGGCTGGTGGAGAAGGCGAAGGTCATTCTGGAAGAGCTGGCGTGGCAGGTCACTGACGACGAGGGGTTCGCCGGTGTCGTCAGCGCGATGGAGTCCGTGGCGCAATGGCTCGACGCCGCGCTCACGCACGGGCGGCTCACCACCCCGTTCATGAAGGCGCTGAGCGCGATCTCCCAGGACGCGGAACTCGGGTTCGACGCCGCACTCGGCGCGATGTGCCAGACGATCACCGGTGCCTACGACCCACTCGTCGCCGCCATCACCGTCCTGGGCCTGCTGAGCGCGCATCCCTCCTTTGCCCACGGGGAGTCCGCCGGTCTCTGTGAGGAGGTGCTGCGGCTTTCGAGTCCGTTCCGGTTCACGCGCCGCTTCGCCACCCGTCCGATCGAGCTCAAGGGACGTGTCATTCCCCCGCACACACGTGTGCTGCTCGGCCTTGGACCGGCGAACCTGGACGAGACGGCATTCCCCGAGCCGACGGAGCTCGGAAAGGAACGGCGTGCGCACGTCGCCTTCGGGGGCGGGTCACACTACTGCCTGGGCGCCGAAGCCGTCCGCGACTCCTTGAGAGCTCTGGTCGGCGTGATGACGGAGCATGGCTTCGCATTCGAAGCGAGCAACGTAGTCCATCACCCCTCACTCGCCATTCTTCGCTTCACCACGGTGGATGGTCGATGGCGGTGACGACGATGTGGTCGACGACCTTGGACAACATCGATGCGGCGGCGCCGGAGATCGAAGCGCTCAGTGCTCAGATCGAGGAAGACGGCGACATCTCGCAGCCCGTCTTCGATCTCCTCAGGCAATGCGGTTGCTTCCGCATGCTGGTCCCGCGCGCGCACGGCGGAGACGAACTCAGCATTCAGCAAGCCCTCGCCGTCATCGAACGCGTCTCCCGGGCGGACGCGTCGGTCGGATGGAACGTCATGATCGGGAGCAGCAATCTGGTAGTGGTGGGGGCCTTCCCCGAAGAGACCTTCGACCGCGTCTACCAGGCGGGACCCGACGTCATGGTCGTGGGCTCCCATGCCCCCAAGGGCACGTGCACCCCCGTTCCGGGCGGCTATGTGATCAACGGCCGGTGGCCCTTCGTCAGCGGCTGCCGGTATGCCGACTGGGTGGTAACCCAGGGCGTGGTGACCGACGGGGACGGCGCGCGGCGGAAGGGCATCGACGGCAGGCCCGACATGAAGCTCTCATTGCTCTCGCCGGACGACGTCGGGATTCTGGACACCTGGCACACGTCTGGTCTGAGGGGAACAGGTAGTCACGACGTCGAGGTGAAAGACGTGTACTGCCCGGAAGAGCGCAACTGCCAGTGGTTCGGCGGGACGCCGTCGAAGTCCAAGGGCATCTTCGCCGTCCCGCCCGTAGCCCAACTGGGCCTGTTCATGGCTGCGGTGGCACTCGGCACCGCACAGGCGGCGCTCGATGACGTCACCGAGCTGGCCTCCTCGGGGAAGCGGCCCGCTTACGGTGTGCGGCGGCTCGCCGAGTCGACGCTTTTCCAGACCGATGTAGGCGAAACCCATATGAAGCTGCGGGCCGCGCGCGCACTCCTCTACGCCGAAGCCGAGGCGGTGTGGCGCAAGGCGGCGGGGGGAGGGGATTTCACCCTGCGCGATCGTGCCCAGATGCGCGCGACCAGCTCACAGGTGTCGGCGATGTGTGTGGACGCCACGACAGCCGCCTACCGGCACGGCGGTGGCAGCGCCATCTACGCCTCGTCATCCTTGCGACGGCGCTTCCAGGACATCCAGGCCCTGGGCCAACACGCCGGTGTCGGACGCGAGTTCTTCACCATTATGGGTGCACTGCTGAGTGGGGAGGAGCCGGAGGTCGTCCGTATTTGAGAGCGGAGAGTGGCGCGTCCTCGCAGGAGCCCAAGAGAGAGCCTCAGCGAGGACCCGATGCCACGGGGCTGCCTGCCAACCCGCACGGATGGCTGATCTGTGTACCCGATGGTCACATCCGCTCGGGGGCAGTGACGCCGAGCAGATTGAGGCCGTTCCGCAGGACCACCCGGCTGGCGTCCGTCAGCCACAGCCGTGCCTGGGTGAGCGGGCTCGGCTCCTCACCCTCCCGCGGGAGGACACGGCAGCTGTCGTAGAACCGGTGGTAGGTGCCGGCGAGCTGCTCCAGGTAATGCGCCACTCGATGCGGCTCCCGCAAGGTAGCGGCAGTAGTCACCACTCGTGGGAACTCACCGAGCATCCGGAGAAGTTCGTCCTCCCGCTCGTGGGAGAGCAGAGCCGGGTCGAAATCCTCGGGACCGCCCTTGTCCACCCCCATCTCCTGCGCCTTGCGCTGGATGGCGCAAAGCCGTGCGTGCGCGTACTGGACGTAGAAGACCGGGTTCTCGTTCGACTGAGAGGTCAGCAGATTGACGTCAAGATCGATCATCGAGTCGACGTTGGCTCGCGCGAGCGAATACCTGGCCGCGTCAACACCTACCGCCTCGACGAGATCGTCGAGTGTCACGACCGTTCCGGCTCGCTTGCTCATACGGACGGGCTGACCGTCCTTCACCAGATTGACCAACTGGCCGATCAGGATTTCGAGGTGTTTGTCGGGATCGTCGCCGAAGCAGGCCGCCATGGCCTTCATCCGGCCCACGTAGCCCTGATGGTCGGCCCCCAGCATGATGACGACCCGCTCGAAACCGCGTGACCTCTTGTTGAGGTAATAGGCGCAGTCAGCGGTGAAGTACGTCCAGGAGCCGTCACTCTTCAAGAGGACGCGGTCCTTGTCGTCGCCGAAGTCGGTACTCCGCAGCCATACCGCGCCATCGGCCTCATAGACGTGTCCGCCTTCCCGCAGGCGGGCCACAGCCTTGTCCAGATCTCCTTGATCGTGGAGACTCTTCTCGTTAAAATAGACGTCGAAGTGAGTGCCGAACTCGGCGAGGGATGTCTTGATCTCGTCGAACATGAGAGACGTTCCCTCGGCCCGGAATACGTCGAGAGCTTCCGAGTCGGGCAGATTCAGCGCCTCGGGGCGACGCTTCAGGACATTATCGGCGATCTCTCGGATGTAAGCGCCGCCGTAACCGTCGTCAGGTACCGGAGCGTTGTGCGCCGAGGCGAGCAGAGACCGGGCGAAGCGGTCGATCTGGGAGCCGGCGTCATTGAAGTAATATTCCCGTGCCACGTCCGCGCCTGCGGCCTCGAGAAGCCGTGCCAGTGCATCCCCTACAACCGCCCACCTGGCGCCGCCGATATGCACAGGGCCCGTCGGATTCGCCGAGACGAATTCCAGGTTGAGGCGCAAACCTTGGAGTTCATTCGTGCGGCCGTAGGCAGTGTCGGCGATGACGATGTCACGCGCCACCGCACCCTTTACGGCACTTTCAAGTGTAATATTCAGGAATCCGGGACCGGCGACTTCCGCCTTCGCGACGCCGGCGGCTGAGCTCACGATGGGTGCCAGCAATTCGGCCACAGCGCGAGCCGGCGTGCCTGCGGCCTTGGCCAGCTGCAATGCGACGTTTGTCGAGTAGTCGCCGTGATCGCGGTGGCGGGGACGCTCAACGTGGACCGACTCGGGCGGGTCCACGGCGAGCTGCCCGGACCTGATTGCTTCGCGCACGCTGTCGGAGATAACGGAGGCCAAGTCTGCTGGGGTCACAGGGTCAGATTAACAGGAACCATTGCCACCCCCGGGTGGGCATGCGGCGGCCTCCGGCCTGCCGATGGGCAGCCACCGAGTCGTGATCGAGCCCTTGGCGACACCTTCAGAGCTGCCGCTGCTTCCCCGGTGTGACATTACGACGCAGTCGGCTGCCGAGGCGCTGCCCAACCGGGGTGCGGACAAGTTGTGTGACCCTCCCCGCGACTCTTCGAGCAGCCCGATGCTGACGCCGTCCAGGACCAGCCGGCAGCTCGGCGCTGTCCCCCCGACTGCCTCGCTCGGTATCGGTCGGGCGGCGTCTCCTTCGGCAGCCGACGTCCGTCCGCCGCCCACCGGGCTTGAGCGGCCGACTTGAGACAGTCGCCGCACCGATGTGGTCGGCATCTTCTCGGACCGCGCCGCTTTGTTCCTTCCCCGTCGCGCCCACGGCACACCGCATAACCTCAAGAACGAGATCTTTCAGACACCATTCCCTCGATACCCTCTTTTGGATCACTTAACACGTAGGTGCTCTGTGAAGTTCGGCAAAAGGTTTCGGCGGCTCAAAGTCTCTTGACTCATGTGCCGCCCCAATGAAAAACTTCGGACCCGGGCCTCTTTAAAACGATTCGACCACTTCAATTCTGTAGGCATCGTCTATGGAGGGCATTGGTGTGATCCGAGGCAGACAGGCCGGCCGGGCGGTCCGGGCGACCTGAGGCGGGGTGCTCACGGTCTTCCGTCGTTACCCCGGTATCGTCCACGTTCACAGGCTGGTGCCCGTTCTTTCTCTGTGGGAATTGGTATTGGATGGCCTGGGCAGCGCAATGAACAGTCGGCTGTTCTCATTGCGTCTGGTTCTCGCATTCGCACGTCAATCAAGGGATGCCTGCTCGCGCCGGAGCGCGGGAACGGGTGTTTTCTGTGTACATGTCTGGAGGGTGCAGTGAGGGACGGATACTACGTTTCAGCCTATTTGACGCCGCCCGGTATGTCTCACCTGTTGGATCTTCGTGCGCGCCATGACAACAACGTTTCGTTGTGGCGGAAGTCGGGGCGGGATGTTCAGGTTGTGGCGTATTGGCCGCTTGAGAGGCTGTCTGGTTGGCGCCGTCATGGGGCGGGCGTTCCCGACGAGGCTTCTGGTATGCGGCTGATCGAGTCCCTGCTGTCTTCGGTGGGCGTCGACATCGATGAGGTGCTGGAGTTTTGGGGGACGCCGGGTATTGGCGGTGATCGCCACGTCGATGTGTCAGAGTACTTCGCGGATGTCGATCTGCCGCCGCACAGCATGGCCCATGTGTTCAGCTGTGCCCTGCTGGACACCGGCATTTCGTGGTCGGAGCCGGTTTTCGCGATGGCGTTGGACGGCGGCCCCGACTCATTTCTCGCCTCGAAGGATCATTCGTCGTCGTTTGCCGGGGCTTATGTCGAGAACGGTTCGTTCACCTGGTTCCCGGTCGAGTCCCCGGCCCGTCTGTTCACGGCGGCGCGCCATCGGTACGCGTTGCGTGAGGGGACGTTGATGGCGCTTGCCACCGCGGCCGACTGCGACGCGGATCTGGCTGAGTTGCGGGAAGAGGCGTTGAGCAGTTTGCCGTTCTTCGGGCCCGCCACGAAGCTTCTGGTCGACTGTGAGCGTTTTCTCGGCTTGTTGCACGAGGCGGTTGTGGAGGCGTTCGCAAGCGGCCGGTGTTCGGCGGATGAACGTTTCAGTCCGGATGAGCAAGTGATGAGTGCCGTGATGAAGGAGATCCAGCGGATCTCGCTGTCCGTCATGGAGCGCAATGTGGAGGAGGCGTCCAGGCGTTTCGGGTTCGATCCGAGCGGGACGAATTTTGCGCTGGCCGGCGGCTTCGCGCTGAACTGCCCCACGACGAGTGCGGTCATGGAGAAGTACAAGTTCAAGCGGCTGGTTGCTCCGCCTTGTGTCGATGACAGTGGCCAGTCGCTTGGGATTGCGTTGGGCGTGTTCCATGTGCGGTGTGGAACGGAATTCGATTTCCGGTTCCCCGGGGCGTATCTGGGGCACTCCGATGATGATCTCGCTGCGGCCCTGGCGGGGTTCGAGGAGTTTATCGCGGATGTCACGCCGGCGGATGCCCGGCAGGTCGTCGAGGATCTGCAGGCGGGTCCTGTCGTGTGGGTGGACGGTCGAGCGGAGCTGGGCCCCAGGGCCCTGGGGCACCGCTCGATCCTGGCGGATCCGAGAGCGCTCACATCCAAGGACGAACTGAATCGGATCAAGCAGCGGGAGTGGTGGCGTCCTGTCGCTCCCATGATCCGCGAGGAGGATTTCGGCGATTGGTTCGAGGCGCCCCGGATATCGCCGTACATGCTGGAGACTTTTCTGGTGCACCGTGATCGGGCAGAGCTTGTGCCGGCCATCGCGCACCTGGACCGTTCGGCCAGGGTCCAGACGGTGAACCGAGAGCAGAACCCGTTCATCTATGACGTGCTGTCTGCTTTCGCCGAAGCGACGGGTGTGCCGATCCTGTGCAACACCTCCCTGAACGACAAGGGCGAGCCGATTATCGACAGCATTCCTCAGGCGATTAATTTCTGCCTGCGGAAGGGTGTCTCGGTGGCCTATCTGAACCAGCATCGTGTCACCTTCAAGAACGCGGACTCGTTCCCGGAGGACAAGCCGCACCCAAGGAACTCCGAGCCTTTTGAGCGGGACGAGTCACAGTTGGCAGACCTCGCCGAGCGACTGAACCCGTCCGGACTCGACAACCTCTACCTGCAGATGTGGCTCCATCGCCCGATGTTGCGCCGTAAATTCGACCCGACGGATCAGCGGAGTGCGCGGACTCTGAAGCGAACAGTCGATTCCTGGCTCGCGATGGACCAGGAACTCGAGGACGACATCATGCTATGGATGAAGCGCGCAACCGGGTCCGCTGAATCGCTGAGTTATCCCATATAAGCGGCAGATGGCCACGTTTCGGGACTGACGGCTCGATAAAAGGTCAGACTTCACCGGATAATCACGAACCAGAGCAAGGGGTATTCATGTCCCAGGCGGAAGCAAAAAGTAGTGCCCTGGAGAGACTGCTGGAAGTCATCTCAGACACCCTGGAAATGGATGTCCAAGACGGTGCAGTTTCCTTTCTGGGTCTGGGTGGCGATTCACTCGCGGCAATCATCGTTGCCGAGACGCTACGCGAAGAGGGCTTGATCGTTGAAATCGGCGATCTATTCTCGGACGTACCCCTTGAACGGGTGGCAGCTGCTCTCCAGGCAAGCTGAAACAGGTCGTTACTGCTGTGCCCATACATGCATGTTCTGGAGGGTGAAGTGAGGGACGGATACTACGTCTCCACCTATTTGACACAGCCCGGCGTGCCTCATCTGTTGGACACGTGGATTCGTCATAACAACAACGTTTCGTTGTGGCGGAAGTCGGGGCGGGATGTTCGGGTTGTGGCGTATTGGCCGCTTGAGAGGCTGTCTGGTTGGGGCCGTCATGGGGCGGGCGTTCCCGACGAGGCTTCTGGTATGCGGCTGATCGAGTCCCTGCTGTCTTCGGTGGGCGTCGACATCGATGAGGTGCTGGAGTTTTGGGGGACGCCGGGTATTGGCGGTGATCGCCACGTCGATGTGTCAGATTACTTCGCGGATGTCGATCTGCCGCCGCACAGCATGGCCCATGTGTTCAGCTGTGCCCTGCTGGACACCGACATTTCGTGGTCGGAGCCGCTTTTCGCGATGGCGTTGGACGGCGGCCCCGACTCTGATTCCATGCTTGCCTCGAAGGATCATTCATCCTCTTTCGCCGGGGCCTATGTCGAGAACGGTTCGTTCACCTGGTTCCCGGTCGAGTCCCCGGCCCGTCTGTTCACGGCGGCGCGCCGCAGGTACAAGTTGCGTGAGGGCCCGTTGATGGCGCTTGCCACGGCGGCCGACTGCGACGCGGATCTGGCTGAGTTGCGGGAAGAGGCGCTGAGCGGTTTGCCGTTTTTCGGGCCCGCCCCGAAGCTTCTGGTCGACTGTGAGCGTTTTCTCGGCTTGTTGCACGAGGCGGTTGTGGAGGCGTTCGCGAGCGGCCGGTGTTCGGCGGATGAACGTTTCAGTCCGGACGAGCAGGTGATGAGCGCGGTGATGAAGGAGATCCAGCGGATCTCCCTGCGCGTCGTGGAGCGCAATGTGGAGGAGGCGTCCAGGCGTTTCGGGTTCGATCCGAGCGGGACGAATTTTGCGCTGGCCGGCGGTTTTGCTTTGAACTGCCCCACGACGAGTGCGGTCATGGAGAAGTTCAAGTTCAAGCGGCTGATTGCTCCGCCTTGTGTGGATGACAGTGGCCAGTCGCTTGGGATTGCGCTGGGGGTGTTCTACGGGCGGTGCGGGACTGAGTTCGATTTCGGGTTCCCCGGGGCGTATCTGGGGCACTCCGATGATGAACTCGTTGCGGCTTTGGCGGGGTTCGAGGAGTTTATCGCGGATGTCACGCCGGCGGATGCCCGGATGGTTGTCGAGGATTTGCGGGCGGGTCCTGTCGTGTGGGTGGACGGTCGAGCGGAGTTGGGCCCCAGGGCCTTGGGGCACCGTTCGATCCTGGCCGATCCGAGAACGGTCAGATCCAAGGACGAACTGAATCGGATCAAGCAGCGGGAGTGGTGGTTTCCTGTCGCTCCCATGATTCGTGAGGAGGATTTCGGCGATTGGTTCGAGGCGCCCCGGATATCGCCGTACATGCTGGAGACTTTTCTGGTGCACCGTGATCGGGCAGAGCTTGTGCCGGCTGTCGCGCACCTGGACCGTTCGGCCAGGGTCCAGACGGTGAGCCGAGAGCAGAACCCGTTCATCCATGATGTGCTGTCTGCTTTCGCCGAAGCGACGGGTGTGCCGATCCTGTGCAACACTTCCCTCCACGACAAGAGCGAGCCGATTATCGACAGCATTCCTCAGGCGATTAATTTCTGCCTGCGGAAGGGTGTCTCGGTGGCCTATCTGAACCAGCATCGTGTCACCTTCAAGAACGCGGACTCGTTCCCGGAGGACAAGCCGCACCCAAGGAGCTCCGAACCGTTTGAGCGGGACGAGTCACAGTTGGCCGACCTCGCCGAGCGACTGAACCCGTCCGGACTCGACGACCTCTACCTGCACATGTGGCTCCGTCATCCGATGTTGCGCCGTAAATTCGACCCGGCGGATCAGCGAAGTGCACGGACTCTGAAGCGAACAGTCGACTCGTTGTTGGCGATGGACGAAGACCTTCGCGCCCACTTCTCGAGGTGGATCGATCTGTCACACAACCCACGCACGAGAGCCGCCGCGGGTGACGTGCCTTCTCCAGCGTCATCCCCCAGGCCCTGAGCCGGCAGGCTTATGTCACGAACCGGTCAACAGCGCACCCGGGTCCACGTTGGGAAAGTGGCGGCGGGCAAGGTGCGGAGAGGACTGCAACCACCTGGCCAGGACGCGTCGGCCATAGTGCTCTGTCGTGCCCGCCCCTTGTGGATCTGTCGTGTCTTTTGTCAGGGCTTCGATGTGCGGGTTGAAAGCGAAAGCGAACGAGTACCGTTCGGCGCCCGTAGGCGGGGTGATCACGCGATGCACAGGGGCGGGCAGCCGGCCGCCGGTTGCCACCTGAAGTGTTTCGCCGAGGTTGACCACGAGTGCTCCGGGCAGCGGTTTCACATCGACCCAGCTGTCGTGGCCGTCCTCCATCTGGAGCCCCCCGACGCCGTCCTGCGCGATGAGGGCCAGTAGACCGTGATCCCGGTGGGCGCCCAGACCATTGTCATCGAAGCCAGGGGTGCCGGCCGGGTAGTGGCTGGTCCGGAGACGGTGGTTGGGATTGCCCGCGACCAGGCCGTCAAAGAAGTCCGGGCGACCGTGGAGGGCCGTCGCGATCGCGCTCAGCAGCCGATGACTGAGCGCGGTGAGTTCGTCCAGCCAGTCGAGCATCACGGGTCGCAGCTCGGGGAGTGCGTCGGGCCACTGGTTCGGTCCGATCAGCTGTCGCCAGGGTGCCCCGGGGTCCAATGGCTGCGGAGCCGTCTCGGGACCTATCACGAACTGCTCACGCCGATCCGCGTCGGCAGGGCCCTTGGTGAGTTCGCCTCGGGACGGAACGAAGCCCCGAAAGTGAGGAGAATTCAGGTCGGCGACGGACATCCGTGCCTGATGTGGGAGGGCGAAAAATCGCTTGGACACCTCGAAAGCGCGGTGAATCGTCTCGGTGGGAATGCCGTGACGCACGAGGTAGACACAGCCTGTGTGCTGGAGCTGATCGGCCAAAACGCTTGCGGATTCGGTCGATTCGGAAGCAGAGCCGGAACCCAGTGTGGACACGTCGAAAACGGGCAGGGGGAGTTCTATGCCTCGGTGTTGTGTCACAGCTGATCCCCTTTCATGAAGTGCCTACCGTCGCGGGTGCGCTGATCATCTGCCCACCGTACCCTTCACACTGTGACGGCGTCGGGCGTTGTCATAGCCGGAGCCGATCCGGCCCACGCTCCCACCCCACGCGCACGCCCGCACCGCCGAGGTCTTGGCGCGCCGACCACGCTACCCGCGCGCGCTCTGGAACTGGCCCTGGGCGTATGACGCGACGGTCGGCGAACAGACCGCCCAGAAACCGATTCCGCTGTTAGCGTGTCACGTGCCGTGGTCTGATACGAGGCTTGTCGGCCAACTCGGACGGTATGCCTTGCTGTGAGTGAGGGGGAGCCTGCTCGTGCGATTTATGAAGCAGGCGGTGTGCTTGGCGCTGGTGACGGGGTTACTCGCTGGATGTGGTGGAGGTTCGGGCGACAGCGGTGAGTGGGACCGATCGCCATCTCCTGAGGATGCGCACCCTGAGAAATCCCTCGCCAAACTGTCTGTCCCACCGGCTTATGACAGAACCAAGGGATGGGAAGAGACCCTCAATTGGGTTCCGAATCCTACGAAGTCGATACCTGTGACCGTAGCGGGGCAGGCGAACGCTGTCGCGTATATGACCGTCGCGCCGAACGGCTACACCGTCCATGTGCGTGACGCTGAGACGGGGTCGGTCCGCTGGTCCGGCAAGCCATGGAACCCTCCCGTTCCCATGGACGACACGGAGGGGGACCCGGACACCGCGACACCGGCCGAGATTCCAGACCTGACCGTTGTCAGCCAGGATGGACGAGAATTCATCGTCGCCTGGGGACACGGAATGAAGGGGGAGGACGACCTTCATGACGGCAAGGAGGTTGTTCAACTTGCCATTTATCCCGTGCAGGGCTCGGGTCGCGCGGTCGCACCCCTGCGTGAGGTTTCCGTACCGGTGGACGACGGGGACGGCAGCCTGACCGTTCGGGACGGCGGTTCGGGTCTCCTTATCACTTGGGGGGCAGGAATCACCCTCAACAACTCCGCAGCCTCCGTGGACGTGACCACGGGAGAAGTTACACAGCACGGCGACGCGGACGAACTCATGGCGCAATGCGACGATGCGGCGTGTTATGGGAGTGAGGTTGAGGCGACGTCCACGCACGGTCCGGTCGTCGACATGGCCGCCGGGGGATTCGGGGTGCCCGACCGCTGGTTCAGCCTCGATGTCGCCCCGAAAGGTGCCTCGACTCGACGGAGCCTGATGGGAGGCTGGAACGGGCGGGTGGAGGCTGCGGTCGGCGGGCATCTGGTCGCACGCTGGGCCGCTGAGAGCGGAGAAGCGATCTGGGCGGTTCACGCCGCTGAGACCGGGAAGATCGAGGCGACCACGACGTGCTCCGTCGACAGTCTGCGACCGGATGAGGAGCGACCTGGCTACCCTGCGGTCGCTTCCCGGGACGGCCGCTACCTGGCGGCCGGCCCTCTGGCCTTCGACTTGCGGCAAAGGAGCGGCCTGTGCCTGGCCGGAGACGGGGATCGAAAGGAGGTGCTCCTCGCATCGGTACGAGATGATGGAACCGCGTACGGTGTCGTCTCCGAGGGTGAAGAGGCCACCGACGATTCGATACAGACCAGGGTTCAGGTGTCCCTGGCCACCGGGCGGCCGACGGCGCTGGGTATTGATACTGAGATTCCTATGGCTCCGCTCAGGGAATCCGCTGTCTTCTTGACACGCGACGAGAGTGACTACGTACGTATCTCGGTCCTTCGGAACCGCTGACTCCACCGGTCATGCGGATGCGGTACCGGTGCCAGGACTGCGCGGCGCGGGCCGGACTCCGGGCAGGCGGGCGCGTACGACGAAGCCACCGTCGGGCAGGGGGTGTGCTTCCATGGTGCCGCCGAGGAGTTGGGCGCGCTCGCGCAGGCCGATCAGGCCGTGGCCGCCGCCCGGCAGGCCGGGCGCGGTGGCCGTCGCGTCGGGCGCACCATTGCGCACCTCGACCCGCAGCTCCCGGGCGCCCGTCCGATCGCCCTCCTCGCCGACCCGGACCCGCACCCGCGCCCCCGGCGCGTGCTTGCGCACATTGGTCAGCGCCTCCTGCACGATGCGGAACACCGCCCGCTCGACCGCCTCCGACTGCCCCAGGTCCTCGAACACCCCCTCCCCGTAGTCGGCCTCGTAGTCGACGTCCAGCGCGCTCAGCTCGATCAGGCGCGGCAGGTCGGCCAGGCACGGCTGCGGGGTGAGCTCCTCCAGGTCGCCGCCCGCCGCGCGCAGCACGCCCACCATGTGGCGCAGCTCGTCCAGGGTGCGCACCGACAGCTCACGGATCGTCCGGGCGCACTCCCGCGCCTCGGCGTCCTGCGCGCTGATCTGCACCGCCCCGGCCTGAAGGCTGATCAGGCTGACCTGGTGGGCGACCACATCGTGCATCTCCCGGGCGAGGCGGGCCCGTTCGGTGCTGAGCACCTTGTGCGCCAGCAGCTCGTCGGCGTGGCGGCGGCTGCGCGTCAGGTCCTCGATGCGCGCGGCCAGTTCGCCGCGGGTGCGCACCAGCAGTCCCAGGCCGATGGGCGCGACGGAGGTCACGGACGCGTCGATCAGGTTCAGGGTGTTCTCCCGGTACGCGGTCGGCTCGAAGTCCGAGACCGGCCACGGCACGAAGTGCGCGGCGGCCAGCAGCAGCGCGGAGACCGCGAGCAGCCGGCGGTCGGGGCGGCGCGCGGCCACGGTGTACAGCGCGATCATGGGCGCGAACCAGATGTAGCCGATGAGGATCCCCGGCAGTGTGGCCAGGAACGCGGTCAGCGGCAGCCGCCGGCGCAGCAGCAGCGCGGCCGCGGCGACCAGCGACACGTTCAGCTCAAGGCCCGGCGTCACGCCGTTGACCAGCAGCGCGTCGGCCACCGCGAGGGCCGTGGGGACGACCAGCGACGCCCAGCGCATCATCGCGGGCCCCCGGCCCACGGGCTCAGCAGCCCCGCCCGGTCGGCCACGATCGCCGCCTGCACCCGGTTGAGCCCGCCCAACTTGGCCAGCAGCGCCCCCACATGGTCCTTGACGGTGCTGGGCGCCAGCCCTATCCGCTCCGCGATCTGCGGATTGGCCAGCCCTTGCCCGATCAGCGCCAGTACCTCCCGCTCGCGCGGGGTGAGCGCCTCGACGGCCGCGGCGGCCGTGGCCTCCGCCTCGGCGGCCAGATAGCCGCCGATCACGGCGCGGGTGACGCCCGGGTCCAGGAGGCTGCCGCCCTCCGCGAGCGTCCGTACGGCCCGTACCAGCTGCTCCGGGTCGGTGTCCTTGAGCAGAAAGCCGGCAGCGCCCGCCCGCAGCGCGGCCGTGACGTACTCCTGCGCGTCGAAGGTGGTCAGCATGGCGACGGCGGGGGCGCGCTCCGCCTCCAGCAGCCGCCCGAGCACGGTCAGCCCGTCCACGTCGGGCATCCGGATGTCCAGGAGGACCACATCGGCCGCGCTGTCGCGCACCGCCTCCACGGCCTTGGCGCCGGAGCACTCCGCGACGACCTCGATGTCCGGGGCCGTGCCCAGGATCAGCCGCAGCCCGGACCGTACGAGCGCCTCGTCGTCCACCACAGCCACACGGATCACCGGCCCCTCCCTCCCGTTGGCTGTCATGCTCATTACCCGGACAGCCTGCCGCATGCGCGGTACAAAGTGGAGTGCCTACCTCCGCCTGTTGGGGGGAGCACCCCCGCCGGTCGGCGGGGGTGACCGGAAGACCAGGGGCGGATTCCCCGGCCGCCCGCCGCCGTGCACAGTGGTCCCACGCCGCATCACCCCGCGGCCGCCAGGCCGCCGCGGCCCCCACACGCGACGGCCTGGCGCCGGCGGGCCCACGAGACGGCGGGTCGCGAGACAGGGGGAGGGGCGGGGGCGCGGCCGAAGCCCGTCACACCGGGGGCTCCGCAGGGGCGGGCCCCAGGGTGGTGGTGCCGGGCGCGGCGCGGTGGCCCAGCCCCATGCGGTACGCGTCCATGGCCGCCTCGGCGCGGCCGCCGCGCCGCAGCAGATCGCCCAACAGCCGGCACAGATCGGCCAGATCACCGGCCGCACCCGTCCGCTCCAGCAGGGACAGGGCCGCGCGGTAGTGCTCCTCCGCCGCCGCCGCGTCGCCGCGCTCCTCCGCGATCAGGCCGAGCAGCCGGTGCGCCCCGCCCGCGTGCACCACGCCGTGCTCGGCGGTCAGCCCAGGCACCCCACCATCACCCGCAACCTCACCATCACCGCGCCTGAGCAACGGCACGAGCAACGCCTCCGCCTCCGCCGTCCGCCCGCGCCGCCGCAGCACATCCGCCAGCTCCACCTCCACCTGCACCGTGTACAGCGTGGCCCGCTTGGACGCCAGCATGTCCCGCGCGATGGACAGTTCGCGCTCCGCCCGCTCCAGATTGCCGTCCTGCGCGTGGACATAGCCGCGCATCCAGTGGCAGTGGGCGAGATCGGTGTGGATGCGCAGCTGCTCGTACAGCTCCTGCGCCTTGGCCAGCGAGGCGTCGGCCTCGGCGGTGCGGCCCTCGGCGATGAGCGTACGGGCCACACCGCGGTGCATCCGGGCGAGCAGCCCCGGGTCGTCCACGCTGGGCGCCAGCGCGAGCGCCAGCTCGGCGGCGCGCGCGGCGCGGGCATGCGCCCCCATGTCCATGTACGGGGGTATGGCCGCGGTGTAGAGCAGCAGCAGGGCGTTCGGGTCGTGCAGGCCCGAGGCGTTGAGCTCGTCGATGGCGCTCTCCAGGAGGTAACAGGAGTAGCGCAGTTCGCCGGAGAGGAAATGGGCCACGGCGCGCCCGCGGATCGCCGGGATCCGCCGGGGCAGCGGCTCGTCGGCCAGCAGCTGCTCCGCCGCCTCGTAGTGGGCGCGCGCCACGGCCAGTTCGCCGGTCTCCAGCGCGCAGTCGCCGAGCCCGACCATGGCGGAGGCCCGCTCGTCCCGGAAGCCGAGCCGCTCCGCCTCGACCATCAGCTGGTGGAAGTGCCCGACCGCGTCCTTCGCGTCGCCGGTGGCCAGCGCCCTGCGTGCGTCGGTGAGCCCGGCCCGCAGCCGGATCGCGTCGTGCGGGTCGCGGCCGGTGGTCAGCTCCTCGTAGCTGACGCCGAGGCGTTCGGCGAGGTGGCGCAGCGCGGCCTCGGAGGGGCGCACCTTGCCGGACTCCAGCGTGGAGACATACGCGGCGGTGTAGGCGGGCTCGGCCAGCTGCCGCTGGGTGAACCCCCGTTCGGTACGCAGCCTGAGCACCCGGCGCCCGATCTCCGCGGCCCCGTCCGTCGCGCGTACGTCCCCGGCGTTTCTCCCGCCCACCCTGCCCTCTTCTCCCCAGCGGCTGCTTAATCGCCGAGTTAAGTCCATTTACGCGAGGATTGAAACATGTCGAAGGTGATGGATCGGGGGGTCGGCCGGTTCGGAGGCGGTGACCGCCGCTCAGCCGGGACTCCCGCTCGCCGACCACCACTTCGACGTACGGCTCGACCATACGGCTCCCGGGGGCGAGCGGATCACGATTCGGGCGGGGAGCGCGGCCGGGGCGACGGCGCCGACGCCCGCCGCCGGCCGGCGTACCTCGAGATCGGCCGGGGCGCCCGCGCCGGTATGATCCACCGCAGGCCGCGAACCGCCGAGGCGGATCGCGATCCTCCTGGTGGGACAGGGCTCGAGACGCGACCGGATCCATTGCCACCGGCACTTCGTGAGACGCCGGTGACTACTGACAACTGCTGACGACAACTAGCGACTTCCCTAATTCCCATTGCCGAATCGCGGTTCGAGCCCCTAGGTTGAGCGGCGACTTAATCGGGCTTAACTGGCTGCTTATAAAGCCGAGTTCGGGGGGTACACCACCGTGCGCAGACGTCTGCCCAGACGTTTCTCGATACGCACTGCGGCCGTCGCCGGCGGCCTCGTCCTGACGGCGACCCTGGCCGCGACCGCGTCGGCCACGGCGTCGGCCGCCCCGGAACCGCCTCCGCCGCCCAGCCGCGCCGCCGCGGCCCAGGGCGCCGAGCGCACCCACGAGGTGGAGTACTTCACCCGTCCCGGCGGCCATCCCCGCCACACCGAGGTACCGGCCGCCACCCCGGAGCGTCTCGCCCGCGCGGACCGGCCGCTGTCCGCCCCCGAGGCCGCCGCCGACGGCGACGTCAACGCGGTCATCCAGACCGGCCCGGTCGCCGACAAGCTCGACGTCGTCGTCATCGGGGACGGCTACACCGCCGCCCAGCAGGACGACTTCCACGCCGATGTGCGGTCCAAGTGGGCGCAGATGTCCGCGGTCGAGCCGTACGCCTCGTACAAGGAACTGTTCAACGTCTGGTCGGTGGACGCGGTCTCCAACCAGTCCGGCGTCTCCGGGGACCCCGGCAAGGACGTCGTCAAGGACACCGCGCTCAAGTCGTACTTCTGGTGCGACGACATCGAGCGGCTGCTGTGCGTCGACACCGACAAGGTCGAGTCGTACGCCGCCAAGGCCCCCGACGCCGACCTCGTGGTCGTGCTGTCCAACTCCACCAAGTACGGCGGCGCGGGCTACACCCTCACCTCCCAGATCGGCTACGACGGCATCGCCACCGCCTCCTCCGACCACCCCGACTCCGACCAGGTCGCGGTGCACGAGACCGGGCACTCCCTCGGCAAGCTGGCCGACGAGTACTTCTACGACGAGTACGGCACCTACACCGGCGCCGAGCCCGACGAGTCCAACGCCTCCAAGCTGAGCGCCGCCCAGCTGACCGCGCAGAAGAAGAAGTGGTACCGCTGGATCGGCCAGACCTCGCCCGACGGCGGCACGGTCGGCGCGTACGAGGGCGGGCGCTACTACCCCAAGGGCATCAACCGCCCCACTGATAACTCGATCATGCGCACCCTCGGCCGTGAGTTCAACCTCCCGGGCCGCGAGGCGATGATCGCGGGCTTCTACCGGTACGCCACCGTCGTCGGCAGCACGACCGGCACGGACACCGCCCTCAAGCGCGACGCGGCCATCAAGATCACCCTCCCGGCCTCCGCGACCGTGAAGTGGTCCGTGGACGGCACCGAGGTCACCGACGCGCGCGGCAAGAAGTCGGTCACCCCGGCCTCCCTCGGCATCGCCGCCGACGGCCGCTCGCACACGGTCACCGCCACGGCCACGGACAACACCACGGCGGTCAAGGACCCCGCCCTGCGCAAGCTGCTGACCGACTCCCGCACCTGGAAGGTCACCGCCTAGCCGCACCGCCGCCACCCCCCAGCTGCCGCCCCGTGGACCCCCGCCGCGGGGCGGCTTCTTTTCCGGGTTTCTGTGTTTCCGCGCTTCTGCTCAGCTTGCGTAGGGCCGCACTTAACACCCCCTCATCCCTCCGTAACACCCTCACCGGTCACGGGCTGTCCGCCGTCAGCCCGCGAAGCAGCTCCCGGGCCCGCTCGGCGAACGTCCCGCTTCCGGTCGCGGCGCCCCGTTCCAGGAACTCGATCGCGCGCTCGCGGTCGCCGTCCTCGGCGGCCATCTCACCGAGCCTGAAGGCGCCCTCGGCGATCAGCTCGGGCTCGCGCGCCGCCTTCAGCATCCGCTCGTACCAGGTGCGGGCGCCGTCCCGCTCGCCCAGCCAGTAGTGCAGCTCGCCGAGATGCCCGGTGGCCCGCGGCCGGTGGAGGGAGTCGGCCTTCAGCGCCTTCTGGTACCACTTCAGCGCGGCGGGCAGGTCGCGGCGCCCCTTGGCGATGTGGCCGAGCAGCATGGCGGCGTAGCCCCTCGTGGTGAGCTCGCTTCCGGCCAGCTCCACCGCGCGCAGCAGATGGGTCTCGGCGGTCTCCTCGTCCCCCAGGTCGAGGGCCGTCCAGCCGAGGCCGAGGGTCGCCCAGGCGGGCTTTTTGACGCCGAGGTCGAGGGCCTGGAGGTAGGCGGCGCGGGCTTCCTCGTTGTCGCCGTCGCCGCCGCGCGTGCGCAGCGTGTCGCCGAGGTGCAGCACCATCTCGGCCAGGGTCGTCCGGTTCTTCTTCTGGTCGAGATCGCGCGCGGCGGCGATGCGGTGGGCCGACCGGGCGGCCTCCACAGCGCCGTCGAAGTCGTTCAGGGTGACCAGGACGGAGGCGAGGTCGTAGCCGGCGCGCATGGCGTTGGTCGCCCCGCCGGTCTCGATCGCCCGCCGGTACGCCTCGGCGGCGCCGCGCAGTCCGCCTCGCCGCTCCCGCAGGAGGTCGGCCTTCTTCCGGTACGCCCTGCCGACGGCCGCTGGGTCCTCTTCGCGCTCGATCAGCCGGTCGTACAGGAAGAGCGCGTCGTCCTCGTCCGAGGCGTCCTCGCCGAGCTTGCGCAGCTCGTCGAGCGTCAGGCGCTCCTCCTCCGGGGGCTCGACGGGCGCCCCCGCGCGATAGATCCGGAACTCGCCTCCGTACCCCTGGGATCCAGTGATCGCCGAGACCGCGAGCATGCCGCCGTCCGGCGACCAGGCCAGGGCGGGGAGGGTGCTGCCACCGGACCGGCAGCGCATGAGCAGCGCGCCGTCGGAGACCCGCCACAGGTCGATCCGCTCGTCCCCCTCGATCTCGTCGTCGGCCGGGCCCTTCCCGCAGCCGGCCACCAGATAGGCCCCGTCCGGCCGCACGAGCGCGTCCGACCGGATTCCGGGGAGGGTGCCGAGGACGCGTCCGCTCTCCGGGTCCAGGATGTGCACATCGCTCCCCTGGGCGACGAACATCCGGGTCTCGTCGCCGGTGAAGGAGACGCTTCCGACCGACGCCTTCCCTCTCGGAAGGTGCAGCCGGCGGGGCGATTCGCCGGACGAGCACAGCACATCGACCCAGCCGCCGTAACCGGTGAACCCGCCGTAGCCGCCATCGGCGCGATAGCGGCCGAAGCCCCCGTCGGCCCGGTAGCGGCCGGTGCGCGAGCGGGCTTCGCGGGGCTGCGGCGGGACGTCCACCTCGGCGCCGGTGTCGACGTCGTAGGCGCGGGTCGCGGCGGCGCCGTCCTCCGCCCCTCCGCCCCATCGGACGCGCTTGGTGAGCTGATGGGTGCCGGGCACCCACTGGATGTCCTGGCCCCACAAGGAGCTGTGCGGGACGCGGACGTGCTCGCTCCAGTCGTCGGTGCGGAACACCACCAGCTCGCAAGCCTGGCTGGTGACCGCGAGATACCGTCCGTCGTCCGAGAAGGCCAGATCGCTGGGGGTGCCGTCGTCGTCTTCCTCGCCAGGGAACGGGTCGAGCGTGACCGCGGGACGGCGCAGGTCCAGCACCGTGGGGGCGTCCGCCTCCAGCACCTGGTCTGCCGTGGTCGCATAGGAGGCGGTCGCCCAGCCGTGGCCGGCGCTCAGCGACCCCAGCCAGCGCGCGTCGGTGACCTCGACGTCGTAGTCGGCCTGGACGAGGAGATCCTCGTGCGCCCAGCGGCCGTCGCGCTCGTGGTAGAAGTCCTGGAGGCGCTGCCAATCGGCCTCGGCCGCGGGGTGGTTGCGGGTGGCCGTCCGCTCGATCCGCCGGACGTACCGATGGGTGTGGGCGGCGACCCACTCGGGGTCGAGGACCTCGTCGACGCCGATCCTCCGCAGCGGGTGGAGCGAGGAGACCGGCAGGCGGTTCGCCGCCTCCCACAGCAGCGTGAAGAAGAAGCTCGGATCGTCGGGCAGCGGCGCGTGGGTCCGGCTTTCCGTGTCGTAGTACACGACGAAGACGCGGAACCGGACGCGCGACGCCTCGGGCGCGACGTCGAGGACGCGGATGCCGTACAGATCGGTGGACATCTGGCCTTCCACAGCAGGGGACTTGGGCGGTCCAGTCCATGGTCACAGAGGGGTCCGACAGCCCGCGGCAAACCCTGGCCGATTGTGGGCACGGCTCAGGGTGCGTCCGGCGGGTCTTGACGCCTGCGGCGGGCCCTTCCCCACCCCGCCCCTTCCCGGCCCCTGTCCATATGCGGCTCCGCCGCGTGGTGGGGCTTTGTTCCAGACCCCAGAGGTCCAGGGGCGAAGCCCATGCCACGCGGCGGAGCCGCACATAGACACTGCGGGAAGGGGCGGGGTGGGGAAGATCAGCCGGACACGGCTCAGGGCCGCCGCAGCAGCCCCCGCTCCAGGGCCACCACCACCGCGCGCGTGCGGTCGTTCACGTCGAGCTTGGCGAACAGCCGCAGGAGATGGGTCTTGACGGTGGCCTCCGTGATGACGAGACGCCTGCCGATCTCCGCGTTGGTCAGGCCGTCGGCCACGGCGTTGAGAACGTCGGTCTCGCGCGCGGTGAGCGGGTCCTGGGGCGGGCGGCGCATGCGCGCGATCAGCTTCTCGGCCACCCGGGGCGCGAGGACGGTCTCGCCGCGCGCCGCCGAGCGGATCGCGTCGGCGAGCTGTTCGCGGGTGGTGTCCTTGAGGAGATAGCCGATGGCACCGGCCTCCACGCCGCGCTCGATGTCCTGGTCGGTGTCGTAGGTCGTGAGGATCAGGACCCGGGTGTGCGGGTATCGGGCGACGATTTCGGCGGTCGCCCCCACCCCGTCGAGGACCGGCATCCGCAGGTCGACGAGCGCGACATCGGGGGCGTGCCGCTCGACGAGTTCGAGGGCCGCCCTCCCGTCCCCCGCCTCCCCGACGATCTCGATGCCGTCCTCGCCGGCGAGCAGGGCGACCACGCCCGCCCGCATCACGGTGTGGTCGTCCACCACGACCACCCGGACTCGTTCGCTGGTCATCCCGTCCCCTCGTGCCGCTTGTCGCGCGCCTCGCCACTTGTCTCCAGCGGAATCATCGCCAGGATGCGCGTGCCGTCGCCGACCGAGCTGGTGACCGTCAGCCGGCCGCCCAGTTCCGCCAGGCGTTTGCGCATCCCGTCGAGCCCGAAGCCCGCCGACTCCTCCGGGACGAAACCCGTGCCGTCGTCGGTGACCTCCAGCTCCACACCGTACGGCCGGCGGGCCAGGATCACCCCGACCGTGGACGCCCGCGCGTGCTTGCGGACGTTGGCCAGGGACTCCTGGGTGCAGCGCAGCAGCGCGATCCGGGTCTGCTGGTCGCACACCACGTCCGCCAGGTCGGCGCCCACCGTGAGCCCGGTGTCCTCCGCGAAACGGTCGAGGATACGGCGCAGCGTCCGCGCCACGGAGCCGGCCGCCGCGCCGTCCCGCTGCTGTGCCGAGCCCACCAGCTCCCTTGCCTCGGCGAGGTTCTCGCGGGCCGTCGACTCGATCGAGCGCAGCTGCTGGGCGCTGCGCGCCGGATCGGAGGCGAGCCGGGCCCGGGCCGCCTCCGCGAGCACGACGATCGACGCGAATCCCTGCGCGAGGGTGTCGTGGATGTCCCGTGCCATCCGCTCCCGTTCGTCCGCCGCCCCCTGACGCTGGTGGGCCTCGGACAGCTCCGCCTGGGTCCGCTCCAGTTCGACGATCAGCCGGGCGCGTTCGGTGCTCTGGGCGACCACCGAGTGTGCCCACAGCCCGATCAGGACCCCCACGGCCACGACGATCAGGGTGGACACCAGCGTCTCGCTGAAGAACTCCAGTGACCAGCCCTGCCGGGACCAGCTCCCCGCCAGCGTCGCGGCGGTCGCCAGCCCCAGGAACCCCATGGAGGCCCTGGGGGTCCGCCCGAACATCCAGTAGTGCGGCAGCGTCACCATGAACAGCGCCGCATAGCTGCTGCGCAGATACGCCAGCCCGCCGAGCGCGAGCACCAGTACCGAGAGATAGACGTGCGGCCGTACGACGGGATTGCCGGGGAAGCGGTCGAGGAGCGCGTAGCACAGCACCACGGAGCCCAGCAGCGCGAGCGCCCAGTACCTGCTCCCGCCGGGCCGGTCCATCGCGGCGAGCCCGACGGCCATCGCGGCGAACAGCACCCAGCACACCGCGCTCCAGCGGCGCAGCGACTGTGCCCAGAAGGCGTCGGCGGAGGGTCCGGCGAGAGCGGTCATACCGATCAACGTACGTCGACCGCCGGCTGTCCGTGGGCCGCGCGGCCCGGCTCGGCCGCGGCCTCCCGCCCCGGCCGCGACGGCCGCGACGGCCACCAGGTCGCCTCGCCGAGCAGCAGCAGGGCCGCGGGCAGGATCATGATCCGGACGACGAAGGCGTCGAGCAGCACGGCCGCCGCCAGGACGAAGCCGATCTGCTTCATCTCGATGATGTGCAGGAAGACGAAGCTCACGAAGACCGTCGTCATCACGACCGCGGCGCTGGTGACCACGCTCGCCGAGCTGCGGATGCCGTCGAGCACCGCCTGCCGCGTGGGGACGCCGGCGAGCGCGGCTTCCCTGATCCGGCTGACCACGAACACCTGGTAGTCCATGGAGAGTCCGAAGAGGATCACGAAGAGGAAGAGCGGGACGCGGGACCCGATCGAGCCGGTGGAGTGGAAGTCCAGCAGCCCCTCGGCCCAGGTGTTCTGGAAGACGAGGACGAGCAGCCCGAGCGCGGCCGCGGCGGACAGCAGGTTCAGTACGACACCGATCAGGCCGAGCACCACGGAGCGGAAGGCGTACACGGTCATCGCGAACGTCACCAGGAGCAGGGCCCCGATCACCAGGGGCAGTTTGCTGTTCTGGTGGGCGGGATAGTCGGCGTAGCGGGCGACGTCGCCACTGACCCCGTACTCCGCGCCCGCGACCCGGCCGACGGTGGCGGGCAGGTAGTCGTGGCGCAGGTGGGCGAGGGAGGTCTTGGCCTGGTCGGAGTTGCCGAGGTACGGCACCTTCAGCCGCAGGACGCTCACCCGGTGGTCGGACGAGGTCCTGATCCGCGAGCCGTCGGCGAACAGCGGATCGCGGTCGGCCAGCTCGGCGAGCTTGCGCAGCGCGCCGGTGACCTCGCGGGTGCGCGAGGCGTCGGCGCGTACGACGACGTCGTGCGTGACCCGCTGCTCGGGAAACGCCTCATTGAGACGGTCGTACACCCGCATCGCGGGGATTTCGCGGGAGTGGGTGTCCCGGCTCATCTCCGTGATCTTCAGCCCCGTCAGCGGAAGGGCGAGGGCGAGCAGCGCGAGGAGCGAGACGCAGAGTGTGGCGAGGGGATGCCGGGCGGCGGGCCGCAGCAGCGCCGCCCAGATCCGGCCGCCGGCCCGGTCGCCGCCCTCGCCGCGTGCCCGCCGGGCCGGCTTGCCGCGCTCCGCCCGGCGCCGTGCCCTGCGTTCCGCCCGCTTGCCGAGTACGACCAGCAGTGCGGGCAGCGCCGTCACGGAGCTGGCGACGGCGACCAGGACGACCACGATGGTGCCGGTCGCGAGCGAGGAGAAGATCACGTCGGAGGCCAGATACAGCGTCGCGGTGGAGGCGACGACCGCAAGACCCGACACCACCACCGCATGCCCCGAGGTGGCCGCCGCCAACTCCACCAGCGCCTCGGCGCTCAACCGACCGCCGCCGCGGGCCCGCTCCTCGCGCTCCCGCTTCAGGTAGAAGAGCGTGTAGTCGACGCCGACCGCAAGGCCGATCATCAGGATCACGTTTGTGCCCACCCCGACGTCGGGGGACAGGTGCGAGACCACCATCGACAGGCCGATCGCCGCCGCGATCGACGACAGGGCGAGCAGCAGCGGCACGATGGCCATGACGACCGAGCCGAAGGCGATCAGCAGCGTGATCAGCGTGACCGGAAGCGTGATCTTCTCGGACAGCGCCAGGTCGTCGTTGCGCTGCTGGTCGACCCCCTTGCTGGTGGAGGGACTTCCGGTCTCCTCGAGCAGCAGCCGCGGATGGGTCTTCTGCACGGCCTCGGTCTGTGCGACCAGCGCGCCGACCTTGGCGTCCGCGTCCAGCTCCTCGCCCTTGATGGCCACCTCGACCATGAGGATCCGGCCGTCGCGGGACCACAGCGGCGCGGCCACGCCCGCGACCTCGGGCAGTCGCTTCATCCGCGCCGTGAGGTCCCGCGCGGCCGCCTCAGCGGCCCGCTTGTCGGCCCGACTGTCGAGGGCGCCGGACCGGGCGGAGATCAACACCTGCTCGGCGGACCGGCGCTCCAGATGCCCCTCGGCCGCCATGGCCTCGGCCCGGCCCGCCTCGCCGACGCGGTAGTCCGCCGTCTTGGCGCTGTTGGTGCCGACGGCTCCGCCGACGACCAGGCACAGCGCCACGAACACAAGCCATCCGACGACCGCCCGCCAGGGGTGCCGCGCGCTGTGGCGCGCCATGCGCACAGTGAGTGAATTCATACCCTAAAGCCTTGTTGACCAGGGCGGTTGCCGGACAGAGGCGTCAGGTTGAACCTGCCGTCCACCGTTCGGTGGACCAGGGGGAGGGGGTTATCCCCCCGTACGCTTGAACCGAGTACCGCGTCGAGCAGCATCGCGGTCGGCTGGAGGTGTCAGTCGTCGAAGTCGGTGGAGCGGGTGAGCCTTTCCCAGGAGCGGAGTTCGGTGCGCGCACGGTCGAGGTGGTCGGTGATCGCGTCGGCGGCGTCTTTGCCGAGCGGCAGCCGCAGCGGCGGCTCGTCGGCGTCCAGGGCGGTGAGGACGGCGGCCGCGGCCTTGGCCGGGTCCCCGGGTTCCTGGCCGCTCCCGCCCGGCAGCCCGGAGAGGACGGGTCCTACGGTGTCCTGGTAGGCGTCCAGAGCCGGGGAGGGCCGCAGCGCCGCGGCGTCGGCGAAGCCGGTACGGAACGCGCCGGGCTCGACGATCAGCACCCGGATGCCGTGCGGGGCGACCTCGGCGGCCAGGGCCTCGGAGAGCCCCTCCAGGGCGAACTTGGTGGCGCAGTAGGCGCCGACTCCGGCGAAGGCGAACCGCCCGCCCATGCTGGTCAGCTGCACGATGGCGCCCGAGCCCCGGCGGCGCATGTGCGGCAGCGCGGCCCGGGTGAGCGCGGCCGGGCCGAAGAAGTGCAGGTCCATCAGGTCCCGCAGCTCCGCGTCGGTGGTCTCCTCGACCGCCCCCACCATCCCCCGGCCGGCGTTGTTGACCAGGATGTCGATCCGGCCGTGCCGGGCTGCCACGCCGTCGACCGCGGCCTGGACGGCCGCGATGTCGGTGACGTCCAGCGGTAGCGCCTCGACCTGGTCCGGGTGCGCGGCGACCAGGTCGTCGAGCAGCGTCGTACGGCGGGCGGCGGCGACCACGATGTCGCCCGCGGCCACCGCCGCTTCGGTGATCGCCCGGCCGAACCCGCTGCTCGCCCCGGTGACCAGCCATACCCTGTTCATGTTCTTCTCCTTGTGCCGGTCTGTGTGTGTACCACCTTGCGAGGCGCACCGTTTGCGCGTCCAAGACCTGCCGTGATAGCCGATGGTTATGGACGTTCACGGACGGGATCTGCGGTACTTCGCCGCAGTGGCGGAGGAGTTGCACTTCACGCGCGCGGCCGAGCGGCTGTACGTCTCGCAGCCCGCGCTGAGCAAGCAGATCAGGATGCTGGAGAAGCAGGTGGGGGCCGCGTTGTTCGAGCGCGACCGGCGCGAGGTGCGCCTGAGCGCGGTCGGCGCGGCGCTGCTGCCGCATGCGCAGCGCATGCTCGCCGAGTGGGAGGCGGCCCAGGAGACAGTCGCCCGGGTCGTGGCCGACCAGGCGGGCCGTCTCGTCGTGGGGATGAGCACCAGCCCGGGGCGCGGGGGCGTGCTGCCGGCGATCCGCTCCCGCTTCACCGCCGCGCGCCCCGATGCCCGCCTCGTACTTCGCCAGGTTCCCTGGCAGGACTCGACCGCCGGGCTCGCCGACGGCACGTGCGACGCGGCGTTCGTCTGGCTGCCGCTGCCCGACCCGGACCGCTACCGGTGGGTGGTGGTCGCCGAGGAACCCCGCCTGGTCGCCATGGCCGAAACTCACCCGCTCGCCGACAGGGAGATCATCGACTTCACCGACCTGCTGGACGAGCCGTTCCTCGCTCTGCCCGACAGCGCGGGGCCGCTACGGGACTACTGGCTCGCCACCGACGCCCGCGGCGGGAAGCCGGCGCTCATCGGCGCGGAGGTGGCAAGCACCGAGGAGACGTACGAGGCGCTCGTCGCGGGTCTCGGCGTGGTCCTGCTGGCGGCCGGGAACGCCCCGCTGATCACCCTCGGCGGAGTCGTCACCCGTGTGGTGAGGGGCATCTCGCCCAGCCGCTTCGCCCTGGCCTGGCGCGCCGACGACCGCCGCCCGCTGGTGCGGGAGTACGTGCGCGCGGGTGAGCTGGCGACCGGGACGACGGACTGAGGCGGCGCGCACGCGGCTATGCCGTCAACTCCCGCTCCAGCGGCGTACGGAACCGGGGCGTGACCCGGACCTCCCCCAGCCACCCGCTCAGCCGCGCCGCCTCCGCCTCCACGGCGGCCGCCGCCTCCCGGCCCACGTCGGTCAGCGGTCGCCAGACCACCTCGCCGCTCGCGCGCTGGGCCCAGCCGCCGACGACGCGGCCGTTCCACCACACCGTCGGGCCGATGTTGCCGCTGCCGTCGAAGAGCGGCTTCACATGGTCCGGGTCGAGATACCAGTCGCGGGCCTGCCATCCCATGGCCGTCGGGTCGAGGCCGGGCAGCAGCGCGGCCCAGGGCTCGCCGTCCGCCACCGGCTCGCCGTCCCCGGCCACCACGTACCCCGGCCCCTCCGCCAGCGCCACACCCTCCGCGCCGATGTCGGCCAGCGCCCGCCGGGTGTCGGTCACCGTCCACCCCGTCCACCACTTCAGGTCGGCCTCGGTCGCGGGGCCGTACGCGGCCAGCCAGCGGCGGGCCAGTTCGGCCTTCGCCTCGCGGACGGGGAGGTCGGGGAGCGGCGGGACGAGGGCCCACGGGTAGAGGCTGCTGGTCCAGGAGCCGCGCGGGCGGCAGCGGCGCAGATGGCCGTCGGAGGCGAGCAGGCGCAGCACCCGGCTGCCGACGGTCGGCCGGGCCGCGTACGGCTTGCCGGGCGCCATGACGATCCGCTCGCGCAGCGCGGGCACGTCCTCCGCCACCTCGGCGGTCGTCGCCTCGCCCCGCCCGGCCACGGCCGCCAGCACGGCCTTCTCCACCTCGGCCAGCCGCGCCTCGTCCCAGTGCTCCTCGGCGCGCTCCCGCAGATGCTTCAGCAGCGTGGCCCGCTCCCGTACCGCGATGGCCCGCGCGGTCGACGAGCCGACGACCGGCGCGAGCTCCGTCGTCACCGCGAAGATCGTGCGCCGCATGCTCAACAGCTTGACCAGCGAGACGTCCTCGTACAGCGCCCGCTCCACCTCCCCGGCCCCCGGCTCCCGCAGCCGCGCGCACGCGGACAGATACACGGTGGCCGGATCGGTCGCATGCAGCCCGACAACCGCGTCCGCCACGGCTTCTACGACTGCCGCCCGGGCGGACGGCGCCAGCAGATGCCGCCGCCCGAGGCGGGCGCGGCGCTGGGCGGGGGTGATACGGGGGAGGGAGTCGCTCATGGTGGCCGACGGTAGGGGCCGTACCTGTCACCTTCTGGCAGGTATGACGTCGCGGGGCGCGGTCACTCTGTGGGTGCCACCCCGAGGTCGCGGCGCATGGCGGCCCGCATGGCCCGGATCAGGTCCCAGATCTCCCTCTGACCCCGGACCGCTGTAGCCATGGTTTCCCCTTCCTGGGGCTCTCCTCGCTCCAGACGTTTGACCTGGCCATAGACCCTGTTCAGGGCTTGATTGACCGTACGCGCACATGCGAGCACCTCGTCCGGGGCGATCATCTGCGCTTCGGAGTATCGATCGCGGTGGGCACTCTTGGCTTCTTCGAGTACCTCCCTGTCCGCCTCCTCGACACCGCGTTCCCGCATGACATGCAGATGACGGTTGAGCGCCGTGGTGAACTGACGTGCGTCCCGATTGAGCTCCACGTAGCAGGTGCGTCGGCTGAGCAGGTTCTCGCGAAGCTCCTCGTGACCGCGAAGCAGGTCTATCTCGCGACGTTTCGCCCGTTCGGAGGCGCGCTGAGTGAGCAGCGACCCTCCTAGCGTCCCGGCTACACCTGCCACCGCGATGATCACCGAACCAAGATCCACGGATGCCCCCTTGAAGCAGTTGCGCTCATCTCCGCTGCGCGCCGGCGCACGCGGTTCACCTCTCCCGCGACCCTGGTGGACCGGCCGCCGATCTCGAGGCTCAGCGAGTGTGCGGCGTCGCGGCGGCGATGAAGTCGCGGATGCCCTGCCGGGACCGCTCGCGGATGTGGTCCAGCCGGTCGCGGTCCTCGGCGCGGTGCAGCTCGGTCACGTGCTCGAGGATCCGCTCGGAGAGTTCCACGAGGGCGGGGTCGTCCGAGAGCATCTGCGCGCGGAACATCGCCTCCTGCGCGGCGTAGCGCAACTCGTAGACGTGCTCCCGCAGCTCCGGGGTGTCCTCGTCGGGCCGGTTCTCGTGCTGGACGAACCACCGTTGGACCAGCACCCGGCGGTAGTTGAGCAGCGCCCCCGCGTACGCGCAGTACGCGTCGATCCGCTCCTGCCGCAGCTTCTCCGCGCGGGCGAAGTGCTCGCTGCGGTCGGTGTTTCGCCGCTGGAAGACGTAGGTGACACCGGAACCCAACACCGTGCCGAGCACGGCTATGAAACTCGCCAGGACTGCCTCCATGGGGGAAGTTGACCACAACGCGGCTGGGGACCAAGGCGGAGTCCGTCGGGGCCGTGCGGCAAGATGAAGCCCATGGATAGCTTCGGGGGAAGCGGTGGCCGCCTGCTGGCCGGGCGCTACCAGTTGGTGTCACGGCTGGGGCGCGGCGGCATGGGTACGGTGTGGCGGGCCGTCGACAAACTGCTGGGCCGGGATGTGGCCGTCAAGGAACTGCACATCGACGAGGGGCTGGACGGGATGTCGGCCCTCGACCTCCAGCAGCAGCACGAGCGCACGCTGCGCGAGGCCCGCACCGTGGCGCAGATCAAGCATCCGAATGTGATCGTCCTCCATGACGTGGTGGAGGAGGACGGACGCCCGTGGATCGTCATGGAGTTGGTCGACGGCAGCTCGCTCGCGGACCGGCTGGCCGCCGAGGGGCCCGTCGGGCCGAGTGAGGCGGCGCGGATGGGGTTCGCGCTGCTGGACGCGCTGAGGGTCGCGCATGAGCGCGGGGTGCTGCACCGGGACATCAAGCCCGCGAATGTGCTGGTGGAGGCGGGCACCGGGCGCGTGGTGCTGACGGACTTCGGGATCGCGCAGGTGACGGGAAGCACGACGATCACGGAGACCGGGACGTTCGTGGGCTCGCCCGAATACACCGCGCCCGAGCGGATGTCGGGGCAGCGCACCGGCCCGGAGTCGGACCTGTGGTCGCTCGGTGTGCTGCTGTGCACGCTGGTCAGCGGCGAATCGCCGTTCCGCCGCGACTCGTTGGGCGGGGTGCTGCACGCGGTCGTGTTCGACGAGATACGGCCGCCCGCGGCCGCCGGTGCCCTGGCCCCCGCCATCGAGGGGCTGTTGCAGCGCGATCCCGCGCTGCGGCTGAACGGGGACGGGGCGGCCCGGATGCTGCGGATGTGTCTGGGGCCGGGGGACACCCCCGAGATCCCTCTGGAGTACACGCCGACGCAGCCCGCCGTGCCGGTGACGACCGGCCACGGGGCCGGCCACGGTCCCGGGTACGGGGCCGCCACCCCCGTCGCCCCCGTCCCCTCCCGCCGCGCCCCTCGCCGCCGTACGGCGCTGATCGCGGCCGTCGCGGTGGTCGCGCTGGCCGGTCTCGGCGCCGGGGTCGCGGCGCTGGCCCTCGACCGGGGCGACGGCGACGGCGACAGCGACGGCAAGGCCGCCGCCACGAGCGCCCCCGCCAAGGAGCCGTCGAAGACGCCGCCGTCGGGCAAGTCGTCGCCCACCGCCTCCAAGACCGCCGTCCCGGACGGCTACGAGCTGGTCAACGACCCGGCCGGCTTCACGATCGCCGTGCCCAAGGGCTTCTCCCGCGAAGTCAAGGCCCCGCGCGTCTACTACAACTCGCCGGGGAACGAGTTCCGCATCGGGATCCACGTCCAGGAGCTGGACCCCAAGGGCCCGTTGCAGCTGAGCCAGGAGGCGGACGCCAGGGGGCCGCAGAACTACCCGGGCTACCGCAGCGGCCAGGTCATCCAGACCGAGCGCCAGGGGCTGCCCGCCGCGCTGTGGGCGTTCGTCTGGAACGGCTCGGCCGACGACGGCGGCTCGCGCCAGACGTACGACCTGACCTGGAACGAAGCGGGAAAGATGTACGACGTGTGGGTGTCCGCGCCGGTCGTCAGCAAAACCGAGGGAAAGCAGTATTTCGACACGGCTGTCGACACTTTCTCCGTTTCCGCCAAACAGAATTGAACGGCACCGCAACGGCTTTGTCACGAGCGGCCACAGCCACCCGGGGCCGCTGGCGGGCCGTGCGCCCGAGCAGGTAATGATGGTGCCATGACGAACGACGGGGGACGGGCGAACGAGCCCACCAGCTACGAGCTGCAGCCGCCGCAAGCCCCGGCCGCGCCGGTGCCGTCCCAGGGGGAGCCCAACGGGGAGTCCAAGGCGGAGTCCAAGACGGAGTTCGAGGCGGAGTCCTCGGCGGCTTCCCAGGACCGGCAGCCCGACAGCCCGTACGAGCCGACGCAGCTCGACGGCCGGGCGGCCGCCGGGCAGCCCGACCCCCGTACGTCGGCGCCCGCGCCGGCCAACCAGGACCCCAACATCGGCCGCGTCATCGGCGGCCGCTACCGCCTCGTCTCCCGCCTGGGACACGGCGGCATGGGGACGGTCTGGCGGGCGCACGACCAGGTCGTCGACCGCGATGTCGCGGTCAAGGAGCCACGGGTGCCCGAGACCCTGCCGGAGGGCGAGCGGCAGAAGGTCTACCAGCGGATGCAGCGCGAGGCGCGCGCCGCGGCCCGGATCGACCACCCCTCGGTGGTCTCGGTGTACGACGTGGCCGTCGAGGACGGCCGGCCCTGGCTGGTGATGGAGCTGGTGCGCGGCGACTCGCTCGGCGACCGGCTGGCCGAGGGCACGCTGGACCCGCGCGAGGCGGCCCGGATCGGCGTCGCGGTGCTGGGCGCGCTGACGGCCGCGCACGACGCCGGGGTGCTGCACCGCGACGTCAAGCCGGACAACGTCCTGCTCGGCCGGAACGACCGGGTGGTGCTGACCGACTTCGGCATCGCGCAGGTCGAGGGCGAGCAGGGGCTGACGGAGACCGGCGCGTTCGTCGGCTCCCCCGAATTCATCGCGCCCGAGCGGGTGCTGGGCCAGCGGCCCGGCCCCGAATCGGACCTGTGGTCGCTGGGCGTCGTGCTGTACGCGGCGGTGGAGGGCATGTCCCCGTTCCGCCGCTCGCACGCCCCCGCGACGCTCCAGGCCATCCTCTCCGCCGAGCCCCAGACGCCCGCGCGCGGCTCGGGCGCGCTCGGCACGCTCATCATGCAGCTGCTGCGCAAGGAGGCCGCGGCGCGGCCGACGGCGGCCGAGGCGCGGAAGGCGCTGGAGGAGGTGGTCCGGCCGCCGCAGCCGGTGCCTACTGTGCTCGCGACCAGCCTGTACGCCCCGCCCCAGGCCCACATCCAGGCCGGGGCGGGCGCCGAAGCCGGAGTCGGAGCAGGGGAGGCGCAGAGCGGGGGCAGCCGCTTCGTACCGCCCATCCTGCACAAGAACCGCAAGGCGCAGCTCGGCCTGGGCGGCGTGGTGCTGGTGGTGGCCGCCGTGCTGGTGCTGACCCTGATGAAGCCGTTCGCGAGCGAGAGCGATCTTCCCAAGGGGTGGATGGTCCGGGAGGAGCGCGATGTCGTGGGCGCGTCCCTGGCCGTGCCCAGCGAGTACCGGCGTGTGCAGGACGACATCGCGGACAACGCGTCCGTCACCTTCACGGACCCCAGCGGCGTCTACACCGTTTTCCTGAGCCGGCAGAAGGCCAACGACCAGCGGGAGATCAAGGACACCCGCGACATGGCCGGGCAGGTCGTCCGTTACTACAAGAGCCCCCAGTCGTCCATGGAGGACGTCGAGAGCAAGACGGAGCAGGCGAAGCAGCAGGGCAAGGACGGCGCGGTGGACCTCACCACCACCTACGTCCCCTCCGGCAGCAGCAGGGACGACAACCCCATCCGCTATGTGAAGCGCGACCACATCTACGTGGACAAGACGCATACCGCCTGGCAGTTGACCGTGACCATGCCCGCCGACGGCGACGCCCGCCCGACCGGCGACGAGATCTACAAGAACGTCGTGGAGAGCCTCAAGATCGAGGGCCTCTGACGGACCCGTCCGGCGCGACGTGTGTGCGTGGCCGGTGAAAGCAGGTTACCGCCGGGTACCCAAACCGGCCCGGCGGGCCTACCCTCGCCCCCATGACGGACTCGCAGGACAGCGCACAGCCCACACAGGACGCCGCGCACACCACCACGCCCGCCCCCGCCGACGGCAACCCGGTCGCTCCCGCGGGCGCCCGCACCGCCGTGCACGTCGTCACGCCCGAGCTGGTCGCCCGGCTCTCGCGCGGCGTGGTGGGCGGCGGCAGGACCACCAGCCACACCCCCTTCACCGGGGAGGTCCTGGCCGAGCTGCCCGAGTCCACCCCCGAGGACGTCGCCGAGGCATTCGAGCGGGCGCGCAAGGCGCAGTCGGCGTGGGCCCGTACACCCGTGCGGCGGCGCGCCGCCGTGCTGCTGCGCTTCCACGACCTGCTCATGCGCCACCAGTCCGAGGTGCTCGACCTGATCCAGGTGGAGACCGGCAAGACCCGGCTGCACGCCCACGAGGAGGTGCAGGAGGTCTGCCTCACCGCCCGCCACTACGGGCGCAAGGCCCCCGCCTATCTGGGCGCGCGCCGCCACACCGGGGCCGTCCCGGTGCTCACCAAGGTCACCGAGCTGCGCCAGCCCAAGGGCGTCATAGGCCTGATATCCCCCTGGAACTACCCCCTCTCCCTCTCCGTCGGCGACTCGCTCCCCGCCTTCGCCGCG
The DNA here is from genome assembly GCF_055569495.1 of Streptomyces sp. NPDC028305. Classification (NCBI taxonomy): domain Bacteria; kingdom Bacillati; phylum Actinomycetota; class Actinomycetes; order Kitasatosporales; family Streptomycetaceae; genus Streptomyces; species Streptomyces sp. NPDC028305. The sequence goes on from NZ_JBVHTN010000010.1 coordinate 314,273, forward strand.
GGCAACGCCCTGGTGATGAAGCCGGACACCGAGACCGCGCTGACCGCCCTGTGGGCGCGCGAGCTGCTGATCGAGGCCGGGCTGCCCAAGGACGTGTGGCAGATCGTCCTCGGCGAGGGCCCGGTCGTCGGCCCCGCCGTCGTCCAGCACGCCGACTACGCGTCGTTCACCGGCTCCACCCGCACCGGCCGCGAGGTCGCCCAGCGCGCGGCGGCGCGGCTGATCGGCTGCTCGCTGGAGCTGGGCGGCAAGAACGCCATGCTGGTGCTGAGAGACGCCGACCTCGACAAGGCCGCCGAGGGCTCGGTGCGCGCCTGCTTCTCGTCCGCCGGGCAGCTGTGCGAGTCGATCGAGCGGCTCTACGTCCACACGTCGATCGCCGACGCCTTCCTGGAGCGGTTCGTCGCCCGGACGAAGGCGATGCGCCTGGGCACGGCCCTCGCGTACGGGGCCGAGATGGGCTCGCTCGCGGGCGAGCGCCAGCTGGAGACCGTCGTACGCCATGTCGACGAGGCCCGGGAGAAGGGCGCCAAGGTGCTCACCGGGGGCCGCGCCCGGCCCGACATAGGCCCCTACTTCTACGAGCCGACCATCCTCGACGGCGTCGAGCCGCCGATGGCCGTGTGTGCTGAGGAAACGTTTGGCCCGGTCGTCTCCATCTACCGCTTCACCGAGGAGGACGAGGCCGTCGAGCGCGCCAACGCCACCCCGTACGGCCTTAACGCCAGCGTCTGGACGAAGGACGGCCGGCGCGGCCGCGCGGTCGCCGCCCGGCTGCGGGCCGGGACGGTCAACGTCAACGAGGGCTACGGCGCGGCGTACGGCAGCGTCCGCGCGCCCCTGGGCGGGATGGGCGACTCCGGTCTCGGGCGCCGCCACGGCTCGGAGGGGATCCTCAAGTTCACCGAGGCGCAGACGGTCGCGCACCAGCGGTTGCTGCCGCTCGGCCCGGCCTTCGGGATGACGGACGAGAACTACGCGGCGTTCATGACCCGTAGCCTGCGCGCGATGAAGGCGCTGCGCCTGCGCTGATGGGCGCGCGGCAAGGGGAGGTACTGCGGTGGACGACGCATACGACGACACGCACGACGACACGCACGACGACACGCACGACGACACGCACGACGACGCGTACGTCGACGCTTACGACTACGACGTCATCGTCGTCGGCTCGGGCTTCGGCGGCTCCGTCACGGCCCTGCGCCTGACCGAGAAGGGATACCGCGTCGGCGTCCTGGAGGCGGGGCGCCGCTTCACCCCCGAGACCCTGCCCAAGAACTCCTGGCACCTCCGCGACTACCTGTGGGCGCCCGCCCTCGGCTGCTACGGCATCCAGCGCATCCATGTCCTGGGCAAGGTGATGGTGCTGGCGGGCGCCGGGGTCGGGGGCGGCTCGCTCAACTACGCCAACACCCTCTACGTACCGCCCGAGCCGTTCTTCCGGGACCCGCAGTGGGGCGCCATCACCGACTGGCGGGCGGAGCTCGCGCCGTACTACGACCAGGCGCGGCGGATGCTCGGCGCGCGGCTGAACAAGACCATGACCCCCTCCGACGAGCACCTGAAGGCCGCCGCCGAGCGGATGGGGGCGGGCGAGACCTTCCATATGGCGCCGGTGGGCGTGTTCTTCGGGGACGGCGACGACGCGGACGGGACGGCGACGGCGGCGCCGGGGGAGCGCGTCCCGGACCCGTACTTCGGCGGCGCGGGGCCCGCCCGCAGGGCCTGCACCGAGTGCGGCGAGTGCATGACCGGCTGCCGCCACGGCGCGAAGAACACCCTCAACGAGAACTACCTCCACCTCGCCGAGCGGGCCGGCGCCGTCGTCCACCCCATGACGACCGTCATGGCCGTCGGCGAGGACCGGCGGGGCGGCTACCGGGTCACCACCGTCCCCACCGACCGGCGCCGCAAGGGCCCGCCGCGCGTGCTGCGCGCCCGCCAGGTGGTGCTGGCCGCCGGGACGTACGGCACCCAGACGCTGCTGCACACCATGCGGGACAAGGGCCTGCTGCCCCGGATCCCGGACCGGCTCGGCATGCTCACCCGCACCAACTCCGAGGCCCTGGTCGGCGCGCAGACCACGGACCGCCGCTACCGCAAGGTCCGCCCCGGGCAGGGGCGGGCCGACTTCACCCGTGGCGTGGCGATCACCTCGTCCATCCACCCCGACGACACCACCCACATCGAGCCCGTCCGCTACGGCAAGGGCTCCAACGCGATGGGGCTGCTGTCCGTCCTCCAGATCCCGGAGGGCGGCCGACTGCCGCGCTGGCTGCGGTTCCTGGGGAGCCACCTCCGGCACCCGGTGCTCGTGGTGCGCTCGCTGTCCACCCGGCGCTGGTCGGAGCGCACCATTATCGGCCTGGTCATGCAGACCCACGACAACTCGCTCACCACCTACCGCAGGCCGAAGGGGCTCGGGAAGGGCCTGCTGACCGCCCGGCAGGGCCACGGCGCACCCAACCCGGACCACATCCCCGAGGGCGCGGAGGCCGCCCGCCATCTCGCCGAGTCCATCAACGGCTTCCCGGGCAGCAATGTCGGCGAGCTGATCGGCACCCCGCTCACGGCGCACTTCCTCGGCGGCTGCCCGATCGGCACGGACCCCGACCACGGCGTCATCGACCCGTACCACCGGCTGTACGGGCACCCGGGCATCCATGTCGTGGACGGCGCGGCGGTCTCCGCGAACCTGGGCGTCAACCCGTCCCTGACCATCACGGCCCAGGCGGAGCGCGCCATGTCCCTGTGGCCCAACAAGGGCGAGCCCGACCCCCGCCCACCCCAGGGCGCCCCGTACGAGCGCCTGTCCCCGGTCGCGCCGATGGCCCCCGCCGTCCCCGAGGACGCCTTCGGCGCCCTGAAGCTCCCCCTGCTACCGGTCCCCAAGGTGCCGCCCGCCGACGACTAGCTCCGCGACTGTGCCCGAGGCCCGTAGGTCAGGCGGCGCAGGACGACCTCGGCGGGGCCGGCCTGGTTGCGCTTGTCGAGCAGGCGGGCGATCGATACGGTCATGAGCCAGACGGTCACCGCGATGATCAGACCGGTCACCGTGGGGCTGCCGAACCGGTCGCCGAGGGCGAGCGTGAAGGGCGCCAGGAGGATCAGCCAGGCCACCGACTGAAACAGGTATCCCGACAGGGAGCGCCGGCCCAGGGCCGAGAGCGCGTCGACGACGGGGCCGGGCCGGGTGGCCCGCATGGCGATCAGGCCGAAGACGGCCACATAACCCGGGCCGGCGAACATGCCGCTGCCGCCGTGGAGCATCATCATCAGGCCGGCGGCCGACTCATCGACGTGCAGCCATCCGGCGCCGGTCAGAGCGGCGGGGAGACCTCCGGCGATGGCGACGCCGAGTCCAAGGACGGCGGTCCACTTGAGCAGGGCCTTGTGGCGGGCCGGTTCCTCGAGGACGCGGCGGCGGGCGGCCCACATGCCCAGCCACGTGATGACGATGAAGGGCAGGACGGTCAGCGTGTGCATCGGCCATTCGCCGAGGCGATCCAGCATGGACGCGAGGTAGTCGGGCGCGGCGAGGGAGTCGACATGGCTCGACGGCAGCGGGGCCGACCCGCCCGAACCTCCGATGCCGCTCACCACGATGGCGCCGATGACCAGGACCTCGACCGCCGACAGCGCCCAGAGCACCAGCGCGGTCCGGTGGAACTTGTCGCCGCGGCGCAGGAGCACCAGGGTCATCACGATCCCGACGATCCCGTAGGCGCCGAGGAAGTCGCCGTAGTACAGCAAGGTGGCGTGCGCGAACCCGAAGGCGACGAGCCACAGGTTGCGGCGTAAAAGCACCGAACGGACCTGCTTCGGCGTGGCGCCGGAGGCGTCCTGGCGGCGGGCGAGTTGGACGAGTCCGTAGCCGAACATCACGGCGAAGACCGGGTACCCGCGGGCGTGGACGAGTTCGAAGAGCGTGAAGTTGAGGGCGCGGTCGGCGCCTTCTGGCGTGGTGTCGAGGCCGGGCTCGCCGGCGAAGACGACTCCGGCGACGTTGGCCAGCGCGATGATCAGCAGCATCGCTCCCCGGGCCAGGTCCGGCGCGAGGGCGCGTTCGGCGCGCCGCACCGGCCCTCTCGATGTCCGCAGTGCGGTGTCAGTGCTCACGTTCGTCCCTCTCCCCGAGATCCCGGCTTTAGTTTCTTGGAGAAAGTATCACGGGCATACTAAATGCAACAGGTGCGCTGGATCTGGCATGATGGGCCTCATCGACCGGGACGGACGAGGGAGCCATGACCAGCGAGGACTTCATTCCGGCGCCGCTGCGCCGGCTGTGGGGGATCTCGGAGTCCTCGCGTCTCGGGCGGCCCGCGGTCCTCGACGTCAACCTGGTCGTCGCCGCGGCGGTGGAGATCGCCGACCGCGACGGCCTCGGCGGCGTGACGCTTCCCAAGGTCGCCAAGAGCCTCGGCTTCACGGGGATGTCGCTCTACCGGTACGTCGGATCCAAGGACGAGCTGCTCACGCTCATGGCCGACTCAGCCCTGGGTGCGCCGCCGGCCATGGACACCGACGACTGGCGCGAAGGGCTGCGCGGCTGGGCCTTCGCGCAGCGGGCGGTTTTCCGGCGTCGGCCGTGGCTGACGCGCGTGCCCACCTCCGGACCACCCTCCGGACCGAACCAGATCGCCTGGATGGAGGCCGCCCTGGCGATCATGTCCCGCACCCGCCTCGACTGGGCGCACAAGGTTGGCGTCCTATCGCTGATCAGCGGCTACGTGGTCCAGTCCGTGCGGCAGTACAGCGAACTCGCCGAAGGCAGGGCCGAGGGCCAGGGGCAGGCCGACGCCGAGCGCGAATACGGTCGCGCGCTGGCGCGGCTCGTCGAGCCCGAGCGCTTCCCCGAGACGGCCCGGCTGTTCTCCTCGACGCTGTTCGAGGCACCGCCGTCGGACACCCCCGATGAGGCGATCGCCGACGCGGACTTCTCGCTCGGGCTGGAGCTGATCCTCGACGGCGTCGCCGTCCGGGTCGAGGGCGAGGGCCCCGACTCCTGAGGGGGTGTCACGGCTCTCGCCGGTCCCCACCGCCGCCGCGCGTCGCCATCCCACCGGTGCGTCGCATGCCCCGCACGCGCGAAGGGGCCGCCCCATCCGAGGCGACCCGGTCCATCGAAAACCTGTTTGACTTGGAGCGCACTCCAACCCTTAGCGTCTTGGGCAGACGGTTCGGAGCACAGGAGTCACAGCCCTGGAGGCAGCAGCATGACCGACGTTTCCACCCGACGCCTCGGCGAACTGGCGGTCTCCGCGCAGGGCCTGGGGTGCATGGGCATGAGCCACGCCTATGGCGCCGCGGACGACGAGCAGTCGATCGCGACCCTGCACCGCGCCCTCGACCTCGGGGTGACCCTGCTGGACACCTCCGACTACTACGGCGTCGGGCACAACGAGGAGCTGATCGGGCGGGCCATCGCCGGGCGCCGTGACGAGGTGGTGCTGGCGACGAAGTTCGGCTTCGCCAACCGCCTGGGCGAGCCCACCCGGATCCGCGGCGACGCCGCCTACGTGCGGCAGGCGTGCGAGGCGTCGCTGCGCCGGCTCGGGGTCGACCACATCGACCTCTACTACCAGCACCGGGTCGATCCGCAGGTGCCGATCGAGGAGACCGTCGGCGCCATGGCCGAGCTGGTGCGGGCCGGTAAGGTCCGCCACCTCGGGCTGTCCGAGGCCGGTGCGCAGACCATCCGGCGGGCGCACGCGGTGCACCCGATCGCCGCGCTCCAGAGCGAGTGGTCGCTGTGGACCCGTGACCTGGAGACGGAGATCGCCCCGGTCTGCCGCGAGCTGGGCATCGGCCTCGTCCCGTTCTCCCCGCTCGGACGCGGCTTCCTGACCGGCCGGTACACCTCGGTCGAGGGGCTGGAGGAGACCGATATGCGGCGGACCCAGCCGCGTTTCGCCGACGGCAACCTCGCACGGAACCTGGCCATCGTCGCGAAGCTGAACGAGCTGGCCGAGGCGAAGGGGGTCACCGCCGGTCAGCTCGCCCTGGCCTGGGTGCAGCACCAGGGCGACGACGTGGTGCCGATCCCCGGCACCCGGCGGCAGCGGTACCTGGAGGAGAACCTCGCGGCCCTGGACGTCGAGCTGTCCGCCGAGGACCTCGCCGCCATCGAGGCCGCCGCCCCGCCCGAGCGGATCGCGGGCACCCGCTACGACGCGACCAGCCTCACCTTCGTCAACGGCTGAACAGCGCCTCCGGCCGGCTCGCCACGGGGCTCTCCGCTGTCACTGCTCGGATCTAGGGTTGCGCCGAAGATCTCGCCGACCACCAGGACAGGGGACGATGAGCGGCATAGAGGTACTGCATCCGCGCGTGCTCAAGCAGATCGAGCGCCTCAACGGCCGACTCCCGGAGGATTTCGCACCCCGCGAGTGGACCGTGGCGACGCCCGCGGGCGAGCACGCCGTGCCGCCGTCGATTCAGGCGTTACTGGCGGTGCGCTGGCCCGCAGAGCACGTCATGCGTACCAACGACGAGTACGAGTGGAGCGTTGGGCTGCCTTCGCAGTGCGAGGTCGAGGATGGCCTGGTCGCGGAGGACGAGCCCCGCCCGTGGTACGCCGTTGGCCACAACGAAGGGCAGTACTACCTGCTCGTCGATCTCGCCGAGGCTGCCGACGTGAGCGACCCGCTGGTGTACGAGGTCGACCACGAGGGGGATCAGACGGTATACGGCGGGGAACTCGTGTCGGCTGTGCTGTCGGGGCTGAGGGTGCCGCGGCCACCGTCGGCGAGGTCCCGCTTTCCGCGTGCCTGTGCGGCCGGCGATCTGACCGTGGTGCGTGAAGCGCTCACTCGTCGGAAGAAGCTCGGCGGCTTCGTCACCTCGGGGCTGACTCCACTTCACCTCGCCGCGTTCTCGTCCCGGTCTCCCGAACTGGTGCAAGCCCTGCTGAGCGCGGGCGCCGATCCGAACGCTGTTGTGGGTGAGGTCAGGTCCCTGACCACTTACGTTCCCCGGGATCGCATCTTCGGACGTGCGATAGCTCCGGGCAGTACACCCTTGCACGCGGCCCTCACCGCGATGTTCAACAGCTGGGCAGGGCCGTACGACATCGTGCGCGACATCGTCGGGGCGCTGCTCGACGCAGGTGCTGACCCGAATCTGGCCGACGAGAGAGGGGACGCCCCGATCCACTACCTGCACACCAACAGCGAGCCCGAAGCGAGTGACATCATCCGGCTGTTGCTCGGAGCGGGCGCCGACCCGAACGCCGAGACACAATGGCGATCCGGCCCCTTGAGCGATGCGGTCAGCTTCGCACGTCCCGAGACCGTGAAAGACCTTCTCGATGCCGGCGCCGACCCCCTCAAGCCGTCCCGGCAAAGCTTCTGGGATGTGGACGGGGTAACCCCTTTGCACAAGGCTGCCTACCTGGCCCGCGAGGAAGTCCTCCGTTTGCTGCTCGCCCGCATCACGGACGTCGATGTCCGGACCCCCAAGGGGGTGACCCCGCTCCATGTGGCCCTGACCTCCCGCGGCACGACGGGGCTGCGCCTGCTCATCGAGGCGGGCGCGGACACCTCGGCCGTTCTGGCCGATCCCGCGGCGCTCAAGCCGGAACTCCGTGCCCATACGCCGGTGGAGATCGCCCGTGAACTCGGCAACACCGAAGCCGTGGATCTCCTGACGGCCGCCCGCGCCGCGGCCTCCGGCTCCCCCTGAGCAGTTCCCCCCCGAGCGCGAAGGGGCCGCCCCGGGCGGGGGCGGCCCCTTCTGGTACGGCGACGCGTTACGCGGCCAGGCCACCGCTGCGGCGGCGGCGCACCACGAACACCGCACCGGCGCCCGCGGCCATCGCGACGCCGCCGATCACGGCGATGGTCGGCAGCGCGGAGGAGGAGCCGGTCTCGGCGAGGGTGCCCTTGGGGTCGATCTTCGTGTCGCCCTGCGGCTTGGGCAGGGGCTTCTTGCCGCCCTGCGGCTCCGGCTTGGGCTCGGCCGGCGGGACGTGGCCGGGCTTGGAGCCGGCGGCCAGCACGTCGAACTCGTAGTAGTCGCCGGTCGAGAAGACGCAGTTGCCCTCGTCGTCCGCGTACACGCCGAAGGTGAGCGCGTAGCCGAAGCCGTCACCGAGGGCCTTGGCGGAGACGCTCAGCCGCATGTCGATGGTGAGGGTCTCGTGGGCGCGCACGTCGGTGTAGCCGAGGTAGCCGGCGGCCGGGTCGTTCTCGTCGGTGGAGATCGACTTCCAGACCCCGCTCTCCGGGTCCTTGAACTGGAGGGTCAGGAACTTGCCGGTGCCGTCGGGGTGCTTGGAGTCCGCGGTGCCGGCGAAGACACCGAAGTCCACGCGCTTGAAGGCCTTGTCCGAGTCGTTCTCGACCTGGAACTTGAAGCCGTGGAAGCCGCTGCCGGCCACGACCTTGGACGGCAGACCGGAGATGGTGGTGGTGAGGTCGGGGTCCTCGTTGTACGACCCGTCGTCGTTGCAGTCGTCGCCCGGCGTCGGCTCGTCGGTCGGGTCGCCGGTCGGCGGGGCGGTCGTGGGGGTGTCGGTGCTGGGCGGAGTGGTCGGCGGCTTGGTGTCCGTCGGGTCCGTGGTGGGCTCGGTGGTCGGCGGCTTGGTGTCCGTCGGGTCCGTGGTCGGCTCGGTGGTCGGCGGGACCGTCGGGTCGGTCGGGGACGGGGTGGTCGGTGTGGGGTCGGCCGACGGCTCGACGGTGGCGGTGGGCTCGTTCGTCGGCTCGTCCGCGAAGGCGGCGGGCGCCGCGAGCAGCGCGGCAGGGACGATGGCGGCCGTCGCTGCGGCGGTCGCCAGGGCGCGGCGAAGCTTCATGAGACCTCTTCTGGGTCCATCGTGCCGCTGGTCGCCAGCGGCACGCAGTGGAAGGCCGTCGCGGTGGGGGCGCGGTCTGGCCGTGCGTTTGCACGTACATGACCGGCCAGCTGGCCGAAAGGTTGCCCTCGGGGTTGCTCACAGAATGGTCACAGAAAGACCCGATCAAGGTCACGGATCTCTGGAACCGTGAAAGGCGAAGGGCCCCGGGGGCGCCCGAGCGGGACGGGCGCCCCCGGGGCCCTAGGCGGTCAGCACCGGCGTCAGGGCAGCGCCGGTGCTGAAGGGCGGCGCCGGGGGGAGCGCCGCTGGCTTTGAGTGCCGTCGGCTTTCGGGGTGGTGCGCGTGGTAAGTCGGAGGGGGGCGTACGCCCGCGTGGTCGGACCAATGACGGTAGGGAGGTCCGGGGCGTCTTCCCTGATGTGCATCGTGGTGGATGCGGCGCTCCCGGCGCAACCATTTCGACCGGATACGGTCGGCCCCGGGCGTCCCCGGGGCCGACCGTTCTTTAGGGGTGGTGACCGGGCTGCTGTCCCCTGCTGACCGGTCACCTCGCCGAAGCGAGGTCCCACGACGCGCGCCGCCTGAATCACCGCAGGGGGCACGTCTCATCGCCTCGGCGGATCTGAGCCACGCGTGGATTTTTCCGGGCCGCTCCTGGCTGGCGCGGACACCGGGCTCAACGAAGCGGCTCACGGCCCGGTCACGTGGCGTACGGGTGACGACGCGTGACGGCGCGAGCCCGGAAAGTGCCCGCAAAGAGCCCGGAAAGTGTCGATGGTGAGCCCGTTAGAATCGAAGGTCCAACCCCCTTCAGTCACCGCCACCACCGCCGGAAGGCCGCCGAAGTGCCATCAGCGTCCCCTGCTGCCGCCCCCGACACCGTCCTGGTCGTCGACTTCGGCGCGCAGTACGCCCAGCTCATCGCTCGTCGTGTCCGCGAGGCCCGGGTCTACAGCGAGATCGTCCCGTCCACCATGCCGGTGGCCGAGATGCTCGCCAAGAAGCCGAAGGCGATCATCCTGTCCGGCGGCCCCTCGTCGGTCTACGCCGAGGGCGCGCCCCGCGTCGACCGCGCGCTGTTCGAGGCCGGGGTGCCGGTCTTCGGCATGTGCTACGGCTTCCAGCTGATGGCCACCACGCTCGGCGGCACCGTCGACAACACCGGCGCCCGCGAGTACGGCCGGACGCCGCTGACCGTCTCCAAGCCCGGCTCCACGCTCTTCGAGGGCACCCCGGCCGAGCAGACCGTGTGGATGTCGCACGGCGACGCCTGCTCGGCCGCCCCCGAGGGCTTCACCGTCACCGCCTCCACCGACGTGGTGCCGGTCGCGGCCTTCGAGAACGACGAGAAGAAGCTGTACGGCGTGCAGCACCACCCCGAGGTGATGCACTCCACCTACGGCCAGCAGGTGCTGGAGCACTTCCTCTACCGGGGCGCCGGGATCGAGCCGAGCTGGACCACCACCAATGTGGTGGAGGAGTCCATCGCCGCCATCCGTGAGCAGGTCGGCACCAAGCGCGCGATCTGCGGCCTGTCCGGGGGCGTGGACTCCGCGGTGGCCGCCGCCCTCGTCCAGCGGGCCATCGGCGACCAGCTGACCTGCGTGTACGTGGACCACGGCCTGATGCGCAAGGGCGAGTCCGAGCAGGTCGAGAAGGACTTCGTCGCGGTCACCGGCGTCCAGCTGAAGGTCGTCGACGCGGAGGAGCGCTTCCTGACCGCGCTGGCCGGGGTGTCCGACCCCGAGGAGAAGCGGAAGATCATCGGCCGGGAGTTCATCCGGGTCTTCGAGCAGGCCCAGGCCGAGCTGGTCGCCGAGGCGGGCGCCGCGGGCGAGGCCGTGGAGTTCCTGGTGCAGGGCACCCTCTACCCGGATGTGGTGGAGTCCGGCGGCGGCACCGGCACCGCCAACATCAAGTCCCACCACAACGTGGGCGGGCTCCCGGACGACCTCGAGTTCGAGCTGATCGAGCCGCTGCGCCGGCTGTTCAAGGACGAGGTGCGGATGGTCGGCCAGGAGCTCGGCCTGCCGGACGAGATCGTCCAGCGCCAGCCGTTCCCGGGCCCCGGCCTGGGCATCCGGATCGTCGGCGAGGTCACCAAGGAGCGTCTGGACCTGCTGCGCGAGGCCGACGCCATCGCGCGCGAGGAGCTGACCGCCGCGGGCCTGGACCGGGACATCTGGCAGTGCCCGGTGGTGCTGCTCGCCGATGTGCGCTCGGTGGGCGTGCAGGGCGACGGCCGCACCTACGGCCACCCGATCGTGCTGCGCCCCGTCTCCTCCGAGGACGCGATGACCGCGGACTGGTCGCGGCTGCCGTACGACGTGCTGTCGCGGATCTCGACCCGGATCACCAACGAGGTCGACGAGGTGAACCGCGTGGTCCTGGACATCACCAGCAAGCCGCCGGGCACCATCGAGTGGGAGTGACCCCGTAACCCCTATCGACGCCGACGCCGCCGCCCACGTTCCATGGGCGGCGGCGTCGCCGTCGTTCCGGCCCTGTCTCAGCTCTGGCGTCCTGTGATACCCCCAGGTAGCTTCCGCTCCGAGCCCTGAGAGCACACAGTGCGCCAAGGAGTGAGCCGCCGATGCCGCCGACGCCGGAGCCGATCCCCACCGACCAGTTGCACTTCATCCTGCCGCCGCAGCACACCTCGGTCGAGGACGAGCGGCGCCACCGCAAGGAGCGCCTCGCCGCGGCCCTGCGCCTCTTCGGGCGGTACGGGTTCGAGGAGGGCGTCTCGGGCCACATCACCGTGCGGGACCCGGAGTACGCCGACTGCTTCTGGGTGAACCCCTTCGGGATGTCCTTCGGCCACATCACCGTCAGCGATCTGATCCTCGTCAACCAGGCGGGCCGGGTCGTCCAGGGGCGGCACCATGTCAACCAGGCGGCGTTCGTCGTTCACTCCCAGGTGCATCAGGCGCGGCCGGACGTCACAGCCGTCGCGCACTGCCACTCGCCGTACGGCCGCGCCCTGTCGGCGCTCGGCGAGCTGCTCGACCCCATCACCCAGGACGTCTGCGCCTTCTTCGAGGACCACGCGCTCTACGACCGCTACACGGGCGTGGTCGTGGACGAGGCGGAGGGACGGGACATCGCGGAGGCGCTGGGCACCCACAAGGCCCTCATCCTGCGCAATCACGGCCTTCTGACGGTCGGTGGCTCGGTCGACGCGGCCGCCTGGTGGTTTATCGCGATGGAGCGCTCATGCCAGGTGCAGCTGGCCGCGAAGGCCGCGGGCAAGCCGGTCCTGATCGACCACCGGAACGCCGCGCAGACCCGTGAGCAGCTGGGCACCGACCTGGTCGCCTGGATCAACTATCAACCTCTGTACCAGCAGATCACCCGCGGTGAACCGGACCTGCTGAGCTGAGACCCTCCGAGTTACGGCACAATCCCCTCTTGACACTTGTCAGTTGGGACAAGCACGACTGACCCGAGAGAACGACGAGCGGGAGCGCCTCGTGGCGGTGAACACGGCGGAAGACGCCACGACGGCAGAGCGGCATACGCACAGCGGTTGCGAGTGCCCTGAGCACGCCCGTGACGGGCACCGGAAGGCGGTGGCCGCGTTCCTGGCCCTGCGCGACCGGTTCGCCGCCGGAGAGGGCCTTCCGGCGGCGCTCGCGCACTCCGCCGAGGCCTCCCGGCAGTGGGTGTCGGACGAGCTGACGCAGGCGGCCAGGACGACCTGGGACACCGGCCGCGCCGAGAGCGTCGCGTGGGGCGGGTCGGTGCGGCGGCGCACCCTGTTCGTGGTGTGGGGCGCGGTCGGCGCGCTGCTGATCGGGCAGCTGGCCACGGCGGTCGGCGCGGGCTGGTCTGCGGCGCGCACCGCCTCCCTGGTCGTCGCGGTGCTCGCCGCCGTGCTGCTGACCCTCGCCGCCCTGCTGCACCGCGGCAGCGGCGGCCCGCTGGCCCCGCTGGTCGGCGAGGACAACCGCCTGTCCACCTCGCGCGCCGTGGCCGCCGCGTGGGTGCTGTTCGCGGTCTACGCGGTGCTGATGCTCTCCGTCGAGCTGGCCTTCGCCCCGGGCGAGGCGGAGCGCGCGGCCGACGGGCTGGCCCTGGAAGGCGCCGCCGGGCTGCTCACCGTCACCGCCCTGAGCTGTGTGGCCGCGGTGGCGGCCCGGCTGGTGGTGGCGGCGCGGGTGCGCTCGCAGCGGCTCCAGAAGGTCCGGGCGCTGCGCCCGCGCGCCGCCGACCTGCTGGCCGACGACGCGGGCCGCGGCAGCCTCGCGGACGCGCAGTACGTGGTGGTGCACGCGGTGGTGCTCGTCTTCGCCGCGGTGCTGCTGGCGCGCGAGCCCTGGAGCCTGCCCGAACTGCCCTGGGGGCTCGTGCTGCTGGCGGCCGTCTCGGCTCTGATGTACCTGGCCGGGAAGTACGCGGAGGGCGGGCGGCCCACGGTGCTCTCGGTGGTCCGGGTCCGGCCCGAGGAGGGCGGCTTCGACCGGGACGCGCCGATCCGCACCGGCGACGACATCGAGATCCGCGGCAGCGGCTTCGTGCCCCCGGGCGCGCAGGAGCCGGACCGGCTCGCCCGGATGGTCGTACGCATCGGGGCGGTGCATGTGCAGGTCCCGCTGGTGCCGGTCGCGGGGGGCTTCAGCAACCCGACCGACTCCGTGCTGACCGTGCCGGTGCCGGTGGACGTGGAGCCGGGGCGGGTCGAGGTGCAGGTGATCACCGCGGCGGGGGCGGAGACAAACCGCTATCCGATTGACGTTCTGGACTGAGTCGCCTCCCCGTTTCCTCCGTAAGGTTTTGTTGACGAGGCAACGGGAGAGGCGGGCGTCATGAGGCATGCTGACAGAACGGTCGGGGCCGGCTCGGGCAGTATGAGCGGCGTGGGCGGCATAGGCGGCAGCGGCGGCGGGCACGGCGGCGGCTGGCGGGACTCCGCCGCGCGGTACGCCCTGCTGCCGCTGCGGATCTTCCTCGGGGTGACGTTCGTCTACGCGGGGATCGACAAACTGACGGACTCGGCCTTCCTGGCCGACAGCGGCACCGGCTCGGTCGGCGAGCTGATGCGGAACGTGCGCGACAGCTCCGCGGTGCCGTGGCTGATCGACCAGTCGCTGAAGGACCCGTCGACCTTCGGATACATCATCGCCTTCGGGGAGTTGGCGGCCGGGCTCGGCACGCTCGTGGGGCTGCTGGGGCGGCTGGCGGCGTTCGGCGGCGCGCTCATCTCGCTGAGCCTGTGGCTGACGGTCAGCTGGCAGTCGGATCCCTACTACTACGGAAACGATCTGGCGTATCTGATGGCCTGGCTGCCGCTGGTCCTCGCGGGCACGCCCTATCTGTCGCTGGACATGGCCCTCTCCAAGCGCCGCAGGCGCCAGGGCGCGCAGCTGTTCACCTAGTCCCGGCCCTGGTGGGGCTCGCGTGCCGCGTCGCGGCGGTCGGCGGGCATCGACTCGTAGCGCCGGCGCAGCTCGTCCATGGGCAGGTCGCGCAGCGGCGGGGCGGCGTCCTCGGTGAGGCGGGCGCGGTGCCGCCGGACGCCGAAGGCGAGCGCCGAGACGAGCCCCGCCAGGCACAGCCCGCCCACGGTCACGGGCAGGGCCGCGAGGGGCGGCAGGTCCCACTCCCCGGCGGCGTCCAGGCCGTACGCGAGGCCCACCCCGAGGACGACGAGTCCGGCGAACAGCCTGCCCGGCTCGAAGGCGTGGCGCTTCATGACCGGCTCACCTCCACATTGCCAAGGCCGATCTCCAGGTCCAGCCGCAGCGTGCCCTTCGCGGTGTGTCCGTCCGCCGGCGGCACGGTCACCGTACGCTCCCGGGCCGGCTCGATGTCGATGTCGTCGCTCTTCTCGCCCGGCAGCCGGATGTCGCCCAGGCCCACATGGATCGTCAGCTCCAGCCGCGCGTCCTTGGGCACGGTGACCGCCAGCTTCCCCGCGCCGACCTCGGCGTGCGTGGTGACGATCTGACCCTTCTCCAGGGACATGCGGTCCAGCTTCAGCTCGCCGACGCCCCCGCCCAGCTCGTACGAGCCGCGCACGGCCGCCGCGGACTCGGGCGCCCAGGTGCGGCGCGACCAGTCGGTGGTGACGGACTTGGGGAGCCAGGCCGAGGCCGCCAGCAGCGCGGCGGTCACCACCGCGAGCACGACGGTGCCCGAGCCCGTGCGGCCGTACCGGGAGCTGACCACGAGGCCGAGCCCGAGGACGCCCAGGGCGCAGGCGAACCCGATCTCCAGGCTGGTGCCCAGCGGCCGGGAGGACCATGTCGGGGACGCGCCCGCCACGCCCGCCGCCACGGCGAGCAGAAACGTCCAGCCGCCGATCGACGTGGACTCGGGCGCCTTGCGCATCGGCCGGCGGGGCGTCCACCGCCCGATGCCCCGGGGGGCGTACGCGGCGCCGTCCGAGCCGTCGTCGGGGCCCCACAGATAGCCCGTGGCCTGGCCGGCCAGGCCCGTCGTGCCGTCCTTGACGATCGGGTCGCGCCACCAGGAGGGGCCGTCCCAGGCCGACGGCGGGGCCTTGGTCTCGGGGGGCGCGTCGGCCACCGCCTGGGCCGTCGCCGGGTCCACCGAGCCCTCGCCGGCCACCTGGAGGCGGTGGCGGGACCAGTAGCCCGCGCCGGCCGCGGCGATGACGAGCATGATGGAGAAATAGATCATGTTGCCGTTGTTGAGCATGGACAGGAACAGCCCGCAGCCGACCAGGGCGCACAGCACCGCGGTGAGCGCCGGGCCCTCCACGCGGCCCGAGAGCAGCCTGCGGCCCTCGTTCTCCTCCTCGCCCTGGAGAGGGACCAGCAGCCAGCAGAAGCCGTACAGGATCAGGCCGGAGCCGCCCGCGGCGGCGAGCACGGCGAGCACCACCCGGAAGATCACCGGATCCACGTCGCAGAACCGGCCGAGCCCCCCGCACACGCCCGAGATCATTTTCTGATCGCGGCTGCGGCGCAGCGGCGCCCTCATCGGCGGCCGCGGCTCGCCGGACGCGGCCGGGCCGGCGGCCGGGCCTGGGGCGGGGCCCGTGGCGGTGGGTGCATCGGTCATGCTCACCATGGTGACAAGCCGCCGGGCGCGGCTGTATCCGTGACAACCCTGGGCCTTCCCTGAGATCTTCCCCGAGGCCGCGGCGGCTATCGTGGCGCATCGAACATATGCGGGGGCCATGGCAGTCGGGGGAGCGGGAGGGGCACACAGTGTCAGACGAAGGGCGGCTGATCGCGGGCAGGTACCGGCTGGCCGTGCAGATCGGCCGCGGCGGCATGGGCACGGTCTGGCGGGCCCAGGACGAACTGCTCGACCGTCAGGTCGCGCTGAAACAGCTGCATATCTCTCCGCACCTCACCGAGGACGAGGTCTCCACCCTCTTCGAGCGCACCCGCCGCGAGGCGCGCAGCGCCGCCCGCATAGCCCATCCCAATGTGGTGGTCGTCCATGACGTCGTGGAGGACTCGGGGCTGCCGTGCATCGTGATGGAGTACGTGCCCTCGACCACGCTGGGCGATCTGCTCAAGGGCGGCCGGACCATCAGCCCCGACGAGACGGCCCGGATCGGCCGCGGCATGATCGCCGCGCTGCGGGCGGCGCACGCGGCGGGGGTGCTGCACCGCGACGTCAAGCCCGGCAATGTGCTGCTCGGCGACGACGGCCGGGTGGTGCTCACCGACTTCGGCATCGCCATGGCGACCGGCACCTCGACGCTCACCAAGACCGGCGAGGTCGTCGGGTCCATCGACTTCATCGCGCCCGAGCGGATCAGGGGCCGGACCCCGGGGCCCGCCTCGGACCTGTGGGCGCTGGGCGCGACGCTGTATCAGGCCGTCGAGGGGCGGCCGCCGTTCCGTAAGGCCACGCCGATCGAGACCGGGTACGCGATCGCCGTCGACCCGCTGGAGCCGCCGCTGCGGGCCGGGCCGCTGACCGGGCTGATCGAGGCGCTGCTGGCCAAGGAGCCCGAGGACCGGCCGAACGGGGAGCAGATCGACCGCGCGCTGCGCGGCCCGGCGGGGCTGCCGGAGACCACGTCGATGCCTAGGCCGGACCCGGAGGCCCTCACCACCCAGCTGCCCGCGGCCACGCCCGCACCCACGCCCACGGTCGACCCCGCGCCCACCCACACCCCCACCCCCACGCCGACGCCCGGCTACGGCCATACGCCGACGCCGACGCCCGGGTACGGCCACACGCCGACGCCGACGCCCGGGTACGGCCACACGCCCACGCCCACGCCCGGGTACGGCCACACCCATGTGAACTCGTACCCCCCGGCGCCGCCCCCGCACGGCGGCCGCCGCAGCCGTAAGGCGGTGTGGACCGCGTCGGTGGCCGCGGTGGCCGTGGTCGGGGTGGCGGCCGGGGTGTATCTGTCGGGCGTCGACCTCGGCGGGGGCAAGGACGACGGGGGGCGGCCCGGCTCCTCCGACAGCGCGACCAGCGCGTCGGCGTCGCCGACGTACAAGATCCCGCCCCTTCCCGACGGGTATCACCGGGTCGAGCTGACGGAGTTCGGCGTCTCCCTCCCCGTGCCGGACGACTGGACCCGCCAGCCCGACAACAGCTCGCAGGGCACGGTGGACGGCACCCAGGAGGTCAGATTCCTGGACTCGTCCCAGAAGGCCAGGCTGATGGTCAACGTCATCGACCCGGCGGGCCCCGACCCTGTGAAGCACTTCGAGGGGCTCGAGACCCAGCTGAAGCAGGAGTATCCGGTCTTCGAGCGGATGCGCTTGTCGGAGACGAAGTACCGGGGCCTGCCCGGGGCCATCTGGGAGTTCAAGTTCCAGGGGCGGGAGCGCTGGTACCGCGCCATCGACCTCGGCTTCGGCGAGGAGGGCGGCAAGGCGTACGCGCTCTACCTGAGCGCGCCCGCGGACGAGTGGGAGACGTACCTGCCGGTCTTCCAGAACGTCAAGGAGGGCTTCAAGATCGAGGAGAGTTCCTCCTGACCCTGCCGACGGCCCCGTCGGGGATCCATCAGGGGCGACCCTGATGCCCGGATGCCGCCGGACGTGTGACGATCGGGGCATGACCGCCGCCGCGCCCCCGTCCGCCGAGCCGCCCCCGCGCAAGCTGTACCGCAGCGCCGAGGGGCGGATGCTCGGGGGCGTCGCGCGTGGTCTCGCCGGGCATCTGGGGCTGCCGGTGTCCTGGGTGCGGTTCGTGTTCATCGCGCTGCTGATGGCCGAGGGCTTCGGCGCGCTGGTGTACGCGCTGTTCTGGTTCGTGGTGCCGCTCGGCTTCGGCGGCGTCGAGACGTCCCGCCCGGCCCCCGACCGGGGCGCCGAGGGCGGCCGCCGCATTCTGGCCCGCAAGCCCGACAAGGGGCAGGTCTTCGCCCTGCTCGCGCTGCTGGTCGGCATGGGCGTCTTCGTCGAGAACTTCCAGCTGGGCCGCGCCAACATCTACGTCTGGCCGCTGCTGCTGATCAGCGCGGGCGTGGCCCTGGTCTGGCGCCAGGCGGACAACTCGCGGCGCTCCCAGTGGGTCGAGCTCAGCCGCCGCAAGCAGGTGCTGCCGATCGCGCGGGGGGCCGCCGGGGTGGTGCTGGTCGGCGCCGGGGTGACGGGCATCGTCGTGCTCCAGGGCTCGGCCAAGCACCTGGGCGCGGTGCTCCAGGCCGCGCTCGCGGTGCTGGTGGGCATCGCGCTGCTCGCGGGCCCGTACCTGGTGCGGATGGCCCAGGACCTCTCCGACGAGCGCCTGATGCGCATCCGCGCCCAGGAGCGGGCCGAGGTCGCCGCCCACGTCCACGACTCCGTGCTGCACACCCTGACCCTGATCCAGCGGAACGCGGAGGACCCCCGCGAGGTCGCCCGGCTGGCCCGGGCCCAGGAGCGCGAGCTGCGCGCCTGGCTGTACCGGCCGGAGGGCCGGGGCAAGGACGAGGCGGAGGAGCCGGACACGCTGGCGGAGGCGGTCAAGGCAGCCGCGGCCGAGGTCGAGGACCATCACGGCGTGCCGATCGAGGTGGTCGTCGTCGGCGACTGCCCGCTGGACGAGAAGCTGGCCGCGCAGCTCCAGGCGGCGCGCGAGGCGATGGTCAACGCCGCCAAGTACGGTGGCGACGGCGGGGCCGTCCAGGTCTTCGCCGAGGTCGAGGGGGCCACGGTGTTCATCTCCGTACGGGACCGGGGCCCGGGCTTCGACCTGGACGCGGTGCCGGAGGACCGGATGGGCGTGCGCGAGTCCATCATCGGCAGAATGCGGCGCAACGGCGGTACGGCGCGGCTGAGGTCCGCGCCCGACGGGGGCACGGAAGTGGAGCTGGAGATGGAGAGGGCGGCGACGACGACATGACCGACGCGAGCGGGGCGGCGAACGAGGCCGGCGGGGCGAGCGGGGCGGCGGACGGGACGGAGGGCCGCCGAGTGCGGGTCGTCCTCGTCGACGACCACCGGATGTTCCGGACCGGCGTCCAGGCCGAGATCGGGGAGACGGCCCGCACGGGCGTCGAGGTGGTCGGGGAGGCGGCGGACGTCGACCAGGCCGTCACGGTGATCGGCGCCACCCGGCCGGAGGTGGTCCTCCTCGACGTCCACCTCCCGGGCGGCGGAGGCGTCGAGGTGCTGCGCCGCAGCGCCGCGCTGATGGCCGACCCCGACCGGCCGGTGCGGTTCCTGGCGCTGTCGGTCTCGGACGCCGCCGAGGATGTCATCGGGGTGATCCGCGGCGGCGCCCGCGGCTATGTCACCAAGACCATCACCGGCACCGACCTGGTCGACGCGATCTTCCGGGTCTCCGAGGGCGACGCCGTCTTCTCGCCCCGCCTCGCCGGCTTCGTCCTCGACGCCTTCGCCTCCACGGACGCCCCGCCGGTGGACGAGGACCTCGACCGGCTCACCCAGCGCGAGCGCGAGGTGCTGCGGCTGATCGCCCGCGGTTACGCGTACAAGGAGATCGCCAAGCAGCTGTTCATCTCGGTGAAGACGGTCGAGAGCCATGTCTCGGCGGTGCTGCGCAAGCTCCAGCTCTCCAACCGCCACGAGCTGACCCGGTGGGCGACCGCCCGCCGCCTGGTGTGACCCGCCTGGTGTGACCCTCGGGCCTCAGTAGCCGATCGTGAACCGCCGCTGGACGAACCGGGGCAGCTCGGCCTCGTCGATCAGCGCGACGGCGGCGTCCTCGAAGGAGATGCGGCTGCGCCCCTCGGCGTCCAGGACCGGCTGGTCGCCGCCGAGCCGGAAGCGGCCGGTGCGCTCGCCGGGGGCGATCTCCTCGGCCGGGCTGAGGTAGGTCCACAGCCGGTTCGAGGTGCGCAGCACGTTCAGGGCGTCCCGGTGGCCCCGGACCGCGGCCGCGTACTCCCTGGGCAGGCCGATCGAGTCCAGCGTCGCGTACAGGTCCTCGTCGGAGTCGGCGCGGGTGACGCCCGGCCTGATCTCCAGGCTGCCCGCGCCGCCGATCACGATGAGCCGGGTCCTGGGGTGGCTCTCCAGGGCCTTCAGCAGCGACGTGGCCGCCGTGGCGTACGCGGTGGGGTCGGCGATCGAGCGCCGCACGGTGTCCGCGAGGTCCCGGGCGGCGTTGCCCGGCTGGAAGCCGCTGATCAGGACGTCTAGCCCGGGCAGGACCGCCGCCACGGCGTCGGCGTCGAAGATGTCGACGCTCTTCCAGACCACGTTCTCGCGGTCCTCCTCGATACGGGAGGCGTCGCGGGTGAGCGCGGTGATGTGGTGGCCCCGGCCGAGAGCCTCGGTGACGACGCGCTGTCCGATGCCGCCGGTGGCGCCTATGACTCCAATGCGCATGACAGAAATCTCCCCTGTGCGAGCCGTGCTCTATATGGCGTGCCGTGACTATACGGTGTGAAGTTTTTATACGGAAACCAAGGATTGTGACGCTGTAGAGTGCTCCCGTGGGTACGACAGGACGGCGGGAGAGGCTGCGCGCCGAGACGACGGCCGAGATCAAGAAGGTCGCGCTGGGGCTGATGTCCTCGGGCGGGCCGGACGCGATCACCCTGCGGGCCATCGCCCGCGAGATGGGCATGACGGCCAACGCCATCTACGGCTACTTCGCCACCCGGGACGACCTGGTCACCACGCTGATCAGCGACGTGTACACCTCGCTCGCCGACGCCGTGGAGGCCGCCCGGGACGCCTGCCCCGCCGACGACCCGGCCGGCCGCATCGCGGCCTGGGCCAACGCCTTCCGCGACTGGGCTCTCACCAGCCCGGAGGGCTTCCGGCTGATCTACGGCGACCCCGTACCCGGCTACCGGGCGCCCGAGGGCAGCGCCGCGCCCGAGGCCGAACACCGCGTCTGCGCCGGGCTGACCGGCCTGGCCGCCGGGGCCTGGCCGCACGCCAAGGCGCTCTACCCGGAAGCCGAGTTCGCGTGGTCGGACTTCGACCCCAAGCTCGCGGCCGAGGTGCGCGAGGAGTTCCCCGGCCTGCCGCCCGCCGCCGTGGCCATCGCGCTCCGCCTCTGGGGCCATCTGCACGGCCTGGTCTCACTGGAGATCTACGGCCATATGCGGGTCCAGACCCCGCGCCCGGACAAGATCTACCGCGCCGAGGTCGCCCAGCTGATCCGCGGCCTCGGCCTGCCCGCGTAGCGGCGCCACGGCTTCGCCGCGGCGGCCCGGGCCCGTCTCCCGGGCCGCCAGTTGCTTGTTGCCTGTCAGCCGTCGGCGCGTGCCATGGTCTGCTTGGCCAGCTCGTACGCGGGCAGCATGGCGTCGTGCTCCTCGCTGTCGAGCCCGCCGAGGTGCAGCACGACACCTCCCTTCGGGGTCACCACCGCGAGCGCACGCTCCCGCTTGGACTCGTCCAGGTCGGGGACGTCGAGGATGTAGCTGATCTCCGCGGCGGGCAGGTCGCCGGCCTTCACCTCGCTGTACCGGGCGTCGCGTACGCCCTTCTCCTCGGCGATGAACGCCTTCAGCAGCTGCCGGGGCTCGGCGCCGGCCGCGGCCTTGCCCTTGTCCCCGGTCCAGACGCGCAGAAAGCCGACGTGCCCGGCGGGCTTCGCGTCGATCTCGCAGACCAGGGTCACCGGCCCCTGCGAGAGCAGCGTGGAGCCCAGCTCGGGGTCCGCCCCCTCCAGCTCCTTCACCGCCTCCGGCTTCCACGACTTGGCGAGGCTGAACCGCACCGGCAGCGCGCAGGCCGTGTCCGGGCCGCCGAGTTCGCCGCCCGCGGCCGCCGTCTTGACGCCGCCGCCGCTCTTGGCGCTGTTCTTGCCGCTCTTGCCGCCCTTGTCGTCGTCGTTCGAGTCCGAGGAACAGCCCGTCAGTACTCCGAACACGCCGATCACACCGATCGCCACCGCGGCGCCCACGGCCGCCCGACCCGGTTTGCGCATCCCACGCATCGCGCTGTTCCCCGCCTTCTGCACAGAAAAATCGAAAATTCGCCGCAGCATATACGGAACGGAAGCCGATTGACCGAGGGTGGCACGGCCGGCCGGAACGCTCAGAGGCGAAACGTTTCCGGTCCCCGCGCTCCTGTGCATAACGTGCTTGAGCCGCCCGCGACTTGTGGCCGCGGGCCGGGAGGAGGCGCGAGCGATGGGCACCGCGGGAGAGTCGGCGGCACCGGAACCGGAGTGGTGGCAGACCTGGGAGGCCGAAGCGGAGCGGCGCCTGCCGCCGCACGCCTACACCTACTACGCCTCCGGCGCCGTACGTGACGTCACCCGGGACGAGGGGCTGCGCGACTGGGACGCGCTGCGGCTGCTGCCGCACGTGCTGCGCCGGGTGTCCGGGGTCGCCACCCGTACGACGGTGCTGGGCACCGAGGTCGCCACCCCTGTGCTGGTAGCGCCCATGGCGGGCCAGGAGTACGCCCACCCTGACGGGGAGCGGGAGATGGCCAAGGGCGCGGCCGGGGCCGGGTCCCTGCTGGGCGTGACGACCTGGACCGCCAGCCGCTTCGAGGACATCGCCGCGTCGGGCGCGCCCTGGTGGTACCAGGTGTACGTCACCCGCGACCGCGGCCTGACCGCCGAACTCGTCCGGCGCGCCGCCCACCACGGCGCCCGCGCCCTGCTGTTCACCGTCGACCTGCCGGTGCTCGGCCGCCGCGGCGAGAAGCAGCGCGCCGCCGACCTCGACCCGACCGTGCGCCTGGTCAACCTCGAGGGCCGCCAGGTGCTCCCGCGCGAAGAGGTCCAGTCGGAACCGGACCTGACGCCGGACCTGATCGGCTGGCTGCGCGAGACCAGCGGGCTCCCGGTCGTGGTCAAGGGGGTGCTGCGGGCGGACGACGCCAGGGTCGTCGCCGACCACGGGGGCGCGGGCGTGGTGGTCTCCACCCACGGCGGCCGCCAGCTCGACCGCAGCGTGACCTCGGCGTCCGCGCTGCCGCGCGTGGCCGAGGCGCTCGCGGGCACCGGCGTCGAGGTGTACGCCGACAGCGGGGTGCGCCGCGGCGAGCACATCGCCGCGGCCCTCGCGCTGGGCGCCCGCGCGGTGTTCGTCGGCCGCCCGGCGCTGTGGGGCCTGGCCACGGAGGGGGCCGCCGCGGTTCAGGAGGCCGTGGAGCGGCTCACCGCCGAACTCGCCCACACCATGACCCTGCTGGGCGCCGCGGACCCGGCCGCGCTCACCCCCGACCTCGTCGCCTGAGCCCGGGCCCCGTGGCACCGTGGCCCCGTCTCACCCGAAGCCGAGGCGCCGCGGCGCGGCCACGTCCAGCGTGTCCTTGACCATGGCGAGCGCCGCGCCGAGCGGGCTGGAGCGGCCGCCGCTCACGGTGATGTCGCCCGCGTCCGGGCAGCCGTAGACCACGGCCTTCTCGGGCCCGGTGAGCGCGTGCAGCGGGTCGCCGGGAGCGGTCCGCTCCAGGCGGACGCGGACCAGCAGCGGCTCGTCGGCGGTCGCGCTCGCGACCGCCCGCAGGCGGTGGTCCGAGGCGGCGGCCGCCCGCGCGGCCCGCGCCGCGCCCTCGTCCACCGCTTCGGTCTCGGTACGGATCGCCGAGGCGTCCCACCCCCACAGCAGGGCCGCCAGCAGCCGCGCCTTCGTGGCGGCGTCGGAGCCGGACAGATCGGCGCTGGGATCGGCCTCGGCGATGCCGCGCCGCCGTGCCTCGGCGACCGCGTCGGGCAGGGAGTCTCCGGCCGCCAGGCGGTCGAGTACGAAGGTGGCGGTGCCGTTCGGGCAGGCGCGGATGGAGCGGCAGCCAAGGCCGCGTACGCCCGCCCTGGCCAGGTCGGCCGCGGGCAGGGCGGCGCCGGTGGCGCCCGAGATCCTGATCAGAGAGCCGCCCGCCGCCGCGGCGAGCCCCAGCTCCCGCCAGTGGCTGAGGAGATGGCTCTTGGTGGCGGTGACCACATGCACGCCGCGGCGCAGGGCGAGCAGCGCCTCGGCGGCCGCCTGGTCGCACACCTCGGGGGAGGACGGCACGCACTGGACCAGCACCCCGGCCCCCGTACGGTCCAGCGTCCCGGCCAGCGGCAGGGCCGGGCCCCAGGCGGAGCGGGGCGGCAGCGGCGCCCAGGTGCCCGTGCTGTCGGCGGGCGTCCCGTCGGTGGGCGTCCCGTCGGCGGGCGGCAGATACTCGGCCGAGCGGGCCCGTACGGCCGCCAGGCGCAGCCGCACCCCGTACCGGCGTGCCAGGGCCTCGCCGTGCTGGGCCAGGTGCTCGGCGTACGCCCGGCCGACCGGGCCGTAGCCGGACAGCACGACGGCCGCTGGGGCCGGCTTTTGGGCGACGGTTTCGTCCGACACGGGTGCGGGTCTCCTTCGCGCGCGGCTCGACGCTGATCCAGGAGAACGCTACGCGGGCCGGGTCGCGCCCGAGAACGGCATCTGGTCGATCGGCGCCACGCGGACGGGCGCGCCGGGGCGCGGGGCGTGGATCATGCGGCCGCCGCCGATGTAGAGGCCGACATGGCTGACGCCGGAGTAGAAGAAGACCAGGTCACCGGGGGCGAGCTCGGTGCGCGAGACCCGCCGGCCCGCGTTGATCTGGGTGTAGGTGGTGCGCGGCAGGGCTACCCCGGCGGCCCGCCAGGCGGCCTGGGTCAGCCCCGAGCAGTCGTAGCCGCGCGGGCCGGTCGCGCCCCAGACGTACGGCTTGCCGAGCGCCCCGTACGCGTACGAGACGGCGCGGGCCGCGCGGCCGGAGACGGGGGCGTACGGGGCGGTGCCGAGCCCGGTGTCCGCGCCGTGGGCGCCCTGGGCCTCGTAGCGGCGGCGCTGTTCGCCGGTCAGCTGGTCGAGCAGGGCCTCGGCGGCGGCGAGCTTCTTACGGGCGGCGCCCCGGTGGCGGGCGAGCGCCGCCTGGGCGCCGCGTAACTGGTCGAGCCGGTCCTGCGCCTCGCCGCGCACCTGGCGTAACTCCCGGCTCTGGCGGGCCAGCCCCGCGACGGCGGCGGCCTGGCGGCTGCCCGCGTGGTCGGCGAGTGAGGCGCGCCGCAGATACTGCCCGGGGGAGGAGGAGAGCGCGAGCTGGAGGGTCGGGGAGATGGTGCCGGAGCGGTACTGGGCGGTGGCGTAGGCGCCCAGGGCGTTGCGCGAGGCGTTCAGCCGCGCCGTCCGGCGGGCCGCCTCGTCGCGCAGGTCGTCGAACGACTCGCGGGCCCGGTCCGCTTTCACCTTCGCGCCGTTGTATCTCTCGTTGGCCTCCTCGGCCTCCCGCTGGTACTGGTCCACCTTCGCCCTCACCTGGGCGGGGGTGAGGCGGGTCTCGGCGTGGCCGGTGCCGCTCAAGGCGGTGGTGGCGGCCCCCGCGAGGGCGATGGCGGCGGCTGTCCAGGCGGTGCCGGCGGTGAGCGAGCGCTGCTTGGGCTTCCTGTGCGACGCCACGGCGGCGGCCACCTTCCTTCACGTTCTCGCGTGCTGTTGCGTGCTTTGTTGCTTGATGTCGGGCAGGCGGCAGCCCGCCGATGAGGCGGGGACCCTCGGTTGACGGGAGGCGGACTGCCACCTGGAGGAGGAAGCTAGGCGGGCGGCCGCGGGCGGGCGGTGCGATGAACGGGAGTGGACGGATTCGGCGCCCCGATGCCCGTAACCGACCGCCCGGCGCCCGGGCCGCCGATGACTCGAGGGCGGCCGTGATCGAAGCGGCGATAGTGGCCCACCCGGTTGCCGGGGGCTGATATGGGCCCAACTACGCTCCAAGGTCATGGACGTCCTCATCAATGTTTTCGTCGGCCTGCACATCGTCGGTATCGCCGCGCTGCTCGGCGGCTTCCTGGCGCAGCTGAAGCCGATGCGCGCGGGCGAGGGCCGGATGACCCCGGGGATGCTGCACGGCGCTCTCACCATGCTGGTGACCGGCGCCGCGCTGGTGGGGCTCAACCAGGCCGACGACAACAGCGTCAACAACATCAAGATCGGCGTGAAGCTGGCGCTGCTGATCGTGATCCTGGGGCTGGTCTATGTGAAGCGCGACGACGAGAAGGTGGAGGCCGCGGCCCTCGGCACGGTCGGGCTGCTGACCACGGCCAACATCTTCGTCGCCGTCCTGTGGACCTGAGCACCGCCCTGAGCACCGCCCTTGGGGCCTGACCGCTCCTGTCAGGTTCCGCGCAACCTTTTGTCCCCACTGTGTGTCTCATCGGGCAAGGCAGCCGAAGGGAGCGGATAGTGGGGGTACTTGCGGCGTGGGGCCGCCGGACAGGCGTGGCCTTGGGGGTAGCGGGGATGGTGGTGCCGCTGGCGGTGGCGCTGGCCACTCCGGCGCAGGCCGCCTCGTCGTGCACGACGAGCACGGGGCCGTATCAGAAGAAGGTGGAGAAGTTCCTGGGCCGCCCGGTGGACGGGCGGCAGTCGCGGGCGGACTGCCTCGCGATCCAGAAGTTCCAGGTCAACCACGGCATCAGCCCGACCATCGGCTATGCGGGACCGGTCACCTGGGGCGTGATGAACCTGATCAACACGCAGAAGGCGGCCGGGCACAACCCGAACAAGGCGAGGAAGTGCCCCACCAACAAGGGCCGCATCGCCTGTGTGGACCTCACGCGCCAGCTGAGCTGGATCCAGGACGGCTCGCGGCTGGTGTACGGCCCGGTGCCGGTGCGCACCGGCCGCGACCGGTATGAGACCCGGGTCGGGCTGAAGAAGATCTACTGGCGGAACATCGACCACTGGTCGACGATCTACGACGTCCCGATGCCGTACAGCCAGTTCTTCGACGGCGGCCAGGCCTTCCACTCCATCTCGGGGAGCGTGTGGTCGCCGCCCGGCTCCCACGGCTGCGTGAACATGCGCAAGGCGGACGCCAAGAAGTACTGGAGCCTGCTGCGGAACGGCGACGACGTCTACGTGTACGGCCGCAAGCCCGGCACCTGAGCCACCGTCTCCCGGGTCCCGGGAGACGGGTTCCGGGTCCCGGTGGGCCGACCGCCCTCCGGGACCCGGGAAGCCGCTACGCCGGCCGGACGCTGCCGTAGATCGGCATCTCGGTGATCGGCGCCTTCTTCACCACATCACCCGGCTTCGGGGCATGAATCATCATTCCGTCGCCTATATAGAGGCCGACATGGCTGATGTCGTCATAGAAGAAGACGAGATCGCCCGGCTGGAGGTCGGCGGTCGACACCCGCGTGCCGACCTTCACCTGGTCCCAGGTCGTGCGCGGCAGTGAGACCCCGGCGGCCTTCCAGGCGGCCTGGGTGAGCCCCGAGCAGTCGTAGGAGTTGGGGCCGGTCGCGCCCCAGACGTACGGCTTGCCGACCTGGGCACGCGCGAAGGCGATGGCCTTGTCGGCCTTGGTGGTCTGCGAACTGGAGGAACCCGAAGAGCCCGAGGAGCCCGACGAACCCGAAGACCCGGACGAGCCGGCGGACCCCGAAGAGCTGGAGCCGCTCGCCTGTTCCTGCTGTTTCTGCTGCGCCTGCTGCTCCTGCTGTCGCTTCGCCGCCGCCTCCCGCTGCTGCCGCGCCAGCTCCGCGGCCTTGCGCTGGGCCTCCTCTTCCTTCTTCTTCTCAATCGCCGCCAGCCGCGCCTTCTCCTCCGCGGTCAGCTTCGAGAGCAACTGGCGCGCCTGGGTGAGCTTGCCCTGGACGGTCTGCTTCTGGGTCTTCAGCTCCTGTTGCGAGCGGGTCAGCGTGGCCAGGCTCTCACTGGCCTTGGTGCGCTCCTTGGCGGCCGTGGCCTGTTGGGTCAGAAAGTCGTCGACGGCCTTCTTCTGCCCGCTGGACAGCCGGTCCATCAGATGGGACTGGTCGAAGATGCCCTTCGGATCCGAGGCGAACAGCAGCGTCGCGGCGCTGGAGGCCATGCCGCCGTTGCGGTACTGCGCGGCCGCGAGGCTGCCCAGGGTGCGCCGCGCCTCGTTCAGCTTCTCGGTGCGCTTGGCGACGCTGTCCAGGAGCTGGTCGACCTTGGCGCGCTGCCGGCCGGTGCGCTCCTTGGCCGCGTTGTAGCTCTGGGTGGCGGACTCCGCCTGGTGGTAGAGGGTGTCGACCTTCTTCTTGACCTCTTCGACCGACGGCTTCGGCTTGCCGGGCTCGGCGCTCGCCGTCTGGGAGAGGAGGGTGACGGATGCGAGGGCGGCCGTCGTGACGCCGACGGCGGTGCGGCGGCCGGTGGCCGAGTCCAGTATTCGGGTCCGCGGCTTGCGGTGCGACGCCAAGGGAGGCGACTCCTTCCGTGGACCGCCTACCGGGTTAGCTGTCGGGTTCGGGCGTCGGAAGGCTGCCCTACGGACCGGATGGTGACGGCCGACGTCGCCACATGGTCCGATTCACCCCAGTGGTGCCTCTGGGTCCCCGGCTCCGGCTGCCTCGCGGCGGGACCGGACTCGGCGGAGACAGCCCGTGTCGACGCGGTCGCCGACGGGTTCCGGACCGCCTGATCGAGGACGGTAGTGGGCTTGTGGGGCTCATGTGAAGCCTGGTGTTCGAATTGTCCCGAAACCGTTTCGTGACATCCGCACGTACGCTGTCAGTGCGGCAGCCTAGACTCGGTGAGCGATGAGCAGCCTCTTTGACGACAGCTTCCTGGCGGACCTCGGGCCCTCGGACGAGGAGCCTCCGCCGCCCGAGGACGACGGCCACCCCGCAGCTGAGGGCGTTCCACACGACCTCTTCGACGGGAAGTTCGACGCGCCCGTCCCCAGGGAGGCGTACTACCGCGACGGCGCGGCGCGGCCCGCGGTGGACACGTCCGCGCTGCTCGAGGGGATGAACGAGCAGCAGCGGGCCGCCGTGGTGCACACCGGCTCGCCGCTGCTGATCGTCGCGGGCGCCGGGTCGGGCAAGACCAGGGTGCTCACCCACCGCATCGCGTATCTGCTCGGCGCGCGCGGGGTCCACCCCGGCCAGATCCTCGCCATCACCTTCACCAACAAGGCCGCGGGCGAGATGAAGGAGCGGGTCGAGGAGCTGGTCGGCCCGCGCGCGAAGGCCATGTGGGTGTCGACCTTCCACAGCGCCTGTGTGCGCATCCTGCGCCGGGAGTCCAAGAAGCTGGGCTTCACCTCCTCCTTCTCGATCTACGACGCGGCGGACTCCAAGCGGCTGATGGCGCTGGTGTGCCGGGATCTCGACCTGGACCCGAAGCGGTATCCGCCCAAGTCCTTCAGCGCCAAGATCTCGAACCTGAAGAACGAGCTGATCGACGAGGAGACCTTCGCCGGGCAGGCCGCGGACGGCTTCGAGAAGACGCTCGCCGAGGCGTATGTGATGTACCAGTCGCGGCTGCGCGAGGCCAACGCCCTCGACTTCGACGACATCATCATGACGACGGTCAATCTGCTCCAGGCGTTCCCCGACGTCGCCGAGCACTACCGCCGCCGCTTCCGGCACGTCCTGGTCGACGAGTACCAGGACACCAACCACGCGCAGTACACGCTGGTGCGCGAGCTGGTCGGGCCGGGCCCGGTGGCCGCCGCGGACGGCGGCGCGGACGAGGGCGAGGTGCTCGGGGCCGCCGAGCTGTGCGTGGTGGGCGACGCCGACCAGTCGATCTACGCCTTCCGGGGCGCCACGATCCGGAACATCCTCCAGTTCGAGGAGGACTACCCGGACGCCACGACCATCCTCCTGGAGCAGAACTACCGCTCGACCCAGACGATCCTCAGCGCGGCCAACGCCGTCATCGAGCGCAATGAGAACCGGCGCCCGAAGAACCTGTGGACCGACGCCGGCGCCGGGGCGACCATCACCGGCTATGTGGCCGACACCGAGCACGACGAAGCGCAGTTCGTCGCCGACGAGATCGACCGGCTGACGGACGCGGGCGACGCCAGGTCCGGAGACGTCGCCGTCTTCTACCGGACCAACGCCCAGTCCCGTGTCTTCGAGGAAGTCTTCATCCGGGTCGGCCTGCCGTACAAGGTCGTCGGCGGCGTGCGCTTCTACGAGCGCAAGGAGGTCCGTGACGTCCTGGCGTATCTGCGGGTGCTGGCCAACCCGGAGGACTCCGTCCCGCTGCGCCGCATTCTGAACGTGCCGAAGCGCGGCATCGGCGAGCGCGCCGAGGCGATGATCGACGCGCTGGCGCAGCGCGAGAAGATCACCTTCCCGCAGGCGCTGCGCCGCGTCGACGAGGCATACGGCATGGCGGCCCGCTCGGCCAACGCGGTGAAGCGGTTCAACGTCCTGATGGAGGAGTTGCGGACGATCGCCGAGTCGGGGGCGGGGCCGGCCACCGTGGTCGAGGCGGTGCTGGAGCGCACGGGCTATCTGGCGGAGCTCCAGGCGTCCACGGACCCGCAGGACGAGACCCGCATCGAGAACCTCCAGGAGCTGGCGGCCGTCGCCCTGGAGTACGAGCAGGATCGCGGCGAGGAGACCCCGGGCACGCTCGCGGAGTTCCTGGAGCAGGTCGCGCTCGTCGCAGACTCCGACCAGATCCCGGACGACGACGCCGAGGGCGCCGGGGTCATCACGCTGATGACGCTGCACACCGCCAAGGGCCTGGAGTTCCCGGTGGTCTTCCTCAGCGGTATGGAGGACGGGGTCTTCCCGCATATGCGTGCGCTCGGCCAGACCAAGGAGCTGGAGGAGGAGCGGCGGCTGGCGTATGTCGGCATCACGCGGGCGCGTGAGCGGCTCTATCTGACGCGGTCGACGATGCGCAGCGCCTGGGGGCAGCCCGCGTACAACCCGCCGTCGCGGTTCCTGGAGGAGATCCCGGACCAGTATGTGCGCTGGCAGCGCACCGGGCCCGCCACCCCGTCGGCGTCGATGGGGGCCATCGGGGCCGCCGCGGGGGTCGCGTCCTCGCTGTCCTCGTCGCGTTCGAGGGCGGGCGCCGGGGCCGCCGGCTTCGCCACGCGGCGGGCCAAGGAGCGGCCGGTGGTCGCGCTGGCCATCGGCGACCGGGTCACCCATGACGCGTTCGGGCTCGGCACCGTGGTCGCGGTGAAGGGAAGCGGGGACAACGCGGAGGCGACGATCGACTTCGGAGGGGAGAAGCCGAAGCGGCTGCTGCTGAGATACGCACCGGTAGAGAAGCTGTGAAGTTGTAGGGGGGTGCACCGCGGCCCGCGCGGGCCGCGGTGCCGCCGCCCAGGGCGCCTATGCCTGCGACGCCTAGGCCGCGTACGCCTACGCCTACGTCGGGTCGAGGCCGTGGCTGCGCAGCCACGAGAGCGGGTCTATGGCCGAACCGCCGCCGGGGTGCACCTCGAAGTGGAGGTGCGGGCCGGTGGAGTTGCCGGAGTTCCCGGAGTACGCGATGACGTCCCCGGCCTTCACCGTGCCGCCCCGGATCTTGGCGCTGCTCAGATGGCAGTACCAGGTCTCGGTGCCGTCCGGGCTGGTCACTATGACCATGTTGCCGTAGGCGTCGTTCCACTGGGTGCGTACGGTGCCGTCGGTCGCGGCCATGACCGGCGTGCCGTAGCTGACCGGGAAGTCGATGCCGGTGTGCACCGACATCCAGTTGATGCCGGCCTGGCCGTAGGTGGCGCTCAGGCCGTGCTGCGCGACGGGCAGCGCGAACTTCGGCCGCAGCGCTTCCTTGCGCGCGGCCTCCTCGATCTTGCGCTTCTTCTCCGCCGCCTGGCGCGCCCGGAGGTCGATCCGCTCCTGGGTGCGGCTGGCGCGGGCCCGGAAGTCATCGGCGTCCTCGAGGCCCGCGGCGAGCTGGGTGTCCAGCTTGCTGTTGGCGACCGAGGCCTTGACCGGCGGGGTGTCCGCGGCGGCCTGCGTGGTCTTGGCGTCCTTCTTGTCGTCTCCGAGGTTGCTGACGGAGGCGGCGGCCACGGCGGTGACGCCCAGCGCGCAGACGGAGGGGACGGCGACGGTGAGGAGCGCCGAGCGTTTGGGGCGGGCCGAGGGGGCGCGGCGACGGCTGCGGCCGCTCTCCCGGCGGGGGGAGGGCAGCTGTACCGCTTCGGACTCGGTGGTCCTGTCGCCCTCGAAGTCGGCGTCGTCGGCGGAGTCGGCGAGGTCCGAGGGGGCGGTGGTTTCGGGGGAATCGGCGGAGTCGGCCGTGCCGGCCTGGGGGGAGTCGAGGTCCAGGACCATGAGGGAGGTCTGGGTCTCGGCCTGGTGCACGGCCGCCGCCCCGGGTTCCGGCTCCGCCTCGGGGGCGGCGTACGGGTGCTCGGCGGGCTGTTGCTGATATCCGCCGTGCTCGTACCCGCCCTCCTGGTACTCGCCCTGGCCGTAATCGTTTTGGCCGTATTCGCTTTGGCCGTACTGCGACTCGTCGACGGTCGCGTAGGCGCTCATGTCCCAGAACTGGGTCTGCCCGGTGTCGACCCCGGAGGTGTCGAACTGCCCGGTGCCGTCCCACTCGGCGGACTGGGCGGACTGGGGGACCTGGGCGGCCGTCAGGTCGTGGTGGCCGGAGGTGTCCCAGGCGGTGGCGTCCCACTGGCCGCCGGTGTCGGAGCCCTGCTGGGCCGGGATGGTGCCGGACAGCGGGACGCCGGAACTGGCCCACATCGCGGTGGTGTCATAGGTGCCGGAGTCATAGGCGCCGCCGGTGCTGCCCCACTGCGTGGCGTCGTACTGCCCGCTGGCGGAGCCATCGTGGCCGGTGCCGTAGCCGCCGCCGTCATGGCTGCCGGGAAGGGCGCCGAAGAGAGGGTCGCCGTCGCTGTAGGAGGCGGCGAGGCCGTCGAAGTTGCCGGTGGAGTAGCCGTCGTACCCGGCGTAGCCGTGCGCTGTGCCCTGCTGGTCGTATGCCTCGTAGTACGGATATGAGGCGTCGGGAGCGGGGACGGTCGAGGTTGTGATCCCCGACGGGTGACGGTCGTTCACCACCACTTCTCTTTCGCCTCGGCAGCAGGAGAATTAGCGGCGACTGTACCCGCCAGTTTGGGACGGCGACAATCTTCATCAGGTTTTGAGTAACGCCGGCACGGGCATTTGGCCGCCTTTCGGTGGACTGGACGCCGTAATTTGGCCGGGTGTTCGATTACTGTTCGGCAACTTCCGGCCCTGTCACGCAACCGAGGCGGCGCCTGAAGCGTCTGTCGGTACCCCCTCGGCGGCGTCCAGCGCCTCGCATATGTCGGCGGCGACCGCATGGTGCACCGGAAGGGTGAGATGTCCGATTCCGTTGACGCGGACGCTGTGCGCCAGGAGATCCGGATGGTCGATCCTCGCTGTCTCCGCGGGGATCATCAGCTGGTCCACCTCGCTCCAGAAGGCGATGAACCGGGTACGGCAGCCGGGCGCGGGGCGCCGTAATTCCTCGATCACATCGGAGTCCGGGCGCATCTGCCGCACCAGCGGATGCGCGGACAGCAGGGGCGCGGTGCGGGTGCCGGAGTGCGGGGTGCCCAGGGTGACCAGCGTGTGCACCCGGGCGTCCCCGCCCAGCCGCTGCACGTAATAACGGGCGATCAGGCCGCCCAGGCTGTGGCCGACGACATCCACCCGGCTGTGGCCGGTGCGCTCACAGATCTCCCGCACATGCCGGTCGAGCAGCGCGGCGGCGGTGCGGAGATCGCAGGTCAGCGGGGAGTAGTTGAGCGCCTCCACATGCTGCCGGCCGTGCCGGCGCAGGGAGCGGCGCAGCAGAACGAACACCGAGCGGTTGTCGATGAAGCCGTGCAGCAGAAGGACCGGGCGGTGGGCCCGGCCGTCCGTGGGCAGCCGGGGCGCGGCGCCGGGCGGCGGCGCGGCGGGCGGGCGCTCCTGGAGCAGGCCGGTCGGATAGAGGAGGAGGTGCCCGGCGAGGACCGCCAGGTCGAGAACGGTGGCGCGGATACGGATCGGGATGGGGATCGGGAAGGGGATGGGGATTCGGGTGAGGCCCATGGCGGCCGACCTCCTGAACGGCGCGCGGGAGGCGGCGCTGTCCCCCGCATGCCCTCGCGGGCAGCCGGCGGCGGACGGTTCGTGGTCGTCGCGGTACGACCGCTCCGTCGCACCGCGGCGCCAGGCGGCCCTCGCTGACGGCGCGGCGCGGTGCGACGGTCCCCGCTGCGGCTCCCCTGATTGGCCGGCCCGACGTGGGTGACCGCCTTGCGGCGGCCGAGGAGGAGGTGGGCGCGGCCGAGGTGAATGTGTCCCACGTGTGATTTCCCCTTCGCCGCGTGCCGTGAAACGGCTGGCTGCGGGATCCTGGAGATAACGTTCGTTCACGTTCGCGACATGGAGGCTGCGATGGGTGTGACCGGTCCGATCCGTGTGGTGGTGGCCAAGCCCGGGCTCGACGGTCACGACCGCGGGGCGAAGGTCATCGCGCGGGCGCTGCGCGACGCGGGCATGGAGGTCATCTACACCGGCCTGCATCAGACGCCCGAGCAGGTAGTCGACACCGCGATCCAGGAGGATGCCGACGCGATCGGGATGTCCATCCTCTCCGGCGCGCATATGACGCTCTTCTCGAAGGTGATCGAGCTGCTGCGGGAGCGGGACGCGGAGGACATCAAGGTGTTCGGCGGCGGCATCATCCCCGACGCGGACATCCCGCTGCTCAAGGAGCTGGGGGTGGCCGAGATCTTCACCCCGGGGGCCACGACCGCCTCGATCGTGGAGTGGGTCAGGGAGAACGTACGGCCGGTGGCCGCCTGACCCGCGCGCCACGGGCCGTGGGTCCCGGCCGGCGCTATGGCACCGGGCTGACCGCCGCCGTGTCCGGCGGTTCGAGCTCGCGGCGCATCGCCGCGCGCAGCCGGAGCGTGCCCACCAGGCGCTGGAACGCCTCCGACCAGTAGCTCCCGGCACCTGGCGAGCCGTCCGCCGGCTCGTCCGGTATCGCGGTGAGCACTTCGAGCCGGTCGGCCTGGTCCGGGTCCAGACAGCGCTCGGCCAGCCCCATGACACCGCTGAAGCTCCACGGATAGCTGCCCGCGTCGCGGGCGATGTCGAGCGCGTCCACGACGGCCCGGCCCAGCGGCTCGGCCCAGGGCACCGCGCACACCCCCAGCAGCCGGAAGGCGTCGGACAGCCCGTGGGCCGCGATGAAGTCCGCGACCCACTGGGCCCGTTCGGCCGGGGGCAGGGCGGACAGCAGCTTCGCCGGATCGCGCCAGGACGGAGCGGCGGGCTGGGCACCGGCCGGGGCGCCCGGGGACGGCGGCGCGGTCGGGGCGAGCGGCGAGCCCGGGAGGGGCGAGGCGGCGGGCGGCTCGGACGGCGCGCCGAGCAGGGCGCGGGACCACTCCACATTCCGCTGCCGGACGGCCGCCCGGCACCAGGCCGCCTGGAGGTCCGCCTGCCAGCCGTCGGCGACCGGCAGTGCCACGATCTCGGCCGCGCCACGCCCGCCGAACCAAGCGCTCCAGCACTCCAGCGGCGTCGCCTCCACCAACTGGCCGAACCACCACGCCCGCTCGCCGCGCCCCGAAGGCGGCTTGGCCACGACACCGTCGCGCTCCATGCCGCTGTCGCACTCGGCCGGCGCGTCGATGGCGATCACCCCGTCGGTGAGCGAGACACAGGCCCGGGAACGCTCGGCCATACGGGAGGCCAGCGCCGAGCCGGGGAGGGCGGACAGCAGCTCGGCGGCCGTGGCCCGGACGTTCCGGCTGCGGTCGGCCAAGGCCTGCTCCAGGAACGGCTCGTCGGAGGGCGAGAGGTCGTCGCGGAGCGAGTCCAGGAACATCAGCCGGTCCTCCGCGCGCTCCATGGACCACGTGCCGCCGAGCAGCGCGAGACCGAGCTCCGGGTCGCGGTGGCGCACCGCCGTCAGCAGCGAGACCCGCTCGGCGAACAGGCCCTCCTCCCACTGGCGCTGTACGTCCGCGGGCACGGCGGGGGCGTCGGGCGCGGCCGGGGCTGCTCCGACGCCCGCTCCGGCCGGGGACCCGGCCGCGGTTCCGGCGGGCGAGTCGACTGTTGTCGCGGGGCCCGGAGTCGCGGCGCCCGCGGACCCGGGCGCTCCGGCCGACCCGGCCGCCTCCGCCGTCGTGGCCGCGCGCCCGGTTCCGCCGCCGCGCAGGGCGAACTTCCACTCCGGGTTCAGCCGGGCCAGCCACAGGACCCGGGGCCCGCCGAGCGCGAGCGCCTCGGGGCGCAGATCGGTGCGGGCGCGGGCGGCGTCCAGCAGGGCCGGGAGGAGGGCGTCAGGCGCTCGATAGCCGCGTTGGTTGGCCATGGTGAGCCACTGCGGGAGCAGCTCGGCGAGGTCGGGCGCGGAGCGCCGGCCGCCCCCTCCGGCCGAGCGCCCGGCGAGCAGCATGGCCAGCCGGTTGCGGGCGGCAGGCGGCAGCGGCGGGCGGGGGTCCTCGGGCGCGGGCGACGGGGCGGGCCGGGCTGCGGCGGGGCGCAGCCCGGCCCGCCGCAGCACGGTGCTGAGCGCGGCGGCGTCCAACAGGGCGGCGGACGCGTCCTGGCCGGGGCGCGGTGCGACGGGCGGGGTGCGGCGCTCGGTGCCGAGCAGGGCGGCGGCGACCAGGTCGTCCCAGGGCGCGGTGGTGGTCACGGCATGCCTCCATGCGGTGTCGAGCCGGTGCCGGACGGGTGCTGGAGCGGAACGGGGGCCGGATCCCAGGTGGTGAGCGGGGCGAAGCCGCGGTGGCCGCACTCGCCGAAGACCGTGACGGGGGCGCCGCCCGAGACCGCGGTCAGCCGCCACAGGTCCGTACGCCCCGCGCACCGCGGGTCGATCGGCAGGGCGGAACCGGTGCGGGTGTCCGCCAGCTGCCAGCCGTCCTCGCCGCCCGGGACCGGGGTCACCCCCGCGAGCACGACCGGCCAGGCGTCCAGCCAGGGGTCCTCGCGCAGCGCGTCACCATAGGCGGCCAGCGCTGTGGCGATGTCACTCCCGGGCGGCACGGGGGCTGCCGAGGGCGCGGGCGCGGGGGACGGCGGCGGGTCCGGGCGGGGGGTGCCGAGCGCGGCGCGCAGCGGGCGCCCGGCCGGGTAGTAGGTGAGGTCGGCGTCCAGCACGATCCCGACCGGCAGGGCCAGTTCGGGGGAGTTCCCGGCGGCGCCGAAGGAGAGCAGCAGGGCCATCCGGCCCGTGTCCTCGCCGCGCAGCCAGATGCGGCGCGTGGTCAGCCTGCCGTCGGCGCTGTCCTGCGCGCCGAGGACGAGCCAGCGGTCGGGGACGGCGGTGCCGGAGGCCAGCAGCTCGGCCGTGGTCGTGGTGAGGCCGACGCGCGAGCGGGCCGTGGTGGCCAGCGCCTCCGGGAGCCGGCCGAGGTGGAGAAAGCCCTGGTTCAGGAGGTGCAGCAGGGCGCACTCCTCCAGCAGCCGCGCGGGCCAGCCCGGGCCGGAGGACGGAATCGCGCCCAGCTCCCGCACCCGCGCCTCCAGTCCGGGCGCCTGCGCGTCGACCATGCGCGCGGCCGTCTCGTCCCAGGTCGCGTAGCCCGCGCGGTCGGCTCCGGCCAGGCCGTTCCGGAGCAGGTCCGCCAGGCGCTGCTCCAGTTCGGAGGC
The DNA here is from genome assembly GCF_055569495.1 of Streptomyces sp. NPDC028305. Taxonomy (NCBI): domain Bacteria; kingdom Bacillati; phylum Actinomycetota; class Actinomycetes; order Kitasatosporales; family Streptomycetaceae; genus Streptomyces; species Streptomyces sp. NPDC028305. The sequence continues at coordinate 351,741 of NZ_JBVHTN010000010.1, forward strand.
GCCCGCGGCGATGCGCTGGGCGCGCCGCTCGGCCCGCCGCCTGGCCGCCTCCGGGTCGGCGACGCCGCCCGGCCCCTTTCCTGCCCCGGCGGCGGCTCCGGCGGTGGCGGTTGACGCCTCGCGCTCGGCGCGCTCCCGCCGCCCGCTCAGCCACTGCCCGGCCCACTCCGGCGGCTCCTCGGCCTCCCGGACGCCCCCGCCGCCCGCCCACAGGAGGAGCAGCCCGAGCGCATGCTTGCAGGGGAACTTCCGACTGGGGCAGCTACAGCGGTAGCCGGGCCCGTCCAGATCGACGACTGTCTGGTACGGCTTGCCGCCGCTGCCCGCGCACAGCCCCCACACGCCCCGGCCGTGGGCCCCCGCTCCGGACCACGGGCCGGGCGCGGCGAGCTTGCCGCCCGACTTGCGTGAGGCGGCGTCAGGAGCCAGGGCCAGCACCTGCTCCGCCGTCCAGCGTTCCCCCTGCGCATTCATGTCCTCGACGGTACGGGCGACCACTGACAACGGCCCCGGCCTGCGGGATTGTTGACGGTCGGGCCGGTTGTCAGTGGGGTGGTGCAGGGTGGTCGAGGGTCCGGAAACGGACAAAGAGACGAGTCGTGGGGGAGCTGTGACCGTGCCTGTGCCCAACGGAGACGAGACCGCCGAGACCGGCGGCGGCACCGAGCCCGCCGTGCCCGCAGCCGAGGGGTCGGCGGGGGCTGCCGGAGCCGAGGCCCTGCGCCCACATGCCGAGGACGCCTTCGCCGAGGAGCTCAAGGCGCTCGCCGCGGCCGACGACCGCCCGCGGCCCGCCCGCTGGCGGCTGTCGCCGTGGGCCGTCGCGACGTACCTGCTCGGCGGCACCCTGCCGGACGGCACCGTGATCACACCCAAGTACGTGGGCCCGCGCCGCATCGTCGAGGTCGCGGTCACGACCCTGGCCACGGACCGCGCGCTGCTCCTGCTGGGGGTGCCGGGCACGGCCAAGACGTGGGTCTCCGAGCATCTGGCGGCGGCGGTCAGCGGCGATTCGACGCTGCTCGTCCAGGGCACCGCGGGCACGCCCGAGGAAGCCATCCGCTACGGCTGGAACTACGCCCGGCTCCTCGCCCACGGCCCCAGCCGCGAGGCGCTGGTGCCGAGCCCGGTGATGCGGGCGATGGCCGAGGGCATGACCGCGCGCGTGGAGGAGCTGACCCGTATCCCGGCCGACGTCCAGGACACGCTGATCACCGTCCTGTCGGAGAAGACCCTGCCGATCCCCGAGCTGGGGGAAGAGGTCCAGGCGGTCCGCGGCTTCAACCTGATCGCCACGGCCAACGACCGGGACCGTGGGGTCAACGAGCTGTCCAGCGCCCTGCGCCGCCGGTTCAACACGGTCGTGCTGCCGCTGCCCGCGACCGCAGAAGAAGAGGTCGACATCGTGTCCCGCCGCGTGGCCCAGATCGGCCGCTCGCTGGATCTGCCCGCGGTCCCCGAGGGCGTGGCCGAGATCCGCCGGGTGGTCACGGTCTTCCGCGAGCTGCGGGGAGGGGCCACGGAGGACGGGCGTACCAAGCTCAAGTCGCCGTCGGGCACGCTGTCGACGGCCGAGGCGATCTCCGTGGTCACCGGCGGGCTCGCCCTGGCCGCCCACTTCGGGGACGGCGTCCTGAGGGCGGGCGATGTGGCCGCGGGGATTCTGGGCGCGGTGGTCCGTGACCCGGCGGCGGACCGCGTCATCTGGCAGGAGTATCTGGAGACGGTGGCCCGCGAGCGCGACGGCTGGAAGGACTTCTACCGCGCGTGCCGCGAGGTGGGCGCGTGAGCGGCGCCGCCCCGGGCCGCGCGGCGGGGCCCGACGGGGCAGGGCCGCCCTGGCCGCTGCTCCTGGGGGTGCGCCACCACGGCCCGGGCTCCGCGCGGGCGGTGCGCGCGGCGCTCGACGCGTGCGAGCCGGGCGCCGTGCTCATCGAGGGCCCGCCGGAGGCGGACGCGCTCGTCGAGTTCGCCGGGCAGGAGGGCATGCGGCCCCCTGTGGCCCTGCTCGCCCACGCGGTGAGCGATCCGGGACAGGCGGCGTTCTGGCCGCTGGCCGGGTTCTCGCCGGAGTGGGTGGCCATCCGGTGGGCGCTGTCCCGCGGCGTCCCCGTGCGGTTCATCGACCTCCCGGCGGCGAACTCGCTGGCCATGGCGGGCCGTACGGAGGGGGATCCCGCGGAGGGTCCGCTGGAGGAAGCGGCGGAGGATCCGGCGGGGCGGGTGCGGGTGGACCCGATGGGGGTGCTCGCGGAGACCGCCGGATACGACGATCCGGAGCGCTGGTGGGAGGACGTCGTCGAGCACCGCGGCACCGGCGCCGAGGGGGGCGGCGCGGCCGGCTGGGCGGACGCGGTCGGGCCGTTCGCCGCGCTCGGCGAGGCGATGGCCGTCCTCCGCGCCGAGTACGGCCACGGCGGACATGAGCACGACGCGGTGCGCGAGGCGCACATGCGGCTGCGGCTGCGCGAGGCGCGGCGGGAGTTCGGGGACCGGGTCGCCGTCGTGTGCGGGGCCTGGCACGTCCCGGCGCTGGCCGGGAGGGCGACCGTGACCGCCGACCGCGGGCTGCTCAAGGGGCTGCCGAAGGTCAAGGCGGAGCTCAGCTGGGTGCCGTGGACGCACCGCCGGCTGGCCCGGCACAGCGGCTACGGGGCGGGGATCGCCTCCCCCGGCTGGTACAGCCATCTCTTCCACGCGGCGGACCGCCCGCTGGAGCGCTGGCTGACCAAGGTCGCCGGGCTGCTGCGCGCCGAGGACTTCGCCGTCTCGTCCGCGCATGTCATCGAGGCGGTGCGGCTCGCCGAGACCCTCGCCGCCGTGCGCGGACGCCCGCTGGCCGGGCTCGCCGAGACCACGGACGCGGTGCGGGCGGTGATGTGCGAGGGCTCCGATGTGCCGCTCGCGCTGGTCCACGACCGGCTGGTCGTGGGGGACGTCCTGGGCGAGGTGCCCGAGGCGGCGCCCGCCGCTCCGCTCCAGCGGGACCTGGCGCGCACCCAGCGTTCGCTGCGGCTCAAGCCGGAGGCGCTGGAGCGCGATCTGGAGCTGGACCTGCGCAAGGAGACGGACGCCGCGCGCAGCCGTCTGCTGCACCGGCTGCGGCTGCTCGGCGTCGACTGGGGGACCCCGGCCGCCTCGCGCGGCAGCACCGGCACATTCCGGGAGACCTGGCGGCTGCGCTGGGAGCCGGAGTTGTCGGTGCGGGTAGCCGAGGCCGGGGTGTGGGGCACCACCGTGCTGTCGGCCGCCACGACGCGGGCGGAGGCCAAGGCCGTGGACGCCACCGCCCTCGGCGAGGTCACGGACCTGGCCGAGCGCTGTCTGCTCGCCGCGCTCCCCGACGCGCTCCCGGTCGTGATGCGCGCGCTCGCCGACCGGGCCGCGCTCGACGCGGACGTCGGGCAGCTCGCCCAGGCCCTGCCCGCGCTCGTCCGTTCGGTGCGCTACGGGGATGTGCGCGGCACGGACACCGCCGCCCTGGCCGAGGTCGCCGTGGGGCTGGCCGAGCGCGTCCTGATCGGGCTGCCGCCCGCCTGCTTCGGCCTCGACGCGGACGGGGCCGCCGAGATGCGCGGCCATCTCGAAGCCGTGCACCGGGCCGTCGGCCTGCTGTCCGAGATCCGGGCGGACGGCGCGGAGAGCCCGGACGGAGGAGGCGGCAAGGACGGAGGAAGCGGCAAGGACGGCGGGCTGCGGGGCCGCTGGCTCGCCGTGCTGCGCGCGCTCGCCGAGCGTGACGGCGTGTCAGGGCTGATCCGCGGCCGGGCCGCGCGCCTGCTCCTGGACGACGGCAGGCTGGCCGAGGGCGAGGCGGCCCGGCTGATGGCCCTGGTGCTGTCGCCCGGCACCGCGCCGGCCGAAGCGGCCTCCTGGATCGAAGGGTTCGTGGGCGGCGGCGCGGGCGGCGGAATGCTCCTGGTCCACGACGAGCGGCTGCTCGGCCTGCTGGACAGCTGGCTCACGGGCGTCCCGGCGGAGGCGTTCACGGACGTACTGCCGCTGCTGCGGCGCACGTTCGCGGCGTACGACGCGGGGGTGCGCCGCACCCTGGGCGAGCTGGTCCGCCGCGGGCCCGCGGCGGACCAAGGACCGCGCCCGGTGGGCGACCCGCCCGCGCCCGGCTTCGGCCCCGGCCTGGACGAGGACCGCGCGGCGGCCGTCCTGCCGACGGTCCGCCTCCTCCTGGGCCTCGACGCCCAGCACGACAACGAGGGCAACCACGAGAACCAGTACGGGACGGAGGTGGCCGGATGACCGGGCAGGCGACCGGGGCCGCGGCGGACGAGCGGCTGCGCCGCTGGCGGCTGGTGCTCGGCGGGCAGGGCGGCGACGGCACCGGATGCTCCCTGAGCGGGCGGGACGCCGCGATGGACCGCACGCTCGAAGCGCTCTACGGCGAGGGTGGCGGGTCGGGCCCCGGCGGCGGAGCCGCCACGGCCCGCGGCGGCTCCGCCGGGGGCGGCCCGCGCTCGGCCGGGCTCGGCGGCTCCGCGCCCCAAGTGGCCCGCTGGCTCGGCGACATCCGCAGATACTTCCCGACGTCCGTGGTCCAGGTCATGCAGCGCGACGCCATCGACCGGCTCGGCCTGTCCGCCCTGCTCCTCGAGCCCGAGATGCTGGAGGCAGTGGAGGCGGACGTGCACCTCGTCGGGACCCTGCTCTCGCTCAACAAGGCCATGCCGGAGACGACCAGGACCACCGCCCGCGCCGTCGTCCGCAAGGTCGTGGAGGACCTGGAGAAGCGGCTGGCCACCCGCACCCGCGCCACCCTCACCGGCGCCCTCGACCGCTCCGCCCGGACCAGCCGCCCGCGCCACCGCGACATCGACTGGGACCGCACCATCCGTGCCAACCTGAAGAACTACCTGCCCGAGCACCGGACGGTCGTCCCCGAGCGGCTCATCGGATACGGGCGGGCGGCGCGCGGGGTCAAGAAGGACGTGATCCTGTGCATCGACCAGTCGGGGTCGATGGCCGCGTCCGTGGTCTACGCCTCCGTCTTCGGCGCCGTGCTGGCCTCGATGCGCTCCCTCGCCACCCGGCTGGTCGTCTTCGACACCGCCGTCGTGGACCTGACGGAGGAGCTGGACGACCCGGTGGACGTGCTCTTCGGCACCCAGCTCGGCGGCGGCACGGACATCAACCGGGCCCTCGCGTACTGCCAGTCGCAGATCACCCGCCCCGCCGACACCGTCGTCGTGCTGATCAGCGATCTGTACGAGGGCGGCATACGCAACGAGATGCTGGGCCGGGTCGCGGCGATGAAGGCGTCCGGCGTGCAGTTCGTCGCGCTGCTCGCGCTGTCCGACGAGGGCGCGCCCGCCTACGACCGCGAGCACGCCGCGGCGCTCGCCGCGCTCGGCGCGCCCGCCTTCGCCTGTAGTCCGGATCTGTTCCCCGATGTCATGGCAGCGGCGATCGAAAAGCGTCAACTGCCCATACCGGACAAGGAGCTGTAACCGTGGCCGGGGGGTTGCGCGGCCCCCCGTCCGTCGTGCAAGGATCAACCCATCGCCCCGGAAGTGAATCTGACCTTCCGATTGGTGATTCCAACCCTGCTTCGCCCTGTTCCGTATGCCCGTACGTCTGGGAAGGCCCCTGTCTTGTCTGCTGTGTCCGCCATGCCTGCCGCTGTGCGCCTGCCGCGCACCGCGGCCGCGCGGCGGGCGCTGCTGGCGGCGCTGTTCCTCGGGGCTTTCCTGGCACTCGCGTTCCTCTTCGGAGGCAGCGCGCACGCCGCCGAGCGTACGGACACGGGCGGGACGGTCGACACACAGGCGGCCTCCGGGCTGCTCGACCCGGGCCGCGCCGACGACACCGTGGCGCGGCATACCGGCAATGCGGCCGCGGCCGCGGGTGACACCGGGGCCGCGGGCGACGCAGCCCAGGTCACCGACGACGCCGTGCGGGATGCCGTACGGCCGGTCGAGCGGCAGACCCGGGAGCTCACCGAGCCGGTCACCGACCTGCTGGACGAGACGGGCAGCTCTCTGCCCGTCCACCTCCCCTCCGACGCGCTCGGGGGGGTCGGCGGCGACACCGGTAAGAGCGGCTCCGTGCCTGCTCATCGCCTGTTCGACGGCCGAAACGCCAAGGGCGACACGGCTCCCGTGCGCTCGGCCGAGCACACCGCTTCCCGCATCGGGCCCATGGCCCCGCGGGCGGCGGCCGTGACCGCGCCGCGCACCGTCGCCGACGACGGCCGGGCCCCGGTCGTCCGGGCGGCGCACGGCCCGGCCCAGGGCGGCGGCGTTCCGGCGCCGCTTCACCTCCCCCTCCCCGGTTCCCCGGTGGGAACCGTCTCCCAGTGCACCGGCGACAGCGGCGCCCCCCGTCACGGGGATATCCACGCCGCCCTCGTGCCCGGCGGCCCGGCGAGCCATTCGCTGCGGCCCGGCGCCATCCGCGCCGAGAGCTCCGCGCCCACGCGCGAGCGGTTCAACGAAGTCCTCGAATTCCCCGGATAGGGCAGACCTTCACCCCCGTCTGCTTGAGACCTGCCGCGCGGGGGCGGGTCAGGTCTGCCCGTCCGAACATCCCCCTGAATTCGAAGGACTTCCCCCTCATGCGTAACAACATCCGCCGTTCCATCCTCGTCGCCGCTGCCGCCACCGGTATCTGGGCCCTCGGCACCGCCGCCGCCAACGCGGCCGAGCTGCCCGACGTCCCGTCCACCGACAACGTCACCAGCACCGTCGGCGGCGCCGCCAAGACCGCCGGGGACACGCTGCCGACGGACGGCGTGAAGGACGTGACCAACGGCGTGGCCGACACCTCCAAGGTCACCGACGCCGCCGGCGAGACCGTGGACGGCGCCAAGGCCACCGTGGACGGCGCGGCCTCGAAGGTCACCGGCGCCGCGAAGGGCGCGCTGCCGGGCGTCGGCGATGTGACCGGCCTGACCGACGGCCTCACCGAGGGCGCCACCGGCAAGGCCGACCCGGCGAAGGCGGTCAAGGACGCCAAGAAGACGGTCAAGAAGGCGCAGAAGGCCGCCAAGAAGGCCGCTGACCTGGACCTGCCCACCGGCGAGGTGCCCGGCGTGGTGCCGCAGCTCCCCGGCCTCGGCTCGCTGCCGTCCGTGCCCGTCCTCCCCTCCGTCCCGGGCGAGCTGCCCGCCCTCCCCTCGGTCCCGGGCGAGCTGCCGGCCGTCCCGGCCACCCCTGAGCTGCCCGCCGCCCCCGGCTCGGCCGACAACCTGCTCGCCGCCCTCTCCGGCGCGGGCGTCCGTCCGGAGGAGCTGACCGGCAAGGCCCAGCGCACCCTGGGCGACGCCCAGTCGACCGTGGGCGGCGTGGCCCCGGGCGAGCTGCCGCCCGCCGGGCACGACGTCGTGGGCCAGGTGACCCCCGTCGTGCAGCAGGCCGCCGGTGACGCCGGTGTGCTGGGCGACGACGTGTACCTCCAGGTCGCTCCGTTCGCCGAGAACCTGGCCAACGGTGCCGAGGGCGACGCGACGGGCCTGGCCGGCGACAGCGTGCTGCTGGTGCAGGGCCTCACCATGACGGTGACCACCGACGGGCAGATCCTCGTCGGCAACGCGGTCGCGGGTGCGGAGTTCCTGGTTCCGGTGCTCCCCGGTGACCTGACGAACGCCGCCAACATCCCGGCGCTCCCGGCCCTGCCGGCCGTCCCCGCCACCCCGGCCGACCTGCCGTCCGTGCCGGACGCGACCCTGCCGACCGTCCCGGCCGAGCTCCCGACGGTTCCGGCCGACCTTCCGGCGGTTCCGGCTGACCTGCCCGCCGTTCCGGCTGAGCTCCCGACGGTCCCGGCTGACCTGCCCGCCGTTCCGGCTGACCTGCCCACCGTTCCGGCTGACCTGCCCACCGTTCCGGCTGACCTGCCCACCGTTCCCGCCGACCTCCCGGCCGCGGAGCTGCCCTCCGTTCCGGCCGAGCTGCCCACCATCCCGGCCGAGCTGCCCACCGTGGACGGCGTCGACGGCCTCGGCGGCCTGAACGTCTGAGGATGACACCACCTGCCGTACGCCGTACGGCATCTGCTTGACCGATCGGGCGGCCCTCGTTGGGGAGGGGGCCGCCCGTTCGTTTGCCCTCTGAGCAGCCCCGCTGTACGAAGATAGGTGGGTATGGTCGCGATCTGTGACCGTAATCACCGCGCCAGTGTGATCTGCGATTTAGGGACGCAGGTGCTGCGGGGATAACCTGCGAGACGGACATGCCGCGTACCCGGCGCACGTGTGCCGCCCTCGTCAAAGATCGCGTCCTCACGCTGCCACCGCGGCACGCCCGCGCAGACAACGAACCGCGATATCCATGGAAAAGGGACGGACGCGCGTGGACCTGTTCGAATACCAGGCGAGGGACCTCTTCGCCAAGCACGGTGTACCGGTGCTGGCCGGTGAAGTCATCGACACGCCTGAGGCGGCGCGCGAGGTGACAGAGCGACTGGGCGGCCGCGCGGTCGTCAAGGCGCAGGTCAAGGTTGGTGGCCGCGGCAAGGCCGGTGGCGTCAAGCTGGCCTCCGACGCGGATGACGCGGTCACCAAGGCCTCCCAGATCCTGGGCATGGACATCAAGGGCCACACGGTCCACAAGGTGATGCTCGCCCAGACCGCGGACATCAAGGAGGAGTACTACGTCTCCTTCCTCCTGGACCGGACCAACCGCACCTTCCTCGCCATGGCCTCCGTCGAGGGCGGCGTGGAGATCGAGGTGGTCGCGGAGCAGAACCCCGAGGCGCTCGCCAAGATCCCGGTCGACGCCATCGAGGGCGTGACCAAGGAGAAGGCCGCCGAGATCGTCGCCGCGGCGAAGTTCCCGGCCGACATCGCCGACCAGGTCGCCGAGGTCCTCCAGACCCTGTGGAAGGTCTTCATCGAGGAGGACGCCCTCCTCGTCGAGGTCAACCCGCTGGTCAAGACCGGCGAGGGCAAGATCATCGCGCTGGACGGCAAGGTCTCCCTGGACGAGAACGCCGCCTTCCGTCAGCCGGAGCACGAGGCGCTCGAGGACAAGGCCGCGGCCAACCCCCTCGAGGCTGCTGCCAAGGCCAAGGGCCTCAACTACGTCAAGCTCGAGGGCGAGGTTGGGATCATCGGCAACGGCGCGGGTCTGGTCATGTCGACCCTCGACGTCGTCGCGTACGCCGGTGAGAACCACGGTGGCGTCAAGCCCGCCAACTTCCTCGACATCGGTGGCGGCGCCTCCGCCGAGGTGATGGCCAACGGCCTGGAGATCATCCTCGGCGACCCGGACGTCAAGTCGGTGTTCGTCAACGTCTTCGGCGGGATCACCGCCTGTGACGCCGTGGCCAACGGCATCGTCCAGGCCCTGGAGCTGCTGAAGAGCAAGGGCGAAGAGGTCACCAAGCCGCTCGTCGTGCGCCTCGACGGCAACAACGCGGAGCTGGGTCGCAAGATCCTGACCGACGCGAACCACCCGCTCGTGCAGCAGGTGGACACCATGGACGGAGCGGCCGAGCGCGCCGCCGAGCTCGCGGCTGCGAAGTAAGGGAACAGGTCACCAACACCATGGCTATCTTCCTCACCAAGGAAAGCAAGGTCATCGTCCAGGGGATGACCGGGTCCGAGGGTCAGAAGCACACCCGTCGGATGCTCGCCTCGGGCACCAACATCGTCGGTGGTGTGAACCCGCGCAAGGCCGGTACGAAGGTCGACTTCGACGGCACCGAGGTACCGGTCTTCGGCACCGTCAAGGAGGCCATCGAGGCCACCGGCGCGGACGTCACCGTCATCTTCGTCCCGGAGAAGTTCACCAAGGACGCGGTCATCGAGGCGATCGACGCCGAGATTCCGCTCGCCGTCGTGATCACCGAGGGCATCGCGGTCCACGACACCGCCAACTTCTGGGCCTACGCCGGCCAGAAGGGCAACAAGACCCGCATCATCGGCCCGAACTGCCCGGGTCTGATCACGCCGGGTCAGTCGAACGCGGGCATCATCCCGGCCAACATCACCAAGCCGGGCCGGATCGGTCTCGTGTCGAAGTCCGGCACGCTGACCTACCAGATGATGTACGAGCTGAGCGACATCGGCTTCTCGTCCTGCGTCGGCATCGGCGGTGACCCGATCATCGGCACCACCCACATCGACGCCCTGGCCGCCTTCGAGGCCGACCCCGACACCGACCTGATCGTGATGATCGGCGAGATCGGCGGCGACGCGGAGGAGCGGGCAGCGGACTTCATCAAGGCCAATGTCACCAAGCCGGTCGTCGGCTATGTGGCGGGCTTCACCGCGCCCGAGGGCAAGACCATGGGCCACGCCGGTGCGATCGTGTCCGGTTCCTCCGGCACCGCGCAGGCGAAGAAGGAGGCCCTGGAGGCCGCGGGCGTGAAGGTCGGCAAGACCCCGTCCGAGACCGCTCGCCTGGCCCGCGCCGCGCTGGCCGGCTGACGCCGCCCGCCGGAGCGCACGGCTCACGGGCGCGGGCCCGCATCACCCACTCGGTGGTGCGGGCCCGCGCCCTTTTCCGTCTCCGCCGCCTCTATCGCGAAAAGGGCATAAGCGCAATCTTTGCGACACGGCGACTAATCGCCTGATGTGCGGATGAAACGGCTGTTATTGGCAGCATGGGCGCGTGACCCAATTGACCGAACGCAGCCCGTCGTTGTCCCCCCATGGCTGGCCGCGGCGCCGCGCCGTGCTCCGGCGCCCGTCCTCCGCGGTCAGGGAGGCGTTCCTCGGCGGCGTCGTGGCCGCGGGGCTCGGTCTTGGCGCGCTCGCCGTCGTCGTACTTCTGCTGTGGATCACCTCCTCGGACCCCGACAGCAGCCCGGACGGGGCCCTGCACATCGCCGCCGACCTGTGGCTTCTCGCGCACGGCGGGGACCTCGTACGGAGCGGGGCGGCGTCCGGGGGCACCGCGCCCGTCGGGCTCACCCCGCTGCTGTTCAGCGCCCTGCCGTGCTGGCTGCTCTACCGGGCCGGGCGGCATGCGATCGAGACGGGCGTGCCGGACGAGGAGGCGGAGCCCGAGGCGGCGGGCGGCGGCGAGGGGCGGTGGCTGCCCGACGGGGCCCCGCTCCACCCGCGTACCGCCTTCGGATGGGTGACGGGCGGCTATCTGCTGGTCGGGGTGGCGATCGTGGTGTACGCCTCGACGGGGCCGCTGCACGTCGAACCGCTCAGCGCCCTGCTGCATCTGCCGCTGGTCGCCGCGGGCGCCGTGGCGGTGGGGGTGTGGGCGGCGGACGGACGGTTCCCCGTCCCGCTGCTGCCCGCCCGTGCGCGCCAGGCGTGTCGTCGGTGGCGTGGCCGGCTGGGTGAATGGGCGCGTGCCCGGTTGCTCGCCCGGCTGCCGCGCGCCGTACGGCTCGTCGCGGCCTTCCACCGGCTGAGGCGGCTGGTGCGCCTGGTGTGTCTGGTGCCCTTCGTACGGCTGCGGTCGACCGGCGCGCGGCGGGGCGCCGCCCCCGGGTCCGCCGCGTTCCGGCCGCCGTTCCACCGCACCCCCGCGTTCCGCGGCGGGACGCTCCGGGCCGCCGGGGGCGCCCTCGCCGTGCTGCTCGGCACCGGCGCGCTGCTCACGGCGGTGTCGCTGATGAGCCACGCGGGCGAGGTGCAGTTGGCGTTTCTGGAGCTCAGCGACGAGTGGTCCGGCCGTTTCGCGTTGTTGCTGATCACCCTGGCGCTGCTGCCGAACGCGATCGTCTGGGGCGCCGCGTACGCACTCGGCCCGGGGTTCATGGTCGGCGCCGCCGCCGTCGGCCCGCTCGGCGCGCCGGACTACCCCGACCTGCCCCGCTTCCCCCTGCTGGCCGCCTTGCCCGCGGAGGGCGGGGGCACCCTGCTGGGTTGGGTGACGGGGTGCGCGGCGGGGGCGTCGGTGGCGTGGTTCGTCGCGATCGCGGCGGTACGGCGGGCGGACGGTGGCGAAGGCGGCGAGGGGCGGCGGGCGCCGCGCCCGGCCGTGGCGGTGTGGGGGTGGGGGCAGACCGCCCTGATGGCCGCCGGCGCGTCGCTCGGCTGCGCGGCCGCGATGGCGGTGCTGGCCGCCGCGTCCGGCGGGGCCCTGGGCACCCACGGGCTCGCCGAGCTGGGGCCGAGCGGCTGGCGTACGGGAGCGGCAACGCTGGTCTGGACGGCGGTGCCGGGGATCCCCGGAGCGGTGCTCCTGCGGTGGCTGCGGCTGTTCGTGCCCGCGCTGCTGGCCTGGTGCGCCCGCAAGGCGGAGGCCCGGGCGTGGGCGGCCTCGGCGACGCGCGCGCAGGAGGGTCGCGACGAGGGCCTGGCGGCGGCCGGGGACGCGTCGGCGCCGTGGTGGCGGCAGTTGCTCCCGCGTGCCGCGGCCCCCGCGCCTGAGGCTGACCCGGCGGCCAAGCCACCCGCTGACCTGGGCCATTAGGCCTGTCCGGCGGGTCTCGACGCCTGCGGCGGGCCTCTTCCCCACCCCGCCCCTTCCCGATTCCTGGGGCTCCGCCCCAGACCACCCCGGTCCTCAAGCGCCGGACGGGCTGGCTGTGCTTTGCCCTCAAGCGCCGGGCGGGCTTGGTCCAGCCCGTCGGGGGCACCTCCCAGCGGTAGCTGGGGGAGCTTGAGGACACGCCCGCAGGGCGTTCGGGGGTCCGGGGGCTTGCCCCCTCACGCGGCGGAGCCGCATATCGATGCTGCGGGAAGGGGCGGGGCGGGGAACAAAGCCCGCCGCAGGCGGCCGATGCGGCCGCGCTCGCCCGCTCAGTCCTCCGTGCTGAGCAGCGGCCGGAGCTGCTTCGGCAGCAGGTCCTCGCAGGCGTGCCGGGACGTTTGGGTGAGGGAGTCGTCCACACACGAGTAGTAGTCGCTGTAGACGATCTGGACGGTGAAGGTCGCCGCGACGATGGCCAGCGCCAGACCGCCCGTGACCAGCCCGCTGATCGCCGCCGTGGCCTGCGGCTTCGAGGGGCCGGTGCCCGGCGCCGGGAGGTGGGCCGGGGTGGCGCCGGGGGCGGGCGGCGGTGCGTTCAGCGGGGCGGCCGAGGGGGGCGTCGCCGGCGCGGGCCGGCGCGGCTTGGCGCGCAGGGAGCTGATGCCCCAGTAGAGGGCCAGCGCGCCGAGCAGCAGCGCGATCTGCGGCAGGCTGAACAGCGCGAAGAAGAAGCCCCACATGCCCGCGAGCAGGGCGTAGCGGGCGCGCCGCTGGGCGGGGTCGGTCGGGTCCCAGCGCGGGCCGCCCGAGCCGCCCTGGCCGCCGTTACCGGACGGCCGCCCGGGGCCCGAGCCGAAGCCGCCGTTCTGGCGGCCGGGCTGGCGGCTGCTCCACTGGCTGCCCCAGGCCGGGGGCTGCTGCGGCGCGCCGTCCTGGCCACCCGCCGCGCCGTCCTGGCCACCCGGTGCGCCGTCCTGGCCACCCGGTGCGCCGGGGGCGCTGGGCCACGGAGGCGCGCCGGCCCCGCCAGGCCCGCCGGCCCCACCGCTGTCGTTGCCGTTGTTGCTGCCGTTGTTGCTGCCGCCCTCACCGCCGCCCGTCGCGGCGTCGGGCCGGGCCCTGGGCTGCCAGGGCTGGTCCGGCCGTCCCTCCGGCGGCGGCGCGAAGGGGTTGTGCTCCTCGCGCCCGGCGGGCGAGCCCTCGGGCGAGGCGGAGGAGGACGGGGACTGCTGCTCCCGGAGCAGCGGCGTCGTGCGCGACGTGCGGGCGTGCCTCATCGCGGCCCCCCTGTACGGGCAGGGGTCGGCGTGAGGCAGTGAGCCGCGCGGCGGCGTCGGTCCGGCATGTGGAGGTGTCTTCCCCTTGTGTCGTCGTGTTGCACGCAAGGCTTCCGTACGGCCTGCGCCGTACGGCTCCCCTGCGCGGGCGCGACGGTGGTTCCCACGGCGTCAGTCGGATTCGCAGTCCAGACGCTACCTCCCGCGCCCGCCCCCGTCCCCCGGGGGCCGTTTGATGTGCCGGTATCGTTGCTGACGGTCGGCGGCTTCGTAGAGTTCCCCGGAATTCAGGACTCCGTGACCTTGTACGACCACACAAACGCAGTCGCACCCCACAGAGAAGCACCCGCCCCAGCCTTCGCACCACCCCCCGCATCGCCCGCGAGAAAGATCCCCGCCGTGGCCTCCCCGCCTCCCCTCGCCGCCCGCCCCGAGCGCCCCGCCCGCCTCGTCGTCCTCGTCTCCGGTTCCGGTACGAACCTTCAGGCCCTGCTCGACGTGATCGCCGCCGAGGGAGCCGCCGGCTTCGGCGCGGAGGTCGTGGCCGTCGGCGCAGACCGCTCCGGCATCGCGGGCCTGGAGCGCGCCGAGCGCGCGGGGATCCCCACCTTCGTATGCCGGGTGAAGGACCACGCCACCCGCGCCGAGTGGGACCGCGCGCTGGCCGAGGCCACCGCCGCGTACGAGCCGGACCTCGTGGTCTCGGCGGGGTTCATGAAGATCCTGGGGCGGGAGTTCCTCACCCGCTTCGGCGGCCGGTGCGTCAACACCCACCCCGCGCTGCTGCCCAGCTTTCCCGGTGCCCACGGCGTGCGCGACGCGCTCGCGTACGGCGTGAAGGTGACCGGCTGCACCGTCCATCTCGTCGACGACGGCGTCGACACCGGCCCGATCATCGCCCAGGGCGTGGTCGAGGTCCGGGACGAGGACGACGAGTCCGCTCTGCATGAGCGGATCAAGGAAGTCGAGCGCTCGCTGCTCGTCGAGGTCGTGGGGCGTCTGGCCCGCAACGGCTACCGCATTGAGGGACGAAAGGTAATGATCCCGTGACCGCCGAAGGTACGAAGCGGCCCATCCGCCGCGCGCTGGTCAGCGTCTACGACAAGTCGGGGCTCGAGGAGCTGGCCCAGGGGCTGCACGCGGCCGGGGTCCAGCTCGTCTCGACCGGCTCGACTGCGGCGAAGATCGCCGCCGCGGGCGTCCCGGTCACCAAGGTGGAGGAGCTCACCGGCTTCCCCGAGTGTCTCGACGGCCGCGTCAAGACGCTGCACCCGCGCGTCCACGCGGGCATCCTCGCCGACCAGCGGCTCGACTCGCACCGCGAGCAGCTCGCCGAGCTGGGCGTCGAGCCCTTCGAGCTGGTCGTGGTCAACCTCTACCCGTTCCGGGAGACCGTCGCCTCGGGCGCCTCGCCCGACGAGTGCGTGGAGCAGATCGACATCGGCGGCCCCTCGATGGTCCGCGCCGCCGCCAAGAACCACCCGTCCGTGGCCGTGGTCGTCAACCCCGGGCGCTACGCGGATGTGCTGAAGGCCGCCGCCGAGGGCGGTTTCGACCTCGAGCAGCGCAAGCGGCTGGCGAGCGAGGCGTTCCAGCACACCGCTGCGTACGACGTGGCGGTCGCCAACTGGTTCGCGGAAGGCTACGCGGCCGACGAGGGCCCCTGGCCGGACTTCATCGGCGTCACCTACGAGCGCAAGCAGGTGCTGCGCTACGGCGAGAACCCGCACCAGCCCGCCGCGCTCTACACCAACGGCTCCGGCAAGGGTCTCGCGTACGCCGAGCAGCTGCACGGCAAGGAGATGTCCTTCAACAACTACACCGACACCGAGGCCGCGCGGCGTGCGGCGTACGACCACGACGCGCCCTGTGTCGCGATCATCAAGCACGCCAACCCCTGCGGCATCGCGGTCGGCGCGGACGTCGCCGAGGCCCACCGCAAGGCGCACGCCTGCGACCCGCTCTCGGCGTTCGGCGGCGTGATCGCCGTCAACCGCCCGGTGACGGTCGCCATGGCCGAGCAGGTCGCCGAGATCTTCACCGAGGTCATCGTCGCCCCCGCGTACGAGGACGGCGCCGTCGAGGTGCTGGCCCGCAAGAAGAACATCCGCGTGCTGCGCTGCCCCGACGCCCCGGCGGCGGGCGGCGAGTACAGGTCGGTCGAGGGCGGCGACCTGGTGCAGGCCAAGGACCGGCTCCAGGCCGAGGGCGACGACCCGGCCAACTGGACCCTGGCGACCGGCGACACGCTGGACGCCGACGGCCTGGCCGAGCTGGCCTTCGCCTGGCGCGCCTGCCGGGCCGTGAAGTCCAACGCGATCCTGCTCTCGAAGGACGGCGCGACGGTCGGCGTCGGCATGGGCCAGGTCAACCGCGTCGACTCGGCGCGGCTGGCCGTGCAGCGGGCGGGCGAGGAGCGGGCGAGCGGCTCGTACGCCGCCTCCGACGCCTTCTTCCCCTTCCCGGACGGCTTCGAGGTGCTGGCCGAGGCCGGGGTCAAGGCCGTGGTGCAGCCGGGCGGCTCGGTCCGCGACGAGCTGACCGTCGAGGCGGCCCAGAAGGCGGGCGTGACCATGTACTTCACGGGCACGCGCCACTTCTTCCACTGAGTGGTACCGACCGAGGGCCGCACCCCCGACGCGCGGGGTGCGGCCCTCGGGCCGTGGGCGACATACGTCACACGACGCACGACATACATGGCCCGGATCCCGCCGGACCCCGGGTGGGGCGGGCCCTGATTGGAACAGACGTCCCCGCATCCGGGAGGATGAAGCCATGACCGCGCAGATTCTCGATGGCAAGGCAACCGCAGCCGCGATCAAGTCCGACCTCGTCAGCCGCGTGGAGGCGCTCAAGGCCAAGGGCGTACATCCCGGCCTCGGGACCGTGCTGGTCGGCGAGGACCCGGGCAGCAAGTGGTACGTCGCGGGCAAGCACCGCGACTGCGCCGAGGTCGGCATCGCCTCCATCCGGCGCGACCTGCCCGAGACCGCCACCCAGGAGGAGATCGAGGCGGCCGTACGGGAGCTGAACGAGGACCCGGAGTGCACGGGCTACATCGTCCAGCTGCCGCTCCCCAAGGGCATCGACGCCAACCGCGTGCTGGAGCTGATCGACCCGGCCAAGGACGCGGACGGGCTGCACCCGACGAACCTCGGCCGGCTGGTGCTGAACGAGACCGGCCCCCTGCCGTGCACCCCGTACGGCATCATCCAGCTGCTGCGCCACCACGGCGTGGAGATCAACGGCGCCCATGTGGTGGTCGTCGGCCGCGGCATCACCGTCGGCCGGTCGATCGGGCTGCTGCTCACCCGGCGCTCGGAGAACGCCACGGTCACGCTGTGCCACACCGGCACCCGCGACCTGTCCGGGCTGCTGCGGCAGGCCGACATCATCGTGGCGGCGGCCGGGGTGCGGCACCTGATCAAGGCGGAGGACGTCAAGCCGGGGGCGGCGGTGCTCGACGTCGGCGTCAGCCGGGACGAGCACGGCAAGATCGCCGGTGATGTGCACCCCGACGTGAGTGAGGTCGCGGGCTGGATCTCCCCGAACCCGGGCGGCGTCGGTCCGATGACCCGCGCTCAGCTGCTGGTCAACGTGGTGGAGGCCGCGGAGCGCGCCGCCAAGGCCACCGACGGCGACAGCGGTGCCGGGCATGCCGGCTGAGGCCGACGAGCCGACCGCGGACTCGACCGCCGAGCCGACGGCGGAGCGAACGGCCGAGCGGACGGCCGAGCGGACGGCCGAGTCGGCCGGACAGCGCCCCGCCATGAGGTCGCGACGCTTTCCGCTGATCACGCGGGACACCGCGCGCCCGGAGGGCGGCGGCCGCGCCGCGCCCGGCGGCGCTCCGGCGCCCGCCCGTCAGTGGCCGCTGCTGGCGGTGATGGGCGGCGTCGGCGTGGGGCTGCTGCTGGTGTCCCTGGACGCGTTCCGCGCGGGCACGGTCCTGGTGGGGCTGTCCCTGCTGGCGGGCGCGCTGCTGCGGTGGGCGCTGCCGGAGGTCGGGATGCTGGCGGTGCGCTCCCGGTTCACCGACATGCTGACGTACGGAGTGCTGGGCTCGGCGATCGTGCTGCTGTCGCTGATGGTCCAGCCCGACCCCTGGGTGGAGATCCCGTTCCTGGAGGACGTGGTGCATTTCACCGTCCGATAAACCCCGCCTCTCGAACGTTCGCCGCGACGGCCCGTCCTCTCCCCCGAAGAAGGACGGGCCGTCTGGCATAAGGGTTCTGTTAAAAGCCCTGCTGGATCAATGGACGTCGAGGGCCTGTGGCGCGGAAGTGACCATTCCGGTACGACGTCTCGGGTGTGCAACAGCTGTGTAGGGGCGCATGGGAGAGCGCATCGGAGTCCGGAATGCTCCGGTGCGCCCCTGCTGGGGGAACTGTCATTCTTGGGCAGGGCAGGGGAAGTTCACGGGTACATGCGGGGGGACAGGGGGAGGCAAATGCCTCGTTGGAGGGAGCTGCCGGAGGAGCTCGATCCGCAGGTTCGGGAGTTCGCCGGGCAACTGCGCCGGCTCGTCGAGCAGAGCGAGCTGAGCCTGGTCGCGGTCGCCGACCGCACCGGCTACAGCAAGACGTCATGGGAGCGCTATCTGAACGGCCGTCTGCTGCCGCCGCAGGGCGCGGTGGTGGCGCTGGCCGAGGCGACCGGCACGGACGTCGAGCATCTGAGCACCCTGTGGGAGCTGGCGGAGCGCGCGTGGAGCCGCTCCGAGCTGCGGCACGACGTCACGATGGAGTCGATCAGGGTCGCGCAGGCGCGGGCCGCGCTGGGAGAGCCGAGGGCCGCGACGCCCCGTGTCGAGCCTCCGCGCGCGGAGTTACCCCATACCGAGTTGCCGCGTACCGAACCACTCCGCGCAGACCCACTCCGCGCCGAGCCGCCCCGTACCGAGCCGGAGCCACCCCGCGGCGAGCCACCCCGCGCTGAGCCACCTCGTACCGAGCTACCTCGTACCGAGGCTCCCCGCGCCGAGGCTCCCCGTGCCGAGACGTCCCGTGCCGAGACCTCCCGCTCCGAGGCAGCGCTCAGGGCCGTCGCCGCCCGGTCCGTGGCGGACCCCCCGCTCGTCTCCGCCACGCCGACCGTGCTCCCCGCGCCGCCCGACCGGCCGGGACCGCCGCGTGCGGGCGCCCCCGACGGCGCCGGGCCGTCGTCACAGCCGCCGTCGCCGGACCGGCGGCGCCGCCGCGCCCCGCTGTTCGGCGCCGCGGCGGTCGGGGTGGCGCTGGTGACCGCGGGCGCGGTGCTCCTGGTCAACCCGGGGGGCCACGCGGACGAGCGGCTGAAGGACCCGACGCCCGGCCGGACCACGACCACCGGCCCCGGGCTGCCCAGCGGGGTGAAGTGCGCGGGCCAGGAGTGCACCGGCCGGGACCCCGAGGCGATGGGGTGCGGCGGCACGTACGCCAGGACGACCGCGAGCGTGACGGTGGGCAGCGCGTATGTCGAGGTGCGCTACAGCAAGGTGTGCGGCGCGGCATGGGCCCGGATCACCAAGGGCCGTCCCGGCGATCGCTTACAGGTGACCGCCGCCGTCCAGGGCGGCGTCCCGGCGCGCGCCGAGAACGGCAAGGTCAACGCGGACGGCGACGCCTACACCCCGATGATCGCGGTCGGCTCCTCCACCGGCGCCAGGGGCTGCGCCACGCTCACCACGGGACAGCGCGGCTGCACCGCGGCGGCCACCACGGGGCGCACCGGCGCACCGTAGCGCGCCCCTCGTTCGAGGGAGTCTCCGAGGAATATCGGCATCGGTGGGAATGCCCGCGCCGAATCAGGGCAGGCGCACGCCTACCCCCCACGGGTGCGGCATGGCGCCGGGGCGGCCGTCTGCTCACTCCCCCCTTGCCGGCAGGCGGCCGCCGAATGCCGAGCCGGGGCCCGCGCGGCCCCGGCCCGGCCTTGCCGGTCGGCGGTGAGCAGTTACACAGTGGCCCCCGGGGTTCCGCGCGCCCCCGTCGGATAGCCTGACGCGGGTATCTCGACACCAAGAGATCGACAGAAAACACAGCGCAGGAGACCGCCATGACCCGCACTCCCGTCAATGTCACCGTCACCGGCGCGGCCGGCCAGATCGGCTACGCGCTGCTCTTCCGCATCGCCTCCGGCCAGCTCCTCGGCGCGGATGTGCCGGTCAAGCTGAACCTCCTGGAGATTCCCCAGGGTCTGAAGGCCGCCGAGGGCACCGCGATGGAGCTCGACGACTGCGCCTTCCCGCTGCTTCAGGGCATCGACATCACCGACGACCCGAACGTGGCCTTCAACGGCGCGAACGTGGCGCTGCTGGTCGGCGCCCGCCCGCGGACGAAGGGCATGGAGCGCGGCGACCTGCTGGAGGCCAACGGCGGCATCTTCAAGCCGCAGGGCAAGGCCATCAACGACCACGCGGCGGACGACATCAAGGTCCTGGTCGTGGGCAACCCGGCGAACACCAACGCGCTCATCGCGCAGGCCGCCGCCCCGGACGTACCGGCCGAGCGCTTCACCGCGATGACCCGCCTGGACCACAACCGCGCCCTGTCGCAGCTCTCGAAGAAGACCGGCGTCCCGGTCTCGGAGATCTCCAAGCTCACGATCTGGGGCAACCACTCCGCCACCCAGTACCCGGACGTCTTCCACGCCGAGGTCGCGGGCAAGAACGCCGCGGAGGTCCTGAACGACGAGCAGTGGCTGGCCGACACGTTCATCCCGACCGTCGCCAAGCGCGGTGCCGCGATCATCGAGGCGCGCGGCGCCTCGTCGGCCGCCTCCGCCGCCAACGCCGCCATCGACCACGTGTACACCTGGGTCAACGGCACCCCGGCCGGGGACTGGACCTCCGCCGGTGTGGTCTCCGACGGCTCGTACGGCGTGGCGGAGGGGCTCATCTCGTCCTTCCCGGTCACCGCCAAGGACGGCAAGTTCGAGATCGTCCAGGGCCTGGACATCAACGACTTCTCGCGCGCCCGCATCGACGCGTCGGTGAAGGAGCTGGAGGAGGAGCGCGACGCCGTGCGCGGCCTCGGCCTGATCTGACGGCTGTACGGCCGTACGGGTTACGTAGCCGTATCCGCGTTCGTATCCGAAGGGCCACCTTCCGGTATTCACTCCGGAGGGTGGCCCTTTCGCCATTCTCTATGACTGTGGCTGGGATTCCCCTATTTTGGGAGGGGTTGCCGGTGAGGGTTGACGCCGGCCTCGGGGGCGGGGGAGCGCATGGCCGGCGATACGGGCACGGGATACGACGAGCGCGACGCCCGGCGAGGCCTGCGGGTGGCCGCCGTGGCGGTGGTGTTGTGCGGCGCGGTCGCGTTCGCCGGATGGGTGGCGTTCGGGAGCGATGGCAAGGCCGGACATCGGGCGGGGCTCTTTCCCGGGGTGAGCGACAGCCCGGCGCCCGGGCCGTCGGGCGGGGACGGAACACCGCCCTCCGACGCCTTCCCGGCCCCCGGACCGGAGTCGGGCACTCCGTCGGCCTCCCCGTCGGCCTCTCCCTCGGCGGGCCCGTCCGAGTCCCCGTCACAGACCCCTTCGGACACGCCCTCCGCGCCGCCGGGCGAGCCGCCCGAGGGCTTCCGTACGGAGGACGACGCGGCGGGCTTCACCCTCGCCGTCCCGGACGGATGGCGGCGCACCGTCGAGGGCCCCAGCGTCTTCTACACCTCGTCCGACCGGGCCACCAGGCTTCAGATCTTCGAGTTGCACGGCCCGGAGGGCACTCCGTACGAGTCCGCGCGGGAAGCCGAGCGGATCGCCTCGCGCCAGCGCGGCTATGAGCGGATCACCCTGGAGCGGGCGGGTCAGGGCGCGATGGACGCGGCGGAGTTGGAGTACACGTACGACAGCCAGGAGTACGGCGGCCTCCGGCGCATCCTCGACCACCGCTTCGCCGCGGCCGACGGCACGATGTACGCCGTGCTGGTCATCGGCCCGGCCGGCGGTCGCGCCGGGCAGGAGGAGATCCAGCGGACCGCCGTCGACTCCTTCCGCCAGAATTGACGCGGCCCTTCCGTGAGTCTCGTGATCGGGTGAGTCCGGCCACTTTTGAACGAGAATCACGCATGGGCCCGGTCCGTTCGGGGAGGGGCTCGGCGTCGTCGGTGAGGCCGGCGGCGCGAATCCCGCGGCATCGGAAGGCGGAGCGGACGTGTCGGCAGCCGAGACCATTCTTGTGGACGGGGTGTGGCGCGCCGCCGCATCCGGCGCGCAGCGGGAGGTCCTCGACCCCGCGGACGCCAAGACCCTCGCGGTCGTGTCCGAGGGCGGCTCCGATGACGCCGACGCGGCCGTCGCCGCCGCCCGCCGCGCCTTCGACACGGGCCCCTGGCCGCATACGCCGGTGGCCGAGCGGGCGGCGCTGCTGCTCCGCGCCGCCGATCTGCTCCAGCGCGACCGCGAGAAGATCGCGCTGTCCGAGAGCCGCGACACCGGCAAGACGCTCCAGGAGGGGCGGGTCGATGTCGACGACGTCACCAACGCCTTTCGCTACTTCGCCCGGTTGGCCGCCGCCGAGCCGGCCGGGCGCGTGGTCGACGCGGGCACCCACGATGTGCACAGCGTGGTCGTGCACGAGCCGGTGGGCGTCTGCGCGCTGCTCACCCCGTGGAACTATCCGCTGCTCCAGGCCGGCTGGAAGGTCGCCCCGGCGCTCGTCGCGGGCAACACGTTCGTCGTCAAGCCCAGCGAACTGACCCCGCTGTCGACGGTGCATCTGATGAAGCTCCTGGCCGAGGCCGGGCTGCCGGCGGGGGTCGGCAATCTGGTGACCGGCGCGGGCGACCCCGTCGGCGCCCGCCTGGCCGAGCACCCCGATGTGGATCTGGTGTCCTTCACCGGCGGTCTGGCCGGCGGTACGAAGGTGATGCGGGCGGCCGCGCCGGGCGTGAAGAAGGTCGTGCTCGAACTCGGCGGCAAGAACCCCAATGTCGTCTTCGCCGACGCCTGCGACACCGCCGAGGGCTTTGACACCGCCGTCGACCAGGCCCTCAACGCCGCCTTCATCCACAGCGGCCAGGTCTGCTCGGCCGGGGCCCGGCTGATCATCGAGGAGCCGGTGCGCGAGCGGTTCGTCGCCGAACTCGCCCGCCGGGCCCGGAAGATCCAGCTGGGTCGCGGCACCGAGCCGGGCGTCGAGTGCGGCCCGCTCGTATCGGCCGCGCAGTTGGACAAGGCCGAGGCGTATGTGGCCTCCGCACTGGAGGAGGGCGCGCTGCTGCGCTGCGGCGGCGAGCAGCCCGAGCCGTCCGAGTCCCGCCCCGCGACCGGGTACTTCTATCTGCCGACGATCCTCGACCAGTGCCACCGCGAGATGCGGGTGGTGCGGGAGGAGACCTTCGGCCCGATCCTGACCGTCGAGTCCTTCCGGACCGAGGACGAGGCCGTCGCGCTCGCCAACGATACGGAGTACGGGCTCGCGGGCGCCGTCTGGTCCCGGGACACCGCGCGGGCGCGCCGTGTCGCGGGGCGGCTGCGGCACGGCACGGTGTGGATCAACGACTACCACCCGTACCTCCCGCAGGCCGAGTGGGGCGGGTTCGGCAAGTCCGGCGTCGGGCGCGAGCTGGGGCCCTCGGGGCTGGCCGCATACCGCGAGACCAAGCACATCTACGAGAACCTGCGCCCGGCCCCCGTCCGCTGGTTCGCCGGCTGACCCGCGTACGCCCGCACGCCGACGTGAGTGTCGGCGCGCGGGCGTGCAGTGCGTTCAGGACGTCTTCCGGACCGCTGCCCGGCCCCTGGTCAGCCGATGATGCTGGTCAGCCAGGAGCGGTGGTAGTGGAGGTCGGTGTAGATGTCCGGGGTCGAACCGCAGACCTCGCCGATGCCACGGCTGTCCACGCCGACGATCTGCCAGCGGCCGTTGACCTTCCTCAGCAGCGGCGAGCCGGAGTCACCGTTGCACGGGCCGTAGGTGTCCTGCGGGTTGTCCGTGCACACATCGCCCTCGCGGATGCCCCACGCGTCGTCCCCCGCGGCGTCCACCCGGCACTCTTCCGCGGCCGGGTTGAGCACCGTGGTGTCGAGCTCCTGGAGCTTCACCGGGAGCTTGCTCACGTCGCCGACGTCGGCCGTCGAGGTGTAGCCCCAGCCGAGCTGGCGGACCGCGGTGCCCTCCTTGGTCGACGTGGGCGCCAGGGCGACCGGCTTGTTGGTCACCGCGGTGTCGAGCTGGAGGAGCGCGACGTCATAGCCCTCGGAGCGGTCGTCGAGCCACTTGTACCCGGGGTCGACCTCGATCTTCTTGATCTTCGCGACGGTGCCGCCGGTGGTCCGGTCGTTGGAGCCCACCCGGACGTGGAACAGCGCCGGGTCCATGACCGTGTACGGGTCCGAGCCGGTGCCCGGCTCGGTGACGCAGTGCGCCGCGGTCACCACCCAGTCCTTGCGGATCAGCGCTCCGGTGCAACGGTGACCGTCCGGATCCCCGTTCCTTTCCTTCTGCAAGGAAACGATGAATGAGTAGTTTTCGGTGGCGTCATGGCCGCCGATAATCCTGGGGGTCGGAGTCGAGGGATTTTCGTCGGCCTGCGCCGCCCCGGCGCCCGCCAGCGCGCCCACGGAAAGCGCCGCGGCCAGCACCGCACGGGTCGCCAACCGGCGTCCCCCACCCAGGCGTTCGGCCGCTCCGCGCTCCCCTATGAGATTTGTCATTCTGTTGTTGCTCCCCGATTTCTGTACCGCTTTTCCAGGTTTTCCCGGAATTCGAGTGCACGATAACTCCGCCCCGCAGACGTGTCCAGCGGCTTTAAATGTCGCTGGGTTCCGGAGGAATCCCGTTGGCGTTATTGGTCGGCTTTGCGGTGAGAAATCGGGAGAG
This sequence comes from Streptomyces sp. NPDC028305, assembly GCF_055569495.1. NCBI lineage: Bacteria > Bacillati > Actinomycetota > Actinomycetes > Kitasatosporales > Streptomycetaceae > Streptomyces > Streptomyces sp. NPDC028305. The sequence continues at coordinate 376,160 of NZ_JBVHTN010000010.1, forward strand.
CCGTATTTCCTTGTCGGGATTATGGCCTTACGCCGGGCGCGGTTCCGCGGCGATCGCCTCGACCGCGGCCGGCGACCGGCGGAACGGACCCGGGCCGAACGTGACGCGAGTCGCACCCGGCGCGCCGCATCCCGTCGGCCGCGCGAAGGTGCCGGTCATGCCCTGCCCGGCACCATGCGGGTGCTGACGCCAATGCGGTTCCAGGCGTTGATGGCGATGATCGCGGCGATGACCTGGGCGAGCTCGGCCTCCTCGAAGTGGGCCGCCGCCCGCTCGTACACCGCGTCCGGGACGAAGCCGTCGGTCAGCACGGTGACGGCCTCGGTCAGCGCGAGCGCCGCCCGCTCCTTCTCGGTGAAGAAGCCCGCCGCCTCCTCCCAGGCGCTGAGGAGGTGCAGGCGCTCCTCGGTCTCGCCCGCCTCGCGCGCGTCCCGGGTGTGCATGTTGACGCAGAACGCGCAGTGGTTGATCTGCGAGGCGCGGATCTTGATGAGGTCGACCAGGGCGGGGTCGAGGTCCTTGCGGGCCGCCGCGTCGAGGCCGACCATCGCCTTGTAGAACTCGGGGGCGAGCTTCGCCAGCCGCATGCGGGGGCCGTGCTCGTGGGTGCTCTGGGGTGTCTTGTCGGTGGTCGTCATGACTGCCACGCTAGGGCGCGAGTAGCCCAGCGGTATGGTCCATTTCCATGGAGGATTCATGGGCCATTTCCGGGCCGCCCCCGGCCGGGCCCGGCGCCGATCTGCATCTGGACCTGGGGCCCGACCTGCGGTCCGGCCTTCCGGGGCGCGGCACCACGGGGGTGCGCGCCGCGCTGATCCGCTCCCTGCGCGACGCCGTACGCGGCGGACGCCTCGCCCCCGGCACCCGGCTGCCCTCCTCCCGCTCGCTCGCCGCCGACCTCGGCATCGCCCGTAACACCGTCGCCGACGCCTACGGCGAGCTCGTCGCCGAAGGCTGGCTCACCGCCCGGCAGGGCTCGGGAACCCGCGTCGCCCAGCGCGTCGTACCGCCCGAGCCCGTGCCCCCGCGCACCCCGCCGGCCGCCGCGCCGCACCGCCAGCCCGCCTACGACCTGCGGCCCGGCTCGCCCGACGTCTCGTCCTTCCCCCGCGCGGCCTGGCTCTCCGCCGCCCGGCGGGCCCTGGCCGCGGCGCCGAGCGACGCCTTCGCGTACGGCGGGCCGCGCGGGCGGCCCGAGCTGCGCCGCGCGCTCGCCGACTATCTGGCGCGCGCCCGGGGGGTGCGGGCCGACCCGGAGCGGATCGTGGTCTGCGCGGGGTTCAAACAGGGGCTGGCCGTGCTCAGCAGGGTGCTCCGGGCCGCGGGCGAGCGGGACGTGGCCGTCGAGTCGTACGGGCTGGACTTCCACTGGGACGTCATGCGGCGCGCCGGGCTGCACACCGTGCAGCTGCCCGTCGACGACCGCGGCGCCCGCACCGACGAGCTGGCCGGGCTCGGCGGCGTACGGACCGTCATACTCACCCCGGCGCACCAGTTCCCGACCGGGGTGTCCCTGCACCCCGACCGCCGCGCCGCCGTGGTCGACTGGGCCTCCCGCACCGGCGGGCTGGTGGTGGAGGACGACTACGACGGGGAGTTCCGCTACGACCGCAACCCGGTCGGGGCGCTCCAGGGGCTCGACCCCGAGCGCGTGCTCTACCTGGGCACGTCGAGCAAGAGCCTGGCCCCGGCGCTGCGGCTGGCCTGGATGGTGGTGCCGGCTCATCTGATGGACGGCGTGCTGGCGGTCAAGGAGGCGGGGGAGTGGCCGACGGCCGCGCTGGACCAGCTGACGCTCGCCGAGTTCCTCGACTCCGGGGCGTACGACCGCCATGTGCGCGGCATGCGGCTGCGCTACCGGCGCCGCCGCGACCAGCTGGTCGCGGCGCTCGCCGAGCGCGCGCCGGGGGTGCGGGTCAGGGGGATCGCGGCGGGGCTGCACGCGGTGCTCGACATCCCGCCGGGGACCGAGCGCTCCGTGGTGCAGGGCGCGGCCTGGCAGGGCCTGGCGCTGGACGGACTGGCCCGCTTCCGGCACGAGCCGCCCGCCGCCCGGCCCGGCGGGGAACCGGCCGAACCGGCTGAACCGGCCGACGCGCTGGTGGTCGGCTACGGGACCCCGCCCGACCACGCGTTCGCGGGCGCGCTGGAGGCGCTGTGCCGGGCGCTCCCGGTGTGATGCCAGGATGAGGGCCGTCGAGCGCTGCCCGACGGCCCTTGGCGCTCACCCGGCCAGGACCGCCCGCAGCTGGTCCAGCCCCCAGTCCAGATCCTCCTTGCTGATCACCAGCGGGGGCGCGAGCCGGATCGTGGAGCCATGGGTGTCCTTGACCAGCACCCCCCGGTCCATGAGCTGCTCCGAGATCTGCCGCCCGGTGCCGAGCGCGGGGTCGATGTCCACCCCCGCCCACAGCCCCCGCCCGCGCACGGCGCGCACGCCACCCCGGTACGCCGGGCTCTCCACCAGCAGCCCCAGCTCGCCGTGCAGATGCTCGCCGAGCTCCGCCGCCCGCTGCTGGTACTCACCCGTCCGCAGTATGGCGATGACCTCCAGCGCGACCGCGCAGGCCAGGGGGTTGCCGCCGAAGGTCGAACCGTGTTCGCCCGGCCGGTACACCCCGAGCACCTCGTGGGAGGACACCACCGCTGACACCGGCACCACACCGCCGCCGAGCGCCTTGCCCAGCACATAGACGTCCGGGACGACGCCCTCGTGCTCGCAGGCGAAGGTCTTGCCGGTGCGGCCCAGGCCGGACTGGATCTCGTCCGCCATGAACAGCACGTTCCGCGCGCGGGTCAGCTCCCGGACCCCGGCCAGATAGCCGGCCGGCGGCACCAGCACCCCCGCCTCGCCCTGGATGGGCTCCAGCAGTACGGCCACCGCGTCGTCACCGGCGGCGTCCAGGGCCGCCTCCATCGCGGCCAGATCGCCGTACGGCACGATCTCGAAGCCCGGCGTGTAGGGGCCGAAGTCGGCGCGGGCCTCGGGGTCGGTCGAGAAGCTGATGACGGTGGTCGTCCGGCCGTGGAAGTTGTTGTCCGCGACGATGATCTTCGCCCGGCCGTCCGGAACGCCCTTGACCCGGTAGCCCCACTTCCGGGCGGTCTTCACGGCCGTCTCCACGGCCTCTGCCCCCGTGTTCATGGGCAGCACCATCTCCATGCCGCACAGCTCGGCCAGCTCCGAGCAGAAGGTGGCGAAGCGGTCGTGATGGAACGCGCGGGAGGTGAGCGTGACCCGCTCCAGCTGGGCCTTCGCGGCCTCGATCAGCCGGCGGTTGCCATGCCCGAAGTTGAGCGCCGAGTACCCGGCGAGCATGTCGAGGTACCGCCTCCCCTCGACATCGGTCATCCAGGCGCCCTCGGCGGACGCGACGACGACCGGAAGCGGATGGTAGTTGTGCGCGCTGTGGGCCTCGGCGGCGGCAATGGCGCGTTCCGTTGAGGTCAAAGTCATGCTCCGTTCGGTGTCGGGGCCGATCAGTGCTCTTTTCTATCGTCGCCCGGGCGGTTTGCGAAGAAACTTTACGGCGCGGGGGCCCGCTGGCGTGGGCTGCCGTCGGTTCACCGGGCTTCCCGATTTCGTGGCTCATTTCGTGGCTCCCGGCGTCCGCAGATGGCACGGCGAAGTCGCGAAGGCGGCCTGCGGGCCGCACAGTGGGTAGCGGTGGGCTCACCGGCCGAATCTGAAAGGAGCCCTGGCGATGGCCGTACCGCGCGTCCCGCCCAACATCTTCAGCATGGCCTTCGGTCTGGCCGGTCTCGGCGGCAGCTGGGTGGCCGCTGGTCAGGCGGGGCATGTTCCGGCGACCGTCGGAAGAGCCCTGATCGGACTGGCCGCTGCCGTGTGGCTGGTATCGGTGGGTTGGTATCTGGCCTACGTGTGCGGCGGCAGGGGGAGGCTCCGAGCCGATCTGGAAGACCCCGTGGCGAGTCCGTTCGCCTCCCTGGCGCTGATCACCCCGATGCTGCTGGCGAGCGAGGGGCTGGCGCCGTACAGCCCGACGGCGGGGAAGATCCTGGTGGACGTCTTTCTCGTGCTGACCGTGTTGTTCGGCGGGTGGCTCACCGGACAGTGGGTCTGCAGGGACATGGAACTGGACCGGATGCACCCCGGCTACTTCCTGCCCACGGTGGCCGGCGGCCTGGTTTCCTGCATCAGCGCCGCGAGGGTGGGACAGACCCGGCTGGCCGAGGTCATGTTCGGCTTGGGCGTGATCTGCTGGTTCATCCTCGGTTCGATGATCACGGGAAGGCTGTTCCACCGCCCTCGACTGCCCGAGCCGCTCCTGCCGACGATGACGATCGAGGTGGCCCCCGCCGCCATCGCCAGCGTCGCCTACTTCGCACTCGACCAGGGCCGGGTGGACTCCATCGCGGCCGGGCTGGCCGGATACGGACTGCTGATGGTCATCGTCCAGCTCCGGCTGATCCCCCTCTACGCGCGCCTGCGGTTCACGGTCAGCACGTGGGCCTTCACCTTCTCCTGGGCCGTGGTCGCCACCACCACGCTGCACTGGATCGATGTCGGCAAACCGGCGGGCCACCTCGTCTACACCTACCTCGTCCTCGCGGCCATCACCGTCCTCATCGGTGGCATCGCGGCCCGGACCGTCCTGGCCCTGGCCCGTGGCGAACTGCTTCCGCCCTCGTCGCCCGCCTCCGGCGCCCACAGCTCGTAGACAAGCTCGGCGTGCCCCTCAGTCGATACAGAACTCGTTGCCCTCGATGTCCAGCATCGGGATGCACGAATCATTGCCGTCATACAGCGTCTGCACGTGTACCGCGCCGAGCGGGACCAGCCGTGCGCATTCGGCCTCAAGTGCGGCGAGGCGCTCTTCCCCCACGAGTCCGGTGCCGACCCGCACATCAAGATGAACCCGGTTCTTGGCGGCCTTCCCTTCGGGGACGCGCTGGAAGTACAGCCGCGGGCCCACACCTGAGGGATCAATGCATGCGAACCATGAATCCCGCTGCTCAGGTGGTTGCGAGTGCTTGAAATCGTCCCACGTGGCAAACCCCCCCGGCGGCGGCGGTACGACGTACCCCAACACCTCGCACCAGAAACGAGCGAGGCGCTCAGGTTCTGCGCAGTCGAAGGTGACTTGGAACTTCTTGATCGACGTCATCGGCCCACCATATTGGCGCGTGCTGTTCACCGAGATCCCGGGGTTTCATCTCCGTGCTCCCTGTAGCCGGGGTGGCCAGCGGGCGAAGGCGCTGCGGAACCGCACAGCGCGGGCCGGCGTCTGCCAGGTCGCTCGGGGCGGCCGACACTTCACTCCTGGATTTCCAGGAGCCACTCCTGGAAATCCAGGAGCCTCATTTTGTGGGAGTCGTTAGAGTCCCGCCGTGAGAGATCTCCGCCTACTGCCCAAGGCTCATCTGCACACGCACCTGGAAAGCACCGTCCGCCACGCTACGATCCGCGAGCTGGGCGGCGAGCCGCCTGTCCAGGACCGGCCATTCACCAGTTTCGGGGAGTTCGCCGACCAGCGGGCCGGGGTGCGCGCGCTGCTGCGCGACCATCGGCACTTCCGTCGTATCGCCGAGGAGTTCTGCCAGGACGAGGCGGGCCAGGGCGTCCGCTACGCGGAGGTCACCTTCACCGCGGCGGCTCACGGCGAGCGCGTCGGCGATCCGGAGATGCCGCTGCAAGCCGTGCTGGAGGGGCTGGCCGCCGGCGCGGAGCGATACAGCATCCAAACTCGGGTGATCCTGGACCACTCGCGCCGTCGCCCCGTCGAGCGGCTGTGGGAAAGCGTCAAGCTCGCCACCCGGTACCCGCAGGTGATCGCCATCGGCCTCGCAGGAGACGAGTCCTACCCGGCGGCACCCTTCGCCGAGGTGCTCCAGGCCGCCCGCGAGGCGGGGCTGCACCTGGTACACCATGCCGGGGAGACGGCGGGCCCGGCCAGTGTCCGGGAGGCCTTGACGGCGGGGCACGCGGAGCGGATCGGCCACGGCATCCGCGTGTTGGAGGATCCGGACCTGGTGGCCGAGTTGCGGAGACGCCGTGTGCCGCTGGAGGTCTGCCCCTCCTCCAATGTCCTGCTCGGCCTGGTGCCGTCGCTGGCGGAGCACCCGCTGCCGCGCCTGATCGAGGCCGGTCTGACGGTCACCGTGAACACTGACGGGGAGACGTCGTTGGCGGCGGAGTACCAGCACGCCCGGGAGATTTTCGGGTACGGCGACGCCGAACTGGCGAACCTGGCCCGTGCCTCGGTCGAATCCAGCTTCGCTCCCGCGGAGTTGAAAGCGCAGATCAGCACGGAGATCGATCAATGGCTGAGCACATGACGCGTGATGATGGCAGGACCCGGATCCGATGCGCGGAGGAGGCGGATGCGGCCGTGATCGCGAGCATCCATATGGCCTCGCGGTCGGCGACCATGCCCTATCTGCCCCCGCAGAAGCGCGATCACGAGCAGGTGACCCGATGGGTTCGGGACGTCCTGCTCAAGCAATGCCGCACCTGGGTGGCAGTGGGTGATGCGGAGATCACCGGCTATGCAGCCCTTGACGGTGACATGCTCGAAGACCTGTATCTGCGCCCGGACGTCCGTCGGCAGGGCATCGGCACGCTACTGCTCGATGAGGTAAGGCGGCACAGCCCTGACGGGGTGTCCCTCCACGTCTTTCAGCAGAACACCGAGGCCCGCGCGTTCTACGAGCGCCACGGGTTCACCGTCCTCGACACCAACAACGGTGATCGCAACATGGAGAACCTGCCCGATATGACGCTTCGCTGGACACCCGACAGGATCATCTGACAGGGCAGGGGATGGTCGGGCGGATCCGGTTCGCGCTGCATGCGACCACGTGGACGGAGGCGAATCCGGTCCCCCGCAGGTACCAGCCGCCGACGACGTCTCCGCCCCAGCTGAGCCGGTCACCGGCGGCCGTGAACCGTTCGGCCTGCCGCGCGGGGTCCTTGTCGTGGTCGGTCATGAAGCCGGGTGAGGCGGCCGCGATCTGCTTCCACTCCTGGGGGGTGATGTCGTGGACGACGAGGTGTGGTGGTCGGCGTGTGGATTCGTCGTCGTAGGTTCGGCGTTCTCCGGTCCAGCGGTAGCAGTGCCAGTGTGACGCTGTCATGAGGGTGGCTCCGGTGTGGTGGGGAGCGGCCCCGCCCCGGCGGGGGCGGTCTGAGGACGGGGCCGTCGTGTGGCTAGTGCGCGTACTGGCGTCCGTCGTCGGAGTCGCCGGGTGTCTGGCCGCCGGGTGCCGGGGCGTCGGTGTCGGGCATGGTGTCGCCGTCGTCCGGGTCCTGGCGGGTGGCGTGCTGTAATCGCATGGGCTGTTCCTGTGGGTTCAGGTGTGCAGGGGTGTCCTTGCGCTGGTTGCGCGGTGCTCGTCCCGGTCACTGGCCTGCAAGCGGGGGCCGGGGCGAGGCGTTTGGGCGGGCTTACGCCGTCGAGGTCGGGATTTGTGGTGAGTTTGAGACGGCGACACGCCGTCGCTTCGGCGTGTCGCTGTCTCAAACTCACCGCAAAGTCACTGGCAGCGGCCCGCTGGTCTAGGTGGCGTCTGCCTTCAGGGCCTCGATGGGCGGGGTCTGGTGGCAGTCGCAGTCACAGCGGACGGTGAAGATGAGCGCGCCCCGGGTCGCGGGCGGTATGGGCGCCGCCCGGACCTCGCCCGGTCCTTTGCAGTATGCGTGGATCTCGGCGGGCGTGGTGTCGGGTTCGGCGGTGTACATGGCGCAGTACGGGGACAGGTGCCGGGGACCGGCTGGGACGGTCATGCCGTCGTCTGGCTCTCGCGCTGGAGGGTGACGAGCACCTCGTACAGGTCGGTGTCGGGGTGCGGTCGTCGGCGGTTGCAGTCCGGGCACAGGTGGCGCAGGCAGCCGGGCCCGGAGGCAGACGCGCGCAGCACGGTGATCGGCTCGCGGGTGGGTTTGTCGCAGCGGTAGCAGTACTCCGTCACCGGGCGGCCTCCTCGCGGGGGCCGAGCGCTTCGCGGGTCGCGGTCCGCAGCGCGGCGAGCAGGGCCGCCGGATCGGTCAGGCGGCCGCAGTACCGGAGCGGTACGCGCCAGTGGACGGCGGGTCCCGTCGTGCGGGTCGCGGGAGGTACCTCGATGTAGGCGGTCGCTCCCCAGACTTGGATGCTGGGCAGCAGGTTCATGTCCCATTCGGCGGCTGAGCCGGGCGCGATCAGCCAGTAGAGGACCTTGTCGAAGGGGTTCTCGATGACCCCGCCCGTCGCGTCGCCCAGTAGATCGAGGGTGCGTTTGCCGATGCCGATCGAGAGGGGAACGCGCACGACGTCCCACGATCGGCCGGCGGGCCGCAACTCCGCGCTACGGCCGCTTGGTGGTGCCCACGGCGCGGGTCCCGGTGCCGAACAGGGGAAACCACACCTAATCGTGCCCGTGTGACGCGGCTCACCGGCATGATGAGGTCATGAGCACGCGCGAAACCCTCCTCGGTGCTGCTGCCCTCAAGTCCCTGCGGAGGACACGAGGCTGGTCTCTGGCCGATACCGCTCGGGCGCTCAGCGCCACAGCGCGCTGCCTCGGCCAGCCTCTCGACTCATCCGTCGCGAGCGTGCAGCGATCAGTGGCCCGGTGGGAGAGCACGACGCGCCCCATCCTCCCCAGCGACCGATATCAGCTGCTGCTCGCCCACCTCTACGCCCGAGGTGTCGACGGGCACATCGCACTCGGGCCGGGTAGCGACTTCGCCGAGCTGCTTGACGCACTGGCCTACCTGGGAGAGTCGGAGGCCCGGCTGAGCGATCTGCGCGCGCTGTTGATCCGCGCGGCCACTGATGATGGGACCGGCCTGCTCGCCCTGCTCGGGCCCACAACCCGACTGTCCATGGCCGCCGCACTCACCGATCCGGCGCGTGTCGACGAGGTTCTGATCGACGGGCTGCGGACCGCCGTGGGTGACGTCAACGCACAAGTCGGCTCGCTGCCCTTCGCTCGGCTCCAACTACTGCTCGCCCCCGTGATCGAGTCCTGCCGACGACTCCTGACCGGAGATGTCCCTGCCGCCCTGTTGCCTGGGCTACGCACGGTCGCGGCGCAGGCTTACACCCTCGGAGGACGGCTGGCGTTCGAGACCCGAGACGACCAAGCCTCCCGCGCGCTGTACACGGCCGCCACGGCTACGGCCGGACAGCTCGACGCCCGGTGGCGCCGGGCCGTCGTCCACATGAGCCACGCCCTGGTCACCCTGTACTCCACCCCCGGCATCGAAGCGGCCTGTGGGTTGGTCGACGCAGCGGTGCGTGATGCGCGTACGGGCGACAGTGTCCGCGTGCGGGCCCGAGCGCATGCGTTACAAGCCGAGGTGGCCGCCCGGGCGGGGGCCGAGCGGCACGCGCAAACGGCGCTGTCGCTTGCCTGGTACGACCTCGACGGCGACGGCGAGGACGACCCGGCGCTGACGAGCTTCGGCCGGGACCACCTCGGCGGTTTTGAGGGCCTCTGTGAGCTGTACGTCGGAGACGCGGCGGTCGCTCACGACTTCTTTGCCGGTAGCGCGGCGGCTCTCGGAGCACCGCGTGAGCGGGTACAGCGGGCCATCGTCTCCATCGACCAGGCCCTGGCCTGCATCCGGCTGGACGCGCCTGAGAGAGCTGCGGATCTCCTGCACAGCTGCGTCGACTCCGCCGTCAGTACCGGCGGGCGTGTGCCTGCGCTACGGCTGCGGCAGGCACGCAAGGAACTGCGGCCCTGGCGGCGTGAGGACTTCGTCGCCCATCTTGACGATCACCTCGTCGAGATACTCGGAAGGTGACGGGCCCGCAGCACGTCGTCGTTCCCGACGCCCGGATGGGGCGAAACCGGACCATGACTACAGTGGAACCGCACACCGTGACTGGCGAACGTGGAAGAGACCACGAGGAAGCGGTGCGCTCCAGCCACCACGAGGTGCCGCCCGCCTGGGCACCCCGGGACCACGACCGGACCAACCGACCGATCGCCCGGAGGACACCGTGAGCCTGCCGCATTCCCCTTCCACCCCCGCCCCCGCTCCCTCCCATCCCGCGTTGGCCGCCACCGATCCGGAGCTTGCCGCGCTGGTCGGCGCGGAGGAGCGGCTCCAGGCGGAGACCCTGCGCCTGATCCCCAGCGAGAACTATGTCTCCAGCGCCGTGCTGGAGGCCTCCGGCACCGTGCTCCAGAACAAGTACAGCGAGGGCTACCCGGGCCGCCGCTACTACGAGGGTCAGCAGATCATCGACCAGGTCGAGACCCTCGCCGCGGACCGCGCCAAGGCCGTGTTCGGTGTCGAGCACGCCAACGTGCAGCCCTACTCCGGCTCGCCCGCCAACCTCGCCGTCTATCTGGCCTTCACCGAGCCCGGCGACACCGTCATGGGCATGTCGCTGCCCATGGGCGGCCACCTCACCCACGGCTGGGGGGTCTCCGCCACCGGTAGGTGGTTCCGCGGTGTCCAGTACGGGGTGCGGCAGGACACCGGCCTGATCGACTTCGACGAGGTGCGCGACCTGGCCCGCAAGGAGCGCCCCAAGGTGATCTTCTGCGGTGGCACGGCGGTGCCCCGCACCATCGACTTCGCCGCCTTCGCGGAGATCGCCCGCGAGGTGGACGCGGTGCTGGTCGCCGACATCGCGCACATCGCCGGGCTGATCGCGGGCGGCGCCCACCCCTCCCCGGTGCCGCACGCCGATGTCATCTCCACCACCACTCACAAGACGCTGCGCGGCCCGCGCGGCGCGATGCTGATGTCGCGCGAGGTGCACGCCAAGGCGATCGACAAGGCCGTCTTCCCCGGGCTTCAGGGCGGCCCGCACAACCAGACCACCGCGGGCATCGCCGTCTCTCTGCACGAGGCCGCCCAGCCCGCCTTCCGCGACTACGCCCACGCCGTCGTCGCCAACGCCAAGGCCCTTGCCGAAGCCCTGCTCGCCCGCGGCTTCGACCTGGTCTCCGGCGGCACCGACAACCACCTGATCCTCATGGACCTCACGCCCAAGGAGGTGCCGGGCAAGGTCGCGGCGAAGGCCCTCGACCAGGCCGGGATCGTGGTGAACTACAACACCGTCCCCTTCGACCCGCGCAAGCCGTTCGACCCCTCCGGCATCCGGATCGGCACTCCCTCCCTGACCTCGCGGGGCCTGCGCACCGAGCACATGGCCACCGTGGCCGAGTGGATCGACCGGGGCGTGGGCGCCGCCGGGACCGGCGACGAGGAGACGCTCGCCAAGATCAGGGCCGAGGTCGCCGAGCTGATGGCGGCCTATCCCGCCCCGGGTCTGCCGACCGCCTGACGCCGGGCCCCCTGGGACCGTTCACGGAGTCCTGCCCGGCCGTCAGGCCGGGCAGGTCCCGCCACTGCTCCTCCGCCCAGACCCGGACCCGTGTGTCCTGGTCCCGCCCGTCCCGGACCTGCCCGCCCTGGTCCCGCCCGTCCCGGTCCGGTGCGGTCGCGGGACCGGCCGCCGAGGCGCGCACTATCCGCGCCATCACCCGCTCGACCAATGTCTCTCCGTCCACCGGCGGCACGCCCGGCGGGTGAGACTCCAGCGCGCGCCCGAGCGCCCGCAACTCGTCGGGCAGCCGCCCGCCCGCGCCCGGGGCCGCAGCCCCCGTGGTTTGCGCGGCCGTCCCCGTGGGAGTCCCCGAGGGAGTCTCCGCGGCAGGGTCCCTGGTCCGCTCCGTCACTTCCCCACCTTCCTTCCTCCTTCTCCAACAGCAGCTCCAGCCGCCTGAGCGCACGGCTGAGCCGGGATTTCACCGTGCCGCGCGGCCAGCCGAGCGCCTGCGCGGTCTCCGCCTCGTCCAGATCCAGCAGATAGCGGTAGGTGACCACCCGCCGCTGCTCCTCGCTGAGCTCGTCCAGCGCGGCCAGCAGCCTGGACCGCCGCTCGCCGGCCAGCGCCGCCACCGCCGGGTCCGCCGATTCCGGTATGGCCGGCTCGGCCCCGCCCAGAGCCGCCTCCCGGCCCACCGCCGTGTGCATCCGCCGAGCCGAGCGGAGTGCGTTTCTCGTTTCATTGGCCACGATCCGCAGCAGCCACGGCCGGAACGCCGCGCCCTCCCGGAATCCCCCCAGGGCGAGATACGCCTTCACAAAGGCGTCCTGCACCACATCCTCCGCATCGGCGCCAGCCCCGAGCAGCACCGCCGTGCGGTGCGCTATCGGCGTGTGGGCCCGCATCAGCTCCGCATACGCCTCGGTGTCCCCGGCCCGCACCCGCGCGATGATCTCCGCGTCGCCGCCTGCCTCGGCCGGCGCCGGCCCTGCCGTCATTCGCGCGATGAGGTCCCCCTCCCGCGCCCTCTCACGAGTCCTCACACCTTTCATACACCGGCGGACCGAGTCCGGTTCCACACCTGAGAGAATGGGTGCCATGGCCCTCGATCGTCCCCGTGTCCTCTCCGGTATCCAGCCCACCGCAGGCTCGTTCCACCTCGGGAACTACCTCGGTGCGCTCCGCCAGTACCTCGTACTTCAGGACACCCACGACGCGTTCTACATGGTCGTCGACCTGCATGCGATCACCGTCCCGCAGGATCCGGCGGAGCTGCGCGCCAACACCCGGGTGGCCGCCGCCCAGCTTCTCGCCTCCGGGCTCGACCCGGACCGCTGCACGCTCTTCATCCAGAGCCATGTGCCCGAGCACGCGCAGCTCGCCTGGGTGATGAACTGCCTGACGGGCTTCGGCGAGGCCTCCCGGATGACCCAGTTCAAGGACAAGACGGCCAAGCAGGGCATGGAGCGGGCCACCGTGGGCCTGTTCACCTACCCGGTGCTCCAGGTCGCCGACATCCTGCTCTACCAGGCCAGCCAGGTCCCGGTCGGCGAGGACCAGCGCCAGCACGTCGAGCTGACCCGCGATATCGCCGAGCGCTTCAACGGGCGCTACGGCGACACCTTCGTCATCCCCGCTCCCTACATCGTCAAGGAGACCGGGAAGATCTACGACCTTCAGGACCCGGCGATCAAGATGAGCAAGTCGGCCTCCACGCCGAAGGGCATCATCAACCTGCTGGACGAGCCCAAGGTCTCGGCGAAGAAGATCAAGAGCGCGGTGACGGACACCGAGACCGAGGTCCGCTTCGACGAGGAGAAGAAGCCCGGCATCAGCAATCTGCTGACCATCTACTCCACCCTCACCGGCACCTCCATCGCGGATCTGGAGCGCACGTACGAGGGCAAGGGCTACGGCGCGTTCAAGACCGAGCTCGCCGAGGTGCTGGTCGAGTGGGTCACGCCCTTCCGTGAGAGCACCCAGGAATACCTCGCGGACCCCGCGACGTTGGACGGGATCCTGGCCAAGGGCGCGGAGAAGGCCCGGGCCGTCGCGGGCGAGACGCTGGCCCGCACGTACGACAAGGTGGGCTTCCTGCCCGCGAAGCACTGATCGAAGCACCGGCTGAAGTACACACGACGACTTCGGCGACCACCTCGCCCGCGCGTGCCCGAGCAGGCGCACAGAGGCAGTGGGCGTCGGCCCAGGGGCCCCTTCACGGAGGGCCGTGGGCCTGTGCGCCGAAGGACCGAGGAACCTAGCCGCGAAGGCGGCACTGCCGCCACACTGACACCGGTGCGGCGGCTGACGCCCACAACGCCCGGGAGGGCCAGGAGGGAGAACGCAGTGGGGACCGTAACGCTCGGGGTTTCGATCGCGGTCCCGGAGCCGTACGGCAGCTATCTCCAGGAGCGGCGCGCGGGCTTCGGCGACCCTGCCGCGCATGGCATCCCCACCCACGTCACGCTGCTGCCGCCCACCGAGGTCGACGCCTCGGCGCTGCCCGGCGTCGAGGACCATCTGGCGACCGTCGCGGCCGAAGGCCGCCCGTTCACGATGCGGCTGGAGGGCACCGACACCTTCCGCCCGCTGTCCCCGGTCGTCTACGTCAAGATCGTCGAGGGCGTCGAGGAGTGCACCGCGCTCCAGGCGCGGGTGCGGGAGGCGTCCGGGCCGTGCGCCCGCGAGCTGCATTTTCCCTACCACCCCCATGTGACGATCGCCCACGGCATCGACGACGAGGCCATGGACCGGGCCTACGCGGAGCTGAAGGACTTCGCGGCGGCCTGGACGATCGGTGGCTTCGCGCTTTACGAGCAGGGTGCGGACGGGATCTGGCGCCTGGAGCGTGAGTACCCCTTCGGCGGCGGCCCCGGCCCGCAGGGCACCGGCCCCGTCGTCCCCCGTCAGGTCAATCTCTCCCGTCCACCAGCGCCCTCCCTCTGAGCGGTGTCGTCGGGACCGAACGTACAGGCGGGGCGGGGGCGCTCGGCCGGGTGTTTCCACAGCCTCGCCAAAAAGAGTGATTAGCCGAGTGTCGGACTAGTCGATCCGGGCCGACCACCCATCGGGAGCGAGACCCTGGCCACCGGGACTGAAAGCCGACCGGAGGGTACTCGCTGATCATGGACTGGTTGACCCGGCTGCCACTGATCGGCCCCCTGATGGTCCGGCTGATGCGCACCCACGCCTGGCGCTCGTACGAGACGCTGGAGCGCGTCCACTGGAGTCGGCTGGCCGCCGCCATCACCTTCATCAGCTTCCTCGCCATCTTCCCCCTGATCGCCGTCGCCGCGGCGATCGGCGCCGCCGCGCTCAGCGCGCAGCAGATGCGGGACCTGGAGAAGAAGCTCGCCCAGCAGGTCCCCGGCATCTCCGGCCAGCTCGACCTCAGCGGCCTCATCGAGAACGCCGCCACCATCGGCATCGTCGCCGGCGTGCTGCTGCTGTTCACCGGCATCGGCTGGGTGGGCTCGCTGCGCGAGTGCCTGCGCGCGGTGTGGGAGCTGGAGGAGGACCCCGGCAGCGCGGTGAAGCGCAAGCTCAAGGACGCCGTCGTGCTCGTCGGCCTCGGCGGCGTCGCGCTGGCCTCCTTCGCCGTCTCCGGCTTCGCCGTCACCGCCGTCGGCTGGACCGCGCGCCACCTGGGCATCCCCGAGAACGGGCCCGGCGGCTATCTGCTGCGGGTGGCGGCCTTCGCGGCCGCCGTCGTCGCCGACTTCGTGCTGCTGTGCTACGTCCTGACCTGGCTGCCCGGCGTGCGGCCGCCGCGCCGCCGCGTCGTCGTCGCGGCGCTGATCGGCGCGGTCGGCTTTGAACTGCTCAAGCTGTTGCTGAGCAGCTACCTCCAGAAAGTCGCGGCGAAGAGCATGTACGGGGCCTTCGGAGTGCCCATCGCCCTCCTCCTGTGGATCAACTTCACAGCCAAGCTGACGCTCTACTGCGCCGCCTGGACCGCCACCAAACCGGCCCCCGAGCCCGAGACGCCCCAGCCGGAGACGCCCGAGCCAAAGACGCCCGAGCCCGAGACGCCCCAGCCGGAGACGCCCGGGCCGACGGCCCCGCAGCCCGAGCGCTCCTGACCGCCTGACCGAGTCGAGCGTTTCAGCCGCGCGAGCGGCGCCGCACCAGCTCCGGCAGCGGCCACCGGCGGTGCACCGCGAACGCCACGCCCGCCAGCAGCACGAGCGAGCCGCCCGTGACCCCGAGAGCCGTCCACTTCCCGTTCGAACCGCCGTCGCCCGGGGAGACCGCCGCCTGCGCGCGCTCGCCGGCCTTCTTCCCCGCCTCGTCCGACGGGGACCCGCTGTTGAGGCCCTTCGGGCCCGGCCGGACCAGCGCGCCCACCGGCTCGACCGAGTCCGCCGCCTTGAAGCCCCAGTCGAAGAGGGTCGCGGTCTCCTTGTACACCTCGCTGGGCGCCTGCTTCTGCGGGTTCATGACGGTCACCAGCAGCACCCGGTCACCGCGCTGCGCCACGCCGGTGAAGGTGGAGCCCGCGTTCGTCGTGTAGCCGTTCTTCACCCCGGCGATGCCCTTGTACTGCGGGATGCCGAAGCCGGTCAGCAGGCGGTTGGTGTTCTGGATCCCGAAGCTCTCCCGCTTCTTGCCGCCCTTCTTGTCCTTCTTGTACTCCCCGGGGAACTGCGCCGTCGCCGTCGCGCTGTACTCCCGGAAGTCCGCCTTCTGGAGCCCTGAACGGGCGAACAGAGTCAGGTCGTACGCGCTGCTGACCTGGCCCTTCTCGTCGTATCCGTCGGGGGTGACGACATGCGTGTCGAGCGCGTTCAACTGCTTGGCGTGTGCCTGCATCTCCTCCACCGTCTTCGTCTTGCCCCCGTTCATCGCGGACAGTACGTGCACGGCGTCGTTGCCCGAGCGCAGGAAGACGCCGAGCCACAGGTCGTGCACGGTGTAGGTCAGGTTCTCCTTGACCCCGACCAGGCTGCTGCCCTCGCCCATGCCGGCCAGGTCCGACGGATCCACCTTGTGCTCGCGGTCCTTGGGCAGCTTGGGCAGCACCGTATCCGCGAAGAGCATCTTCAGCGTGGAGGCGGGCGGCAGCTTCCAGTGCGCGTTGTGCGCGGCGAGCACATCGCCGGACTCCGCGTCGGCCACCAGCCACGAGCGTCCGCTCAGCCCCTTGGGCAGCGCGGGCGCGCCCGCCTTCAGCGAGACCTGGGTGCCCGGACGGCCGAGCCGCTCGCCGCCCACGGTGGACATCGTGGCGGGCGGCTTGGCGTTGTCCTTGTCGTCCGAGCCGTCGGCGGCCGCGGCGGCGTGGGCCGGGGCGGCGGACAGCAGGGCGGAGAGCAGGAGGGCGGAGGTGGCGGAGGCGATGGTGAGCGGTGCGGCGGTGCCCCGCTTCGGGGCGCAGGAGGTGGTCGGCACGCCTGTGAACGTACCGGCCGTCGAACCCCCGGGCGACATTGCCACGGCCTTACGAGTGGCCGACCCGCGCGAGGTTCGCCCGGCAGGCGTGCTCATACTGGACAGCATGAAGCTCAGCCGCCCCGTTTCCTGGTTCCTGCTCGCCTTCGGGGTCTGGAGCTGGGCCATCTGGTTCACCTTTGTCAAAAACTTGTGGAAGGACAGCAGCGGGCTCGCTTTCGACGACGCCGGGGATCCCACCGCGTACTTTTGGGTGCATCTGCTGCTCGCGATCACCTCGTTTCTCTTGGGGACGGGGATTGGCGTGATCGGGTTCCGTGGTCTGCGCGCGCTGCGCCGCGAGGACGCCGCTCAGCAGGAGCAGTAGAAGCAGTAGAAGCAGTGGTGGCGTAACGGGCGCCTTGGTGGCGCGAATGGGGAGGGACCTGCGTCTTGGCCGTGCTCTTCGCCCTTGTGGCGTTCGCCGTCGTCGGGCTGCTGTCCGGCGTCCACTGGTATCTGTGGCGGCGGCTCGTCGGTGACACGACCGCGCGGGGCGGGCTCGCCCGGCGCGTCGGGACGGTGGCCGCGGTGGTCCTGCCGCTGATCAGCGTGGGCGCGCTGGTCTCCGGTCGGGCCGGAGCGCCCTTCGCCCTCCAGCAGGCCCTGGCCTGGCCGGGGTATCTGTGGCTGGCGCTGGTGCTCTATCTGATGCTTGCCCTGCTGGTGGGCGAGGCCGTACGGCCGCTGCTCCGCCGGTGGCTGGAGCGGCGCGACGCGGCTCCAGCTGCCCGACACGGAGTCCGCACGCGCGCTCAAACTGATGAAGGAGGCCTTCCCGCAGCAGGCCGGTGAGTCGGACACCGTGGTGTGGCACGTCACGGACGGCTCGGTGCGGGACGCCTCCGTCAAGGAGCGGATGGCGGCGGCGCTCGCCGACATCGCCAAGCTGCCGGACGTCGGCGCCGTCGCCAGCCCCTACGACAAGGGCGGCAAGGGCCGCATCAGCAGGGACGGCCGCACCGCCTACGCCACGGTCACCCTCGCCAAGCAGGGCAAGGATCTGCCCGAAGGCCTGGTCGAGCAGATGATGGACACCGCCAGGGCGCCCGCGGGCAAGGGACTCCAGGTCGAGTTGGGCGGCAAGGCCGTCGCGGATGCCGAGCGGCCGCCGCAGAACATCGCCGAAGTTGTCGGGATCATCGCCGCGGCCGTGGTGTTGTTCCTGGCCTTCGGCTCGTTGTTCGGCATGCTGCTGCCGATCGTCACTGCGCTGTTCGCCATCGGCACCGCGTCCTTCCTGGTCATCCTCCTCAGCCACGGCGTGGAGATCCCCCAGATCGCGCCGATCCTGTCCACCCTGGTGGGCCTGGGTGTCGGCATCGACTACGCGCTGTTCATCATCACCCGGTACCGCAAGGCGATCCTGCGGGGCCGGCCCCTGGAGGAGGCTGCGGTCCAGGCGGTCGACACCTCGGGACGGGCCGTCCTGTTCGCGGGCGGCACGGTGTGCATCGCCCTGCTCGGCATGTTCGCGATGGGCATGACGTTCCTCAACGGCGTGGCGATCGCCGCGTCACTGAGCGTTGTCTTCACCGTCGCCGCGGCAGTGACGCTGCTGCCCGCGATGCTCGGCGTGCTCGGCATGCGGATCCTCAGCCGCCGCCAGCGCCGCAGGTTGGCCGCGAACGGCTCCGAGCCGGAGGCCGTGAACGGCGCAGCCGCCCGCTGGTCCACGTTCGTGGAGCGGCACCCGCGGATGCTGACCGTGGTGGCGGTCGCCGTGATGGCGGCGCTGTCCATCCCCACGCTGTCGCTGCGCCTCGGCTCCTCCGACCAGGGCAACAATCCGTCGTCCACGACCAGCCGCAAGGCGTACGACCTGCTGGCGGACGGTTTCGGGCCGGGCTTCAACGGCCCGTTGCAGATCGTCACCGAGGTGCCCGGCACCGGCGACCGGGCGGCCGTGGCTACGCTGGCCAAGGACCTCGCCGCGGTCAAGGGCGTCGCGCAGGTCGCACAGTTGCCGCTGCCGCCGGACGCCGGCATCGCGGTGCTTTCGGTCGTGCCGACGACGTCACCGCAGTCGGAGGAGACGTCCGAGCTGATCGACCACCTGCGGGAGGACGTCGTCCCGGCCGCTGAACGCGGCACCACGATGAAGGCGCACGTCGGCGGGGCCACCGCGACCTACAAGGACTTCGCGCAGGTCCTCACCGGCAAGCTGCCGATGTTCATCGCCATTATCGTCGCGCTGGGCTTCGTGCTGCTGCTGATCGCCTTCCGCAGCCTGCTGGTGCCGCTGACCGCCGCCGCGATGAACCTGATCGCCGCCGTGGCGTCCTTCGGCCTGGTGATCGTGGTGTTCCAGTGGGGCTGGGGCGTCGAGTTGCTGGGTGCCGGCAAGGAGGGCCCGATCGAGCCGTTCCTCCCGGTGATCATGCTGTCGCTGCTGTTCGGCCTGTCCATGGACTACCAGGTGTTCCTGGTCAGCCGGATGCACGAGGAGTGGGTGCACACCGGGGACAACGCCCGGGCCGTGCGCGTCGGCCTCACGGAGACCAGCCGCGTCATCAACTCCGCGGCGGTCATCATGATCTGCGTGTTCGGGGCGTTCATCCTCAGCGGGCAGCGGATCATCGCCTTGTTCGGTATCGGCCTCGCGGGCGCTGTCGCGCTCGACGCGTTCATTCTGCGGACGATCCTGGTGCCCGCCCTCATGTACCAGTTCGGAGCCGCCAACTGGTGGCTGCCGCGCGCGATCGACAAGCGGCTGCCGCACCTGGCGGTCGACCCGCCGGACCGCCCGTACCCGGGGGTCTCGCCGGAGCTCGAGGGGGAACGGGAGCTGGCGGCGGAGCGCTGAGTTCGAGCGTGCAGGGGCGCTTCTGGAAGCCGGGAGCGCCCCGAGGCGCCGTGCGTCGTCCCGAAGCCGGGCGGACCACCCGACGCAGGGGTACGGAGTTCCGGCGTCCTTGAGCCGTAAGGTGACGGTGGTCGGCGTCCGTCGATCCGCCGGCCAAGCGGCGCCGGGCTCAGGGGGGTTGGGATGACGGGCTACCACGGGGGCATAGAAGGGCTTGCGCCGGGGGCCCGGGTCGGGCCGTATCGCATCCTGTCGGTGCTCGCCGGCGGGGGCATGGGGCGGGTGTATCTGGCCCGTTCGCCCGGGGGCCGGCTGGTCGCGCTCAAGACGATTCGTGAAGAGGGGCCGATCAGCGACGCCGCCCGGCAGCGGTTCGCGCGCGAGGTGAGGCTCGCCAGACGGGTCTCGGGCATCTACACCGCCAATGTGATGGACGCCGACCCCGACGCCGATGTGCCGTGGATGGCCACCGAGTACATCGCGGCACCTTCCCTGGCCCATCTGGTGGAGACCTGCGGGCCGCTGCCCGTCCCCGCGGTGTGGTGGGTGGGCGCCGGGATCGCCGAGGCGTTGGTGAACGTGCATGCGGCGGGGCTCGTGCACCGGGACGTCAAGCCCTCCAATGTGCTGCTGCCCGAGGGCGGCCCGCGCGTGATCGACTTCGGCATCTCGCACGCCGTCGACGTGACCCGGACCACGGCCACGCTGGGGACGATCGCCTTCACCTCGCCCGAACAGGCCCGGGGCGAGGAGAGCAGCCCGGCGTCCGATGTCTTCTCCCTCGGGGCGACGATGTTCTGTCTCGCGGTCGGCCGCCCCCCGTACGCCGAGACCGGCGAGGTTCTGCAACTGCTGGGTCGGGTCGCCCAAGGGCGGCTCGACCTGACCGGACTGCCCGCTGAGCTCGACGGCCCCGTGCGCGGCTGTCTGGCGGCCGACCCGGCCGACCGGCCGTCGCCGCGGGAACTGCTCGAGGTCCTGGCCGCCGAACTCGACGCGCCGGCCACGGCCTCGGACGACACGGCCTGGCTGCCGCCGAACTGGTTGCGGGCCATCGACGCCTTCCGGGAGCGCGGTTCGGCCTCCGCCCAGGAGCCCGGCCGGGAGAGCGGCCCGCAGAGCGGCACGCCGGCCGGCTCCTGGGGCCTGGTGGAGCGCGGCGAAACGGCGTGGCCGGCCGAGGCCGCCGTCCTCCAGGACGCACGGACCGCGCCGGTGCCCCCGCCCCCGCCGACCCGGCACCACACCGTCCTGACCGGTCCGCCACGGCGGGCGAGCGGGCCGGGCCGGCGGAAGATCGTGGCTGCGGTCGCCGCGATCGTCGTGGTCCTCGCCGTCGTGCTGGCGGCGCTGATGTTCAACAACTTCAACAACTCCGACAACTCCGACAACGGGGGCGAGCCGAAGGCGCGAGCGAGCGGGAGCACGTCGGCGTCGCCGGGCTCGGCGAGTCCCACGAGTACGGCGGACACGGCCGCGGAGCCCGCGCTACTGACCGGCGAGTGCACCGACGTCTTTCATGACGGCAGCGCGTGGTATCCGGCCGACAAGGTCCCGGGGCGGGTCGACTGCGCGGCCGACGACGCCTACTACAAGGTGGTCGACCGCGCGGAACAGCGCGAGGGGATGGACTGTTCGCAGACCTGGCAGATCGAGTGGAAGCCGGCCGAAGCGGACCGGCCGGCGCTGTGCATGGAGCGCCTCTACCGGGTGGGGCAGTGTTTCCCGCTGCACACGGACTCGTGGGGCGAGGAGATCGTCGAGGCGCGGGTCGGCGCCCGGACGCCGTGCGGGTGGCAGATCCCCTTCACCGGCCGCGACTGGCTGAAGGCGCGGATCTTCAAGGTGCTCGAGGGCCAGGACAAGGTCTACGCCGACGCCTGTGGCGATGACTTCGGGACGTACATGGTGATCGTCAAGCCCCGTGAACTCGCCCTCTGCGCCCGGGAGACATGAACCGGGAGGCATGGGCCGGAGGCATGAACCGGGAGGCGTGAACCGGGCCCGGACGCCCGAGGGCCCCGTCTCCCGGAACTCACGTACCGGGGGACGGGGCCCTGAGCGGATCCACGACCAGGGATCAGAAGCGCCGCGTGATGAGCGCGCGCTTCACCTCCTGGATCGCCTTGGTGACCTCGATGCCACGCGGGCAGGCCTCCGTGCAGTTGAAGGTGGTGCGGCAGCGCCAGACGCCGTCCTTGTCGTTCAGGATCTCCAGGCGCTGCTCACCGCCCTCGTCGCGCGAGTCGAAGATGAAGCGGTGCGCGTTGACGATCGCCGCCGGGCCGAAGTACTGGCCGTCGTTCCAGAACACCGGGCACGAGGAGGTGCACGCGGCGCACAGGATGCACTTGGTGGTGTCGTCGAAGCGCTCGCGGTCCTCGGCGGACTGGAGGCGCTCACGCGTCGGCTCATTGCCCGTCGTGATCAGGAAGGGCATCACATCGCGGTACGCCTGGAAGAACGGCTCCATGTCCACGACCAGGTCCTTGAGGACCGTGAGGCCCTTGATGGCCTCGACCGTGATGGGCTTCTCAGGGTTGATGTCCTTGATCAGCGTCTTGCAGGCAAGCCGGTTGCGGCCGTTGATCCGCATGGCGTCGGAGCCGCAGATGCCGTGGGCGCAGGAGCGGCGGAAGGTCAGGGTGCCGTCCAGATCCCACTTGATCTTGTGAAGCCCGTCGAGGACGCGCTCCTTCGGATCGATGTCGATCTGGAAGTCCTCCCAGAACGCATCCGCGGAGACCTCCGGGTTGAAGCGGCGGATCCGGAAGGTGACCGTGATCAGGTGCGAAGCGTTGGCCTCGGCCGCCTCCGGAGCCTCGGAGGGCTTGTCAAGCGTGGGGGTGCTCATCAGTACTTACGCTCCATCGGCTGGTAGCGGGTCTGCACGACCGGCTTGTAGTCGAGGCGGATGGAATCGGAACCGTCGGCGCCCACCTCGCGGTACGCCATGGTGTGGCGCATGAAGTTGACGTCGTCGCGGTTCGGGTAGTCCTCGCGGTAGTGGCCGCCGCGCGACTCCTTGCGGGCCAGGGCGGAGACGGCCATGACCTCGGCCAGGTCCAGCAGGTTGCCCAGCTCGATGGCCTCCAGCAGGTCGGTGTTGAACCGCCTGCCCTTGTCCTGGACGCTGATGTTCTTGAAGCGCGAGCGCAGGTGGCCGATCTCCTCGACGGCCTCCTTCAGCGTCTGCTCGGTGCGGAAGACCATGACGTTCTTGTCCATGGTCTCCTGGAGCGCCTTGCGGACCTCGGCGACCCGCTCGCTGCCGGTGGCGTTCCGCAACCCCTCGACCTGGTCCTGGACGAGCCGGGACGGGTCGTCGGGGAGCTCGACGAAGTCGTTCTCGGCGGCGTACTCGGCGGCGGCGATGCCGGCCCGGCGGCCGAAGACGTTGATGTCGAGCAGCGAGTTGGTGCCCAGGCGGTTGGCGCCGTGCACGGAGACACAGGCGACCTCGCCCGCCGCGTACAGGCCCGGCACGACGGTGTCGTTGTCGGACAGCACCTCGCCCTGGACGTTGGTCGGGATGCCGCCCATCGTGTAGTGCGCGGTGGGCTGGATCGGGATCGGGTCCGTGTAGGGCTCGATGCCCAGGTACGTCCGGGCGAACTCGGTGATGTCGGGCAGCTTGGCGTCCAGCTGCTCCGGCGGCAGGTGGGTCAGGTCCAGGTAGACGTGGTCGCCCTCGGGACCGCAGCCGCGGCCTTCCCGGATCTCGGTGTAGATGGAGCGGGAGACGACGTCGCGGGAGGCGAGGTCCTTCATGACGGGCGCGTACTTCTCCATGAAGCGCTCGCCGTCCTTGTTGCGCAGGATGCCGCCCTCACCGCGGGCGCCCTCGGTGAGCAGGATGCCCATGCGCCAGATGCCGGTCGGGTGGAACTGGAAGAACTCCATGTCCTCCAGCGGCAGCCCGCGCCGGTAGGCGACCGCCTGGCCGTCACCGGTCAGGGTGTGGGCGTTGGAGGTCACCTTGAAGAACTTGCCGCAGCCGCCCGAGGCGAAGACGACGGCCTTCGCCTGGAAGACATGGAGCTCGCCGGTGGCCAGCTCGTACGCCACCACGCCCGCGGTGCGCTGGACGCCGTCGACCTCGGTGAGCAGCAGGTCCAGGACGTAGAACTCGTTGAAGAACTCCACGCCCTCCTTCACGCAGTTCTGGTACAGCGTCTGGAGGATCATGTGGCCGGTGCGGTCCGAGGCATAGCAGGACCGGCGGACCGGGGCCTCGCCGTGGTTACGGCTGTGGCCGCCGAAGCGGCGCTGGTCGATGGTGCCGTTCGGGGTCCGGTTGAACGGCAGGCCCATCTTCTCCAGGTCGAGGACCGAGTCGATGGCCTCCTTCGCCAGGATCTCGGCGGCGTCCTGGTCGACCAGGTAGTCGCCGCCCTTGATCGTGTCGAAGGTGTGCCACTCCCAGTTGTCCTCCTCGACGTTCGCGAGGGCGGCGGCCATGCCGCCCTGGGCGGCGCCGGTGTGGGAGCGGGTCGGGTAGAGCTTGGTCAGCACCGCGGTGCGGCTGCGCTTCGTCGACTCGATGGCCGCGCGCATCCCGGCGCCGCCGGCGCCGATGATGACGGTGTCGTACTTGTGGATCTTCATGAGTGGATACCTCAGCCCCGGGGCCTAGCGGATGTTCGGGTCGAAGGTGAAGATCACCAGAGTGCCGAGCACAATGGTGAATCCTGCCGCCGTGTAGAGCAGCCCCTTCAGCCACAGGCGGGTGTTGTCCCGCTCCGCGTAGTCGTTGATGACCGTGCGCAAGCCGTTCGCGCCGTGCAGCGTGGCGAGCCACAGCATGATCAGGTCCCATGCCTGCCAGAACGGCGAGGCCCAGCGGCCGGCCACGAAGGCGAAGCCGATCTTGGAAACACCGCCGTCGAGGACCAGCTGGATCAGCAGGTGGCCCAGGACGAGCACGACCAGCACGATGCCGGACAGCCGCATGAACAGCCAGCCGTACATCTCGAAGTTGGTGCGCGTCGCCTTCGGCGTCTTACGGGTACGGGCGCGCGGCGGCTCGATGAGCGGCGCGGGGTGGTCCACGTCGTACTGGTGGACGCTGTCGGTCGCGGGGGTGGTGGTCTCGGCGGACATCTCGCGTCAGCCCTTCCCGAACAGCTGGCGCAGGGTGTGCTCCAGAACCGGATAGAAGGCACCGGCCATCAGCACGACCCAGACGCCGACAACGCTCCACAGCATCTGCTTCTGGTACTTCGGGCCCTTCGACCAGAAGTCCACGGCGATGACGCGCAGACCGTTGAGAGCGTGGAACAGGATGGCGGCCACCAGGCCGTACTCCATCACGTTCACGATCGGATTCTTGTATGTGGCCACGACGTCGTCGTAGGCCTCGGGCGACACGCGAACGAGCGAGGTGTCCAGCACGTGGACGAACAGGAAGAAGAAGATGAGGACGCCGGTGACTCGATGAGCCACCCAGGACCACATGCCTTCCCGGCCGCGATACAGCGTTCCAGCCGGCACGGAAAACCCTCCGGAAACGGGGATTGGGGCCTGCCGGCTTCTGTCGGTCGGGCCCGGCCGGGTATGGTCCACCGGCCCTGGCCATCGTAGCGACGTGTTGTCGGCTCGCTCGCCCGGGGGGCGTCAGTGTGATCGATCAGGCACGTACGGCCTATATCAGGCGGGGCGGAACCGTGGGATTCCGGACAGCTGTAGAGGGCCCGAAATCAGCCGTACGAGCCTGCCGCGCGCGATCCGCCGCAGTTCCTCGGCCGCCTTGGCCCGCTCGGCGTCCCGCTCGTTGTCCAGCCGGGCATGTATTTCGGCCAGCACCCGGTTCCGCATCTCGTCGGGGTGCAGCCCGTCCAGGCAGATCACGAAGACATGGCCGAAGCGGCGCTCGTACTCGGCGTGGGCGGCCCGCAGCGCGGTGTGCGCGGCCAGCGCCCCCGCACCGTCCATGGGGATGACAGCCGGCAACTGCTCGACCACCGCCTCGTCGGCGAGGGCCTCGTCGAGGTCGGCGGGGGAGAGGTCGTAGCTGGCCTCGTCGCCGGCGGCGAGCAGCGCGCCGAGATCCGGATACGGGCGGTGGGCCGCGATCAGCCGCGCCCAGCGGCGGCTGCCACAGCAGGCGAGCAGCGCGCCCTCGGCGACGCCGGCCGGGGCGGCGTTGAGGTGGCCGAGCAGAGCGGCATCGCCTGTCGCGGCGGGCGGTGCCTGCGCGGCGGAGGCGCGCTGGCCGGGCGGCCGGGCGGAGCGGGAAGAACGGGGAGAGCGAAGGATGCGGGGCGCGGACGGGGTGCGCGGGGAGTCGCTGGGCCTGGACAGCATGGGCTCCTTGGACACGCGTGGCGGGCCCGGCGGCGCGGGCGGTACAAGGGTGTGAATGGTGATGAAGGTGATGTGGGGGATGAAGGTGGTGCTGGGGATGTAAGGGGCGCGAGGGTTTGAAGTGGTGCGATCGGCAGTTCAAGGTAACGATATGTGTCAGTCACTGTCCGGCGGCTGTGCGAAATTCACCCGGAAGGGGCGGTTTCATGGCATGCGGTGGACGACTGGGGCGCAAGGGACTGGGCGCCGTCACGGCCCTGGCCGCGGCCTTCACCCTGGTCACCGGCTGCGGGCACGAGGGCGGCAAGGGCGGGCACCCGGCCACCACCACCCACAGCCCGAGCCCCACCGCCACGGCCACCGGCCGCCCCCGGGCCACCCCGAGCCCCCGCCCCACCACCGCCACGCCGCGCCCCCCGGCCAGCCCGACCACCCTCCCCGCCGCGCCCCGCACCATCCCGTCCGTCCGGAGCTTCACCCCCAAGGCCGGCCCCGGCTGGCGGCCCGGCGCGCGCAGCCGCGTCGTCGCCGACACCCGCGGCCCGCTCGCCGACGAGGCCGGGCTGATAGCCCGCGAGCTGGGCATACCCGTCAGCTCGGGCCCCGTCCGGCGCGGCGATCTCCAGCTCGCGCTGCGCCCCAAGCAGAGCGGCGGCGCCGAGGCGTACGTCCTCACCGTGCGCGACGGCCGGGCCCTGATCACCGGCTCCACCGACACCGGCGTCTTCTACGGCACCCGGACCGTCAAGCAGGCGCTGCGCTCCGGGGACCGGCTGCCGCAGGGCGTGATCCGCGACTGGCCCGACCGCTCACAGCGCGGCCTCAACCTCGACATCGCCCGCAAGTACTTCCCGCCCTCCTGGATCGAGGCCCGGCTGCGCGAGATGGCCGACCTCAAGCTCAACCAGCTCGGCCTGCACTTCTCCGACGATCAGGCCTTCCGGATCCAGAGCAGCTCGCACCCGGAGATCGTGGCGCCCCAGCACCTCACCAAGCAGGAGCTGCGCAACATCGTGCGCCTCGCCCAGAGCCTGCACATCACCGTCATCCCCGAGATCGACTCGCCCGGCCACCTCGGCGCGGTCATCCGCGCACACCCCGCGCTCCAGCTGCGCACCGCGACCGGGGCCGCGTTCCGCGGCGCCGTGGACATCACGAACCCGGCCGCCGCGCGCATCGTGGACGATCTGATGCGCGAGTTCGCGCCGCTCTTCCCCGGCCGGTACTGGCACCTGGGCGGCGACGAGTACGGCGCGCTGATGTCACGGAACCCCGAGGCCACCTATCCGGCCCTGGCCACCGCCGCCCGGCTCGCCTACGGGCCGAAGGGGCGCATCCAGGACCTGGCCACCGCCTGGCTCAACGCCCGCGCGGCGGTCGCGCGAGAGCTGGGCAAGGTGCCCAAGGCATGGAACGACGGCTTCTTCGCCGGCGGCGTGGTCACCCCCGCCCGGGACATCCAGGTCGAGTACTGGACGGGCCGGGAGAGCGGGGCGCGAAAGCCGGAGGAGTATCTGCGCGAGGGGCGCACGGTGGTCAACCTCAACGACGAATACCTCTATTACGTGCTGGGCCAGCCGAACAACTTCCGCTACCCGACCGGCCGACGTATATACGAGGAGTGGACCCCGGCGGTCCTGCGCGGCACCACGCCCGTCAAGGACCCGGCGCTGACCGGTCCCTCCCGAATACAGGGCGCGCGCTTCGCGGTGTGGTGCGACATCGCGAACGCGCAGACGCCGACGCAGGTGGCCGACGGCATCAGGCTGCCGCTCGCGGCACTGGCCCAGAAGCTGTGGACTCCCGGGAAGCCGCCCTTGAGCTGGAAGAACTTCACCGCTCTCCGCGCCCGGCTGACGAAGTGAGCTTCCGCGGGCCCCTGACCGGGGCGACCGGATGAGTCGGAGAGAGGTCCGAGAAGTCGGAGGGACGGTCGGGGCCGCCACCCCCCACAGGAGAGGCCCCGACCGCCGTCCGGTACGGGCCCGCCAAGGACCCGTATTCCCTACAGCGTCGCACGCCTCGATTCCGTCACACCTCCCGCGGACGCGACCGAGTCCCTCCGCGGGCGGGACCGGAAGGCCCCGGGCCGCGTCCGGTGCCCGGTCCGGCTCTGGACGTGACCGGTCGAATCCCCGTAACGTGCAGGTCCGCGCCGGTGGGCGCGGTGTGTTGTTTATTCCTTGCGTGGCCTGAGACGGGGCCATGTGCCCAGGGGGACTCCAAACATGTATCCGTGTGGGAACTGCCGTGCCGTGGCCGTCGGCCCCGACGGGCGCTGCGCCGCATGCGGGACCTACCAGCAGCAGCTCCAGCAACAGCCGCCGCCGCCCCCGCAGCAGCAGCCCCAGCAGCCTATGCCGCATGTTCCGCAGGGGCAGGGGCCCCTGCCGCCCGCACCGCCCCTCTCCTATCCGTCCGCCCCGGGCATGGGGATGCCGGCCGGCGGGGTGGATCTGCGACGCGGGCTGTCGACCGCGCTGGTGGTGCTGTTCGGCGTGACCATCGCCGCGCTGATTCTGGCGTTCGCCGGACGGGCGAGCCAGTACGGCGTGTACTCGGATCTCGTCGACGGGCGGAGCGTGACCGTCGAGGAGGCCAATGACGCCGACGACTTCGCCGCGGTCTCCTTCTACCTCTCGACGGCGGTCATGATCGCGGTCGCCGTCGTCTGGCCGATCTGGTTCCGCCGGCTGCGGCTGAACGCCGAGGTCTACGCCCCCGGACAGCACCGCTTCGGCAGCGGCTGGGCCGCCGGGTCCTGGTTCACCCCGGTCGTCAACCTGTGGTTCCCCAAGCAGATCGCCAATGACATCTGGCGAGCCAGCTCCCCGCAGGGGCCGCACAACGTACGGCGCGGCCTGCTCAACGGGTGGTGGGTGACATGGATCGTCGGAGGGGTGACGTTCTTCGTGGGCCTCTTGCAGTTCGGCCAGGCAAACGGGGAGGCACGCAAGGCCGGCTTCTTCTCGCTGAACCGGCACATCGACGACATGACGTCGGCGCTCGCCCTGATCATGTTCGCGTATCTCGTCACCATCGCGGCGGCCATCCTCGGGCTGCTGCTCGTCCGCCAGATCACCGCGATGCAGGAGCAGCGCGCGTCCCTTCCGCCCCAGATCGGCGGGGTGGCCCCGTACGGGGCGGCCGTCCCTCCGTACGGAACTCCGCCCTACGGCCCGCCCGGTCCGGTGAACCAGCCGTATCCGCCCCATGGCCACGGCTAGCCTCAACTACGGCATCGCTGGACCTCCGATTCTCCGAGTGGGGCAGGTAGAGGGCGTGCACGGGGACGACGCGGAACTGACCGTCGCGGTGCGCGCGGCGCAGGACGGAGACGAGACCGCTTTCCGGACCGTGTACCGAGCGGTCCACCCTCGCCTCCTGGGGTATGTGCGAACGCTGGTCGGCGACGGCGACGCGGAGGACATCACCTCCGAGGCGTGGCTCCAGATAGCCCGGGACCTGGTCAGGTTCAGCGGCGACGCCGACCGCTTCCGCGGCTGGGCCGCGCGCATAGCCCGCAACCGGGCGCTCGACCACATCCGGATGCGCGGGCGGCGCCCGGCGATCGGAGGCGACGAGACCGAGCTGGAGGGCCGGGCGTCCGACGTGGACACGGCGGACCAGGCGCTGGAGGCGCTCGGCACCGGCCGCGCGCTCGGGCTCGTGGCCCAGCTGCCGCAGGACCAGGCCGAGGCGGTGGTGTTGCGGGTGGTCCTCGGGCTCGACGCCAAGAGCGCGGCCGCGGTGCTCGGCAAGCGCCCCGGCGCGGTGCGCACCGCCGCCCACCGGGGACTGCGGCGCCTGGCCGACCTTCTCGAGGCCGGGAAAGGGTCCGAGCACGGGGTACTGGACGGGGTCCCGCTTCAGCGGGAGTCACGCAGAGGGACCGCGAGGTCCGCTGGTGTGACGGATTCCGGCGCCCCGACGCAGAAGGACATGTGATGGCCGACGACCACCGCTACAGCTGGCTGGATGACGATGCCGCGGAGCGGTTGCTTCGTGGCGAGGCTGCGTGGGTGCGATCCAGCGCTCTCGATCCGGGCGATCCGGGTGATCCGGGTGATCCAGGTGACGCGAGCGGGCTGAGCGAGTCGAGTGAGCCGAGCCGGTCGCGCCAGGCGCGGCGGGAGGCGGAGGCCCTGGCCGCCGTGCTCGGCGCCATGGCCGAGACGTCCGGCCCGGTCCCGGCGGACGGCACCGCCGACGGCCAGAAGCCCCTCCCGGGCGAGGAGGCCGCGGTGGCCGCGTTCCGCGCGGCGCTGGCCGAGCGGGCCGCGGAGACCCGACGGGCCGGACAGGCCGGGCAGATCGGCCGGGCCGCCCGCGCGATGCGGGTACGGTTCGGCGCCGACGGCGGCTCGGCGCCCCTCGGGCCGTTCCGGTTGACGAGACCCTCGGCCGGATCGGGCGCGTCGGGCGGATCGGCGCGGCTGCGCCGGCCGCTGCATGCGGGACTGGTCGCCGCGCTGGCCGGCTGTGCGCTCAGCGGATTCGCGGTCGCGACGGCCTCGGGCGTACTGCCGTTCGGCACGCATGACGGCTCGCCGGGCCCCAAGGTGAGCATGTCCGCCAGCGACACCGCCGACGGGGAGTCGGCCGAGCCGAACTTCTCCCCGGGCGGCCGGACGCCCCCCAGAGAAGACGGATCCGCCGACAACGATGCCAGCGACGGCGGCTCGTACGGCTCCGGAGGCGCGCACACCTCACCCGGCCACGGGCAGGGCGCGGACGGCGACGAGGCCGACGAGGACATCCACGACGACCAGGGCAAGCACGACGACGCCTCGGGGCAGGGCTCGAACGGCGCCGACGGAGGGGGCTGGTCGCTCACCGTCTGCCGCCAGTACGTGGCAGCGGCGGACGGCGGCGCGGCCGTCGACGACAAGGACCTGCGCAAGCTGGAGAGGGCCGCGGGCGGCGTGACCGCGATCGACGGCTACTGCGCCGAGGTCATCGAGCACGGCGGCGACAACGAGGGCGTCCCGCGCAGCGGCCACGACAACGGCAATGGCGGCAGCGGCGACAACGGCCAGGGCGGCGACTCCGGCGACTCCGGCGGTTCGGGCGGCTCCGGCGACTCCGGCGGCGACAACAGCGGAGCAGACCCGGGAAAAGGGGACGGGGGCACGGGCACTGACGGCGCCCCGCCGCCCCCAGCACCCCCGCCTCCGCCCTCGTCCGACCCGGTGACCCCCGACGCGACGCCGTCCACCGACGGCCCGACCGGGACCCCTGACGGCACCACCGGGACCGCTGACGGCGAGACCGGGACGTCCGGTGACGCCACCGACGGCGCGGCGGACGACGCCTCGACCCCCGCCCAGTGAGGTTCCGGAATCGGGTGTGACGTTTTTTTCGGCGGTGACGCTGTAAGAAACGGGCCGACTGGTCATCGGCCGAGCGCAGGAGCCGAGGTTCCCCCCGTACCGACGGCTCCGCGCATATGGCGCGGGCGGGGCACGTTCCCCCGGCCCTGCCCGCGCCCTTCTCCTCGGCCCGTCGGTCGGCGACCTACTTGTAAACCACGACCTTGTCACCCGTCCGGACCTGGTCGAAAAGCCTGGCGATCTTGCCCTTGTCCCGCACGTTGACGCAGCCGTGCGAGGCACCGCTGTAGCCGCGGGCCGCGAAGTCCGCCGAGTAGTGCACCGCCTGGCCGCCGCTGAAGAACATCGCGTACGGCATCGGGGTGTCGTAGATCGTCGAGACGTGGTCCCGGCTCTTGAAGTCGACCTTGAACAGCCCCTCCCGCGTCGGCGTGTACTGCGAGCCGAACCGCACATCCATCGCCGAGACCACCTTGCCGCCCACCATCCAGGCGAGCGTGCGGCTCGTCTTGCTGATGCACAGCACCCGCCCGGTCATACAGCGCGGGTCGGGCTTGGCGAGCGGGTTGGTGGTCGGCGGATACAGCTCGTCGCGGGTGGGCCGCTTGGTGGCGCCGCGCACCGAGTTCCAGGTGCGCAGGTCGACCGAGCCGGTGGCCGTCAACCCGTGGGCGCGCTGGTACGCCTGCACCGAGGAGCGCGTGACGGTGCCGAAGTAGCCGGTCGGGTTGCGGTCGAAGAGGCCGAGCCGGCGCAGCCGCGCCTGTAATTCGCGCACCTGCTCGCCGCTCGTGCCGAAGGCGATCACCGCCGGCGGTGGTGGCGGGGCGGTCCGCCGGGGCGGCACGGCCCGGTGGGTGCGCGGCGCCCTGGGCGACGGCTTCTTCCAGGTCTTGTGCGGCCGCGGCTTCGCCGGTGCCGCGTGGGCGGGCGCACTGCTGCTCGTACGCACCTCGGGTTTCGCGTGCGCGTGCCCGGTGTCGGCCAGGCCCTGCTCCTTGCACCCCGTGACCAGCGCCGCCACCGCAGCCGTGGCGAGCGCCGTACGGGCCACCGTTATCCGGTGCATCCTCCCCATCCCCCAGTCCCTGTCCGTGCCCCGGTCCTGTCGCTGTGCAGTTCTGTGCCTGTTCGCAGTTCGCAGTTCGCTGTTGCTATCCGTCTTCCATGCTTCCCGGGGCTGCCGCGCGGCGAACATCGGCGCATGCTGTGTGGAGGACCACGGCGACCGGAGCGGCAGGAGGAGCGAACCCATGGCGCGCGATGCGGAGTCGGGATTTCCCGTCGAGCCGGTGTACGGGCCCGGGGAGCCGGCCGGCTGGGACCCGGAGGAGGCGCTGGGCGAGCCGGGCACCTACCCGTACACGCGCGGCGTCCATCCCTCGATGTACACCGGCCGCCCCTGGACGATGCGCCAGTACGCGGGCTTCGGCACCGCCGCCGAGTCCAACGCCCGCTACCGCCGGCTCATCGACCACGGCACGACCGGCCTGTCCGTGGCCTTCGACCTGCCCACCCAGATGGGCTACGACTCCGACGCCCCGCTCGCACACGGCGAGGTCGGCAAGGTCGGCGTCGCCATCGACTCGATCGAGGACATGCGGACGCTGTTCGCGGGCATCCCGCTGGACCGGGTCTCGACCTCCATGACCATCAACGCCCCCGCGGCCCTGCTGCTCCTGCTCTACCAACTGGTCGGCGAGGAGCAGGGCGTGGCGGCCCGGAACCTGACCGGCACCATCCAGAACGACGTGCTCAAGGAGTACATCGCCCGCGGCACCTACATCTTCCCGCCGGGCCCCTCGCTGCGCCTGGTCGCGGACGTCTTCAAGTACTGCCGGGCCGAGATCCCCCGCTGGAACACCATCTCCATCTCCGGTTACCACATGGCGGAGGCGGGCGCCTCGCCCGCGCAGGAGATCGCCTTCACGCTGGCCGACGGCATCGAGTACGTCCGCACGGCCCTCGCCGCGGGCATGGCCGTCGACGACTTCGCGCCCCGCCTGTCGTTCTTCTTCGTCGCCCGTACGACGCTCCTGGAGGAGGCCGCCAAGTTCCGGGCGGCGCGCAGGATCTGGGCGCGCATCATGCGCGAGGAGTTCGGCGCACGCGATCCGAGGTCGCAGATGCTGCGCTTCCACACCCAGACGGCCGGGGTCCAGCTCACCGCCCAGCAGCCCGAGGTGAACCTGGTGCGGGTCGCGGTCCAGGGCCTCGCCGCGCTCCTCGGCGGCACCCAGTCCCTGCACACCAACGCCTTCGACGAGGCCATCGCGCTGCCCACCGACAAGTCCGCCCGCCTCGCGGTGCGCACCCAGCAGGTGCTGGCCCACGAGACGGATGTGACGGCCACGGTCGACCCGCTCGCCGGCTCGTACGCCGTCGAGTCGCTGACGGACGCCGTCGAGGCCGCCGCCCTCGATCTGATGCGGCGGGTCGAGGACCTGGGCGGCGCCGTGGCCGCCATCGAACGGGGCTTCCAGAAGGAGCAGATCGAGCGCAACGCCTACCGCATCGCCCAGGAGACGGACGCGGGCGAGCGGGTGGTCGTCGGCGTCAACCGCTTCCGGCTGGAGGAGGAGGAGCCGTACGAGCCGCTGCGCGTGGACCCGGCCATCGAGGAGCGGCAGCGGGACCGCCTGGCGAGGCTGCGTGCCGAGCGCGACCGTACGGCGGTGAGCAGGGCGCTTTCGGCGCTGAGGAAGGCCGCCGAGAGCGAGGCGGGGACGGCGAACGTCCTCCACCCGATGAAGGACGCGCTCGCCGCCCGCGCCACGCTGGGGGAGGTGTGCGACGCGCTGCGGGACGTATGGGGTACGTACGTCCCGGCCAATACCTTCTGACCGGGTCACGGTTTCTGGTCTACTTTCAGGACTGACTCGGGGCCAGGGGGCCCGGGGACCACGGGGGGTGGGCCGATGAGGAGCGGATGGGCGCGGGGCGCCGCGGTGGCGGGGCTGCTGCTGGCGGCGTCGGCGGTCGCCGGGTGCGGCGGCGACGGTGACGGTGGCGACGGAGGCGTGTTCGGCCTGCCGGCGAGCGGCGCGTCGCCGAGCGGTGACGGCGGCGGCGGCGCCGCCGTGGGCGGCGTGGTGAGCGGGCCACCGCTGCTGCTGCTCCCCGTGACGCGGGCGGACCCCAGTCCGTGCCCGAGCGGCGCCACCGACGCGTACACGGACCCGCCGACGGAGCAGACGGGCGCGACCGGCCAGGCCGAGCAAGCCGGGCAGTCGTGTCTCCACGTCGATCCGGACGCCGGGATGACCGTGCGCAGGACCAAATCGGTGAAGGCGAGCCTCGACCAGCAGTACAGCCAGGGCTTCATCGTGGACATCGACCTCGACAGCGCGGACGCCGCGCGCTTCGGCGAGCTGACGGGCAAGGTCGCGCGGCGGCAGAGCCCGCGGAACCGGATCGCGATGGTGCGCGGCGGCAAGCTGCTGTCCGCCCCGTCCGTCGCCTCGGCCATCACCGGAGGCAAGGTCCAGATCAGCGGGTCGTTCGACCGGGACAAGGCGGAGCAGCTGGCCCGGGACCTCGGCGGCGGCTGAGCCGCACCGCTCGTTGTTTCCGCTCGTTGTTTCCGACACAAGAAACGCTACGTTGGGGGGATCAGGGACCACTACTCAAGGATCACCGGGGAGAATCGCGATGCCGGGAGGCAGGCTCACCCAGCAGGAACGCCAGCAGATCGCGCTGGGGCTGGCCGACGGCCTCGCCTACGCGGAGATCGCCAGGCGCCTCGACCGCCCGACCTCGACCGTCACCCGCGAGGTGATGCGCAACGGCGGCCCCACCGCCTACCGCGCCGACCTGGCCCACCGCGCCACCGAACGCCGCGCCCACCGGCGCAGGCCCGCCCCCTCCCGAGGGGCGGAGTCGGTTCCCTCGTCACACGGACGCGACGCCGAGGCCGTGCGCGAGTACGAGGAGACGCTCACCACCGTCTTCATGCAGTCGGGCACACCCAAGATGATGTCCCGGGTGCTGGCCTGCCTCATCACCAGCGACAGCGGCAGCCTCACCGCATCCGAACTCGTCGAGCGACTCCAGGTCAGCCCGGCGTCCATCTCCAAAGCGGTCGCGTTCCTCGACAGCCAGGGACTCGTCCGCCGGGAACGCGACGAACGCCGCCGCGAGCGTTACATCGTCGACGACGACATCTGGTACGAATCCATGATGGCCAGCGCCCGGTCCACCGCCCAGGTCGGCGAGATCGCACGGCAGGGCGTCGGCATCTTCGGCCAGGGCACCCAGGCCGGCACCCGCCTCGAGAACATCTCCCGCTACCTCGACTTCATCAGCGAAGCCGTCGCCCGCGCCGCCGAACAGGCCCGCGAAGTCCTCCACACCAAACCCCAGGCGACCTGAGCCCTGTCCAGCGGATCTTGACGCCTGCGGCGGCCACGCTGCGGAGCAGCAAATCGACGCGGCCCCCACCCCGCCGGACCCTAGCCCGTGACCGTCTGCCGTGCGCCCGTGACCAGGCGGGAGTGGATCCGTACGCCCGGGGAGCACTCCGTCAGGGCCGCGGCGAGCGCGTCGCCGGCGGCGGTCAGGGCGGCGTCGTCCATGGGCCCGAGGGCGTCGAGGACGAACATGGCCCGGGTGGTGGCGTGGGTCAGCCGGGTGCGGGTGCACTGGCGCCAGTTCCAGCGGCGGCAGGTGACCCCCACGTCGTCGCGCCAGACCACCTCGCCGGGCGCGGGGTGCTCCACGACCGCCTCGCCGCCGGCCGTGGTCTCGAAGGTCTCGTCGCCCTCGGCGCGGACCAGGCGCGCCGGGCCCGCGTAGTGGTCGAGATCCTCGCCGCCGAGCGGCAGGACATGGGCGACGGAGATCGCGTTGTAGATGTCGGTGAGCCGGTCCACGCGGGGCAGCCCGGCCGCCACCCGCCGCAGCAGCGCCTCCGCGCTGGGCCGTGTGCGCTGCGGCTTCGCGCCGAAGGCGCGGAACGCCTCGCGCCACGCGGCGATGTGCGGGTGCTCCTCCACGGCCCCGTCGCCCAGCAGCTCGCGCGCCGTGGACTCCGCCGCCGCGAGCATGCCCTCGCTGAAGTCGTCGCTGGGGCCGGGGCGCAGCCCCTCGGCGGTGAGGAGGAGCGCGCGGTAGTCGGGGCGCAGCGCGAGGACGGCGGGGTCGATGGTGGCCGAGTCGAGCCATTCGGCTGCGTCGAGTGTCACGGTTCTCCCTATGGGTCTGCGGGCTCCGCAGTCCAATATGCCATACGGTGGAGTGCAGTGCAGTGGACGGAAGGGGTGGCTGCGGGACTCGCGTCCCGGGGCAAGGTGGACTCAGCTCCACCCGAGGACGGCGGGCTCCCCACATGGTGCCGGGCGGCCCGGCGCGGAATCCTCTGACACATGACGACATACACCATCGGCACCCTCGGCCGTAGGCCGCACCGCAGTGAACCGCCGGCCGGCCGGTACCCCGTCGGCGCGATCTTCCTGCACCTGGTCGACCGCGACCGGTGCGACGCCTGGGTGCCGTCCAGGCCGTACCGCGAGCTGATGGTCGGCGTCCGCTACCCGGCCCGCGAGGTGGAGGGGTACGAGCGGGTCCCGGGGAGCTTCGCCCACGAGGACGCCCCGCCCGTGCTGGACCCGGTCGGCCCGCGCCCCGTGGTGCTCTACTCGCCCGGCGTCGGCGAGGCGCGTGTGCCGGGCACGCCGCTCGTGGACGAGCTGGCCTCGCACGGCTACGTCGTCGTGTTCATCGACCACGCCGACGACGCGCCGGCGGCGAAGTTCCCGCACGACCGGGTGGCGGACGTCCGGTTCGTGCTCGACCAGCTCGCCTCGCTCGCCCCCGGCCTGCTGGACCTGTCCAGGATCGGGCTGTGCGGCCGGTCCGAGGGCCGTCTCGCGGACCTGGGGACCCTGTACGACGACCCGAGGATCAAGGCGGTCGCCGATCTGGACGGAGAGGGAGACGGAGACGGGGCCGCGGCTCGCCTCGTGGCGTTCTTCGACCGCCGACTGCTCGGCCGGGAGGAGATTCCCGCGGCTACAGCAGCCCGAGCTGGACGGTGAGCATCGCGATGACGACCGTCAGCACCCAGCCGAGGACGGACTCCAGCCGCCCGTCGTCGGAGGGTCCGCCGGTCCGGTGCCGGAATCGCACGCGGCGTGCCGCGATGTCGGTCATGCGGGTGTCCTTCTCACTCGGCGATGATCGGCATGAGGCAGCCGTCACCCGGCCCAGGGTGCGCACACGCGTCCCGTGAGGTAAAGCGGGAGTGGCCGAACTCACGTGCACCGGTCCCCGCCCACGGGCACGGGCGAAGCGAGTCGAGGAGGTCCGCCGTGACCAGCGTCATTCCCCAAGGCTTGAGTGAACAGGTCCGTGCGTTGGCCGGCGGTGAGGTGTCCTCCCGCGCACTGGTCGAGCGGGCGCTGGACCGCATCGCCGAAACGCAGGGCACGCTCAACGCCTTCCGGCGGGTACGGGCCGAGGCGGCCCTCCGCGAGGCCGACGAGGCCGACCGGCTGCTGGCGGCCGGGCGGCGGCTGCCGCTGCTGGGGGTGCCGATCGCGGTCAAGGACGACGCGGATGTGGCGGGCGAGCCGACCGCCTTCGGGTGCCGCGGGGAGTTCCCGCCCAAGACCGAGGACTGCGAGGCGGTGCGGCGGCTGCGGGCGGCCGGGGCCGTCGTCGTGGGCAAGACCAACACGCCCGAGCTGGGGCAGTGGCCCTTCACGGAGGGGCCGGCCTTCGGGCTGACGCGCAACCCGTGGAACCCGGACCACACCCCGGGCGGTTCCTCCGGCGGATCCGCGGCCGCGGTCGCCGCGGGCCTGGTGCCCGCCGCGCTCGGCTCGGACGGGGCGGGCTCGGTCCGTATCCCGGCCGCCTGGACCCATCTGATCGGCGTCAAGCCGCAGCGCGGCCGGATCTCCACCTGGCCGGAGGCCGAGGCGTTCAACGGCATCACCTGCTACGGGTCCCTCGCCCGCACGGTCGAGGACGCCGCCCTGCTGCTGAACGCGGCGACCGGCAGCCACCCGGGCGATCTGCACCAGCCGCCGCCGGTGGACGTGCTGTCCGCCGTGCGCCGGGACCCGGGGCGGCTGCGCGTCGCGCTCTCCCTGAAGCCCCCGTTCACCGGCACGCACAAGCATCTCGACCCGGTCGTCCGGGCCGCCGTCCTACGGCTCGCCGAGCGGCTGGCGGCGCTGGGCCACGAGGTCGTGGAGGCCGAGCCGCGCTACGGCGTCGGGGTCGGCCTGTCCTTCCTGCCGCGGGCCATGGCGGGGCTGTGGGAGTGGTCCTCGCACGTCCCGGACCGGGCCCTGCTCGACGTACGCACCCTCACCGCCGTCCGGCACGGCAGGCTGCTGGGCGGCAGGCCGCTGCGTCTGGCCCGGGCGGCCGAGGAGCCGCTGCGGCGCAGGGTCGGGGAGCTCTTCTCGCGCGACGGCCACGGCTTCGACGTGGCGCTCTCCCCGACGACCGCGACCCCGCCGCTGCGGATCGGGACCATGGCCGAGCTGAACAGCTGGCACACCGACCGGGCGACGATCGCGGCCTGCCCGTACGCCTGGCCGTGGAACGTCCTGGGGTGGCCGGCCGTGAACGTACCGGCCGGCTTCGCCGACGAGAACGGGACGCTGCCGGTGGGCGCGCAGCTGCTGGGCCCCGCCAACAGCGAGCCGCTGCTGATCTCGCTCGCCGCGCAGCTGGAGGCGGATCAGCGGTGGTACGAGCGGTGGCCGGGCGGGGTGCGGGCGGGGGCCGCCGGGTTGGGCTGACGGCACCCGTATGCCCGTGCCGTACGGGCGCCCGTACCGCCTCGCGCTTTCACGGCGGCACGGCGTCACGGTTTCACGGCTTCACGGCGCCAGGATGTCCAGCTCCCGCAGCGCGCCGACCGTGATCTCCCGGGTGCACGCCTCCGCCCGCACCGCGTCCCGCGCCCGGATGGCCTCGGCGACCCGGACGTGCAGCGTGACCGCCTCCGGGTCCGGGTCGCTGAACATCACCTGGTGCTGGGTGCGCCCCGTCAGCACCTCCGCGACCACATCGCCGAGCCGCGCGAACATCTCGTTGCCCGAGGCCTTGAGGATCACCCGGTGGAACGCGATGTCGTGGACCAGATAGGCCGCCAGCTGCTGGCCGCGTGAGGTGGCCACCATGTTGAGGGCGTGTTCGGTGATCTCGGCGCACTGCTGGGGCGTGGCGTGCTCGGCGGCCAGCGCCGCCGCGGCCGGTTCGATGGCCGAGCGCAGCGCGGTCAGTGAGCGCAGCTGGCGCGGCCGGTCGGAGCCGGCCAGCCGCCAGCGGATGACCTGCGGGTCGAAGACGTCCCACTCCTCGGTCGGGCGCACCGTGACCCCCACCCGGCGGCGGGACTCCACGAGGTGCATGGACTCCAGCACGCGCACCGCCTCGCGCACGACGGTCCGGGAGACGTCGAAGCGCTCCTCCAGCTCGTCCGTCCGCAGAACGGTGCCGGGCGGGTATTCCCCTGCTGTGATCGCGGGCCCGAGGGATGCCAGCACGCGTGCGTGCAGTCCACGCCCCTGGTTGTCCATGGGCTCACCTTACGTGCCGAGTCGCATCTCAAATAAGTATGACTTTTAGGTCACGGACTCTTGAATACGTCGTACCTGTGGGGTTGAGTGTGCCGCGGCGTCGAGGTCGATGAAGACGGCGCCGGAGAAGACAGTGAGGTATCCATGCAGACCCCCCAGGTTGTCGTCGTCATGGGAGTGTCCGGCACGGGCAAGACCACGGTCGGCGAGCGGCTGGCGGCCGAGCTCGGTGTTCCGTACGCCGAGGCCGACGACTTCCACCCGCCGGCCAACATCGCCAAGATGTCGGCCGGTGTCCCGCTCGACGACGACGATCGGTGGCCCTGGCTGGACGCCATCGGCGTGTGGGCGCACGAACACACCGCGGGTGGCGGGGTGGTCAGCTGCTCCGCGCTCAAGCGCGCCTACCGTGACCGGCTCCGTGCCGCCGCCCCCGATGTCTTCTTCCTCCATCTCACCGGTGACCGCGATCAGATAGCCGCGCGGATGGAGGCCCGCAAGGGCCACTTCTTCACCAGCAAGATGCTCGACTCACAGTTGGCCACCCTCGAACCGCTGCAACCGGACGAGAACGGCGTCGCGGTGGACATCACCCCCGAGCCCGAGACCGTCACGGAGCGCGCCGTCGCCGCACTGCGGCGGCTCGAACCGTAGCGGTAACGCCCGACCCGACCCGTCCTGTCCCGTCCCCGGGCCGCACCTGGCATACCCGGCACAGCCGGATAAACAAACGTACGGCCAAGACACGCACGCAAAGGAAACCTCCGTGACCAGTCTCAGCGTCGAGATGCTGGCAGCGGATCCCGTCGACCCCATCACGTCGGCCGGTCACGCCCAGCTGGGAATCGCCGTCCTCGTCGGCATCGCCGTCATCGTCCTGCTCATCACCAAGTTCAAGCTGCACGCCTTTCTGTCGCTGACCATCGGCTCGCTGGCCCTCGGTGCCGTCGCGGGTGCGCCGCTGGACAAGGCGATCGCCAGCTTCACGACCGGGCTCGGCAGCACGGTCGCGGGAGTCGGCGTGCTGATCGCGCTCGGCTCCATACTCGGCAAGCTCCTCGCGGACTCCGGAGGAGCGGACGAGATCGTCGACACGATCCTCGCCAAGGCGAACAAGCGCACCATGCCGTGGGCGATGGCGCTGATCGCAGGCATCATCGGGCTGCCGCTCTTCTTCGAAGTCGGCATGG
This sequence comes from Streptomyces sp. NPDC028305, assembly GCF_055569495.1. Taxonomy (NCBI): domain Bacteria; kingdom Bacillati; phylum Actinomycetota; class Actinomycetes; order Kitasatosporales; family Streptomycetaceae; genus Streptomyces; species Streptomyces sp. NPDC028305. The sequence goes on from NZ_JBVHTN010000010.1 coordinate 416,999, forward strand.
TGCTGCTGATCCCGGTCGTGCTGCTGGTGGCCAAGCGCGGCAACTACTCGGTGATGCGCATCGGTATCCCGGCCCTCGCCGGCCTGTCCGTCATGCACGGCCTGGTGCCGCCGCACCCCGGCCCGCTCGCCGCGATCGACGCGGTGAAGGCCAATCTGGGCGTCACCCTGGCGCTGGGCGTGCTGGTCGCGCTGCCCACTGTCGTGATCGCCGGGCCGCTCTTCGCGCGTGTCGCCGCCCGCTGGGTGGATGTCACCCCGCCCGACCGGCTGATCCCGGCCCGTCCCTCGGAGGAGCTGGAGCGTCGCCCCGGCTTCGGGATCACCGTGGCCACGGTGCTGCTGCCCGTGGTCCTGATGCTCGGCAAGGCGCTCGTCGACATCGTCGTGGACGACCCGGCCAACGGCGTCCAGCGGGTCGCGGACGTGGTCGGCTCGCCGCTGATCGCGCTGCTCGCCGCCGTCATCGTCGGGATGTTCACGCTCGGCCGGGCGGCCGGCTTCACCAAGGACCGGCTGACGTCCACGGTCGAGACCTCGCTCGCCCCCATCGCCTCCATCCTGCTGATCGTCGGCGCGGGCGGCGGCTTCAAGGCGACGCTGGTCGACATCGGCGTCGGTCAGATGATCATGGACGTCTCCAAGGACTGGAACGTCTCCGCGCTGCTGCTCGGCTGGCTGATCGCGGTCGGCATCCGGCTGGCGACCGGCTCGGCCACCGTGGCCACGATCTCCGCCGCCGGTCTGATGGGCCCGCTCGCGGCCGATATGAGCACCACGCACACCGCGCTGCTCGTGCTCGCCATCGGCGCCGGGTCGCTGTTCTTCAGCCATGTCAACGACGCCGGGTTCTGGCTGGTCAAGGAGTACTTCGGGATGAGTGTCGGGCAGACCGTGCGGACCTGGTCGGTGATGGAGACCATCATCTCCGTCGTCTCGCTCGGCTTCGTCCTGCTGCTCTCACTGGTCATCTAGCGACCTGGTCATCCAGCGCGACCTGGTCATTCAGCGACCTGGCCGTCCAACGATCCGGCCATCCAGCGATCTATGGGGGAACACACACCCATGACGACACATCCGCTCTTCGACATCGCGGGCCGCACCGCCCTCGTCACCGGCTCCAGCCGGGGCATCGGCCACGCCCTCGCCCGGGGCCTGCTGGAGGCGGGCTGCACGGTGGTGCTCAACGGCCGTGACCCGGCACGCCTCAAGGCCGCGGCGGCCGAACTCGCGGATTCCGTGGAGGCGACGGGGAACACCGCCGCCGTCCACACCGCCGCCTTCGACGTCACCGACGGACCCTCCGTCGTCGCCGGGATCGCCGAGGTGGAGGAGCGGGTCGGCCCGCTCGACATCCTGGTCAACAACGCGGGCATGCAGAACCGCGCCCCGCTGCTGGAGTTCACCGACGCCGACTGGCACCAGATCCTGGACACCAACCTCACCAGCGCGTTCCTGGTGGGCCGCGAGGCCGCCCGGCGGATGACCGAGCGCGGACACGGAAAGATCGTCAACGTCTGCTCGCTCCAGAGCGAGGTGGTGCGCCCCGGCATCGCCCCCTACGCGGCGACCAAGGGCGCGCTGAAGATGCTCACCAAGGGCATGTGCGCCGACTGGGGCCCGTACGGAATCCAGGTCAACGGGCTGGGCCCGGGCTATATCGAGACGGAGCTGACCCGGCCGCTCGTCGAGGACGAGAAGTTCAGCGCCTGGGTGCGCGGACGGACCCCGGCGGGCCGCTGGGGGCGGACCGAGGACCTGGTCGGCGGGCTGCTGTATCTCGCGTCCCCCGCGGCGGACTTCGTCAGCGGGCAGATCCTTTACATAGACGGCGGCATGACGAGCGTGCTCTGAGCACGGAGAGGTATGGGTGGAGACATGGTGCTGGGCTGTGTGATCCATGGGCAGGGCGATCTGCGGATCGACGAGCTCCCCGAGCCGAGTCCGGCTCCCGGGCAGGCCGTCGTCGCGATCCGCTACGGCGGAATCTGCGGATCCGATCTGCACTACCACCGCCACGGCGGGGTCGGTGACTTCCGGCTGAGTGAGCCGATGGTGCTGGGCCACGAGGTCGTCGGCACGGTCGTCGGGTACGGCGAGGGCGCGAGCGGACCCGCGCCCGGCACGCCCGTCGCCGTCCATCCGGCCACGCCCTGCGGGGTGTGCCCGGAGTGCGCGGACGGCCGGGCCCAGGTCTGCCGTGACACCCGCTACCTGGGCAGCGCGGCGCGGACCCCGCACGTCCAGGGCGGCTTCGCGGCCCGTATCGCCGTCCCGGCGGAGCAGCTGCGGGCCCTGCCCGAGGGGCTCGACCTGCGCCGCGCCGCGCTCGCGGAGCCGCTGTCGGTCGCCCTGCACGCGGTGCGGCGCGCCGGTGACCTCAAGGGCCGTCGGGTGCTGGTCACGGGCGCCGGGCCGATCGGCTGTCTGGTCGTGGCCGCCGCGCGGGCGGCGGGCGCCGCAGAGATCACGGTGACCGATCTGCTGCCGCGCGCCCTGGAGTTCGCGGCCTCGGCCGGGGCCACCGCGTGCGTACGGGCCGACGACCCGGACGACCCGAACTGGCCGGACGACGAGGTGGACGTCGCGATCGAGGCGTCCGGTGTGGCGGCCGGCCTGGACACCTGTGTGCGCCGGATACGGCGCGGCGGCGTCGTCGTACAGCTGGGCATGCTGCCGCCCGGGCAGAGCCCGATCGCGGGGAACCTGCTGGTCAGCCGGGAGATCGAGGTGCGCGGGGCGTTCCGCTTCCACACGGAGTTCGACGACGCCCTGCGGCTGCTGGCGGCCGAGCCGTCCCTGGAGGCGCTGATCAGCGCGGTCCGGCCGGTGCAGGAGTCGGTCGACGCCTTCGCGCTGGCCGCCGACCGCAGCCGCTCCTGCAAGGTGCTGCTGGAGTTCGGCGAGAAGTAGAGCTGAGCCGTACGGAGCGGGCGGCGTGGCGGAGCTGACTCCGCCACGCCGTCCGCCGTTTGCGGACGCGGATGCGGACGCGGATGCGCCGCATGCCATGGACATGTCTAGGCCAATCGTGGCAGGCTTTCCGCGGCGCGGGTTGGACAACGTTGTCGGGTCAGCTCGCGCGGCAAGTCAGAACGCACCACGCACCCCCTCCTCAACGGACGTGGAGCCCCTTCCATGAGACGTGCCATCACCTTCTTGAGCGCGATAACCGTCGCCGCCATGGGCTGGACCCTCGGTACCGCCCAGGCCGCTCCCGCGCCGCCCCCGCCGCCCGGGCCCGCGCAGGAGACCTCCTTCTCCGCTGAGCAGCAGCGGTCCGCGCTGCGCTTCTGGACCGCCGAACGCCTCCGCACCGCGCGGGACATGACCGGGCCGCGGCAGACCGGCACCACGGACGCCCGGTCGTCGGCCGCTGGACCGTCGGCGGCCGGACCGCGGGTGACGATCCCCCCGGTGTCCGCGCCCGAATCCGTGTCGCCCTCGGGCGCCGCCCCCTCGGTGGCCGCCTCCTCGCCCACCCCCTGGACCGGGGGCGGCCTGATCAGCACCACGGCGGGCAAGGTGTTCTTCCAGAACGCGTCCGGGGGCACGTTCGCCTGCTCGGCCACCGTCGCCAACGCGGACAACAAGTCCGTCGTCCTCACCGCCGGCCACTGCGTCGTCGACGCGGGCACCGGCGAGGTCTACCGCAACTGGGTCTTCATCCCGGGCTACGCCAACGGCAACCGCCCCTTCGGCACCTTCACCGCCAGGTCGCTCTTCCACCTCGGCCAGTACGTCTCCACGCGCGGCGACGCCAACTGGGACCTCGCCTACGCCGTCATGGGCCAGGTGAGCGGGCGCTCGCTGGTCGACACCGTGGGCGCCCAGGGCATCGCCTTCAACTCGCCCACCGGCCGCCACGTCCACTCCTTCGGCTACGGCGGCTCGGCCGCGGAGGGCAACGGCGAGCGCCTGAACCACTGCGAGGGCGACGAATACCCCGACGCGGGGCGGCCCGGCTCCACGATGTGGGGCATCGACTGCGTACAGACCGGGGGTTCGAGCGGCGGCGGCTTCCTGGCCGACTTCAACACCTCGAACGGCGGCGGCTATCTCATCGGCAACATCAGCGTGAGCGCCGGCAACAACGAGTACCACCCGACGCTCGGGAACGAGGCGCTGGATCTCTACCGTCAGGCGGGCGCGGCGTAGGCCCTGTCCGGCGGATCTTGACGCCTGCGGCGGGCCCACGCGGCGGAGCCCCGCGCGGCGGAGCCGCATATCGACCGCCGCTCGGACACTGCCTCACCCCGCCCCTTCCCGGCCCCTGCCGATATGCGGCTCCGGGGGAAGGGGCGGGGCGGGAAAAGATCCCCCGGACACCTCCTGGCCGCCGAGTCCGGCCAGATAGTCCCGTAGCCCGGCTTCCTCGTCCGCGCGAAACCGATGTACCCATCGGGGCGGACGAGGAAGAGCCCGCGCTCCCCGTAACCGGCCCGGATATGCCCCTCGGGGTCGAGCAGATCGGGCGCCTCCCCATGGGCCAGGGCGAGGCCGACCGGACGGGGTCAATACGTCAATAAGTACGTATACTCATGCGCTCGCCCATGTCCGGGGTGAGGATGACCCGCATGAGGAACACGGTCGCGGTGCTCGCGCTGCTGCCGGTCAACGCCCTGGCCGTGGGCTACGGATGGCTGGCGGTCGGGATGACCGGGTGGGCGGCGAACGCGGACAACCAGGGCGAGCCGTACGAGCCGCCACTGGCCGAGCTGGGCACGGCGTGCGGTGCGGTGGTGATCATCGGCGTCGCCTTGTGGTGCGCCCGGTTGCGACGAGCCGCGGTATTTCAAGCGGTTCCGTTGCTTCCGCTGGTCGCGCTGATGACGGGCTGAACCCTGGGCGGTGTGCGTCAGCTCACGGATGGTGGCCGCGTCTTCCTGCCCGCGCCGAGCACAATGATCGTATGACCCAGCGAATCGACGCGGCGACCGCCCACGCATGGGCGGCCCTGGGCGGCGCGCCGCAACTGCTCCAGACGGTGTCGTACGTCCCGGCCGACGGGGTGCTGCCCTCCCGCCTGCCCGTACGGGAGCTGGCCCGCGCCACCGTCGGCGCGTGCTCGCTTGCCGCCGCCGAGCTCGCGGCGCGGCGGTCCGGGGGAGCGGTGTCCGCCGTACGGGTGTCGGAGGCCGCGGTCGGCACGGCCTTCGTCAGCGAGCGGCATCTGCGGATCGACGGCCGGAAGCCGGTGAACTTCGCGCCGCTGTCCGGCTTCTGGCGCGCGGCCGACGGCTGGGTGCGCACGCACGCCAACTACCCGCACCACCGCGCCCGCCTGCTGGCCGCCCTCGGCATCGCGGACGAAGGCGATGAGAACGCCCTCGCCAAGCGCCTTGCGGAGGAGCTGGCGGGCCGCCCGGCGCAGTGGATCCAGGAGACGGTGTACGAGGCGGGCGGCCTGGCCGTGGCCGTAGCGCCCCCCGCACAGACCGCCCCCGGAGCCGCACCCACGCTGATCGAGTCCCGGCAGGTCGGCGACGCCGCCCCCCGCCCGCTGCCGCCCGCGCCCCTCCCCGCGAGCGGCGTACGGGTCCTCGACCTGACCCGCGTCATCGCCGGGCCCGTGGCCACCCGCACCCTGGCGCTGCTCGGCGCCGATGTGCTGCGTGTCGACTCCCCGCGCCTGCCGGAGGCCCCGGACGCCCACGCCGACACCGGCTTCGGCAAGCGCTCCACCCGGCTGGACCTCGCCGACCCCCGGGACCGGCAGACCTTCGACGAACTCCTCGCCCACGCCGACGCCGTGGTCACCGGCTACCGCCCGGGCGCCCTCGAGCGCCTCGGCCTCGCCCCGGACGCCCTGCTGGAGCGCCGCCCAGGACTCGTCGTCGCCCAGGTGTCGGCCTGGGGCTGGTCCGGCGCCTGGGCCGACCGGCGCGGCTTCGACAGCCTCGTCCAGGCCGCGAGCGGCATCGCCGCCCTCGAAGCCGCCCCCGACGGCCACCCCGGCGCACTCCCCGCCCAGGCCCTGGACCACGGCACCGGCTATCTGCTCGCCGCGGCGGTCCTGCGCGCACTGACCGAGGGCCAGGAGAGCGGCGGCGGACGCCACCTGCGCCTCTCCCTGACCGCCACGGCCTCCTGGCTGATGCACGGCATCACTCCCGCCACCCCCACCACCCCGCCCGGCGACGCCTACGACCCCACCCCCTGGCTGACCGAGCGCCCCGCCCCGTACGGCCGCCTCCGCTACGCCCGCCCACCCCTCGGCCACGCCGACGCCCCGCGCGACTGGTCCCACCCGCCCACGCTCTGGGGCACGGACCGCCCGATGTGGCTCTGACCTCGCGCTACAGGCCGTTGGCGAAGGTGACCGCGGCGACTTCCAGCGTCTTCGGGCCGTCCGCGGTCGGCCGCCGCTCGTCGTCCTCGTCACTCCGTTGCCGCCATGCCTGCCACGCCGCCTTGAGGCCGAGAGCGAGGGGCAGCAGTCCGAGGTAGGGGATGGCCGCCTCGGGCAGGAAGGTCGCGCCGAACGCGGCGGCGACGGCGGCGGCGAGGATGGCGGCGAAGCCGAGGTACTGGCCGAGCACGATCCGGCGACCGGAGCCGCCGTGGGGCTCATGCGATGCCCTGCCAGGCGTCGGCTCCGAAGGTGCCTTTGACATCGGAGGCGATGGTCGTGGGGTTCACCGTGGCCTGGAGGGCGTAGACGGTGGTCTTGCGCGCGCCGCGGACACTGAGGTGTACGGGGTTGTCGCCCGGGTGGGCCGCGAGGATGCGCTTGAGCTCTTTGACGGACTGTTCGGTGACGCGGTGCGAGGGGAGCGAGAGCCTCACGGGTGGCCTGCCGCCGATCTCGGCGGAGGAGATGTCGAGGACGGAGAGTTCGCGACCGAAGATGTTCATGGTTCCGTCCCTGTCTTCGACCTTTCCCTTGACGGCGATGACGTTGTCCTCGGCCAGCGCGTGCTGCACGAGCTGGTATGCGGCGGGGAAGAAGAGAATTTCGATGCCGGCGTCACGGTCCGCGAGGTTCACGATGGCCCAGGCGTTGCCCTGTTTGGTCATCTTGAGCTGAATGCCGGTGATCAGCCCGGAGAGCTGTACGTCCCCGGTGGTGCGGCCGGAGGCGAGCAGTTCGGCGATGGAACAGTCCCGTGCCCGGGAAAGGACGTGCTCGGCGCCGTCCAGCGGGTGGGCCGATACGTACAGGCCCAGCATTTCGCGTTCGGTCGCCAGGAGCTGCCGGCGTGGCCACTCCGTCTCGTCGATGGGGAAGTCGAGACCGAAGGCCGGTTCGCCGCTTCCCTCGCCGCCCAGGTCGGCGAAGAGGTCGTCCTGTCCGTAACTCGCCGCCTTCTTCACGGGGATGATCGTGTCGATGGCGTCCTCGTGGACGGCGGTGAGGCCCTTGCGGGAATGGCCCAGGGAGTCGAAGGTGCCGGCCTTGATCAGGGATTCCACGGCTCGTTTGTTCAGCGCGGGCAGGTCGGCCTTGCCGAGGAAATCGGAGAAGGAGGTGAATTTCCCCCTCCGGCGCGCTTCGACAACGGCCTCGATGACGTTGTCGCCGACGTTGCGTACGGATCGCAGCCCGAACCGTACGTCGTCGCCGACGGCGGTGAACTCGGCGACGGACTCGTTCACGTCCGGCTGGAGGACGCGGACGCCGTTCTTGCGGGCGTCGGCGAGGTAGACCGCGGCCTTGTCCTTGTCGTCGCCGACCGAGGTGAGCAGGGCGGCCATGTACTCGGCCGGGTAGTTGGCCTTGAGGTAGGCGGTCCAGTACGAGACGAGGCCGTAGCCGGCGGTGTGGGACTTGTTGAACGCGTAGCCGGAGAACGGGAGCATGACGTCCCACAGGGCCTTGATGGCTTCCTCGCCGTGCCCATTGCCGCGCATGCCGGAGTGGAACTTGTCCCACTCGGCGGCCAGTACCTCCGGTTTCTTCTTGCCCATCGCACGGCGCAGCAGGTCGGCGCCGCCGAGGGTGTACCCGGCCAGTTCCCGGGCGATGGCCATGATCTGCTCCTGGTAGACGAGCAGATGGAAGGTGTTGCCGAGGATCGGCTCCAGAGCGTCGCGCAGCTCGGGGTGGATCGGGGTGATCTCCTGGCGGCCGGTTTTGCGGTGCGCGTAGTTGGTGTGCGCGTTGGCCGCCATGGGGCCGGGCCGGTAGAGGGCGTTGACCGCGGCGATGTCCTCGAAGCGGGTGGGTTCCATCTGCTTCAGCAGGACGCGCATGCCGCCGCCGTCGAGCTGGAAGACACCGAAGGTGTTGCCCTCGGCCAGCAGCCGGTATGTCGTGGCGTCGTCCAGAGGGATCACGACGGTGGACGGGTCGCCGTCCAGGGGATCCACGGTGGCCAGGCTGATGCCCCGGTTCTCGCGGATGTTCTCGATGGCCTGGTCGATGACGCCCAGGTTCCGCAGCCCCAGGAAGTCCATCTTGATCAGGCCCATGGCCTCGCAGGACGGGTAGTCGAAGCCGGTGATCTTCACGCCGTCCGAGGCACGCATGTGCAGCGGAATGCGGTCGGTGAGCTTCGTTTTGGAAAGGATCACCGCCGCGGCGTGCACTCCCGTGCCGCGGGTGAGGCCCTCCACCCCGCGGGCGGTGTCGAGGACCCGCTTCACATCCTGTTCGTTGTCGTACATCTGCCGGATCTCCCCGGCCTCGCCGTATCGCTCGTGGGAGGGATCGAAGATGGCGGCCAGCGGGGCGGACTTGCCGTTCTGGTCCGGCGGGAGCGCCTTGGTGATCCGCTCGCCGTGGGCGTAGGGATAGCCGAGGATGCGCGAGGAGTCCTTGATCGCGTTCTTGGCCTTGATCTTGCCGAACGTGTTCACCATCGCGGTGTACTCCTCGCCGTACTTCTCGGTGACGTAGCGGACCATCCGGTCGCGCTGACGGTCGTCGAAGTCGAGGTCGACATCCGGCGGGTTGATGCGCTCGGGGTTCAGGAAGCGTTCGAACAGCAGGCCGTGTTGCAGGGGGCACAGCTCCGTGATGCGGGTGGCGTAGGCGACGATCGAGCCGGTGCACGAACCCCGGCCGGGACCGAGCGGGATCCTGTTCTCCCGGGCGTGGCGGCAGATGTCCGCCACGACGAGGAAGTAGGAGCTGAATCCCATGGGGCCGATCACCGACATCTCGGTCTCGAAGCGATCCAGGATGTGCTGGGGGACCGGGTCTCCGTAGCGCATCGCCAGCCCCTTGAGGACTTCCTTGCGCAGCCACGACTCCTGGGTCTCGCCTTCGGGCACGTCCGGGAACCGCGGCATCTCGTCGACGTAGTCGAACACCTCGTCGTAGGACTCGACGCCCTCGGCGATCAGCAGGGTGTTGTCGCAGGCCTCCGGAAGCTCCGAGAACAGGCCGCGCATCTCGGCGGCCGTCTTGAGGTAGTAGCCGGAGCCGTTGAAACGGAAGCGGCCCGGGTCGTCCTTGTTCTTGCCGACGCCGATGCACAGCAGGCTGTCGTGGGCGTCGGCCTGGTCTTCGGTGACGTAGTGCGCGTCATTGGTGGCCAGGAGCGGAAGGTTCAGTTCCGTGGCCAGCCGCAGCAGGCCCTCGCGGACCTCACGCTCGATGTCCAGACCGTGGTCCATCAGCTCCAGGAAGTAGTTCTCGCGGCCGAAGATCTCCTGGTAGGCCGCGGCGGCAGCCTTCGCCTCGTCGTACTGGTTCAGCCGCAGGCGGGTCTGGATCTCGCCGGACGGGCAGCCGGTGGTGGCGATGACGCCGTCCGGCCGCTCGGCGATCAACTCCCGGTCCATGCGCGGCTTTCCGGCGGGGAACTGACCCTGATAGCTGGCCTGCGTGCTGAGCCAGAACAGATTCCGCAGGCCCTGGCTGTTCCGCGCCCACATGGTCATGTGGGTGAAGCGGCCGCCACCGGAGACATCCTTCGATCCCTCGCCGTCCGCGCTCGTGGCGCGACGGCCTCCCGGCCCCCAGAACTCCTGCTTCCGGCCGAACCGAGAGGAAGGCGCCACGTACGCCTCGATGCCGATGATCGGCCTGATCCCCTCGAAGCCCTTCGCGACCTGCGCGAACTCATAGGCACCGAACATGTTGCCGTGGTCGCTCATCGCGATCGCGGGCATCCCCTGCCGGGCCACCTCGCCGAACATCGGCGTCAGCTTCTGCGCGCCGTCCAGCATCGAGTACTCGGTGTGGTTGTGGAGATGAACGAAGGAATCCGGCATGTATGGGTCGCCTCCTGCCGCGCTGGTTGCCAAACCACAGGTTGATCGGAGACATCAAAACGAGCGTGGCGTACTGGAATCAAACAACTATTTCGGTGCTCAGGCTCAACGATTGGTTGTCCATCTAGGATGGGCGGCATGGATCTCACTGCCGTGCGCACCTTCGTCGCCGCCGTGGACGCGGGACAGTTCCAGGAAGCCGCCGCCAACCTGTCGATCACTCCACAGGCTGTGTCCAAGCGCGTCGCCGTGCTGGAGAAGGACCTCGGTGTGCAGTTGTTCAGCCGTACGGCCCGCGGCGCCCGGCTCACCATCGACGGGCAGGCGTTCCTGCCCTACGCCCGCGCTCTCCTCCAAGCCGAGGAACGGGCGGCCGCGTCCGTGCGGCCCGGGCGCCGGGCGTTGCGGGTCGACGTGATCCGCTACCGGGTCTCGGTGGCGGGTCTGCTGCGCGACTTCCACCGCGCGCATCCCGAGACCGAGCTCGATGTCCTGAACCTGTTCGATTTCGACACGGCCATCGCCGCCGTCCGGTCCGGGACGATCGACGCGACCTTCCGCGCCGTGACCATGCCGGGCCGGCAGCTCCCCGACGGAATCGAGGCCACTCCGGTCTTCGACGAACCGCTGTACCTGTTCACCGGGCCGGCCCACGAGTTCGCCGGCGCCCCCGCGATCGCTCCCGCCCAGCTCGCCGGGCGCCGGATCTGGATGCCCGGCAACATGCCCGGCACCGAGTGGGCCGCCTACTACGACGAACTCGCCGCCACGTTCGGTCTCACCATCGACGCGGTCGGCCCGAACTTCGGTGTCGAGCATCTGCTCGACACCATCGCGGACTCCTCGACGCTGGCCACGTTCGTCAGCGAGCAGACCCCGCTCGTCTGGCCCGCCCGCCACGACCTGCGACGCATCCCCCTCCAGGAACCGACCCCGGTCTACCCGCACTCCCTGGTCTGGCGCACCGACAACCCCCACCCCGCCCTGGCCGCCCTGCGCCACCATCTCACCTCCGCGTATCCCGGCCGCGCCGACAACGGCATCTGGACGCCGAAATGGGCCCAGCGCGCTCAGCCTGCACATGCATGAACACGCATGACCGATGTACGTGGCGGTGCCGAGCTGAGCGAATCCGGCCGGGCCACGGGAAGGATCGTGCTGACGGTTCGGTGACCGCTGGCGTACCCACGGTGCCGAAGAGAGCGAGACCACTGGAGAGCGGCATGACTTCTCATGACACCCCAGCCGCCACGCACGCGGCACGGCTGTACGCGCACTTCCTGGACGACGAGAAAGACGGCGCGGGCCGAGGACTGACACTGGCCGAACGGATACAGCAGCAGGTGCCCAACGTCGGCTTCATCGCACGCAACCAGCGTCTCTTTGTGCTGCGGGCGGTGCGTACCGTCGCCGAGCAGTACGGCATCCGGCAGTTCCTGGACATCGGCTCCGGGCTGGACCACGCACCGAACGTCCACGAGGTGGCGCAGGCCGTCGACCCGACCTGCAAGGTCGTCTACGTCGATCGGGACGAGGCGGTCATGGCGAGGCTGTCGGCCACGTGGGAGGGGGACCCCCGGGTCGGCTGCCTCACGGCCGATGCGCGCGATCCCGAGTCGATCCTGCGCTCCCCGGTCGTGAGGAGGAGCATCGACTTCGGTCGGCCTGTCGGGCTGCTCCTGGCCTCGGTCTTCCTGTTCGTCGAGGACGAGGACGATCCGGCCGGCATCATCGAGCGGCTGGTCGGAGAGCTGCCGAGTGGCAGCTATGTGGTCTTTTCGCAGGGCACCCACGACTATGACGGCGACCGGCGCACCGTGGAACTCCTGACCTCCTTGTACGCGGAGGGCGGCGTGACCGTCACACCGCGAGACAAGGCCACCATCGCGGGATTCCTGGAACGGGCCGGCTTGGAGATCCTTGCCCCCGGCATCGTCGCCACCAACCATTGGCGGCCGGACGCGGACGCCCGGCCGGGGGACGAGGCCGACTCCTGCATTCACGCCGCCCTCGCCTACAAGCCGTAGGCACGCTGTTGGTGGAAAGGAATGCGTACATTGCTGTGCTACCCGATCGGGAGTCCATGGTGAGTCTGTCCGGCCAGATACTTCCGCTCGTAGGCGTCGCCCTGGGGGCTGCCATGTCGTTCCTGGTGAGCAGCTTGAACGAGCGGACGAGGTGGCGCAGGCAACAGTCTGTGCGCTGGGACGAGCACCGCTTGACGGCCTATGCCGAGTACGCCCACGCCGTGAAAGAGCTGGCGGCTCGTTACCAGATGATCGCTGCCGCCCGGGGTCTGGTGTCGGGACCCATGCCATGGGAACCCACGCCCGAAGTGCTGGCCGAGGTACGGGAATTGGAGTCGCGCCGCTCCGCGCTGTCGGAGACGCTCGGGCTGCTCGGTGACACGGAGGCGAACACCGCGTCCAGGACACTTGACCACTGCCTGTGGCGGTTGGAGTGTCTGGCCCGCGGTGTCGCCACGGAGGTCGAACAGAACTGGGATCAGGCGTATCAGGAGTTCCGAGAGGCGCGGAGCCGCTACGTAGAACAGGCCCGCGCCAGCCTCGGTGTGTCAGGGGCCGTTGCCCGGGACGTCGCCTGGCCGGCCGCATGGCGTCCCGTGCCCCGGTCATCGTCTTCCCAGTGACGCGGTGCCCGGCACGGGCGCAGTCTCAGCCGCCCTCGCGCCACGGTCCGTGCTGGCTGGGGACACATCAGGACCGCCCACCCCGCCAGGCGGGGGACCGCGACACAGGGGCGGGACCTTGTCCTGGCAGTCGCCCGGTTCATTCGGGTGGTCCGGATCGGCCGCGCATTCCTGGCCGTGCGTGGGCGGGCGCGCGCCTCCTTCGCAGCTGGTGGCCATGCCCCCGGACATTGACCCGTCGCGCCGGGGCGCCTGCCGACCCTTCCGCTTCGACGACGACGCACTCGTCACACCGCACCTGGCCCGGCTCCTCGGCCATGATTCGCCGTTGATGCATCTGCGGCGTCACGGCGAGGTGGGGATGTGCTCGCGCTTCGTCGAGCACACAGAAGAACTGTGGGCCGGTGGCGTTCCCGTCCCCGAGAACTCGGCCGCCCCGCGGTAGCGGCAGTTGGCGGGGGACGGCGGCCTGGACGCGTGGCGCCCGGGCCGCCGGGGCAGCCCGGGGGTCAGCCGTCTTCGCCGGGCGGGGTGCCGCAGCTGGGGCCGCCCGGGCCGTTGAACTGGACCGAGCTGAGGAAGTCCCGGTAGTCGGGGAAGAAGTTGCCCTTGCCGCTCGGGCCGGCGGAGGTGACGACCGTGCAGCCCGTGTAGTTCGCGTCGGACCAGAGGTGGATGGTGGAAGAGGTCCGGTTCCAGTCCGACTTGGCACGGTCGTTCATGCCGAGCGCCGCGAGGTCCGGCGTGTTTCCGTTCAGCTTGATCATGTCGCCGGTGCCGTCGAGCCCCGAGAACATGCAGTAATAGCCGTCAGGACACCGGTCGTACCCGCCGGCCTCGGCCGCGTGGGCCATGGAGGACGGCAGCGCGGTGGCGGACGCGACGGCCACCGATACCAGCAGGGCACGGAACGTGTTCCTCATCTATTTTCCTCCTTGGCCCGAATCGGGCCCAGCGGGTGATGCGCCGAACCAACGGGAGGAGACCCTAGGGCGGGCCGGGCCGTCAGCGCACCCGAACGGCCGTCAACGACCGCTTGATGACAGGAGTCAGGCGTTGCTCCACGAAGCGGTAGAGCAGCCAGGCGAGGACCAGCATCAGCAGGATGGTCAGGGCGAAGGTGCCGTACGAGGGGATGCCCAGCTTCTGGTGGAGCAGCTCGACCACCACCCAGCCCAGGTGTTCATGGACCAGGTAGAAGGGGTAGGTGAGCGCGCCCGCGAGGGTGAGCCAGCGCCAGTTGGCCCACTGGAACTTCCCCAGGGCGATCAGGGCGACCGCGAGATAGCCGAAGGCGACGATGGCGACGATGCCGAGCGTCGAGCGGTAGGAGAAGAAGGAAGGATTCGGCGCGTGCCACAGCTCGGCCACTGCGTAGTGCTGGCCGATGAGGAAGCTGAGGCCGACGATGCCCCAGGCCAGGGCGTCGTGGCCGTAGCGGTGGATCAGGTAGAGGCCCATGCCGCCGATGAAGTACGGGGCGTACTCCGGCATCAGGACCAGCTCGAGGAAGGGCTGGTTCGCGGCGTCCGCGAGGGCGGCGCCCAGGGTCCATACGGCGCAGAAGAGGATGACGCGCCGGCGGTTGGCGCCGGGGAGGACGACGAAGAGCGCGAACAGGGCGTAGAAGCGCAGCTCCGCCCAGAGCGTCCAGCACACGCCCAGCACCCGGTCCGCGCCGATGGGCTGCTGAAGCATGGTGAGGTTGACGAGCGTGTCGCTGGGCGAGACCGACTTGAACGCGATCCAGGGCAGCGCGAAGACGGCGGTGACGATGAGGATCGCGGCCCAGTAGGCGGGGTACAGCCGGGAGACGCGGGAGGCGAAGAAGGAGCGCAGGGGGCGGCCCCAGCCGCTCATGCAGATGACGAAGCCGCTGATGACGAAGAAGATCTGGACGCCGAGGCAGCCGTACGCGAAGTAGGTGGACGCGGTGGGGAACTGCTCGCGGGGGGAGGTGCCCCACGCCTGGCTGATCTCCCCGCCCCGGCCGCCGTAGTGGTACGCGGCGACCATCAGGGCGGCGAGCAGCCGCAGGCCGTCCAGCGCGCGCAGTCGTACGGGCGCGCCGCGGGACGGGCGCGAGCCCTCGGGGGAGGGGGAAGGATTCTGCGGGAGTGCGGGGGGCAGGGGGCGCGCGGGGGATATCGGGCCGGTGTCGTCCGCGTCCCCGCCGGCCGGGGTGCTCCCCGAGCCGGTGGACGACGGGGCGGGTGCGCCTGCGGTCGCGGTCATGATGTCACCTCGTTCCGCGTCGCCCCGTCACCCTCAACGCGTATTCGGCCGAGCTCTCTGCCCGTGGTCATGGTGCCGTTTCCGTTCCTTCGCACTCGTCGCCTGTCTGTCCCGTACGGCCCGCTCAGTCCCCCGGTGCACCCGGTTCACCCCGTGGCCGCTCGCTTCAGCGCCGACCGCTTGAGCGCGCGCGCCCGGCGCGCCACGCGGCGCACGGTTTCGTTGCGCGGGATGAAGGCGAGCTGGGAGGGGACCGCGCCGGGCAGGGCGAGTGCCGTGAGGCGGCGGCGCTTGAAGTAGCGCCAGGTGGCGGCGTCCAGGTGGGCGGCGAGGTAGCGCTCGGCGGCGGGGCGCAGATTCGGGTAGATCTTGGCCTGCATGGCGAAGCCGACCGCGCTGACCAGCCCGGTCAGCCGCTGGCCGGTGCGCTCGTCGGTGGGCGGGGTCCAGGCGGCGACGGCCTTGTGGTCCTCGAGGTCGGGCAGCAGCGCGTCGACGATGGTGACCGGGACCCGGTTGCTGTTCTGGTAGGGGGTCAGCCGCTCCAGCAGCACCTCGGTGCCGATCCGGGCGACGGGCAGCCCGTAGAAGACGCTCGCGGTGAGCAGCGCGGTGGAGAAGCAGCCGATGACCAGGGCGGGGGCCATCCGCTGGTACAGCACCTCGGCGAGGACGGGCGTGTCCATGACGGTCAGCTCGGCGCCCAGCTCCGCGGCCTTCTTCTCCAGCATCCGCGACCAGCGGGCCGGCGCGGTGGGGTGCGGCTTGAACACGACGCTGCGGTGGCCGAGGGCCACGGCCCCGCGCAACATCCGCACATGCAGCTCTTCCTCCTCCTGTGGAGTGAGGATGTCGAGCGCGGAGAGGTACTGGCCGAGGATCAGGGCCGGGCCCACGCCGGTGGCGATCCGCTCGCTCGCGGAGGCGACGCTGCGCGGGGCAGCGTCGGTGATCTCGGTGAGCACCTTGGTGAAGACATCGGTCGGGATGATCTCCGGCTCGACGCCGAACTCGGTGAGCAGCAGCGGCCGCAGCCCCGGGACGAGGTCGAGGTGGAGGAGGCGGCGGATGCGGGTGCCGATCAGTGGATCGAGTTTGTTGCGGGTGGGGCCGTAGCTCATCAGCCCGTCGGCGTAGACGTCGATGGGCGCGCCCTGGAAGACATTGGCGATCGCCCCGGCCGGGTTGACCTGGATGGACTCCAGGACGATCTCGATGTCGTCGTCGCCCAGGTTCCACAGCAGCCGCAGATGGCGCTCCCACAGCGGGGCGTCGTCGGCGCGCGGGGACCAGCCGCCCGGGTGGAACGGGCTGATCGTCTCGTTCCAGGACAGGACGCGGTCGAAGCGGCCGCGCAGCCGCTCGAAGCCCGGCATCTCGTCGATGGCGGGCGTGGTCTCGGGCGTCGCGGCGTTGTTGCTGACGAGCAGCAGCCGGCGGTCGGCCGGGCCGATGCGGTCCGAGTCGAGCGCGGCGACGATCGTGGCGGCGCCGTAGAGCGTGGAGGCGAGGAAGATCTGGGTGCGCTTGCGGGGGGCGCGGGGCGCCCGGGCGGACCCGGCGGCTCCGGCGGGGACGAGGGCGGACATCAGGCCGCCACCTCCGTCACCGGGCGGCGCTTGAGCCGGCGCAGCCGGGCGGCGCGCTCGTAGTCCATCGAGTCCAGCGCTTCTTTGAGTACGTCCTGTGGCATGCGCTTCATGGCGGCCGCGGACATGGAACGCAGTTTCCTGGCCACGGTCGGCTCGAACCTTTCGATGTTGCCGAGATGGTGGGAAATGATCGCGCAATAGGTGCGCACGGCCTTCGGGAGAAGATCGGCCGCGTCCCGGTCCTGGGCCGTTTCTTCGATTACCTGATCGAATGCGCGAATGAAGTCGAGCTGCCGTACGTCGCCGATCTGGGTCAGGGAGGAGGCGACGCCGCGTCGGTAGAAGACGCCGAGCAGTCCGACCACCGCGAATGAGCTCGCCTCGCGGTGCAGCTTCCAGATCCAGGGGCGGTCCTCGGCGGTGCGCAGACCGTGGGTGAAGTGCAGCAGGCCCTGGTCGGCCAGGCGGCGGTGGTAGATGCCCGCCCAGGCGTAGGCGTAGTCGACGGAGGTGGAGCGGTCGGCGGGGAGGATGACGTCGCGCGGGTTCATGACGACGTTGCGCAGACCGTGCGGCACGCGGTGGATCGTGCGCGCCCGGCCGGTGCACTGGACATGGTCGGTGCGCACGAAGTCGCACCCCAAGTCCTCGATGGACGCGAGGAGTTGCTCGTAGTAGCCGGGGGCGAGCCAGTCGTCGCCGTCGAGGAAGGTGAGGTACTCGCCGCGGGCCGCGTCCAGGCCGGTGTTACGGGCGGTGGCGAGCCCCCCGTTCTTCTCGTGACGCACGTAGACGGCCCCCGGAAGATCGCGCTCGGCGCGCTCCAGGATCTCCGGCGTCCCGTCGGTGGCACAGTCGTCGACGAGAATGAATTCGAAGTCCGCACGCGCGTTCGCACGCAGACTTCTCAGCGTATCGGGGGCATAGGTCTGCACGTTGTAGAACGGCACGATGACGGAGAGCTTAACCACTCGCGTGACGGTAGGTCGCCGTCTGGCATTCGGCTTGACGAGGGGTGTACGTGAAGGTGAACGAAGGACGTCAGGACGGTTAACCCGCCGCCCCTGTCACCACATTTACGCGGTTGACCGGGGGCTTCGACCGACTTCCCGACAGCTTCCGGAAGACTTCCCGACGGCTTTCCGAAGGGCTCCCGTCGGTTCCCGTCGGCCGATTCGCCAAGCGTCGATGTTCTGTTAACCCTTTGTTGCTCCTGAGTTGGGCCGCGAATCGAAATCGCTTCCTAGCGTCAACGTCGTGCCCTCACGTACCAATTCCCCCCTACGAGTCGCCGTGCTCGCGGACTCCGACACCCGGTGGAAATGGGGCGCGCTCACCGCGCACCGCCTCGTACCGGATGACCTGGACTCCGCCTCCGCCCGCCGCATGGACGGCTTCCTGCTGCGCGGCCGGGCCACGCCGACGGTCCGGCAGCTCGCCGAGGTCGGGGTGCGGGCGGACTCGCTGCGTGAGGTGACGGGGGTCGAGTTCGTCGCGGCGATGGACCGCGAGCGGTACGACGTGATCGTACTTTCCCTGGTCGGCGGCGCCGTCCAGGCCATGCTGCACGGCCTCGCCCGCGCCTGGGAGGGCGCGCCGCGCCGCCCCGTCGTGGTCACCGGCTATGTGGGCGTGGTCTACGAGAAGCTCGCCGACGGCCTGCTGCTGCGGCACGGCGCGGATGTCGTCCTCGCGAACTCCCGCCATGACGCGGAGCGGTTCCGCGACGTCTACACGGGCGTCGGCGCGTCGGCGGACAGCGTCGTGGAGTGCGCGCTGCCGTTCCTCGGGGGCGCCCCGTACGACGAGAAGGCGCGCGAGGGGCGGGCCCACCCCGGCGGCACCGTGGTCTTCGCGGTCCAGCCGTCCGTCCCGGACAACCGCACCGACCGGATGTACCTGCTGCGCCGCGCCGTGGAGCACGCCCGGGCGCACCCTGACCGCGAGGTCCTGGTCAAGCTGCGCAGCAAGCCCGGTGAGCACACCACGCACATCGAGGAGCTGCCGTACCAGAAGCTGGTCGGCAAGCTCGGCGACGGCGTGCCGAAGAACTTCCGCCTCGCCTACGGGAACATGGGCGAGGTCCTGGACACCACGGACCTGCTGGTGACGGTCAGCTCCACGGCCGCCCTGGAGTCCCTGCACCGCGGCATCCCGACCGCCGTCCTCACCGACCTCGGGGTGCGCGAGGTGCTGGGCAACCACCACTTCCTCGGCTCCGGCTGCCTCGCCTCCTGGGACCAGCTGGACGCGGGCCACCTCCCCGAGCCCGACCCCGAGTGGGTGAGCCGCCAGGGCGTCGCGGCCGACGGCGCGTACGAGACGGCCTTCGACGCCGCACGCGAGCGGGTCGCCGAGCTGGCCGCGGCGGAGCAGCTGCCGCCGCTCGCCCCCTACTACACGCGCGTCACCGCGCCCGGCTATCTGCCCGCGAGGCTCGCCCGGTACGGCTTCGAGCCGGACGGCCGGCCCCGGCCGGGCGCGGCGGCCGGGGACGACGCGCAGGTCAGCGGGTTGCGGCGGGTCGTACGCAACACCATGCGGGAGGCGGCGCGCGGCGCCTACCGGCACGGCGTCCAGCGCGTGGCGCCGGTGATCCGGCGGATGGGGGAGCTGTGAGCACCCCAGCGGGTCACCCCACCGCAGCCGGCCTCGTGCACCCCCCACGCGAAAACCCCGAAGGCACTGAAGGAGCCGCCATGTCCCCCTCCGACCGGCGTGTGGTCGCCGTGATCCCCGCCCGAGGCGGTTCGAAGGGCGTGCCCGCCAAGAACCTGGCCGCCGTGGGGGGCGTGCCGCTCGTCGCGCGCGCCGTCCGGGAGTGCCGGGCGAGCCGCCTGGTGACGGACGTGATCGTGTCCACCGACGACGCGGGCATCGCCGCCGTGGCCCGCGGCGCGGGCGCGGAGGTCGTCCAGCGGCCCACCGCCATCGCGGGTGACACCGCGACCAGCGAGGCCGCCGTGCTCCACGCGCTCGACGCGTACGAGGCGATCCACGGGTTCTCCGCGGAGGTGGTGCTGCTGGTGCAGTGCACCAGCCCGTTCATCGTCCGCGAGGACGTGGACGGCGTCGCCGAGGCGGTGCTGGACGGCGGGGCGGACACCGCGCTGACCGTGGCCCCGTTCCACGGCTTCGTCTGGCGGGACGCCGAGGACGGGACCGACGCGGACGCCGAAACGACGGCCGACGGCGGGTACGGCGTCAACCACGACAAGTCGTACCGGCCGCGCCGCCAGGACCGGCCGCAGGACCTGCTGGAGACCGGCGCCGCGTACGCGATGCGCGTCGAGGGGTTCCGCGCCGAGCGGCACCGCTTCTTCGGCCGCACCGCGCTGGTGCGCACCGACGCCGCCCGCGTCCTGGAGATCGACGACCCGCACGACCTGGCGCGGGCCCGCGCCCTCGCGCCCCTCCTCGACGCCCCGCGCCCCGGTGCGCTCCCCACCCGCGACGACATCGACGCGGTGGTACTCGACTTCGACGGCACCCAGACGGACGACAAGGTGCTGATCGACTCCGAAGGACGCGAACTCGTCGCCGTGCACCGCGGCGACGGGCTCGGGATCGCCGCCCTGCGCCGCGCTGAGCTGGCGCTGCTGATCCTGTCCACGGAGCAGAACCCGGTCGTCGCCGCACGCGCCCGCAAGCTGCGGGTCCCCGTGCTGCACGGCATCGACCGGAAAGACCTCGCGCTGAAGCAGTGGTGCGAGGAGCAGGGCATCGCGCCGGAGCGCGTGCTCTATGTCGGCAACGACGTCAACGACCTCCCGTGCTTCGGCCTCGTCGGCTGGCCCGTGGCGGTCGCAGGTGCGCACGACGTCGTGCGCGGCGCCGCACGCGCGGTCACCTCCACGCCCGGAGGTGACGGTGCGATCCGCGAGATCGCCTCGTGGATTCTTGGAAAGGAACTGTCTTAAGTGAGCTCCAACAATCGCCTCCGTACGCTCGGTGACAAGATCGCCGGCCCCGGCCACCCGGTCTACGTCACCGGTGAGATCGGCATCAACCACAACGGCGACCTGGAGAACGCGTTCAAGCTGATCGACGCTGCCGCGGACGCCGGCTGTGACGCGGTCAAGTTCCAGAAGCGCACCCCGGAGATCTGCACCCCGCGCGACCAGTGGGACATCGAGCGGGACACCCCCTGGGGCCGGATGACCTACATCGACTACCGGCACCGCGTCGAGTTCGGCGAGGACGAGTACCGCGCCATCGACGAGCACTGCAAGAAGCGCGGGCTCGCCTGGTTCGCCTCCCCGTGGGACACCGAGGCCGTCGCCTTCCTGGAGAAGTTCGACGTCCCCGCCCACAAGGTGGCCTCCGCCTCGCTGACCGACGACGAGCTGCTGCGCGCCCTGCGCGCGACCGGCCGCACGATCATCCTGTCGACGGGCATGTCCACCCCGAAGCAGATCCGCCACGCGGTGGAGGTGCTGGGCAGCGACAACATCCTGCTCTGCCACGCCACCTCGACGTACCCGGCCAAGGCCGAGGAGCTCAACCTGCGCGTGATCAACACGCTTCAGGCCGAGTACCCGAACGTGCCGATCGGCTACTCGGGCCACGAGACCGGTCTCCAGACCACCCTCGCCGCCGTCGCGCTCGGCGCGACCTTCATCGAGCGCCACATCACCCTGGACCGCGCTATGTGGGGCTCGGACCAGGCCGCCTCGGTCGAGCCGCAGGGCCTCCAGCGCCTGGTGCGCGACATCCGCACCATCGAGGAGTCGCTGGGCGACGGCGTCAAGAAGGTCTACGAGAGCGAGCTCGGGCCGATGAAGAAGCTGCGCCGTGTCGCGGGCGTCGTCGCCGAGGGCGAGTCCGCCGAGCGCGAGCCGGTCGGGGTCTGACCGTCCGGTCGGAGCCAAAGAGGTCCAACCAAGGGGCCTGAGAGGGCCATGAGGACTAAGAGGTCCGAGAGGGCCAAGAGGTCTGAGAGGTCCGAGAGGGTCATGAGGTCCAAGAGGCCAAGGAGCCGTCTGCTGTGAACTCATCGGCCGGTCAGCCCGGCCCACACCCGGAAGCGGCGGGTCCCCGTGACTCGTCGGGGGCTGCCCGCCGCTTCCGGGCCCTGCCCCGGGACGCCGCGGAGCGTGCCGCACGTCCCGGTACCACCGGCGCCGGCTCCGGCGCCACCCTGGCCTTCGTCGAGAGCCCGGTCCAGCTGCTGAACGTCCTGGAGTGGGCGCATACGGCCGGGGCCGACCCCGACGGGCTCACGGTCGTGGTGCTGTCGCCGCACGACCCGATGACGCGCGGTCAGCTGCGCCGTATGGCGGAGCTCGCGCGGGACGAGGGCTTCGCGGTGCGGTGGGAGGAGGCGCGCGGCGGGGCGGGCGCGCCGCTGAAGACGATCGGGGGGCTGCGCGGGCCGCTGCGCCGCGCCGACCGGATCGTCATCGGCGATCCGTTCTCGCGCTATGTGCAGCTGCTGCTCATGCTCACCCGCGCCCGGGACCTGGTCGTCGTCGACGACGGCACGGCCACCATGGAGTTCGTCTCCCAACTGGCCAGCGGTGAGCCCCTGGTGCGCTGGCACCGGCGCGGCACCGGCCGGGGGGCGCGCGAGATGGTGTTCGCTCCGGTGTCCGCGAACGCGCGTCGTCGGCTCACCCCAGGTGGCGACCGGCGCGTCGAGGTGTTCAGCTCGATGCCCGTCGAGCCGCCCGCCGGGGTGACGGTCACGGCCAACTCCTTCGCCTGGACCCGGGACCGCTTCGGCCCGCCGACGCTCACCCGGGGCACCGACCTGGTGGGCACCTCCCTGGTGGAGACCGGGGTGGTGGACCTGGAGCGCTATCTGGAGGCGGTGGCCTCCCTGGCCCGTACGCACGGGGCGACCCGCTACTTCGCGCACCGCCGCGAGAGCGCCGAGAAGCTCCACCGGGTCTCGGTCGAGATCGGGCTGGAGATCGTACGGCCGGACCTGCCGCTGGAGCTGATAGCCCGCCGCGGCCCCATCGGCCATACGATCGTGAGCTTCCCGTCGACCGTCGTGCACACGCTGCCGCTCGCGCTCGTGGGCACGGGGGTCAAGGTCGCGGTCTGCGATGTGGACCCCGCCTGGCTGCGCAGCGACGCCTCGCCGCGCGCCCAGGGGTTTCTGTCGGGGGTCACCGGCACCGCCCGGGACGCGCACCGGCTGCGGTCGATGCCCGCGTCGGCGGCGCCGTGAGCGGCGGGTCCGGGGGCCCATGACCACGTCGATGACCACATCCTGAGATGACGGCGGCAACTTCCTGTCAGGGCTTCACCTGTACGCCATGTGGCGCTCGTCACTACCAGGCGGCGGCGGAGGGGCCTGTTATACCCCCTGACTAGGGAGATCATGCGCAAGGGGTGGCAGTTTCCCGTCCCCGAACGGGTTGATGTTTTGTTGATCGACATCCGGCCGCCCCACCAGCCGTTCTACGCTTCATCGGGTGAAGCAATTGATGTCCCCCCAGACCGATTCCGTCACCGCCGAGGCCGAGGCCGTCACCGCCCTGGCCGCCGCACCCGAGGTCGCCGCCAGTCTCAGCGCGGACGCCCTCGCTCTGCCCGGCCGGCTTCCCGAAGAGCTTCGGACGGAACTGATCGCCTTCCGGCGGGACATCCACATGCACCCGGAGCTCGGCAACCGCGAGGTCCGCACCACCGCCGCGATCAAGGCGCGGCTCGAGCAGGCCGGCCTGGAGCCGCGCGTGCTGCCCTCCGGCACCGGCCTCATCTGCGACATCGGCACAGGCACCGGGACTGGGACCGGGACCGGTACCGGCGACGCCGCGGCCCTGCCCATGCTGGCGCTGCGCGCCGACATCGACGCGCTGCCCATCCCGGACACCAAGTCCGTGCCCTACCGCTCGACCGTGCCCGACCGCGCCCACGCCTGCGGCCACGATGTGCACACCACCGTCGTCCTCGGCGCCGGTCTGGTGCTGGCCGAGCTGGCCCGCGAGGGCCGGCTGCCGCGCCCCGTGCGGCTGCTGTTCCAGCCCGCGGAGGAGGTGCTGCCCGGCGGCGCGCCCGACGCGGTCGAGGCGGGTGTGCTGGACGGGGTCGGCCGGATCCTCGCGGTGCACTGCGACCCCGGGGTCGACGTGGGCCGCATCGGGCTGCGCGTCGGCGCGATCACCTCCGCCTGCGACCGCCTGGAGGTCTCCCTCGACGGCGCGGGCGGTCACACCGCGCGCCCCCATCTGACCACCGATCTGGTGACCGCCGCCGCGAAGGTGATCACTGAGGTGCCCGCGCTGCTGTCCCGCCGCGTCGACACCCGCTCCGGCCTGGCCGTTACCTGGGGCCGGGTGGAGTCGGGCCACGCCTGCAACGTCATCCCGCAGCACGCCGAGCTGTCGGGCACGGTCCGCTGCCTGGACCTCCCGGCCTGGCGGGAGGCGCCCGATCTGGTGCACGCCGCCGTCGACGAGATCGCGACCCTGCACGGCGCCAAGTCGGAGATCAACTACGTCCGCGGGGTGCCGCCCGTGGTGAACGAGGAGAGCTCGGTCGGGCTGCTGCGCCGGGCGATGGAAACGCGCCGTGGATTGTATGCGGTGGAGAGCACCGAGCAGAGCCTCGGCGGCGAGGACTTCTCCTGGTACCTGGAGCATGTGCCCGGCGCGATGGCGCGGCTGGGCGTCCGCAGGGTCGGCGACACTGTCCGGCGTGACCTGCATTGCGGCGATTTCGACGTGGATGAAGAGGCCATCGAGGTTGGCGTGGAGCTGTTCACCGCCGCGGCTTTGCTCGATTGACATGTCCCGGAGGCCCCCAGGACAAGTCAGATTCGCGACGATCCGATAACGGCTTCCGGGGGCCCCTTTATCTGCCATCTACGCGCGTTACGATGCGGCGAAACCAGCGCCGAAGGAGGCGCGCTCAAGCCGAAGGGGATCCCTCGTGCGCCGGGTATCCAGCATCGCCGTCGCGGGCATAGGCATCGCGGCCCTCGCTTTCACCACCACGGCCTGTGGTGGCAGCAGCTCGTCCGACTCCAAGAAGAAGGACAAGGGCGTCGCCATCGCCTATGACGTCGGCGGGCGTGGCGACCAGTCCTTCAATGACGCAGCGTACGCCGGCTTCGTCAAGGCCAAGAAGGAACTGGGGGTCGCCGGCGACGACATCGAGCCGTCGGAGGGCGAGTCCGACGCCGACAAGGTGCAGCGCCTGACCGAGCTGGCCCGTGAGGGGCACAACCCGGTCATCGCCGTCGGGTTCGTCTACGCCCCGGCGGTGAAGGAGGTCGCCAAGAAGTTCCCGAAGGTCACCTTCGGCCTCGTCGACGACGACACCGTCCACGCCAAGAACGTGGTCAACATGGTGTTCAACGAGGAGCAGGCCTCCTACCTGGCGGGCGTGGCGGCCGCCCTGACCACCAAGACCAAGACCGTGGGCTTCGTCGGCGGCGTGGAGAACCCGCTGATCAAGAAGTTCGAGGCGGGCTACGTCCAGGGCGTCCAGGAGACCGACAAGTCGGTCAAGGTGAAGGTCCAGTACCTGACCCAGCCGCCGGACTACAGCGGCTTCAAGAAGCCCGACGCCGGCAAGGACACCGCCAACGGTGAGCTGGACGGTGGCGCGGACGTCATCTACCAGGCCGCGGGCGACTCGGGCAGCGGCGTCATCGAGGCCGCCGCCACGCGCGGCAAGTGGGCCATCGGCGTCGACAGCGACCAGTACACGCAGAAGGGCCTGGCCAAGTACAAGGACAAGATCCTTGCCTCGGCGACCAAGGGCGTCGCCGACGCCGTCTTCAACCTGGTCAAGTCCGTCAAGGACGGCAAGCCGGAGTCCGGCACCGTGCGCTACGGCCTCAAGACGGGCGGCGTCGGCCTGGCCGACTCCAACCCCGCCTACCAGAAGATGACCAAGGTCGTCGAGGCGGTCGAGGCCGCGAAGAAGAAGATCATCAGCGGCGAGATCAAGGTCAAGACGACGCCGTAAGGCGGCATTCGATCTGCTGAGCAGATGTTGAGCGGGGCCTGGGGAGGGAGCTTTGGGCACACCACCTCAGGTCCCGCTCGCTGTGCGGCGGCCCGTTGCGGCCCCGTGATTCCACCAGGTACCGCCGAGACTCCTTCTTCGAGGAGAGTGCGCCATCAACGCGTCCAGCAGTCCGCCCGCCGTAGAACTCAGCGGGATCACCAAACGTTTCCCCGGCGTCGTCGCCAACCACGACATCCACATCGCCGTCCGCAAGGGCACCGTGCACGCGATCGTCGGTGAGAACGGCGCGGGCAAGTCCACCCTGATGAAGACCCTCTACGGCATGCACAAGCCGGACGAGGGGACCATCGCGGTCGATGGCGAAGAGGTCTCCTTCCACAGCCCCGCCGACGCCATCGCCCGCGGCCTGGGCATGGTGCACCAGCACTTCATGCTCGCCGACAACCTCACCGTCCTCGAGAACGTGGTGCTCGGCGCCGAGAAGCTGTACGGCATCGGCTCCAAGGCCCGTGCGAAGATCAAGGAGATCTCGGACGCGTACGCCCTCGGGGTGCGCCCCGACGTCCTCGTCGAGGACCTGGGCGTCGCCGACCGCCAGCGCGTGGAGATCCTGAAGGTCCTCTACCGGGGCGCGCGGACGCTGATCCTGGACGAGCCGACCGCCGTGCTGGTCCCGCAGGAGGTCGACGCGCTCTTCGACAACCTCCGCGAGCTCAAGGCCGAGGGACTCACCGTCATCTTCATCTCGCACAAGCTGGGCGAGGTGCTCTCCGTCGCGGACGACATCACCGTCATCCGGCGCGGCACCACGGTCGGCTCCGTCGTCCCCTCCGAGGTCACCGCCCGGCAGCTCGCCGAGCTGATGGTCGGCAGCGAACTGCCCTCGCCCGAGACGCGCGAGTCCACCGTCACGGATGTGCCGATGCTCCAGGTCGAAGGGGTGACCCTGACCGCGCAGGACGCCGAGCACGGCGCCCGCACCGTGCTGGACGACATCACCTTCACCATCCGCAAGGGCGAGGTGCTGGGCCTGGCCGGGGTCGAGGGCAACGGCCAGACCGAGCTGATCGAGGCCCTGGTCGGCATCCGCAGGACCGACAGCGGCACCATCCTCCTCGGCGACGAAACCATCACCGACTGGCCCACCCGCCGCCGCCGCGAGGGCGGCGTCGGCTACATCCCCGAGGACCGGCACCGCCACGGCCTGCTGCTCGACGCGCCGCTGTGGGAGAACCGCATCCTCGGGCATGTCACCGAGCGCCCCAACAGCAAGGGCAAGGGCTTCTGGCTCGACCTCAAGGGCGCGCGGACGGACACCGAGCGGATCGTGGCCGAGTACGACGTGCGCACCCCCGGCATCGAGGTCACCGCGGCCTCGCTGTCCGGCGGCAACCAGCAGAAGCTCATCGTGGGGCGGGAGATGAGCCACCGTCCGCGGCTGCTCATCGCCGCGCATCCCACCCGCGGCGTGGACGTCGGCGCGCAGGCGCAGATCTGGGACCAGATCCGCGAGGCGCGCCGGGAGGGCCTGGCCGTACTGCTGATCTCCGCGGACCTGGACGAGCTGATCGGCCTGTCCGACACCCTGCGGGTCATCTACCGCGGCCGGCTGGTCGCGGACGCGGACCCGGCGACCATCACCCCCGAGGAGTTGGGCTCGGCCATGACCGGCGCGGCCACGGGCCATCTGGAGCACCCCGCCGAGGAGGGGGCGGCGCGATGACGAAGACCAACGAGGAGAAGCCGACGAGCGGCAGCCCCGCCAACTCCGCCGAGTCCGCCAAGCCCGCCGAGTCCGCCAAGTCCGGCGGTTCCGGCGGTTCCGCGGGCAAGAGGTTCAGCCGTGACCGGCTGCTGCTGGCCGCGGCCGGCCCGGTGCTGGCCCTGGTGGTGGCGGTGCTGCTGACCTCCGGGGTGCTGCTCATCTCGGGCAAGAGCCCGTTCGAGCCGTACCAGCTGATGCTGGACTACGCGTCCAACGCCGATATCCAGGTGCTCATCGTCAACCAGGCGAGCTCCTACTATCTGGCGGCCCTCGCGGTGGCGGTCGGCTTCCGGATGAATCTGTTCAACATCGGCGTGGACGGCCAGTACCGGCTCGCGGCGATGGCCGCGGCCCTGGTCGGCGCCAATGTCGATCTCCCCGGCCCGCTGAGCATCGCGCTGATCGTGATCGTCGCCATGCTGGTGGGCGCCTTCTGGGCGGGCATCGCGGGCATCCTCAAGACCACCCGCGGCGTGAGCGAGGTCGTCTCCACGATCATGCTCAACGCGATCGCCACCAGCCTGATCGCGTATCTCATCCTGCCCGAGCAGTTCGGTGTGCAGCCCAAGGGCAGCAACAACCTCACCACCGGCGACCTGCCCGAGTCCTCCTGGTTCCCGGGCCTCCACGTCAGCGACGTGGCCGGTGACATCTACGGCTTCGTGTTCGTCGCGATCGGCTGCGGCGTGGCGTACTGGCTGGTGCTGGGCCGCACCCGCTTCGGCTTCGACCTGCGCGCCACCGGCGCCAGCGAGAGCGCGGCGGCCGCCAGCGGCGTCGACGCCAAGCGCATGGTGCTCACCAGCATGCTGATCTCCGGCGCGGTGGCGGGCCTGGCGGGCATGCCGGTGCTGCTCGGCGACTCGCACACGTACAGCCTGAACTTCCAGACCGGCATCGGCTTCACGGGCATCACCATCGCCCTCCTCGGCCGCAACAACCCGGTCGGGATCGCCTTCGGCGCGCTGCTCATCGCGTTCCTCGACAAGGCGTCCCAGACGCTGGACTACAACGGCTACGAGAAGGAGATCGCCACGATCATGCAGGGCCTGATCGTGATCTCCGTGGTCGTCTCCTACGAAACCGTTCGCCGGTACGGCCTGCGCCGCCAGCAGCGGAGGGTCGGCGAGGAACTCGCCGCCGCGGCCCGCACGACGACGACCCGTGAGGAGGTGCCGGCGTGAGCACCACCCCCGTGTTGGACAAGCCGCAGTCGCGGAAGCCGGTGCGCCGGAAGCTGTCCCTGCCCGTGATCCTGCTGATCGTCGCGGGCGCCCTGGTCCTGACCTCGGTGGTCCGGATGATCACCGGCGCCGACGACATCACCTCGGTGGGCCAGGTCGCGGGCGCGCTGGAGCTGGCCATCCCGATCGGGCTGGCCGGGCTCGGCGGCCTGTGGGCCGAGCGGGCGGGCGTGGTCAACATCGGCCTCGAGGGCATGATGATCCTCGGCACCTGGCTGGGCGCCTGGGCCGGGTATCAGTGGGGGCCGTGGACCGGCGTGCTGTTCGGCATCGTCGGCGGTGCGCTCGGCGGGCTGCTGCACGCCATCATCACGGTGACGTTCGGCGTCAACCACATCGTGTCCGGTGTGGCGATCAACATCCTCGCCGTCGGCGCCACCCGCTATCTCTCCAACTTCACCTTCCTGGAGAGCTCGGGGTCCGCCCGCAAGTCGCCGCCCATCGACCCGATCACCCAGATCACCGTGCCAGGGCTGTCGGACGCGATGAAGACCCTCAACGGCAAACACTGGTTCCTCGTCTCCGATGTCGCGGGGTTCATCGGCGGTGTGGTGACGGAGCTGTCGCTGCTGACCGTCGTGGCGCTGCTGCTGGTGCCGCTCACCTGGTGGGCGCTGTGGCGCACCTCGTTCGGCCTGCGGCTGCGGTCCTGCGGCGAGAACCCGGTGGCGGCGGAGTCCCTGGGCGTCAATGTCTACCGGTACAAGTACCTGGCCGTGATCATCTCCGGCGGGTTCGCCGGGCTCGGCGGCGTCTTCCTGGCCGAGGTGGCCTCCAACATCTACCAGGAGGGCCAGACCGGAAACCGCGGCTACATCGGCCTGGCCGCGATGATCTTCGGTAACTGGATGCCCGGCGGTCTCGCCATGGGCGCGGGCCTGTTCGGCTACACCGACAGCCTCAACCTGCGCTCCGGCGGCACCAATGTGCACGCGCTGCTGCTGCTCCTGGTGATCGTGCTGGTGCTGGTCGTCCTGTGGCAGCTGTACCGGAAGAAGTACCTGGCAGCGGCCATCGGCGCGGCGTCCTCGGCGGTGCTGCTGGTCTGGTATTCGCTGACCGATGAGGTGCCGAGCCAGTTTGTGACCGCGGCGCCGTACATCGCCACGCTGCTGGTGCTGGCGCTGTCCGCCCAGCGGCTGCGCGCACCCAAGGCGGTGGGGCTCCCCTACCACAAGGGAGGCGGATGATGACCACGGCGGCGACCCCGACCGCGAACGCGCCGGTCGACTGGGAAGCGCTGCGCGCGCAGGCCCGGGGCGTCATGTCCCGGGCCTACGCCCCGTACTCCCGCTATCCCGTGGGCGCCGCCGCGCTCGTCGACGACGGCCGCACGGTGACCGGCTGCAATGTGGAGAACGCGGCGTACGGTGTCGCGCTCTGTGCCGAATGCGGCCTGATCTCCGCGCTGTTCGCCTCCGGCGGGGGCCGGCTGACCGCGTTCACCTGCTGTGACCACGCCGGCGCGGTGCTGATGCCCTGCGGCCGCTGCCGCCAGCTGCTGTGGGAACACGGCGGCCCGGAGCTCCAGGTGGACACCGCCTCGGGCATCCGCCCGCTCGCCGAGCTCCTTCCGGACGCGTTCGGTCGCAACGACCTGGAACGCTGAGCGAGCTCTCCCCGCTCTCCCCGATGAAAGGCCCGCACCCCACCATGGACGCCATCACCGTCATCCGCGCCAAACGCGACGGCGGCCGTCTCACCGACGCCCAGATCGACTGGATCATCGACGCCTATACGCGCGGTGAGGTCGCCCACGAGCAGATGTCCGCGCTCGCGATGGCGATCTACCTCAACGGCATGGACCGCGCGGAGATCGCCCGCTGGACCGCCGCGATGATCGCGTCCGGCGAGCGTATGGACTTCTCGTCCCTTGCGCGCCCGACCGCCGACAAGCACTCCACCGGCGGCGTGGGCGACAAGATCACGCTGCCGCTGGCCCCGCTGGTGGCCGCCTGCGGCGCGGCCGTACCGCAGCTGTCCGGGCGCGGCCTCGGCCACACCGGCGGCACGCTCGACAAGCTGGAGTCCATCCCCGGCTGGCGGGCGCAGCTCTCCAATGAGGAAATGCTGCGGGTGCTCGAGGACGTCGGCTCCGTCATCTGCGCGGCGGGGGAGGGGCTGGCCCCCGCGGACCGGAAGCTGTACGCGCTGCGCGATGTGACCGGGACGGTGGAGTCGATCCCGCTCATCGCGAGCAGCATCATGTCGAAGAAGATCGCCGAGGGCACCGGCTCGCTGGTGCTGGATGTGAAGGTCGGCTCCGGCGCCTTCATGAAGGACCTGGCCTCGGCGCGGGAGCTGGCCGCCACCATGGTGGGCCTGGGCACCGACCACGGGGTCCGTACGGTCGCCCTGCTCACCGGCATGGCCACCCCGCTCGGCCGCACCGCGGGCAACGCGCTTGAGGTCCGCGAGTCCGTGGAGGTCCTGGCGGGCGGCGGCCCGGCCGACGTGGTCGAGCTCACCCTCGCCCTCGCCCGGGAGATGCTGGACGCGGCGGGGCTGCCGGACGCCGACCCGGCCAAGGCGCTCGCGGACGGCTCCGCGATGGACCACTGGCGCCGCATGATCGCCGCGCAGGGCGGCGACCCGGACGCGCCGCTGCCGGTCGCCCGCGAACGGCATGTCGTGACGGCCGAGTCGACCGGCGTGCTGACCGGCCTGGACGCCTACGCGGTCGGCGTCGCCGCCTGGCGGCTTGGCGCGGGCCGGGCCCGCAAGGAGGACCCGGTGCAGGCCGGGGCCGGCGTGGAGATCCACGTCAAGCCGGGTGACGCGGTACGGGCGGGCGAGCCGCTGCTGACGCTGCACACGGACACGCCGGAGAAGTTCGACTACGCGCTCGAGGCGCTGGCGGGGGCGGTGGGCTACGCCCCGCCGGGTACGGAGTTCACGCCCGAGCCGATCGTCCTGGACCGCATCGCGCGGTAAACAGAGACGGATGGGCGAAGGGGCCGCTCCGCCGGGACAGTGGCGGAGCGGCCCCTTCGGGCTCTGTGGTTGTTCTGCGGTGTCGGTTGTTACGCCTGCGCGGCCAGTCGGCGCAGGCCCTGGGTGGTCTCGTTGGACGATGTGCGCTCGGGCTGCCGCGTCGAGCGTGCCACGATCTCCGCGCGCCGCTCGGCCAGCGCCTTGCGGGTCGCGTAGAGCGTGATGGCCGCCGCGCCGCCCACGGCCACCAGGCCGAGCACGACCGTGCCGGTCCAGCCGGACGCGTGGAAGGCGAGCGCACCGAGGGTGCCGCCCACGCTGCTGCCGATGTAGTACGCGGTCTGGTAGAGCGCCGAGGCCTGGGCGCGCCCGGTCTTGGCGGCCCGGCTGACCGAGGAGGAGGCCACGGCGTGCCCCGCGAAGAAGCCCGCGGTGATCAGCACCAGGCCCAGCAGCACCGCGGCGAGCGAGTCGCCGAGGCTCAGCAGCAGCCCGGCCGTCGTGGTGGTGACCGCCACGTACAGCGCGCCGCGTCGGCCCAGCCGGCCGACCAGCTTTCCGGCCGCCGCGGAGGAGGCCGTACCGACCAGGTAGATCAGGAAGATCGAACCGACCAGGGACTGCGAGAGGTTGAAGGGCTCGGCGACCAGGCGGTAGCCGATGACCGTGTAGACGCCGCCGAAGACGGTCATGAACAGCGCGCCGATCGCGTACAGCCTGCGCAGCAGCGGATCGGACAGGTGCCCGCCGACCGTACGGGCCAGGGCGCGCGGGCTGACCGCGGCCGGGGTGAAGTGGCGCGCCTTGGGGAGCAGCAGCCGGAAGGCGATCGCGCAGACCAGCGACAGGACGCCGACCGTGGCCAGCGACACGCGCCAGCCCCAGCCGTCCGCGACCCAGCCGGTGAGCAGCCGGCCGGTCATGCCGCCGAAGCTGTTGCCCGCCACGAACAGCCCGATGGTGCCGATGAGGGAGGCGGGGCGGACCTCCTCCGAGAGGTAGGCCATCGCGGAGGCGGGGATGCCGGCGATCGCGGCGCCCTGGACGGCGCGCAGTGCGATCAGCCAGCCCAGGTCCGGGGCGAAGGGCACCGCGAGCCCGACCGCGACGGCGACGGCGAGCGAGCCGGTCATCATCGCGCGGCGGCCGAAGCGCTCGGACAGGGCGCTGAGCGGGAGCACCGCCAGGGCCAGCGCGAGGGTGGCGGCGGAGACGGTCCAGCTCGCCTGGTCCGGCTGGACATGGAGGTCGGCGGAGATCGCGGGGAGCAGTGCCTGGGTGGAGAAGAGAAGGGCGAACGTCGCGAGACCGGCGGCGAAGAGAGCGAGCCTCATCCGGCCGAAGCCGGGGTCTCCGGGGCTCATTCGGTCCGGGTTCGCCCGAGTAGCGGTCGTGTTGGCGCAGGCGTCCATCGGGGTTCCGGTGGACGCCTCGGTATCAGCAGGAGACATGACTCGACCGTATGTGCCCCTCTTTGATGCGTCCAATGCACGGAATTGCCATAATCGATGCTGTGCCGCATCAGCCGAGGTCAGCGAGATCACTGTCACGCGCCAGCAACGAAAAAGACATTCCCGTGACAGCCGAGTTCGAGGCCGACTCCTGGGCCGCGTCCCTCACCCCCCGCCTCGTGCAGTTCGCGGCGGTGGCCCGGCACGAGCACGTCACCCGCGCCGCGCAGTGGCTCGGCGTGCCCCAGTCGACCCTCAGCCGGGCGATGGTACGTCTCGAAGAGGACCTGGGCGTCGCGCTGTTCGCCCGCCGCGGCCGCACCGTCGCGCTCACCCCCGCCGGCCGTACGTTCCTGCGCGCCGTGGAACGGGCGCTGGCCGAGGTCGAGCGCGCCGCCGAGTCCGTACGCGCCGACGCCGACCCGGCCTCCGGAAAGATCGCCTTCGGGTTTCTGCACACCCTCGGCCCGGAGACGGTACCCGGTCTGATCCGGGCCTTCCGGGTCGACCACCCGCGCGTGCGCTTCCAACTCGTCCAGAACTACGGCGAGGCGATGATCGAGCGGATGCGCACGGGCGACCTGGACCTCTGCCTCACCTCGCCCATCCCCGACGCCCCCGACCTGGTCGCGCGCCGCCTCGACGAGCAGCGGCTGCGCCTGGTGGTCCCCGACGACCACTGGCTCGCCGGCCGTAAGCGGGTCAGGCTCGCCGAGGCCGCCGCGGAGCTCTTCGTCACCCTCGAACCGGGCTACGGGCTGCGGCGCATCACCGACGCGCTGTGCGCCGAGGCGGGCTTCAAGCCGAAGATCGCCTTCGAGGGGGAGGAGGCCGAGACGCTGCGCGGCCTGGTGGCCGCGGGGTTCGGCGTGGCGCTGCTGCCGCCCCCTGCGGTGCCGCGCCCCGGCGTCGCGGAGCTGACGGTGACGGCCCCGCGGGCGGTCCGCGAGATCGGCGTCGCCTGGCTCGACGGCCACCCGGACACCGCCCCGGTCGCGGCCTTCAAACGCTTCCTGCTGAGCCGCCGCGGGCAGCTGCTGCCCAGGTGACGACGCGGAGTGCGGCTCAGCGCGGCAGCGAGGAGCCGAACCCCGCCGCCAGCGGCATGCGCAGCCCCAGCGGCGGCGGGGCCGCGAGCGCGTCCGCGACCGGGCGCGAGTAGCCGTGGGTGAACAGGGAGCCGAGCAGGAAGTCGGCGGTCAGCGCCTGCACTTCGGAGCGGTGGTGGTGCAGGCCGTGCCCGTCCGTGTGGACCTCGAAGCGGCACACGTCCCGGTTGGCCTTCTTGGCCCGCTCCGCGAGCCGGTACGACAGCTCGGGGTCGGTCCGCTGGTCGTTCGTCCCGTGGGCGATGAGCACCTGCCGACCGACGAGCTGTTTCACCGGTTCGGGATCGAGCCCGGACTCGGGTTCGGGCAGCCAGGGGGCCAGCGCCACCACCGAGACGACGGCCTCGTGTCCGGCGGCCCGCAGCGCGGCGCGGGCGCCCAGGCCGTGGCCGACGAGGCACACCGGCACATCGCCGTAGCGCCGCACCACCTCGTCCACCGCCCACGCGGCGTCCGCGGCGGGATGGGCCGCCTCGCCGTTCCATCCGCGATGGCGGTAGTGGACGACATGGGCGGTCAGCCCCTCGGCGCGGCCCGCCCGGACCAGCCGCCGGGCCAGGGGGAGCACCGACGCCACCGACAGCCGGGACGGCCGCCCGGTGCCGGTCTCCGGCCCGCCGGGGAGCAGCAACACCACACCGTGCACGGTCTTTTCGGCGGCGGCCGCGCCTCTCGGCCGCCCCAGCCGGGCGCCCCGCTCGGGCAACGCTTGCTGAGCCATGGCGACACGATCGCAGAAGGAGCGGTGTACTCCACCACTCGTGCGGGTCACTGTTGCATATCTATCGAGGGCTGTCTACGCGCGTAGGTGTATGGTGCGCAGATGACGAGCGAGTACAACGACCGCCCCACCCCCGAGCAGATCCGCCGTGCCCCGAAGGTGTTGCTCCACGATCACCTGGACGGCGGGCTGCGCCCCGCCACCGTCGTCGAACTCGCCCGCGACGCGGGCTATGACGCGCTGCCGGAGACCGATCCGGACGGGCTGGGCCGCTGGTTCCGGGAGGCCGCCGACTCCGGTTCGCTCGAGCGCTACCTGGAGACCTTCGCGCACACCTGCGCCGTCATGCAGTCCCGCGACGCGCTGTTCCGCGTCGCCGCCGAGTGCGCCGAGGACCTGGCCGCGGACGGGGTCGTCTACGCCGAGGTGCGCTACGCCCCCGAGCAGCACCTGACCCGGGGGCTGACGCTGGAGCAGGTGGTCGAGGCGGTCAACGAGGGGTTCCGCGAGGGGGAGCGGCGGGCCGGGGAGAAGGGCCACCGGATCCGCGTCGGCGCCCTGCTCACCGCGATGCGCCACGCCGCCCGCGCGCTGGAGATCGCCGAACTCGCCAACGCCTACCGCGACCGCGGCGTCGTCGGCTTCGACATCGCGGGCGCCGAGGCGGGCTTCCCGCCCACCCGCCACCTCGACGCCTTCGAGTATCTGAAGCGGGAGAACAACCACTTCACGATCCACGCGGGCGAAGCCTTCGGGCTGCCCTCCATCTGGCAGGCGCTCCAGTGGTGCGGCGCGGACCGGCTCGGCCACGGCGTCCGCATCATCGACGACATCCAGGTCGCCGACGACGGGAGCGTGACCCTCGGCCGGCTCGCCTCGTACGTCCGGGACAAGCGCATCCCGCTGGAGCTGTGCCCGACCTCGAACCTCCAGACGGGCGCGGCCCGCTCGTACGCCGAGCACCCCATCGGGCTGCTGCGCCGGCTGCAATTCCGGGCGACCGTTAATACGGATAATCGTCTGATGGGCGGAACGAGCATGAGTGCGGAATTCGAGCACCTCGTTTCGACGTTCCACTACACGCTCGACGACATGCAATGGTTTACGGTCAATGCAATGAAATCCGCCTTCATTCCTTTTGGTGAACGTCTGGCGATGATCAATGACGTGATCAAGCCCGGATATGCCGAATTGAAGTCCGAGTGGCTGTTCCGTC
The DNA here is from genome assembly GCF_055569495.1 of Streptomyces sp. NPDC028305. Lineage (NCBI taxonomy): Bacteria > Bacillati > Actinomycetota > Actinomycetes > Kitasatosporales > Streptomycetaceae > Streptomyces > Streptomyces sp. NPDC028305. The sequence continues at coordinate 453,010 of NZ_JBVHTN010000010.1, forward strand.
AGATGGCCTCGGCATCACCAGTGACCAGGGGATCTGGCCTCGGCGGCAGGTAATCGTACGGGCCGGGATAAACGGCCGGTAAGGCGGGCGGCGGAGGCTTTTTCGGGTTTGCGGGCAGCGGAAAACAATCGCTACGTTGCCGTACCGGTCAAGCCCCCGTCTCAAGGACAGATTTCTGATGAAGCAGGGAACCATCAAGACCCTCGGCGCCATTGCCCTCGGTGCGGTCGCCGTCATTGCCGGAGGCGGCACCGCGGCCGCGGCGGGCAACGCCCCGGTCGGCCCCGCGGCCCCCGGCGGGGCAGCCGGGCAGACGAAGGCGGTCGCCGGGCAGGGACCGGCGTCGCCGGGACAGGCGCCGCAGGCGGCCCCGCAGGCGGCCCCGCGGCCGGGCCAGCCCGGCCCCAACAAGGGCCTGCTGGGCGGCCTCCCCCTCCAGGGCCTGAGTGCCGGCGGTCTGGCGGGCGGCCTGCTGGGCTGACCCGCGCACTGTCGGGCACTGGGGCCCGCACACCCGGACCGGGCGTGCGGGCCCCGGCGTGTGCGCAAGTACTGCTACGGGGCGATCCCGACGCCGGCGATGGTCGAGGCCACGGCCTGGACGCCCTCCTCGCGCTCCCCTTCCCGGCCCTGGCGCCGGGGGTGTGCGGCCTGCTTCCGGTCCGCCCGCCGGCGCAGCCATGCCCGTACCGGGGGGACCACCGCGAGATGCGCGAGCGCGACGCCCGCCGTGTTGAGCAGCACCGTGTCGACGTTCATGATCTGGCCGGTCAGCTCGCTGTGCACGAGCGCGATCGTCAGGGAGAGCATGGCGCCGGCGAAGACCGTCCGGACGAACGAGGCGAGCGGGTAGACCGTCACCCGGCCCCCCGCCAGCGGCAGCAGCACCCCCAGCGGCGCGAGCAGCAGCAGCGCGCCGCCGATGCTGCGGGTGGCCTCCCAGGGGCCGAGCGCCAGATCGGCGCGGATGGTGGCCAGCGGTTCCAGGGACACGGCGGTCACCCAGGGCGCGGTGAGCGGGCGCAGGGTCAGCCAGCCCACGTACGAGAGGTGTGCGACCAGAAGCACGAAGCCCGCGGCGCGGAAGCGGAAGGCGGCCCTGCGGCGGCCGGAACCATGACCCTGCACGCTTCTTAAGGACGCCTCTTGCGGGGGTCCCGGTTCCGCAGGAGGCGCGCTGGTGAGAAACGGGTTACCGGTGAGTCGGCCGAGAGCCCGGACAAGCGGGATCAGGAGACGAGCACTCCGGAATTCACCGCGATCTCGGGGTGCCGGCGCATTTCCTCCGTGCACTCGTACCGCTTGAGCGGATCCCGTTCGGCGTCCGGGCCGCCGAGCACCACCCGGTGTGCGGAATCCGCCGCCGAGGTCTCCGCAAGGGTGCAGACGATCTGCGCGAGCGCGTAGGACTGGAGCTCCTCCGGCAGCCGGTTCAGCCGCAGCGCGTCGTCCGGGTCGCCCTTGGCCGGGCCGGAGATCTTTACCCAGTCCTCCACCGCGGTGGAGAACCCCGCCCCCTCCTCGGCCGCCGTCGGCGGCTCCCGCAACTGCTCCAGCAGCGCCTGGGCGATCTCCAGCGGCTTCGGGGGTGTCTTCTCGTCCGTCAGCTGTGTGGTGCGGCTCACGGAGAGGATCCGCGAGGTGCACAGCAGATAGATCCGCACGGAGACCCAGCCCTCCCCCTCGGCCGACCGCCCCGGCTCGGGCGCCTGGCACGACGCGCGCGACGGGGCGGGGCCCGCGTCCACCGGCACCGACGTACCGCGGATGCCGCATCCCGCGGTCAGCAGCGCCATCGCCCCGAGCAGGGCGCCCGCCGCCCGCCGCCTCATCGCTTACCCCCCTCGTCCGGGCCGTCCTGACCATCGGTGTTGTCCTGGCCACTGTCCTGGTCCGGCTCGTTGAGCCGTGACGCGTCCATGGGCAGGCGCAGCGTGAAGACGGCGCCGCCGTCGGGGAAGTTGTCCGCGGTGATCTCGCCGCCGTGGATATGGGCGTTCTCCAGCGCGATGGACAGGCCGAGGCCGCTGCCCTCCGACCGGGGCCGGGAGGCGCTGGCCTTGTAGAAGCGGTCGAAGACATGCGGCAGCACATCCTCGGGGATGCCCGGGCCGTGGTCCCGGACCTGGATCAGCAGCTCGTCGTCCACGGGCCGCACCGAGACCCGGACCGGTGAGCCGCCGTGCTTGAGCGCGTTTCCGATCAGGTTGGCGAGGATGACGTCCAGCCGCCGCGGGTCGAGCCGGGCCACGATGCCGCGCTCCGCGTCCAGCTCGACCGCGTCCAGCCAGGCGCGGGCGTCGATGCACGCCGTCACCTGGTCCGCGACATCGACATCGTCGAGGACCAGCCGTGCCGTGCCCGCGTCGAAGCGGGTCACCTCCATCAGGTTCTCCACCAGGTCGTTCAGCCGCCGCGTCTCGCTCACCACCAGCTGCACCGCCGGGGCGATCATCGGGTCGAGCGCGTCGGTCTCCTCCTCCAGCACCTCGGTCACCGCCGTGATCGCGGTGAGCGGGGTGCGCAGTTCGTGAGACATGTCCGCGACGAAGCGGCGGCTGGCCGCCTCCCGCGCGCTCAGCTCCTCCACCCGCTTCTCCAGCCGCTCCGCGGCCCGGTTGAACGTACGGGAGAGATTGGCGAGCTCATCGGTGCCGGAGACCTCGAGGCGGGTGTCCAGGTGCCCCTCGCCCAGCCGGTGCGCGGCCTCCCCGAGCCGCTGCACCGGCCGCAGCACCGTGGCCGCGGCGGCCTGCGCGAGCAGCGCGGAGCCGATCAGCGCCAGGGCGGTGGCGATGCCCAGGGACCAGGCCAGGGAGTTGAGGTCCTGGCGCTCGGTCTCCAGGGACTTGAGCATGTAGCCGGTCGGCCCGCCGCCGTTCACCCGCGCGCCGGCGACCAGATACGGGGTGCCCTTCACCGTGATCCGCTGCCAGTAGAGGTGGTACGGGGAGGTATTGGAGCCCGCGACGGCGCGTTTCCTGTCCACCGCGCTCCGCAGCGCCTCCGGCACGGTCTTCAGCGTGAACAGTTCGTCCGCGGAGGCCGCGGGGCACGGGCCGCCGCCCTCGGTCGGGGCGACCAGCACCACCTCGTACTTCTGGGTGTTGTCCGCCATCCGAGCCGCCGCGTCCTGCAATTCGGGACAGGTCGGCACGGAGGGCAGCGGGTCGGTGGCCTCCTTCAGAGACTTGCGGAAGTCGTCGAGCGCGGCGTCCTGGGTGCGCGTGAGCACCGCGTCGCGGTTCAGCCAGTACGCGATCGCCGACGCGGACACCGCGGCCGCCAGCGCCACCAGACCGAACACCAGCATCAGCCGCAGCCTCAGACTGAGCCAGTGCAGGAACCACGCGGCCCAGCCGCGGGCCCGGCCGGGCTTCTCGCTCACTGCGGCGCGTCCAGCCGGTATCCGACGCCGCGCACCGTACGGATCAGCGTCGGGGACGACGGCACGTCCTCCACCTTCGCGCGCAGTCGCTGTACGCACGCGTCCACCAGCCGGGAGTCACCGAGATAGTCGTGCTCCCACACCAGCCGCAGCAGCTGCTGCCGCGACAGCGCCTGCCCGGGTCTGCGGCTCAGCTCCAGCAGCAGCCGCAGCTCAGTGGGGGTGAGCTGGAGGTCCTCGCCGTTCTTGGTCACGGTCATGGCCGCACGGTCGATGACCAGGCTGCCGAACGACGCCGAGTCATTGGCCTCCCGCTCGCCGCGGCGCAGCACCGCGCGGATACGGGCGTCGAGCACCCGCCCCTGCACGGGCTTGACCACATAGTCGTCCGCACCCGACTCCAGCCCGACCACGACGTCGATGTCATCGCTCCGCGCGGTCAGCAGGATGATCGGCAGCTGGTCGGTGCGCCGGATGCGGCGGCACACCTCGAAGCCGTCGATGCCGGGCAGCATCACATCCAGCACGATCAGATCCGGCCGCTGCTCACGCAGCAGTTTCAGGCCGTCCTCGCCGGTCGCCGCCGTCGCCACGCGGTGGCCCTGGCGGGACAGGGAGAGTTCGAGGGCCGTGCGGATGGCGTCGTCGTCCTCGATCAGCAGAAGGAAAGGCACGTTGGTCATTCTGGCCTACAAGGGGCCTGTAGTTCGACCGTCAGGCGGCCAGGAGGTTCATTCACCCCCTACCCCTGTGACGAGCCTGTGACAGTCGGCAGACAGGGCCATGAAACTGGCCCGGCAATCTTTTGGGCACCGGGAGGAACGACGGCCCGGGAAGCGAGAACCGAGCAAGCTCTGCCGACGGGGGGCGCGAGATGAACACACTGCACTTCAACAACGCCAGCGCAGTCATTCGCACGCGCCTCCACGACGCCGGCCGGAGCAACGAGAAGTCCGGTGCCGTGAGCGGGCGGGGGTGCGCTCGCGGCACCGGGCGTCAGCGGCCTCCTTACATGGTGGCTATTGACGCGTACACGGGGGACAACGGGGGACGCGGGGGGAACGGGGGAAGCTCGTACAGGGAGGAATCGGGGGAGCGGCGCGATGCGTCGGAGGCGGAGTTCACCGCCTACGTCCAGGAACGCCGCGCCTCCCTGTACGCCACCGCCTACCACCTGACCGGCGACCGGTTCGAGGCCGAGGACCTGCTCCAGAGCGCGCTGTTCTCGACCTACCGGGCCTGGGACCGGATCAGTGACAAGGCAGCGGTCGGCGGCTATCTCCGCCGCACCATGACCAATCTGCACATCAGCGCCTGGCGTCGGCGCAAGCTCAACGAGTACCCGACGGAGGAGCTGCCGGAGACGGTGGGCGACCACGACGCGATGCGCGGCACCGAGCTGCGCGCCGTGCTGTGGCAGGCCCTGGCCCGGCTGCCCGAGCTCCAGCGCACGATGCTGGTGCTGCGCTACTACGAGGGTCGGACAGACCCGGAGATCGCGGACATACTCAACATCAGTGTCGGAACGGTCAAAAGCAGCATCTGGCGCTCGCTGCGCCGGCTGCGTGAGGACGAGTGCCTCAGCTTCGGCCGGGACGAGGAGGAGTCCTTCGGGGAGCTTGTCGCCTGAGGGATGAGGGTGGGGGACACGGGGGAACCGCGGGGGGACCACGGGGGCCGGCGTTCGGGGGAGCGCCGGTAGCACGGGGGAAACGGGGGAAGTACGGGGGATCACGGGGGATCACGGGGGAAACGAGCGGGTCCGGACGGCCGGGGGGTCTGTCCGGGCCCGCTTTCCGCTGTCCGACTGTCGGGGGTTCGGCTGCCTCAGGCGGACTGAGGCGCGGCGCCGCTCGGCGCCGCCTCCGCGGCCCTCGTGCCGGGGCGGGCCCGGCCGGCGGCCGCGGCGGCCGCGATCCGGCCCATGGCCCCGTCCTTCCCGCACGGGTAGGCCCCCAGCGCCGCCTGCCGCGCCACGATCCCGCGCTCCGAGCGCATCAGCCGCCAGCCCCGCCGCAGCAGATAGGGCACCGACTTGCGCCCCTCCCGCAGATCGCGCACCAGGCGGCGGCGGAAGGTGGTGGAGGGGCGGCCGCGCAGGCAGAGGGCGTCGGCGAGGACGCCGAGCGCGCGGCAGCGCTCGATGATGTCGGCGGCGAAGATCCCCTCGGCGACGAACAGCGGGGTGCGGCCGATGCCCAGCGGCTCGGCGCCGACGATGGCGCTGGTGGCGATGTCGTACACCGGCACCGTCGTACGGGACGTACGGCACAGCTCCTCGATCGCCGCGACCGCCGCGTCCGCGTCCCATGACAGAGGTGAGTCCCAGTCGGCGCCCGCCCCGCCCGGGAGCTGTGGCAGCGAGGGGTCGTCGCCCTCCTTGTAGAAGTCGTCCAGATTGAGCACGGGCAGCCCGGTGCGGACCGCCAGGGACGACTTTCCGGAGCCGGAGGGCCCGGACAGCAGGACGACGCGGGCGGTTATGGGAGGAACGGTCACGGGACACCAGTGTGAGGCATGGCGCCGCCGGGGGGACCCCTCAGGTCGTGTGGTGTTCCCCCGGCGGTCGCGCGGCGTTCCCCCGGGCGCGCTACACGCCCATCGGGTGCCACACCGTCTTCGTCTCCAGGAAGGACAGCAGCCGGGCCGTGCCCGGGTCGGCCGACCAGTCCACAGGCTGTGGACGGACGACGCGCTTGAGGTTGTCCGCGGCCGCCTCCTCCAGCGCGCGGGCCAACTCCGCGTCCGCTCCCGCGAGGTCGATCGCGTTGACGTCCTGGTGGGCGGCGAGCGGGGTGGCGATCTCGGCGGTGCGGCCGGAGAGGACGTTGACCACGCCGCCCGGGAGGTCGGAGGTGGCCAGGACCTCGCCGAGGGAGAGCGCCGGGAGCGGGGCCCGCTCGCTCGCCACGACCACGGCCGTGTTGCCGGTGACGATCGCCGGGGCGATCACGGAGACCAGCCCGAGGAACGACGACTCCTGCGGCGCCAGCACGGCCACCACACCGGTCGGCTCGGGCGTGGAGAGGTTGAAGTACGGGCCCGCGACCGGGTTGGCGGCCCCGGCGATCTGGGCGACCTTGTCGGACCAGCCCGCGTACCAGACCCAGCGGTCGACCGCAGCGTCCACGACGGCGGCGGCCTTGGACTTGCCGAGCCCCTCCGCGTCGGCGACCTCCCGCGCGAACTGCTCGCGGCGGCCCTCCAGCATCTCGGCGACGCGGTAGAGGATCTGGCCGCGGTTGTAGGCCGTGGCCCCCGACCAGCCGCCGAACGCCTTGCGGGCGGCGACGACCGCGTCGCGGGCGTCCTTGCGGGAGGAGAGCGGCGCGTTGGCGAGCCACCTGTTCCTAGGGTCGGTCACCTCGTACACCCGCCCGCTCTCGGACCGGGGGAACTTGCCCCCGACGAACAGCTTGTAGGTCTTGAGAACGCCCAGGCGCTCGTCGTGCTTATCGGACTTCTCAGACATCGAGGTACGCCTCCAGGCCGTGGCGGCCGCCCTCGCGGCCGTAACCGGACTCCTTGTAGCCGCCGAACGGAGAGGCCGGGTCGAACTTGTTGAAGGTGTTGGACCACACCACGCCCGCGCGGAGCTTGCTCGCCATCCACAGGATGCGCGAGCCCTTCTCGGTCCAGATCCCGGCGGACAGGCCGTACGGGGTGTTGTTCGCCTTCGCGACCGCCTCCTCCGGGGTGCGGAAGGTCAGGACGGAGAGCACCGGGCCGAAGATCTCCTCGCGCGCGATGCGGTGGGCCTGGGTGACGCCGGTGAACAGGGTGGGCGCGAACCAGTAGCCGGAGGAGGGCAGGGCGCACTCCGGGGCCCAGCGCTCGGCGCCCTCCGCCTCGCCCGCGTCCGCGAGGGTACGGATCCGGGCCAGCTGCTCGGCCGAGTTGATCGCGCCGATGTCGGTGTTCTTGTCCAGCGGGTCGCCGACCCGGAGCGTGCGCATCCGGCGCTTGAGCGCGTCCAGCAGCTCGTCCTGGATGGACTCCTGGACGAGGAGGCGGGAGCCCGCGCAGCAGACGTGGCCCTGGTTGAAGAAGATGCCGCCCACGATGCCCTCGACGGCCTGGTCGATCGGCGCGTCGTCGAAGACGATGTTGGCCGCCTTGCCGCCCAGTTCGAGGGTGACCTTCTTGTCCGTACCGGCGACGCCGCGGGCGATCGCCTTGCCGACCTCGGTGGAGCCGGTGAACGCGACCTTGTCGATGCCGGGGTGGGCCACCAGCTCGGCGCCCGTGGAGCCGTCGCCGGTGATGATGTTGACGACGCCCTTGGGGAGCCCGGCCTGGCGGCAGACGTCCGCGAAGAAGAGGGCGGACAGGGGGGTGGTCTCGGCGGGCTTGAGGACGACCGTGTTGCCCGCGGCGAGGGCGGGGGCGATCTTCCACGCGAGCATCAGGAGCGGGAAGTTCCAGGGGATGATCTGGCCCGCGACGCCCAGCGGCTTCGGGTTCGGCCCGTAGCCCGCGTAGTCGAGCTTGTCGGCCCAGCCCGCGTAGTAGAAGAAGTGCGCGGCGACCAGGGGAAGGTCGACATCGCGCGACTCGCGGATCGGCTTGCCGTTGTCCAGCGACTCCAGGACCGCGAGCTCGCGCGAGCGCTCCTGGACGATGCGGGCGATGCGGAAGAGGTACTTGGCGCGCTCGGCGCCGGACAGCGCGGACCACTTCCCGAAGGCCTTGCGGGCCGCCTTGACCGCGCGGTCCACGTCCTCGGCGCCCGCCTGGGCGACCTCGGACAGGGTCTCCTCGGTGGCGGGGGAGACAGTCTTGAAGGCCTTGCCGTCGGCGGCCTCGGCGAACTCGCCGTCGATGAACAGCCCGTACGACGGGGCGATCTCGACGACGGAGCGGGACTCCGGTGCGGGCGCGTACTCGAATGCGTTCGTCATGGCTGGGTTCGTCATGGCAGCTTCAGTCCACCGTCACATAGTCGGGACCGGAGTACCGTCCGGTGCTCAGCTTCTGGCGCTGCATCAGCAGGTCGTTGAGGAGGCTGGAGGCGCCGAAGCGGAACCAGTCGGCCGTCAGCCAGTCCGCGCCCACCGTCTCATTGACCAGCACCAGGTATTTGATGGCGTCCTTGGAGGTGCGGATGCCGCCCGCGGGCTTCACCCCGACCTGCACCCCGGTGGTGTCGCGGAAGTCGCGGACCGCCTCCAGCATGAGGAGGGTGACGGGCGGCGTCGCGTTGACCGCCACCTTGCCGGTGGAGGTCTTGATGAAGTCGGCGCCCGCGAGCATCGCCAGCCAGGAGGCGCGGCGCACATTGTCGTACGTCTGGAGCTCACCGGTCTCGAAGATGACCTTGAGGTGGGCGGCGGTGCCGCTGCCGTCCTCGCGTCGGCACGCCTCCTTGACCTGCCGGATCTCCTCGAAGACCTGGAGGTAGCGCCCGGACAGGAACGCGCCGCGGTCGATCACCATGTCGATCTCGTCGGCCCCGGCGGCCACGGCCTCCCGGGTGTCGGCGAGCTTGACGGCGAGCGCCGCCCGGCCGGAGGGGAAGGCGGTCGCGACGGAGGCCACATGGACCTCGGGCCCGCCCGCCTCGGCCAGGGCCTGCTTGGCGGTGGCCACCATGTCGGAGTAGACGCAGATCGCCGCGACCTTGGGGACGGTGCGGTCGGTCGGGTCGGGGCTGACCCCCTTGGCGCACAGCGCCCGGACCTTGCCCGGGGTGTCCGCGCCCTCCAGGGTCGTCAGGTCGATCATGGAGATGGCCAGGTCGATGGCGTACGCCTTCGCCGTGGTCTTGATCGAGCGGGTGCCGAGCGCGGCGGCACGGGCCTGGAGGCCGACCGCGTCGACGCCCGGCAGGCCGTGCAGAAAGCGGCGCAGCGCGCCGTCGGTGGCGGTCACGTCCGCCATCGACGCCAGTCGCTCGGCCGCTTCCGCGCCGTATGCGGGAACTGTGGTGGGCATGGTCACCAGGGGAGCATATCTACGCGCGTAGCCGAATGTCACCCCCGGATGCCGAACCGCCTGGTACGGAGGGCGGAGTCCTGCCGGAGTACTAGTTCGATCTGCCGACGCGGACCGGGACCCGGGTCGCATCCCGGCTCCGTCCCATCCCGCTAGCCTCGGCCATCGAAGCAGCTCACACGTGTCGCTCGGGACGAGCACGGCTGCCCCCGAAACCGCGCCCCCTCCGCATGCTTCGAGGAGAACGATGCCCGACAGCGGCCACACCTACCTCTGCGCGCTCGACGTGCTGGAGGAGAACGTCCCCCGGCGCTTCGAGGTGGAGGGCGTTCCCGTCACCCTCGTCCTCACCGGGCAGCAGGTCTTCGCCATCCACGACATGTGCTCGCACAGCGCCGTCTCGCTCTCCGAAGGCGAGGTGGACGGCTTCAGCATCGAATGCTGGCTGCACGCCTCCAGGTTCGACCTGCGCACCGGCAGGCCCCTCGATCCCCCGGCGACACGCCCCGTCCCCGTCTATCCGGTTCGCATCGACGACGGGAGCGTGTACGTACGCCTGACGGGAGAGGGCTGATGGACGCACCGGACGGCGCCGCGGTCGGCGCCGTCGGCGCCGAGCGTTCCGACGCCGCCCGCAACCGCGCCCTCCTGCTGGAGGCCGCCCGTCGCCTGGTCGCCGAGCGCGGCGCCGAGCACGTGACGATGGAGGCGGTCGCGAAGGGGGCCGGCGTGGGAAAGGGCACCCTCTTCCGCCGTTTCGGTGACCGGGACGGCCTCCTGGCCGCCCTCCTCGACGAGGCCGAGGCCGGCTTCCGTGAGGTGTGCACCTCCGGTCCCCCGCCCCTCGGCCCCGGCGCACCGGCGGCGGACCGGCTGACGGCGTTCGGCTGGGCCCTGATCGACCGCATCGCCGATGGCACGGACCTGGGCGCCGCCTTGGCGCGGCAACTTCGCCCCCGGAACCGCAACGCCTCCGATACGGGTCGCGCGTTTCACCGCCATGTGTCGGTGCTCCTGTGGGAAGCGGGAGTCGACTGTGACCATGACGTGCTCGCCCATGCCCTGCTCGCCTTCACGGCCTTCGAGACGGCGGACTATCTGGTCCGCGAGCGCGGAGTTCCCGCCGACGACCTCCAGGCCACCTGGGCGGACCTGGTGCGCATGGTGACTCGACCGGACGGCTGTCAGGGGGGCCCGGCGCGAGGAGGGTCTTGATCGCGCCGAGGGTTCCGGGGCCCGCCCGAGGCCTGCCCGAGGCCCTGCATACAGGCCGCCGCGCCGGTGCGGCAGAATCGGCCGTATGACGAGCCCGGACGACTCCTCGCACGACTCCTCCGCCCCGCACGAGCCCGGCCAGGGGTCCACCGACCAGGGGACCGAGTACGCGGACCGCGTCTACCGCTCTCCGGGCGGCATCGCGGGCGGCGTGCTGCTGCTCGCGATCGGCGCCTGGCTGGGGATCGACGCGGTGATCCGGGGCGAGGGGCGGACGCCGTGGGTGGCGCTGGCCGGGCTGTTGTTCGCGGTGCCGCTGGTGATCGCGTTCACGGTGCGGCCCGCGGTGTACGCGGGCCGGGACCGGCTGCGGGTGCGCAACCCCTTCCGTACGATCACCCTGCCCTGGGGCTCGGTGGAGGCGGTGCGCGCGGGCTTCTCCAGCGAGGTGCTCGCGGGCGGCGCGAAGTACCAGATGTGGGCCATCCCGGTGTCGCTGCGGCAGCGCAAGCGGGCGGGCCGGCGGCAGGCGAAGGCGGCGACCGAGGACCCCTTCCGCCGTACGTCCGTCCAGGTCTCGGCGGACGCGGCCGAGGCGCAGCGCGCCACGGCCGACCGCTCCATCGACGAGCTGCGCGGCCTCGCGGAGACGAACGCCGAGCGCGAGGGCGCACAGGGCGAGCCGGAGGTGCGCTGGGCGTTCGAGGTCATCGCGCCTGCGGTGGCGGGGATCGTGCTGCTCGCGGTGGTGCTGGCGATCACCTGAGCGGCCACCTGAGCGGCTACCTGAGCGGTCTACGTGTACCCGGCCAGGCCGAGACTGCGAGGATGACCCGGGTGATCAACACTAGTGATCCTGCGGCGCGGGCCGAGGACATAGCGGAAGCCCTCTTCACCCCCTCTGGCAGCGTCGGCTCGGAGCCTGTCCCCGTCCTGGCCTACCCCGCCGGAGCGGATCGCCTCGCCCGCCGCGAGGCGCTGCGCCCGGTGTACGAGGCGATCGTGGCGCGTATCGGCGCGCCTACCCTGCTCGGCGGCGCCGTCGGAGGCCCGAGGGTGCGCTGGTGCACCCGTGAACGGATCCTTCAGCTGTCCGGAGACCACACCCACGCCGAGCTGTCGGTGCACGACGCCGACGAGTTCGAACGTGATGAATGGTGGACCTTTGACCGCACTCGCCCCGCGCGCAGCGGTCAGCCACACCGCTTCGACGCACTGCCCTACACATGGCAGCTCGACCGCAAAGGTCCCGGATTCGCTACGTCCTGGACGTACAACGGGGTGAAGGTCGCCGACGACTGGGATCATGCGGTCACGGGCCTGGAGCTCATGCTCGCCGCGTGGGTGGAGCAGTATCCCGTCCAGGCCCCGGGGGACTGGATCGCCTTCACTCTGTGGACCTCCCGCGACTGGCGCCGCGACATGATCGTGTCGTACACGCCCGCCGACCACGGGCGCGAACTGGCCGTGTGCATCCACGACCGGGGCATCGAACAGACCGAGGAACGACAAGCGAAGATGCGCGAGCGTGGCTGGCAGATCCTGGATGAGCACCAGTGGTGGCGTACCAAGCTGCCGGAAACCGACCCTGACGCGCCCCGGCTGATCGCCGAGCTCATCATCGCCGAGTGCCGTGCTCGCAAAGCCACCTGCCCGGACGAGTTGTGTGCTCACAGCATCAGCGCGGGCGACAACGGCGAGCTGTGGCTCACCGGCCTGGGCCTACCGACCCGCCCCTCGCGCGGCGAGCACTATTGAGCCTGAGTCCCCTGAGTCCCCTGAGTTCACCGACCCGGCTCGTGACTCTTGCCCTGGCGGTGGTCGCGGTCCGGATCGGCGGTGGTGCCGTCATCGTCGTGCGCGGGCAGGCGCCTGCCCCTGCTCTCCGCCACGCGCAGCACATCGCGCAGCGCCTCGCACAGGCGGTTCGCCAGGAACCGGAGTTCTCCGGCGTCCGCCTTGCGGTCGGCGAGTAGCGCGCGGGCGTGGCCGAGAAGTTGTGTCCCCATGGATAGCTGGAGGGCTTCGATCTTGTCGGCGCGTCGGCTCAGGGGGCTGTCGCCGTGGTCCGCCGCCAGGTAGCACGGCTTGCCGTCCGGACTGGTCCAGGGCAGCAGGCGCAGGCCGGTCGTCGCGTTCATCCGGCTGCCTCCGCGCCGTGGATCCGGGAGGCGAAAAGGGCACTCACGCACGCGCGTGTGCGCCGGTTAGGGTCGGTCACGTCATCAGCTCCTCTATGGCTACGGCTGGTGGCTGCGCCCCCGGACGCTCCCTCCAAGTCGCGTCGCGGGGGTCCTGCGTGTAGCGGGCCTTGTTCACTGTTTGTAGTGCAAGCGTGGCTGTCGGTGCGTACGCTCGGCAGTGGTTGGACTCCCGACCGCACCTTGGGAGGCAGGAGTTGCGTACATGGCCGCGCGCAAACGCGAACTGACACCCGAACGAAGCGTTCGCCATCTCTTCGGCGCCGAGCTGCGCCGACACCGCGAAGCGGCGGGGATGAGCCTGGACCAGCTCGCCGAAGTGGTGAACTCGAGCCGCAGTCACCTGGGTCGGATCGAGCTCGCGGAGTACATGATCCCTCCCGAACTCCCCGCTCAGCTGGACGCGGCGTTCGGCACGGACGGGATCTTCGTGAAGCTGTACGCGCTGGCCCGGCGCGAGGTGCACCCGGACAAGTACCGGCGGTGCATGGAGCTGGAGACGCGTGCGCAGGCCATCGCCTGCTACGCCGGGCAGCTCGTGCCCGGTCTGTTGCAGACGGAGGACTACGCACGGGAGCTGTTCCGGGTCAGCAACCCCGAGGCGACGGCAGAGGAAATAGAAGAGAAGGTGGCGGCTCGCATGAGTCGGCAGGCTCTGTTGCGAGGCACCCCAGCGCCTCATCTGTCGGTGGTCTTGGACGAGGCGTCCGTGCGGCGGCCGATCGGCGAGCCGGTGGTCATGCGTGCCCAACTGGCCCGCCTGGCAGAACTGGTGGACACTCCCACCAGCGTGATTCAGCTGCTGCCGTTCGAGCACGGTGGGCATGCGCTGATGGGCGGCACGCTGAATCTGCTGACGCTGGACGACGGTACGACCGTCGCCTATGAGGAGAGCATCGCTACGGGTGAACTCTTGGAGGACAGGGAGAGGGTGGTGAGGCGTATGCGGTCGTACGATCTGCTCAGGGCATACGCCTTGTCGCCGACCCAGACGGCGGCATTCATCCGTTCCGTCATGGAGGCATTGACGCCATGAGTGGCACCCCTGATCTCTCCCGCGCGGAGTGGGTCAAGTCCAGCTACAGCAACGGTGATGGCGGTGATTGCGTCGAGTGGGCACCCGCCTACGTGTCCACCGGCCGGGTCCCCGTCCGCGACAGCAAGGACCCGCACGGCCCCGCACTGGTCTTTCCGGTGGCAGCCTGGTCGTCCTTCGTCTCGGCCGTCAAGGGTGGCGGGTTCCCCACTGCCTGATCCGGTCAACGGCACCAGAGCACGGCCCTCGCTGCTGGCGGGGGCCGTTGCGCCGCATCGTTCTTATCCTGGCTGTGATATGCCCGAGTCGACGGGGGTGGGCGTTGGAACGCGGGGAGTTGATTGCAGGCAGGTACGAGCTGATCGAACGGCTCGGCCGTGGGGGTATGGGCGAGGTGTGGGCCGGAAAAGACCGGAGCCTGCGCCGTGATGTCGCGGTCAAGCTGCTCGTCCTCCAGGATGCGCCCGACTCGGAGCTGGCCCTGCGGTTCGAACGGGAGGCCGTGGCTGCCGCGCAGGTCAACCATCCCAACGCGGTCGCCCTTCACGACCGTGGCGTTCACGAGGGCGCGCTGTTCCTGATCATGGAGAAGGTCGAGGGCGCCACGCTCACCCAGCACATCCGTGACGAGAGTCCGATGACCGCCGCCCGCGCGCTGGAGATCGCCTACGGGATCTGCGCGGCACTCGTCGCCGCGCATCAGGCCGGTGTCATCCACTACGACATCAAGCCGCACAACGTGATGATCAACCCCGATGGCCAGGTGAAGGTGGTCGACTTCGGTATCGCCGGGTTCGTCCAGACCATGTTCACCGTGGCGGGTTCCTCCCAGCTGACTCCTGCCGGCACCCCCGAGTACGGCGCACCGGAGCAGTTCCTCACCGAACGCGGCGACGTGCGTTCGGACCTCTACGCCTTCGGCGGGGTGCTGTTCGCCCTGCTCACTGGTCGGCCACCCTTCACCGGGCACAACGCCTTGGCGCTCGTACGCCGCAAACTGGACGAGGACGCACCCCCGCTCGCCTCACTCCGCCCGGACTTGCCGCCCGCGCTGACGGCGCTGGTCGCCGAACTCCTGGCTCGTGATCCGCAGCGACGTCCTGAGTCGGCGCGGCAGGTCCTCGAACGCCTCAGTCGCCTGCGGACCGCGCTCGCGTACGGCCCTGCGGACAGTTCGGCCGAGGCTCGTAAAGTGCTGCTGGCCAGGACGGCCGGGGCGATGAGGGCCGTGCTCGCCCAGGCGGAAACGCTTGCCCGGGCCCGGCTCGGGCAACGCGTCTCCCGGCCATCACGGCCGTCCGCGGAGACGGCAGTGCAGACGCGGCGCCTGCCCAGCTCCGCCGGACCGTTCGACGCGACCTGGACCGGCGAGGAGCCGCTGTCCACCTACGCACGCGGGCCGGGCGTCTTCCGTGCCTGGTTCTGGGCCGTGGGATTGTCGATGGCGGCGACAGGAATGATCTACTTCCCGATGGGTACGGGGCACTTTCAGAGGGGACCTGAGGCCGATTTCACCCCGTGGGTGCTTCTCTTCGTATCGGGGGGCCTTGTCGCGGTTCCTGCGGCCCTCGTGGTCGTCTGGGCGGTCATGAACACCTTCTGGGAAGTGCAACACGCGCTCCTGCGCAAAAAGAGAGGCGGATGGGGGCTGCACGTCGGTCCCCAGGGCATCGTGACCCACAGCGCCGCGGGAAGGCACGAGTTCGCCTGGGACCGGATCCAGCGCGTTGCCATCGAAGAGATCCAGTGCTCACCGTCGTACCAGTACACCGGAGTTCACATCGACCTCGCGTCCGGTGCCACGCGGCCGACGATGATGCGGCCGGCGGGGTGGCTCTATGCCGAGCCCGGCACGGTCAAAGTGCGCCCGAGCGGGCGGATCCCCATCTGTGTCCTCGGCCCGATGACGGAGCGACAGCGGACCGATCTGATGGAAGCCCTCTCCGAGTACGGCGGTCAGCGGTGGGTGCCGTCGGCCTCCTTTGGGACGCTGCCCATCGATCTTTGATCAGGCATCCCGCAGCCGTCGCACCATCGGCTCGTAGTTGGCATGGCCGCCTTTCACCCATGCCTCGGCGCACTCCAGCGCGGTGCTGCCCTGGTACGAGGTGTCGCGGACACCGTGGCGGAGAAGTTCGTCGACGAGTTCGAGAAGTATGTCGCCGGGCACCTCGCGCTCGTAGTAGCCGGTGAAGTGGAGCAGCGCGTGCAAGGCCGGGCCGTCCCCCGGCCGTAGCCACGTCCGCTGGGCCGCCACCTCGGCGTCCTCGGGGCGGGCTCCCGACTCCAGGAGGAACCGCACCGCGTTGACGCGTGTTTCGAGGGCAGGTCGGCCGTCGCTGTAGGGCAGGACGGCCAAGAGATCCATGGCCGCGATTGTGTACGACGGTCAGTGCCCGCGCTGGTCGATGAGCACGGCCAGGCCGTCCAGGATGCGCTGGAGGCCGAACTCCCAGGCCTGGTCCTGCCCGCCGGACTGTTCCGCCGAGGCGAGGGCGGCGGCCAGGGCGGGAAAGCGCTCGCCCTGGGCCCGCATCAGGTCGGCGAGGATGCCGCTCAGCTCCGCCTCGGGGGTGCCCGCCGGGCCCGCCGCCCGGGCCTGCTGGGTGATGGCGCGTACATGGCCGACCAGCAGCACGACCGCGTCCATCCGCTCGGCGCCGCTGAGCCCCGTACCGTCCAGCGCGGAGATGGCGCGCTCCATCCAGCCCAGCTCCGCGGGCCCCATGACCCGCGGTCCGACGGTGGCGTCCAGCGTCCATGGGTGCTGGAGGAAGGCGGAGAGCAGGTGGCGGGCCCAGTCCGCCAGCCGGCCCCGCCAGCCCGACGGCTGTGGGCCCGCCGCCGGGTACGGGCCGATCGCGGCATCGACCATCAGCGCGACCAGCTCGGCCTTGCCCGGGACGTAGCGGTACAGCGCCATTTTGGTGACGCCCAGTTGTGCGGCGACCCGCTGCATCGAGACGCCGGCCAGCCCCTCCGAGTCGGCGATCTCGATCCCGGCCCGCGCGATGCGGTCCAGGTCGAGGGTCGGCCGGGGGCCGCGTGACGGCTTGGCGTGGGGGCCCCACAGCAGCCGCACGGTCTCGGCAGGGTTGTCGCCCATGTCCGTCGCCCTTCCAGCCTCGGCATCTTGGCGTGCCAAATAACTGCGTCTATGGTACACAGTAATTAATCGTGTCCGTCGGACACAGTTCTCAAGGGTGGGGAACCATGAACCGGAACGTCCTTATCTCCGGCGCGAGCATCGCCGGTCCGGCGCTGGCCTATTGGCTGGGGCGCCACGGCTTCAACCCGACGGTCGTCGAGCTGGCCCCGGCCCTGCGCGGTGGCGGCCAGGCCGTCGACTTCCGGGGCGATACGCACCTGACCGTCCTGGAGCGCATGGGCCTGCTGCCCGAGCTGCGCGCGATGCAGACCGGCGGCTCCCCGATGACCTTTGTGGACGAAGGCGGTCGGACCTTGCTGCACCTGCCCGCTGAGTTCGCCGGCGGCGCGATCGAGGTGCTCCGCGGCGACCTGGCCCGGCTGCTGTACGAGCGCAGCCTGGACCACACCGAGTACCTCTTCGGCGACTCGATCACCGGCCTCACCGAGACGCCCTCCGGCGTGCGGGTCGACTTCCGGCACGCGGCCTCGCGCGAGTTCGACCTGGTGATCGGCGCGGACGGGCTGCACTCCAACGTCCGGCGCCTCGCCTTCGGCCCCGAGGAGGACTACGTGAGCCACCTCGGCTACTACGCAGCCACCTGGCAGCTCGCCAACGAACGGGGGTGGGGGCGGGGCTCGGTCGGCTACAACACGCCGGGGCGGCTCGCCTCCGTCGGGGCCGACCGCCGGGACCCGGCGCGGGCCGGGGCGTTCTTCGTCTTCGCCGGTCCCGAGCTGTCGTACGACCGCCACGACCCCGAGCAGCAGAAGCGTCTGATCGCCGACGCCTTCTCCGGACTCGGCTGGGAGGTGCCCCGCCTGCTCGATTCGCTGCGCCGGGCCCCCGAGCTGTACTTCGACTCGATCAGCCGGGCAGACGTGGACACCTGGTCACGGGGCCGGGTGTGCCTGGTGGGCGACGCCGCGTGCGGGGCCACCATCGGGGGGATGGGCACCGGGACCGCCATGGTGGCCGCCTATGTGCTGGCGGGCGAGCTCGCGCGGGCCGGAGGCGACCATCGAGCGGCCTTCGCGCGCTACGAGGACAGGCTCCGGAAGTACGCCAAGGGCTGCCAGACCGGCGGCGACCGCACCGGGAAGTTCCTCGCGCCCGGCACCGCGACCGGCCTGCGCTTCCGCAACGGCCTGCTGTCCAAGCCCGTCTTCCTGAACTGGATGCTCAGGCTGGGGGAGAAGGTCAGCAGCGATGTGGCCCTGCCCGACTACGCCGCCGAGCCGCGTCGCCCGAACCCAGGGCCGGGCGTGTCGGGGGACGTTGTTACGTTCCCCGTATGACGGAGCATCTGGAAGATCTCATTGTCCGGGCCATTGCCGCACGCGATGGTGACGCCCCCGAACTCGAGGAACTGGCGAGGACCGCTCCGGAAAGCCTGGCGCCTTATCTGCCCCGGCTCCTCGCCGCGGACGTGGTGTATCCGGCCGCGCTGTACTGCGCGGCCGACGACGAGACACAGCGTGGTCTCGTCGCCGAGGCCGATGCGGGCGGCAAAGGCGCACTCCGCCTGAACCACCTGCTGGCCGCCCTGGCCCAGACACGGGGACCGGTCGCCGAGGAGGCCTTCCGGCGGTGGCGCGACCAGCCGCCGCCCGGCGCCGACAAGCTCTTCCTCACGCCCGCCGAGTACATGCCGGAAGGCGGCTGGACGTTGGAGGGGGACCGGGCCCGGGAGCTGTGCGGGCCCGTCGCCCACCACCTGGTGGTCGAAGCAGCCGAGGAAGCCGAAGAAAGCCGGATCCCGCAGGAGCGCTGCCGGGGATGCGGCGCCGCGCTGTGGACCGCGCTGGACCTGGACACGGCCGACGCACGGGTCGCCGGGGCGCTGGTGCACGCCGGCTGGTCGGGGCGGCTGCGGCTGGTCCTCTGTTACGGGTGCGCCGTCGACGAAGCCGACCCGGTGTTCCTCGGCGTCGGGCCGGACGGGACCTCCCGCCTTTCGGATCCGCCCGAGCCCGGTACGGGCCTCCCGGCGGCCGGGGCGCCCACCGAGCGCCTGGTCCCCGGCCACCCGTCGGGCCCCTACCCCGACGGCTCGGCGATCGGCGGCCGGCCGGTGTGGATGGACGACGCCGAGTACCCGCGGTGTCCGGCGTGCGGGAAGCTCATGGCGTACATCGCCCAGATCGATATGCAGGACATCAGCCACATGGTCGGCTACCACACGTTCTTCCTGGACGCCGGGTGCGGCCTGGCGGCGATGGTCTCGCAGCCCGAATGACGTGCGCTACCCACGCACTTCGAGGGAGAGATGCGCGGACAGCGCGCGGAGGAAGTCCGGCGCGTCGAAGATCTCGCCCGCGGAGGCGACACCGACCGTCCTGGTCCGTCCCGTGAGGATGCGGTGGACCGCTTCCACCGCGAGCGGCGCGGAGACGGCGTAGATGTCCTGGCCCCTTGCCACGGCGCGCCGTTCGGCGCCGCCGTTGCGCACGACGACATCGACGAGGAAGGTCTGCGCGGACCGCCCGCGCTCGTCGACCGCCTCCGGCGCCGGGGTGTCCGGGGCCGACAGGTCCCGGGCGGCCTCGACCGCCATGTAGGTGCGCACCTCGGGGATGGACAGGTGGCTGGGGATGGTGACGACGTCGGCCATCGTGAACTCCCCGATCACGGCCCGGGGGCCCATAGGGTCGGGGAAGGGCCACTCCAGGGTCGGCAGTTCGTCGTCGTGGTACTCCAACTGTCCGTTCGCGTAACGGACGTGTCGGCCGCCCCGCCGCTGCCGGGAGACCGCGCCCGCCGTGCGCGTCCCGGCGGTGGGGTGCCAACCGTTCAGCCCGTACGCGATGTGCGCCTCGTCGGCCGCCGTCCAGTCGTCGCCCATCGCGGCGGTGGCCAACAGGTCGCCGAGGCCGCCGTAGAAGGCCATCGCGGGGACGATCGCCGTTCCCGCGGCGCGGGCGCGGTCCGCGAAGTGGGCGAAAGTGTCGACATTGGCTTCGATCTCGGCCGCCACGTCCACATACGGGATCCCGGCGCGCAGGGCCGCCTCGATCACGGGGGCGGCCGTCGTGGCGAAGGGCCCGGCGCAGTTGATCACGGCCGCCGCGCCGGCCAGCGCGCGGTCGAGCGAGGCCGGGTCGTCGACCGACGCCGGGCGGGCGTCCAGGCCGGATTCGGACTCCGCCAGCACCTTCAGCTTGTCGGCGTCCCGCCCGGAGAGAACCGGGACGAAACCGCGTTCCCGCAGCTCTGCCACCACAAAGCGCCCGGTGTGCCCGTACGCGCCGAACACCGCCACCGTGAGCCCTGATCCCATGGTTCTCTCCCGTACTTGAATGATCCGCTGCGATCCGTCACGGACATCCTGGCGAGGGCGGGCACCCCACACGAGTGTCCGGAACGACATGACCCATACAATTCCGGACGTGAACACTGTCGCGCTGGCCGTCACCGACGGGATGCTTCACTTCGAACTGTCCGCGGCGTGCGAGGTCTTCGGCGCCGACCTGACCGGCGTGGCCGACCCCTGGTACGACTTCGTCCTCTGCGGGACGGGCGCCGTGCGGGTCGGCCGGTTCCGCCTGGAGCCCGACCACGGGCTCGACCACCTCCGGCGCGCCGACACCGTGATCGTCCCGGGCTGGGCCGATATCGACGAGGACCCACCGGCCGACCTGGTCGACGCGGTGCGCGCGGCCCACGAGGCGGGCGCGCGCGTGGCCTCCCTCTGCACGGGCGCGTTCGTGCTGGCCGCCGCCGGCCTCCTGGACGGGCTGCGCGCGACGACCCACTGGGCGCACACCGAGGTCCTGGCCGCCCGCTACCCGGAGGTGGAGGTGGACCCGGATGTGCTCTACGTGGACAACGGCAGCGTGCTCACCTCCGCCGGCAAGGCCGCCGCGATGGACCTGTGTCTGCACCTGGTCCGCCTCGACCACGGCTCGTCGATCGCCAACACGGTCGCCCGCCGCCTGGTCGTGCCGCCGCACCGGGACGGCGGCCAGGCCCAGTTCGTCACCACTCCGGTGCCCGCCCCGGACAACCATCCGCTCGCCGAGCTGTTCCCCTGGGTGATGGAACGGCTGGACCAGCCGCTGACCGTGGAGGACCTGGCCCGCCGGGCGCGGATGAGCTCGCGCAACCTGGGCCGCCACTTCAAGGTGGTGACCGGCACCACCCCGTTGCAGTGGCTGCTGACCCAGCGGATCCGCCACGCCCAGGAGTTGCTGGAGACGACCGGCGACAGTGTCGACGCCATCGCGGCGGCCACCGGCATGGGCACCGCCACGACCTTGCGCCGACACTTCAACCGCACGGTCGGGGTGCCCCCGGACACCTACCGGCGCACCTTCCGCTCCCGGACGGGGCCGGCCTGATCGGCGCGTCGGCCGTGCCTCAGATCCCCGCCGCCTCCGCGAGATCCGCCTTGAGCGCCGACAGGACCTGCTCCGCCGTCGCGCGCGCCGCGGCGAGGGCGTCCGCCGCGGGGGCGTCGACCACCACCTCCAGGTAGCACTTCAGCTTCGGCTCGGTGCCGCTCGGGCGGACGATCACCCGGGCCGACCGGACGGTGGACCCCGGGATGGCGCCGGCCCGGCCGGAGAGCTGATAGCGCAGGCCGTCGGTCGGGGGCAGGGCCGCCGTACCGCGCGAGAGGTCCTCGCCGGCGGACACCGCGAGGCCCGCGAGCTCGGTGGGCGGCTGTTCGCGCAGCCGCTTCATGACCTGGGCGATCAGGGACAGGTCCTCGACGCGCACGGACAGCTGGTCGGTGGCGTGCAGCCCGTGCTCCAGCGCGATGTCGTCGAGCAGGTCGGTGAGGGTGCGGCCCTGCTCCTTGAGCTCGGCCGTCAGCTCGGCGACGAGCAGGGCGGCGGTGATGCCGTCCTTGTCGCGTACGCCCTCGGGGTCGACGCAGTAGCCGAGCGCCTCCTCGTAGGCGTAGCGCAGCCCGTCGACCCGGGCCAGCCACTTGAAGCCGGTCAGCGTCTCGGCGTACGGGAGGTCCGCGGCCTGCGCGATGCGGGACAGGAGGGAGGACGAGACGATCGAGGTCGCGAAGGTGCCGCGGGCGCTCTTGTGGATGAGGTGAGTGGCCAGGAGCGCGCCGACCTCGTCGCCCCGGAGCATCCGCCAGGCGGTCGCGGCGGGGGCCGCGGCCGGTACGGCCACCGCGCAGCGGTCGGCGTCCGGGTCGTTCGCGATGATGATGTCGGCCCCGCCGGGGCCGAGGCCGCGGGCGGTGGCGAACGCCAGGTCCATCGCGCCCGGCTCCTCCGGGTTGGGGAACGCGACGGTCGGGAAGGCCGGGTCCGGCTCGCCCTGCTCGGCGACCACCACAGGGGCCGGGAATCCCGCGCGGGCGAAGGCGGCGGTGACGGTCTCGCGGCCGACGCCGTGCAGCGGGGTGTAGACGACGCGTACGTCCCGAGGGGAGCCGGGGGTCAGAACGGCGTCGGTACGGGCGAGATAGGCGTCCAGGACGTCGTCGCCGAGGGTCTCCCAGCCGGAGTCCGGGCGGGGAACGCTGTCGAGGGCGCCGATCGCGGCGATCTCGGCGGCGATGTCGAGGTCGGCGGGCGGCACGATCTGGGAGCCGTCTCCGAGGTAGACCTTGTAGCCGTTGTCGCGGGGCGGGTTGTGGCTGGCGGTGACCTCGACCCCGGCGACGGCGCCGAGGTGGCGGATGGCGAAGGCGAGGACGGGGGTGGGGAGCGGGCGCGGCAGCAGCGCGGCCCGGAGGCCCGCGCCGGTCACGACGGCGGCGGTGTCGCGGGCGAAGTCGGCGCTCTTGTAGCGGGCGTCGTAGCCGATGACGACGAGGCCGGGCCGCTGCGCGGTGGGCGGCTGCCCGGTGGAGTGCCCCTGCTCGGCGAGGTACGCGGCGAGGCCGGCGGCGGCGCGGATGACCACGGCGCGGTTCATGCGCATGGGCCCGGCGCCCAGTTCGCCGCGGAGGCCGGCGGTGCCGAACTGAAGGGTGCCGGAGAAGCGGTCGGCGAGCTGGTCGAGGGCCGTGGGTTCGCCCGTGTCGGCCGCCTGGAGCAGCTTGGCCAGCTCCTCGCGGGTCTCGGGGTCGGGGTCCTCCGCCATCCAGGTGCTGGCCTTGGAGATCAGCTCGGACTCGGGGGTGGGCGCCATGGGAGGCCTCCTGGGGTGGCTGGGGGGTGGCTGGTGGGGCTGGCGGTGGCTGGGTCGGGTGTGCGGTCCGGGGGCGGGGCCGGGCGGCGCTGTCGCGAGCCCGCGTCCACCGCCTCGGGGCCGCCGGGGGTTGGATGGCCGCCGAGCGTGGCTGACCAGTGAGTACCCCGGGAAACGGGCACGACGCCAGGGCCCGCGCGGGGCGGGTCGGCGACGGCCCGGTCCGGTGCCGCGCGTTGGCGGTCGCCGTCGTCCGGTCGCCCGGCCGTGCGCTACCCGGCCTGCGGGTCGCCCGGCCGTCTCTCGCCGGGTTCGGCGGTGGCTCTCCCCCTTACCTGCCCCTTCCCGACCGTTTCGATCTGCGGCTCCGCCGTGTGGGTGGCTCCGCCCCAGACGCCGGGGTCCGGAGGCGGAGCCCCTGTGCGGCAGAGTCGCATATCGACAGGGGGAGGGAAGGGGCGGGGAGGGGAGGGGAGCGGCCCGCCGCAGGCGCCAAGATCCGCCGGACAGGGCGTAGTGGACTGGGCCGGCAGCCGCCCAGCGGTCCGGTCCGGTCCGGCGGCTCGGGCCGGCAACCCTGCCCAGCGGTTCGAACCAGCGGCTCGGGTCCGCGGCCTGGGGCAGCGTGTCCCAGGCACCGGCTCGGCGTCCGCGACCCGGGTCCGGCGGCTCCGGTCGACCCGGCCGGGTCAGCGGGTCCGGCAGGCGGCTCCGGGTCCGAAACTCGGGTCCGTAACTCGCGTCGCGGCGGCTCGGGTCGCGGCGGCTCGGGTCCGTACGGCCGGGGTCACCGGCCTGAGGCAGAGCGTCCGGGGCGCCGCATCGGGTCCTGCGGGTCCGGTCCGGCGGGTCCGGTCCTGCGGGTCCGGGGCGGTCGGGTCCGGGGCGTCGGCTCGGGTCGGCGAGCCGGCGGTTCGGGCCCCCGCCCGCGGGCGGGGCGCCGGCGGGTGCCGTCAGACGCGGTCGAGGACCTGCGCCAGGAGGCTCCCCATCCGCGCGGCCGAGTCGCGGCCCGCCTGGAGGACCTCCTCGTGGTTGAGGGGTTCGCCCGTCATGCCCGCGGCGAGGTTGGTGACCAGGGAGATGCCGAGGACCTCGGCGCCCGCCTCGCGGGCGGCGATCGCCTCCAGGGCGGTGGACATGCCCACCAGGTCCGCCCCGAGGGTGCGGGTCATGTTGATCTCGGCGGGCGTCTCGTAGTGCGGGCCGGGGAACTGCGCGTAGACGCCCTCCTCGAGGGTGGGGTCGATCTCCCGGCAGAGCGCGCGCAGCCGCGGCGAGTACAGATCGGTGAGGTCGACGAAGTTCGCGCCGACGATCGGGGAGGCGGCGGTGAGGTTGATGTGGTCGCTGATCAGCACCGGCTGACCGGGGCGCATGCCCTCGCGGAGGCCGCCGCAGCCGTTGGTGAGGACGACGGTCTTGCAGCCGGCGGCGACGGCGGTGCGTACGCCGTGCGCGACGGCGGCGACACCGAGGCCCTCGTAGAAGTGCGTGCGGCCGAGGAAGACCAGCGCTCGCTTGTCGTTGATCTTGTACGAGCGGATCTTGCCCGCGTGGCCCTCGACGCTGGGCGGCGGGAAGGAGGGGAGTTCGGTGACCGGGAACTCGTGTTCCGGGGCGCCCAGGGCGTCGGTGGCGGGCACCCAGCCGGAGCCGAGGACCAGGACGACGTCGTGGGTCTCTTCGCCGGTGAGTTCGCGCAGGCGTGCGGCCGCGACGTCGGCGGCGGCGTAGGGGTCCCCCTGATGGGTAACTGATGCGTTCACGCGCATGAGACTAGCCGGTGATTGCCTACGCGCGTAGACGTTCTTGACGACGGTGTTCGATTCTTTGCCAAGGCGCGATCGAACCGCGTCGGGGTGGTGTGGAAAGAGGCACGGAAAGGGCACGGCAAGGGCAGGGCAAGGACAGGGCACGGGAAGGGCGGCGGGGCGCCCGGCCTCAGCAGGGGCGCTTGCGCAGTTCCATGACGTAGTCGTGCGGGGCCCCCGCGGATTCCGCGGCGTCCGCGATCTCGCCGAGGTAGCGGGCGGAGGGCAGGCCGCCCTCGTAGCCGTTGAGCACATAGAGCCAGGCCGGCTCGTCGCCGTCCAGGGTGTGGACCCGGATCCGCATCCGGCGGTAGATGTCCAGGCCGACCCCCTCCCAGCGGTCCATGGAGTCCTCGTCCATGGGGGCGATGTCGTACAGGGCGACGAAGACCTGGGAGCGCGGCGCCTCGACGATGGTCGGGAGGGCACCCTCCCAGCCCATCTGCTCGCCGCCGAAGGTGAGGCGCCAGCCGTTGATCCACCCCGTGCCGCGCAGCGGGGAGTGCGGTGCGCGGCGGGACATCAGCCGCGCGTCGAGGTTGCCGGCGTACGCGGCGTAGAGCGACATGGCTCAGAGGGTACGGGAGTGAGGGAGGAAGGTTTCGGGGGCGGCGGGAACCCCCCGTGAGAGTGATGTCGAACGGGTGCGGGACAATGGAGCATGTGACTCGGATCGTGATCATTGGTGGCGGACCCGGCGGCTATGAGGCGGCGCTGGTCGCCGCACAGCTCGGCGCGGAGGTGACCGTCGTCGACTGCGACGGTCTGGGCGGGGCGTCGGTGCTCACCGACTGTGTGCCCTCGAAGACATTGATCGCCACCGCTGAGGTGATGACGAACTTCGACTCTTCGTACGAGGAGTTGGGGATCATCGTGGCCGATGACACCCCGCCGCTGGCGCAGGCGGCCCAAGTCGTGGGCGTTGACCTGGGCAAAGTCAATCGACGGGTGAAGCGTCTCGCGCTGGCCCAGTCGCATGACATCACGGCTTCGGTGACGCGCGCGGGCGCGCGGGTGATGCGCGGGCGCGGGCGGCTGGAGCCGTCGCAGGCGCCCGACGGGTCGCGGAAGGTGATCGTCCGCGCCGCCGACGGAACCGAGCAGACGCTGGTCGCGGACGCCGTGCTGCTGGCGACCGGGGCGCACCCCAGGGAGATCCCGGACGCGCTGCCGGACGGCGAGCGCATTCTGAACTGGACGCAGGTGTACGACCTGGACGAGCTCCCGGAGGAGCTCATCGTGGTCGGCTCCGGCGTCACGGGCGCCGAGTTCGCGGGCGCGTACCAGGCGCTGGGCTCCAAGGTCACGCTGGTCTCGAGCCGGGACCGGGTGCTGCCGGGCGAGGACCCGGACGCGGCGGCCGTGCTGGAGGACGTCTTCCGGCGGCGCGGGATGAATGTGATGGCGCGCTCGCGGGCGCAGGCCGCCAAGCGGGTCGGCGACCGGGTGGAGGTGACGCTGGCGGACGGCCGGGTGATCACGGGCACCCACTGTCTGATGGCCGTCGGCTCGATCCCGAACAGCGCCGAGATGGGCCTGGAGGAGGCCGGGGTCCGGCTCAAGGAGTCCGGGCACATCTGGACCGACAAGGTCTCGCGGACCAGCGCGCCGGGCGTGTACGCGGCGGGCGACTGCACCGGGGTGCTGGCGCTGGCGTCGGTGGCGGCCATGCAGGGCCGGATCGCGATGTACCACTTCCTCGGTGACGCGGTCGCCCCGCTGAACCTGAAGACCGTGTCGGCCAACGTCTTCACGGACCCGGAGATCGCCACGGTCGGCTACTCCCAGGCGGATGTGGACGGCGGGAAGATCGACGCCCGGGTGGTGAAGCTGCCGCTGCTGCGCAACCCGCGCGCGAAGATGCAGGGCATCCGGGACGGCTTCGTGAAGATCTTCTGCCGTCCGGGCACCGGCATCGTGGTCGGCGGTGTGGTGGTCGCGCCGCGCGCGAGCGAGCTGATCCACCCGATCTCGCTCGCGGTCGACAACAACCTGACGGTGGAGCAGATCGCCAGCGCCTTCACGGTGTACCCGTCGCTGTCCGGCTCGATCGCCGAGGTGGCGCGGCAGCTGCACACGCGGAAGACGCAGGAAGAGGCCTAAGGGAAGCGCAGCCCGCTCCAATACCATCCCGAGGGGTCGCAGAAGAACAACATCGGTTAATTGGTGCAAGCTGCTGAAACCAGACGGTCGTTGGCGTTACTGTCAGTTTCGTGTTCGCTGCAGAACGTCGCCAATTGATCCTTGAAATGGTGCGGGCGAACGGAGCGGTATCGCTCCGCGAGCTCGCCCGCGTCGTCCAGACCTCCGAAGTGACCGTCCGGCGGGATGTGCGGGCGCTGGAGGCAGAAGGACTGCTCGACCGCCGGCACGGCGGTGCGGTGCTGCCGGGCGGATTCACCAGGGAGTCCGGCTTCCCGCAGAAATCCCATCTAGCGACCGCGGAGAAGACGGCCATCGCCGATCTCGCGGCCGGTCTCGTCGACGAGGGCGAGGCCGTCGTGGTCGGCGCCGGGACGACCACGCAGGAGCTGGCCCGCCGGCTCGCGCGTGTCCCGGGCCTGACCGTGGTCACCAACTCCCTGCTCGTCGCACAGGCGTTGGCGCACGCCAACCGGGTCGAGGTCGTCATGACCGGCGGCACCCTGCGCGGCTCCAACTACGCGCTGGTCGGCAGCGGCGCCGAGCAGTCCCTTCAGGGGCTGCGGGTCAGCCGGGCCTTTCTGTCCGGCAGCGGGCTGACCGCCGAGCGCGGCCTGTCCACGTCCAACATGCTGTCGGCGAGCGTCGACCGCGCGCTGGTCCAGGCGGCGGCGGAGGTGGTGGTCCTCGCGGACCACTCCAAGCTCGGCACCGACACCATGTTCCAGACGGTGCCGACGGACGTGATCACCCGGCTGGTCACGGACGAGCCACCCGCGCACGACGACCGGGCCCTGACCGAGCTCCAGGCCCTCGCCGACCAGGGCGTGCAGATCGCGGTGGCCGGGCCGGGCGCGGGCTCGGGCCCGGCGGGCGGCGACGGCGGCCCGGCGGGGCCGGGGCGGCAGCAGCCCCGGCACGGCGGCCCGCCCACCGCGCGCGCCGGCGAGGAGGGGCTGCCGCTCCCCGGACCGCGCCGCAACCACCCGCACCCACCGGGGGGCGGGGCGGGCGCCACGCTGCGCGGCGGGATGCCGCTGGCGGAGCAGCCGGGGGGCCGGGTCGCCGACCTGGCGCCACGGCGGCGCTGAGAGCGCAGAGGGCGCTGAAGCCCTGGCCGGGTCAGCGGGACTTGAGCCCGGTGAAGGTCAGGGCCAGCAGCCGGTCGGCCAACTCCGGGTCGTCCGGCGACTGTTCCACGGCCAGCGCGATGGCGTTGGTCAGCTGCATCAGATCGTCTATGCCGACGTCGGACCGTACGTTCCCGGACTGCTGGGCGCGGGCGAGCAGCGCGCTGCCCGCCTCGCGCATCGGCAGGCCGCACCCCTGGGACAGCGAAGAGCTCGCGTCCCCGGAGGCGGCCATCAGCGCGTGCGAGAGCCCGCGGTAGGTGCTCGCGTAGTCGATGATCTCGCGCAGCCAGTCGACCAGCGCACGGCACGGCTGCGGGGCCTTCGCCAGCTCACGGGCGCGCGCCAGCAGCGCGCACACCTCTTTCTGGAAGACGGCCCCCATGAGCGCGGTGCGGTTGGGGAAGTGCCGGTAGAGGGTGCCGATGCCGACGCCCGCGCGGCGCGCGATGTCCTCCAGCGACGCGTCGGTACCGTGCTCGACGAACGCGGTCCTGGCCTCGGTCAGCAGCCGCTCGTAATTGCGGCGCGCGTCGGCGCGCATGGGGCGCGCTGGGGCGTGCGCTGTGGCTGTCTCCAACGCCATCGCGGTCCTCCCTGCGCCGTTGGTCGTACGGGTCCGTGGGTCAAGCATGCCATTACGAGCCGGGTCGGGGCGGCGCCGGCAGCGGGGGCTGGGGCTCGGCGCGGTACGGGTCGAGAGCGGCCGCGCGCTCATGGTAAGGGGCCCGGGACAACAGGCAGGCCAGCGTCCACATGGTTCGCTCGGCGGCCAGCTCGGACGGCAGCGCCAGGCCCAGCGACTCGGCCAGCGGCTTGCGGCCCACGTTGACCAGCGCTCGTACGGCGGCGGCCCACACGTCGGTGGCCGTCACGGCGGACCGGTACCAGAGCGGGATCAGCGCGACCAGGACGGCCGCGGTGGTCAGCAGCGCGGTGCGGTCGGCGTCCGCGGAGCCCAGGGCGGCCAGGGCGGCCGCGGCCACCGCGGCGTGCCCGTAGAGCAGGGATATGAAGAAGTCGACGCTGGCGCGGGCCAGTTCCTCCTGGCGGCGGACCTGCTCGGGCGCCGTGCCGGTCAGCTCGCCCCAGAGCACCTGGGTGTCGAGGCGGAAGCGGTCGTAGCCGTACTCCTCCAGGCGGCGGATCGCGTTGCCCAGGCGGGTGGGGGCGATCTGGTCGCCGTCGATCGGGTAGCGGCTCAACCGCTCCTGGAGCAGTGCGCGTTGTGCCGCCGTGCGTAGCCGGTCCCGTCGGGCGGCCCGGGCGATACGGGGGGTGGCGCGCAGGTCGGCCAGTTGCCGGGCCGCCTCGGGCGGCAGCGCGCCCGCGCGCTCGCGCTCCTCCAGCCGCAGCAGGGTGAGGCGGTCGTGGAGCTCCTGCTTGGTCTGCCGGTGGCGGCGGCAGCGCGCGTCGTAGGCGGTGGCGGGCCACAGGACGTAGCCCTCCAGCAGGCGGTAGAGCAGGGTCTGCACGGCGGAGAGGACCAGCCCGAGGAGGAGGGACACGGTCAGCAGAAGGACGGCGGTGTTGACCTTCGACGAGGGCCACAGCCGCTGCGCCAGGTCGATGTGGTGGAGGCTGGGCGCGACGGTGAAGAAGAAGACGGAGAGGTTGAGGGCGGTGGGCAGGATCCAGCCGACGAGCAGCGTCCAGGCGCCGCCGAGCACGCCTTTGGCGATGTCACCCATGGGGGAGGGCCTCTCGTGGGTGGGTGTCTGGCAGGCGGGTCACGCGTTGTCGTCCGTCCGTCGTCCCAGTCGTCGTCACCGAACGGAGGCCCGGGGCCGGGCGGCCATGGCGTCGCCATAGGCTCCCCCTCCTCGGCCGGGCTCACATCCTGCCGCGCGGAGGGCGCCGGTGGCCACCGTATGCACCGGGCCCCGGTCGAGGGGATCGACCGGGGCCCGGGGTTCAGCTGTATGGCGAGGCGTCAGCCCCAGCTGTCAGTCCTTGATTTCGCAGATGACGGCGCCGGCGGTGAGGGCGGCGCCGACCTCGGCGGCCAGGCCCTTGACGGTGCCCGCGCGGTGGGCGTTGAGGGGCTGTTCCATCTTCATCGCCTCCAGGACCACGACCAGATCGCCCTCGGCGACCTGGTCCCCCTCGGC
>NZ_JBVHTN010000011.1:0-119594 GCF_055569495.1 Streptomyces sp. NPDC028305
CTCGAACAGACCCCAGAAACGCCAAGATCCCGCCCGATCAATCAGATCGGACGGGATCTCGTGAACCATTCTCGAGCTAACTCAAGAACAGCCGCTGTGTGGACCTGAGGGGATTTGAACCCCTGACCCCCTCGATGCGAACGAGGTGCGCTACCAGTCTGCGCCACAGGCCCTTGCAGCGAGTGAAACTCTAGCATCCCGTCCGGGGTGCTTGGAAATCCGTTCCTCGCCGGTGCCAGGACGGTCCCCGCTGGTCAGGGTCACTCGTTGGCGGCGCGGGGGCGGTCCTCGTCGGCGTACTGGTCGAACAGGGGGGTGCGGCCGCGCTCGCGGGGGCCGCGGGCGGCGGGGTCGGGGGCGTGGGTGGGCTCCGCAGCGCTGGAGCGGGCGGAGCTCCAGGCGTCGGGGGCGCCCAGGTCGACGTTGCCGGTCGCGCGGGGGGCGACGGGCGCGGTGACGTAGGTGGGCAGGGGGACGGGCACCGGCTCCCAGCTCTCGCCGGAGGCGGGTCCGCGCTCGCGCTCGCGCTGCTGGTCCACCCACTCCGCGTGGTCCGTCTGCTCGACCAGGGCGCGGCGGCCGGCCGCGTGCGGGGAGGCCGCCGGGGCGGCCCGGTCGGCCTCGGCGCGGGCCGGCGGCTCGGCGGGGCCGTCGTCGGTGGGGTCCTCGGCGGGCGGGCAGGCGCGCGGGCGGCGCTCGCGGAGGCGCTGGGCGGCCAGCTCGGCGCGGCGCTGGTCCATGGTGAAGGCGAAGCGGCGGCGCTCCTGGGTGCGGAGGTAGGCGATGTACGCGCTCAGCAGGACGGCCGGGAGGCCCGGGGCCCACAGGAAGGTGAGGCCGCCGACCGCCGCGACGACCGCGCCGAGGGTGAAGGCGACGAAGAGAACGATGGTGGTGCGCCGGCGGCGCGCCAGCACCTTCGCGCGCGGGTTGCGGGCCGCGGTGCCGGGGGACGGGCCGGAGGCTCCCACAGGAGAGGCGGGAGACGCCGGGGCAGGGCCGTCGGCGGGCGGTGCGGCGTGGGGCGGCACGGGCGCGCGCATGGTCACGGGGTCGGCGAAGGCCCGGACGTCGACCGCGTCGGTCACGGCGTCCGGCTCGGCCACGCGCCGGTCCGGGCCGGCGGCGTCTCCCCCGGCCTCGGGGCGGTCCGCGTCGTCGGCGCGGCCGTCCTGGTCCTCCAGGCCCCCGAGGGCCTCGAGCTCCGCCCGTTCCTTGGCGTAACGACGCTCCATGCCCGCCCGTCCGGACAACAGCCGGATGGCGGTGCTGAAGCGCTCCGTGGGACGGGCTTCATTGAGCTCGTCCTGCCTACGAAGCCACATCGGCACCAAATAGGCGGCCCAGGCCCCGACGATGACTGCGTAGATGAGGCCACTGCTGCTCACGGTCACACGGTAGAGGGGTCCGCGCGAGGCCATCTGCCAATTGGCGCGGTGTGTCGCACGATCTGGCTGATATCTCGAACTTTTTTTGTGATTGTTGGGATGACCAGGATGGGAATGTGCTCAATTGGCGGAAGTTATCGAACACTTATTTCGAACAAATATTTTATTTCTGTGATGCGCCCGGCCTCATCCGGTGCCACCGCGCCAGCAGCCCCTCGGGAACCTCCTCCGCCGTGAGGGCGAAGACCAGGTGATCGCGCCAGGCGCCGTCGATGTGGAGGTAGCGGGGGCGCAGCCCCTCCTCGCGGAATCCCAGTTTCTCCACCACCCGGCGGCTCGGCCCGTTCTCGGGCCTGATGCACACCTCGATGCGGTGCAGTCCGACCGTACGGAAGCAATGGTCGGTCGCGAGCGCCACGGCGGTCGGCATGACCCCGCGGCCGGCGACCGCCTCGTCGACCCAATAGCCGATATGGCCCGAGCACATCGAGCCCCAGGTGATTCCGGCCACCGTCAGCTGTCCGGCAAGCCGCCCCCGGTACTCCACCACGAAGGGCAGCATCCGCCCGGCGTGCGCCTCGGCGCGCAGATGGCGGACCATCTGGCGGTAGGTGGGCCGGTGGGTGACGGGGCCGCCGGGCGGGGGCGGCGGAATGGTGGCTTCCCAAGGGCGCAGCCAGTCGCGGTTGCGCTGGTTGACCTCGCGCCACGCGCGCTGGTCGCGCAGCTTTATAGGGCGAAGGATCGTGTCGCCGTCCGCCAGCGCGACCGGCCAGGGCGCGTTCAGCGCGCGCTCCCGGCCGGACCGGTGGGGGCGGTGGGACCCGTGGGGGCGGTGGGGCGACCGGTGTCGGGGTGTGCGGGGCCGGCGGGATCAGGAGGGTCGGCCGGTCTGGGGTGGTCGCCGCCGCGCAACTGCTCGATCGCGTGGACCAGAAGCCGCCCCAGGACCGCGAGCCCGTCCCGTACACCGCCGGTCGACCCCGGCAGGTTGACGATCAGGGTCGTCCCGGCGACCCCGGCCAGGCCGCGGGAGAGCGCGGCGGTGGGCACCTTGGCCAGGCCCTCGGCGCGGACCGCCTCCGCGATGCCCGGAACCTCGTAGTCCAGCACCCGGCGGGTCGCCTCGGGGGTGCGGTCGGTGGGCGAGATGCCCGTGCCGCCCGTGGTCACGACGACATCGTACGAAGCGGCCACCGCGTCACGCAGGGCCGCCTCCACCGGGTCGCCGTCGGGGACCACCCATGGCCCGTCGACCGCCAGGCCCAGCGCCGCCAGCCCCTCCACGAGCAGCGGGCCGCCCTTGTCGGCGTAGACCCCGGCGGCGGCGCGGTTGGACGCGGTGACGACCAGGGCGCGGTACGTCGGTGAGCCGCTCATGCCCGGCTCCAGTCGCCGGACTTGCCGCCCGTCTTCTCCTCCACCCGGACGTCCGTGATGACGGCGGACTTGTCGACGGCCTTCACCATGTCGATCACCGTCAGCGCGGCCACGCTGACCGCCGTCAGGGCCTCCATCTCGACGCCCGTGCGGTCGGTGGTGCGGACCGTGGCGATGATCTCCACCGCGTCGTCGGCGACCGTGAGGTCCACGGTCACGCCCGAGAGGGCGAGCGGATGGCACAGCGGGATCAGGTCCGGGGTGCGCTTGGCGCCCATGATGCCCGCGATCCGCGCGGTGGCGATCGCGTCGCCCTTGGGGACGCCGTCGCCGCGCAGCAGCTCCACGACGCGCGGGGCGACGAGCACACGGCCGCTGGCGCGGGCGGTGCGGGCGGTGACGTCCTTGTCCGAGACGTCGACCATGCGCGCCGCGCCCGATGGGTCGAGATGGGTGAGATGGTCCTGGGCGCTGCTCATCGTTCTCCCGGTCCGGGCCAGGTGGCTCCTGTGGGACGACACCGTACCGTTCCTGGTGTTGTTGACCTGCGTTGGCCACATCAGCACATTCCGGTCCAGGTGGGAGGTGTCTGCTGCCGGGTGCACCCCGAACGGTCCTGGGTGCGGGGAGCGGCACGGGCGGGTCACTTCGGTTCCGGCAGGTCTTGCCGCCCTTGTGGGGCGTGCCTGTGGTCCTGGGTGGGCTCGTGGTCCCACGTGGCCTGGGCGCGGATACGGTCTGGCCGGTAGCTCTCCGCTGTCCGATCCTCTGGTCGAAAGCGGTCACACCTGGCCGACGCCGAATCCGTTGTCCCAGGCCGCGTCTGCCGATCACCACCGCGGCCGCATGATGCCCGGTGACCATGGTCTTCGATTGATCGTCGAGAGGTGCCTGCCAGTGATGGGCGCCCCAGCGGGAGGTGTAGACCGGGTCCACGGCGATCAGGGTCAGCCCTTGGTGGTAGGCCATGCCGCGCAGGCGTTCCCGGAACCTGGCGGTGGGGATACCGGCCACTGTGCGGCGGAAGGCCTTGCCGCGCCGACCGCGACCGAAACAACAGCTGCCCACCCGCAGCGCGCGACGACGAGTGCGCTCACGTGAGCAGGACGACGTCCACTTCGGCGCCCGCGGCGACCTCCGTGGTCTCCTCGGGGACGACGATCAGCGCGTTCGCGTGCGCCAGCGCTTTGACCAGGTGGGATCCGGAGCCGCCCACAGGGGTGACGAGACCCGCCCCGCCGTCCACGCCCGGGGGCTCGTACCAGCCGCGCAGGAACTGGCGCCGCCCCCGCGGGGAGGACGCGACGCCCTCGGGGCAGCGCGCCCGCACCAGGGGGCGGTGGACGGGGCCGGTGCCCATGAGGGTGCGGATGGCGGGCCGCACGAACAGCTCGAAGGAGACATACGCGCTGACCGGGTTTCCGGGGAGGGCGATGAACGGGACGCGGTCCGGGCCGACCCGCCCGAAGCCCTGGGGCTTGCCCGGCTGCATGGCCAGCTTGCGGAACTCGACCTCCCGCATGGCCTCCTTGACCACGTCGTACGCGCCGACGCTGACGCCGCCGCTGGTGACCACGATGTCCGCCCGGCTCAGCTGGTCCTCGACGGTCGCGCGCAGCGTCCCGGCATCGTCGGCGACCGAGCCCACCCGGTAGGCGATCGCCCCGGCGTCCCGCGCGGCGGCGGTGAGCTGGAAGCTGTTGGAGTCGTGGATCCGGCCGGGGCCCGCCTCCTGGCCGGGCTGGACCAGTTCGCTGCCGGTCGACAGCACCACGACGCGCGGCCGCGGCCGCACCTTGACCCTGGCCCGCCCGAGCGCGGCCAGCAGGCCGATCTGCGGTGCGCCCAGGACCGTGCCGGCCCCCAGCGCCAGCTCGCCCGCCGCCGCGTCGCAGCCACGGGCTCGCACATGCTGCCCGGTCGCGGCGGGGCGGAAGACGCGCACTCTGCCGCTCGCGCCCTCGGGGGCCTCGCTGTGGGCGGGCATGGTGGTGACCGGGCCCTCGCCGAGGCCGCCGTCGGTCCACTCGACGGGCACGACGGCCTGGGCGCCGGGCGGCAGCGGGGCGCCGGTCATGATGCGGGCGGCCTCGCCGGGGCCGACGGCGGGCGCGGACTCGCTGCCCGCCGCGATGTCGCCGACGACGGTGAGCACCGCGGGGTAGTCCTCCGTCGCCGCCCCGATATCGGCCGTACGGACCGCGTAGCCGTCCATGGAGCTGTTGTCGAACGGCGGGAGGGCGGAGGGGACGGTGATGTCCTCGACGAGGACGCACCCCTGGGCCTCGAGCAGCTGGAGCTCGATGGGGTCGAGGGGGTTGAGATGGCCGAGGATGTCGTCCAGGTGCTCGGCCACCGTCCAGAAGCGGTCACCGCCCTCGCCCCCACCCCGCCCCTCGCCGCGGCCGGACGCACCGGGCCGCGGCCCCCGGTCCGGGTCTTCGCTGGGGCCCTGGTCGGTGGCGCGTGCCGCGGTGCTGCTCACAGTGCTACATCTCCTCGGTGACGTAACGGCGAAGCCAGTCCCGGAAATCCGGGCCCAGGTCTTCACGTTCGCACGCGAGTCTGACAATGGCACGCAGATAGTCGCCACGGTCGCCTGTGTCGTACCGGCGCCCCTTGAAGACGACCCCGTGGACCGGCCCGCCGACGTCCGGATCGGCGGCCAGCGCCTGGAGCGCGTCGGTGAGCTGGATCTCGCCGCCGCGCCCGGGCTCGGTGGCGCGGAGCACGTCGAAGACGGCGGGGTCGAGGACATAGCGGCCGATGACGGCGTAGTTGCTGGGCGCGTCGGCCGGGTCCGGCTTCTCGACGAGCCCGGTCACCCGCACCACCTCCCCGTCCAGGGTCGGCTTGACGGCGGCGCAGCCGTAGAGGTGGATCTGGGCGGGGTCCACCTCCATCAGGGCGATGACGCTGCCGCCGTGCTGCTCCTGCACCTCGACCATCCGGGACAGGAGCGGGTCGCGGGCATCGATGAGGTCGTCGCCGAGGAGCACGGCAAAGGGCTGGTCACCGACGTGCGGGGCGGCGCAGAGTACGGCATGGCCCAGGCCCCTGGGGTCGCCCTGGCGAACGTAGTGCATGGTCGCGAGATCGCTGGACTCCTGGACGCGGGCGAGTCGGGTCTCGTCGCCCTTGCGGCTCAGGGCCTCTTCGAGCTCGTAGTTGCGGTCGAAGTGATCCTCCAGGGGCCGCTTGTTACGACCCGTGATCATGAGCACATCGGACAGCCCGGCGGTGACGGCTTCCTCGACGACGTACTGGATCGCCGGCTTGTCGACGACCGGCAGCATCTCCTTGGGGGTGGCCTTGGTGGCCGGCAGGAAGCGGGTTCCGAGCCCCGCGGCAGGGATGA
Organism: Streptomyces sp. NPDC028305; assembly: GCF_055569495.1. Taxonomy (NCBI): domain Bacteria; kingdom Bacillati; phylum Actinomycetota; class Actinomycetes; order Kitasatosporales; family Streptomycetaceae; genus Streptomyces; species Streptomyces sp. NPDC028305. The sequence continues at coordinate 6,127 of NZ_JBVHTN010000011.1, forward strand.
CAGCCTTGCTGATCCGAGTACGCGCTTGAGTCATGTACCGAACCCTATCGGGTGCCTTTGGGCGGATCATGAGGATTCGGTGAATATGACATGAGACAGGAGGTTTGCGCGCTCAATGATCAACATCGAAGGTAGTAAGCCGGAGTTGCGGCGAAGCCTCCTGGCGGTAAGAGCCAGGTTGACGGCGGATGACATCGCGGACGCCCGGTCGCGCTTGGCGTGTCGCGCGCTGGAGCTGCCGGAGCTCGCGGAGGCGCACACGGTGGCCGCCTATGTCTCGATCGGCGGCGAGCCCGGCACGGAGGGCCTGAGGGAGGCGCTGCGCGCGCGTGGCGTGCGGGTGCTGCTCCCGGTCCTGCTGGAGGACAACGACCTCGACTGGGGCCGGGACGAGGGCCCCGGCCGGCTGGTGCGCGCCCGGCGGGGGCTGCTGGAGCCGGAGGGGCCGCGGCTGGGCCCGGAGGCGGTCACCGGGGCGGACGTCGTGCTGCTGCCCGGGCTGGCGGTGGACCGGCGGGGGGTGCGGCTGGGCCGCGGCGGCGGCTCGTACGACCGCGTGCTGGCCCGGCTGGACCGGGCGGGGGCCCGCCCGGCGCTGGTGGTGCTGCTGTACGACGGCGAGGTGCTCGGCGAGGTCCCGGGCGAGGCCCACGACCGGCCGGTGCACGCGGCGATCACCCCGTCGGCGGTGCACCGCTTCCGCGCCGCCCAGGGCCCCGCGTAGGGCCGCCCGCGCTGCCCGTCACAGCCGCACGCCCCCCGCCGAGGCCTCTCCGCCACGAGGGGCGGAGGCTCGGCGAGGGGCGTGCGTCGTCTCGCGGAGTCGTCTCGCGGAGTCGTCTCGCGGAGTCGTCTCGCGAGGGAGACGGGGTGTCAGGGCGTGAGCGCCAGCGCGTCGTCCGTCGACTTCTCCACCGCGCTCTTGCTGAAGGACCAGGGCAGCAGCTCGCCCTTCGCCCACTTCTCGGTCTGGTCGGTGTAGTGGGCGTTGTAGGCGTGCCCGGAGGCGCCGGTGAGGTTGATCCACCGCGACTTGTCCAGATTGTCGAGGTTGACGACCATCCGCATCGACGGCACCCAGGTGACCCCGTAGCCGCCCGCCGCGTTCCACCCGGTGGCGTTGACCGCGCCCTCGCCGCCGGACAGGTTCCAGGGGCCGCGGTTGAGGAGCCACTGCACCACGCCCGGGCCCTCGGTGCCCAGGGTCTGGTTCTTCAGCGTGAGCTGGTGCAGCCGGCCCCAGCTCCAGCTGTTGATGTCCTTGCCCAGCTTGGCGGTGAGCTCGGAGCGCGCGTCCTTCATGGCCTCCGCCAGGAGCTCGTCCCGGTTGGTGGCGGCGGGCTCGAGGCGGGTGCCGGTGGTCTTCCACCACTTGTTCTTCGGATCCTTGATGATCTTCCGAATGATCTCGTACCAGCGGTCGCCGCCGTCCGGCTGGGCCGACGCCGCGTCGCGCTGGCCGCACTCGCGCACCAGCCGGGCGTTGCCGTCCAGGTCCTCGGCGGGGCCGGAGTCATCGGCGGGCCGGACCCGCAGGCACTGGCCCTTCACCCGCAGCTCCTTCGGAAGTTTATTTCCGAACGCGAGCATAAGGACGTTGCGATAGACGGCGTTGAAATAGGCGGCGGCCGGGGAGTCCGAGTCCTGGGTGTAGTCCCAGCCCTCCAGGAGCTTCTGCGCGCCCCTGACATAGTCGCTCTTGACGTCGATCTTCAGCAGGTACGGAGTCAGCAGCTCGGCGATCTCGCTGCTGTTGTCCATCTGCATGGACTGCATGTCGTCGGTCGAGATCTTCCCGTTGTCCTTGATCTTCGACTCGATCAGGTCGGTTATCCGCTGGCTGCGCGCCCCGTATCCCCAGTCGTCGGTCAGCTTGTACTTGTAGTCCTTGCCTATGACGGCCTGGTTGGCGGTGACGATGTAGCCGCGCTTGGGGTCGTAGTCCCAGGGCAGCTCGGCCTGCGGGATGTAGCCGTTCCACTCGTAGCGCGAGTCCCAGCCGGGCGCCGGGTAGCGGCCGTCGCCCTTGGCGCGCGTGGGGATCTTGCCGGGCGCCTGGTAGCCGATGTGGTTCTTGGTGTCGGCGTAGATCAGGTTCTGGGACGGGACGGCGAAGTCGCGGGCCGCCTTGCGGAAGTCCGTGAAGTTCTTGGCGGTGTTGAGCTCGAAGACCGCGTCCATGGTGTTGGAGGGGTCCAGCGCGGTCCAGCGCAGCGAGACCGCGTAGCCGTCACCGCGGTCGGGGGCCACGTCGCCGACCTCACTGCCGACCGGCGCGCTCTTGCCGACGTCCCCGAGTTCGTCGTCACGGTCGGAGACGATCGGACCGTGCCTGGTGGAGCGGACCGTGATCGTCCTGGACTTGCCGTCGGCGACCTTGATGGTCTCCTCGCGGGTCTTGAAGGGGATCTGCTTGCCGTCGTAGAGGTAGCCCTCGTCGGTGACCTTCTCCAGGTAGAGATCGGTCACATCGGCGCCCAGATTGGTCATGCCCCAGGCGATGTCCTGGTTGTGACCTATGACCACGCCCGGCATGCCGGAGAAGGTGTAGCCCGCCACGTCGTACGGGCACGCGCTGCTGACCTGGTTGCAGTGCAGGCCCATCTGGTACCAGACGGACGGCAGCTGCGGGGCCAGGTGCGGGTCGTTGGCGAGCAGCGGCTTGCCGGTGGTGGTGTACCGCCCGGCGACGACCCAGGAGTTGGAGCCGATGCCGGTGCCGTTCGGGCCGAGCAGCGCGGGGATGTCGTCCAGGGTCTTGGAGAGCGAGGAGAGCTGGGTCTGGAAGCCCCCGGTGGCGCCCGCGACGCCGTTCGCGGTGGAGTCGGCGGACGTGTCCGTGGCGGTCGCCTTGGGGTCGAACGCCTTGGTGATGTCGTTCACCGCGCCGCTGTCCACGATCGGCTTGTTGCGGCCGTACGGGTAGGACGGGTACAGCTCCTCGATCTCCTCGGGCTTCAGCCGGCTGGAGGCCAGCGCCCGGTCGACCTCGTCCTGCATGTTGCCGCGCAGGTCCCACGCCATGGCCTTGAGCCAGGCCACCGAGTCGACCGGGGTCCACTTCTCGGGCGTGTAGTCGTGCTCGAACTCCAAGGCCGCGTACTCGACGGACAACTCCTTGCCCTTGTGGTCCGCGAGGTAGGCGTTGACGCCGTCGGCATAGGCCCGCAAGTACTTCTTGGTCGCCGGCGACAGCTTGGTGTCGTATTCCTGCTTCGCGACCCGGTGCCAGCCCAGGGTGCGCAGGAACGCGTCGGTCTCCACCTGTCCGGAGCCGAACATCTCGGAGAGCCTGCCCGCCGTCATGTGGCGGCGCACATCCATCTCCCAGAAGCGGTCCTGGGCCTGGACGTACCCCTGGGCGCGGAAGAGATCCTCGGGGGTGTTCGCGTAGAGCTGCGGTATGCCATAGCCGTCACGCTTGACCTGGACGGGCCCCGACAGGCCCTTGAGCTGGAGCGACCCCGTCGTCTCCGGGAAAGAGGCACGGACCGTACTGATGCTCCAGTACGAGCCGTACCCGACGCCCCCCACGAGCAGCAGCACGACTGCGATCACGATCAGGCGGGCACGTCGGCCCTTCTTTTTGCCAGAAGGGCCGTTTTTGTTGGCGGGCATCGCTGTCCTTCGAGGGGCAGGGTGATCCTGGAGTGCTGGAGCAACCATAGGCGCAGCGCTGTCGCCTCCCCTACGCGGAGTCATGGCTGGGGCCGTCCCCCGGCCATCGCCCCTGAAAAATCGATGTGAGCCACCCGCGTCAAGAACCCGTAAAATGTTAGGTAAGGCAATGAAGTTCCGGTCGGTCGGGGAGCCTTCCGGCCGCTCCCGTGAGAAAGGTTCGGCCGCTGACTGTCCACCACCTCAACGAACTCCTGCTGATCTGCTCACTCGTCCTGCTCGTAGCAGTGGCGGCCGTCAGGGTCTCGAGCCGCAGCGGGCTGCCGACCCTGCTGATCTACCTCGGCCTCGGCGTCGCGATCGGGCAGGACGGGATCGGCGTCGTCTTCGAGGACGCCGAGCTCACGCAGGTACTCGGCTATGCCGCCCTTGTGATCATCCTGGCCGAGGGCGGCCTCGGCACGAAGTGGCGGGAAATCAAACCCGCCCTGCCACTCGCCGCGGTGCTGTCCACGGTCGGGGTCGCGGTGAGCGTCGGGGTCACGGCGACGGCCGCGCACTATCTGGTCGGGCTCGAGTGGCGGCAGGCGCTGATCATCGGGGCGGTGGTGTCGTCCACGGACGCGGCGGCGGTCTTCTCGGTGCTGCGCAAGGTGCCGCTGCCCAGGAGGCTCACGGGCGCCCTGGAGGCGGAGTCCGGCTTCAACGACGCCCCGGTGGTGATCCTGGTGGTCGCCTTCTCCGCCCAGGGCGGGGTCAGCCCGTGGTACGCGCTGCTCGGCGAGATCACTCTGGAGCTGGCCATCGGCGCGGTGGTGGGGCTGGCGATCGGCTGGCTGGGGTCGTTCGGGCTGCGGCATGTGGCGCTGCCCGCCTCGGGTCTGTACCCGATCGCGGTGATGGCGATCGCCGTGATCGCGTACGCGGGCGGGGCGCTGGCCCACGGCTCCGGTTTCCTCGCCGTCTATCTGGCCTCGTTGATCCTGGGGAACGCGAAGCTGCCGCACTGGCCGGCGACGCGCGGCTTCGCCGAGGGGCTCGGCTGGATCGCGCAGATCGGGATGTTCGTGCTGCTCGGCCTGCTGGTCACCCCGCATGAGCTGGGTGACGACGTGTGGCCGGCCATCGGCGTCGGGCTGGTGCTGACGGCCGTGGCCCGGCCGGTCTCGGTGCTGGTGAGCACGGTGCCCTTCCGGGTGCCCTGGCGGGAGAAGGCGCTGCTGTCGTGGGCGGGGCTGCGCGGCGCGGTGCCGATCGTGCTCGCCACCATCCCGATGGTCTCGAACGTGCCCGACAGCCGCCGCGTCTTCAACATCGTCTTCGTGCTGGTGATCGTCTACACCCTGGTGCAGGGCCCGACGCTGCCCTGGCTGGCGCGCCGGCTGCGCCTGGGCGAGGAGGAGGCGGCGGCGGACCTCGGTATCGAGTCGGCGCCGCTGGAGCGGCTGCGCGGCCATCTGCTGTCGGTTTCGATCCCCGAGCACTCCAAGATGCACGGCGTGGAGATCGGCGAGCTGCGGCTGCCGACGGGGGCCGCGGTCACCTTGGTCGTACGGGCCGAGAAGAGTTTCGTACCGCAGCCGTCGACCGTGCTGCGGCGCGGCGACGAGCTGCTGGTCGTGGCCACGGACCCGGTGCGGGACGCGGCGGAGGAGCGGCTGCGGGCGGTGGGCCGGGGCGGCAAGCTGGCGGGCTGGCTGGGCACGACCGGCCAGTGACCCGGCGGCGGTACGGGCGGGGGCCGGTTCGCGATCACGCGGGTCCCCGGCCCGGGGCGGCCGGGGACCCGCGGCCACGTGGAATGGGTCACCGTATTGCCCGCCGCAGTGGACTGGCGAGCGGGAATACTGCACTATGGAGCGTCGTTAGCACTCACTGAGTGAGAGTGCCAGGAGGAGTAAGTGCCGACCTATCAGTACCAGTGCACCGAGTGCGGCGAGGGCCTCGAGGCGGTGCAGAAGTTCACCGACGACGCGCTCACCGAGTGCCCCAACTGCAACGGACGCCTCAAGAAGGTGTTCTCGGCGGTCGGTATCGTCTTCAAGGGCTCCGGCTTCTACCGGAACGACAGCCGCGGCTCCTCGTCCAGCAGCACGAGCGGCACGTCCAAGCCGACGTCCGTGAAGAGCGAGGGCTCCTCGTCGGCTTCGTCTTCGTCGTCGTCCTCGGACGCGTCTTCGTCGTCGACCTCCTCGACGTCCTCCTCGGGCTCTTCGTCGTCGGCCTCGTCGGCCGGCAGCTCGTCGGCCGCCTGACCCGCGGCCGTCTCGATCACATACGACATCCCGCCACCCGCCCCCCGAGGGGCGAGTCGGTGGGATGTTCGTATGCACGGGCGGCGCTGGCTAGGGTGACCGCATGGCGGACACCAGCAGCACGCATGCGGAGATAGGGGTCATCGGCGGGTCGGGGTTCTACTCCTTCCTCGACGACGTGACCGAGATCACTGTCGAGACCCCCTATGGCGCGCCGAGCGACTCGCTCTTCCTCGGGGAGGTCGCGGGGCGGCGGGTCGCCTTCCTCCCGCGCCACGGCCGTAAGCACCACCTGCCCCCGCACCGGATCAACTACCGCGCCAACCTGTGGGCGCTGCGCTCGGTCGGCGTGCGGCAGGTCCTCGGCCCGTGCGCGGTGGGCGGACTGCGGCCGGAGTACGGACCGGGCACGCTGCTGGTGCCGGACCAGCTGGTGGACCGCACGAAGGGCCGTATTCAGACCTATTTCGACGGCGAGCCGCTGCCGGACGGGCGGGTGCCGAACGTGGTGCACACCACCTTCGCCGATCCGTACTGCCCGGCCGGACGGCAGGCCGCGGTGGCGGCGGCGCGCGGGCGCGGCTGGGAGCCGGTGGACGGTGGCACGCTGTGCGTGATCGAGGGGCCGCGCTTCTCCACCCGGGCCGAGTCGCGGTGGCACGCGGCGCAGGGATGGTCGGTGGTCGGCATGACGGGGCATCCAGAGGCGGTGCTGGCCCGTGAACTGGAGCTCTGCTACACGTCGTTGACTCTGGTCACGGACCTGGACGCGGGGGCGGAGACGGGCGAGGGCGTCTCGCACGGCGAGGTGCTGCGGGTGTTCGGGGAGAACTTGGAGCGGCTGCGCGACGTGCTCTTCGACGCGGTGGGCGCGCTGCCGGCCACCGATGCGCGGGACTGTCTGTGCGGGCATGGGCACGACGGCTGGGACCTGGGGATCGAACTGCCTTAGCGGCGGAGGGGTTCCACCCGCGCGGGCTTTACCCGCGGGGGCTTTACCCACGGGGGTTCACCCGCGTCGGCTTTACCCGCGCGGGTGACGGAGTTGTCCACAGCCTGGGGGTTGTGCACAGGCCGGAGCGGGATTCGGGGCGGGCGGGCATCGTGGAGGGGTCAGAAGCTCCCGGCCTCGCACGACAGGCGGTGATTGCCGTGTCCGACCCGTTCCGTTCCTCTCCTTCCCCTTCTTCGTCTCTTCCCTCTTCTCCACCTCTTTCTCTCTCCTCATCCCCTCTGCCCATGTCCCGGCCCCGCCCGGCGCCGTCCTGGGCCGAGCGGTCCCGTCGCACTCCCCCGACGTGCACGGTTCCCCGGTTCGGGCCGGTGCGGGTGGGCCGCGGCGGCCATCGGCTCCGGCGTGCGTTACGGCGGCGACGGCGCTCGATGGCGGCGGGGCTGGCGATGACCGCGGCGGCGCTGGCGGCCGCCGCGCCGTCCGGCGGCGGAGACCCGCGCCCGGCAGCGTCCTCACCACCGGAGAACGTCCGGCGCGAGCCGCGCCCGGCCGTGGTGTCCGCTCCGGTCCGGATCGCCGACGCGGCGGCCGTGCGGCTGCTGCGCCCCGGCGACCGGGTGGACGTGCTGGCCGCCCCGGGGGCCGGTCAGACTCGCGGCCCCGCCACCGCGCGTGTGATCGCTCGCGGCGCGGAGGTGACCGATGTGCCGCGGCCGCGGCCGGTGCGCGCCGCGGCGGGCACCGGGGCCGGGGATCTCGACCCCGGCGACTTCGACACCGGGGATTCCCAAGCGGCGGGCGGCGGGGCACTGGTGGTGCTCGCGGTGCCCCGGACGACGGCGGCGGCCCTGGCCGGCGCGGCGACCACATCGCGGTTGGCGGTGGCGCTGTGCCGATCTTGACCGTAGGTTGCGGAGCCGTCCGCTCCAGAACCGGCGCGGCGAGAGAGAGGCAGAGGGTTGAGCGAGGAGAAGAAGAGCGTCATGGATGGCTTCAAGGCCTTCCTGATGCGGGGCAACGTGATCGATCTGGCCGTCGCGGTCGTGGTCGGAGCCGCGTTCACGGGGGTTGTGAACTCCATAGTGAAGGGCTTGATCAATCCGGTTGTCGGCGCCTTCGGCACCAAGGACCTGGAGAAGTACCACTCCTGTCTCCAGGCGCCCTGCGAGACGAACGCGGCGGGCGAGGTCGTCAAGGGCATCCCCATCTTCTGGGGCACGGTGCTGAGCGCCGTGCTCACCTTCCTGATCACGGCGGCGGTGGTGTACTTCCTGATGGTGCTGCCGATGTCGCGCTATCTGGCGCGCAAGGCCGCCAAGGAGCAGAGGGAAGAGGAGGAGCAGGCCGACAAGGAGAGCGCCGAGATCGCGCTGCTCCGCGAGATAAGGGACGAGCTGGTCGCGCAGCGCGGCAGCCGATCGGGCACCTGAGCCCTCGGGCCCCCGGCGCTCCCGGCGCCCTCGGCGCTCAGAGGTGGTGGGGCGGCTTCTCGTCCAGGAAGCGGGCCAGATCCGTGGCACTGTCGGTGCCGTCTCCGGAGTCGCGGCCGGACGGGCGCTCGCCCCAGCCACGGTCCGTGTCGTCCGAGGACCGCTGCGCCAGCGGGTCGTCGAAGATCAGCGCGGCGGCCGGGTCGCGCGGTCCGGGGTCGGGGGCGTTGCTCATGGGTCAAGCGTACGGCTGGCCGGACGACGAGTCGGCGGCAGCGGCCAGCTGCTCGTGCCACCACAGGTCCCGGCCGGGCGTCCAGGACACGGGGCGGGCCAGCCGGTGGACGACCAGGACCTTCGGTATGCGCCCGCTGCCGGCCAGCGCCCGGTCGATCAGCGGCTTGAGCGGCTGCGGCTCCTCGCGCCGCCAGTTGCCGTCGGCGGTGATCAGCAACTTCGCGTCCATCTCCGCCAGCCGGTCGCGCAGTTCGTGCACCCGCAGCCCGATGGGAAGCGTGGAGCGTACGGCGTCGAGGCGGCCGCAGGCGAGGGTGGCGATCACGGACTCGGGGATCAGCGGCAGATGGACCGCCACCCGGTCCCCCGCCCGCACGCCGAGCCGAGTCAGGGCGGCCGCCGCGCGGCTCGCTTGGTCCAGCAGCTCGGCATGGGTCAGCTCTTCCTCGCAGTCCGGCTCACTGATCCAGCGGAGGGCGACCCGGGGGGCCTGCCGCGCGGCGGCGGCCAGGGTCGGGAGCTCCTCCGTCCGAGAGGTACGGGGCACGTTGATCTTCCTTCGGACGCGGGCGAACGGCATATCGCACAGCCTGCCGCCGCCCCATCAACGTCTGATGAACGTCCTGTTGATGCGGGGCCCGGCTGCCGCGCGGGCGGGTCCGTGCTACGCATAGCGCCCATGGATACCGACCCGAGGACACCCCGCCCTGCCCACCCCGGCCGGGCCGACGCCCTGACGGATGTACCCGGACTGCGCGTCGGTCATGCGCGGCGGACCGGTGGCGGCCAACTCACCGGCACGACCGTCGTATTGGCCCCGGAAGGGGGTGCGATCGCCGCGGTCGACGTCCGGGGCGGCGGCCCCGGCACCCGCGAGACCGATGCCCTCGACGCGCGCAACATCGTCCAGCGCGTCGATGCCGTCGTGCTGACCGGCGGCAGCGCGTTCGGCCTGGACGCCGCCTCCGGGGTGGCCGCCTGGCTGGAGGAGCACGGCCGTGGCTTCCGGGTCGGCCCCGACCCGGCGCAGGTGGTGCCGGTGGTACCGGCCGCCGCCCTCTTCGACCTCGGGCGGGGCGGCGACTGGCGGGCCCGGCCGGACGCCGTACTGGGCCGTGAGGCCATCAAGGCCGCGGCCGGAACGGGCCTGGGCGCGCCGGTCGCGCAGGGCAATGTGGGGGCCGGCACGGGCGCGGTGGCAGGCGGCGTCAAGGGAGGCGTCGGATCGGCGAGCGTGGTCCTGCCGTCGGGGATCACCGTGGCCGCCCTGGCCGCGGTCAACGCGGCGGGCTCGGTGATCGACCCGCTGACGGGCGAGCTGTACGGGGAGTGGTTCGCCGAGGCGTACGCACCGGCGGGAGGCGGCCGGGCCCGCCGCCCCGCCGAGGCGGAGCACGCCAGGGCACAGCGTCGGCTGGCAGCCGCGCGGGCCGAGTCGGAGCGGCGCTCGGCGGCGTCCGTGCGGCCGCCGCTGAACACCACCCTGGCGGTGGTCGCCACGGACGCGGCGCTCACCCGGGCCCAGGCGCACAAGCTCGCGGGCACGGCACACGACGGCCTGGCGCGCGCGGTGCGACCTGTGCATCTGCTGTCCGACGGCGACACGGTCTTCGCCCTGGCGACCGGCGACCGCCCGCTTGTGCCCGAGGGCACGGAAGGCAGCCAGGACCCGGCGTTCGGGGTGCATCTGGAGGCCGGGGCGCTGAACGAGGTCCTGGCCGCCGGGGCGGATGTGCTGACGCGTGCGGTGGTCAAGGGGGTGCTCGCGGCCGAGGGGGTGGACGGGCCGGGTGGCGTCTTCCCGGCGTACCGCGACCTGTACGGCCCCGGGCAGGCCGGGTCGGAGGGCGGGGCGGGAGCCCCGTAGGCAGAGCCCCGTGACGAGGGGCAGGGAGTCGAGGGAAGGGTGGGGAGCGATGACGGAAACGGAGACGGAGGCGGAGACCACCATGGACGCCGACCTGATCGTCGTCGGTGGGGGCCCGGCCGGCTGCGCAGCCGTGGTGATGGCCGCGGGCCTCGGAATCCGGTCCGTGCTCGTCGAGTCGGACGAATCGCTGTGCCGGGCGCTGGAGCGCGTTCCGGTGCTCAGCAATGTGATCGGCTTCGCCACCGGTCCCGCGCTGGCGGCGGCGATCAGGGCGGATGTCGCCCGCTCCGGTCTGTGCCGGGCGGAGCTCGGCCGGCGGGCCGTGCGGATCGACGCCCATGAGGACCGGGTGGAGGTCGCCACCGTGCCCGCGGGGGCGGCGACCGGCCCCGGGCTGCTGCTGACCGCGCCGTACGCCGTGGTCGCCACCGGCGTGGGGCCGCTGCGGCCCGAGGACGCCGGATGGATCGGCGGTCACCGGGGTCTGGAGCTGCCCCCGCTGTGGGAGGCGGACCCGGCCGCGCTCGCCGGCCGCAGCGCGCTGGTCCTCGGCGCCGACCGGCCGCTCGGCACCTATCTGCGGGCCCATCCGGGCCTGGAGAGCCGGTTTGTCGTCGCCTGTCCGCCGGGCGACGCGTACAAGGCCGAGGAGATCGCCCAGGACCCGCGGGTCGAGCTGGTGCCGGTGCGTCATCTGACCCTCATGCTGCCCGCGCCCGGGGAGCCGCCCTCGTCCGAGGCCCCGGTGATGGCCGAGGCGCTGACGCTGGAGGGCGAGCGGCGGCCCCTGACCGGCCACCGAGGGTTCCGCAACCTCGGCAGCGGCCCCACGCCGCCCGGCGGGGACCTCTCCGCCGACGCCTCGGGCTACTGCCCGCCCGCCCTTCAGCACCCGAGGGTCTTCACCGCGGGCGATCTGCGCTCCGCCCGCTTCCAGCGGATCGCGACCGCCATGGGGTCCGGGAGCGAGGCCGCGCTCGGCGCCTACTACGCGTCGCGCGGCCTGCCGACGGAGGTGACGGATGACGTACCGCCCCACGCATGACCCGGCGGTGAGGCGGAGTCGATCCGCCTCACCGCCGGGCGAGGGACGCCGCGGTCCGCGGCCGTGGGGGTGGCCGTGGGGGTGGCCGTGGCTCCGGTGCTGGTGCTGGTTCCGGTTGCGGTTGCGGTTGTGGTTCCGGTGGTCAGACGGTGGCGGGCACCTTCGCCTCGCCGCCGGCGCCGCCCGCCGCGGCCTCGCCGTCGGCGACCGCGGCCGCCTCGGGCCGGGCCGTCTTGCGCATGCCCTTGAGGACGATGACCAGACCGGCCGAGACCGCCGTGCCCGCCGCGATGGCCAGCAGATAGAGGAACGGCTGTCCGATCAGCGGGACCACGAAGATGCCGCCGTGCGGGGCGCGGAGCGTGCAGTCGAAGGCCATCGACAGCGCGCCGGTGACCGCGCCGCCCACCATCGAGGAGGGGATCACCCGCAGCGGGTCCGCTGCCGCGAACGGGATCGCGCCCTCGCTGATGAAGGACGCTCCCAGCACCCAGGCCGCCTTGCCGTTCTCCCGCTCGGTCTTGGTGAACAGCTGCCCTCGGACGTTGGTGGCCAGGGCCATGGCCAGCGGCGGGACCATGCCCGCCGCCATCACCGCGGCCATGATCTTGAGGCTGCCGGTGCTCGGGTCCGACACCGCGATGCCGCCGGTCGCGAAGGCGTACGCGACCTTGTTGACCGGGCCGCCCAGGTCGAAGCACATCATCAGGCCCAGGATGACGCCGAGGATGATGGCGTTCGTGCCGGAGAGCCCGTTGAGCCAGTCGGTCATGGCGCTCTGCGCGGAGGCGATGGGCTTGCCGATCACCACGAACATCAGGAAGCCGACGATCGCCGAGGAGATCAGCGGAATCACCACCACCGGCATGATGCCGCGCAATGGCGCCGGGACCTTGAACCGCTGGATGCCCATGACCACGGCGCCCGCGATCAGGCCCGCGACCAGGCCGCCCAGGAAGCCCGCCTTGATGGTGGTCGCGATATAGCCGCCGACGAAACCGGGCACCAGGCCGGGCCGGTCGGCCATGCCGTAGGCGATATAGCCGGCCAGGACCGGCACCAGGAAGGTGAACGCCGCCCCGCCGATCTGGAAGAGCAGCGCCGCCCAGCTGTCCTGCTCCGTCCACACGAAGTGGTCGGCGACGGACTTGGCGCTCGCGATCTCGTAGCCGCCGATCGCGAAGGCCAGCGCGATCAGCAGACCGCCCGCGGCGACGAACGGGACCATGTAGCTGACACCCGTCATCAGCCACTTGCGCAGCCGGGTGCCGAAGCGGTCACCGTGCTCACCGGCCGCGTCCATCGGCGACGGGCGGTCGGCGCCCGCGGAGGAGGCGGCGGGTGCGCTGATCTCGCCGCGCGCGGCCTTCTCGCGCACCTCGGCGATCAGCTCCGCCGGGCGGCTGATGCCCGCCTTCACCCCGACGTCGACGGTCGGCTTCCCGGCGAACCGCTCCTTGTCCCGCACCTCCACGTCATGCGCGAAGATCACCGCGTCGGCGGCGGCGATGGTGGTGGGGGCGAGCCTGTCGAACCCGGCCGAACCCTGGGTCTCGACCACCAGCTCGATCCCGGCCTCCCGGGCGGCGTTCTCCAGCGACTCGGCTGCCATATAGGTGTGAGCGATGCCGGTGGGGCAGGAGGTCACGGCCACGATCCGGAAGGGCGCGGAGGCCGCGGGTGCCGCAGGCTCCGCACCGGCTGCGGCAACGGGAGCGGGAGCGGCCGGCTCGGCCGCGTCGCCGGTGTCGCCCGGCTCGGCTTCGGCCGCCGCCGACGGCTCCGGCTGGTCGCCGCGGATCAGGGCGGCCGCCTGCCGCGGGTCGTCGGCGGAGCGCAGCGCGCCGGTGAACTCGGCGTTCATCAGCTGGCGCGCCAGGCTGGACAGGATGGTCAGGTGATCGCTGTCCGCGCCCGCGGGCGCGGCGATCAGGAAGATCAGGTCGGCCGGACCGTCCGGGGCGCCGAAGTCGATGCGCGCGGCGCTGCGCCCGAAGGCCAACGTCGGCTCGGTGACATGTTCGCTGCGACAGTGCGGTATGCCGATGCCGCCGTCGAGTCCGGTCGGCATCTGCGCCTCACGGGCCGCCACGTCGGCCAGGAAGCCGTCGAGGTCCGTGACGCGGCCGGCCGCGACCATGCGTTCGGCGAGCGACCTGGCGGCCGCTTCCTTGGTGTCGGCGGACAGGTCCAGGTCAACCAGATCCGCGGTGATCAGCTCACTCATCTCGCGGCTCCCTTGCATGCGGTGCCGCCCCGGGGAAGGTGGGCGGGCGAAATGGGGACAGGGGGTGGGAGGGGGGTCGGGCTGGTCACGCGGGCTCCGTGAGAGCGCGGTCCAGCGGAACGTCCGCGGTCGTGGTGACGGCGGACGGGTCCAGGTCGGCCGGGGTGGGCATGACGCTGCCCGGCAGTTGTACGGCGGCCGCGCCATGTGCCACGGCCGAGGCGAGGGCGGCCGGCCCGAGGCCGCCCGCGGCGAGGAATCCGGCGAGGGAAGCGTCGCCCGCACCGACATTACTGCGGACGGCGGCGACAGGCGCCGAGCCGAAGTAGCTGCCGGTCTCGTCGACCAGCAGCTGGCCGTCCGCGCCGAGGCTGGCCAGGACGGCGCGAGCGCCGAGCGCCCGCAGCTCCTCGGCCGCCTTGACCGCGTCGCCGACGGTGCCCAGCGGGCGGCCCACGGCCTGGGCCAGCTCCTCGGCGTTCGGCTTGATGACGTCGGGGCGCTCGCGGAGGGCCGCGGTGAGCGAGGGGCCCGAGGTGTCCAGGGCGATCCGGGCGCCCGCGCGGTGGGCCCGCGCCACCAGCTCGGCGTACCACTCGGGGGCGAGCCCGGGCGGCAGGCTGCCGCAGCAGGCGATCCAGTCAGCGTCGGCCGACTGCGCCCGCACGGCCTCCAGCAGCGCCTCCGCCTCGGCGGTGGTCAGCTCGGGCCCGGCCGCGTTGATCTTGGTGAGGGTGCCGTCGGGCTCGGCCACGGAGATATTGACCCGGGTCGAGCCCTGCACGGGGACGCCCGCGGCCTCGATCCCCAGCCCGCCGAGCAGCCGCGCCAGCAGCGCGCCCTCCGGCCCGCCCAGCGGCAGCACGGCGACCGTGCGGTGCCCGGCGGCGGCCACGGCCCGTGAGACATTGACGCCCTTGCCGCCGGGGTCGACCCGGTCGGCGGCGGCCCGCAGCACGGCGCCGCGCTCCAGCCCCGGGATCTCGTAGGTGCGGTCCAGGCTGGGGTTGGGGGTGACGGTGAGGATCATACGCGCGCTACTTCCGTGCCCTGCCGCTCGATGGCCAGGGCGTCCTGCGGGCTGAGCCCGGTGTCGGTGATGAGCAGATCGACATGGCCGAGGTCGCCGAACCGGGCGAAGTGCTCCTGACCGAACTTGGACGAGTCGGCGAGGAGGACGACCCGGCGGGCGGCGGCGACGATGGCGCGCTTGACCGCGGCCTCCGCGAGGTCGGGGGTGGTCAGCCCGCCCTCGAGCGAGAAACCGTTGGTGGCGAGGAAGACAACATCGGCCTTGACCTCTCCGTAGCCGCGCAGCGCCCAGGCGTCCACCGCGGCGCGCGTGCGGTGGCGGACCCGGCCGCCGACGAGGTGGAGGGCGATGCCGGGGTGGTCGGCGAGCCGGGCGGCGATCGGCAGCGCGTGGGTGACGACGGTGAGGTCCGCCTCCAGCGGGACCGCGGCGGCCAGCCGGGCCGCCGTCGAGCCCGCGTCGATGATCACGCTGCCGTCGGCGGGCAGCTCGGCGACGGCGGCGCGCGCGATGCGGTCCTTCTCGTCGGCGGCGGTGCTGTCGCGCTCGGCGAGGTCGGGTTCGAAGTCGAGACGGCCGGCCGGGATGGCACCCCCGTGCACGCGGCGGACCAGGCCCGCCCGGTCGAGCGCCCGCAGATCGCGCCGCACGGTCTCGGCGGTGACCTGGAACTCCTCGGCGAGGGAGAGCACATCCACCCGCCCGCTCTCGCGGGCCAGCCGGAGGATCTCCTGCTGCCGCTCCGGTGCGTACATGTGGGTTTACGTCCTTTCCATGCCCGAACCTGTGATTTCGCGGCCAGATTACGTCCCCAATGCCAGGAAGTAAACAGACTCGGGCAGAAAACAATCCCGTACGGACACGCCCAGGCCAAAGCCGGACGCGATCGGGCATACGTGGCGCGCCAGCGCGACGTCCGAATGCCGCCGGAAACTTCGCCCCCGCGCCACGAGGATCGAGCCATGTCCTCCAGGACGACTCAAACCACAGCAACACGACTGAAGACAGGACGAGGGACGCACATGGCACTCGACGGCAAGGCGGCACTGGTCACCGGCGGCAGCCGGGGCATCGGCGAGGCGGTGGCGCTCCGGCTCGCCGAGGAGGGCGCCGACATCGCCCTGACCTACCAGAACAGCGAGGACCGGGCGGCGGCCGTCGTCGACCGGATCAAGGCCCTGGGCCGCCGGGCCTGGGCCGTCCAGGCCGACAGCGCGGACCCCCGCGCGGTGCGTGAGGCCGTGGCCGGGGCCGCCGCGGAGTTCGGGCGGCTCGACATCCTGGTCAACAACGCGGGCACCGGTGTGCTCGGCCCGATCGGCGATCTTGCGCTCGAGGACGTGGACCGCGTCCTCGCCGTCAACATCCGCGCGCCCTTCCTCGCCGCCCAGGCCGCCGCCCACCATCTGACCGACGGCGGGCGCATCATCAACATCGGCAGCTGCATGGCCGAGCGCGTCGCGTTCCCCGGCGGCTCGCTGTACGCGATGAGCAAGACCGCCCTGACCGGGCTGACCAAGGCGCTGGCCCGCGAGCTCGGCCCGCGCGGCATCACCGCCAACCTTATCCACCCCGGCCCCATCGACACCGATATGAACCCCGCCGACGGGGAGGGTGCCGCCATGCAGAGCGGCTTCACCGCGCTCGGCCGCTACGGGCAGCCGTCGGAGATCGCCGCGACCGTCGCCCACCTCGCCGGGGAGGACGGCCGCTACATCACCGGGGCGTCGATCGCCGTGGACGGCGGCTTCGCCGTCTGAGCGCCGGACACCCTAGAGCACCCGACACCCTGAGCACCCGACACAGGGTTGAGCACCCGACACAGGGTTGAGCCCCGGCGCCTGGGGGGGGAAGAGGCGCCGGGGCTCGTCTGTGGGTGGGTGAACAGATCAGGGACAAGGAGAGGGACAACAAGGGAGGACGGTGGCTCAGGCCGCTTCGTCGAAGCCGGTCTGGCGCGCCATCTTCTTGAGCTCCAGCAGCGCGTGCTTCTCGATCTGGCGAATCCGCTCGCGCGTGAGGCCATGCTGCTTGCCAACCTCCGTGAGCGTGCGCTCCCGCCCGTCGTCGATGCCGTACCGGGCCTTGATGATGGACGCGGTGCGGTCGTCGAGCCGGCCGATGAGACCCTCCAGCTCCTCGCTGCGCAGCAGTGTCATCACCGACTGCTCGGGCGAGACGGCCGAGGTGTCCTCCAGCAGATCGCCGAACTGGGTCTCGCCCTCGTCGTCCACCGACATGTTCAGGCTGACCGGGTCGCGGGCCCAGTCGAGCACATCCGAGACCCGCTCGGTCGTGGAGCCGAGCTCCTCGGCGATCTCCGAGTGCTCCGGCTCGCGGCCGTGCTCACGGTTGAACTCGCGCTGCACCCGACGGATCCGGCCGAGCTCCTCGACCAGGTGGACGGGCAGCCGGATGGTGCGGGACTGATCGGCGATCGAGCGCGTGATGGCCTGGCGGATCCACCACGTGGCATAGGTCGAGAACTTGAAGCCCTTGGTGTAGTCGAACTTCTCCACCGCGCGCACCAGGCCGGCGTTTCCCTCCTGGATCAGGTCGAGGAGGGGCAGCCCGCTGCGCGGGTACCGGCGCGCGACGGCCACGACCAGGCGCAGGTTGGAGCGGATGAAGACGTCCTTGGCTCGGGCGCCCTCGGCGGCTATCGCCTCCAGCTCCTCGCGGCTCGCCCCGGCCGCCGCGGCGTCCTCGATCGCACTGTCCAGGATCTGCTGGGCATAGACACCCGCTTCGATTGCCTGAGACAGCTCGACCTCCTTGGCCGCGTCGAGCAGCGGGGTGCGAGCGATCTCGTCGAGATACATGCCGACCAGGTCGCGATCGGCGATCTCCCCGCCTGCGGCGCGAACACTGTTGGCCCCATCAGCGCCACTGCCGGTGGCCTGATTGCGGGCGACGGCACGGGTTGCCATGCGTGCTCCCTTACAGATGGATCGGGCGCGGACTGTGGACGGATATTCCTGCCGGGTGCCCCGTCCGATGGAAACAACGACTGGAATCCGGACAGAATTCCCCTGACCCGCAGAGCATTTCGCGATCATGCAGTACCCTGTCCGGACGCACGGTGTCGATTTGCCCTTATAACACCCGGAAGTGCAGGTCAGGACGGGTACCGAGGGCGGCCCACGGGCCCTTGCCCACCTCTGCGGACCACGCGGTCCGGGCCATGGCCATCACCCCCGATGCCGACCCTTCACCGTCGGACGGCGGCGCCCGCGGTGCTCTCACCCCCGAAGACGTGCCCGGCCCGATTCTGGTTGCGTGCGCCGGAGCGCGGCCATCCGCCGAGTTGCCGGGGCCGTCACCCGGGTGTGCGCTGGAGAGTGAGAGGTCAGGGCGCCTGACTCCGGGCGCCCGCACCAGGGCGCCGACGAAGGAGAGCCCGCCATGAACGCCCCCACCGCAGCCCCGGCGCACCACCGCCATCGCCCACATCTCAGTCTCCCCCACGTCCAGGTCCGTGCGCACCCCTCCGCCTCCTGGGTGGTCCCGACCGTGCTGGGCATCCTCTATGGCGGATACGTGATGTTCATCGATCACAACCAGGGGACCCCCGCGCCCTGGGCCGGTCTGTTCGGCCTGGTGGCGGCCGTGGTCGTCGGGGCGCTCTGCTATCTCATCGGCAGGACCCAGTCCGCCTTGATGCCGGAGCTGAGGGCGGCCGCGTACGGGGCGCTCCTCGGCTGTGCCTTCGGCTTCCTGTACAGCGTGAGCGGGCACTCCGTGTTCCGCTCCTCGATGATGGGCCTCGCCGGGGGGCTGGCGATGTACGCCGCGTCCTACTACGCCTTCCGCACCCACGCCGACTGACCGCCGGACTCCAGAACAGGCCCCGTCCAGGCCCGGGACCAGGAACCCGGGCCGCGCGGCGTAGGTCCCCGGGCCCCCGCACCCGTACATCGCCGGACCGTTACGGCGCCCGGCCCCGCTGCCTAGCGTGGCGTGCATGGACGACACGAGCGGCACACTCGACGAAGCGCTGGAACGGCTGCACACCACGGGCCCCGAGCGCGGCGGCTGGCTGACCAACCACGCCCCGATGGCCGTCGAGGCCCTGGTCCGGCACGGGCAGGCCCCCTCGGTGCACCGTTGGCTCGACCTCTACGCCCACAAGCTCGAAGACATGCCGGCCCCCTACGCCACCGTCACCGACGCGAACTGGACCGAGGCGCTCGGCGACCCGCGCCGCATCACCGACTGGACCGCGTACTTCACCCGCGAGCTCGCCGACCACCCCTGGCGCGAGGTCCTCGCCCAGTGGTGGCCGCGGCTGCTGCCGGGGATCGCCGGCGGGGCGACGCATCCGGTCATCCGCGTCGGCCACGCGGTACGCACCCTCCTCCTCGAGACGGGGCAGTCCCCGACGGCAGGCCGAGCGACCGCCGGGCCCCGCGCCCACGAGCTGGCCCACGCCCTCGGCTACTGGGCCGCCCGCCACGCCCCGCTGCCGCCGCTCGGCCTGCTGCCGGGGCCCGCCCCGCGCACCCCCGCCGACGCGCTGGCCGCCGTACCGCGCATCGCCGACCAGAGCGGCGGCATCCGCGACCGGCTGGCGCGGATCACGACGTTCCCGGCCTGGCCCGCCCCCGCCCCCGGAGCGCTCGGGCCGGACGAGGCGCGAGCGCTGCTGGCCGGGCTGGTACGGGCCGCGGCGCACCGCTACGCCACCCACGCCCACGGCGAGCCGATCATGCTGGTCCACGCCGTGACCGCGCCCAACGCCGTGCTGCGCACCCTGCCCGCGCTCCCCCATGAGCTGTGGGCGGCGAGCCTGGACGCGGCATGGTCGGCGAGCGCCGCGGTGCTGGCCTCGTACGCGCCGCCCTCGGCCGTCCCGCCCGGCGAGCTGCCGGCCGTACCGGCCGGGTCGACGCCGGCCGAACGGTCCGGCGAGGTCTTCGCGCACGCCGCCGCGCACGGCGACGAGCACGTGATCAAGCTGGCCGACACGGTGCTCGATGTCGCGGCGATGCCGACCGGCGAAAGCGACGAACGCGCCCTCGCCGGGGCCCTGCGCGCATGCGCGCTCATCGAGCCGATGGCCTGATGCCCCCGTCAGCCGAACTGCACGGACCGCTTGGCCAGCCCCATCCAGAAGCCGTCGATGACGCTGCGCTGGCTGCCGAGGTCGGACTCCGCGGCGCCGAGGGTGACGAACAGTGGCGCGAAATGCTCGGTGCGCGGGTGGGCCAGGCGGCCCGCCGGGGACTTGCGCTCGAAGTCCAGCAGCGCGTCGATGTCCTGGGCGTCCAGCGCCCGGTGCCCCCAGTCGTCGAACTCCGTCGACCAGCCGGGCGGCGTCGGCCCCGTGTTCCGCAGCGCGGCGAGGTTGTGGGTGAAGAAGCCGCTGCCGACGATCAGCACCCCCTCGTCCCGCAGCGGGGCGAGCTTGCGGCCGATGGCCAGCAGCTCGCCCGGGTCGAGGGTGGGCATCGACACCTGAAGGACGGGGATGTCGGCGTCCGGGAACATCTCGACGAGCGGGACGTACGCGCCGTGGTCCAGGCCGCGGTCCGGTATGTCCTGGACGGGCGTGCCCGTCGTACGCAGCGTCCTGCGCACCCGCTCGGCGAGCTCGGGCGCGCCGGGGGCGTCGTAGCGCACCCGGTAGTAGTGCTCAGGGAAGCCCCAGAAGTCATACACCAGCGGCACGGTCCGGGTGGCCCCGAGCGCCAGCGGCGCCTCCTCCCAGTGGGCGGAGACCACCAGGATCGCCTTGGGCCGGGGCAGCCCGGCCGACCAGGCGGCGAGCTGGCCGGGCCAGATCGGGTCGTCGGCGAGCGGCGGAGCGCCGTGGCTGAGATAGAGGGCGGGCATGCGCCCGTCCGGTACGGATGAAGAAGTGGATGAGGCAGAGGAAGAGGCGGACGCGGACGGCGTGGTGGCGGCGGACATGGCGGCTCCCGAAGCCAGAACTTGAAGTCTCAAGAGAAATTTTCAGGGCACACTGTAGCCCGCACTTGTTTAAAGTTCAAGAACTGGCTCCTACAATGGACACGTGGAAGCGATGAAAACCCCCGCAGACGCCGATGAAGACGCCCGCTGGCTGACCGACGACGAGCAGCACACCTGGCAGGCCTACATCCAGACGAGCATGCTGCTCGAAGACCATCTCGACCGTCAGCTCCAGCGTGACGCAGGCATGCCGCATGTGTACTACGGCCTGTTGGTGAAGCTCTCCTGGGCGCCACGCCACCGGCTGCGGATGACCGAACTGGCCGAGGCGGCGAAGATCACCCGGTCCCGTCTCTCGCACGCCATCACTCGCCTGGAGAAGAACGGCTGGGTACGGCGCGAGGACTGCACCTCCGACAAGCGCGGCCAGAACGCCGTCCTGACGGACGAGGGGTTCGAGGTGCTGAAGAAGGCCGCGCCCGGCCATGTCGAGGCCGTGCGCGCGGCGATATTCGACCGGCTCACACCGGAGCAGATCCGCCAGTTCGGCGACATCTGCCGCATCGTCGCGGACGGTCTTCAGCCGGCGGGCGCCGACCTGCCCTGGCTGCGCTGACCCCTGCCCCGGCCGCGCCGCACGGCACGGCACGCGAAACGGCGGAAAGCCCCGCTCCTCCCGGAGCGGGGCTTTCTCATCGCACCGCGTGCGGCCCTACGACGGCCGGACGACGCGGATCAGTGCGCCATGACCGGGATCGCGTCCTCCGCCGCGCCGTCGCCGGAGCCGGTGGCCGCCGGGCCGCCGTCCTGCCGTCCGGCGTTGACGAAGGTTATGGCGATGACCGCGGAGACCACCAGGATGCCGACCGCCCACCAGATGGCGGTGGTGTAGCCGTGCACCATCGACTGGAGCTCCAGCACCTTCGGCGAGCGGGCCGTGGCCGCGTGCGACTTGCCGTACTCGTTCCCCGCGCTGGTGGCGATGGTGTTGAGGAGCGCGGTGCCGATCGCGCCGCCCACCTGCTGCGAGGTGTTGACCATCGCGGAGGCGACACCCGCGTCACGCGGCTGGATGCCATGCGTGGCCAGGCTCATCGCCGGCATGAACGCGGTGCCCATGCCGAGGCCCAGCAGCAGGAACCCGGGCAGGATCAGCAGCGGGTACGAGGTGTCCAGGTCGATCTGGGTCAGCAGCAGCATGCCGATCGCGGCGACCAGGAAGCCCGGGCCCATCAGCAGCCGGGCCGGGACCCGGGTCATCAGCCGCGTGCCGATCTGCGTCGAGCCGGTGATCATACCGACGATCATCGGCAGGAAGGACAGACCGCTCTTGACCGGGCTGTAGCCCTTCACGACCTGCATGTAGTAGGTCAGGAACAGGAACAGACCGAACATGCCGATGACTGCCAGGCCCAGCGCCAGGTACACCCCACCGCGGTTCCGGTCGGTGACCACGCGCAGCGGCAGCAGCGGCGCCTTGACCCGCGACTCGACGACCGCGAAGGCGGCCAGCAGCACCACGGCGGCGACGAACAGGCCGATGGTCAGACCGGCGGTCCAGCCGTCGCTCTCGGCGCGGGTGAAGCCGTAGACCAGCGAGACCAGGCCCAGCGTGGCCAGCAGAACACCGGGCATGTCGAGCTTGGCGGGGTTACGGCTCTCGGCGGGCTCGCGGATCACGGAGATCGCGCCGACCGCGGCGATGGCGGCGAAGGGGATGTTCACGAAGAACGTCCAGCGCCAGTTCATGTACTCGGTCAGCACACCGCCGAGGATCAGACCGACGGCACCGCCACCACCCGCGATGGCACCGAAGATGCCGAACGCCTTGGCGCGCTCCTTGGCGTCGGTGAACATCACCGCGAGCAGCGAGAGCGCGGACGGGGCGAGCAGCGCGCCGAAGATGCCCTGAAGCGCGCGGGCGCCCATCAGCATGGGCGAGTTGAGCGCGGCGCCGCCCAGCGCCGAGGCGACCGCGAAGCCGACCAGGCCGACCACGAAGGTCTGCTTGCGGCCCCACAGGTCGGCGAGGCGTCCGCCGAAGAGCAGCAGACCGCCGAAGGCCAGCGCGTAGGCCGTGATGACCCACTGCTTGTTGCCGTCGGAGATGTCCAGGGCGTCCTGGGCGGAGGGCAGGGCGATGTTCACGATGGTCGCGTCGAGCACGACCATCAGCTGGGCGAGGGCGATGAATATCAGCGCTTTCCAGCGCCGGGGATCGACGGAAGATGCCGTTTCAGGCATGAGTGGGCCTACCTAGCGGTGCGGAGAGTGAAAAACGGGACGTTTGACAGACGTGACGGACTGGCCGGCGCAACGGGGCGGCGTACAGCCATGACGCGGCGGCATGCCGGAACGGGCACGACGAGCCGTTGCTGACGACGAGAAGACTGGCGAACGAACGAGAACTAATCGGTCCAGGTCACCGGACGACGCGTGATGTGCGTCACGGACGACGCTTCAGATCCTCCAAGGTGGCCGCGGAGCCGGACAGTACGGAGCGCGCCGGGGCAGCCAGTCCGTCCAGGAACAGCTGTAGATGCCGGTGCACAAAGATGTCGAAGTTCAGGCAGGCACCGCCGGGCAGCGGCCTGGTGAGCTGGGTCAGGGCGACCATCAGATCGCCGACGTCGATGTCGGCGCGCAGCTGGCCGGAGTCGCGCGCGGCGGCCATCAGGGCGCCGATGGCGTCCTCCAGGCGCGCTTGCGCGGCGACGTGGTCGGGGTGGTTCTTGTTGATGCCGTCGGAGAGCAGCGGGCACAGCGCACCGACCCGCTCCTCGGCCGCCGCGTGGACGAAGCGCCGCAGCGCCGCGAAGGCGTCGGGCTCCTCCGCCAGGGCGGCTTCGGCCTGGCCGGCGATGCGCTCCATCACCGAGACGGTGACATGGCGCACCAGCTCCCCGCGGTCCGCGAAGTGCCGGTAAAGGGTGGCATTGCCGACCCCCGCCCGTCGAGCGATTTCATCGAGCGAGACCTCGGCCCCGTGCTCGACGAGCACCTCGCGGGCCGCCGCGACGATCCGCTCCCTGTTGCGCAGGGCGTCGGCGCGCAGCCTGGGCCGCACGGGCTGCTGAGTGGTGACGACTCCCACGGCGGCACTCCTTCCGACACGGTCCGGCACGTTCCGGCACGACGATTCGGTGTTCAACATTTCCGGGGACTCGGTCCCCGTTTGGTACGTACGGTTAAACGGGGAGGGCGTCCCCGGAAATTTCACGAGCGGACGTGACCTGCCTCACACCTGTCCGGCGGCCATGCCGCCCGGACGGAGCAGCCGTTTCCCCCGCCCGGACGCACCCCACGGGCGCCCGGACGGGCGCCGCCAGACGGTGGACTCGCCATGAAGCACTCAAGCGAGACGACTCGCCACCGTACGCGCCATCGAACGCGCCCCCGAATACGCAGGCCCCGCCGAGGCAGCGTGTTCGCCGCGACCGCCGTGCTCACGGTGACCGTGGCGGCCGCCCCGGTGGCGGTCCCCGGCCCGCCCCCGGCCGCCCCCGCCCCTCCCGTGCGCGCCCCGGCCCTGCCGGCCAATCCGGCGTACGGAGCCCTCGCGCCCTGTGCGCTGATCCCCGGCGAGGGGCTCCAGATGACCGAGGGGCTGCCGACCGGGCCCGGCTACGCCCCCAGCGCCGGGACGGTCAAGGCACTCACCCTCATGATCGACTTCCCGGACATCAAGGGCCGGGGCACCGCCCGCAAGCGCTACGCGGAGTTCTTCCCGCAGACCTCGCGCTGGTTCAAGCGCAGCTCGTACGGCCGGCTCAAGTACCGGTCCACGGCCCCGATCAAACACTGGCTGCGGATGCCGCACTCCTTCCGCAGCTACGGCATCAAGCGCGGCAGCCCCTTCGAGCCGGGCTACCGCAGGCTGGTCGCGGACATCGCCAAGGTCGCCGGCCCAAAGGTCGACTTCAGCCGCTACGACCTCGTAAACGTCCTCGTCACCCCGAACGCCGGGCCGCCCGCCGCGCGCGCCGTGCTGTCCGTCACCTACTCCGGCAACCAGCGCGCCCCGGTCGCCGACGGCGTGCCCCTGGCCAATGTCTCCTTCGTCTACAGCCGCCAGGACGACGGCTCCGGCACGCTCTCGAAGACCGGCTACCGCGTGCTCCCGCACGAGAACGGCCATGTCTTCGGACTCCCCGACCTCTACACCCGGCGGGGCGGGGAGAGCGCGGGCCACTGGGACATCATGTCCGAGGACTGGGGCGCCGGGAACGACCTGCTGGCCTGGCACAAGTGGAAGCTCGGCTGGCTCGGCGCCGGACAGGTCGACTGCGTCGCCCGCCCCGGCATCACCCGGCGGGCGCTGCGCCCGCTCGGCCGGGCGGGCGGCACCAAACTGATCTTCGTGCCGGTCTCGGAGTACGCCGGATACGCCGTGGAGGCCCGGACCAACGAGGGCAACGACGAGGCGGTGTGCAAGCCCGGCGTCCTGGTCTCCTGGGTGGACACCCAGGTGGACTCCGGCCGGGGACCGATCACCGTCGTGGACAGCACCCCGGGCAGCGGCGGCTGCACCGACGAGCGCAATGTGCACCCCGGGCTCAGCGACGCCGCCTTCACGCCCGGCCAGACTTTCACCGGCGGGGCGCTGGGCACCGGCGTCCGGGTCCGGGTCACCGAGCGCGACTCCCGCGGCGACTACCGCGTCGAGATCACGCGGTACGCCAGTGGTGGCGGCCGAGGCTGATCAGCAGCAGCTGGCGGCGGGCGGTGGCCGCCACGCGCCGTACGGCCTCCGAGTCCCCTGCACGTACGCCCTCCGGGTCCCCGGCACGTACGGTCTCCGGGTCCCCGGCCCCCGGATCCTCGGTCTGCGCCTCAAGGAACGCCGCCGCGGTCATCACCATGTGGTCCACATACAGCTGGGCGAGCATCCGGACGTCCTCCGGGGACCAGCCCTCCCCCGTCAGCTGCGGGGCGAACGCCTCGGCGGCCTCGTCCGTGAAGCGCGCCAGCTCGGCGGCTATCGCCTCCCGCACGGGCCGTACGCCGCCGTGGCGCTCGCGCGCGATGAAGCGGACGTGCGCCGGATAGCGGCGCACATGCTCGGCGACGGCCTCGACGGTGGCGTCGATCCGCTCCTCGTCCCCGTCCTGCTCGGCCAGGATCACCCGGACCATCGCGTGCAGGCTGCCCAGGGACTCCTCCACGAGCGCCACGCCCAGGTCGCTCATGTCGCGGAAGTGCCGGTAGAAGGCGGCGGGCGCCACGCCCACCACGCGGGTCACCTCGCGCAGACCCAGGCTGCTCAGGCTCTGGTCCTCCAGCAGCCGCAGCCCCGCGTCCAGGAGCGCGCGCCGGGTCTTCAGCTTCTGGGCCTGCCGGGCTCCGAGGGTGTGACTCATGTCATTCAGTAAACAACCGTTCGCCGACTTTTTCCAGCGGTGTGCGGGGGTATCCTAAAGTCAGTGAACAACTGTTTTTCCAACTGTTCACTGAACCGCACGCCATCCGCACCCCGGACCCGGATCCGACTCCCGAGAGAGGCACCCATGCTCTTCATCGTCGCGGCTCTCGCCCTGATGGGGCTCCTTCTGGGAGCGGCGGCTCACACCCCGCTCCCAATCTTCCTCACCGCCTCCGCCGCCATCGCCACCTGGCTGCTGGTCTTCTTCATCCGCGAACGCACCGGGCACAAGGAGAGCTGACCCATGGCCCTGACCGCCCCCAGCCCCAGCCCTGCCCGTACCCACACCGACTCGGCCGCGCGGCGCCGGGACGCCGACGGCATGGCCGTGGCCTCGTTCGTCCTCGGCCTGATCGGACTGCTGCTCTTCAACGCCGTCTTCGGACCGTGCGCGATCGCCCTGGCCACACTGGCGATCGCCCGGCAGACCCAGCGCCGCGGCCGGGCCCTGCTCGGCCTCGCCCTCGGCTTCGCCGACATCGTCCTGCTGATCGTCCTGGTGACGGTGGACAACACGGTCTTCTGGCAGTTCGGCTGACGCGACGTCACCCCCAGGCCCCCAACGGCCCTTCCACCCAACGGAGCCCGGAACATCTTGCACCTGTACCGGATGGGCCTCGCGCTCATCCCGGCTGCCGGGAGGGCAGTCGTCAGGCGCGCACGCCGCGTCAGACCCGCCACCGCAAGGTAGGCAGGAATCTCCCGGATTCATCCGGGAGAGCACTTCAATGCTGCGGCCCCGAGCCACTGCAAGCGGACATCGCCACCTTCGAGTTGGTCCTGGCCCGCTCCGGGCTGACCCCGACCGTGCCGCCGGAGCGCAGCGTGCTGCGGACGGTCGAGGCGGCGGGGGTTCCGGTTCTGTACTCGCGTGAGGAAGGGACCTGCGGGACGTGTGAGGCCGATGTGGTCGAGGGCGAGGTGGGCCACCGGGACTCCGTACTCACCGACGAGGAAAGGGAGTCGGGCGAGACGATGATGATCTGCGTCTCGCGCTGCCGGGGCGGCCGCCTCGTCCTCGACCTCTGATCAGCGACTTGATGCGTACGGCCGCGGAGTGGCCCCGCCCACTGGACATCGAGGTTGGTTAGGCTAACCTAACTAAGGCCTCGGGCGTTGTCCGTGGCTGCCCCCGTACGCATCGAGAGAAGGCATCCCATGCCCCGCCCCCATGCCCTCCCCCTCTCCCGCCGTGGCCTGCTCGCCGCCGGCGGCCTCGCCGGACTCGGCGCCCTGGTCACCGCGTGCGGGGGCAAAAACGGTTCGGAATCCTCCGGCGTCGAAGGCAAGAGCGGGGACAAAAGCGGCGGCGGCTCCTGGTCGTTCACCGACGACCGCAAGAAGGCGATCAGCCTCGGCAGCCGCCCCGAGCGCATCGTCGCGTACATCGGCTCGGCGGCCGCGCTGTACGACTTCGGCATCGACGACCAGATCGTCGGCGTCTTCGGCCCGACCAAGCTGAAGAACGGCAAGCCGGACGTGCAGGCCGGCGACCTCGACGTGGACAAGGTGACGTCCCTCGGCAACACCTGGGGCCAGTTCAACGTCGAGAAGTACGCCTCGCTCAACCCTCAGCTGCTGATCACCAACATGTTCGACCCCGGCGCCCTGTTCTACGTCCCGGACGAGGCCAAGGACAAGATCCTCGCCCTGGCCCCCAGCGCCGCCCTCACCACCGGCCGGGTCTCCATGGTCGAGCCCATCAAGCGCTACGCCGAACTCGCCGCCTCCCTCGGCGCCGACCTCAAGGCCAAGAAGGTCACCGACGCCAAGGCCCGGTTCGAGGCCGCCGCCGAGACGCTGCGCAAGACCGTCAAGTCGAAGAAGATCAAAGTCATGGCCTGCTCCGGCAGCGCCGAGCTCTTCTATGTCTCCAACCCGGCGGTCAACGCGGACCTGATCTACTTCCGCGAGCTCGGTGTCGACTTCGTCGTCCCGCAGAAGACGGACAAGGGCGGCTACTTCGAGAGCCTGAGCTGGGAGAACGCCGACAAGTACGACGCCGACCTGCTCTTCCTCGACAACCGCACCGCCACCCTCCAGCCCAAGGACCTGACCGCCAAGCCGACCTGGTCCAAGCTCCCCGCGGTCAAGGCCGGACAGATCACCGCGTGGAGCAGCGAGCCACGCTTCTCGTACGCGGGCGCCGCGCCGCTCATCGAGTCCCTCACCAAGGCCATCCAGGACGCGAAGAAGGTCGGCTGACCCCGGCGGTCAGCTGACCCACGGCAAGCGAAGGGAAGAGTCCGCTTCCATGACCACCGCAGCCACCACCACAGCCCCCGCCCCCGCCGCCGTCCCCTTCCGCTTCTTCGACGTGACGGTCGTCCGGACCCGGGTCCTCGGCCCGTCCATGGTGCGGATCACCTTCGGCGGCGACGCTCTGAAGGACCTCGCCTCCGGCGGCCGCGACCAGCGTTTCAAGCTGTTCCTGCCACACCCCCACCAGGACGCCCCGCTCGTGCCGGTCGAGGCGGGCCTGGAATGGTTCCCGGTCTGGCGGGCCATGGACCCCGCCCAACGGGCCGTCATGCGCTCGTACACCGTGCGCGAGCAGCGGCGCGAACCCGACGAGCTCGACGTGGACTTCGCCCTGCACGGCGCGGACGCCACCGACACGAACCGCTCCACCGCGGTGGGCGGCCCCGCCTCCCGCTGGGCCGCGAGCGCCCGGCCCGGGGATCGCGCCATGGTCCTCGGCCCGGTCGTCCCCGACAACGGCGGCGTCGACTTCCGCCCGCCGCCCGGCACCGACTGGGTGCTCATCGCCGCCGACGAGACCGCGCTGCCCGCCGTCGCCGGGATCCTCGACTGGCTGCCCGCCGGCACCCAGGCCAAGGTCTGGATCGAGGTGCAGCACGCGGAGGACCTCCAGGAGCTGTCCACCGAGGCGGACGCCGAGATCGTCTGGCTGATCCGCGACGGCGCCGACCCCGCCGAACCGCGCCCGGCCCTCGTCCTGGACGGCGTACGCGCCGCGGCGCTGCCCGAGGGCACGCCGTACGCCTGGATCGCGGGCGAGGCGGGTACGGTCCGCGCGCTGCGCCGCCACCTCGTGCGCGAGCGCGGCTTCGACCGCAAGGCGGTCACCTTCACCGGCTACTGGCGGCTGGGCGCCACCGACGACCAGCTCGTCGAGGAGGCCGTGTCCGGCACCGGCCCCGCGTCGGACGACGACTGACCACACCCCCGCGACACGCCACGGCCGGACCACAACCCCGCACCGCGCAACCCGCACCTCGTCCAGGGCATCCGTGTGCCCCCGTCCAGGGCAGTCCAGGGCACACCCATGCCCGCATCCAGCATGCCCGGATGCCCGCATGCCCCCATGCCCGCATCCAGAAGGGACAGACCGTGAGTCTCCTCGCGCACCCCGCTGAGGACCCGTCGTCAGAGCCGATACCCGGGGCGGCGGATGGCAGGGCCCACCTCTTCAACGACCGTACGGCCGAGCGCTACCGGCGCTCGGTGTCCGACGGCGTCGGCCTGGTGGCCTCCACCGTCGCCCGCACCACACGCCCGTTCACGGGCGTCACCCCCGCCGAACTCGCCCCCGAGATCTCCGGTATCGATCTGGACCGGCCGCTGGGCGACCCGGCCGCCGCCCTCGACGAACTCGAACGCGTCTATCTCAAGGACGCCATCTACTTCCACCACCCCCGCTACCTCGCCCACCTCAACTGCCCCGTGGTCATCCCCGCGCTGCTCGGCGAGGCGGTCCTCTCCGCCGTCAACTCCTCGCTGGACACCTGGGACCAGAGCGCCGGCGGCACCCTGATCGAACGGCGCCTGATCGACTGGACGGCAGCGCGCCTCGGGCTCGGCGAGGCCGCGGACGGCATCTTCACCAGCGGCGGAACGCAGTCCAATCTGCACGCGATGCTGCTCGCCCGCGACGAGGCCTGCAAGCTGGTGGAGAAGGAGACGGCGGCGGCCGGCGCGCCGCTCACCAAGCCCCAGATCCTGCCCCGGCTGCGCATCCTCGCCTCCCAGGCGAGCCACTTCTCCATCGCCAAAGCCGCCGCCGTCCTCGGCCTCGGCTACGAGGCGGTCATCCCCGTCCCCTGCGACCAGGAACGGCGGATGCGCACCGTCGCGCTCGCCCACGAGCTGGACCGCTGCCGCCGCGAGGGCCTGGTCGTCATGGCGGTCGTGGCCACCGCCGGAACCACCGACTTCGGCTCCATTGACCCGCTGCCCGAGATCGCCGACCTGTGCGCGCGGGCCGGGGCCTGGCTGCACGTCGACGCGGCGTACGGCTGCGGCCTGCTGGTCTCCCCGCGCCGCCGCCACCTCCTGGACGGCATCGAGCGCGCCGACTCGGTCACCGTCGACTACCACAAGTCCTTCTTCCAGCCGGTCAGCTCCAGCGCCGTCCTGGTGCGCGACCGTACGACGCTCAGCCACGCCACCTACCACGCCGACTACCTCAACCCGGCCCGCAGCGCCGAGCGGCTCATCCCCAACCAGGTGGACAAGTCGCTCCAGACCACGCGGCGCTTCGACGCGCTCAAGCTGTGGCTGACGCTCCGCGTCATGGGCGCGGACGCCGTCGGGGAGCTGTTCGACGAGGTGGTGGACCGGGCGGCCGAGGCCTGGCGGCTGCTGGACGCCGATCCGCGGTACGAGGTGGTCACCCGGCCGCAGCTGAGCACGCTGGTCTTCCGCTACACAGGGGGGCCGTCCACCGCGCCGCCGCCCCCTGGACTGCTGGACCTGGCGAATCTGCACGCGCGCGAGGCGCTGGCCGCCTCCGGCGAGGCGGTCGTGGCCGGGACGGTCGTGGACGGGGCGCACCACCTGAAGTTCACGCTGCTCAACCCGGAGACCTCGCTCGGCGACATCGCCCACGTCCTCGACCTGATCGCCTGCCACGCGGAGCAATACCTGTCCTCCCCGCACGCCGCCGAACCGGAGTTCACCCGGGCCCGGGCCAGCTGACCGCCTTCCACCCCGCCGGAGACCCCACGTGTCCACCGCCTCTTCCCATGACTTCATCGCCATCGGCCTGGGCCCCTTCAACCTCGGCCTGGCCGCGCTCACCGACCCCATCGACGAGCTGAACGGACTGTTCCTGGAGCGCAAGCCGGACTTCGACTGGCACTCGGGGATGTTCCTCGAAGGCAGCACACTCCAGACGCCGTTCATGTCCGACCTGGTCACCCTCGCCGACCCCACCTCCCCGTACTCCTTCCTCAACTACCTGAAGGAAAACGGCCGCCTGTACTCCTTCTACATCCGCGAGAGCTTCTATCCGCTGCGGGAGGAGTTCAACGACTACTGCCGCTGGGTGGCCGCCCGGCTCGGCTCGGTCCGCTTCGGCCAGGAGGTCACCTCCGTCGAGTACGACGAGGCCGAGGGCCGGTACGTCGTCCACACCACCGAGACGGCCACCGGCGAGCGGCACACCTGGCGGGCCGGGCGGCTGGTGCTGGGCACCGGCACCCCGCCGTACGTCCCCGAGGCCTGCCGCGGCCTGGGCGGCGACCTGATCCACAACTCCCGCTATCTGGACCACAAGGAAGCCCTCCAGGCGAAGGAGAGCATCACCGTCGTGGGCAGCGGCCAGAGCGCCGCCGAGATCTACCACGACCTGCTCCAGGACATCGACGCACACGGCTACCGGCTCGACTGGATCACCCGCTCGCCCCGCTTCTTCCCCCTCGAATACACCAAGCTCACGCTGGAGATGACCTCCCCGGAGTACGTGGACTACTTCTACGGGCTGCCCGCGCACACCCGCGACCGGCTGAACTCCGCGCAGAAGAACCTCTACAAGGGGATCAACTCCGATCTCATCAACGCCATCTTCGATCTGCTCTACATCAAGCACCGCCGCGGCCCCTGCCCGACCCGGCTGCTGACCAACACCGCGCTGCGAGAGGCCTCGTACGACCCGGCCGGCGGCTCGTACACCCTCGGGCTGCGCCAGGAGGAGCAGGGCCAGGACTTCACCCTCACCACCCAGGGGCTGATCCTGGCCACCGGCTACCGCCACCAGGTGCCGGAGTTCCTGGCACCCGTACGGGACCGCATCGCCTGGGACGAGGCCGGGCGGTTCGCGGTCGCCCGCGACTACAGCATCAACACCGCCACCGCCGGGTGCGAGATCTACGTACAGAACGCCGAGCTGCACACCCACGGCTTCGTCACCCCGGACCTCGGGATGGCCGCCTACCGCAACTCGTGCATCATCCGCGAGCTGCTGGGCCGCGAGCACTATCCCGTCGAAAAGTCCATCGCCTTCCAGGAGTTCGCGGCCCCTGAGGGGGCGCTGCGATGAGCGCGGCCCTCTTCACCCGCGCCGACGCCCGGCTCGGCCGCTTCTCCGTACGTCCCCTGGACCCGGTGGCCGACGCCGAGCTGCTGCACCACTGGGTCACCCACCCCAAGGCGTCCTTCTGGCTGATGCAGGACGCCGATGTGGCGCAGGTCGCCTTCGAGTACGGGAAGATCGCCGAGCATCCGCACCACGACGCCTTCATCGGCCTCCACGAGGGCCGCCCCGCCTTCCTGGTCGAGCGCTACGACCCGGCGCGCGTGGAGCTGGCGGGCCTCTACCCCGCCCAGGAGGGCGACGTCGGGATGCACTTCCTGTGCGCGCCGGCCGATGCCCCGGTGCACGGGTTCACCCGCGCGGTGATCACCACCGTCATGGAGTTCCTGTTCGCCGACCCGGCGACCGGGCGCGTCGTGGTCGAGCCGGACGTCCGCAACACGGCGGTGCACAAGCTCAACGCGGCCGTCGGCTTCGAGGTCGCGGGCACGGTGGCCAAGCCGGAGAAGGACGCGTACCTCAGCTTCTGCACCCGCACCCAATTCCAAGCCGCGACAGCATCTGGCGTATCTGACGCATCCGCCCAAGGAGTGCCCCAATGAGCCCCCGAGACGCCGTCGCCCATCTCACCCCGGCCCTCTGGGAGCGGGCGGGCCGCCTCCTCATCCGCAAGGCGCTCGCCGAGTTCGCCCACGAGCGCCTGCTGACCCCCGAGCCCCTGCCCAATACCTCCGGCCATTACGCCGTCACGAGCGACGACGGCTCGGTGGCCTACCGCTTCGCGGCCCGCCGGCTGGCCCTGGACCACTGGCTGGTCGACGCGGACGGCATCACCCGCCACGACACCCGGGACCGCTCCGAACTCCCCCTCGACGCGCTCGACTTCTTCCTGGAGCTGCGCGGGCGGCTCGGGCTCGGCGACGCGATCCTGCCGGTCTATCTGGAGGAGATCAGCTCCACCCTCGCCGGCACGGCGTACAAGCTCGGCGGCGAGCCGCTCGGCGCCGCCGAGCTCGCCAAGTCCGACTTCCAGACGGTCGAGACCGGCATGACCGAGGGCCACCCCTGCTTCGTCGCCAACAACGGGCGGCTGGGCTTCGGGGTGCACGAATACCTCTCGTACGCCCCCGAGACCGCGAGCCCCGTCCAGCTCATCTGGCTGGCCGCCCACCGCGACCACGCCACCTTCACCTCCTCCTCCGACCTCGACTACGACGGGCTGATCGGCGGCGAGCTGGGCGAGGCCACCCTGGCCCGCTTCGCCGGCACCCTGACCGGACTCGGCCTCGACCTCGCCGACTACCGCCTCATTCCCGTCCACCCCTGGCAGTGGTGGAACAAGCTGTCCGTCACCTTCGCCGCCGAGATCGCCCAGCAGCGCCTGGTGTGCCTGGGCAGCGGCGACGACGCGTACCTCGCGCAGCAGTCGATCCGTACCTTCTTCAACACCGACAACCCGTCCAAGCACTATGTGAAGACGGCCCTGTCCGTCCTCAACATGGGCTTCATGCGGGGCCTGTCCGCCGCCTATATGGAGGCCACCCCCGCCATCAACGACTGGCTGGCGGGCCTGATCGCGGGCGACGACCTCCTCCGCGCCGCCGACTTCTCGATCATCCGCGAGCGGGCCGCCATCGGCTACCACCACCGGCAGTACGAGCGGGCCACCGACAAGTACTCCCCGTACCGCAAGATGCTGGCCGCGCTGTGGCGCGAGAGCCCCGTCCCGACCCTGGAACCGGGCCAGCGGCTGGCCACCATGGCCTCCCTCCTCCACACCGACGCAGAGGGCGGCGCTGTCGTCAGCGCCCTCGTCGAGGAGTCGGGCCTGCCCCCCGCACGCTGGCTGCGCCGCTACCTGGACGCGTATCTGCGGCCGGTGCTGCACTGCTTCTACGCGTACGACCTGGTCTTCATGCCGCACGGCGAGAACGTCATCCTCGTCATCGAGGACGGCGCGGTGCGGCGGGCGATCTTCAAGGACATCGCCGAGGAGATCGCCGTCATGGACCCGGACGCGGTCCTTCCGCCGGCCGTCGCGCGGATCCGGGTGGAGGTCCCCGAGGAGCTGAAGCTGCTGTCGGTCTTCACCGACGTCTTCGACTGCTTCCTGCGTTTCCTCAGCGGCATCCTCGTCACCGACGGCCTGCTGGAGGAGGAGACCTTCTGGCGGACGGTGGCGGAGTGCGTCTCGGACTACCAGGCGTCGGTGCCGGAGCTGGCGGAGAAGTTCGAGCGGTACGACATGTTCGCCCCCGAATTCGCGCTGTCCTGCCTGAACCGGCTCCAGCTGCGGAACAACCAGCAGATGGTGGACCTCCAGGACCCGGCCGGGGCGCTCCAGCTGATCGGGACGCTGGAGAACCCCATCGCGCGGTTCAGGGGGTAGCGCTCGGATCGCTGAGGGCGGCGGAGCCGAATATGGAGCGGACCTGCTCCAGCGTGTCGGCGGACGGCCGGTTGAGGCAGACGGACACGGCGATCAGCTCATGCGGCCGGGACGCCCCGGCCGCACGCCGGCCCACCAGCTCACGCGTGCCGCCCGCGCGGCGGCAGGAGTCGCCGGGCGGCGTGTCCGCCAGCCGCGCCCCCTGGCCGATCTTCTCCGGGGACTCCGTGCGCCCCGGCCGCAGGACCATGACCCCTTCGCCGCGCCGCAGCCCGCCAGGCACCAGGCAGTAACGCCGGAGGTCCGTACACCGGTCCTCGCCCACGGCCTCCGGCCGATTCCCGGCGAGCCCTACCGGCCCCAGATCCCCGGCACCCCGCACGACCAGGCCGCTCCAGCCGTCCGGCAGCCGGACCGTCAGCCCGTCGAGGCCGGGATAGCGAAACGCGGAGCCGACGGCGGTAGGCGAAGCGGCGGGCACCTGGTGCATAGCGCCGCTGTCCCCGGGGCCGGCGGCCGGGCCCTGCCCCAGCACGGCCAGCGTGACACCGGCCACCACTCCCCCGGCCACCCCGGCGGCCCCGACCGCCCCGGCCATCCGCCGCCGCCGTCGCCGTACCACCAGCTGCCGGACCCGCCCCATGCGCTGGGCGGGGGCGGGCAGCCGGGGCACGGCCCGCTCGAGCAGAGCCCGCAGCGCCGCCTCACGGCGGGCGTCACCGCCCTGACCAGGCAGAAAGCGCCCCGTCTCGTCCGGCTCACCCATGGCGCTCACAGCCCTCCACCAGCTCGGCGGCGGGCAGCAGACCCTGCAAGGTACGCAGCGCCTTGGACGCCTGGCTCTTGACCGTGCCGGTGGAGCAGCCCAGCACCCCGGCGGTGTCCTCCACGCTCAGGTCCTCGAAATAGCGCAGCACCACCACCGCCCGCTGCCGCACCGGCAGCCGGCGCACCGCCGCCGCCAGAGACTGCTCCAGATCCACCCCCTCGAACTGATCCGGCACGGCCCGCGTATCCGGCACCTCGTCGTGCGGCACCTCCCCGCGCCAGCGCCGCCGCCACCACGAGGCATGCGTATTGACCAGCGCCTTCCGTACGTACGCCTCGGGGTTCTCCGCCGCGATCCGCCGCCACTTCGGCCACACCTTGGCCAGCACCGTCTGCAACAGATCCTCGGCCAGGTGGGCGTCCCCCGTCAGCAGCCAGGCGACCCGCAGCAGCCGAGGCCCGCGCGCGGCGACGAACTCCTCGAAGCCGGGCGTTGCGCCCCTCACTGTCGTGTCCTCGCCATCGCGCCCCTGTCCGAACCGTGTCTTTCACACATGGTGAACGCCATGACGCCGGTACCGGGTTGCCTCCCACCCCAAATCCGCCAACCGGCCGCCAACCAGCACCCCCGCACATCAGCCCTGCGGCCCCCACGGCGCAACCGCTACACTGGCGCCGGTGCGCGCTGCGGGAGCAGAGCGTCGCGCTCCGTACGCCTCCGTGGGGCTTGATCGAAACTCTAAGAGCGCAGGTCAGAGAGGGCCGCCTCTCTGCACTCAGAACGCGCTTCGGGTGATCTGGGAACGCTGTCGGCATTGCCGCAGGTCACGGCCCGTCGCCTGCATCCGTACACACCTCTCGGGCACGCAGCGGCGCGACGGTTGAGCCTTCCGCTCCATGCCTATCGCTTTCATTCGCTCCGACGCCCCTCAGGGGCGCCGAGGTGGCCATTGCCGGACTCTCAAGGCATGAGAGGTATCGCAACCCGCCGACACAGCCACTGCTCACAAGAAGTTGCCGTCGTTGACGAGCAGGAGCGTGTCTTACTCAGACGCTCGCCCAGTGAGAGGGCGTGGAAGCCATTGAGGGCGACAGTGGTCCGCCTCCAGCCGACCGGTTTCTCCCTCATGCGAATCCAGGACCCCCTGTTCACTCACTGGCACTTGGCCGCAACTCCCGTGTTCGGCAATTACACGCCCCCTCCGGCCCCACCGACGCAGGTCGCCACCAGGCACATTTTCGTCGTCCGTCGGAGCCGGGTGAGAGATCTCACGATTCGTCGTCACTCCAGCACGTCACCAGATGCCGTGTATGCCTGGCATCCCCTGACCGAGGTCGAAGGTGACCTGAGTGTGCACCCGCAAGAACTCGGATCGTTTCTGCGGGGATATCTGGAGGGATGGATTCCCGATGGCGCCATCACTCTCACGGGATGAACGACTCACAGGAAATCAGCGAATGAAGTGGGAAGTTGAGGAGCAGGACGATGTCCCACGCCGAATACCGCCACCAGGCACCTCGCCACGATTCCCTATCTTTGGACATCAGGACCATTCTCGCGGGTGCGAGGCCCCCTGAGGCCCTCTCCATCGACCAACACCGCTCACATGGCCTGATCGTCACCGATCACAGCAATTTCGTGAACGTCGAATGGTTCGCTCCCCGGACCTTGAGGCGCGCCGCAGCTAACGAGCAACTCTCAGGCCTACCCATGGGCAGGGCAGACCGTGCCCACGAGGCGGCTCGACGTCATCTGCATGCGGCCGTATTCGGCATCCCCACGGAGCTCGGCTACCTCGTCGAGGCCGACCCGTCAGGCCGCACGGGGACGATGACCGTTCGCACTGGCCAGGCGACCACCGCCGTCGGCTTCGCTGCGGACCTCCGACGAACCCTGGCCGAATGCACAGCACCTACCGCCGACGGCCAGCAACCGTCTCCGCAAAGCCGCAACAAGAATACCGACGTCGCTGACTCTCATGACCTAGACTGGTGTGTACTTGCACCACCACGAGGCATGTGTCGACTCAACCGGCACGGAGGGACGGGACCC
The DNA here is from genome assembly GCF_055569495.1 of Streptomyces sp. NPDC028305. Classification (NCBI taxonomy): domain Bacteria; kingdom Bacillati; phylum Actinomycetota; class Actinomycetes; order Kitasatosporales; family Streptomycetaceae; genus Streptomyces; species Streptomyces sp. NPDC028305. The sequence continues at coordinate 43,619 of NZ_JBVHTN010000011.1, forward strand.
ATGGCGACGTGGGATCATTTCGGCATGCCCCGGAGCAACAACGACCAACTGCCGGCGACGTACATCGCCTCCGGCGAGTGGCCGTACGCCCGGCTCGTCGAGGACGCCCCCGTCAGCGCGCACTACGGCCAGGCCTTCGCACGCAACCTGGCGACGGCCATGGCGGCCTCCGAGATCGGCCTGCGCACGCTCGGCGACAAGGCGGGCGTCTCCCACGCCACGATCAGCCGGCTGCTCCGGGGGATGGTCCTGCCCGACCTGGGGACCCTGGCGCGACTGGAAGTGGCACTGGGTAAGAGCTTGTGGCCCGGGCCAGCCGCTTGGACTGGAAGAGACCGCAAGTTCTGAGCAGCCGCTCAGAACATGCCTGGGAACGTCGTCCCCATCTCACCGCGCAACATGCGCCCGCCGTGTCCGTCTGGGTCCCTCAGTAGCCCTCAGCATTGTCAGTGACGGGAGGTGCCGTCAAAAGCCGGGTGCCCGACAGTGTGGCAGGGCGCCGACCAAGGCGGACACCGATCCAGTACGGCTGGAGGTTGCATGGCCCTCGACAAGCGACGGGTGCGTACCGCGGTGGTCGGCCACGCCGATTCCGACTCCCTGTGGCCCTTCCGATGGAAGCGATAGAACTCGACGACTTCCGGGCTCGCCCTGCCGACCAGACCTTCTGGTGCGGCGTGTGGCTGGGCGGTTGTGGACACGGTCTCATTAACAAGCTCTACACCGATCGCCCAGGACGACCTCGTTCAGGGGTTCTATCCGGTTTGATCACATGAGCCGAGGGTGGTCAGCGGTCGGGTGCCGTCTCGGAAGTGCTTACACAGGCTGGCAGCGATGTTTTGCCGCAGCCGGTCAGGCGGAGGGTGTCGATGGCCCGCAGTGCGGCCATGGCCTGGGCGCGGTCCCTGTGCGCTTGTCCGATCGGAGGATGTAGTCCGGGTGCAACCGTTCCGCAATGAAGGTATCCGTCGCAAACAGATCTACTCGTCTTGCACGAGTTGCATGGGCCCGTCTTCGCCGGGCGCAAGCACCTGGAGGAACTGACCGGAAGACGTCATGACGTAGCAAATCTCGGTGTCGCCATCGATCCTGGGCGGGGAGACTCCGGCGCGGAGCCGCTCTTGTCGCACCGCCACTGACTTACCCAAGTCGCGCCAACGGCCCTTGAGCTCAACCTGGGTGAGGCGTTCGGTCAGTTCGGTCGCGACCACATCAGCGTCCTCCAACTCTTTAACTTGCGCCTCCACAAACTTGTGCAGTGCGACGTAAGGGTTGGTGGGATCCACGAGCGCTACCGACGCCGCGTTGGCAACCATTGCCTTGCGTCGTATCGCAATCGCGGCTCGCGCCAAATGAAGCTCCCGGACGAAGTGGTCAACCTCCTTCGCCTCGCCGCCAAGAGTCTCCTCCAGACGGCGATAGTCGACCCTGCCGTCGTCATCCATCAGCTCGTCGATGACGCCGCGGTGCTTCTCCAGAAACTGCTGAGAGCGGTAGAACTCGTCGTCTGCACTCTTCAGGGCGAGCTCAAGATTCGGATTGTGGCCGTCAAGCATGAGGCTGATCGCGCGGGACAACTGAGCATCGGCTGACCGCTGATCCTTGATCCGTTCGGCGTAGTGACGTTCCTCTTGGCGACTCAGGATGGCATCAACTCGACGTTGGAATAGACGCTGTTCACGTTGAGCCACCATGTCTACCGCCAGGACAGTTGCGGCGACGGCCAGCACCGGCCAACCTGCCGCGACTGCTCCTCCAGCAACGACAGGCTTCAGAACGGCATGTGTTGTCTTGCCGCCGCTGCGAGAGAACCCTCGGAACCCAGACGTTCCGGCGGCCTTGACGAGCTCTGCCCCCTTTGGCAGCACCACCCGGAACAACGTCGGGCTCTTCGGATTGAGGGCCTCCACTAGCCCGGCCACCACCTGCTGAAGAGCCGCCGCGTTCACGGGCACAGTCCGGAACTTCGCGACCTCCGGCTCGCTGATCGGGTAGTACTCGACAGCGACTGGCGCCGCTGCGGCCTCGAGCGCATCCCAGATCGCGGCGGACGTCGAGCCCACGGATCGGAGAACGTCCTCGGGGACCAGAAGCCCTGCTGGGGGAAACTCGGGCCGAACTTCGACCACTGCCGTGGCGCTTGGTGCAGTGTGTCCGCCAGAGGCGGTGGTGATCCTTCGCGAGAATCTCCAGAGCAGCCAAGCGGTGACAAGCACTGCGATAGCGACGACGGCGACCAACTCAATAGGCATTGGCATCAAGCCAGGTCACGTCCTTCGCCAGGCTGCGATGGTTGGTGCAAACCACACCCGAGCATAGCGAAGATCGCCGCCATACCGGGATCGCGCTTGCGTCGAACGGGGCGCGGAAGACCTCGGCCCCCTACCCAGTGCTACAGCGGCAGGTGACTGCTGACCGTGTGCCGTTGAGCGGTCATGCTGACCGTTGCAGCAGAGGAGCAACACGTGTTGCAAGTGTAGGAGTTAGCGGTCGTTCTCGACGGTCGCGGGCACCTGTTCGCGCGGCCGGAGCCAAGGGAGGTGTTCGCGGAACTGAGGGAGGGACTGCTGTCCGATCTGCGGAAGGAGAACGCGCGGGCCATGTCACGCCGTCACGGATCCAGAAGTTTCTGAAGCGGCTTCGTGGTCGGCAGACGCCCTACACGTCGAGGTGCGCACCTACGTCGCCGAACACTTGAACGACCCGGCTGTGACGCTCGTCCTCGACGACACCCAGGTGCAAGAGAAGGGGGCGAAGTCGGTGCGAGTAGCCTGCCAGCGCCGCGGGGTGACTGGCGACATCCGGAACTGCGAGGTCATGGCGATGCTGACGTGTGCCGCCCCGGGAGGGCACGCCTACATCGAACCCCGCCTGTACCTGCCCGCGGTCTGGACCGACGACCGCGCCCGCTGCCGGGAGGCTGGCGGGGATGGTCGTTCTCGCCCAACGATGTCCGCACTGCCATCGGCTTGTCCCAAACTGTGTCTAGTGCAAGGCGGGACCCAGGGGAGGGAGACCGAGCGTGGCAAGAACGGCGCCTGGCGGATCGACGGAGGTCCTCAAGCACCTACATGAGTACCTCGATGAGCACTTTCGGACGCTTCACACACATCGCCAGGCACTACAGCCGACAGCGCCCGTCTTCGCCCTGGAGCACGATCTCAACCAGGATGATCTCGACTTGCTCTCGAATGCGGTGCGCGGGGCTGTCGCAGAGGGATTCGACATTCGACACCGCACCTGGTGGTTGCCATTCGTAGTGTACGCCGCTGAGATCGGATATCTCTATACCGGAGACGAGTACTGGCCCCTGTTCTCTCAGAAGACACCAGGCTGGGAGCGTGGCCCGCAGTGGAAAATAGATAATAACCGTAAACGCATTAAGCAGTGGTTCCAACAGTTTGCGGCCGAGTACGGCGGGATCGAACCCAAAGGAGCCTTCGCTAAAAATTTCAGCATCATCGCCTGGCCAATCACACATGCCATCATGCCAGCTGACCTGCAACGCCAGATGGCACAGCTCCTATACGAGGCGCGCGCAATACTTACCCAGGCCATGCTTGATGACCCACACATTCTTGGCGCCTGTCTGGCATCGCGCACGGGCGGGCACAGTGATCGCTTCCAAAAATTCTGCTCGAACCAGATCCTGCTCGGACATATTGCCACAGCATTGCTATCAGGCGACGGCGAGACATCTCCACACCTGGCGCAATCCGCACTCATTCGTCTACTTGACGACCTAACGGATGAGCATGATTCACGAAACTGGCTGTACCAGGCTAAGCGCTCGGCACACACAGTCCGCTCTAGTGGATTTCTTCCGACGAGCGTGAGTTCGGGGCCTGCGCACCGAGGACAGCCTCTATCAGCTGCCTCCAATCCGAAGCTCCTCTTGCGCCAGGAAGCCAACGGTTGGTACCCCTATTTGGGCCTACCCGACCTCACGGCTCTTCAAGCGGAAAATAATCAGGTCAGCGAGGAACTGCGGAAACTGCGCCCAAAAATTGAAGGACGACACCAACCACTTCCACGAGGAAAACTGCTGTACCCGGGCAGAGTACCGCTGACCGCATGGCCTCGACCGGGAGTGCCCATAATCCAATTGGAGCAGGGATCCGCACAAGTCAATGAGCTGATCGCCGAGCGTTGCACCATCACCAGGGGCCCATGGTGGCTTTTCCGGAAGCAACCCGGAGGTCTAGCTATCGAGATCAAAGGCGGAATTGTCCGGCCAGGTTATGAATATTGCCTGGTCGGCCGCGCTGGCCTTTCCGCCCTGGCGCTACCTTGGATTTCTGAAACAGCTATTCTTGCTGACGGAGTGAAAGCTTTCGACGTGAAGGCGCCCCGCTCCCTGAGCGAAGAAGAGATCACTCAGCTCGCGGCAGTAGGCCTGTCAGTAGTGTCGAACGTGTCTATCCATCCTGTGGGGCTTATTCCGGCTTCTTGGGACGGGGAAGGAGCTGCTGAGTGGATGGCCGGGGAACCAGCACTCCTCACGGTGAGCTCCACTCAAACTACAGAGAAATGTTCAGTAAGAGTAGACGACGGATTACCTTCCCTGCTCGAATGGCCTGCAGGTAGTCAACAACTAGTATTCGCTCTCGAGAATCTCCCTGTAGGCACGCACGAGGTACATGTTGCACTCCTAACCGGGGGTGCGGGCAGGCCCTTTGTGAGCGGTTCACTTGCTGTCACTATTCGTGATCCTCACCCAAACTTGGAGGAGAACAATGAAGGGGCAGGAATCCGCCTGTTCGCCACTCCAGCCCGCCCGAAGCTAACCGAGATTTGGGATGGCAAGGCAAGTCTCTCGGCAGACGGCCCTGTGGGGACGAGGGCTGATCTGACTATTGTGCTGCGCGACGAAGCCGACAAGGAACTAATTCGCCAGCGTCACCCAATCTCGCTTCCCTTCGAGGACAGCACATGGACGAGATTGGCAGATCAGGAGCTCCGCAAGGGAAAGCTGCAGAGTGCTTACAATGCAGCCGAGTCATGCGAAATATCAGTTTCCCGCAGCGGAGTGGGCTTCGCGTCTCTCAGCTGTGAACGAGGCTTTCATCCGCTCCGTTGGATTCTCACCAAGCAGCGCAACGGTGGGCACACAGCAGGCCTAATCGACCGTACAGACGGCGATTGCACTCAGGTGCTCCTCTTCTCCGTGGAGAATCCTCTGCTCGGTGAGCAGCAAGATGCCCGACGGCCGATCACCGTCCCGGCGGGTGGCGGCATGCTCCGAGCTTCTTCCGGCCATGCGTCCGCAGCCATCATTCTGCCTCCTGACCCAAACTGGCTGCGTCAGAGGCCGAATGACCAGCCAACCATCCGCTGCACAGGCACTCCAATGTCCGACGTGCTCGAACTAATCCATGGTCACCACCGCTGGCAGGATGCTGATCTATCGGCCGACCCCTTCTCCTACCGCCAGCGGCAACTGGTGCTCGACGCGATTACCGCGACCCTCGTGTCCCTCACGGCCGGGAACAGATGGGCTCATCTGGAGCGCAGACGTGGTCGCCTTAGTGAGCATAGGAGACCAGACATGTTGGATGACATGCAGAAGCTCGTAGGCGAGGCTCCAGCACAACGTGCTGTAGCCCGCTACATCGCTGACCATCTCTGGCAGTGGGAGGACTCGCTGCCCGCATTGCGGGAGGGCTTGAGCGAGGCGATTCGCCCCATCGCGGCAGACACTGGTATCGGCGACCCGCGCGTCGCGGCGGAATTTCTGCTGCTTTTTGCAAGCACACCGGGGGCTCTGGAGAGTTGGGACGAGATCGAGCGGGACAAAATGCTGAGGTGCGTGCTGATATCCCCTGTCCTTATTCGTGCGGCTCGATTCACGATAATGAGTGCTGAGGATCTTCGAGAGGCATCAGAGCAATCGGCTATCGGAGGTACCCGGTGAAAGTAACGGTACTCAGCAATCAAGAGGCGGCTGAGTGCACAGTCCGTGCACTCCGGTTGGATGAGACAACAACTGATGCGTTCTCTACCGAGGCGATCTCCGCTTTGCTCCGCCGTGCAGCCTCTTTCCTGTGCCCGTCAACTCCGCGCCGACTTGTAGATGCAGCACTTGAGGCTCTCAGTCCATTGGACGCATCAAGCCTGATTACGCGTCACCATGTGGCAGCACAGCTAGACCTTTTGGTATCGATTGGTGACCTGATCGAGCTTCCTCGCCGAAGTGATCCTAAGGGTCGTCAGATTTACCGGGCTCCACCCTCATTCGTGGAGACGGCGCCCGGACGGTACCTCTTGCTCGGTGTACGGCCCAACGGCGCACCGCTCGTGAACGAATTGCTGGGCGCAGGAATGCGGTACGAGGGCCACACCAGGTCTCTCGAGCTCGACACTCAGCTCGGTCCGGCTCGTTTGCGTGCCGCCAGCCTGCATGAGATACCTCTTGATCACTGGCTCAAGCGACCTAGGACGGATCAGGCGGCCGCGGTCGTCACTGTGATGCGTCAGCGCTTGGACGGAGCGGGTGAGTCTGGAGAGGTCGGCGGTCTCAAGATCATCGATACGGCGGCATCCGTCCTCTACTACCGAGGTCGCTGGCGACAACTCGCGAGCAGTGACTCAGGAGACTTCGTTGCCCGCCGCTCTCAGGCCTACGGCGCCGACTTGTGGTGTTTCGTACGTGTGGAGCAGGGAGCCCCTCGCGCACTCGTGGATCTTCCAGTTGAGGACCTCGCTGCACCAGGCTGCGACGAGGCGTGGCGCACTCAGGCAGCCATCGATGCCTTGGCGGGCGAACCACAAGCCATGCACATACACCCTGCTCCGGGGACGTCCGGCGACCGATGTCTGGACCTGTTCAGCCCCGTGCCCGGGTGGGCGCAGCGCTATCTCGATCTTGTGGGTATGCCTGTCTCACAGGTAAGAGGGGCGCTCGTCTCTTACCGCGTACCGATATCGGCGATCGGTCAAGTGTCGGCGTTCTTCACTGACATGCTATGGATGCACGTCAGTGAAGAGGGAGGGGTGGCGTGACAGTGGAAGCGCCAACGATCGCAGAGACGATCAGCAAGATCCAGACAGCCCTTCGGGACTACATCGAGGCGACCTATCACATCGGGCATCCCACCGTGCTCGACCAGCGTCGCGAGCTGCTCGAGCAAGAAGGCGTGCTGTTCCAGGCCCCCTTCATCGAGAGCACCCCTCGTTACCAGACGGACCGCAGCTTCGGCGATCTGGACCTCGACGAAGCCGTGCGAGAGCTCCTCAAAAGCCTGTCGACACATGCGGCTGGCTCGAAGCGCCTGCTGTACGACCCGCCCTACACCCACCAGGCTGAGGCACTGGAGTCGACCGCTCGGGATGGCCTGAGCCTGGCAGTCACCACCGGTACAGGTTCGGGGAAGACTGAGTCGTTCCTCCTACCGATGCTGGCCAAACTCGCGGCAGAGGCCGCACACAAGCCCGAGTCCTTCAAGGTTCCGGCTGTGAGGTCTCTGATCCTCTACCCGATGAACGCGCTAGTGAACGACCAGTTGGGCCGTCTTCGCCTCCTACTGAGCGATCCACGCGTCACTGCCAAGTTCAGCGAGTGGGCCGACCGTCCGGCACGCTTCGCTCGCTACACCAGCCGGACACTGTACCCCGGCGTGCGCAAGGCCAAGAAGGACCAGACGCGTCTTCGCTCCATCGATGACTTCTACATCAACCTGATCGACCTGGCGAACGACTCCTCATCGCCCCAGCGCGACGAAGCAGCGGCTCTCATCAAGGAACTGGAGGCACGTGGCAAGTGGCCAGCTAAGCCGGATCTGAAGACGTGGTATGGCAAGAGCGGTTCCCGGTGGAAGAACAAGGCTGGTGAGTTCATCCGTGCCGTCACCCGTCCCGAAGACCCGGAGCTTCTGACACGCCACGAAGTGCTGGAAGAGCCTCCAGACGTCCTGATCACGAACTACTCGATGCTTGAGTACATGCTGATGCGTCCGCTTGAGCGGCCCGTATTCGATGCCACACGGGACTGGTTGGCGAACAATCCCGACGAGAAGTTCCTTCTGATCATCGATGAAGCTCACATGTACCGCGGAGCCGCCGGCGCCGAGGTGGCACTCCTGCTCCGTCGTCTACGCGCGAGGCTCGGTATCCCGGCGGAGCAGTTGCAGGTGATCTGCACAAGTGCCAGCTTCACGAGCTCCCGGTATGCGCGTCAGTTCGCCGCGCAGTTGAGCGGCAAGTCCGAGGCCGACTTCAAGAGCGTCGAAGGCAAGCTCTCCCTTCGGGCAGGCGCCAGCACAGGGAGCCTGCAGGATGCACAGGCCCTGGCTGCCGTGCCGATGCACGATTTCTATCAGAGTGAAGGGGACGACGCCCGCATTGCTTCTGTACAAGGCCTGTTGGATTACCGTGAGGTGGGCCTGAGGCCGGGTGTCACGGTCGGCGAACTGCTACACGAGGCGCTCCACGCCCTCGGTCCGATGAATCTCCTCGTCAACGAGACCATGAAGCAGGCAGAGCCCGTCAGTGACCTGGGCACACTCATCTTCCCGGATGTGGACCAAGTTCTCGCTGACAGAGCCGTTTCTGCTCTGGTTGCACTCGGTAGCGCGGCACGACGGTCGGTGGACGGTGTAGGGCTGCTGCCGTGCCGCGTGCATGCGTTCTTCCGCGGTCTCCCCGGGCTCTGGGCATGTCTCGACCCTGACTGCCCGGAGGTCGACCGAGAGGTTTACCCAGAGCCAGGCCCAGTGGGTCGACTTTATGCCCAGCCCAGAGCAGCCTGTGACTGCGGAACCAGGGTTTTTGAGCTGTACACGTGCCGACATTGTGGCTCCTCCTACGCGCGGGCCTATACCGACGACCTCGCCAACCCCTCGCACCTGTGGAACGAGCCGGGAGGAGCCTTCCAGTCCGCGTCCGGCCTCATCCCGGAACTGCAGCCCCTTGACCTGCTACTCGAAGAGCCCTACGAGAAGAACGTCGAACTGGCCGACCTCGACCTGGTCACCGGCAGACTTAACCCAGAGAAGGTACTCGATCGTCGCGTCCGCAGCGTTTTCCTTCCTGGGCTTCGGAGTGGGGAACCAATCGCTGGCGAAGATGACGGCGACGAGGCCGAGGCGGACGGTCAGTTCAAGCCTTGCGGTGTCTGCGGTCGGCGCGCAGGCTACGGACGCTCGTCAGTGCAAGATCACCAAACGAAGGGTGACCAACCATTTCAGGCCTTGGTGACCCGTCAGCTTGAAATGCAGCCACCAGGCGCGCAGCCGAACACCGACTTCGCGCCATTGCGTGGGCGTAAGGTGCTCGCTTTTTCCGACTCCCGTCAGGTCGCCGCCCGTCTCGCTCCGAACCTGCAGAGTTACTCTATGCGCGACGCCATGCGGCCCCTGATCGTGTGCGGGTGGCAAGAGCTAGAAAAGACGATGCTCGAGCCCATGCTGTCCATGAACCATCTGTATCTGGCAGTAATGGTTGGCGCCCGCCAATTGTCGGTTCGGCTTCGCCCCGAACTGCGTCCTTCTGAGTCACTTCACGTCCTGGACAGGGTCGAAGCGGCCATCGAGAAGGGCGCGCTCAAGGGCAATCCCGGCGAGCTCATGCAGTTGTTCAGCATCACCGATCCGCCACCGCATGCGCTGATGCGGACGATGTACGCGACGCTCACGGACAAATACCTCGGCCTCGCATCCCTCGGCCTCGCATCCCTGCGCGAGCCCCGAGCCAGGACTGCTGATTTACTCGCAACGCTCCCCGACATCGACGGCGTGGCGGTCAGCGAGGAATCCAAGCTGGGGCTCATGCGAATGTGGCTCATGCAATGGACGACTCCCGGCATTTGGTTCCCGTCCATGACCGATGGCGACTGGTGGAAGACGGAAGGTGGCGTCCACCCGCACACAGGTAAATTTCAATCGATTGACCAGTGGCTCGACTCCAAGGCAGCGAAGAAGCAGTTCAATGACACATGGCTGCCTACACTGCTTCAGGAGTTCTGCGAAGCGGTGGCTGGGAAATACCGACTGTCAGCCTCGAAGGTCTACTTGGATCTCGAAACGACTTGGGGCTATTGTGAACGCTGTCGTTTCACCCAGCGACCGTTCCCCGGTTCTTCCCGGTGCGTCAATTGCCGAGACGACCAAGTCCGTACGCTAGACCCCGATACAGACTCGGTCTTCCAAGCCCGTAAGGGGTACTACCGCGCCAGCGCCACACGAGCTCTACGGGACAGCCCCGAGTCTCCCATGAGCATCATCGCCGCTGAGCATACGGCGCAGCTCAATGCCGCGGCACAGTCAGAGGCTGTCTTCTCCAAGGCAGAAGAACATGAGCTGCTGTTCCAAGATGTCGACCTCGGTCTGCCCGGATCCGGAGATCGGAAGAAACCCGCCGCCATCGATGTTCTGTCTTGCACGACCACCATGGAAGTGGGCATCGACATCGGAAATCTGTCTGGTGTCGCTCTGCGCAACATGCCACCTTCGCGCGCGAACTATCAGCAGCGCGCAGGTCGGGCCGGTCGGCGGGGCAACGCAGTCGCCACTGTACTGGCCTTCGGAAGCGCTGACACCCACGACGATCATTACTTCCGCCAGCCGGCACTGATGATCCGCGGTCCGGTCGATGACCCAGTACTGACGATGGACAACGAGGAGATCACACGCCGTCACGTAATCGCGTACCTGTTGCAGCGCTACCACCAGGACCGTCTTCCTGATATCGACCCCGACGAGCAGCCACAGCTTTTCGAGGTACTGGGACAAATCACGGACTTCACCGGGACAACTTCCCCACTGAACAGGGCCGACCTGGAAGGGTGGCTGAACGCCAATGCAGACTCTCTTCGGCAAGACATTGCGGCATGGCTCCCCGACGAGCTCGACCAAAACGGCCACCACTCCGTCCTAGAAAACTTCGTCACAAGGACTCTCGACTCGATCGACGAGGCCCTTGACCTCGATGTCAGCGGGCACCCTGTAACGGCCTCCGGCAGTGACGCGTCATCAGAGTCTGATGAGGAGGATACGGAGGACCCAGCCGAGGATCCGGAGGAGCCGAATGCCCGGCGGACCCAGAAGAACCTGCTCGATCGACTCCTATACAAGGGAGTGCTGCCGCGTTACGCGTTCCCGACGGATGTCGTCTCGTTCTACGTCTTTGATATCGATCGGTCGACGCGGTTCAAGCCTGAGTTCCATTATGCGCCCAGTCAGGGTCTTGCGGTAGCGCTCAGCCAGTACGCGCCCGGCAAGGTGGTGTGGATCGATAACAAAGAATGGACCTCCGAGGCCATCTACGCGCCAGTCCAAGAGGCGCGTCACCAAGCTTGGCGGGACAAGCTGCTCTACTTTGAGTGCCAGGTGTGCCATTACGCCAACTACTACTCGTACGGCGAGGCCGCGCCTGGGGATGAACGCAACTGTCCGGCCTGCCGTGCCGAAGGAAAGTTCGGCAAGGCTAAGAATTGGATGCGCCCGCCAGGGTTTGCGCACCCGGCCAGGAAGGATCCCGGCACTAGTGCCGACAAGGCCCCGGCTCGCAGTTACGCCACGCGAGCCAAGCTCATGGCGTCCGGGCCGACCGAGGAGAGCGCCTGGCAAAGCGTCACGAACCGGCTAGAGCAGACGTATCGCCGCGAGACGCTGCTGGTGACGAACACCGGTCCCCGCAGCGAGGGGTACACCTACTGCACGCTCTGCGGGCTCATTGAGCCGACAGCCTCGGCCACGGGCGTGGTGAATGGGACACACAAGAAGCCCTACCCCGACGAAAAGGAACCGAACTGTCCCGGATCTCGCTCGACCCGCGGTCTGGTGCTCGGTACTGACTTCATCTCCGACGTGCTCCTCGTCCGTCTCAAGGTAGATTCGCCCATCACCCTCAAGCCGGACTACCTATCGACACACATCGCGCTGCGCACAATTGCTGAGGCCCTGACGATTGCTGCGACACGGAAGCTCGGAATCGAGGCCACGGAGTTGCAAGCGGAATACCGTCCTGCGCTGACACCTCTTGGTGGCGAAGGCCGCGAAGCCGACATCTACATGTACGACACCCTCGCCGGCGGTGCCGGCTTCACTCGCCGGGTCAACGACCACGGCATGGAGATCTTTAGGCAAACGCTGGGCCTTCTCGAAGACTGCCCAGCGAACTGCGATGAGTCCTGCTACCGCTGTCTGCGCAGCTTCCGCAACCGGTTCGAACACAACCTCCTTGACCGCCACGTCGGGGTCAGCCTCCTCCGCTACCTGATCGACGACACGCCACCGGCTCTTGACGAAGCACGACTCGCGCGATCGACCGACAGGCTCTTCGAGGATCTCGACAGCCGAGAGCTCGGTATCTCGTTCGAGCGAGGCGTCAAGATCGACGTCGAGGGTGTCGGTCCGGTCACTGCGCCCATCCTGGCCAGGAAGTGTGACCGTGAATGGATCATTGGTGTTCATAGCCCGCTGACTCCGGGCGTAGCACCGAACGACCGGTTGCGGCGTGCCCAGGAAAGTGCCGAGAAGAGCAAAGTTTCGGTCCACCTGGTCGACGATCTGGTGATTTCCCAGAACTTGCCATTCGCGACCCAAACCGTTCTGAGGGCTCTGGCATGAGCCAGAACTAGATGCGATGCCTATCGGCGGTCGGGCACGCGAGGCACTTCTGCAACCGCTTACCCCTTAGATATGGCGACACTGAGGCCTGAGTTTGGCCGAGTTGGTCTCCATTACCTCTCCTGCTCACGCGGCAAGGGGAGATAGCCCCATAGGGCGGCGGCCTGCATATTGCTATGCGGGCCGCCGCCCGTGCTGAAATCATGAAGGTACTTAGCGGCGCCCTACACGAGAATAGACGGGACCAACATAAGCGAAAACCTTAACATCTTGAACGTTACTCCCTCCTTCGTGACTCGCTTCGGCAATCAATGAAGGAATACCAAAGGGGAAATATGGCCGAAGGCGGCACTAATGAAATGATGGGCGAACAAGACCTTGCGGAGGGTCAGATACCTATCACAGCACTACAGGAGCACTTCAGTGTATCGTTCACTCGCATGATCGCTTACGCGGCCGGGTGCTCCATAAAAACCCATGAGACCGATTATGAGGGCGTTGACATTACGATCGTTTCTTCGACAGAGTATCGCGGCTACTACGGGCCGCAGTTCGAGCTTCAATTGAAGTGCACCTACCAGGAGAGCTTACTTAAAGATGACAGCATGACGTGGAAAATGAAGGCAAAACCGTTTCAGAAACTAACTCGCACGAAGCGGTATATTCCCGCCTACCTTGGCATCCTCCTCATTCCACGCGATCCGGAACCCTGGCTTCACGCAAATGAATATGGCTTGTATACGCGTAGCCGCATGTTCTGGGAGTCTGCGGATAACCTGAGATATGACGGCTCGATCAATGATTACCACACGGTACATCTACCACGCCGAAACCTCTTCACGGGTGAGCAGCTTCTGGGCATCATGAAGTCAATCGGCGATGCAGAGAGGGGTCTGAGGTGACCCGAGCCGCGTTTGACAGCTACCGTGAGATTGCATCCGCGCTGACTCCTCCCGCAGTCTCTCAGTTCCTGGCTTCTCACGACTGGGAGCTGGAACAGAAGCAGCCGGAGGTTCGCGAGGTCTGGCGCTACCGGTCGGCCTCATTGGCCACCGCGCCCCGTGTCATGGTCCCGCTAGCTACAGATTTCGCAGACTTCGCACCACGCTTCGCGGACACGTTGGAGTCGCTCGGGCATATTCACGACTGGGATGCCGGGCAACTACTGGAACACATCATCGCTACACGAGCGGACTTGTTCTTCGTGCGTCTCGATCAAGAAATGATCGATGGGACAATCCCTTTTCGACAGGCCGAAAAGACACTACAAGCCATCCTCAAGTTGATGAAGTCAGCTGCAACTACAGCAGTTGACCCTAATCATCCAAATAAAGGACGGCGGCCGGCAGCGGTCAACGAGTTCCTGGAAGAGGATGTAAGGCTGGGGCACACGAAGCGTGGCAGCTTTGTCTTCACCGTAGTATCCCGTCTAGGCGAGGTTAATCCGCAACCAGTCGATGACCACGAGGAACATGCTATACCTTTTCCACGGCAAGTCATGGAAACTTTGGCCAGAGGCCTAGAGACCACAAAGCGTCTAACACAGTCCTGGGACGAAGAGGCTCTCTCAGCTCCAAGCAGCCTAGGGCTTAGTACGGGGCTAGTGGAGTCGCTCGAAGAGATGTCACTGTCACAGCACCTTCGCTCACTGGACTTTTCTTTCGAGTGGGCAGCGGCTGAACGTAGGCCGGACGTGGGCCTAGCAACAATTACGCTAGACCGAGACACAATTGTTGAGCTTCCGCGTGTTCGAGAACAACTTGTGCAAAGGGAAGAGCCCGTACGGCGTGAAAGGCTAGCCGGTCTCGTTAGGTCGCTTATACGGGAAGATTCGACGCCCAATGGCGAAGAGGCAGGAACAGCTATCATCGTGGCGGAGGTGAAACGAAAGACTTTGCGAGTTCATGTTCCATTGACGGGAGCGAATCACAGCTGGGCGATCATGGCCTATGAGCGCCAACTTCCCTTTACTGTGACGGGCGACCTGTCCTACGAGCGCCGCACTTGGCGCCTAACCGGCAGCATCGAAGTCGATTCGAGCTTCCTGCGCCACCTTACAGGTTCGGAAAATCCCGACTCGGGCACTTCCTGAGGAGACGCTTATCGGGTTGATAGTAGGCAAACCATGGGCGTCCCCGCCTGACCTGTTACGGCGACATTCCGTCCGGGCGGAACGTGGCCTGCACGATCGTCCGGCAGTACCCTCGGGAGGCGGGGATGAGATGCCCGTGCGTTTACTGGCTCAAAGACATCGACGAAGCATGGATGCCGCGCAACTGGCTGGGGTGGCAGTGCTCGCGTATGGTCACCAAGAGCACGGGCCGCACGACAACCAGTTAGCCTGCTATCTGCCGGACTGTGACGTCTTTCTCTCCGAGGACCGGCACCTCGTCGGCGCCCTACAGCGGGTGAAGGAGCCGGTGCCCATTCCCCTGCCGCCGATCCGCTGGGTCGACATCGAGGCGAGCAGCGGTCGGGCTGTGGATGTAATCGCAGCCGCGCTGGACCGACATACATGACGCCTCGTGCCGCTCCAGACATGACCCGCACTCGCCGAAGGGGCGCCTCCCGGCTATGTGAAGATGGGCAGCATTCCTTGGTTGATCGGCGGCATCCCGTCTGCAGTAGGCAACGGTACCCGGGCGCCATGCCGGACTGGGCGGACCAGCCGATGGGAACGCATGGACTCAAGGACGTCCTGGCGTGCGGCCCTCTGTCGGCACCAGCGTTCAAGCCACCAGTTGGCGACCCTAGCGTCTGCTTCAGGCAGATCGGGATTGAGTAGGTACTCCGGTTCCTCATCGACGCCGAGTGAGTAGTCTCGCAGGTTTTCGACCAACGGAACTCCGTAGAGGATGCGTTCACGTCCGTGCCTGAGGAGTTCGTTGGCGGGCCACCCAAGTGCGGCGATCCCTAGCCTCACCTTCCGTAGACGAGGGCTGACTCCTTCACCGAACAGATTGTTGACTCGTACGAGCGATCCGCGTAGGGCCGAAAGCCGAACAAGGGCTTCGACGGTCTCACTGGAGAAGTGAGAGGTTCCAAAGGAGCGTGACCGTCCAAGTTCGTGAAACCCGATCCGGGCGTTGCTCTTTCCTCCCATCACCTCAGCAGGCCAGAACAATCGGTTGTACTGGCTTGAACCAGTTCCGTAGAGCGACGTGGTTCCGATGAAGGAAAGGCGAGGCTCGCGCAGGATTGGGCGGCCGGCCATCGCAGAGGCAATCTCACTGGGGCGTGAATACTTTTCGCGGTAAGCAGTCAGTACCCTCGGTGAGACGGCCAGGGCCCCTACGAGCTTACCTGCCACCAGCGCATTATAAGGCGCCACGGCGCCACAGATGGTGAGGTCGGCGATGACGGTGCCGACCCGCTCTCCTCGTGCGCGGCGTACCACGCGACGCATCTGGGCCCGCGCCTTCGAATCGGAGAAAGCTTTGGTGAGTCCTTCGGCTGTGGGCGGAGAGAGATAGGCCCCTAGGAGGGTGACGATCTCCAAGGTCTCGGCAAGCGCTGCTGAACGCTTACTGCGAAACAGATCTGTCGTGGCCCGATCCACCCACGCACCACGCTCTATGTTGCGGACCTCGCGGATTGTGCTGGCCTGGTGGTGTCGCTGACGGTGCCGTTCAGCGTCAGCCCGCAGCCGGCCGATTGCTTCCGAGTTAGGCGTCGCCAGGTCGGTCGGTTGAAGGATCCCGTCGCGGAGGAGATCATCAACATAGATCTCTTCCTGCTGAATCTTGATCCGTCGGGCCAGCCAGCGGGCGATGTCAGCAGTGGGCTCAGCCCGCACCTGCTCAAGAAACTGATCAGTTTCCCAGCCCATCCAGTGGTCGCGCTCGGCGATTTGAACAACCGGGCTGGAGATCGCCGCCAGCCCAATGACGGTGTGGAATTCAGTGGCCGCGTCCCGGATCAAGATTGGCATCGAACGGCCGGGCACGGTTGCGTAGGCGTTAGACCAAGTATGACGGAAGTAACGCCAGATGTCGTGAAGCTTGAAACCTGTCAGATCGCAGGTCGAGGAGTCCACGATCTGAACGTACGGTCTGATGACGTCTGTGGATGCGCCGGCACTCTGTAGTGCGTCCGCCAGCTCCCGGCCGTCGCGCATCAGATTGAAGATGGAGACCAGCCGGCCGCCGTGCTGGTGCGTGCGCTCCATACCCTCGACGAAGCGTTGAACGCTGCTCTGCCCGAGTTGCTCGTCCCGACGCAGATGCTCCTGGCGTCGGATACGGGCTTTCTCCTTCTCTCGGTCACCGCTCGCCAACGGGGGAGTGAAGACGTGCCCGGACTTATCGGCCTGGATCGTCCAGCCCTGATCTACCAGATCGATGGCGGTGTGAGCAGCTGCCGCGAGCAGCGGCTGCTCGTACAGGTTCTTGATCTTGGCTGCCTGAATCCAGTGATCGTGACTGTTCACCTCGGTGGATCCGAGCGGAGCACTTGCCAGCAGGGTGCAGAGACGAGCGAACGCCTGCCTCTCCCGGCGGGAAGCGTCGGCGGGGAGCCTGAGGGTAACGGGCTTGGCCTCTTCTTTCATGACTTCTGGAGCATCCGTCCGTAGGTTTTGCTCCATAGTCGCAGGAGGTCGTCACAGTTGTGACCGTCGCTGCCCAGGAGGGTCGTGGTACGGGCGAAGGATAGTAGGAACAGTTCGAGTGCAGTGCGTAGGTCTCTCCCCGCCTCGTCGCTCAGTGCCTGCAGGGGCCGGTACAGCGCTGCGAAGGCTGGGTGATCAACGTTGAGTGTGACATCGAGCGTGCGCCGCTTCAGGGCCGAGGTGAACATCGTCTCAATCGGCAGTTGCTCGGACCCGATTCGGTAGCTCAGCGCGCCCGACCCCTTTCTGGTCGACCGGATAACGGGCAGGTCGGCGTCCGCGGCCTCCGCTATACGGCATGACGTCTCTGTTGCCGCTTGGAACTTGACCTCCTCAAAGGCTTGGCGTACGCGCAAGTTCAGCAGCCGGGCGATCGACTCCAGCTCCGGTCCGAGGGCCTCCTGAAGTTCCTGAGACGGCCGGATGCCCTGCTTGTTCACAGTGATCCCGAAGTGCTCATCGAGGATGGGGTCGAAGTCGATCTCACATCGCCACCAGTCGTCGTAATTCTCCTTGCGCTTCGCCCCCATAAGATGCCAGCCACTCGCGATCTCACGGCCAGCACGCAGGATGGAGACGCCGGCTCCGCCGACGATGCCCGTGCGTCGTTTGGTCGCATTGTCCAGGTGATGCCAGTGCTGCACCGGCAGCATCGCGAACCGGACCGCGATGAAGGCGGTCTTGCCCGATGAGGTGGCGAGTTCATAGCGGATCGGCTCGAAGGTCAGCCCTGCACTACGGCCCTCGATCCTGGTTGTAAGGAGCATGGGATCGACTGGGTCGACTTGCTTCCCGTTGATGGTCAAGACAAGTTCGCCGCTGCTCAGGAAGCGGCGGTACAGGCGTCCGAGGTCACGACGCAGGGCCCGCTCGAGCCAGGCGAGGCGGCGATACTCGATGCGGTCGCAGTTTCGCCAGACCACCCGGCACCCCGAGCCTTCAGTACTGCCAGGTTGACGGCGGGCACGAAGGTCGAGTGGGGCCCCGGCAGAGACAGCATCAACGTCCAAAGAGACCTGGTGCGCATTCCGACCGTTCTGCCAGGAGGTCACTTCGATCCGTCGAGCCTGGCTGAGCGATGCGGCAGGCAGCCCCATGCCGAAGCGACCGAACGATTGCCGCTCGTCGAAGCGTGACGAACCACCGAAGCGGAGGCACGCCTCAATCTCGGAACGCGACATCCCGTGACCGTTGTCCTCGACACAGATCTCCGGATCATCATCTGCCTTGGTCCGCACGACCGTGATCGCGACCTCGGTTGCTGCGGCCTGGAGGGAGTTGTCGATGAGTTCTGCGAGAGCGGTCGAGAGGCTGACGTAGCCCGACTCCCGGATCGCTCGAATGAAGTTGGAGGAGACCAGGAGGTCATCCTTCCGGTGCGTCTGCTGGCCCATCGACTCCCCATGACTTGCCCATATCTCTGCGTCGAGAGTAGCTGCATCGAGGCAGCCCTGGGAAGTAGATCATTTTGGTGCGGCTGGGGTCAGGCAGGCCTGGTCGTGATCGTCACCGTGATCCGCTTGGTCTTGGCCGGTTCGATCAAGTCCAGGCCCGCCCCATCCGCCATCAGAAGACGGACTGTAGGGCGATTAGCCCCGGCAACGAACCGATAGGGCTCCGCGGACTCAAGCAGGACCACCCGACCGGTGCGCTGCAGATCAAACGAGATGACATGGCTCGTCGTGTCGATGCGAAGGGTGCGATCGACGACATCCGCCGCTGTCACCGCCTCCCCCGCTAGCGCCTCCAGAGGTGGCGAAAGCGTCTTCAGCGAGTTGATGCCGAGCACCTGGAGTGCGGCGATCTTCTGCCCCGTGAGGGGTTCCAGCAGAGGCATGACCTCTGCTGCTGACTGGATGGTACCCATGCGAGCATCATGACTGATGGAAGAGCAAGGCAGGCACTGGGTCGACCGGCTGCTCCCTCGCGCGTGTGATGTGGGGCGTCTTCTGTGACAGAAATTCGCAGTTTCACGACGGTTCGCTGGCCTGTCCGCTTGGCCGCGTAGTGCTGGACGCCGTCCGGCCGGTAACGGGCACTCGGGCCGGTGCCCGGGGTGGAGTGGTTCGATCTCATGGAGACGGATCCGATCCGAGCCCTGGAGTCGCTCGTCCTGCCTGGTTCCCTGCGGAGGAGACGGAGCCAGCCAAGGACTAGACTAGAACACGGTGGGCGAACCGGGCAGCCTCCCAGAGGCGTTGGCCGCCTTCCACCGCTTGGCCCGCCTCCGCCCAGCGAGCAACAGGTTCCACAACCCGGTATAGAAGCAGCCCGAGCGCGCCTCCGGACCGCTCGGCGACCGGCCGGTATTCGCCGTGTTGTATTGGGCCTCCATGGACTGGTCCCTCCCGTGGGCCACCGGAGGGACCGGACGAAGCAGATCCCCGCGTGTGGCACACCGAAGACCCCTGTGACGCAGCCCCGGAGACCATCATCGAAGAAGAACCGCTGAGCCGCTTCCTCCTACAGTTCCCCCTCTGTGACAGCAGCGGCCCAGGGCAACTTGCGGAAGTCACTGATCATTCGGTCCGGAGCACGGTGGCGTGATAGCAGCCCAGCCCGACGTGCGAGGGGCTCCTAGGAGGCGGCCAACCGCGCCTTCAGCCTGGTCTACGACCCGATGAGATGACCAGTGCTTGTAGTCATCGGCGACTTTCGCCATCGTGCTCCGTCGCGGGTTGCGCTGACCACCGGTGGAAGCGGGCCGAGTGCTACCCCGCTGGAGCATGAGATGCCGGCGGCAAGGAGCTCACTCAGCAGAGCGCACGGTCAATGGGAAGCCCACTTGGACCGTTGAGCGCTGCGCTCCCCGATCCATGCTACGCATTCCTCCGGGCGGGCCGCTTTCCTCATTCCCCCAGGTGAGTCCCTACCTACGGGCACCGCAGCTGGCGACTGCACACCTCATGACCTCAGGTGCTTCAACCATGTTGGAGACAGGGCCAGTTGTTGTTGTCTATGCTGGCGCAGCGGATCATGAGGGCCGCGCCAGCCGGTATGCGACAGGGGGGAGACGCAGTGCACGACGTCAGCGCGTCCACCCGTAGCTTCCTGTCCGACCTGAGCAGCAGCACGGAAGAGCTGAAGCGCGAGATCGAAGCCGCTCGTCGTGACCGCGACGGGATTGTGGCGCGGATCTCGACGCTCGAGATGCGTCTGGCGGAGAACACCGCGACCCTGCGCGCCATGCAGGCTTACGCCGGTGAGGCCGACGGGACACGCAACGGCGAGGAGCAAGCCCGTACGGCTGCGTCCGCATCGGACCAGAGCAGCCTGACGATCGAGGAGTGCATCTTCCACGTCCTGCGCGGACGGGGAGGTCTGCTCCCGCTGGAGATCACGCGGAAGGCGGAGGCGATGGGCGTGACGAGTTCCGCGTCCAGCATCCGCGCCCGGCTGACCAAGCTGCGCAAGGAAGGCACCGTGGTTCGCGACAGTCAGTCCCGGTACTGGCTCGCTGCTGCGGGAACGGAGGCCACCAGGGACGGATAAGGGCTCACACAAGCAGATCGGCCGCCGCAAGTGTCGAGCCCACGGCGGCCGTTGGCGCATCCCTGCAGATAAGGGCTCACGCACCGGTGGCCAGCTTAGGCCATGCGGTCCGTTCAGCGTGAGCCCTTCCGGAAACCGCCGATCTCTTCGGCGACGAACGGACCAAGGACCCACGAAATGAAAGCCTCCTCGTCCGGCACGGCCGGACGCTCCCGTCACCGGGGCACCTCCCACTACGCCACAACCGACACGGCGTCCAGCACGGGTGGCAAGACGGCCTCCTACCGCATGCCGCCCGTCACCATCTCCGCCGACCGGCAGGTGGATCTCCTCGCCGCCGCCGTCACCACCTGCGCGACAGGGCGGTCCGCCGCCAAGATCCGCGACCTTGCCCGCGAGACTGGTCTCAACCGCGATGTCACTGCGTCCCTGCGTTTCCTGACCGACACCGGACTGCTGACCTCTGGCCCGGCCGGCTGGACTCCGACCGTTGCCGGTGCCCGCGTCGGCCGGGCATAGCCCACCGACCGGGAGGCGGCACGCACCCTATTCGGGGAGGTCTGGCGCGACTCCTGGGTGTATCAGTTGCTAGTCGCCTCCGTCCCAGCGGAGACCTCGCTCAGCACCGAGGATGTCGCGAAGGCGATGCGGCCCTACCCCACGTCCCGGCTGACCCCATGGGTCCACTTGGTGGACTGGCTGGAACTCGCCCGCTACATGGAGCGGGCCGACGACGGAACTCTGCGCCTGTCCAGCACAGTGGACAGGGGCACCCAGCACTCACGTCCAAGCGACCCTGAGCCGCCAGGGCCCAGCCCCGCCACCGAACCCGGCCCGCAGCTCGGCCTGGTGCTGCCGTTGAGCATGAACCAGTTGGAACAGCTGAACGCGGAGGACTACGGCGCGGTCATGCGATCGCTCGCCACGATCTACGACGTCCTGTCCCGCCAGCGGGCCTGACCACGGGGTTTCCGCGCCGGCGGCTGACCGCCGGCGTCACCTCTTTGCGCGCCAGCGCTTGCACAGGCGTCTCTACCTTTCCACAGTGGTGTGAACTTGCACCACCTCGGGAAGGTTCCCCATGCCAGTGCCGCGCGCGCCACTACCCGGAGCCCTGCCCGATGGCACCCTCACGCCCGCATGCCCCGCTGCGGACGCGACGCTGGAGTATGCCGTCACGCAGGCCGTCACCCATTGGAACGAGATGACTTTCCAGGGACAGATGTCCCCCCAGACCCATCGCGCCTTTCGGCAACTGCTGGAGCGATACGCGCGGTACAGCCAGAACCGCGGCGTCACCCTCCTCGCCGAGGCGACAGCCGACATCGCGGAGGACTTCGTCTATGCCCAGGGCCGCACCCGCCACGGTCGAATCGGCGATTCCGCCAACGCCACCCTCCACCAACGCCGCGCCGTCCTGCGCTCCTTCTACCGCACCCTGTACGACCTCGGCCTCAGCAACACGGACCCCACCCGCGGCATCCGCCTCCCCGAACGCACCCGCACCCGCGTCCGTCCCCTGGACGAGGACGAGGCCATCGCCCTGCGCCAGGCCGCGGAGTACGTCACCAGGCCCAGCCGGCACGCAGCCGCAGCCGCCCTGGCGCTGTCCGGCGGACACACAGGGGAGATCGGTCACATCCGCGTCCGCGACCTCGACAAACAGGCTGCCGCCGTCTGGATGCACGGCTCTACACGCACCGACCCCCGCTGGTGCCCTCTCGATCCCTGGGCTCTGCGTGTCCTGAAGGCCAGATCCGCCTTCGTCACCCAGCAGCAGTTGCGCGCCGAAGCAGCACCGGACGCCCGGCTCGCCGTCTCCTCGGCTCCGGCACCGGACGAACAGTTGCAGGCAAGGGCCTGTGTCGCCCTGGCCGACCTCATCCGCCGAATCGGTCTGAGTGCCGACCCACACGTCAAACCGGCCTCGCTGACCGCGTACGCGGCGGTGCGCCTCTACGACGAGACCCGGACCATCGAGGACGTTGCCCGTCGGCTCGGGCTCCGCTCCCTCGACCGCGCCGCCGACCTGATCGGCCTCGACTGGACCACCCCTGCGCCGGAAGCGGGAGCCGAGCATGCCTGACGACATTTTCCAGGACGCCCTCCCGCCGGCCCAGCGCACACCGCGCAAGCGCGCCTTCACCGAACGGGACCGCCGCACCCTCCACGAGCGCCTCACCGACTGCGCTCACAACCCCGACCTCCACCACCTTGCCGAAGCCCTCCCGCCGCCAGGCAGGGTCGGCCGGCGCCGCGGCTACCCCGATGTTGCGTTCTTGTTCTTCCTCTCCGCCCGCAGCGTCCTCGCCTCCGCGCGCCGCACCGCCGCACACCTCGAAGATCCCGAGATATGGAAGATCTTCCGGTCAGGAGTACGCAGCGAACTCGGTGCCGAAGCCGCCCTACTCCTCCCGGAGACCGGACCGACCCGCTCCCAGTGGCTCCACGCCCAGCGCCGCCTACGGGACCACGCGGACGACCTGTGGGACCTGTACCGCATGCTCGCCCTGGACCAGGCACTCGAGCAGGGAATCTTTCCAGAAGACGAAAGCCGCTCCTGGAGCAGCCCGGGGCGCCACCAGCTCATCGCCGCCGACGGAACGGTCCTCAAATCCCCGACCCTCGCCCGGGCCCACCGCAGCATCGACATGAAAACCGGAGAAATCCGCTACCACCGAATCGACCCCGCATCCGCCCCACAGCGAGAGGGAGGCGGAAACGAAGCATACGGCCCTAAATATGTCTTCTTCTCCGCACGGAAAGACGAAAACTATCTCTCCCGGGTCTTCCTTGACTCCCGCTACGTGCCCCACCAGCACCCGGGTGGGGAAGCCGCCATCGCTGTCGACGGCGTCCTCGCCATCATGAACGCAGCCCGCGGATGCATGGGCGTCCTCTACGACGGCGCCTTCCGCGGCACCCACCGTGACGCCATCGCCCGGCGCGGCGGCCTCGTCATCAACAAACAGCACAAAGGAAACGAACCACAATTCTACGAGATTCTCCGCCCAGGACGCTGCATCCATGAATTATGGGCCGCCAACGGACGCATCACGGAAAAAAGTCGCCTTCGCCGACGGTACGACGGAACTGGTGCCGGTGCCGATCAGAAGACTGGAAAGACGAGGCACCCGCACCTACCGCTGGTACCACGTCCTGGAAATCCCCTGCCGCCACGGGGCCCATATCCACCGCGTCGCCGTCGCCACCACCAGCCGTGCCGGGGAACGCCCGGCCGGCGAAAGCGACGAGGAACGCGGATTCCACCGCGCCGAGCACCTCCAGCAGATCCCCGAGTACACCCGCACCCACCAGCTCGTCTACCCTTACCGCAGCGATGCTGAGTCGGGCCACTCCCAGCTCGACGCCTCACTGTGGAACGGGCGCCTGATCTCCTACGGTGTCGAGGCCCAGAAGCTCCTCACCCTCGGTTTCGTCCTCGCCCAGAACTCAACGAGCCGGGCCCTCCACGAAGAGGGGCCCCCCTTGCTGAGCCCCACCGCCTAGCACCCCACCGCCAACCCACCAACACCAGCGCCCGCCCGAGCCCCGATCCGGTACCCTGTGGATCGAGCGCCCCGGCGGGCGCTGCGGCATGTCACCAGGCCCAGCCTGTCCACGCCACAGCGGTCGCTTCCAGGACGCTCAGGGCCTGACAGAGAGACCTGGCCACGGGCACTTCACCGAGTTCCGTGCAAGGTTTTCTACAAGCCCCCGCCTCCGTAGCTCAGGGGATAGAGCACCGCTCTCCTAAAGCGGGTGTCGCAGGTTCGAATCCTGCCGGGGGCACAGAACAAAGGGCCAGCTCAGGAGGGGTTTCCTCCCAGGCTGGCCCTTCGCTTTGTCTGGCTCCGTGCTACTTGAGTCCGCCCAGAGTCCGGTGATTGACAGATGCATGCCATCGACTGGCGGCCTCGCGCTCCCGGCATGAGGCCAAGTGCGGAGGAGCCGCCCCTACTTGATGCGGGAACGGGCGACCGAGAAGGCACTGTAGGGTGATCGACCACTGCTTCGGCAAAGTAAAACCCAACAACAACCCAAGGGGGACCCATGAAACTGAGTCTGCATCGAGTATCACCTGCGCAGAGGTCGTCCGCGCGCAGGAAGGTCATGTCGGCTGCGCTGGTCGGCGCTACCGTCGTCGGTGCATCGATGCTGGCCGCCTCCCCGGCGTCCGCGCTGAGCTGGAAGTGCAAGAGCAGCTCCCGCACCATCGATGACGCGGGGTACTCCGGTCCGTGGGCCGATAACTGGGACTTCACCGTCAAGAACTGCGTGGCCCGGTCGGGCAGTTACGTCTATGCCAAGGCCAAGGTGACCTGGGACGCGCCCCCGTGGTACTCCGGATCCGACCTGAAGGAAACCTTCGACAGCGCCCACTTCCGGTTGTATCTCAAGCGCGCCGACGCCGGCCCGGACACCGTCCTGGCCAGGAAAGACTTCGACATCCGGGCCAAGCTGGCGGCCATGGACGGCAGCGGCAACGGTTCGTGGACCTCGTCCACGATCAAGAAGTACGTGGGTAGCAAGAGCGGGTACGCCGACGGTGCGCTGAGGCTCAACTGGGACGAGGACGGCAAGGACGTCCGCCACTACGGCTTCAAGGGCACCAGCTCGGCCTGACGCCGACACCGACGCATAGCCGTCTGCCAGCACCTTCAGCTCGCCGTTCTGGTCGCTGGCGCCCAAGCCGATCTGCCCTCTGCCCTCTGCCCAGGAGAGCGGTGGGCAGATCGGCGCCGAGGCCGTTCCAGGCTACGAGGCCGGGTCGAGATGATCGTCACCCGGCCGCCTTGGCGACGATGCGCTCCACCTCCTCCCGGCCGAAGGCCCGCAGAGTCGTGGAACGGACATTGCCCACCCCACCCAGTTGCAGGAGTGCTGCCGTGGCGGTTTCGTCGTCAGGCGCCTCGACGACGGCCACAACGTCGTATGGACCGATGGTCCAGTAGATGCTCAGGAGCTTGGCCCCGAGCTTTTGTACCGCTGAGCCGAACGTCTCGGCACGCTTCGCGGTGTCCTTGTAGTTTTGGGCCCCTTGATCAGTCCAGCTCAGCAAGGCGATGTACGTCGGCATGTTCTTTCACCTTCACGAGGAGACACATCCCAAGGTCAAGCCTGGACACCCGGGCTGGGACCCGCACGAGGTACGCGCCCGAACGGGCAATGGTGGGCGGGAAGCGGTGGGCTGTCCGTTGTCAGCCCGGGCTCGTCCATGCGTCTGGGCGGGGCGACAGCACCGCGGAGACGACCGCGCCGGACGAGGCCGCGACATCAGCCACGAATCGCAGGCGTCCGATGTCGAGTCGTCGCAGCGCCGGACCGTGGTCGGCGGCGACGACGAGGGAGACCGCGAGCAGAAGAAGCTGCCATAGGGCCATCACCGGGCGGCGCATCGCGCGGGGCAGCTCCGCCAGGGAGATGTGCAGTCGCTCGCAGTGGAACGGGACGTGGCGCTGCTCGTCGGACAGGATCCGCCCCGCCACATCCGAAGTGAGCGCGTCGTCGGTGCCATCGCGCAGGGCCCGGTAGTAACGCAGTGCCACCACTTCAGCGATCATCAGCACCAGCAGTTCCAGGCGCAGGCCCATGAGACGCCGCAGCCGGACGAAGACCGTGTCGCTCCAGTGGCCGGTCAACGTCGGCGCACCACCCGCGGCCAACAGCCGAGCGAGGAGACGGGCGTGGTTCTGCTCCTCGGCGACAAAGAGCCGGACTGCCTGCGCGTAGTCGCCGTCGCCGGCCTCATCCGCTTTGCCGACGAGGTTGGCGCCGTCACCGGCCTCGCCGACCTGGAAGCGCTGGATGCCGGCCAACACCGCCGGATGCAGCGTCGCGCCTTGCTCCCAGTCCGGGTCACCCTGGGCGCGCCTGCGCTCGCGCGCGTCCTCGAACCGCCTTGTCCACTTGGCGAAGCCGCCCGTATGCACCCGGTCTCCCCTCTCCGGGGCACAGCCACCGTGCCCCGGAGAGGGACGACGCTGACGAACAGCAAACCGTTCCCCTGCGCTCGACCGCTGAGCATGGTGAACACAGGCAGACGCGCGGGGCCCGAGCCGTGACCCCTGGCCGGCAGCCAGGGGCCACGCGAGTGAGGCCGGCCGTGCGGGGCCCGTACCGTCACTCCGCCCGGCCGATCAGCGCAGGCTGAACCCGAACAGCGCCTTCGTGGCGGGCGCGGACAGGTCGCCGGGGCCGAAGGCGAGGGCGGACGTCGTGGTCAGACCGGTCGGCGTGCCGCGGAGTACCCAGACGGCGCCGTTGTCGCCGTTCTCGGCGGTGGAGGCGACGGCGATGTCGCGGTGGCCGTCGCCGTTGACGTCGAGGAGCGCGGTGGTGGCGCCGAACTCGTCGCCCGTCTCGGCGACTCCGGGCACGCCGGCGGTGTTCTGGTGGAAGACCTGGCTGCCGGTGCCGGTGAAGCCGGAGGCGCTGCCGGGCACCAGGGCGAAGGAACCGGCGTCGGTGAGGCCGCTGAAGTCCTCGCCGGGGATGCCGAGGGCGATGTCGGCGTAGCCGTCGCCGTTCACGTCGTCCACGGAGACCGCCGTGCCGAGGCCGTCGCCCTCCTCCTCCGCGCCGTAGAAGCCGGGCAGGTCCTGGTCGAAGGACTTCGTGTTCGCCTCGGACAGGCCGGAGGCCGAGCCGTAGGCGACGCGGACCTTGCTGCTCCAGCCGTCGACGCCGACCACCACGTCGTCGAAGCCGTCACCGTTCACGTCGCCCACGCCGGTGCCCGCGACGCCGCTGCCCGCGCCTTCGCCGGGCACCCAGGACTTGGTGAAGCCCGACGCGCCGCCGTTCAGCAGCCGGTTGCCCCAGGTTCCGTCACCGGTGTAGATCCACTGGACGATGTCGTCCTTGCCGTCGCCGTTGATGTCGCCGACGTGGCCGTTGACGATGGGCCCGCTGATCGAGTCGCCGTCCTCCTCGCAGCCGCCACCGGTGGCGCAGGAGGCGTCGTCCTCGTCGTAGCCCCACCACTCGGACTTGTCGAGGATGTTGAGCACGGCGGCGGGCGTGCCGGACCGTGAGATCGGGCCCTTCCACAGGGCGGCCTTGGCGCTCGGCGGGTCGTCGCCCGCGACGCTGCTGTGGGCGAACAGCGCGAGGTCGGTCTTGCCGTCCCCGTCGAAGTCACCGGCCTGCGGGGCCTGCCCGTACCCGGCGAGCTTCGTGCCGCCGGTGAGCCCGGAGGCGGAGCCCCACAGCACGACGGAGCCCCCGGGGCCGCCCGCGATCACGAGGTCGCCGTAGCCGTCGCCGTCCAGGTCGCCCTTGGTGAAGGTCAGCCCGAAGCGCTCGCCCGCGGTCGCGGAGCCGGGGATCCCGCTGGTCGACCGGCTCACGATCTTCTTGTTGGCGGTGGACAGTCCGTTCGCCGAGCCGTACGTGATGGCCACGTAGCCGGCCTTCGCCTTGCCGGACACCGTGGCGTTCGGCGCCCCGATGACGAGGTCGGCGTAGCCGTCGCCGTTGAAGTCGTCCTGGACGTCCACCGACGCGGGGGCGGCCTGGGCCGGGGCTCCGGTGAGGGCCCAGGCGCTGAGCCCTCCGGCGAGCAGCACCGCGGCGGCCAGGGGCGAGCCCAGCCGTGCGGTACGGATCCTGCGTCCTGCTCGGGACATACAACTGCCTTTCAGCGTGGTCGAGTTCGACACGGCACGCACCGCGCGCCGCACCCCCACACAGTCCGACGCGGAAAGCAGGTCTCCCGTTGTACGCCCCAATGTCATTGTTGTGTAACCAGCCGTACGCCCGGCTTACCTCAACGCATGGGACGCCGCGATATCTCGATTTCGCTGACGAGGCGCTGGACGCGGGCGTGGATCTCGTCGCGGATCGGCCGGACCGCCTCAACGCCCTGTCCGGCCGGATCGTCGAGCTTCCAGTCGAGGTAGGTCTTGCCGGGGAAGTACGGGCAGGCGTCACCGCAGCCCATGGTGATGACCACGTCCGACGCCTGGACGGCTTCGGCGGTCAGAACCTTCGGGATCTCGGCGGCGATGTCGATGCCGACTTCATTCATCGCCTCGACCACGGCGGGGTTGACGTGCTCGGCGGGTGCCGAACCGGCGGAGCGGACTTCGACGCGGTCGGCCGCGAGGTGGGTGAGGAAGGCTGCGGCCATCTGGGAACGGCCCGCGTTGTGGACGCAGACGAACAGCACCGACGGCTTGTGGGTGTCAGACACGGGTGGAACCTTCCCGGGCGGGCGTGTGCTCGGCGGCCATGGCGGGGGGTGGGGGGAAGTAGCGGCGGGCGGCCAGGGCCACGTAGACCAGGCCGATCAGGACCGGGACCTCGATGAGCGGGCCGACGACTCCGGCCAGGGCCTGCCCGGAGGAGGCGCCGAAGGTGGCGATGGCGACGGCGATGGCCAGCTCGAAGTTGTTGCCCGCGGCGGTGAAGGCCAGCGTTGTCGCACGCGGATGGTCCAGGCCCACGGCTTTGCCCAGGGCCATGGATCCGGCCCACATCACGGCGAAGTACACCAGCAGCGGCAAGGCGATCCGCGCCACGTCCACCGGCCGCGAGGTGATCGCATCGCCCTGGAGGGCGAAGAGCACGACGATGGTGAACAGCAGCCCGTAGAGGGCGAACGGGCCGATCCTCGGGATCAGTCTCGTCTCGTACCAGGCCCGGCCCTTGGCCTTCTCGCCGAGGCGCCGGGTGAGGAATCCGGCGGCCAGCGGGATGCCGAGGAAGATCAGCACGCTGCGCGCGATCTCCCACACGCTGACGTCGAGGGCGGTCTGTTCCAGGCCGAGCCAGCCGGGGAGCACAGTGAGGTAGAACCAGCCGAGCGCCGAGAAGGCGATCACCTGGAAGACGGAGTTGAGGGCGACGAGGACGGCGGCGGCTTCGCGGTCGCCGCAAGCGAGGTCGTTCCAGATGATGACCATGGCGATGCAGCGGGCCAGGCCGACGATGATCAGGCCCGTCCGGTACTCCGGCAGGTCCGGCAGGAAGAGCCAGGCGAGCGCGAACATGAGCGCTGGGCCGAGCACCCAGTTCAGCACGAGCGAGGGGATCAGCAAACGGCGATCGCGGGTGACCGTGTCCAGGCGGTCGTAGCGGACCTTGGCCAGCACCGGATACATCATCACCAGCAGACCGAGCGCGATCGGCAGGGAAACGCCGGTCACGGTCACCTTCGCCAGGGCATCACCGAGCCCGGGAACGAGCCGCCCCAGGCCCAGACCGCCGGCCATCGCGAGCAGGATCCACACGGCGAGGAACCGGTCCACGAACGACAGACGCGCGGCGACCGGCAGCGTGGTGGCCGCCGGCGGCGTGGTGTCGGCGGTCACGAGATGTCTCCCGCCGCCCCGGCAGGCTCGGGCAGGGGCTGCCCGGCCGGGCGGGTGAGGATTCCGGCGAGCTTGTCGGTCATCTCCGGCAACAGCCAGTAGTAGACCCAGGTGCCACGGCGTTCGCAGTCGATCAGCCCGGCCTGACGCAGCAGCTTCAGATGATGGGAGATCGTCGGCTGCGAGAGCTCGAAGGCGGGGGTGAGGTCACATACGCAGACCTCACCCCCGGCCCGCGAGGCGATCATGGACAGCAGCCGGAGCCGGATCGGATCGCCCAGTGCTTTGAACACTTTGGCCAGCTCGACGGCCTGGCTCTCGTCCAGCGGGGCGGTCAGCAGTCCGGGACAGCAGTCGTCGAGGCCGTCCTGACCAAGCACCGGAAGCTCTTGTTTCGACATACTTCTATGTTGACGTTTTTCGATCCAGCACGCAATCTTGCATCGAAGAACATCGATCCAGCCCGATGGGAGACCCCTCATGTCTCGCGTTCAGCTCGCGCTCAACGTGCCCGACCTTGACGCTTCGGTGGAGTTCTACTCCAAGCTCTTCGGGGTCCGGCCGGCCAAGCGCCGCCCCGGATACGCCAACTTCGCAATCACCGAGCCACCGCTGAAGCTCGTCCTGATCGAAGGCGAAGCGGGCCAGCAGACTCGCCTGGATCACCTCGGGGTCGAGGTCACCGACCCCAACCAGGTCACGGCCGCCACCGATCGGCTCAAGAACGCGGGGCTCGCCACGTTCGAGGAGAACGACACCTCATGCTGCTACGCCCTCCAGGACAAGGTCTGGGTCCACGGCCCCGGCAAGGAACCCTGGGAGGTCTACACCGTCAAGGGCGACACGGACCAGATGGGCAAGAGCGCGGCACTCGACGCCACCGACGCCTGTTGCACGAGTGAGCCCACAGCCACGGAGGCGCCCAAGGCCGCCGCAGACCGCGCCTGATACCGGAGCGGCGGCCCGGGCTGCTTCAACTCTGCGAGGCGCCCCAGCAGTCCGCGCCCCCTCCCCACCTCAAGGGGCTGCCGCCGACCGGCTGCGCGGCACCGACGTGTCCGCGGCGGCCCAACTCACCCTGGCCGTCCACCGGACGCACCCGAGCGGGGGGACCTACTCGCGTCTGGTCGCCTACGGGAACACCCCCCTGTCGACGCCCGTCACCGCTCACCGTGCCGGCGTCTGCGCCCTCGCGGTCAGCCCGGACGGACGTACCCTGGCCACCGGCGGCTTCGACCGCACGGTGCGGCTGTGGAACGTCTCGGACCCGGACCGCGCCAAGCCACTCGGCTCACCGCTGACCGGCTACGACAAGACCACGGGGTCGGTACGTGCTCTGGCGTTCAGCCCGGACGGCCGCGTATTGGCCACGGGGAGCTACCCCCGTAGCGGTGTGGCACCCATCACCGATCCGGGACTCCGGCTGTGGGACGTGTCCGCCCCCGCCAGGCCCAGGCCCCTGAGCCAAACCGTGCAGGGCGCCGAGTACATCGATCACCTGGCGTTCACCCCGGACGGGCGCACCTTGGTCACCAGTCCCGCGGGCATGGCCTTCCGGCTGTGGAACATCTCGGACCCGAAGCGCCCCAAGGCCCTGAGAAAACTGATCGGCCATCCCGGCGGCGTCTGCGCGCTGGACTTCAGCCCCGACGGACGCACCCTGGCTACCGGCAGCGAGGCTGAAACCGCCGGCACCGGCAACGGTTCCATGTTCCTGTGGGACGTCTCGGACCCGGCCCGCCCCCAACCCCTGAAGCGGCCTCGAATCGACATCATCGGCGGGATCAACGCGCTGGATTTCAGCCCGGACGGGCGCACGCTGGCCGCGGCCGCCGGCGATTCACGGGTGCGATTGTGGGACGTCTCGGAGCGGACCCGGGCTGTGCCCCTGGGAGAGCCGTTGAGTGGCGCCGGCGTCGCGACGCTGGATTTCAGCCCGGACGCGCAGACCCTGGTCGGCGGCGGCTCGGGCGCGGTGCGGCTGTGGGAGGTCTCAGACCCAAGGCGGCCCAGGGCTCTGAAAACGCTGACCGGCTTCGCAGGCCACATCTCCACCACGGTCTTCAGCCCGGACGGGCGGACACTGGCGACCAGCGAGGGCTCGACTGTCCGGCTGTGGGAGGTCTCCCATCCGCAGCAGGCGGCGCCCCTGGGCGAACCGATGGAGGGCCACACCGGCGTCATCCGCGCTCTCGCGTTCAGCCCGGACGGCCGGACCCTTGCCAGCGGCGGGGACGACCAGGAGATCAGGCTGTGGAACATGGACCTTGGCGTGGACATCAAGCGGATCTGTGCCGTCACCAGAAACACGCCGGCGGCCGATGTGTGGAGCCGCCACGTCGGCGGTGACATCAGCTTGCCTGCACCACCCTGCTGACGACCAGATCGATCAGGATTCGAGAAGCGCCGGTCACGGAGGCGCACCTAGCGTCATCGGCATGGACATCACCATCCACACCAGCGTTCTTCCGCATGTCGACCCGGACGCGTCCGTGGCCTTCTACCGCGACATCCTCGGCTTCGAGGTCCGCAATGACGTCGGACGGGGCCAGCTGCGCTGGATCACCGTCGGCCCCGCCGGCCAGCCCGGCACCTCCATCCTCCTGGCACCCCCGGCCACCGACCCCGGCATCACCGACGACGAGCGCCGCACCATCTCCGAGATGATGGCCAAGGGCACCTACGGCTGGATCCTCCTGGCCACCAACGACCTCGACGCAACCTTCGAGAACGTCCAGGCCGGCGACGCCGAGGTGGTCCAGGAGCCGACCGAGCAGCCGTACGGCATCCGCGACTGCGCCTTCCGCGACCCCGCGGGCAACATGGTCCGCATCCAGGAGCTGCGCTGAACCATCAGCCGCCCACCTCCGCAGGCACGTTGAAAGGAGTTCTCTCATGTGTCACCCCTCGTGGGGGCGTGCACGCGCCGCGGCGCAGCGTCTGGACGACCTCGCGCTGCTGCGCCGCGTCCGCGACCGGATCGACCGGGAGCACGCGCAGCCACTGGACGTCGAGGCGCTCGCCCGCGGCGTGAACATGTCGGCCAGACACCTCAGCCGCCAGTTCCGGCTCGCCTACGGCGAGTCGCCCTACTCGTACCTGATGAAACGGCGCATCGAGCGCGCGACGGCGCTGCTGCGCCGCGGGGATCTCAGCGTCACCGAGGTCTGCTTCGAGGTCGGCTGCGCGTCGCTGACCACCTTCAGCACCCGCTTCACCGAGCTGGTCGGCATGCCGCCCGGCGCCTACCGGCGCCAGATGGCGAGCGAGACGGCGGAGACGCCGGACTTCCGTGGGTTCACAGCGCCGGCGCTCATGCCCTGATGTGCCGCTGATGCCGGCGAGACGGCCCACCCGTCAAGCCGAGGCCCCGGTCAGCAGGCCGAACGGGGTGAGCACAAGAAAGACCGCGCTCCAGGCCATCCCGTGCCGTATGCAGCGGTATTTGAGCCATACCGTACGCGACAGCGTCAAGAACTGGCTCAGGTTTCGTTCCCTGGGGTCGGTCTGCCGCACGAGGTCCGCGAAGAGCTCAACGGAGGACATCCCAGCGGCATCTCCGAAGTAGTGCGCACGCGACCGCTGCGGCTTTCCCGCACGCGGTGCCACCGCCAGACCGAACATGACGAGTGCCGGCACCCACGCCGCGCATCCCGCCCAGAAGAGGATCTGCGGCACCGGGGCGTACCTCTGTGGTGCGATGCCGCCGGCGCTGATCGTGCCGAGCAGAGCGGTCAGCGCCGCCCCCAGGGCGGTGAGCATCAGTCCCGCCTTGCTGTCCGCCTTCAGCAGCTCCTCCCGGGTCTCCGTGATCAGAATGCGTACGAGTTCTCCGCCCTGGCCGGACCTCGCGTCTGACCCACGTGTGGACATGCCCTCTCCCTCCGTGAACGTCCGGGTGGCCGCCCCGGGGCTGAGGCCGGGGCGGCTTGCTGCTACGCGGACGGCGATCAGACTGACGAGGTGCGCCGCAGTTCTTCCTCCAGCGAGTTCACCGCCTGACGGACCCGGATATGCATCGCCGCCGTGTGCTCGCGGTGGGCGGCTTCGGACTCGGCCCGGCTCCGCCTGACTTCCTGCTCAATCGCGTCCTGGGCGATCTCGGTATCCGCCATTGCCCGGCGCTCGGCCAGCCGCAACCTCTCGCTGTGGATCTTGACTGCACTGTTGCTCTCGCTGGTGAGCATCCGGTCGTAGGCGCTCTCGCCCCCGAGGAACTTCACCAGCACGGGCAGCGCGTCGAGGAGTACGAAGAGCACCCTCACCAGCCATATGCCGACGAAGAGCACCGGATTCCCGCCGGCCAGCTCGTCCAGCGCGCGCATCCGCTCCAGGACGCCGATCTCCTTTTGTTTCGCCCGCTCCTTCGCGAGACGCTGCTCAACTCCTTTGGCCCGCTCCTGGAGGAAGCTGCCACGCGAGGTCGTCAGCTGACCCCCTATCTCGGATATGCGGTCGTTCATGGCCTCCAGGCGCCGCTCGTTCTCCTCGGTGTGATGCGTGGCCCGGTAGTCCTTCGCCGTCTCCCGCAGCCGCAGACACTCGGACGTCCGCTGGAAGAGCCCGGTGGAGGCGACACGGATCAGCCGCCGGCACTCGTCCCGGACCTCCTCGTCGATGTCGTCCAACTTGTCGTTGTCCTGGTCGACCCGCTTCTGGAGCGCGGCGGCGTCCGAACGTATCGATGCGAGTTCGTCGGACTGCCCGCCGGGCGTCGAGCCGAAGGTGAGGACGTACCGGCCGCAGCCCGCGACCGGCTTGACCTCGGTCCCATCCGGCACGGGATTGCAGCGCACCAGATTGCCCCGCAACTGGTCCAGGGCGTTGTTCCGGTGGTCCGCGATGCGTTCCTCCACGGCGGTCGCGAAGATGCGCAGCACCAGTGGCTCGGCGATCACGGCGCCGAGCACCAGGGCGATCATCAGCCGTAGCAGGAGCGGACCGACCCGGCGTCGCGCGTTCGGTTGCGGGGTGACCAGCCAGCGGTCGAGGTTGAGGATGAACAGCATCCAGATCACGGTCGGAATCAGGGCCAGAAACGATGCCCGGCCCAGCGCCTCCGTCGCGAAATTCCACATGGAGAAGGCGGCGATGACAGCGGTGCCAAGCACCACTCCGCCGAGCGCCGTGTACTTGTTCCGCTCGTACCGGACTCTGGCGAGCAGGTCCTCGTCGACGCCGGTCAGGGTGCGCAACCGGCGCGCCAGATCGAAACGCCCGGGTGAGGGCTCTGCTGAGGCCGCCGAGTCAGTCAAGGAGATCGTCCTCATCCTTGATGAAGCCGTCTTGCGGGTGCCCTGGCCCTCCCGTGCGCCTGGACGCGTTCGGTCCGGAACGCCCCCGCCCGGACTCAACGGCGCGAACGGCCGGGTCGGCGCGGCCGGGGCCGGGGTCGAGCTGTCCGCCCATGTCCCGCAGCACCTGATCGAGCACTTGGTGGTAGTCGATGAAGTCGTCAGTGGAACCCATCTGCCGCAGCAGGGTGAGTACGACCTCACGCCGCATCTGTGCCTGCGCCGTCTCCAGGGCGTGAGCGTGTGCCCGGTCCCCGTCAGCGGCCCGCTCGCTCCGGGCGGACTCCTCGTGGGCGGTCTGGTGGATCCGTGCCGCCGCCTGGGCCACGTCGATCCGGTCCCTGACGATGCCGAAGGCGTCCGCGTAGTCGGATCCCTGGGAGAGGAGCTCGGCTATTCGCTGGGCGTCCTGCGTCTCGAAGTCACGCTGGCCACGGATGAGCTCCTGGGAGCGGCGCTCGTCGCGCAGTGTCTGCTCCCAGGTCCGCAGATCCTCCGAGACCTGTACCTCGGCGCCGACGAACTCCACGCTCATCCCGGCGACACGGGGCGTCACGATGGCGCTGTACGCGGTCAGGCGGCGCGTCACCTCGCGACGCACCACATTCACCTCCTCCACGCGATATCCGGCGCTCGACCTGGGCAGCTCGCTGTCGCCCGCGAGATAGGCGCGCAGCGGGACGGTCACATCGACGATCCCCTGCCGGGCGATGACCGTGGGGTCGGTCACCTGGCAGGTGAAGGAGGCCCGGATCGTGAAGTTGTCGGCTTCGCTCACCGACGGAACGGTTCGTTCGACTTCCACCAGCCGCGCCCTGACGTCCACCAGGCTGACCGATGACGCGTCGAGCACGTCGGCGTGAGACGGGTCGAACACCATGCCTTCGGGGAACTGTCGGTAGTTCCCGCCGACCCTGAAGACGTAGACCGCGCCGGGCGGCAGCTCCGGCACGTCGTCGCGACGGCGTCGTCGCGACCACCAATTTCCCTGGACTGCGCCGAGCACATGCTCCGCGACTACCGGGTAGTTCACTTGCTTCGTCCTCCTTGAGGCGATGGGACAGTGTTGAGGAAAGGGGACATGGGGGTGGTTGCCCACCAGCGGCTAGTTGCTCAGCGATCCGAGCAGCACATGGGCCAGCTCGCGGGCGCCGGGAATCGCGTACTCGGGGTGGTTCAAAGCGGTGGGCAGGTCCTTGCGCAGCGCATCCCACTGCCGAGGACTCATCTCCGCGTGCATCGCCTCGCCGAGATGACATACGACGTCGGCGCCCTGAGGTTCGTCACGCAGTGCCACCAGCGTGCGGCACAGGGCGCCGACGGCCCTGCGACGGCAGACGCTGAGCAGCACACTGGTCCACAGCGAGCCGAGGTGACGCGCGCCATCCGGAATGCCGCTCAGCAGCGCGGCCGGGAGCGGGCCGGTCCCCTCCAGCTGGTGGGCCTCCAGCAGTTGCACAGTTGCCCGCAGCGCATGGGAACGGGCTGTGGACCGACGGGGCGTTCCGGCTATCCGAGTGCGTACGTAGCGGAGCATGAACACCGCGCGGTCGGGCTCCCGCTCGGCGGTCTGGAGGAGGAGGACCAGCGAACGGCGCGCGGCGAAGGCCATGCGCTCGCCCCGATGCGTCAGAAACCACAGCCAGTTAAGCGCTTCGAGGCGGTAGAGCGAACCGAGCCGTCCAGTGAGTGCCATGGCCGATGTGATGGCCCGCTCGGGCCCCTTTCGATCGGCCCAGCCCAGCGCCACGTTGAGCGCCTGAGGCGCCAGATGCGGGTCGTCGCACATGAACTGAAGCGTGAGCGCGGTCGTCACGCGCTGGCTGGTGATGCCGCCGGCCCAGGTCCGAAGGAGGTTCTCGTCCACCTCGACGAGCGCGTGGCGGGCGAGCAGCGCGACGCCACGGGCCACTTCGGCACGGACGTCCAGGTCGTCAACCAGCGAGAGCCCGCTGAGCCACTGCCGCAGTGGGTACCAGAGTTCGTACCCGTACAGGTCGTGCAGCTCGGCGATGGCCAGTTCGCGAATCCGAGGTGAGTGGAAGACGATCCGCCGCTCGCTGCGGCTGGGATCCTGTCCCGGACCGGCTCGGCGCTCAGTCCGCACAAGTCCGACCGCTTGTTCCTTCCACCGGGCGCGGGTCTGCCTGAAGACCACGCCGCGCCGTGCGGTCGTGGCCGCGCCGTCCGCCTCGGCGGCGGGGAGCTCACCTGTCTGCTCCCAGTCGCGGACATGGGCGCTGAGCTGGACGGAATGCTGCTCGAAGGTGCGTTCCGGGACTCCCTCCAGAAACGCGAGGGCCGCCAGTGGCAGCAGATCACCGGCAGGCGGCTCCTTGTGAAACCAGTTTCGGACGAGTTCCCTGTCGCTGTCCGTCAGCGCCTTCAGCGCGACGTCCGGTCCGTCGGCGAGTCCAGTGGCCGCGGCGACGACGTCCGCCGGGCGGCGCAGCTCCTTGACGCGCTCCAGCAGCTCCGCCGGGAGGTCCGACGGGACATCCGGTGCCGAGGGCAGCTGGGTGCAGTGGTGGAAAAGCTCCAGTGGATCCGGTGTGTGCCATGGGACGCAGTAGTCCCGAAGCGCCAGCCGCCGCCGGGTGTCCTCGGCAGCCGTGATCACCAGGTAGGAGCCCTTGCCCTGTAGCTCCTCGCTCAGCCGCTTTATCCCGAACGCCTGCACCGCGTCGACATGCGTCTCCCCGACGTAGTCGAGGATCACGTAAGCCTGGCCGGCCTTGATGTCACGCGACGCGGCCAGGTCGGCCAGCGAGTTGGCGGGCGACAGACTCCGCAGTCCGGCCCCGCCGCCCGTGATCTTTCTGAGCAGTGCGAAGGAGCCTGCCGCGCGCCCGCTGTTGTCCTGGCCGGTCAGGACAACGATGTGCTCCGATTCAAGCTTGCCGAACGCCTCGTCGAAGCACGGCTGCGGGCCCAGGTAGAACCGCAGCGCCTTGTCGATCTCCGATGGCGCCACCGAGCCGGGAGCGAGCCCGGGGGTGGCGGCCGTACCGAAGCCGAACGCCGCGCCGGACGCGTCCACGGAAGCGTAGAAGTTGTTGTGAACTGTCTGCTGTCCCAGGACGCGGCGGAGGTCGTCGTAGCCTTTGCCGTCCTTCTCCTTTTCGTCCGGCTCGGGCTGCTCCACGTTCTCGGCGCGGGGGTGGGAGCCGGAGTCGTCGCCCGGCCGCTCCGTCGGCCCGGGGCTCTCCTGCTGTTCCTGAAGAGGCCCCTCAAGACCGGGGACGGGTGGTTCGCCGAGCCCGTCCGACAGGTCCCAGCCCTCGGCGTCGTCAGCCACCGGTACTCCCGCCGAAGCCGATGACACCGCCGCGCAGGTCCACG
The DNA here is from genome assembly GCF_055569495.1 of Streptomyces sp. NPDC028305. Classification (NCBI taxonomy): domain Bacteria; kingdom Bacillati; phylum Actinomycetota; class Actinomycetes; order Kitasatosporales; family Streptomycetaceae; genus Streptomyces; species Streptomyces sp. NPDC028305. The sequence continues at coordinate 82,239 of NZ_JBVHTN010000011.1, forward strand.
GGGGCGGTGAAGTTGGTGACGCTGATCTGCTCGCCCCGGTAGTCGTTACGGACCATCGAGTCGCTGTCGCGGTTGTCGTCGACGGGCGGCCGCGGCCTCGGCGTCGCGGGCCCGCCGGTTCGGGGGCCGGATCCGGGCCCGTGCGCATCGTGTCCCGGGACGCGGAGCCAGGCGACGGCCTCGCACTCCTTCTCGTTCACGACGACACGGCGGAAGTCGGCGCCGGAGAGGGTGGTGTGCCCGCCGGCCACCGTGGACCGGTAGACGTCGTCGGACAGCAGCAGCGCAAGGTGGGCGCCGTGGTGTGCTTTCAAGGCGTCGTAGAGGTGACGGGAGCTGAGCAGCCGTGCGGTGGTGACCACGGTCGAGCCGGCGAACCCGTTGTCCGCCAGTTCCACCGGACCGTGGTGGACGGCGGCCCGCAGCCTCATCCGGGCGGAGGGGACACGCACTTCGTTGTACGCGCGCAGCTCGGACACCAGGTGCCGGACGAAGTCGTCGACCAGGCGCGGCTCCGTGCCGTCCATGGGATGGACGGCCAGTTCCTCGTCCCCCTTGCGCTGGATCTGCCAATGGGAACGGTCCAGTCCGGTGCTCCTCGCGGCTCGGGAAAGGAGCCGCGGCAAGTCGTGCTGGATCTCGGACTGTCTACGGTCGTTGTTGCCTCCGTATACCTGCGCGTCAACGGCTACGCATGTGCAGGGGTAGAACCCGGACCACTCGGCCACCCGGCCATTCCTCTCTCTGACGGCACTTCCTGCGAAGTGCTGCCGGAGACGCTAGGAGGATGATCGGTCCTTGATTCCATCTCAATATGGGTTCTCATCAAATACTTTGGCGAACACGAGGAGCTTCGGCACATCACAGACCGTAATCTGCCGGAAGCCGCGCTCCACCAGCCCCCGTCGGGAGAGAGACGCGAGCGCCCTCTCGGCCGTCGGCGTGGCCAACCCGGCGAGCGAGGCCAGTTCGGACTGGCTGAGCGTCACACGCGAACCGTATGTCCGGCTGAGTTCCGCGATCACCCGCGCCAGTCGGGTGGTCGCGTCATAGGCGCGGAAGTCGACGCGACGCCGGTTGGCCCAGCGCAGTCGCCCGCTCAGCATGCCCAGCATGGCCTTCATCGCGTCCGGGTGGCGGGTGAGGAAGGTCTCCAGCGCGGGCATCTGGATGACGCGAACCCTCACGTCACTACAGGCGATGACGGTGCCGGATCGGGGGCGGTCCTCGAACGCGGCCATCTCACCCACGAAGTCACCGGCCACCCGGACGGCGAGCAGCATCTCGTAACCGCTCTCCGAACTGGCGACGACCTTGACCACGCCGCGGGTGAGCAGCAAGACGTGCCGACCTTGATCACCCTGCTGCAAGAGGTGACGATGAGTCGGGTACTCCATGGGGGTCCCCTGACTCAGCAGATCTTCCAAGGCGCCGCTCCCCAGCCGCCCGAGGAAGGTGGCATCCGGCCACGCGTATTTCATCCGTCTCCCGACCGTCCCAGGTTGCGGTGCGATGCGCTTTTCGCGCAGCCAGACCATGGTGTCGCCGGGGCAGGAGAAGGCAAGTGGACAGGAAGTACATGGCTTGATTATTCGCCTTACCGCCCACTATTGATCGAACAGGCGTGCCTGCTTTCGCGCCGATGCCCGAAACGATCTTTGACGGCTGAGAGGGCCGCGGAAGCCTCTCGTGATCCATATCCATTTTCATGTTTCAAGATCAGGCCGTTGCGATACGCCCAATCCCTTTGCCCCATCGGCCGGGAGATTCCGCTGAGCGCCGTCAGGCGTTCAGCCCGTCGATGAGGGCCTTGGTGACGTCGTCGGTGGTGGCCGTGCCGCCGAGGTCGCGGGTGAGGATGCCGGCGGCGGTCGTGGCCTCGATCGCCCGGTGCAGGCGGGCGGCCTGGGCGGGGAGGCCGAGGTGGTCGAGCATCAGGGCGGCGCTGCCAACCGCGCCGATCGGGTTGGCCAGGCCCTGGCCCGCGATGTCGGGGGCGGAGCCGTGGACGGGCTCGAACATGCTGGGGAAGCGGCGCTCCGGGTTGAGGTTGGCGCTGGCGGCGAGGCCGAGGCTGCCGGCGAGGGCGCTACCGAGGTCGGAGAGGATGTCGGCGTTGAGGTTGGAGGCGACGACGACGGAGAGGTCCTCGGGGCGGAGGACGAACTTCGCGGACATCGCGTCGACGAGGACGCTCTCGGTCTCCACGTCCGGGTAGTCGGCGGAGACGCGCTTGAAGACGTCGTCCCACAGCACCATGCCGTACTGCTGGGCGTTGCTCTTGGTGACGGAGGAGACCTTGCGCCGGGTGCGCGTGCGGGCGAGGTCGAAGGCGAAGCGCGTGATGCGTTCGCAGCCGACCTCGGTGAACAGGGCGGTCTGGACGGCCACTTCGCCGCCCTGGCCGCGCCCGGAGAGGTTACGGCCGCCGAGGCCGGCGTACTCGCCCTCGCTGTTCTCGCGGACGACGACCCAGTCGAGCTCGGTGTCGTCGGCCTTGCGCAGCGGGCTGGTGACGCCGGGGAGGAAGTGGACGGGGCGGATGTTGGCCCACTGGTCGAAGCTCTGGCAGATCTTCAGGCGCAGGCCCCAGAGGCTGATGTGGTCGGGGACGGTGGGCCAGCCGACGGCGCCGAAGTAGATGGCGTCGAAGTCCTTCAGCTGGTCGAGACCGTCCTCGTCCATCATCTTGCCGGTGCGCTCGTAGTACTCGCAGCCCCAGGGGAACTCCTCCCACTCGAACGCGAAGGCCCCGGCGGAGTCCTCGGCCAGGGCGTCCAGGACGGCACGTCCGGCGGCGGCGACCTCCTTGCCCACACCGTCGGCGGGGATGGCGGCGATACGGAACGTACGAGGTGCGGTCATGGCGGCGGCCCTCCGGCTCGCTGGGGTGCGGTCGGTTCGAGTCAACACAGGGCGGTCGCGGCGCGTCCAAGATGTGCTTCCGATGCGACCCATAGGTGCGGCCGATGGGTTCCGCGCAAGCGTTACGCGTAGGCGTTGCGCGTCAGCCTTCGGGTCCGTCGCTCCGCGCCCGCCGCTGGGCGAATGACCTGGTCAGGGCGAGAAAGGCGTGGGCCGCGGGGGTGAGGTGGGCGGGCAGGCCGACCATCGCCACATGCAGCTGGGCGGTCGGTTCGATGGGCGCGACCACGGCGCCGCAGCGGCGCGCCAGCCGGGTCCAGGAGGATGGCAGCACGGCGGCGCCGACCCCGGTGAGGACCAGCGGCAGGATGGACGTCCGGTGGTCGACGACCGCCACGATCTCCGTCCCCGTGCCGCCCGCGGTGATGTCGTCGACGATGCTTCGCATCAGGCTGCCCGGACGGGACGCGATCAGCTTCTGCCCCGCGAGGTCCTCGGGCCGGATCGTGACCCCGTCCTCGATCGCCCCGCCGGGCGCCGCGACGACCACGAACGGCTGGTCCTCGACGTGCAGGACATCCAGCCCGGACGGGTGCGCGGGCGCGGCGCTGCCCAACAGGCCCAGTTCGCAGGCGCCGCTGCGGACCAGCGAGACGACCTCGTCCGGGGTGAAGGCGGCCCGCGTGCTCACCGTGACGGACGGATGCAGCTCGGCGAAGCGCTGGATGAGCGTGGTCAGCGGCTCGATGCCGGGCGAGGGCATGGTGGCGACCTCGACGGTGCCGCCGTGCAGCCCGGTGAGCGCGGCGGCGGTGTCCCGTACGGCGGCCAGGTCCCGCAGGACGCGCCGGCTGGGCTCCAGGAGCTCCGCGCCCGCCTCACTGAGCACCACTCCCCTGCCGACCCGGTGAAAGAGGGCCACCCCGAGGTCGGCCTCCAGGTTGGCCATGGCCTGGGAGAGCGAGGGCTGTGCCACGTGCAGCGCGGCGGCGGCCTTGCTGAAGCCGCCGTGGTCGACGATGGCCAGGAAGTACTCGAGCTGCCGGGCGTCCATGGTGCCTCCCCGGTCGTTTTCGGCTGCGGAGGGCCAACCTATCCGCCGGGCAGCCGCCGCCCGGTCCACCGCTACCTGCTGGTTTCCGTACCTCCGTAGCCGTGGCCGTAGCCGTGCCCGGATCCGTGGCCGGCTTGGACGGGCACGGGGGTCATGGTTTGTCGGTCCGCCGCGCGGCCGGAGAGGACCGCTCTCGCCCTCGCCAGGTCCACGCCGTTCTCCCACCTGGCGACCACGAGGGTGGCGACGGCGTTGCCGAAGAAGTTCACCAGCGCCCGGCACTCCGACATGAACTTGTCGATGCCGAAGATGAGCATGATGCCCGCCGCCGGAACGTGCCCGACCGTCGACAGCGTCGCGGTGAGGGCGATGAAACCGCCGCCGGCCACCCCGGCCGCGCCCTTGGACGTCAGCAGCATGACCGCGAGCAGGCCGAGTTGCTGGGTGATGGACAGGGGCGTGTCGGTGGCCTGGGCGATGTAGAGCGTGGCGAGCGAGAGGTAGATCGCCGCACCGTCGAGGTTGAAGCTGTAGCCGGTCGGCACGACCAGCCCGACCGTGGAGCGTTCGACCCCCATGTGCTGGAGCTTGCGCATGAGCCCCGGCAGCGCGGGCTCGGCGGTCGAGGTGCCGAGGATCAGGAAGAACTCCTCCTTGAAGTAGCGGAAGAGCTGGAAGATGTTGAGCTTCACATACGCGGCGAGCACACCGCCGAGCACGACCACGACGAACAGGACGGACGTGGCGTAGAAGAGCAGGATCAGCGATCCGAGGCTGGTCAGCGTGGACAGACCGTACTTCCCGATGGCGTACGACATCGCGCCGAAGGCCCCGAGCGGGGCGGCCTTCATGACGAACGACAGCACCTTGAAGACGACCTCGGTCAGCCGGCCGGCGCCCGCGATGAACGGCTCGCCCGCCTTCCCCACGGCCTTGAGCGCGATGCCGAAGATCACCGCCAGGAAGATCACCTGAAGGATGTCGCCCTCGACGAACGGGCCGAAGACGTTGCTCGGCACGATATTGGTGAGGAATTCCCACCAGTGCTGGTGCTCGCCCTTCGCGATGTACTGACCGGCGTCGCCCGAGGTGTCCAGGGTCGACGGGTCGGCGTGTACGCCGTCGCCGAGGCGGAAGACGTTGATCGCCACCAGCCCGGTCAGCAGGGCGACGATCGTGCCGGCCTGGAAGTACGTCAGCGCCTTGAGGCCGGTGAGCCCGACCTTCTTCAGGTCCGCGACCCCGGCGATCCCACCGATGATGGTCAGGAAGACGATCGGGCCGATCAGCATCTTCATCGCGGTGATGAACGTCGTGCCGATCGGCTCCATGGAAGTGGCCAGATCCGGCCACCTCCAGCCCAGCACGATGCCGACCACAATGGCCACCAGCACCTGGACGTACAACTGCCGGTACCACGGTTTCGCCGCGACTCGCTCGGTGTCCGGGGTATGCGTCATTGCAGCCTCCCTGATCGCGCGAGGCCGAGCCCGATCGGTCCGCGCTGATGTGAGCCACAGTGAACCGGGCTGTCCGCGGGAGGGTCCACGACCAAAAATCGATGCCCCGTATAGGCAGCGCCTATCTGATGGTGAAACGGAAAGTCCGCTGCCCTGGTGTGGCGCACCGGGGCAGCGGACCTTGATGGCTTCCGTGGGCGACTGTGGGTTGGTCAGCCGATGGGGTTGACGAAGGTGGCGGGGCGGGTGGCGCCGCGCTGGTCGACGAGGGAGTCGTTCTCCCAGGGCCACTCGATCTTGAGGGACTTGGTCTCGTTGGGCGGGGTGATCTCGACCCAGGCCGGCTGGTAGAAGCCCTCTTCCTCCTTGGTGAAGGCAAGGTTGAGGGTGAACGAGGTGCTCTGGCCACCCTCCAGCTCAAAGGAGCTCCACTTCTGCGAGGACCGGGCCAGCGACCAGCGCTCGCCACCGTTGATCGAGGTCAGGTCCACACCGGGGAAACCGCCGATCCGGCAGGAGCTGGTGCTCTTGTTGATCAGCACGATCGAGGCGGTCGTCGAGCCCCCGTCCTCATCCGGCACCGGAAGCGCGTCCTCACCCGTGGCGAACGCGGCCTCCAGGTTCTCGGTCCGGCACCGCTCGACACCCGCGTGCGCCCTGCCGCCACCCTCGGCGGCGGCCTGCTCGCCGCCCGCCTCCGAGCCACCCTTGCCCTTCGCGTCGGAACCCTGCGCACCACCGGAAGAACCCGAGGAACCCGAGGAACCCGAGGAACCCGAGGAGCTGCTTGACCCGGCCGGGGCCCCATCGGCCGGACCCGCGGACTTCGCGTCACCGTTGCAGGCCGTCAGGGTCAGCGCGGCCGCCGCGGTCAGGACCGCGGCGGCAACGCGGAAGGAGCGGCGGCGGGCGATACGGGCAGTGGTGTTGGAGCGCATTTCGGGTCCCCCAAGGGCAGTTGGTGTCGTCGTCTGCTCGGTACGACAACAACTCTGGCCGGGGCCACTACCGCACCACTGCCGCCCCACTAACATCCCGCTAACACGACAGTGACCAGGGAAAAGACGCCAGCAAGTGCGGTAGTGTGCGGGAAGCGTCGCGTGCCGGTGGCAGACCGTGTCAGGCATGGAGGCGCCGGATCGAAGGAGGCCGACGATGTACTCGTCGCACCCTTCGCTCTCGCGTGACTGAGCGCGAGACGACCAGGCTCGTTGCCTGGAGCCAAGAACTCCGTCAGGTGCACCGCCGACTACGCGAGGCGCTGTCCGTGACCCGCGCCTCCCTCGCCGACGGCACCCCCGGGGAATCGGCCACCCGTGAACTGCTGCTGTATTGCCACGGCTTCTGCACGGCTCTCGACGGCCACCACCAGGGCGAAGACCGCACCTTGTTCCCGGCCATCGCAGCCGCGCACCCAGAACTGCGCCCGGTGCTGCGCTCGCTCGAGCAGGATCATTCGATGATCGCCCACCTGCTCGGCAGCCTCCGTGCCGCGGTCGACCGGGCCGCGCCGCCTGAGGAGCTCGACCAGCACCTCGAAGGCATCGCCGCGATCATGGAGAACCACTTCCGCTACGAGGAGCGGCAACTGCTCACTGTGCTCGAAACCCTTGAGCTGGCAGCCGTACCCAGAGAGGTGCTGGGCCCGCTCTGACCCTGGACCGGACGTGGATGGCGGCGGACACAGGCGAACGCCTGTGAAACACAGGCCACCCGACGACAGCCAGCCCCGCTACCGGGGCCTCCTTACGGAGAACTCGTTGCCGTCGGGGTCGAGCATCAGCACTCGGACGCCGTCACCCTCGCCGATGTCGGTGCGCGTCGCGCCGAGCGAGATCAGGCGATCGACCTCCGCCTCCCAGTCGGCGTCGGCGGGGAGCGCCAGCTCGAAGTACAGCCTGTTCGTGCCCGTCTTCGGCGCCACCGGAGGACCACCCCACGTGATCTTCGTACCACCGGTCGGCGATTGGATCGCGGTCTCCTGGTCCTGGTCCCAGACCAGCGGCCACCGCAGCGCCTCGCTCCAGAAGTAACCGACCTCCTGCGTACCGTCGCAGGCCAGCGCTCCGATGAAGCCTGTGTCGGCGAGGAACTTGTTGCCCGCCTCGATCACGCAGAACTCGTTGCCGTCCGGATCGGCGAGCACCACATGCCGCTCTTCCGGGAGTTGGCCCACGTCGATGTGTTTCCCGCCGAACTCCAGCGCCCTGGCCACCGTCTGCTGCTGATCCGCCGGGGAGGTGCTCGTCAGGTCGAAGTGCGCCCGGTTCTGGCCGATCTTCGGCTCCTGGCTCGGCAGGAAACGGATGCGGAACCCGGCAGCATCAGGGGGCAGAACAGCGACATCGTCGTCCGGACCGTCGGCCACCGCCCAGCCCAGGACCCCGGACCAGAACCGCGCCAGGTCCGACGGCCGGGTCGCGTTGAAGCAGATCGCGAAAAGTTGACTGGTCATACCCCGTGGTCTCCGATCCACTGATGGTCGATACAGCGCCTGGCCCTCCCCGTGGGCGCAGCCTAGGGGTGTCCGTACGGCACCCGCATCCGCGTTTCGGTCGCGACGTGCCGGTATGTGCAGTTGGCGCCGAAAGCTAAGTACTGGGCGCTCTCGGCGAACGACGTCACCGCCCCCGGTCCACAGAATGAACTCGTAGCCGCGCCCGTGGCCCGCGCGTCCAGGGGGCCGAGAGCGCGCAAGCGCCTGCTGGAGAACACTCCCGCAGGTCAAAGACCCATGGAGCAACAAGCGACAAAGGATCGAGTGATATCCATGAGCAAGAGGCTGATACTCGCTGCAAGCACAGCGGTGTTAGGGGGCAGCCTCATTCTCCCCCAGGCGACCACGTCCTTCGCCGCGTCCTCGGACGCCAAGGCCGCCACGAGTGAGAAGAGCGCCACCGCGTCCCCGACCGCGGGGCTGGAGTGCGGCAGGAACTGGCCGCACCACCGCTCCGCACGCGGCAGTGTGTCGGGGGCCCGCGCCGCCACCCACATCTGCTGGGACAACCGATACAACGCGCGCATCGACTACTCGTCCTCCTGGGTGCAGGACACCAGCAGCAGGGACCGCAAGGCCGCCCGGGCGTACGTGAGGTACGACAAGAAGCACACCGGCCGCTGGGTGCGCCAGTGGTCGGGGCCGCTGGCCACGGACGGGCCTTCGCGCGGAGTCAAGCACTTCCAGTGGGGCGACTCCTCCTCGAAGGGCGTCGTGGTCTACGTCTGCGTCGGCGCCAAGGCGCCCTGGCAGTCGGGGGCCCGCTGCAAGGGCTTCTAGGCGGCACCGACCAGCAGTGATGGGGCTTCCGGGGCGGCGTTGGCCGCCCCGGGGGCCTACACGCGTTTCCTCGGCTGATCGCAGCAGACCGACCGCCCGTCCAGGCTCGTGGTTCCGCCGCTCCGTTGCCCTTCACCGCATGTCGTCTGGCAAACTGCGCTCGACCGTCCCCGGACAACTCCGGTCAGGGGCAGCGGGCATGGGGGCCGGGAACGACGCCCGGGGCCGGAAAGGACGCTGATGGACGACTTGCTCCCGGCAGACCCCGACCAGGTCGGCCCCTACGTCCTGGAGGGGCGGCTCGGCGCCGGTGGCATGGGGCAGGTCTACCTCGGCAGATCTCCCGGCGGCCGTCACGTCGCGGTCAAAGTGATCCGCCCCGAGCACGCCAGGAATCCACAGTTCCGCCGCCGCTTCACCCGGGAGGTCGAGGCCGCGCGGCTCGTCGGCGGCTTCCACACCGCGCAGGTCATCGCCGCCGACCCCGACGCGACATCGCCATGGCTGGCCACGGCGTACATCCCCGGCCCCTCCCTGCACGAGGTCGTCACCACGGACGGCCCGCTCACCCCGGACGCCCTGCACGCCCTGGGGGCCGGGCTCGCCGAAGGACTGGCGGCGATCCATGGGTGTGGTCTGGTGCACCGCGACCTCAAGCCCAGCAACGTCATCATGGCGACCGACGGGCCACGCATCATCGACTTCGGCATCGCCCGTTCCGTGGACGCCAGTGCGCTGACGTCCCTGGGCGTGGTCATCGGCACGTTCGCGTTCATGTCGCCGGAACAGGTGCGCGCGGACCAGGCCGGGCCCGCGAGTGATGTGTTCTCGCTCGGCGCCGTCCTGGGCTTCGCCGCCACCGGGCGCGGCCCCTTCGACGCGGAGACCATTCCCGCGATCGTGCACCGGATCATCAACGAACCGCCGCGGCTCGGCAACCTCTCGGGGGCTCTCCGGGACACCGTCGAGGCGTGTCTGGCCAAGGAGCCGGACGATCGGCCGGCCATCGCGGACGTCCTGGCCGCGCTGGCCCCGGACAGTCAGGTCACCGAAGTCGTGGACAGCAGGGTCCCGTTCGCGGCGCTCGACACCGAGCCGGCCGCCCTGACACCGACGGCCGCGCAGCCACCGACGGCCGGGCGACCGAGCCGCCGGGCAATGCTGGGCCTGGCCGGAGGAGCGGCCGCCCTGATCGGTGGTGGGGTGATCGCCGCGAAGAGCCTTGGCGGCGGCAAGGGCAGGGGCACGGACTCGGACTCGGGCTCGACGCCCAAGATCGCCGATGTGGCGGAAGCGCGTCCGCTGTGGCGGAGCAGCGTCCCGAGGATCGACTCACTCATCGCGCACAAGGGCGGCGTCCTGTGGATCGGGGCTCGGCCGGACTCGGACGAGTCCGCCGAAGCGGTGTGGAGCTTCGACACAGCGGGAAACACGCGCTGGAGACTGCCGCTGCTGGGCGTGGACGTCCTCGGGGCCAGGGGAGTCTGCGCCGGTGTGGTCCGTGACAGCATGCTCTATCTCGGCGCCGGGGGCCCGCTCCCCGTCGATGCCGCGAGCGACGTGGACGCACAAGTGGTCGCCGTGGATCTCGCGAGGGGGAAGCGGACATGGTCAGCGCCCGTTGCCCCGCACCCGTATTACATCGGCTCAATGTCCGGTGGGCGGGACGGGATCGTCTACGCCACCGGCAGCACGATCGAAAGAGGAAACTTCAACATGGTCTGGGCGGTGGACATCGCGTCGCGCCGCAAGATCTGGGAGCGCGAGTTCGCCAAGTCCGCCGGATTCGCCACCGTGGTCGTGCCGCCCTCCGGGAACCGGGTGTTTCACCTGCTCTCCACCTACGGCAGCGGACAGCAGGCCCGCCTCCAGGTGCTCAACGCCCGGAAGAAGGGCGCTCCGGGATGGACGACGCCTCTGCCCGAGGCCATGGGCGATGTCAGCCAACTCCCCAACCTGTGCGCGTCGGGCGGCGCCCTCGTCTACGCGGCCGACCGGCTGACCGCCTTCGACCCCGCCACCGGAGACCGGATCTGGACCAAGAAACGACCCGCGAAAGGGTACGGAGGCTTCGGTATCCCGGCGGCGAACGCGAACAGCTCGCAGGTCTTTGTCACCACGCAGACCGCGGACGCCGCCGGACGTACGACCTTGACGCTCCACGCGCTCGACCCCCGGTCCGGTGAAGAGAAGTGGCGCTCTTCCGTGATGCCCGAAGGCAAGGTCGGCCTGGTGAACCTCCTGGTCGCCGACTCCACCGTCTACGTCCTGGTCGGCCAGCGGATCGCCAGCGACGTGGGCTACTACTACGAGCCGGACGACGACTATCGGTGGCCGTTCATCTGGGCCGTGAACGCGGCGAACGGTAAATCACGGTGGAAGCACAAGCCGTCGGAGACCTTCGAAGCCGCGGCCGGTTTCGGGCGGCTCTACGTCGCCACCGGCGACAGCATCACCGCGCTGTCGGCCACCGCGGGGACGGGCCGCGCGGGCGAGTAGTTCCGACGCGAAGCCATTGGCACCCTGTAGCACCGGCTGGCACGGACGACTACCGTAGGCGATATGAGCGGAAAGCCTGAAATCACCCAACGCGATCTGCGCACCAGGTCCAAGGAGATCATGGACGCCGCCCAGGAAGCTCAGGCCTTCACCCTCACGCGGGACGGGCACCGCAGGCGGTTCGTCCCGCGCGGCGAGTTCGCGGCCATGCCCCGCACTGCTCCCGACATCTCGCTGAACGCCTTCCGCGCCGACCAGGACGCCACCACCAAGCAGGAGCCGGACGACCCTTATGCCCGTTGAGCCGAGCCAAGCGGACCGGTCAGCTGGACGCCCCGACCGCCACCTCCGCCCACACCGTTTTCCCGACCGGGTTACGAGGGGTCACGCCCCAGCGCGTGGCCAGCTGCTCCACGAGCAGCAGCCCTCGACCCGCCTCTTCCTCAGCTGAGGGAGTCGGCGGCCTGGCCGGGAGCCGGTCCTCGCGGGCGTCCGAGACCTCGATGCGAATGGTGCGCGTCGGCACTTCGACGGTGACGCGGAGCCGGAAGTCCCGCCCGGGCACGCGCCCGTGGCGTACGGCATTGGAGGCGAGCTCCGCCACCAGCAGCGACACGGTGCAGGACGTGTCCGAGGCGGGCGAAAACCCCCACTCCTCCATGCGCCGCACGGCGAGCCTCCTGGCGAGCCGGGCCCCGCGCGGTGTCGAGGGGAGCTGCGCGCTTTCGTCCGGCAGCGTGGTGGTCGCCTTCAGCACGGTTGTTGTCCATTTCTGTCCATCGCTCTTTCGCACGATTCGCAGCGTGTGCGCATCGTGACGTTCCGTACTCAAGGTTCGCCTGGCAGGGCTACGCTCAAAAGGCCGTAACGCATTACCTCTCATCCCGTAAGGAACGGAAGTGATGTTTTGGCCAAAGGTATTGATCCCCAGTCGTCCATGGCGGCGCTGTTCGGTTCGCAGGTGCGCAGACTCCGGATGGCCGCAGGGCTGACCCAGGTGGAGCTGGGCGCGAAGACGCACGTGGTCGGCTCCCGGATCACTCAAATCGAGCGGGCCTTGGGAGCGAAACCGACCTTTGAGCTGACGCAGAGGCTCGAGTCCGCCCTCGGGGCGGACAACCTGCTGATCGACATGTGGCCGTACGTGTACCGCGAGGCGTTCCCGGACTGGTCGCGGGCGTTCATGGCTTACTCGGAACGGGCGGTGTCGATCAAGGAGTACGCGGCGCATGTCGTCCCTGGCCTGTTACAGACGGACGACTACGCGAGGGCCGTCCTGAGTGTTGGTCTGTCGCTCACGGGCGAGGAGCACTTGAAGGAGCGAGTCGCCGCCCGTCTCGGTCGGCAGAACCGGCTCACGTCCATCGACCGGCCCGACTTGTGGGTCGTCCTGGACGAGTCAGTACTGAGACGTCCGGTGGGCGGCGCGGCCGTCATGCGGGAGCAGTTGGCCCGGTTGCTGGAGGCATCGGAGCAGCGCCACATCACCGTGCAGGTGCTGCCGTTCGAGCAGGGCGAGCACGACGTGATGGGCGGTTCCATGACCGTGCTGACGTTGCCGGACAGCTCGGAAGTGACCTACACCGAAGGCGCCCATTACGGCCAACTCATCGAAGAACCAAGCGAAGTAAGGCGCTTTGCGGTGACCTACGATCGGCTGCGGGCAGTATCTCTGCCCCCATACATGTCTCTCGACATGATCCGATCCGTGATGGAGGGCAACCACCGTGGAGCGAGTGTCCCGTCCCGATCTGAACGGCGCCGCCTGGCGCAAAAGCAGCTACAGCAATCAGGAGGGTGGCAACTGCGTGGAGGTGGCCGACGGGATCCCCGGCGTCGTACCAGTCCGTGACAGCAAGAACCCTCAAGGCCCGGCGCTGCTCTTCCCGATGACATCCTGGGCGGTCTTCATAACCAGACTGAAGACCGGCCACCGTCCCTGAGCCCACCGGGAGCCGGTCGAAGTCAGCCGTAGTCGGTGTTCCCGCCCCGCCGGGTCCTCGTGCGCGGGGGCCCGGTGGGCCACGAACTCCCCTAAAGAACCTGAGGAAAAGAACCCCCCACCCACCCTCCCTTCCCCCGCATCACCCGTACGAGTGACCGGCTTGCGGGTGCGGGATGCATGCGGTTACGTTCGCCGAAACAACCCCAAACAGACGACGGCCCCCGGCCGGGACTGGCATCCCGAACGAGGGCCTGACCGATCAGGAAGAAGAGACCTTCCCGATGGCTGAGCCGCAGTCTAACGCGCATGCGCGCGCCGACGCCGGAGCATCGACCTCCGGCGTGATCCACATCCGTACTCGACTCGACGCCAACTTCACGGTGATCTCGAACGCCCTCGCGCAACGGCGCGGAAGCGCGGTCACGATCGGCGTCGCGGCCTACATCCTCTCGCTGCCGGATGGCGCACCCGTGAGCATCGCCGCACTGTGCGAGCACTTCACGGAGGGCGAGATCCTGATCTCGCGGGCGCTCAGGGAGTTGGAGGCCGCCGGTTATCTGGAGCGGCGCCGCCAGCGCGGGCCCGGCGGGCTGATTCGTACGCGTACGTACTTCCGCGACGTACCGCAACGCGACCTGCCCGCACCACCAGCGCCGGAACCCACCCCCGCACCCGCTCCCCCGCCGCCACTCGGCGAGGCCGACGAGCAGGCCGTCGCCGTCCTCACCTCGCTGCGGATCGCCGACCCACGGCTGATCCTTTCCGGGCGCGAGGTGGCCGAGCTGGCCCCGGCCGTCACGCAGTGGCTCGCTGCGGGCGTGGGGCCGAGGCAGATCACCGGCGCGCTCACGACCGGCCTCCCGGATTGCTTACGCTCCCGCCCGGCCCGCATCCTGGCCTTCCGCCTCGGCGAACCGCCCCTCCCCGTCCCCGACTCCCCCGCTCACGTGCCCCGCACACCCCCGGCCACTCCCCTGCCCTGGCAGACCTGCGACGGCTGCGAACGCGCCTTCCGTGCGGCAGAACCCACCCGCTGCCGCGACTGTAGAGACCTGTCCGTGGCCTGCTGACACTTCAGCAGGCAGTCGATGGGCGGCAACAGCGGCCCTGGTAGTAATCGTCCTCCTCTTCCTGATGCTGAAACCGGCCGTGGAACGTCGACTTCACGAGTGTGCTGTGCATGGTGATGCTCCTTGGATCGCTGGATCGCTGATGAAGTGGATTGCGGCGCGGACACGTACCGGACGTCTCGGAGGTCCGGGGGCCTGAGCCGCTTGCCTGCCGTCGCTGACATCGACGGATGCCGACGCGGGGCTGCCGCCACGAGGCGGTGAGCAACAGCCTCCGAGTGTCCGGCGGCTACGGCAACGATTCCGGGCGTCCGGGACAGTCCAGGAATGTCCGCGCAGGTCAGAGATGGTGTTCAGTCACGGGCCCACGCCCTGTGGGCCCTGATGCGGAGGTGGGCGGCGCCGGGTGGGCGTATGGCTTCCCGGCCCGGCGCCGCTCTGCTCACCGGGTCTTGTAGTAGGCCGAGACGTAGGAGCCCTGGTTGCCCAGGAGGATGATCTTCAGGCGGTCCTGGCGCTGGAAGTTCTTCGTCCAGACCTTGATGCTGGCGTCGCGGTTGCACCGCTCCTTCTTGTCCGCGATGTACCGTCCGGCATCGACGTTCAGGATCCGCACCCGCATCTGCGCGCGGTTGTTGTAGCACCGCACGAACGCGCCCGCCCACTTGCCCTTCGACTTGTAGGGCTGGGACACCCACTTCTTGCCGTGCCTGTTGAGGTAGTCGCCGGAGATCCAGCTCCGCCACTGACGGTGGGCCGCCGCCTGCACGGTGGCCGCTCCCTTCGCCGTGTCCGTGGAGCCCTGCGCCGAGACCGACTGCTGGATGACCGCGCTCGAAGCCGAGGTCGGCGCGGGAGCCGCGATGGCCTCCGCGGCCGGGCCGGCGGCGACCGCCGCGCCGCACATGACGGCTGCGAGGGCGAGCCCGGTACGCCTGTGTGTGGTCATGGTGAATGTGTCCTTCCGGATGAGTGGAGATGTGAACACCGATCCGGCGAACGCCCCGTGGCGTCGGCCCGGTTGGTGCCTGACATCGAGTTCAGCGGCCGGGGAATTGAATGGCAGCCCCGTTCCGCCGGTCTGATCAATGCCTGCGCCCCAGCTCACAGCTCTTGCCGACCCGGCAGGGCGTGCGTAGCTTGGCGGGCGGTCGATCCGCGTCCGGGGGGAGGCGGGGGGGGGGAGGAGTGACCGATGGCGGGGCGTCCTGAGAGTGCGCTGGATCCGAGCGCGGGTCCGGTGCAGCGGTTGGCGTTCGAGTTGCGGAAGCTGCGGGCGGAGGCCGGCAGCCCTACGTACCGGGCCATGGCCGCGCGGACCGACCACGGTGCGAGCACGCTGTCCCAGGCGGCCGCCGGGGAGCGGTTGCCGAGCCTGCCGGTGGTGCTGGCTTACGTACAGGCCTGCGGCGGCGACCCCGAGGAGTGGGAAGAGCGGTGGCGGCAGGCGGCTGCCGAGGAAGCCACCGAGCCGCGGTCCGATGAGGACGCCGAGCCTCCGTACCGGGGCCTGGCCCGCTTCGAGCCCGATGACGCGGCCCTGTTCTTCGGCCGCGACCAACTCATCGACGACCTGATGCGTCTGGCCGGCCACCACCGGATAACGGCGGTGGTCGGCGCGTCCGGCAGCGGCAAGTCCTCCCTGCTGCGTGCCGGCCTCATCCCCCATCTGCGCACCACTGACAACCCTGCCTTACGTCCGGCGGCCCTGCGCGTCATCACCCCCGGTGGCCACCCCGTGCGCGACCACGAGCAGCGGCTGGTCCCGAAGGAGGGCGGAGAGGGGGACACGTGGCTGGTCGTGGACCAGATGGAAGAGCTCTACACCCTCTGCACCGACCCGGCGGAACGCGCCGCGTTCATCGACCGCCTCTTGACCGCCCAGGACCCCACTGGTCGGCTGCGGGTGCTGCTCGCCGTACGGGCGGACTTCTTCGGACACCTGGCCGGCCACCGTCCGCTCGCCGACGCGCTGCGAGAGGCCACCCTCCTGGTCCCGCCCATGAGCCGCGATGAACTGCGCGAGGCCATCGTCAAACCCGCCCAGGCCGCGGGCCTCATCGTCGAACGCACCCTGACCGCCCGCATCATCGACGAAGTCGACGGCGAACCCGGCGCCCTGCCCCTGATGTCCCACGCCCTCCTGGAAACCTGGCACCGCCGCAAAGGCCGCGCCCTCACCCTCACCGCCTACGAAGCCGCCGGCGGCGTCCACGGCGCCATCGCCCAGACCGCCGAAGACCTCTACACCCACCTCACCCACGACCAGGCCACCCATGCTCGCCGGACACTGTTGCGCCTGATCGCCCCGGGAGAGGGCGCACAGGACACCCGAAGGCCCGCGCCTCGGGAGGAGTTGGTGACCCAGACCTCGCCCGCCGCCCCTGAAGTACTGGAACGCCTGGCGAAAACCCGACTGGTCATCCTCGATGGCCACACCGTTCACCTCGCCCACGAAGCCCTCATCGCCGCCTGGCCCCGGTTGCGGAAGTGGATCGACGAGGATCGCGACCGCCTGCGCCTCCACCGCCAGCTCACCGACGCCGCCCACACTTGGCAGGCCCTCGGCCGCGATCGCGGCGTGTTCTACCGGGGCACCCGCCTCGCCGCCGCCGAAGAAGCTTTCCCCACCGCTGACGCCCACAGCGACCTCACCCCCCTGGAACGCGACTTCCTCACCAGCAGCTCCGCCGCCCACCACCGCGAAGAAGCAGCAGCTGCCCGCACCACCCGGCGCCTGCGCCAGTTCGCCACCTCCGTCTCGATCCTGCTCGTCCTCGCTCTCACCGCCGGACTGGTCGCCTGGCAGCAATACCGGACCAGCGAACAACAACGGCGCCAGGCGCTCACCGCCCAGCAGACCGCACTCTCCCGTCAGCTGGCCGCCCAGTCGGCCGGCCTCCTGGACTCCAACCCCGACCTGGCCTCGCTCCTGGCGGTCCAGGCGTACCGGACCAGCCCAACTAAGGAGGCCACCACCAGCCTTTTCGCCGCGGCTGCCCTTCCCCTCCAACGCCGTCTCCCCGGACACACCGAGGCCGTGAACTCGGTCGTATTCAGTCCGGACGGCCGCACGCTCGCCAGCGCCGGGAAGGATGGGAAGGTCCGGTTGTGGGATGCGGCGACCGGTAGGCCGCGGACCACCCTGTCCGGATACAGCAAGGGTATGTGGTCAGTGGCGTTCAGCCCGGACGGCCGCACCCTCGCCAGCGGAGGGTGGGACGGGAAGGTGCGGCTATGGGACGTTGCGACTGACGAACGGCGTGGCACCCTGACCGGACACACCGAGAGCGTGCAGTCGGTGGCCTTCAGCCCGGACGGCCGCACCTTGGCCAGCGGCAGCGACGACGCAACGGTGCGCCTGTGGGATGCGGCAACCGGTAAACGGCGCGCCACGCTTACCGGACACACCGACACCGTGGAGTCGGTGGCCTTCAGCCCGGACGGCCGCACCCTGGCCAGTGGAGGGTGGGATGGCAAGGTGCGGTTGTGGGACGCGGCGACCGGCAAACGGCGCGCCACCCTGACCGGGGACTTTCAGATCGTGGGGTCGGTGGCGTTCAGCCCGGACGGACGCACCCTCGCCAGCAGCAGCGTCGACAAGACGGTGCGCCTGTGGGATGTGACGACGGGCAGACCGCGTACCACCCTGACCGGGCATGGCGAGGGTGTGTGGTCGGTGGCGTTCAGTCCGGACAGCCGCGTTCTGGCAAGTGGTGCGGAGGATGGGCAGGTCCGGCTATGGGATGTGGCGACCGGTAAACGGCGCGCCACCCTGACCGGACACACCGGCCTGGTGAACTCGATCGTCTTCAGTCCGGACGGCCGCACCCTCGCCAGCGGCAGCGACGACACAACAGTGCGTCTGTGGGATGTGGCAACGAGCAGGCCGCGCACCGCACTGTCCGGCCACACCAAGATTGTGACGTCGGTGGCGTTCAGCCCGGACGGACGCACCCTGGCCAGCGGCAGCGACGACACAACAGTGCGCCTGTGGGATGTAGCGACAGGTAAACGGCGCGCCGCGCTTACCGGACACACCGACACTGTGGGGTCGGTGGCGTTCAGCCCGGACGGCCGCACCCTCGCCAGTGGAGGGTGGGATGGCAAGGTGCGGTTGTGGGATGTGGCAACCGGCAAACGGCGCGCCACCCTGACCGGGGACACTCAGGTCGTGGGGTCGGTGGCGTTCGGCCCCGACGGCCGCACCCTGGCCAGCGGTGGGTGGGACGGCAAGGTGCGGTTGTGGGACGCGGCGACCGGTAAACGACGCGCCACCCTGACCGGGGACAGTGGGGAGGTGCTGTCCGTGGCGTTCAGCCCGGACGGCCGCACCCTGGCCGCGGGTATGGAGAAAGGGAAGGTCCGGCGATGGGATGTGGCGACCGGTAAACGACGCGCCACCCTGACCGGGCACACCGACGCCGTGGTGTCCGTGGCGTTCAGTCCGGACGGCCGCATCCTGGCCACCGCCGGCATCGACAAAACGGTGCGACTGTGGAATGTGGCAACGGGCATACCGCCCACCACCTTGACCGGGCACACCGACATCGTGGCGTCCGTGGCGTTCAGCCCGGACGGCCGCACCCTGGCCACCGCCAGCATCGACAAAACGGTGCGACTGTGGAATGTGGCAACGGGCATACCGCGCACTACCCCGACCAGGCCCACCAACGTCGTGGGATTGATGGCCTTTAGCCCGGATGGCCACACCCTGGCCACCGCCGGCGACGACTCGACGGTCCGGCTGTGGGACATTTCGCTCCCCAACCCCGCCTCCTCCCTCAGGAAGGTTTGCCGAGCGGTCCAACGGTCCTTCACGCGAAGCGAACAGTCGCTCTACCTCGCCGACCAACCCACCAGCCCCGTGTGCCGATCATGAGACTCACCCATCGGTCCACTCTCCGTCGCGCATCACATGCCTGCCCTTGAACTCATGCTCCCCATGCGATGCCTGTATCACCTGCGGAAGCACCTTGAAATACGCGTAGGAGGCGTGATCCTTCCGCGGGTCCCAGCTCCACCTCCGCACAAACGCGTCCGCCGCGGCAGGCGGCACCTCCTCCGCGGTGAAGGTTTCCACCCGCCCGTCGATCAGAACGACATCCCGCGTATGGCCGAGCGCAAGGCGAACCCGACCCGTTTCCCGCAGGTTGCGCCCGGTGGGGTTGGTCAGCCTGGTCGACATCCACATCGCCGTGCCGTCCCAGAGGAACCACAGCGGCACCAGGCACGGCAGTCCGTCCGCGTCCGCCGACGCGACCCAGATGTCTTCCTCTGTCCGCAGTCTTTGGAGTACGTCACGCCGCCGTTGTTCAGTGCTGCGCGGTTCCTTGGCCATGTCCATGTCTCGCGACGGTACTGGCCACGGGGCCCGGACACCTCGGGCCGTGGTCCTAGAACCACAGCCCGAGTCCACCCTCCTGAATATGTCCCACACGTCCCATCGAAGCCGGAGTCGAGAATCACCATGCCCCAAACCCTGGCCGACATCCTGAACGCGGCGGCACACGGGCGCTTCCCACCGCCCGACGGCGGCACGACCGTGGTGCCGCAACCGAGTCACCGCGACGCCGGGGTGATCGCGTTCACCGCGCACTCCGTGGTGTTCACCGACGAGGATCCGCGGTGGGTACGCGCCACGTTGGCCTCCCTCGACTGCGACGAGTTGGCGGCCACGATGAATCCGCGCTTCTTGGCGGCATTCCTGGCCCGTACGGGGCGGTCGACCGACACCATAGACCTGCTCACCGTGGCGAGTGCGCTGCCGGGCGACCCCCCTCTGGAGCTTCGCGAGCTCGCCGACCCCGATCACCCGCGCGTGTCCAGGGCGCGTAAGCGCCGGGACGATGTCCGGGTCTGGGCGGCTGACGGGGGTGTGGTCGTTCTCGGCCGGGGCGTGGCCGGGCGCTGGGAGACGGCGATCGAGGTGAACGAGGACGTACGTCACCGGGGGCTGGGCCGGGCGCTGGCCACGGCCGCGCGGCATCTGGTGCCGGACGGCGGGCCGGTCTGGTCGCAACAGGCCGCGGGCAACGCCCGCAGCGTGCGTGCCTTTCAGGCGGCGGGTTTCCGACCGGTCGGCGCCGAGGCGCTGCTCATCGCGGCGTAGGCGCACCAAGGGTCACGTGGGCATCATGCGGACCAGCAGGTCACGCACGCGGGTGTGTTCGGTGGCCATGAAGCGGTGCAGGTTACGGGAGGCGAAGGCGACCCGCTGGGCGCTGCGGCGGCGTTCCGCGTCGTAGGCGCGGAGGGCGGAGGGCAGGCCGGTCGCCGGGCCGTGTTCGGAGACGGCGCGGGTCAGGGCCTCCGCGTCGAGGATGGCCGTGCAGGCGCCCTGGCCCAGGTTGGGGGTCATGGCGTGCGCGGCGTCGCCGACCAGCGCGACCTTGCCACCGTGGACGAAGGTCGGCAGGGCGGGGAAGAGATGACGCATCTCGTAGCGGATCCAGGTGGACGGGGCGGTCTCGGCGAGGATGCGCGGGACGGGGTCGTGCCAGCCCTCGAAGTGTCCGCGCAGTTCGTCAGCGGTGGTGGCCTCCGGGACGGTGGCGTACCAGTTGGTGCGGCCCGGCTCGACCGGGGTCATGCCGAAGAACCGGCCCTTGCCCCAGGTCTCGCCGTAGACGCCGCTCTCGAAGTCGGCGATGCCGATCCAGGCGACGGTCCCGATCCGTCGCGGGCCGCTGCGGTCGCCGAAGCGGGAGGCGCGTACGGCGCTGCGGATTCCGTCGGCGCCGACCACCAGGTCGTGCCCGGCCAACAGGGCCGCCACATCGCGGACGTTCTCGCCGAACTTCAACGGCACATCCCCGAAGGCGTCCAGCTCGCCCAGCAGGGCGTCGATCAGATAGGGGCGGGCGACGAGCAGTTCGGGGCGGCCGGCCTTCCGCTCGATCCGTTCCAGCGGAAGGCTCGCCAGCACCTTTCCCCGAGGGGTGCGGATCCGCGCGCCCCGGTAGGGGACCGCGCGACCGCGGAACGCCTCGCCCACGCCCAGGCGGTCGAGCGCGGCCTGCGCGGTGGGGTGGATGCCGAAGGCGGTGCCGTAGCGCTCCGGCTCCGTCCGCCGCTCCAGGATGGACACCGTCCAGCCCGCGCGGCGCAACCCGATCGCCGTCGCGAGGCCGCCGACTCCCGCTCCCACGACAACCGCTGTACCGGTCATGTGTCCCTCCCCTGGCGCGTACGAGCCATCACCACATCTGTGGTACCACGGCTGGGGTACTCTGGCAACCGCGACCAGGAGGAGGAGAGCCGACGGTGAATCCGGAACGGCGGGACCGGCTGCGCGACGCGGCCATCGGGGTGCTGGCCGACGTGGGCGGACGCGGCCTGACCCACCGCGCCGTCGACACGGCCGCGGAGGTGCCGCCGGGCACCACCAAGAACTACTTCCCGACCAGGGACGCCCTGCTGCGCGCGGTGGCCGAGCGCTGCCTGGAGCAGTACCGCGAGACCGCGGCCCGCCTGGCGGCCACCGGACCGGGCCCGAGCGACCGCGACGGCCTGGCGGCCATGCTCCGCGCACTCCTGGCGAACGTCGCCGGACCGGGCCGCCCCCGCCTGCTGGCCTACCTGGAGTTGCAGGCGGAAGCGGCCCGCAAACCCTGGCTGTCGGCCATCCTCGACCCCATCGCGACCTCCGACTTCGCGGGATTCGAGCTGGCCCAGAGGGCCGCCGGGCTGCCCGCCACCCCGCAGCGCGCCGCCGTCGTCACCCTCGCCCTTCACGCCGCCATCCCCCACCTGCTGGCCAACGGCCCCCGGACCCTGACCGCCGCCGGCCTGGACGACCTCGACGGCTTCGTGCGCGGGCTGCTCCAGGTGGTGTACCCGGAGGACCCGACCTGATCGGGCACAGGATGTCGGGTCCCGGGGGACGCGCGCTGCCTAGCGTGGTGAGCGCACGAGAGGAAGGAGACCGGGCGTGCTGGAGCGGCTGAACCAGGCCCTGGAGCACATCGAGCGCCATCTCGACCAGTCCATCGACGGGGCGAGGCTGGCGCGCATCGCGGCCACCTCGGAGTACCACCTGCGCCGGATGTTCTCGGCGCTGGCGGGGATGCCGCTGTCGGAGTACATCCGGCGGCGCAGGCTCACCGTCGCGGGTGCCGAGGTGCTCGCGGGGCGTGAGTCGCTGCTGGGGATCGCGGTGCGCTACGGCTATGGCTCGGGCGAGGCGTTCGCGCGGGCGTTCCGTGCGATGCACGGCGTCGGGCCGGGTGAGGCCCGGCGCACTGGTGCCGCGCTCGTCGCCCAGCCCCGGTTGACCTTCCGACTCACCATCGAGGGGAGCAGCAGCATGCGTTATCGCGTTACGGACCGGCCGGCCTTCGCCGTCGCCGGGCTCAAGGCCCGGGTGCCCCTGGTCCATCTGGGGCCGAACCAGGCGATCATCGACTTCATCCGCGGGATCGAGCCAGGGACCCTGGAGCACCTGGAGAAGCTGTCGGACCTGGAACCGCGGGGCATCGTCGCGGTCTGCGACGACCTGGACCCGAGCCGCGCCGAAGGCACCGAACTCGACTACTACCACGGGGTGATCACGTCGGCGGTGCCCCCCGAGGGCTTGGCCGTTCTCTCCGTTCCGGCCGGGACCTGGGCGGTCTTCGCCACCTCGGGGCCGGCGCCGGAGGCCATCCAGTACCTGTGGCGGGACGTGTTCACGGAGTGGTTCCCGTCGAATCCCTACCGCAGCCGCCCCGGCCCCGAGATCCTGCGCACCCGCTTTTCGCCGGACGGGGCCGAAGCCGACGCGGAGCTGTGGCTTCCGGTGGAGCTGGAGTTGGAGCTGCCGAATCTCACAGCGGCAGGGGACGGTTCTCCACGACGCTCTTCATGACGAGCGTGGAGCTGAGCCGCTGCACACCCGGGAGGGTGGCGAGGCGGTCGTCGTAGAGCTGCTGGAAGGCGGCCAGGTCGCGGGTGACCACGCGCAGGAGGAAGTCGGGGTCGCCGAAGAGGCGCTGGGCCTGGAGGACGTACGGGATGTCGGTGACGGCCTGCTCGAAGGCGGCCACGGTCTCGCGGTCCTCGTAGCGCATGGTCACGAAGACGAGCGCCTCGAAGGTCAGACCGAGAACACCGGCGTCGAGCCGCGCGTGGTAGCCGCTGATCGCGCCGGAGCGCTCCAGGGCGCGCAGGCGGCGGTGGCAGGGCGAGACGCTGAGGCGGACGCGCTCGGCCAGTTCGGTGACGGTGAGGCGTCCGTCGCGCTGTAGCTCGGCAAGGATATTCCGATCGACCTCATCCATGAGGAAGATTCTTCCACTCGCGGGCTGTCCCCGTGGAAAGGTTGGAAACACATTCCGGCCTTATGCACCTAATCTCCCTCCCGTGAGACGCGAGAGAGGGAGAGGAGCAGGGCATGGCGGTCGGTAGTGTCACCGCGTTCTGGGCGGTGTCCTTCCTGCTGGTGCTGGTTCCGGGGGCGGACTGGGCGTACGCGATCGCGGCCGGGCTGCGGGACCGTACGGTGCTGCCGGCGGTGGGCGGGCTGCTGGCCGGGTACGTGGCGCTGACCGCGGTGGTCGCGGCCGGGGTGGCGGCGCTGGTGGCCCGGTCACCGCTGGTGCTGACCTCGCTGACGGTGGTGGGCGCGGGGTATCTGGTGTGGCTGGGCATAGCCACGCTGGCCCGCCCCGCCACCCCGACGGCCGGCGCGGACGACAGCGCCGGGTCGTGGGTGCGGCGGGCGGCGAAGGGGGCGGGGATCAGCGGCCTCAACCCGAAGGCGCTGCTGCTGTTCCTGGCGCTGCTGCCGCAGTTCATCGCCCCGGGCGCGACCTGGCCGGTCGCGGCGCAGATCACGCTGCTGGGGCTGGTGCACACCGCCAACTGCGCCGCGGTCTACACGGGGGTGGGCACGGCGGCGCGGCTGGTGCTGCGGGCGCGGCCCGCGGCGGCACGAGCGGTGACCCGCCTTTCCGGGGCCGCGATGGTGGCGATCGGGGGGCTGCTGCTGGCGGAGCAGCTGCTCGGCTAGAGGCCGAGGGGCCCGGGACGTCGCCGGGCCGGGCCGGGCCGTTGGGGTCACAGCGCCCAGACGCCCTTGACCAGCGTGGTCAGCCCGCCGCCCAACGCGAGGAGGAGGACGAGGAGTCGGGCTCCCTTCTCCGGGACGCGTTCGGCGAGGGCCTTGCCGATGGCCGCGCCCACCGCCATTCCGGCCACCGCGAACCCCCATACGCCCGCGTCCAGCCGGGGAACGCCGTTGGCGGCGATGGAGAACGCGTTCACCACAATCCCGTAGAACTGCGCGTTCGGCACGAACTCGCGGACGGTCCAGCCCGCGTTCACCGCGTACAGGGACACCGGCGGGCCGCCCACCCCGGCCGAGGAGTTCATGAAGCCGCCCGCGGCGCCCGCGGTCAGGGCTCCCTTGACGCCGCTCAGGGCGGGTACGCGCGTGCCGCCCATCACGAGCAGCACGGCCACGGTGACCAGGCCGCCCATGACGGCGAGGAGGACCGGTTCGGGCAGCCGGGCGGCCACCCACGTACCGGCCGGGACGGTGCACGCGGAGGCCGCGACCAGGGGGACCATCGCGCTCAGCCGCACCTGCCGCCAGCCGCCGCCGGTGAGCCCCACCGCGCAGATGGCACCGGCCGCGCAGTTGGCGAGGGCGACGCCCGGGGCCGGGCCGAGCAGCATGACGAGAGCGGGCACGGCGACGAGGGCGAACCCCATCCCCGTCAGCCACTGCACGGACGCGCCCAGCAGGACGACGCCGCCGAGCAGCAGCTCCGCCGCCCCACCGTTCATGGCCGGAAGCTTCTCATGGCATGCCTCTCAGGGGCAGGTGACCACCTGGCCCGCCCAGGACAGCCCGCCGCCGAACGCGAGCAGCAGCACGGGCGCGCCCGAGGGCAGCTCGCCGCGTTCGGTCAGCTTGGACAGGGCGAGCGGCACGGACGCGGCGGAGGTGTTGCCGGACTCGACGACGTCCTGGGCGATCACCGCGTCCTCCGGGAGGCCGAGTTGGCGCACGAGGGCCTCGATGATGCGGAGGTTGGCCTGGTGGGTGACCACGCCCGCGAGGTCGGCGGGGGTCAGGCCGGCGCGGCGGCAGGCCTCGCGGGCGACGTCGGGGAGTTCGGTGGTGGCCCAGCGGAAGACGGTCTGGCCCTCCTGGGCGAAGTACGGGTGCCAGTCGTCGACCAGGCGTACGGCGTCGCCGCGGGTGGGGTCGGAGCCCCAGGCGACGGGGCCGATGCCGGCGTCCTCGGCGGCACTGATCACGGCGGCGCCCGCGCCGTCGCCGAGCAGTACGCACGTGCTGCGGTCGGTCCAGTCCGTCACGTCGGACATCTTCTCGGCGCCGATGACCAGGGCGTGGCGGGCGGCGCCGGCCCGTACGGAGTGGTCCGCGCTCGCGAGTGCGGTGCAGAAGCCCGCACAGCCGTTGTTCAGGTCGAAGGCCACGGCGGACGGAATGCCGAGGCGGGCCGCGACCTGGGCGGCGGTGGAGGGGCAGCGGTCGATCGCGGTGCAGGTGGCCACGGTGATCAGGCCGATGTCGGAGGGCCGCAATCCGGATCCGGCGAGCGCTTTGCCCGCGGCGGCGGCCGCCATGTCGGTGACCGACTCGTCGGCCGCCGCGATACGGCGCGTGGCGATGCCAGTGCGGCGCCGGATCCACTCGTCGCTGGTGTCGACCATGGCCGACAGATCGTCGTTGCTGAGCACGCGCGAGGGCTGGTAGTGCCCCAGGGCGGCAATGCGGCTTCCTGACACGGCTGTTCTCCTCGGGTCGTACGACGCTGCCCATCGACTCGCGTCGCCTCGCCCGGAATATAGCAACCGATCGGTCGGAAGCTAAATGGGGGCGGGCTGGGTATCCTGGCGGCATGAGCCCACGCAAGTCGGTCGCCGAAGCCCGCAGAACGCGGGAGCGCATCGTGGAACGCGGTGTCGCCATCGCCTCCGTCGAGGGCCTCGAAGGGCTGACCATCGGGCGTCTCGCCACCGACCTGGGGATGAGCAAGGCCGGTGTGCTCGGCCACTTCGGCACCAAGCAGACGCTGCAACTCGCCACCCTGGACGAAGCGGCGGCGGTCTTCTCGCGGCTGGTGTGGGAGCCCGCGCGGGACGCGCAGCCGGGGCTGCCCCGGCTGCGCGCCATCTGCGAGGCATGGATCACCTACCTGGAGACGGCGCGCGACACCTTCCCCGGCGGCTGCCTCTTCACCACCGCGTCCATCGAATTCGACGCCCGCGACGGGCTCGTACGCGACGCGGTGGCCCGCCTGTTCCGGCTGTGGCGACGCCGGCTCGCCGGTGAGGTGCGCGTCGCCGTCGCGGCGGGCGACCTGCCGGGCGACACCGACCCGGAGCAGGTCGCGTACGAGATGGGCGGCCTCTACATGGCCCTGAACCAGGAGATCCAGCTCTTCGCCGCCCCGGAGGCCCCCGAACGCACCCGCCGCGCCCTCGACCGGCTGCTCGCCCCGCGCCAGGACCGCCCGGCCTAGCGGCGGCGCAGCAGGGCCGTGGCGATGGCGACCTGGACCGGTTCCAGCGCCGGTTTGCCGTCCTCGATGTCCCACAGCGCGTTCTGCAGCACCCGGCCGAGCGTCCAGCCGAGCGCCCGCCGCCGGTCCAGCCCGACGACCTCGGTCAGCAGGTCGAAGCGGCGGAGCACCGCGCGGTCGACGTCGCCCGTGGCCACCACGTCGTCCCACCGGTTGTCCAGCGCCGGCAGCAGCTCGAAGCCCGGGTCGCCGGCCAGCGGCTCGGGGTCGATGGCCAGCCAGGGCTCCCGCTCCCCGGCGAGGACGTTGTCGAAGTGCAGGTCCCAGTGCAGCAGGCGGTCCCCGGGCTCCCCGATCAGCTCGGCCACGGCGGACGCGCAGCTGCGCACCAGCCGCTGCTCGGCGGGGTCGCGCAGCGCCCGTACGGCCCGCGGGGTCTCGTCGAGCATGGCGGCGGCGATGTCGTCCAGCCGCCGGATCCCCTCGGGTGCGGCCACGGCGGTCAGCCGCGCCATCAGCTCGGCCAGGACCCGCATGGCCGCCTGGTCGTCGGCCACGGACGACAGGGTCCGGCTCGCGTCCAGCCGCTCCAGCAGCTGTGTGCAGCTCTCCTCGTCGTGCTCCAGCAGGCGCACGATGCCATCGCCGCGCCACGCCCGCAGCCCGGCGGCGACGCCCGCGGTCTCCTCCCTCAGCTGCTGGAGCTTGAGGGCCGCGGGCGTACCGTCGGCCCGGCGCACGGGCAGCACCAGCGAGGCCATGCCAAACGCGGCAGCCCCGTCGGGCCGCAGCTCCCAGCGGTCCAGGAAGTCACCGCCGAGCCGGGGCAGCCCGGCGATCCAGGCGCGCTCGGAGGCGCCGTGCGCGCCGTAGGACGCGGCGAAGGCGTCGGGGACGTCGATGGGTGTCGACGTGTTCATGCGAAAGGTCTCCTTCGTGGGGTCCGGAATCGGATGGGGCCCGAATGGGCCGTACGAAGGAGGCGGCGGGGGTGCCCGGCTTGCGGGCAGGCGTCAAAGCATGTCCTCACCCTAACCACCCGCGATCACTTCCCGTCGAGAATTTGATCCGGGCGGGGCCACGGGCCGGGGCTACGGGCGCTGCTCGATCCGCTCGATCCGCTCGATCCGCTCCAGCAGCTCCAGGGAGCTCGCCAGCCGGGGGTCACCGATGTCGCGTTGGAGGGCGATGGTGCGGGTCAGTTGGGCGCGGGCCTGGGGGTGGTCGCCGAGGCGGGCTTGGGCTGCGGCGAGGAGGTGGCCGGCTCGGGCCGTGGCCCAGACGTGGTGGCGGGCCGGGTCGGAGGCGGTGCGCAGGGCGGTGGCGGCGGTGGCGGCGGCGGTGTGGGGGTCGTCGAGGTCGAGGGCGAGGTCGGCTTTTTCGAGGAGGAGGGCGAGGCGGTAGAGGCCGAAGTCGCACTGTTCGGCGGTGCGGAGGCCCTCGCGGACGGCGGTGGTGGCGAGGGGGTGCCGGCGCTGGGCGCGGGCGAGGCGGGCGCGGCCGAGGTGGAGGAGGCACAGGTGTTCCTGGGAGCCGGAGGTGACGATCCACTGGGTGGCCTTGTCCAGCAGGCTCTGGGCCAGGACCAGGTCGCCGGAGTGGCAGGCGAGGGCGGCCTCGATCAGGTCGTAGCGGGCGATCTCGTCATTCCAGGCGATGTCCCGGGACGCGTCGGCCAGGGCCGCGCGGGCGCGGGTGACGTAGGCGCGGGCCGGTTCGGGCAGGCCGGCGTCCAGGAGGCACTCGGCGGGTGAGAGCGGGATGCCGGGCCAGACCGGGGCGGTGGCCAGTTCGCCGATGGGCAGGGAGCCGGTGAGGGCGCGGGCGACCGCGAGCATGGGGTCGTGGCGGGCGCCGCGCAGGAGGTGGGCCACCTCGGCGAGGCGGCCTCTCAGGGTGCCGATCATGGCGAGCCACCAGGTGTCGTCCGGGTCGATGCGGGCGAGGGCGGCGGGCAGGTCGCCGATCGCGCGGTAGCACCAGAGGAGGCCGCCGGGGTCGGGGCAGGTGGGGAACTCCTCCAGGACGCGGACGCAGCGGCTGTACTGGCCGGTCTGCCAGGCGAGGTGTTCGTAGCCGCCCATGCGGAGCCGGTAGACCTCCTCGGCCTCGGCGACATGGCCGGCCTCGAGGGAGTGGTGGACCAGCTCTTCGAGCAGGTCCAGGGTCTCTGGGCGGTCGGGCGGCAGCACGCCGGGGCCGGTGACCAGGGCGCTGTAGTGGCGGCGTACGGCCTGGTGGACGGTGCGCGGGTCGGTGAAGGAGCGGTAGAAGTGGTCGCGGACCGCCGGGTGGACGGTGAACAGGTCGGCGGATTCGCGCAGGATGAGGTGGAGTTGATGGAGGTGGCGCAGGGTGGTGAGGATGTCGCTCCGGTCGAGGCCGCGCAGCGGGCCCGCGATCTGGGGGCCGGCGCTGCGGGCGAAGACGGAGTGCAGCTGGTCGGCGGAGGCGCCGAAGCGGAAGACGCACAGCCGGGCGAGCAGGGCCGACTCCCGCTCGCTGAGCGCGGTCTCGTACGCGTCGAGCACCCGCGCCAGGCGCTGCTCCTGCGGCTCCTGCGAGTCGGCCCGGGGCTCGGGCAGAGCGGCGGCGCGGGCCGGGTCGCCGCCGGCGTAGGCGACGAGGTATCCGCTGAGGTGGTCGAGGGTCAGGGCGTGGGCGCCGAACTCGTCGACCAGGGCGTGCAGGGCTTCCTCGTCGCCGCGTACGCCGCGGTCGCGGATCAGGGCGACCGCGTCCTCGCGGCACAGCTGGTCGATGTCGAGACAGGTGTAGCCCCGGCCCTGCCAGGGCGCCAGCCGGGGCAGCGGAAGGCGGCTGGTGATCAGGCACTTGGTGGTGCCCAGGCCGTCGGCCAGGCGGTCGATGACCTGGGCGAGCAGCCGGTCGGTCAGATCGCCGAAGGTGCCGCGGCGGTCGGTGGCCGGGCGCTGCACCCGCTCCAGGCCGTCCAGGACGAGCAGTCTGCGCCCGGGCCTGGTGAGCAGTTCGGTGAGCAGGTAGAAGGTGCCCATGGGGCTGCCGCGTACGACCGCGCCGTGGCTGAAGTAGGTGTAGGCGACCTCCAGGAACTCCTTGACGTCCTGGTTGAGGTAGAAGCTCCAGATGAACAGCTCGTCGGGCGGCGGATCCCCCGCGCGCTTCAGCCGGGTCAGGAACTCCCCGGCCAGCGCGGTCTTTCCGGCGCCGCCGAGACCGAGCAGCGCCAGCACGCCCGGCTCGCCGCCCTGCCAGAAACGGTGCAGGGCGGCCAGTTCCTCCGCGCGGCCCACGAAGCCGGGGGCGGGGGGCAGGGCGTGGATGATGCCCGCCGTCAGGGGGCGGGGCGACGCGGCGGGCTCCGGGTACGGGTACGGGTCGGTGGGCCGTGGCGTGGCCGTCGCGGCCGTCAGCGCTTCGGCGTGTTCCGCCACCGCCTCCGCGTTGATCTCGGCGACACGGGCGACCAGCGCGTCGAGCCCGTGCCGGCCCTCGCACCAGGCGACCAGCCTGCGCACACACTCGCGGCGGCTCATGGCCGCCGCGAGCTCCCGGTACACCTCGGGGTAGTGATCGAAGCACAGGTCCCGGATCTCGTCCTCGGACAGGGCCCGGTCGATCAGCCCCCGTACGGCGCCGGGGTGGTACCCGGTCATGGCCTCGGCGCGGGCGCGGCGCCCTTGCGGCACAGCCGGAAGCCGATGTTGGGGGTCATATGGGCGCCCCATCCGCCCGCCCGCCAGGTGTCCGCGTCACGGGACATCCGGAACGTCACCGTGACCGCCTCGGCGCAGTCCGCCCAGGACCCGCCGCGCAGCACCCGCTCCCGGCCGGTGGCGGGCCCGGTCGGGTTGGCTCCCGGGCTGTCCCGGTAGTACTGCGCGTCGTACCAGTCGGCGGTCCACTCCCACACCCCTCCGCTCATCGCGTACAGGCCGTAGTCGTTGGGGGGCAGGCGCCGCATGGGCAGGATGGAGAACTCGTCGAAGCGGTCGGCGTCGCAGCGCTCCGGGGTCGGGGGTTCGTCCCCCCAGGGGTAGCGGCGGCCGGCCAGGCCACCGCGCGCGGCCCGCTCCCACTCCGCCTCCGTGGGCAGGCCGTACCGGACGGCGTCGGTGGACAGCCGCTCGCACAGCTCCTCGGCCTCCTGCCAGGAGACGCCCACCATGGGCTTGCGGTCGTAGGCCCACGGCCGCCGGGGGTCGTCCCGGCGCGGCGTGCCGAACAGCGTCCGGGAGTCGACCGGCTCGCCGCTTCCGCTCACCCATTTGTGGGCCGGCGCGTGGGCGTGCCAGTCGGTGGCGCGGACGGTCGCGTCCT
The DNA here is from genome assembly GCF_055569495.1 of Streptomyces sp. NPDC028305. Lineage (NCBI taxonomy): Bacteria > Bacillati > Actinomycetota > Actinomycetes > Kitasatosporales > Streptomycetaceae > Streptomyces > Streptomyces sp. NPDC028305. The sequence goes on from NZ_JBVHTN010000011.1 coordinate 113,190, forward strand.
CGCAGTACTGGAGGCGGATCTTGTTCGCCTCGTACAGGAACCAGCCGGGGTCCCCCGATCCGCTGCCCCCGGCCTCCTCCTGCGGCATGCCGGTCGGGGGCGGCTCCCAGCCCATGAGGTCGCAGTAGGCCGACCAGCTCACCGGGGTCTCGGACAGCCAGTAGTCGTCGACCCGCACCGAGTGGACCGGGCGCTCGTCCAGGTCACCCCCGGCGGAGCCCATCACAAAGGAGCCGGCCGGGATGTAGCGGAAGACGATGCCGTGTTCCTCCACCGCCATCCGCTCCAGCAGGTCGCCCCGCGCCTCGGCGATCCCGGGGTCGGCGGGGGCGACCATGCACGCGCGGTCGTACGCGGTCGCGGCGGTCCGCAGGTCGCCCCGGTCCTCCAGCTCGCGGGCCAGCCGCAGCAGGTCCTGGGCGCTGCCGGTGGTGGTGTGGTCGGTGCGCAGCCAGTCGTACGCGGAGCCGGTGCCGTACGCGGCGCGGGTGTCGAACGAGGCTCCCATGGCTTACCCGCACGCTCCCTGGCCCTGGCAGGAGCGGCCGCCCGGCCGGGCCGACACATCGAGCACGACGAGCGGGTTGCGGACCGCCGATCCCGATCGCCGCTCCGCGTCGACCTGTTCGGCGATCCAGGGGTCGGGCGCGTTGACCGAGCCGGCCAGGACGAGGGAGCGGGCGCGGCAGCCGCCGGCGAAGGTGGCGGTCTGGCCGTGGTCGCCGACCGGGTCGGTGTGCGGGAGGGCCCGCATCGACTGGAAGCCCGCGCTGCGGTGCCAGATCTCGGCCAGGGAGCTCTCGCGTACGTTGGCGGCGACGAAATCGGGGCCGAGGAAACTGCACGGGTTGACGTCGCCGGAGACGGAGATGGAGCACACCAGGTTTCCGGCGCCGCAGCCGTAGTTCTGGTGGATGACGGATTGGGTGTCTTCGCGGGAGTGCGGGCTGAACGGGTCGATGTGGTGCAGATCAACGGGGTCGGTGGGGTTGCTGTGGCTCTCCTCGCCCAGCCGGGAGAGCCCGTTCAGCGCCTCGGTGTAGTCCGCGAAGCTCGGCATCAGCTCCTGATTCCGCTCGGCGACGCCGACCGGGTACAGCGGCCGGAACACCGCGGTGTCCGCGCCCACCTCATGGGCGAGCCGGGCGCAGTCCTCGATCTCTTCGAGGTTGGTCCGCATGATGGTGAAGGCCAGGGTGAAGCGGGCGTGTTCGCGGAGCACGGCGAGGCGGTCGAGCACCTTGTCGAAGGTGCCGGCGCCGCGCACCCGGTCATTGGTCTCCGCGGTCGCGCCTTCGAGGCTGACATTCAGCCAGACCAGTTCGCGCTTTCCGAATTCCTTGGCGATGTCCTCGGTGATGAGCAGGGCGTTGGTGGTGATGCACGGGGCCAGGCCGTGCTTCAGGGCCAGATCAATGATCTGGAAGATGTCCTTCCGCAGCAGCGGTTCACCGCCCGTGAGCCCGAGCCGGTACGCGCCGAGCCGCGCCATCTCCGCGAAGAGCCGGTCGATCTCCTCCAGGCTCAGCCGCTTCTCCCGGCGCGGGAGGTCACCGGCGAAGCAGTGGGTGCAGCCGAGGTTGCACGAGGCGATGACCTCCAGATGGACGGCCAGCGGGCCGGCGAGGTGGTCCGGCGGCACCTCCAGGTCGTCGTGGATCACTCCGGCGAACCGGCCGTCGACGGTGAAGAACCCCAGGTCGTGGAAGTGCTCGAAGAATCGCTCGATCCGGCCGCGCCGCTCCGCGTCGGCCGTCTCCTCAAGGACGCGGTCGACAGGGTGCGCGCTCAGCCGCCGCAGTATGTCGGTGGACTCCGCGTCGAACGGCAGATATCGCGACGTACGGCGGTCGAAGACCAGGCTGCCGAAGAATTGCGGGGTGAGCACCAGCGGGGCCCGTTCCGGCATTGTTAACCTCCGTGTGTGTCAGGCCACTGTGGTCGGGCAGTCGTCAGGCATCGGGCTGCTCAGGCCGATTCCGGATCGGCGATCGTGAAGACCTTACGGATCCAGACCCGGCCACCCCGCCCGGAAACCCCCAGGCCGGCCGCGCCGAATCCCTTCAGCCTGCGCACCCGGTACGGCTCCGCGGCCCGCTCCGGATCCTCCGGCGGCCGCCGGTCGGGGCGGTCCACCATGGGCTGCCAGCCACCGTCGTCGAAACCGGGGCGCATCCAGGCGTCGTCCTCCGGCTCGTCGAACGAGTACTTCCAACTGCCGTCCGCCGCGGAGAGAACGGATGTCTCCGCGACATTCTGAGGGGCGGTGGTCTGCACATGGATGTCCTCATCGGGCTTGTGGAGCCCGGCGAACATCAGCGTGGTGTACGCGGGGTCGCACTCGGCTATCGCGAACGCGAGGACATGCGTTCCGAAAGGGACCAGCGGGCGGGATGAGGAAGGCGCCGTGCCGTCAAGATACATGTCGCCCGGGCCGTCGGTCTCCAGCCACATCGTGACGGGGACTCCGGCCCGCGGATTGCGCCACCGGAGCACCACACCGCCGCATCCGGCGGGCACCTCGCAGTGTCCGTGTTCCTCGAGGATGAACTTCGGGGACGCCTTGGCATACCGCGACAGGGAATTCAGTTTCAGCTCACGCTCGTCCATGCTCAGTTCTCGTCTCGGTTTTCCAGGCGGTCGGTGAACTCACGGACCTTGACGAGGTTGACCTCGCCCACCCGTCGTACGAGGTCCGGTAGCCGATCACGCCGCGCACAGTACTCGATCAGCCGTAGCGTCTTTTGCGATTTGCTCATGCCGTGGGCGAACTGGCCGTACACCGCCGGGAAATGATCGAGGCAGAGTGCGCTGAGTTCGTCGTCGTCGAGCGCGTCCATGACGAGTCGGCGTACGTCGCCAGGCCCATAGGAGAGGGGTGCGGGGGCCGCGGATGCGGTGATCGGCGGGGTGGCGGCGAGCCGGGCGATGATCCCGTAGGCCGCGCTGTTGGGGTCCTCGGCGATCACGCCGACCAGGCGCCGCAGCCGCCCCTGGTCCGCCGCCCGCCGCAGGACCCGCGGCCACACCTCCGCCATGGGCCCCGTCCACGCGAACTCGGCCGCGCGCATCCCCGCCGCGAGCACGAAGGCCCGTACCTCGGGCCCCTGGTCGTACGCGGTGAGGAGCGCGGCGAGCAGCTCCCGCGCCTGTGGATCGTCGGCGGCGAAAGGGGCGTTGTCCAGCAGACTCATATCGCCTAGAACACCCCCGCCGCGGCGAGGCCCTCGGCCACCCGGGAGATCCGGCGCCCCTGATTACGGAATTCCCGCTTTCCGCGCTCTTCCTCGACGGCCACCCATCGATGGTGCAGGGCGATCAATTGCCAGCGTTCGTTGAAGACGGGCGAGCCGGACGACCCGGCCTCGGTGTCGGTCCAATACTGGATCACATCGTCATCGACATGGCGGACGATGTTGTGGTGCATTCCGATCTTCTTCACCCCGCCCTTCGGGTGCTGAATGACATAAACCCGCTCGCCGACCGAGACCGGCTCGGCCGTGGCCAGTTCGCTGACGGGAATGTCGTCCGGCAGCGGACCATCCGACCGGATCACGGCCCAGTCGTGCGCCGGGTCACCGGTGATCGTCTCGGGGCGGCAGCGCACCACCGTATGGGCGCGGTGCCGGGCGGCGGTGTCGAGCTCGTAGTGCAGCCAGGCCTCGGCGCGTGTCGCGCGGCCGGGGCCGGGGCCGATGCCGTAGAGGACGTGGTGGTTGGTCAGCAGGAGGTCCGCGCCGATCCGGAACGCCGTCCCGTAGGCCCGGCCGCCGGGCAGCTCCACCAGCAACCGCACCACACCCGGGGCGAGTTCGGCCCCGCGCCGCATGAACGCCACGTCGAGCAGGGTCGGCTCGTCGAATATCTGCCGCTCCCATCCGCCCCGGGCGTCGAACCCCTTCCACACGACCCCGGAATCGGCGGCGGCAGGCGCCTCCACCACCGGATCCGCCGCCATCAGCTCCCGCAGCCGCAGCCCCACCGCCTCATCGCCCTCCGCCACCCGCTCGAGCAGCGCGCGCAGCCGATTCTGGTTACGGGCCTTGGTGATCAGGTCGTGCCAGACGGAATGCATCGGCCGGTCCCAGGCGACCGACGCCGGTTTCACCCCCGCTCGCACCGCGAACTCGACGACCGGCCCTTCCCGGAAATACACGCCGGCGAGGAAATCGTGCAGTTCACGGGACTCGGGCCTGCTCCAGTCGAAGGGCAGTGCGTCGAGAAAGTGCGGCATTCGAACCACCAGCGGCTGGGAGCGGAGCAATGCCCTGCGGCACGGCTTCCAGCATAGGGGAGCCGTGTGACACCGCCCTGGCCGAAGCCGTGACCGCACGGCCTCGGAGGGCAAGTACGCCCGCCCCGTGGCGAGCCGGTCATTACCCTTCCTTGCAGGGCGCGGAGTGCGACCGGAAGGGAGCAGCGACATGGCGAACCAGGACAAGGTGCCCGTGCGGCTCGGCCGCGTCCCCGAGACCCTGCTGTGGAACCTCTACCACCGCGCGTACGAGGCCCGGCAGCCCCGGACAGTGCTCCACGACCCCAAGGCCATCGAGCTCGTCGACCGCCTCGACTTCCCCTTCGAGGAGACCTTCGGCCCGCCGCACCCGCTGCTCGCCCAGGGCCAGGGGCTGCGCGTGCGGTCCTTCGACGGCGCCGTACGGGACTTCCTCGCCGAACACCCGACCGGCACCGTCGTCAACCTCGCCGAGGGACTGGAGACTCAGTTCTGGCGGGTCGACAACGGCCGGGCGCACTGGCTGTGCGTGGAGCTCCCGGAGACCGCCGAGCTGCGCCGCTCCCTGCTCCCGGACACCGAGCGGCGGCGCATCCTGGCCCGGTCCGTGCTCGACCTCTCCTGGCGGGACGAGGTCGACCCCGGGCGCGGGGTGCTGATCACCGCCCAGGGGCTGCTGATGTATCTGCGCCCGGGCGAGGTGCGGGAGCTGATCGCGGCGTGCGCCGAGCGGTTCCGGGGCGGGTCGCTGGTCTTCGACGCCGTGCCCCGCTGGCTCAGCGCCGGCACCCAGCGCGCCGAGACACGCCCCTCACGGAGCTACGTCATGCCCGCCATGCCGTGGGGCTTGAACGCCGGCGAGCTGCAAAAGGTGCGCACGGCGCACCCGGCCGTGGTCGAGGTCCGCGAGCTGCACCTGCCGCGGGGCCGGGGCCCGTACTTCGGCGCGCTGACGCCCGTGCTGTACCGGCTGCCCGGCGTACGGAACCTGCGGCCGACCATGACCGCGATCGCGCGGTTCGCCTGACGGCGCGCCCGATACAGACGGTCGTGGCCGGCGCCAGGGCCGGTCGGCGGCACGGCCCGGTAGCCGGGCTCCAGCGGTCAGAATGGAGAGGTGAACCTGCCCATCGATCCCGCCGTCGCACTCGCGCCCCGGCTGCCGTCCCCGCTCCAGCGGGTGGAGGACGAGCGGCTGGCCGCGCGGGGCGTGGAGCTGCGGCTGAAGCGGGACGACGCCGTACATCCGACGGTGCCGGGCAACAAGTGGCGCAAGCTGGCCCCCAATCTGCGGGCCGCCCTCGACCAGGGGCACTCGCGGCTGCTGACCTTCGGCGGCGCGTACTCCAACCACATCCGCGCCGTGGCCGCGGCCGGGGCCGCGGTGGGGCTGGGGACGGTGGGGGTCATACGGGGCGACGAGCTGGCCCGGGCGGAGCGCAACTGGTCGCTGGCGCTGGCCGAGGGCTACGGGATGGAGCTGGCGTTCTGGGACCGGGCGCGGTTCCGGGAGGCGCTGAGCGGGCTGGCGGCGCCGGAGACGGTCCGGCGGCTCGAGGAGCGGTGGGGCCGGTGTTATGTGCTGCCGGAGGGCGGTACGAACGTGGCGGCCGCACGCGGCGCGGCGGAGATCGTCGCGGAGCTGCCCGGCCTGGGCCCGGGCGATGTGGTGTGCTGCGCGGTGGGCACCGGGGGCACGCTGGCCGGGATCGCCGCCGCACTGCCGGAGGGCGCCCGGGCGCTGGGGGTGGCGGTGGTCAAGGGCGCGCGGTATCTGGACGGCGAGGTGGGGCGGCTGCACGAGCTGGGGTGGGGGCGGACCTTCCCCGGCTGGCGGATCGACCACGACCACCACGGCGGCGGATACGGCCGCGTCCCGGCGGAGCTGGCCGCCTTCGCCGAGGACTTCGAGGAGCGGCACGGTCTCGCCCTGGAGCGGCGCTACGTCGCGAAGATGCTGCGGTGCGTGTACGACCTGGCGGGTGGGGAGTGGCTGCCGCCGGGGAGCCGGGTCACCGCCGTGATCACAGGGCCGGTGGACCCCGTCCAGTGAGTTTGTGGTGAGTTCGGGACAGCGCCCGCCGCGAGGCGACGGGGGGGGGCGGGTCGCAGGCCACACGCCATCGGCCGAAGGCCGGGCCCCGTGCCGCCGCCGCGCGGCCGGCCCCGGG
>NZ_JBVHTN010000011.1:119604-477910 GCF_055569495.1 Streptomyces sp. NPDC028305
GGGCCCCCCGGCGGCCCCCCGGGGGCGGGCCCCCCCGCTCTTGTTTTTTGGGGGTGGGGCCGCCCCCCCCCCCGGCGGGGGGGGGGGGGGCCCCCCCCCCCAAACACACCACAAACTCCGGCTACTCCGGCGCGCGCAGCCGCACCACCGCGGTCGCCGCGTGGCGGGCCGTGCTGTCCCGCTGTACCTCGACCGTCAGCTCCGGGGCCACCGGCCGGTACGAGATCTCCGTGCCCACCATGTCCTTGGCGGTGGGGGCAGGCTCGTCCCCGGGCGGCTCGGGGGCTGCGGGCAGGCCGCGCAGCGCGGCCGTGATCTGGGCGCGCACCGCCGGGGAGAGCGGGGTGGAGACCACCGGGCCGTCGTCGCCCGGCAGCACCAGCGCGAGGGAGCGCGGGTGGTGGCGGGGGCCGACGACGCCGACCACCACGGCCTCGCGCGTCTCGGAGTGCCGCAGCTTCCACCAGTGGCGGCCCGCGCGGTAGGGCTGGCCCAGGCTCTTGATGACCAGGCCCTCGACGCCGATCGCCGGGAGGGTGTCGTACCAGGTGGCGGCGAGCTCCGGGTCGGTGGTCATGGGGACGGGCTGGAGCGGTGGCCCGTACGGCTCCAGCAGGGCGACGAGGCGGGCGCGGCGCCGCTCGTACGCCAGGGGGCGCAGGTCTTCGTTGCCCGCGGCGAGCAGGTCGAAGGCGGCGTAGGAGGCGGGGAGTTCGCGGGCGAGCCGGGCGGCGCGGGCGCGGGTGGCGGCCGCGCGCTTCTGGACGGCGCCGAAGTCCGTACGGCCGCCGGTCCACACCACGACCTCCCCGTCCAGGACGGTGCCGGCCGGCAGCCGTTCAGCGGCGGCCCGCAGATCGGGGAAGGCCGTGGTGACGATGCGGCCGGAGCGGGCCTGGAGCAGGACGTCGTCGTCCATACGGAAGATCAGTACGCGGTGGCCGTCGAACTTCGGCTCGTACGCCAGCCGCCTCCCGGCCGGGTCGGGGAAGGCGTGGACGGGGCGGGCCAGCGCGACCTCCACGGGCGGCAGCAGCGGCGCCCGGGAGGGCGGGCTCCAGTGCGGGATCACGGCGCGGCTCCGGGGGGCGTGCCGGGAGTCGGCCCGGTTCCGGGCAGCCACCGCGCCGCCGCGGGCAGTCCGGCCGCCGCCGTCACGGGTTCGCCCCCTCGGGCACGGGGCGGGCCAGCCCGGGGTCCAGGAGAGGCTCCAGCAGATCCCCGTGGCGGTCCAGCCGGGGCGTCATGTCGTCGATCCGGAAGACCATCTGCGCGGGGTCCTCGCACCTCTCGACCTCGCCCCACGTGACGGGCGCGGAGACGGTCGGCTCGCGGCGCGCGCGGGCGGTGTAGGGGGCGGCGGTGGTCTTGGCGGCGGCGTTCTGGCTGAAGTCGACGAACACCTTTCCCGGCCGCAGCGAGCGGGTCATCTTCGACGTCACCAGCCCGGGCACGGCGGCCGCGGCCTCCAGGGCGAGCTTCCTGGCGTAGCCGGTGGTCTGCCGGGAGGGCGTCGGCTCCACCGGAACCAGCAGGTGCAGCCCCTTGAAGCCGCTGGTCTTGGCGTACGCGGACAGCCCGTCGGCGTGCAGCCGCTCTCGCAGCCACTCGGCGACGGCGCAGCAGTGGACGACCGTGGCGGGCGGGCCCGGGTCGAGGTCGAAGACGAGGCGGTCGGCGAGACCGGCGTCGCGATCGGCGCGCCACATGGGGGCGTGGAACTCGACAACCAGGTTTCCGGCCCACATCAGCGAGGCCAGGTTCTGGACGAGCACCTGGCGGGAGGTCTCCCCCTCGTGGCGGGGCACCTCGGCGGTCTCGACCCAGTCGGGCATGCCCGGGGGCGGGTTCTTGGTGAAGAAGGTCTGGCCGTCGGGGCCGTCCGGGAAGCGCAGGAAGGCGAGAGGCCGGCCGCGCAGATGGCGGAGGAGCGGGCCGGCGGCGGCCGCCAGGTAGTGCAGCAGCTCGCCCTTGGTGGTGCCGGTGGCCGGATAGAGGACCTTGTCGAGGTTACTGAGCGCGATGCGCCGCCCCTCCACCTCCGCGATAGGGGACATACGATAAGAATCTCACGAAAGGGATCAAGCATGCGATCCATCTGGAATGGGAACATTTCCTTCGGCCTGGTCAGCATCCCGATCAAGATGTATCCGGCGACCGAGGACCACGCGGTCTCCTTCCGGCAGGTCCACTCCAAGGACGGCGGCCGGATCCGCTACCGCAAGGTCTGCGAGCTCGAGGACAAGCAGATCGACGCGGCGGAGATCGGCAAGGCCTACGAGGACGCGGACGGCACGCTGATCCCGATCACCGACGAGGACCTGGCCCGCCTTCCGCTGCCCACGACCCGCGCCCTGGAGATCCAGGCGTTCGTCTCGGCGGCGGACATCGACCCCCTCCAGATGGGCGACGCCTACTACCTCGGCGCGAACGGCCCCGCGGCCGCCAAGCCGTACGCCCTGCTGCGCGAGGCGCTCAAGCGCAGCGAGAAGGTCGCCATCACCAAGTACGCGCACCGGGGGCGGGAGCGGCTGGGCATGCTGCGCGTCGTGGGCGACGCCATCGCCATGCACCGGCTGCTGTGGCCCGACGAGGTGCGCACCCCGGTCGGCGTGGCCCCCAAGGAGAAGGTGACGATCCGGGACGCGGAGCTCGACCTGGCCGACACCTTGATGAACACGCTCGGCGAGGTCGATCTGAGCGAGCTGCACGACGAGTACCAGGAGGCGCTGGACTCGCTCGTCGCGGCGAAGATGGCCGGGGCCACGCCCACCGCCGAGCCCGGCGAGGCCCCGGCCGGGGCGCAGGTCGTCGATCTGATGGCGGCGCTGCGGGACAGCGTGCGCAGCGCCCGTCAGGCCCGGGGCGAGGAGGCCGGGGAAAAGGCGGAGCCCGAGGGGGCCGGGGAGGCCGGGGAGGAAGCGGAGGCGACGGTTCACCCGCTGCGGGCGCGCAAGAAGGCCGCCGCACCCGCGAACAAGGCCCCGACAGCGAAGAAGACCGCCGCGGCCGCGAAAAAGGGCGCCGAGAAGGCGGGCGCGAAGGCAGGCGCGAAGGCGGGCGCGAAGAAGGCCGCGGCCAAGAAGGCCCCCGCCAAGAAGCAGGCCGCCGCCAAGCGGGCGGGCGGCCGGACCGCCTCCTGACGAGGCCGGTATCAGCTGAACGCGGCCGCGTGCTCGCTCGCCCACTGGGCGAACGTACGCCCCGCCCGCCCGGTGATCCGCTCCGTCTCCGGGGAGATCTCGGCGGGGCGGTCGACGCACTCCGCGTACATCCGCAGCAGCGAGTCCGCGATGGCCTCCGGCACGCCCCCGCCGGTCATCGCCTCCCGGGCCGCATCCGCCGGGATCTCCTCGTACCGCAGCGGCCGCCCGAGCGCCTCGCCGAGGATGGCCGTCTGCTCCGCGAAGGTCAGCGACCGCGGCCCGGACAGCAGCGGCTTCTGGCCGGTGCAGTCCTCGCTGAGCAGGGCGCGGGCGGCGACGGCCGCGATGTCGCCCTCGTGGATGGGCGCGGTGTGGGCCCGCGCGTACGGCCCGTACACCACATCGCCCTTGCGGATCTGCGCCGCCCACTGGAGCGCGTTCGAGGCGAACGCGCCGGGCCGCACATGCGTCCAGGCGAGCCCCGATCCCTCGATCTCGGTCTCCAGCTCATGGTGGTGGTTGCCGATGACATTGCCCGGGCCGGGCTCCGCCGCGGCCGAGGAGGAGAGCGTGACGATGCGCCGCACCCCCGCCCGCGCGGCCTCGCGCAACAGCTCGGCGGGGCCCGTCTGCCACACCACCGCCGCGTTGAGGAAGACCGCCGTGGCGCCGTCCAGCGGAAGGTCGGCGGTGCGCGCCACCCGCACCCCCTCGGGCAGCCGCGCCGAGTCCGGGTCGCGGGTCAGCGCGCGGACCTCCGCGCCCGCCGCGACCAGCTCGTCCACCACATGCTTGCCGACGGTTCCGGTGGCTCCGGTCACCACGATCATGACGAATTCTCCTCGCTCCGACGTGCCCTTGGGGCTGACCGCCCCCACGATTCATCCGGGCGGATGAACTTGTCAAACAAATAGATGGGTGAAGTCGCCCGGCCCTGCGGCTAGCCTGACCGGGTGAAGGAGAGAGCTCCACAGGAAGCCCCGAAGAAGCCCCGCCGCGCCCCCGCGCCCCAGGAGCGCAAGCTCGACTCCGAGCGCTCCCGGCGGCTGCTGCTGGACGCCGCCATGGACGAGTTCGCGGAGAAGGGATACGCGGGCGCCCGCGTCCAGGACATCGCGGACCGCGCCGGGGTCAACAAGCAGCTGATCAGCTACTACTTCGGCGGCAAGGAGGGCCTCTACCTCGAACTGCACCAGCAGTGGCTGCGGCGCGAGGCCACCATCGCCGACCCGGCCCTCCCCCTCCACGAGCTGATCGTGCGCTATCTCGACGAGTCCTTCGCCGACCCCCGGCCCACCCGCCTCAACCTCTGGAACGGCCTCACCGGCGGCGCGGTGGAGCCGGACCCCGAAGACCTCTCCGGGCTGCGCCGCCGCCAGGCGGCCGGCGAGCTGGCCGAGGACCTCGACCCGGCCGCCGCGATGCTGCTGTTCATGAGCCTGGTCTCGGCGCCCGTCGCGATGCCGCACATCGTGCGGCAGCTCTTCGGCGTCGAGCCGGACTCACCCGAGTTCCGCGAGCACTACACCGAGCAGCTGCGCCGGATCGTCCGCCACCTCGCGCCCTAGCGGGCGTCCGGGCGGTCTTTTCCCCTACCCGCCCCTTCCCGCAACTGGGGCTCCGCCCCAGACCCCGGGCCGGGGGCAAGCCGCCGCGCGGCGGAGCCCCGCGCGGCGACAGGCCTCGGCAGGGGCGAGGGGAGGGCAGTGTGCGAGCGGCGGTCGGTATGCGGCTCCGCCGCGTGGGTCTGCCGCAGGCGTCAAGATCCGCGGGCCGGGGCCTTAATCCGCTTGACGTCACCGCTGCCGCTGACAGGATGGCCCGCGTCCATCCGACGACCAGCAGGAGCATGCGATGCGCCGATTCCTCGGAACTACTCAGCGCCCCCACCGGACGACAGTTCTCGAGGACTTCAGCACCCATGCCCACTTCGCGCACCCCGCGGGCCCCGCGCATCGCCCGCACCCTGAACATCGGCATCCTGGCGCACGTCGACGCCGGTAAGACCAGCCTCACCGAGCGCCTGCTCTTCGACCACGGCGCCATCGACCGCCTCGGCAGCGTCGACAGCGGCACCACCCAGACCGACACGGGCGACATCGAGCGCGAGCGCGGGATCACCGTGCGCTCGGCGGTCGCCTCCTTCACCGTGGGGTCGGCACAGGTCAATCTGATCGACACGCCCGGCCACTCGGACTTCATCGCCGAGGTCGAGCGCGCCCTCGGCGTGCTGGACGGCGCGGTCCTGGTGCTCTCCGCCGTGGAGGGCGTCCAGGCGCAGACCCGGGTGCTGATGAAGACGCTGCGGCGGCTGCGGCTGCCGACCCTGCTCTTCGTCAACAAGATCGACCGCGCGGGCGCCCGCCAGGACGGGCTGCTGACGGACATCCGGGACCGGCTGGCCCCGCACATCGTCGCGATGACAGCGGTACGGGGCCCGGGCACGCGGGACGCCCGCGCCGTGCCCCGGTCGCTCGACGACGCGGACGTCCGCACCCAGATGGCCGAGGCGCTGGCCGAGACCGACGACGCGCTGCTCGCCCGGGTCCTGGACGGCCCGCCGCCCACGCCCGCCGAGCTGCGGGCGGCGCTGGCCGCCGGGACGGCGGACTGCCGCGTCCACCCGGTGTTCTTCGGCTCGGCGCTGAGCGGCCAGGGCGTCGGCGCGCTCGCCCGCGGGATGGCGCGGCTGCTGCCGCCCGCGCCCGCCGGCGCGGAGGCGGCGGCAGCCCCGTACGGGACGGTCTTCGCCGTCGAGCGGCGGGCCGGAGCCGGGCAGAAGACCGCCTGTCTGCGGCTGTTCACGGGCGAGTTGACCGTACGGCAGAAGGTGACGCTCCACCGCCGCGGGCCGGGCGGCACGCCCGTGGCGTACACGGGCCAGCTCACCTCGCTCGACGTCGTCGGCCGCCCCGGCGCGGGCCGGCTGACCGCCGGGAACATCGGGAGGGTGCGGGGCCTGCCCGAGGTGCGGGTCGGCGACCGGCTCGGCCCGGCCGACGCCGCCCCCGACGGCCCCGACGACCCGGGCGGCCCCGCGCGCCCGGAGGCGGACCAGCCGCACTTCGCCGCGCCCAGCCTGAGCACGGTCGTCCGCGCCCGCGAGCCCGGCCCGGGCCCCGCCGCCCGGCTGCACGCCGCGCTGGTGAGCCTGGCCGAGCAGGACCCGCTGATCCACACCCGCGCCCTGCCGGGCGGCACCACCTCGGTGCTGCTGTACGGGGAGGTCCAGAAGGAGATCATCGCGGCGACGCTCGCCCGGGACTTCGGCATCGAGGCCGACTTCGAGCCGAGCCGGCCGGTCCATGTCGAACGGCCCGTGGGCGTCGGCGAGGCGTGCGAGGAGATGGCCCGGCGGCATCACACCGGCCTCTGGGCGACCATCGGGCTGCGCGTCGAGCCCGCCCCGGCCGGCTCCGGGGTGGCCTTCCGGTACGAGACGGAACTGGGCGCGCTGCCCCGCGCGTTCCACCACGCCATCGAGGAGACCGTGCACGACACCCTCCTTCAGGGCCACGGCGGCCGGGCGGTGACCGACTGCCGCGTCACCCTGATCCGCTCGGGCTTCTCCAGCCCGCTCAGCACCGCCCGCGACTTCCGGGAGCTGACCCCGGTGGTGCTGGAGCGGGCGCTGCGCGGCGCGGGGACGCGGGTGTACGAGCCGTGCCACGCCTTCGAGCTGGAGATCCCGCACGACACGCTGGCCCCGGTCACCGCCCGGCTCACCGCGGCGGAGGCGGAGATCGCCGGCGTGGCGGAGACGGCGGGCGGGGCGCCGGTCTGGCTGCTCGAGGGCCGGATCCCCGCCCGGGAGGTGCACGGGGTGAAGCGGTGGCTGCCGGGGCTCACCCGCGGCGAGGGCGTGTGGTGGTCCCGGCCGTCCGGGGACCGCCCGCTGGGCCCGGGGCGGGAAACCGGCCCGGGGCGGGAAACCCCGTCCGCCGCACCCCGCGCACCGCAGGCCGGACGCACGGATTCCGCCCCCTCCGGTCACCCTTTCCCGTGACTCATCGGCCGGTTGGGGTCACTTCCGTACGTCCCGGGCGTATGCTCGGGCCACATGGGGGCGGAAAGCGACAATCCCGCCAATGCACCCGCCCACGACGGGACTTGGCGGGTCCGGATCCGTAGTACGACCGGCGAGGTTCTGGGCGCCGGAATCCTTCTGGGCAGCGAGACGGTGCTGACGTGCGCCCATGTGATCCCCGCGGACGGATGGCCGGTGCCCGCCGCGGAAGTCCGGGTCGACCTGGTCGGCGTGCCCGACGCCGAGCCCGTCACCGCGCGCGTCGCCGAGGGCTGCTGGGTGCCCCAGCGCGCCGACGACTGCGGCGATGTGGCCCTGCTGACGCTGAGCCGCCCCCAGCCCGCCGAGTACGCGGCGCGGCTGTTCCGGCTGCCGCCCAAGCCCCGGCGGCCGGTGCGGATGTTCGGCTTCCCCGAGGGCAACGACAACGGGATGTGGTTCTCGGCCCGGATCGCGGGCACCGCGGGACCGCGCGCGGAGTGGGTGCAGCTGAACCCGGAGTCGCGCGGCGACGTGGTGCGGTGGGGCTTCAGCGGCGCCGGGGTCGAGGACGAGGAGACCCAGCGCGTCATCGGCATCGTGGTCAGCCGCTACGACGACTCCGACAGCGTGCCGAGCGCCGAGCGCCGCCACTTCTCGTACATGATCCCCGTCGAGACGGTCCTCCGTCATCTGCCGGGGGTCCGCCGCTGGGTGGACGGCGACCCCGGCGTCGACGAGCGGCTGGTCTCCCCGCTCACCGACGGCGTGCAGGACATCGGCTTCGCCCAGCGGCTGGCGCTGTGGCTGCGCCGCGAGAGCCTGGCCGGGCGGGAGGGCATCGCGGACGTCGAGACGGTCGTGATCGCCGACGACGACAGCGACCGGTACGAGACGCTCAGCCGGGCCGTGACGCTCGCGGACCGCGAGCTGGCCGGGGTCGGCGCCGAGCAGGCGGTGTCCTCGGCCCCGCGCAACACGGTGCCGCCGATCGGCAGCCTCGACCTGGCCGTCGACGTCACCGGCCGCACCGACACCGACGTGGCCAAGCGGGTCGCCGACCGGATGGACCTCAAGGCGCTCGGCGACACCTCGCCGTTCAGCCGGATCCGGGCCAACGCGGTGCCGCTGACCATCGTGGCGGTGAGCGTGGACCGGGCCCACGACCCGGAGGCCCTGGTCCGCTTCATGGAGATCCTCGCCGACCGGGGCAGCCGGCTGATGCTGGTCTTCCGCGATCCGCAGGCGCCCGCGCTGCGCCTGGCCGAGCGGCTGTTCCGCCCGGAGCGGGAGCGGATCGACGCCTGGATGGGCGAGCTGGCCGGGCAGGTGACCCGCGCGGAGCGCCTCGAGCGCGAGGCCGTCGAGCGGCGCGCGCTGCTCTCCCCCGCCCTGAACGCGCCGTACCCCCGCAGCGCCTCGGCGCTGCGCGTCAATCTGCTCCGGCTGCGCGGCGACCCCGGGCTGTACACCCATCACATCATCGCCAAGATGGCCGCCTTCGAGCACGCGGCGGCCACGGTCCTGCGGCGCGCCGAGGCGGCGCTGTGCGCGGCCGACGAGCAGCTGAAGCGCATCCCCGAGCTGGAGGGGCTGCTGCGCGCCTCCGCCGCGAGCGCGGGGGCCCGGGCCGTGTCGGAGCACCCCGAGCTGATCCCCCTCCAGCGCGCGGCGGTCGAGCTGCTGGATTCGGTGCCGTACGACGTGGCCGCCGCGCAGGAGGCGGTCGACCGGTTCGTGCGCGCGGTCAACGAGATCGGGCCGTGAGCGGGCTCCCGAGGAGAGCCGGGGAGGAGACGTGATGACGGACGGGACGAGGGGCGGCGGCCCGCCGGGCGGGGCGGCGCTCTGCCACCGGCCCGACTGCCCTGCCGCGGGCCACGGCCGGATCAACGACCGGGGCTTCTGCTCGGAGTGCGGCCACAAGGCCCAGGGCCCGGCCCCGGGCGCCGCCTCCCCTGGCGCGCCCGCCTCCGCCTCCGGCACCCCGGAGGCCTCCGGCATCCTGGAGTCCGAGTCGACCGCCACCGCGGCCCGCGCCCGACGGCGCGCCGTGGCCGGGAAGTTCACCGTCCGGCCCGCGGGCGACGGCCTGATGGACCTGCCGCGGGTCGAGCTCCCCTCCCTCCGCGACCTGATCGACAACGATCCGCAGCCGCCCCCGAAGGGACAGCCCTGCGCGGGCCAGGGCTGCGAGGAGACCGTCGGCGCGGCCTACGCCGGACAGCCCGCGCTCTGGGCCGGGTTCTGCCCCCGCCCCGACTGCCGCCACCCCTTCGACTTCACCCCGAAGCTGCGCCCCGGTGATCTGCTGGGCGGCCAGTACGAGGTGGTCGGCTGTGTCGCGTACGGCGGGCTCGGCTGGGTCTATCTCGCCGAGGACACCCAGCTCGACCGCCAGCCCGTCGCCATCAAGGGGCTGATCAACGACGACGACGAAACGGCGCAGCGCGCGGCCGTCGAGGAGCGCCGCTATCTGACCCTGCTCGACCACCAGGGCATCCTGCGCATCATCAACTATGTGCCCCACCCGGATCGCGACAGCGGCCGCCTGCGGGGCTACATCGTGATGGAGTTCGTGGCCGGGATGACCCTCGCCGGGATCAGGGACCGCATCAAGCGGTCCGAGCCGCCGTTCGACGACTCCCGCCTCTACCAGTACATCCTCACCTATGGCGCGCACATCCTGGACGCGCTGGAGTATCTGCACGGCGAGAAGCTGGTCTACTGCGACATCAAGCCGAGCAATGTCATGCACCACGAGGGCCGGGTCAAGGTGATCGACCTCGGCGCGGTCCGCCGGCTCGGGCAGCGGGACGGCCCGGTCACCTACACCGACTGGTTCGCCTCCCCCGAGGTCCGCGAGCGCGGCGCCGCCGACCTCACCGAGCTGCACGACCTCTACGGGGTCGGGCGCACCCTGCTGAACCTCTCCGACAAGGCGGTGCGGGCCGACCAGCGGCCGCCGGGCCTGGGCGCCGAGTCGTACCGGCGGCTGCTGGACCGCGCCACGGCCTTTGACCCGCGGCGGCGGTTCCGGTCCGCCCGCGAGATGGCCGAGCAGCTGCGCGGGGTGCTCCGCGAGCTCCACTCGCTGCGGCTGGAGCGGGAGCAGCCCGAGCCCTCCACGCTGTTCTCGCCCACCGCGGCCCTGCTCGACTCCGGGCTCGGCCGGATCCCCGGCCTGGAGCGCTGGCTGGCCGGGGAGGCCCGCCCCGTGCTCGCGGACGGCCGGCCCGACCCCGCCGAGGTGCCGTTCGGGCTGCCGGTGCCGTTCCCCGACGCCAAGGACCCGGGCGCGGCGCTGCTCAACACCCCGACGGGCAGCGGCCCGCGGCGGCTGATCGAGCAGCTGGGCGCCTTTCCACACGAGTCCGCGGAGATACGGTTCCGCATCTGCCGCGCCCATCTCGAACTCGGCGAGCCGGCCGACGCCGAGGCCCAGCTGCGGGCCGTCGAGCGGATCATCGGCGGCGGCGCGCCGTACGACTGGCGGCTGAACTGGCACCGCGCGCTGGTGCGGCTGACCGAGGGCGCCGTGGCCGAGGCCCGGCAGGAGTTCGACGCGGTGTACGACGCGCTGCCCGGGGAGTACGCGCCCAAGCTGGCCCTCGGCTACTGCGCCGAGCACCTGCGCGACCACGGCGCGGCCGAGCGGTTCTACCAGGCGGTCTGGCAGCGCAACCGCTCCCAGGGCAGCGCCGCCTTCGGCCTGGCCCGGCTGCGGCTCGCCGCGGGCGACCGCACCGGGGCGGTCGACGTCCTCGGCGGGGTGCCGAAGGTCTCGCGCCACCACGACGCCGCCCAGATCGCCACGGTGCGGGCGCTGGCCGGCCGGCTGGGCCACCCCGACCGGCTGCCGACCGAGACGGACTTCGCGGAGGCGCTGACCCGGCTGCCGCGGCTGTATCTGGACGACGGACGGGCCTCGGGCCACGCCCGTGAGCGGCTGACCGCCGAGGTGCTGGAGGTCGCGCTGGACTGGGTGCTCCGCTACGGCGCCGCTGACGACGCGCGGGAGGCCGGGGCGCTGTTCGGAGAGCGGGACGAGCAGTCCGCGGTGCGCGCCCGGCTCGAAAAGGCCCTGCGGGCCCTGGCCCAGCAGGCGGACAGCCCCGAGGCCCTGGAGGTGCTGGTCGACCGGGCCAACGCCGTCAGGCCCATGACCCGCGTCTGACGAGGGGATCGGATGAGCGAGGACAAAGCGGGAACGGATGGCGCGGGGGCCGGGCCGGCCGGGACGGACCGCCCGGCGGCGGACGGCGGCGGCCCGGCCGCGGGCCGGGGCGCCAAGCCGGGCGAGGGACACGACGGCCCGGCCATCACCCTGCGCGTGGACCAGAACGCGTATCTCCCGGCCGCCGCGGGCCGCGCCGAGATGCACGCCATCGTGCGGGTCGAGGCCCAGGGCCTGGGCCCGGCCGCGGCCCGCGCCGCGGCCTGCGAGGTCATCGTCATCGACTGCTCCTCGTCGATGACCTGGCCCCCGACGAAGATCATGGCGGCCCGCAAGGCCACCGTCGCCGCCATCTCCGCGCTGCGCAAGGGCACGCGCTTCGCCGTGGTCAGGGGCACCGAGCGGGCCGAGGTGGTCTATCCGCCCACCGGCGGGGTGGCCGTCGCCGGGCCCGACACCAAGGCGGCCGCCACGCACGCCGCGATGAAGCTGGCGGCGGTCGGCGGCACCGCGATCGGCACCTGGCTCGACCTCGCCCGCCGCCTCCACACCGGGCAGCCCGCGCCCCTCCGGCACACCCTGCTGCTCACCGACGGCAAGAACGAGAGCGACGAGCCCGGCCATCTGGCGCGGGTGCTCGATGAGTGCGCCCCGTGCTTCACCTGCGACGCGCGCGGCATCGGCGACGACTGGGACGCCGCCGAGCTCAGGGAGATCGCGCGGCGGCTGCGCGGCCGGGCCGACGCGGTGCTCGACGACTCCGACCTGCCGGCCGAGTTCGCGGCGATGACGCGCGGCTCGATGGCCAAGGCCCTGACCGGGCTGCGGCTGCGGGTGCGGACGCGCGCGGGCGGCGCGGTCGGCCTGGTCAAGCAGGTGTACCCGACGCGTCTCGACCTCACCGACGAGGGCGCCCGGCCCGACTCCCGGACCTGGGAGTTCCGCACCGCGCCCTGGGCCGACGAGGTGCGCGAGTACCACCTGTGCGTCCTGGCCGACCCGGAAGGCGACGCGCAGGACGAGGAGATCGAGCTGGCCGAGGTGGAGCTGTCGCTCGACGCGGATCCGGACAGTGGCGCGGCCGGCATCCGGCTGCCCGCCGCGCAGTCCGTGCTGGTCCGCTGGACGGACGACCCGCTGCTGTCCTCCCGTATCCACCCCCGGCTCGCGCACTACGGCACGGACGACGCCCTCGGCCTCGCCGTCACCGCCGCCTACGACGCGTATGTGGCGGGCGAGCCGCAGCAGGCCCAGGAGCACTGGGGCCGGGCCGCGCGGCTGGCGCACCAGTTGGGCAACGAGAAGATGCTGGACCGGCTGCGCGGGCTGGTCGACATCGTGGACCCGGCGGCGGGCGAGGTGCGGCTGCGGGAGGAGATCAGGCCGCTGGACCTGAACTCCACCATGGTGCTGTCCGACGAGAGCAGCCACTTCCGCGGCCCGGACCCGGGCGCCCCCGAGCCCGCGCTGCCCCTCTCCCCCGCCGCGCCCGCCGGCCCCGACGTCAAGTGCCCCAACTGCGAGCGCCTGGCCCCCGCCACCGCCGCCTTCTGCCAGCAGTGCAACACCCCCCTGGGCCCCGGCGGCCCCGGCACCCCGGCCGGTGCGGTGTGAACGGCACCCGCGGCTTTCTGATCCGCCGTCTGGTGACGCTGCTGGCGCTCTCGGTGGCCGCCTCCGCCGTGCTGTTCACCGCGTACTACGGCGTCAGCCGCAACACCCGGGCCGTACGGGACGCGTCGGCCCCCGCGATACTCCAGGTGGCCGCGGCGAACGAGGCCCTGGACGAGTCGTACGAGTACGCGAAGCGCAGCCTCGTCGGCGGCACCGGGGACATCGAGGGGCTCGGCGAGGACTACCGCACCACGCTCTCGACCGCCAACCAGGCCCTGGCCCAGGCCCTCAAGTCCACCACCGCGGGCCCCCCGGCCCGTCAGACGCTGCTCACCGTCACCGGCCTGGTCTCCTCCTACGGCGACCTGGTCCAGCAGGCGTACGTCAACCGCGACAACACCGCGCTCCGCGACGCGTATCTCGGCTACGCCGAAACGATGCTGCGCGGTGACGACGGCTCCGGCCACAGGGCGCGGAGCGGTGACAGCGACATCCTCGCCCGGCTGGCGCAGGTGGAGAAGAAGCAGCTCCGCCTGCTCGACCAGCAGACCTCCTTCGGCTGGCTGCTGTCGCTCGCCTGGTGGGTGCTGGTCCCGGCGGCCTGCGCCGCGCCGGTCGTGCTGCTGGTGCGCACCCAGCGCTTCCTGCGGCTGCGCTTCCGCCGCCGGTTCAACCCCTTCCTGCTGGTGGCCACCGGGCTGTTGCTCCTCACGGTGCCGACCCTGGCCGTCCTCACCTACCAGACGCAGGACCGGCTGGCCCAGGCCCGCACCAGCCTGCGCCAGACGAACATCGGCAAGGCCCCCGACACCACCAACAAGAGGGTGAGCACCAAGATGGAGGAGACCCACTGGCGCACCGGCGCCGTGGTGTGGATACCGATGGGTGGCGTGCTCCTCGCCGCGCTCGTCTTCGTCGGGCTCCAGCCGCGTATCGACGAGTACCGGTTCCGGGCCCGATGAGCGCCGCCACCCGCCCCGCCCGCCCCCGGAACGTCACCGCCGCCGTGCTCGGCCTGTGGCTGGTGATCCTGTGCGCCCTCGGCTCGGGCGACGCGGGCGCCCAGCCGTCGGGCGGCACGATCCGTGTGCTCGCCTCCTGGACCGGGCCCGAGGCGACCGCCTTCCGCCGCGTGCTGGACGCCTTCACCGATGCGCACCACATCCGCGTCGAGTACCAGGGCACGACCGCGCTGCGCGAGGTGCTGCTCTCCGAGGTGCGGTCCGGCACCCCGCCCGACATCGCCGTGCTGCCCAGCTCGGGGGAGCTGACCGCCTACGCCGCCCAGGGCTATCTGACCGAGCTGGACGAGGTGGTCCCGGCGGAGTACCCGCCGCTGTGGACGCCCAGGCAGCCCGAGAACGGACCGGTCTACGGCATCGCCGTCAAGGCCGATCTGAAGAGCATCGTCTGGTACGACGGCACCCGCCACACCCGCGGGGACCTGCCCGCCCTGGCCGCCGACAGCCGCCAGTGGTGCGTCGGCATGGGCGACGGCGCCACCTCCGGCTGGCCCGGCACCGACTGGATCGAGGACATCCTGCTGCGGCTACAGGGCAAGGAGGTCTACGAGCAGTGGGCCTCCGGCGACCTGGCGTGGGACGATCCACGCGTCGAGGAGGCGTGGCGGACCTGGGGCGAGCTGCTCTCGGGCCCGGCCGCGCGGACCGCGCTGCGCACCGACTTCCGCGCGGCGGGGAAGAAGCTGTTCGCGCAGCGGCCGCCGTGCGCGCTGGAACACCAGGGCTCCTTCATCCGCGGCGGCTACGCCCCCCACTCCCGCCAGGCCAGGTTCGGCTTCTCCGCCGATGTGCTCAGGCTCCCGGGCTCGCCCCCGGGCGCGTACGAGGTGTCCGGGGACTTCGCCGCGCTGTTCAAGAACACCGGGCACACCGGGCAGGCGCTGGAGCTCATGCGCTATCTCGCCGCGGCCAAGGGGCAGCAGGTGTGGGCCGAGGAGACCCCGCGCGGCTCAACCAGGCCGTTCTCCGCGAACAGCAAGGTGCCGGTGACCGTCCAGACGGACGGCGTCGCCCGGTCCATCGCCCAAACGCTCAAGTCCTCCTCGCTGTGCCTGGACGCGTCCGACGCCATGCCGCCGCGCATGCGGCTCGCCTTCCAGCGCGCCGCCCTCACGTTCCTCAGCTATTCGGCCGCGGACAAGGAGAAACGGCTGGGGACGCTGCTGGGCAGTCTGGAGAAGGTCCACCAGAGCACCGAGCGCAGCACGTTCCCGGACCAGCCCTGGCCCTCGACGGTGTGCGGCTGACCATGCCGATCGGGCGGGCCCGGGAATCCCCGGACCCGCCCGATCGGCGTCGTCACCCTCGTCGGCCTACGGCACCATCTCGTCCGGGCAGGGCGTGCCGCGCGGCAGCTGGTACTTGCCCGCTATCCGGTATATGCCCGGGCGCGGGGCGTGCAGCACGGTCCACTCGTCCTCCGGCTGCCCCTCCTCGCTCGGCTCGAAGACCTGCTTGGTCAGACACCCCTTGCGGTTGACCGCCAGCCCGTCGCCCGCGTCCGGCTCCGGAGCCTTGACGCTGTTGCCCTTGGCGTCCACCAGGCCCAGCCACGGGGAGTACGGGATGCGGATGAGCACCGGGCCCTTGGCGCGCACGTTCAGGACCAGCTCGTCGGCGCCCGCCAGCTGCACCGTGGCCGGCGGATCGGCTATCGGGGTGGGGTCCTTGACCTCGTACAGCTTCCAGTTGTCGTCGCCCCACACCTCCCGCAGATACGGCAGGCCCTGGGTGATCAGCTCGGTCTCCTGCCGCGCGGCGTGGTCCGGCTCGTCGGCCGGCAGCACCACGAAGTGCACGGCCCAGCGCTTGAGCCAGGCCTGGTACTCGGCCGCGGTGAGCGTGTCGTCGTAGAAGATCGGGTTCCGGTCCAGGTCCCGCTGGCGGTTCCAGCCGCGGGCCAGGTTCACGTACGTGGCGAGCGCGGAGGACTCACGGTGGCTGCGCACCGGGACCACCTCGACCCGGCCCCGGTTGGCCTCCACCCGGTTCAGCTGGTGGACCAGCGGCGCCAGCTCGCGCGCCCAGGACGCCGACGGGGTGGTGTGGATGACATCGTCGCCCGTCTTGACCCCCTGCCACACCGTGACCGTCACCAGGGACAGCACCAGCGCGAGCCACGCCCGCCCGGCGCCCGTGGAGAGCAGCTTGCGGCGCGGCGGCACCCGGCGGGCGGCCAGCGCGGCGATCAGCACCACCCCGCCGAAGATCATGCTGAGGCGGGAGATGTTGGTGCCGATCTGGGACGGGATCAGCCAGGTCAGCACCACCCCGATCGTGTAGAGCGCCCCGCCCACCCGGACGGTGCGCCAGCGCCGCGGCGCGAACAGGAAGACGGCGACGCCGGTCAGGCCCGGCAGTATCGTCGACGCCCAGCCCATCGGCTGCTCGCCGGAGAACGGGAACAGCCAGGCCGACAGCCCGACCACGATGACCGGCGTCACACCGAGCGCGTACGAGGCGGGGTGGCGCCGGGTCAGCCACAGCGCGGCGGCCACCATCCCCACGAACAGCCCGGCCACCGGGCTGGACATGGTCGCGAGCGCGGCCAGCACGGCCGCCAGCAGGGCCCGCAAGATCTTGTGGTGCCAGTGCCGGGACCGCCACTTGGTGGGCCAGGCGAAGATGACCGCCACGGCGCCGAGACCGAACATCGCGCCGAGCCCGAACGTCACCCGGCCCGAGATCGCGTTGCAGACCAGCGCGAACGCGCCGTACAGCGCGGGCCACAGCGGCCTCCGCACGACACGGCTGCGCACCAGCAGCAGCGCGAGCAGCCCGGCCGACAGCGTCCCGGCGATCATCATCGTCGTACGCACGCCGAAGACCGCCATCAAATATGGCGAAATGACGCTGTACGAAACCGGGTGCATCCCGCCGTACCAGGCGAGGTTGTACGCCGAGTCGGGATGCTGGAGGGCGAACTCCGCCCAGGCGTCCTGCGCGGCCAGGTCGCCGCCGCTGTTCGCCAGCAGCGCGACCCAGAGCAGATGCAGCACCCCGGCGAGGAGCAGGGCGGCGGGCACGGGATGGGACAGGAAGCGCCCGACGCGCCGCAACCGGCCCGCCGTCTGCTCCCGCTCCTGTTCCCGCTGCTCATCGCTGTGCGTCAGCGCCGGACCCGGGTCCTCGGCCGGGCCGGCACCCGCCGGTGAGCCCGCGTCCTCAGCGGGGCTTGCGCCCTCCGCCGCGTCCGCGCCTTCGGCGGGCCAGCGCTGCGCGGGCAGTCGTATTCGCGGCGCGGTGTTCTCTTCGGAACTCCCGCTGTTATCGGCCCGTGTCGGATCCACGGTGGTCACTGCGGCTCTCCCCGTCTTCCCCGAGGTCTGCCCCCATCATCCTTCAAACCTGTGCCGGTTCACCCCGGTTCGCCACGGCAGGACCGACACCGGAGGCGCAGGCGACGCTAGCACGCGAAGGCCCACAAAAGGCCTTCTGGGCGAGGCGGTGGGGTGTGGTGTGGACAACTTGCTACGGACGGCCGACCGGGTGTCCCGGCGCACTGCGCGCCGGGACACCCGTGCCAGGCCTCGTACCCCTCGCCTGATCAGGCGATACGGACCAGCTTCGAGCCGAGCGACGGCTCGGACAGGTCCGCCTTCAGCGCGACCGGGACCTTCGCCCGATTCTCGCCGCTGCCCACGCTCAGCTCGCCGACGACCGTGCCCGCCTTGGCCGAGTGCGGCAGCGACTTGCCGGCTTCGCCGGTCAGCTCGAGCTCCGCCTCGAAGCCGCCCCAGCCGACCACCGTCAGGTCCTTGGTCGCGACGACCGGCGTCGTACCGCCCAGGCCGTCGTCGATGTGGCCGACGACCTCGCCCTTCTTCGCCACCGTGGCGGAGGTGAGGCCGTCCTGGACCGCGGAGATCAGCTTGTAGCTGTTCGCCTGCACCAGATCCAGGCTGTTCTGGAGGATGCCGGGGGCCCGCTGCTCCAGGACGACGCCGAGGATCAGCCGCTTCTTGCCGTCGATGGTCCGCTCCGCGCCCCACATCAGCGCACCGCCGGCCGGGGTGCTGGACCCGGTCTTGATGCCGATCACGCCCGGCTTCACCAGCAGATTGTTGTTGTTGTAGATGACGTTCTTGAGGCCGGGGATCTTGATGTTGGGCGTCGCCACGATCTCCCGGAACGCCTTGCTCCGCATCACCGCCCTGGCCAGCTTGAGCTGGTCGGACGCGGTGCTCTTGGTGGTCGCCTTGAAGCCGCTGGGGTCGGTGTAGACGGTGTTCTTCATGCCCAGGTCCTTGGCGGCGTCGTTCATCTTCTTCACGAACGCCTCCTCCGACCCCGCGTCCCAGCGGGCGAGCAGCCGGGCGATGTTGTTCCCGGACGGGATCAGGAGCATCTCCAGCATCTGCCGCTCGGTGAAGGTCTGCCCCTCCTCGACGGGGACCCGCGACTCGTCCTGGGAGTTCGCCTCCTTGCCCGCCTGGGCGTCGATCTTGATGGAGGGACCCGGCTGGGACGTCTTGAGCGGGCGGTCCTTGAGGACGATGTACGCCGTCATCACCTTGGTGACGCTGGCGATCGGCACCGGCTTCTGCGCCCCGGAGGTGCCCAGGCTGCCCACGTCCGCCACCTCGACCGCGGACTGCCCCTGGTCCGGCCAGGGGAGCGAAAGCTTGTCGCCCTCGAAGGTGTACCCGGCCTCGGCCACCTTCAGCTCCGGGGCCGGCAGCGGCCGCATCGCCTGCGCCACGCCGAGGACGATGATGAGGAGCACCGCGAGCGGCGTCCAGATCTTGACCCGCCGCACGGCGGTCCGCAGCGGGGTCTCCGGCGGGGGCGGAGTGTTGGTCAGCTGCGCCAGCAGGTCGATGGGCGCGGGCTGGCCGACGGGCGGCAGCGGCTGCTGCTTGGTCCGCTCCGACTCGGGCAGGGGCTGCTGCTTCGTCCGCTCGGACTCGGGCAGGGGCGGGGCGGAGGGGCGCGCGGGGGGCCGCACGGCCGGGACGTCGTCGGTCGACCTCAGCGGCACGAAGCGGCTGGTGCGCTCCGAGGCCCCTTCGGGCTTCTCGGCGGGCTTGTCCTCGGCCTTGTCGTCGGCCTTGGCCTTGTCCTCGGCGGGCTTCGCGTCGGCCGCCTTCTCGGCGCTTTCCTCCGCTTTCTCCGCCTTGTCGCCCTTGTCGCCCTTATCGCCGCTTTGAGCCCACCGGGGGGCCTCCTTCTGGCGCAGCAGACCGAACGCGGCCGTGGGCCGGTCCACGGGCGTGACCGAGTCCTCGTCGTCCGCCTTGGCGCTCTCACCGTCAGTCGGCTCGGTCTTCATCGTGCGGAACGCAGCCGTCGGCCGGTCCACGGGCGCTGCCGAGTCCTCGTCAGCCGCCTTGGGGCCCTCGCCGTCAGCCGGCTCGGTCTTCATCGTGCGGAAAGCGGCCGTCGGCCGGTCCACGGGCGTGGCCGGATCCTCGTCGTCCGCCTTGGCGCCGTCGCCGTCGCCGTCAGCGGGCTCGGTCTTCAGCGTGCCGAGCACGGTCGTACGCCGGTCCACCGGCTCGCCCGACGGCTCCTCGTCCGAGTCCTCATCCGACTCATCTTTTGATTCGTCAGACTTGTCACTCTTGCCCGATTTGACCGATTCACCCGATTCGCTTTCGCGAACACTGGGTTCCGCATCCGGTTCCGCTTCGGGCTCCGCCTTCACGCCCGCCTTCGGGTCCTCGTCCACGACGGCGACCGCCGACCCGCCACCCTCGGCCTCCCCTTCGCGGAAGACCGCGAGCCGTGGATCGTGCTCGCCGCGAGTCGTCTCCCCCGACGACTTCTGCTGCTCCGATTTGTCGGGGGACTCGCCCGCCACCGATGCCTCCTTGTAATACGTCTTGCGGGACGCGCACCGCCTGTCGGCATCGCGTCCCGCCGCCCCAACCATCTACCAGTGTCCTGTGCGCCCGAGTGCAGCCGCGCGCCATGACACCCTGACAGAGCCGACAGAGTGCCTTCAGGTTGCCGCCCACCCGATAGACGAGAAAGACATACCTATCGGTTCCATATCAAATCCCTCAGGCACTCTCGACAGACCAATGTGAGAGGGGTCACCCTGTCATTCATCCACGCGGGGAGGCATGGATGGGCAGGAGCCGCAGAACAATTCCGGAGGAGCTTCTGCTGCTCGCCTTGGACCCGACCACGGGAACCACGGCGCAGCCGCAGTCGCTCGACCTCGGTCTTGCCGGAGCACAGCTAGTAGAGCTGGCTCTGGCCGGACGGATAGCCCCTGACGGGGATCGTATCGCCGTGGTGCTGCCACGGCCGACCGGAGATCCGACATTGGACTCCGCGCTGGAGCTGCTGCGCCGCCGCGGCAGCCCGGTGCGCGCCGTCCACTGGATCGGCGGGCCCCGGCTGGGGCTGCGCCAGACGTATCTCACGCATCTGGAGC
This sequence comes from Streptomyces sp. NPDC028305, assembly GCF_055569495.1. Classification (NCBI taxonomy): domain Bacteria; kingdom Bacillati; phylum Actinomycetota; class Actinomycetes; order Kitasatosporales; family Streptomycetaceae; genus Streptomyces; species Streptomyces sp. NPDC028305. Next base: position 139,955 of record NZ_JBVHTN010000011.1, read on the forward strand.
GCTGCGGCATGGTGCATGCCGTGGAGGGCCAGATGTGCGGGGTACTGCCGACGACTCGCTACCAGGCGACGGAATCGGCGATCAGCCGGGAGATCAGGGCCCGGCTGGACACCGCGATCCGCACCGGCGTGCCGCCGGACCCGCGGACCGCGGCGCTCGCCGCCCTGGCCCACGCGGTCGGGCTCGGCAAGCACCTGTATCCCGGGAACGAGGGGCGCTCCTCGCGCTCCAGGCTCCGGGATCTGATCAGGCACGACCCCATGGGCGGACTCGTGGCACACGCTGTCATGGACGTGCAGAACGGTGTCGCGGCGCAGCCGCGGCGCGCACCGGCCGCACCAGGCCGCCAGCCGGGGGCACGGGCCGCGGTGCCCGCGTCCGGAGTTCCGGCGCAGCCGTCCCGCCGCGGGAGCATGGCCCGCGTCGGAGCGCGCTGAGCACAGCACGCCCCGCTCCACCCGACCGACCGCACCACACAGTCCCCACCGACCCGGTTCGGGAGCCGCTGACGCGCGCGGGGCGGTGGGCCGGCCTGTCCCCCGAGGACCGGCCGGCCCGCCGCCCCGCGCGCTCGCGTGCGTCGGGTGTGCCCCGAGAGGCACCCTGTGCCGCCATTTCCCAGCGCGGCGCCGACCGGTAGTGGCAGGCTGCTGAACAGCATGAATCAGCAGTACGAAGCCGGAGGTGCACGTCCCGTGACATCGAACGTCGGCCCCACGGTCAGGCGACGCCGATTGGGCCAGGAACTCCGCAGGCTCCGCCAGGAGAAGGGCATGACGGCGGAGGAGGTGGCGGAAGAGCTGATGGTCTCCCAGTCGAAGATCAGCCGACTGGAGAACGGCCGTCGCAGCATCAGCCAGCGCGACGTACGCGACCTGTGCCGCACCTACAAGGTCGAAGACAAGGCGCTCGTTGATTCCCTTATGCAAATGGCCAAGGAGTCCCGCCAGCAGGGCTGGTGGAACGCCTTCGGCGACGTCCCGTACAGCGTCTATATCGGCTTCGAGACGGACGCGGCATCGCTGCGGGTCTATGAACCGCAGGTGCTGCCGGGCCTGTTGCAGACCCCGGAGTACGCCGAGGCGGTGATCAGCGGCGCGCTGCCGGAGGCCCCGCAGGACCAGATCGCCCAGCGGGTCCAGGTCCGCCTCAGGCGGCAGGAGCGGATCACCGACCCGGCCGCGCCGCTGCGGCTGTGGGCGGTCGTGGACGAGGCGGCGATGCGCCGCGTGGTGGGCAGCCCGAAGGTCATGAGCGAGCAGCTGGACTATCTGGTGCGGATGAGCCATGAGCCGCATGTGACCGTGCAGGCGATTCCGTTCGACATGGGTTCCCACCCGGGGATGAGCGGGCAGTTCACCATTCTCGAGTTCTCGGACGAGTCGGACACCAGCGTGGTCTATCTGGAGGGTGTGACCAGCGACCTCTATCTCGAGAAGCACACCGATGTGCAGAGCTACAGCATGATGTACGAGCATCTGCGGGCCCAGGCGCTGAATGCCGACCAGAGCCGTGAGTTCATCTCGGAGGTGGCGCGGGACCACGCGCGCCGGGCCGAGGAGAGCTGACCCGCAGGCTGAATGGACCGCAAAAGCCCGGACCCTACACCTCCGCGCACCGGCCAGGAAGGGGCCGGTGGAATATGCCATCCGGTCGAGTGAACGACCGGCTTTCCCGACGATGTTGACGAGTAACGTCGGTCTCGCCTCCAAACGGGGTGCATCTCATCAACAATGCGTATCGGAGCAAATGTGTCCATTCAGCAAGGAAAGACGAGTATGTGGGTGAAATCCTCGTACTCCGCAGGAAATGGCGCCTGTGTGGAGGTCGCCTCTCCCGTTGTCGACGAGGTGGCCGTACGCGACTCCAAGGACCCGCACGGTCCGACCCTCAGCTTCGCTCCGGGGTCGTGGTCGGCCTTCGTCTCCGACGTCCGCCGCGGATCCCTCAGCCTCGGCTGATCTCCGCCACCCGCCCTTTGGGCACCGAGCCCTCTCGTCCGGCCGCCGTCCCAGCCGAGAGGGCTCGACGCCGTCACGGTCATCGCAGCTCATCGACGTAACGGTCCGTCCCGGGAACCGTCGGGATGAACGGGGCGACCAGTTCGACGCGGCCGAGGCCCGAGCGGGCCACGTCGTCGTCAAGACCGGTGAAGTGTGCCTCCCAGCACTCGCGTGGATCCCGCTGGAGAAACCACAGCAGGGTCAGCCGCGTCTCCACCCCCTCCACCTGCTTGACGTACGACATCCGGTCCAGCGGCAGCGGCGTCGGCCGGAAGACGGTGACCATCGCCGCGGGCGAGCCCGCCAGCCGCTTCGGCAGATGCCGGGCCCGCAGCCACTCCAGAAGCTCGGCGCGGCGCTCGGGGCCCTCGGCGTCGATGACCTCCACGACCAGGCCGGCGTAGGGGTGGTCGAGGGCGTGGAAGTCGCGGGGGCCCGCCGCGCCGTCCCGGTAGACGGTCGCCTCATGGTCCTGGAACGCCGTGAAGACGTGCGTACGGTCCTGGTAGACCCGGCCGTCCCGGTTGAGCCGCTTGTTGATGCCGACGGTCCATCTCATGTGCTCCGCGTAGCGCCCCTCGGTCAGCCAGTAGACCGTGATGTAGCAGCCCGCGGTGACCGGCCGGGCGACCGCGGACTTCTCCGGGTAGCGCAGCTCTTGCAGCTCGCGGGTGGCGACCCAGCGGCGGCCCGCGAAGATCCACGGCATGGCCATCGCGCCCGCGATGAAGTGGTCGTCCTCGTACCAGCGGTTGTAGGCGTATTCGTGACCGGGGTGCGGCTCGACCATGGTGATCAGGGCGTGGCCGGGGCGCACTCCGTACGGGCCGACCGAGGCCAGTTCCGCGTATGTCTCGCCGCGCGTGTCCTCACTCGAGTCACTGCTCATGTCCTCCATGTGTAGCTGACGTGACGTCAGATGGGGAGGGTGCCGACCGCATCTCGGACAAAGCCGTTGCGCAATGCAGTGATCTCTTTAGGCTGCCTACGACAAGCCTCGTACGCCCAACGGAATGCGTTCATACGAGCGAAGGAGCCCCATGCGTGCCGCCCTCCCCGACCTCGCCGCCCGCGCCGCCTCGGTCGCCGGATCCCCGGTACGCGACATCCTCGCGCTCACCGCTCGCCCCGAGGTGATCTCCTTCGCCGGCGGGCTCCCGGCGGCCGAGCTCTTCGACGCGGAGCCGATACGGGAGGCCTTCGCGCGCGTCCTCACCGAGGCCCCGCGCCGGGCCCTTCAGTACTCCACCACCGAGGGCGACCCCGGACTGCGCGCCGCCACCGCGGGCCGCCTCACCGCGCGCGGGCTGCCCACCGACCCCGACGAGCTGCTCGTCACCAGCGGCTCGCAGCAGGCGCTGACCCTGCTCGCGACCGCGCTGCTGGAGCCGGGCGATGTGGTCCTGGTCGAGAACCCGACCTATCTCGCCGCGCTCCAGTGCTTCTCCTTCGCGGGCGCGCGGATCGTGCCCGTGCCCGGCGACGAGGACGGCCTCGACCCGGCCGCGCTCGACGCGCTGGTCGAGCGGGAGCGGCCCAAGCTCCTCTACACCATCCCGACCTTCCAGAACCCCACCGGCCGCACCCTGCCCGCCGAGCGCCGCCGCGCGGTGGCGGAGGTCGCGGAGCGGCGCGGGCTGTGGATCGTCGAGGACGACCCGTACGGGGAGCTGCGCTTCGAGGGCGAGCCGGTGCCGTGGATCGCGAGCCGCCCGGAGGCCGCCGACCGCACGGTGCTGCTGGGCAGCTTCTCCAAGATCATGGCGCCGGGGCTGCGGCTCGGCTGGCTGCGCGCCCCCGCGGCGCTCCGCCGCGCCTGCGTCATCGCCAAGCAGGCCGCCGATCTGCACAGCACGACGGTCGACCAGATGGCCGCCGCGCGCTATCTGACGGACTCCGACCTGGACGCCCACCTCGCCCGCGTCCGCGACGCCTACCGCGAGCGGCGCGACGCGCTGCTCGCGGGCCTCGGCGAGGCCCTGCCCGAGGGCTCGCGCTGGAACCGCCCCGATGGCGGCATGTTCATCTGGGCGTCGCTGCCCGAGGGGTACGACGCGACGGAGCGGCTGCGGGTGGCGGTCGAGCACGATGTGGCGTATGTGCCGGGGGCGCCGTTCTTCGCCGGCGAGCCGGACCGGGCGACGATGCGGCTCACGTTCGTGACCCACACCCCGGAAGAGATCGCGGAAGGCCTCCGCCGCCTCGCGAAGGCGCTCCACTAAGGGGTGTCCGGGGGCTCTCTCCTCCACCCCGCCCCTTCCCGGCCCCTGCCCATGTGCGGCTCCGCGGGAAGGGGCGGGACCGGGGAGAGATCCGCTTGCGTGCGGTATGGCCTTCTCGAGGCGCGCGCCCTAGCCTGACGCCGCCGTGGATCTGACGCTACGTCAGACCTGCGGCTGTCGGGTCATCGCGATCATCTCGGGGAGGCACCCCATGCTGCTGCGCGGCAAGACCGTCATCGTCTCCGGAGTCGGCCCCGGCCTCGGCCTGCGGGTCGCGGCGGCATGCGTGCGGGACGGCGGCAACGCCGTGCTCGGGGCACGCACGGAGGCCCAGTTGGCGAAGGCCGCCGCCGAGGCCGACCCCGGGGGCGGCCACACCGCGTGGCGCGCGACCGACATCGCGGACGAGCCGCAGTGCGAGGCCCTCGCCGCGCTCGCGGTCGAGCGCTTCGGCGGGATCGACGCCGTCATCCATGTGGCCGCGCTGGACAGCTACATGGGCGGCCTGGAGGAGGCCGACTTCGCCTCATGGAGCCGGGTCGTCGACACCAACCTCTTCGGCACGCTCCGGATGACCCGCGCCTGCCTCCCCGCGCTCAAGCGGAACGGCGGCTCGGTGGTGATGATCGGCACGCAGTCGTCGGTCGCCGCCCCCACCCAGGTGCGACAGGCCGCGTACGCCGCCTCCAAGGGCGCGCTCGTCTCCGCGATGTACTCGCTGGCGCGCGAGCTGGGCCCGCACCGCGTCCGGGTGAACACCGTGCAGCCCGGCTGGATGTGGGGCCCGCCGGTGCAGGCGTACGTCACCTTCGCCGCGCACTCCGAGGGCGTGCCGGAGGCCGAGGTGCTGGCCCGGCTCGCCGGGCGGATGGCGCTGCCCGAGCTGGCGACGGACGGGGACGTGGCGGAGGCCGCGGTGTTTCTGGCCTCCGACCGGGCCCGGGCGATCACCGGCCAGTCGTTGCTGGTCAACGCCGGTGAACTGATGCGGTGACGCGAGCGTTGCACAGGGGGTCGCGCAAGGGGTCGCACCCTCCTCCTCCGGCCTGACGGGATCCCGCTCCCGTACGGCCCGTCCGATAGCGGTCGAGCGTGGGCGTGCGTCTGGCGAAGTGCCCGCTCATCGTGGGTTCGCGGACGCGTTCACGACAACTGCCCGGTAGGTCAAGAGCGAGCAAAATCGTTCTGTGCCCTGATTCCTGTTCACACTCGTGACCGGATATCTCTTGACCGGCCGCCCGAACAAGCGGTTCAATCCCGGAAGTACCCCGCTCCCGCTCGGGGGAACCCGCCCATGACGAACGTCGCGGCGAAGTGCGGTCCTGTTCATAAGACGGACCCCTGGAGGGGGCATGGACAGCCTCGACTGGACCGTACTCATCGGCTACTTCGGCGTGATGATCGCCATCGGAGTCTGGTCCCACAAGCGCGTGGACAACGTCAGCGACTTCTTCACCGCCGGCGGCAAGATGCCGTGGTGGCTCTCCGGCATCTCCCATCACATGTCCGGCTACAGCGCGGTCATGTTCACCGGCTATGCGGCCATCGCCTACCAATTCGGCATCACCTCCTATGTCACCTGGTCATTCCCGATCGCCATCGGCATCGCGATCGGCTCCCAGCTCTTCGCGCCCCGGCTCAACCGGGTACGCAGCAAGCTGCGCGTCGCCTCGCCGCTCGAATACCTCAAGAACCGCTACAACCCGCCCACCCAGCAGGCGCTCGCCTGGTCCGGGGTACTGCTGAAGATCGTCGACGTGGGCGCCAAGTGGGCAGCCATCGCGACCCTGCTGTCCATCTTCACCGATATCTCCCTCAACCAGGGCATTCTGATCACGGGTGTGGTCACCGCCATCTACTGCACGGTCGGCGGGCTGTGGGCCGACGCGCTCACCGAACTGGGCCAGTTCGTCATCCAGTTCATCGCGGGCGTCGCGATGCTGGTGGCCGTGCTCCACAAGCTGGGCGGCGTGAGCGCGCTGTGGGGCGTCTGGGACGACCTGCCGGACACCCATCACGAGCCGACGGTCGGTCCCTACACGATGACCTTCCTGCTCGCCTATCTGTTCATCAAGACCTTTGAATACAACGGCGGGATGTGGAACCAGGCGCAGCGCTACATGGCCACCGACAGCGCCCACTCCGCCAAGCGCTCGGCCCGTCTCTCCGCCGCCCTGTGGTTCGTCTGGCCGCTGGTGCTGTTCTTCCCCATGTGGGTGGCACCGCTGATCATCAAGACCGACAAGCCCGCCGACTCGTACGCGCTGATGGCGCAGGACCTGCTGCCGCACGGCCTGCTCGGCCTGGTCGTCGTCGGCTTCTTCTCGCACACGATGGCCATGTGCTCCTCGGACGCCAACGCCATCGCGGCCGTCGTGACCCGGGACATCATGCCCGCGATCTTCAAGTCCGTACGGGAGTGGAGTACCCGCACCGGGCTGCTCGCGGCGCGCTATGCCACGCTGCTCTTCCTCGGCCTGTCCATGGCCATCGCCACCCAGGTGAACTCGGACTTCTTCGGGGACATCATCACCGTGGTGATCAAGTGGGTCGCCGGGCTCATGGGCCCGATCGCGATCCCGCTGATGCTCGGCCTGCTCCGCCCGTTCCGCAAGTCGGGCCCGACGGCGGCGCTGGTCAGCTGGGCGCTGGGGCTGTTCGCCTTCTATCTCGTGAACTACCCGATCAACGACGCGATCGACGGTGGAGTGAACCTGGAGTACCAGGTCTCCATCCCGCTCGCGGTCTCGCTCGTGCTCTACATCGTGATCGGCTTCATCAAGCCGGAGGACACCCCGGAGCGCGACGCCATTCTCGACTCGCTCAACTCGGATGACGACGGGCCGGGTTCGGCGAGTGCCGCGCGGTCGGTGCCGAAGCGTGGCGCGGCCGGTCGCGAGTCGGTCGCCGGCGCGACGGACTGACCAGCGGCGGGCAGGCACCGTGGGGCGGCACCGTGGATCGGCTCAGATCCCGCCCCGCGGTGCCCCTCGTCCGCTCACCACCAGGGCCCCGACCAGCAGGCCGAACGCCGCGGTGGAGGTGACCGCGCGGACCACGTTCCAGCGCACCCACCGCTCCTCGAACCGCTCGCGCACCGCCGCGAGATCACCGATCCGGTCCGGGTGGCCGGCGGCGTCGAGCGCGTCGTTCAGCGGCACATTGACCCGGAAGGTGATGACCAGCATCACCAGGTAGAGGGCGACCGCGGCCACGATCCACGGCAGCGCGGGCCGCCCGTCGCCGCGCAGATGCGCGACCGCGGCCAGCACCGAGAGCACCAGCGCACCGCCGAAGACCAGGGCGAACCAGCCGTTGAGGATCGCCACGTTGATCCGCTGCATCGCCTCGACGAAGGTACGGTCGTCCGCCCGGCCGAGACCCGGCATCACGGAGCAGGCGTAGCCGTAGAACAGGCCCGCGCTCAGGCCGGTGGCCACGGTGGCGGCGATCAGCACGGGGGTCTGGAGGGCGTGGTGGTTCATCATGCCCTCAGTCAAGCGCCGCGCGGTGAGACGGGCCATGGCCGAAAGGCTCGCCCGCATAAGCGAGCGTCCAGGCGCATGCCCCTCAGGCGTCAGGCGTGCAGGCCGCGGCGAACATCCGGCTGTCCTCGTAGACGCGGTAGCGGGTGATCATCCCGTCCTCTACGGTCACCCGCACCGCGAAGGGGGACCGGTAGGGCTTGCCCGTGGCGCGTACGGTGCCGGCCAGGACGCCCGTCACCGTGGCCTCCGTCCCCTCCACCACGATCGCGTCGATCGTGTTCCCGTCCGGGTCCGGGGCCAGGCTCTCGGCCAGCTCGCGGAAGTGGGCCACGGCGTCGGCGCGGGTGCTGCGGGGGCGGATCCACGGGACGTCCGGGTTCTCGGCGATCAGCCAGTCGACGCGCTCGGCGAACAGCGCGCCGAGGCGCTCCAGGTCGCCGGCCGCCATCCGGGTCAGGAACTCCTGGACGGTGGCGCGGGTGCGCTCGGTTGTCATGACGTCGGTGGTGTCGGTCGTGGCTGCCATCTCGGTCTCTTCCTGTGCGGTGGTGCGCTCGGTGCTGGGCACGATCCTCGCGGGGCCGGGGAGAGACGTCGATTACCCGCGGAGTAATGGCCCCCGGCCGAGCGCCACTTCCGTACGTACTATCGTCGGCCCTCCGTGCCGACCGCCGCCGCCCGTGGACCTGGAGCTCTTCCCCCGTGACCGCGACACCGACGATCACCGATTCCCGGCTCCGCCGGCCCACGCTCTGCGCGGCGGTCTTCTGTCTGGTGTCCTTCACGGGCTTCTGGATCGCGCAGCGCGCCGCCCAGGTGTCGATGGTCGACCTGATGGTCTACCGCGCCGAGGGCTGGACCGTGCGCAACGCCCTGGACCTGTACGACATGCGGGCCACCGTGCACAACCTGCCCAACACCTATCCCCCGTTCGCCGCGCTCCTCTTCACCCCGCTGACCTTCCTGGGCACCGGGCTGATGCGGACGCTGGCGACGGCGTTCAACCTCGCCCTGATGGTCGCGCTCGTCCATCTGGCGCTGCGCCTGATCGGCCGCCCGCGCGTGGTGCCCAGGGCGGCGGCCGTGCTGTCCCTGGCCGCGGTCGGCGTGTGGTGCGAGCCGGTGTGGACGACGCTGCGCTACGGGCAGATCAATCTGCTGGTCACGGTGTTGGTGCTGTGGGACCTGACCCGGCGGTCCGGGCACCGCGGCCACCACTGGGCCGGGGTCGGCACGGGCATCGCGGCGGGCATCAAGATCACCCCGGCGCTCTTCGCGGTCTTCCTCGCGCTGGCCGGGCTGGTCGAGGGGGTGCGGCGGCTGCGGTCCGACGGCCCGTTCTGGAACGAGCATCTGCGCCGGGCGGCGGTGGCCACCGGGGCGTTCGCCGGCACCGTGGTCCTGGCGGCTCTCGCGCTGCCGCACGACTCCCACCGCTACTGGACCGAGATCCTGTTCGCGACCGACCGGCCGGGCGATGTCGAGGGCGCGGGCAACCAGAACCTGCGCGGCGTCCTCGCCCGCCTGCTGCACACCCCCGACCCGGGCCTGTGGTGGCTCGCCGCTGCCGCCCTGTTCGCCTGCGCCGGCCTGGCCGTCGCCGTCGCCGCCCAGCTCGCGGAGGGCCGGCTGCCCGGCAACCGGGCGTGGGCGGCGGTCACCTGCGGCGTCACCGCCCTCATGGTCAGCCCCGTCTCCTGGTCCCACCACTGGGTGTGGGCGGTGCCCATGGTGCTGCTGCTCGGCGCGGAGGCGCTGCGCCGCCGCACCGCGCGGTGGAGGTGTCTCACGGCGGTGACCGCTTTGCTGTTCTGCTCCTTCATGATGTGGTATGTGCCCCATGACCTGCCGGAGCGCGTGGAACTGCACCAGAACCCCGGCCAGATGCTGCTCACCGCCGTCTACCCGGTCATCGGCGCGGTCTTCCTGGCCATCGCCGCGCGGCTGACCGTACGGGCCCTGCGCACCCGGCCGCCGCACACCCCTGGCGGCGGCGCCCCGCGCCCCGCCCGGCCGAGCTACGCGCGCGGGTAGCGGGCCAGCCAGGCGGGGGCGGAGGCCGCCGGGCCGTGCAGGGCCGGGCCCTGCGTCATCTCCATCGCGAAGTCGTCGGCCAGCTCCAGCATCGTGCCGCGCCCCTCCAACTCCGCCAGCCACGCGGGGGGCAGCGCGGTCTCGCCGTGCAGCGTGCCCAGGATGTTGCCGCACACCGCCGCCGTGGAGTCGCTGTCCCCGCCGTGGTTGACGGCGAGCAGCAGGCCGTGGCGCACGTCCTCGGCGACCAGCGCGCAGTACAGCCCGATGGCCAGGGCCTCGTCCCCGGTCCAGCCCTCCCCCAGGGACGCCACCCGCTCGGGCGTGGGCAGCCCCTGCCGTACGGCGCCGAGCGCGTAGCGCAGCGCGTCGGTGGTCTCCTCGTGGCCGGGGCGGGTGGCCAGGTGGGCCAGCGCCCGCTGCACCGCGCCGTCCAGCGCGTCGCCGCGCGCGAGCCCGTGCACGATCAGGGCGAACGCCCCGGCGGACAGATAGCCGGTGGGGTGCCCATGGGTCTGCGCCGCACACTCGATGGCCAGCTGGAACACCAGCTGCGGCTCCCAGCCCACCAGCAGCCCGAAGGGCGCCGAGCGCATCACCGCGCCGCACCCCTTGGAGTCGGGGTTCTTGGGGCTGTCCAGGGTGCCCATGGCGTCGTCGGCCAGCCCGGTCAGACAGGCCCGGCCCGGCGCGCGCTGGGCGTACAGCCACTCCTCGCGGCCCAGCCAGCCCGTGTCCTGCCGGCGCTCGTCGGGCCCCCAGTCGCGCTGGGTGGCGTACCAGCGGCGGTGGGCGGCGTGGACGTCGGTGGGCGGATGCCAGGCGCCGGTGTCGCGCCGCACCTGCGCGCGTATCAGCCCGTCGACGGTGAAGAGCGTCATCTGGGTGTCGTCGGTGACGCGGCCGCGCCGCCCGTACGCCGGGACGAAGTCCGTGACGCCCTCGGGGCCGTGCTCCGCCCGGATATCGGCGAGCGAGGAGAACTCGACCGCCGCGCCCAACGCGTCCCCGATCGCACCGCCGAGCAGGCAGCCGCGCACCCGGCTGCGGAAGTCCTGCTGCTCGGCGCGGCCCCATACGCCCGTCGCCGCACTGGCGGTTGCCGTCACGACCTCGCCCCTCTCCATCGCTGCACGAACGGCCGTAGGACAGGCTTCGCACTGTAATGGACATCGATTGATCGCCTTCGATCCGCCGATGATTGTGAAGGCGTCAACACGGCGGGCCCTACGGATCGCCTCATTCCGAAACGCGGGGCTAACACAAGGTGCCGCTTAAAGATCATTTGGACAGGCGAAGCGGCCGGGTCCGACCTTCCGGACCCGGCCGCTTCGCCCAGCGGGCGCGGTACGGGGTGAGGCTAGACGCTCGGCCTTTCGAGGACCTCGATGACGCTCGCGAAGCCGTCCCCGCCATGGCCCTGGGCGATGGCCCGCCCCATCAGGGCACGGACGGCCGCGAGCGGCTCGGAGTCCAGGCCCCGGGTCTCGCTCGCCTCCAGGATGTGATCGACGCCCGCGGCCTCCATCGCCAGATTTCCCAGATCCCCCGGATAGTCGCGGTTGTCGATGCCATCGGCGACCTGGTCCGCGATTGCGGGCAGCAGGGCGAGGAATTCCTTGATGTACGGGAGGAATTCCTTCGCGGTGACCTTGTCCGCGCCCACCAGGGCGAGGGAATGGAGCATGGCGGCCATGCTGGAATAGAAGAGACCGAGCAGGGCCAGATCGTAGAGCGGCGCGACCCCGTGGTCCGCGCCGAGATAACGGCTGTTTCCGCCCAGCGCCCGCAGCGTCGCCTCCTGCGCCTCGAACACCTCCCGCGGCCCGCTGTAGAAGAGCAGGGCCTGCGGCGAGCCGATGACCGGGACCGGCACCATGATCGCCCCGTCGAGGTAGTCGATGCCGTGCTCCGCCGCCCACGCGGCGGCCTCGCGGGCCCGCTCGGGGGTGTCCGAGGTCAGATTGACCAGCACCCGGCCCGCCAACTCCGCGGCCAGCGGCCCGAGGATCGCCTGGCTCGCCGCGTAGTCCACGACGCACACCACCACCAGACCGCCGGCCCGCACCGCCTCGGCCGGCGTCCCGGCCCGCACCGCGCCACGGGCGACGAGGGCGTCGGCCTTGTGCGCGGAGCGGTTCCACACGGTCGTGGGATGACCGGCATCGAGGAATGCCCCGGCCAGTGCCTGGCCCATCGCGCCGAGCCCGATGACCGTCACCGGCATACGGTTTTCGCCTGCCATGACAGGATCACTCTCATTTCTCATTGTCGAGTCCCTGAAAATTCCCCTGCGCGCCGGGCTCTCGTCGATCCTGTTATCCGCCGGGGCCGGACTCAAGTACCCACAAAAAAGTGCGTACTTACCTCCAGGTATGCAGGGATCTGGCCTTCGGCGTGGACCCGGGCGGATCCCGCAAGGACGCCCATTTCGTCGCCGCCACCCTGGTCCCCCGCTCATCGGCGAGCTCGCGGGGCCGGACGACGAAGCCGTACTGCTGATCGGGGATCGCCTCGCCGAGTACGGCTATCAGGACTTCGAGGAGTAACGCCACACCGGTCCACACGGCATCACGGTGGGTCCGGACGGCGCGCTCTGGGCGGCGCTCGAGACGGGAGCGGTCGCGCGGCTGGCGGCTTGAGGGCATGGCGGGACGCGCTGCCCGTGCGCGTCGGGATCCGAACGGGCGGGCGGCCGGGCGTATCGTTCCCGCCATGCGTTGCGCGATATGCGGATCCGGGCGGCTGAGCCCGGTCGGGGAGCTCACGTCGTCCGACTCGATGCACGACCGGCTGCGGCTGAGGTTTCCCCGCCCAGGGACGTTCAAGGCGCGGCCGACGTTCCACGCCGGTTTCGCGCGGGCCTGTCGGGACTGCGGGGCGCTGCTGCCGTTCCTCGGTGAGGAGGAGCGGGAGCGGTTGGACGCGGAGGCGGAGGGGCTGTCGGCGGTCGAGGGCGGGCCGGCCGACACGGGTTCCGAACCCCGGGACGCGCGGTGAGCCCACGAGTGCTGATGGTCCGCAACGCCGAGCGCAGCGGGCCGGGCCGGCTGCTGCCGTGGCTGCGCGACGAGGGGCTGGCCGTAGAAGAGCTGGCGGGCCCCGAGGCTCCGGCCGATCCGGCCGGGTACGACGCCGTGGTGCTGCTCGGGGGCGGGTTTCTGCCGGACGACGACGCGCATGCGCCCTGGCTGCCGGCCCAGCGGGCCCTCGCGCGCCGGGCCGTGGCCGAGGGGGTGCCGTTGCTCGGGATCTGTCTGGGGGCCCAGGTGCTGGCGGTGGCGGAGGGCGGCCGGGTGGAGGGAGCGTACGGGCTGCCGGAGCGCGGCTCGTGCGCCGTCGAGCTGCGCGAAGAGGCCGGAGCGGACCGGCTGTTGGCGGGGCTGCCGCGGCGGTTCCGCGTCATCCAGAACCACCGCGACCAGATCACCCGCCTTCCGCCCGGCTCGACTCATCTGGCCCGGAGCGACGCGTGTGAGGTGCAGGCGTTCCGGGTCGGGGAGTGTGCCTGGGGCGTCCAGTTCCACCCCGAGGCCGGCGCGGACCGGCTCGCCGGCTGGGACGAGGCGGCGCTGGCCGAGACGGGTCTTGACCTGGCCGCCCTGCGCGCCGAGGCCCAGACGGCGGAGCCCGCGTCGACGGACTCCGCGCGTCGGCTGGCGGGCAACTTCGCCGCCGTCGTGCGGGCCCACGCCTGAGTTTGTGGTGAGTATGGGACGGCGACACGCCGACGCTACGGCGTGTCGCCGTCCCATACTCACCACGAATTCGCTGGCGTTGGAGCCGCGCCCTCAGTCGCCGAGCACCGGCAGCAGCTCCGGCAGATGTCCGTCCGAGGCCAGGGCCGCCGCCTGGCGCTCGGCCGGGACCTCGCCGTAGGTGGTGGTGCGGGGGCGGGCCGGGCGGCCGGCGGATTCGGCGATGGCCACGAGGTCCTGGACGGAGCGGTACGAGCCGTAGGAGGAGCCCGCCATGCGGGAGATGGTCTCCTCCATCAGCGTGCCGCCCAGGTCGTTGGCGCCGGAGCGGAGCATCTCGGCCGCGCCCTCCGCGCCCAGCTTGACCCAGCTGGTCTGGATGTTGGGGATGTGCGGGTGGAGCAGGAGCCGGGCCATGGCGGTGACGGCGCGGTTGTCGCGGGCGGTGGGGCCGGGGCGGGCGATGCCGGCGAGGTAGACGGGGGCGTTGGTGTGGATGAAGGGGAGCGTCACGAACTCCGTGAAGCCGCCCGTCTCCTGCTGGATCCCGGCCAGCAGCCGCAGATGGCCCAGCCAGTGGCGGGGCTGGTCCACATGGCCGTACATCATCGTGGACGAGGAGCGGATGCCCAGCTCATGGGCGGTCTTGATGACCTCGACCCAGGTGGCGGTGGGCAGCTTGCCCTTGGTGAGGATCCAGCGGACCTCGTCGTCGAGGATCTCGGCGGCGGTGCCGGGGATCGTGTCGAGGCCCGCCTCGCGCGCGGCGGTCAGCCATTCGCGGATGGACAGCCCGGTGCGCGTCGCGCCGTTGACCACCTCCATCGGGGAGAAGGCGTGGACGTGCATCCCCGGCACGCGCTCCTTCACGGCGCGCGCGATGTCGAAGTAGGCGGTGCCGGGCAGGTCGGGGTGGATGCCGCCCTGCATGCACACCTCGATCGCGCCGACGTCCCAGGCCTGCTGGGCGCGGTCGGCCACCTGGGACAGCGAGAGGGTGTAGGCGTCGGCGTCGGTGCGGCGCTGGGCGAAGGCGCAGAAACGGCAGCCGGTGTAGCAGACGTTGGTGAAGTTGATGTTGCGGGTGACGATGTAGGTGACGTCGTCGCCGACCGTCGCGCGGCGCAGGTCGTCGGCGATCCGGCACAGCGCGTCGAGCGCCGGGCCGTCGGCGTGCAGGAGGGCCAGCGCCTCGGGGTCGGTCAGCCGGGTGGGGTCGTCGGCGGCGACGGACAGGGCGGCGCGGACGTCGGCGTCGATACGGGACGGGGCCATGCCGGGCGCCGCCGCCTCGCGCAGCGCCTCCCAGTCGCCGTACACCTCGTCGAAGTCGTCGCGGCGGTCGCCGGTGCGGCCCTCGGTGTCGATGGTGCGGTGCAGATCGGTGCGGCCGGAGGCGGTGAAGCCCTCGTCGGGCTCCTGCCAGGGCAGGCCGACCGGCATCGCGTCCTCGCGGGCCAGGCCGGTGGCGGGGTCGGCCAGGGCGTTGACGTGGGGCAGCAGCCGCGGGTCGAGCCAGGGCTCGCCGCGCTGGACGAACTCGGGGTACACCGCGAGCCGTTCCCGCAGCCGGAAGCCCGCGGCGGCGGAGTGCTCGGCGAGCTCGTCCACCTGCGGCCAGGGGCGCTCGGGGTTGACGTGGTCGATGGTCAGCGGGGAGACGCCGCCCCAGTCGTCGATGCCGGCGCCGATGAGCCGCGCGTACTCCCCGTCCACCAGGTTCGGCGGCGCCTGGATGCAGGCGGTGGGGCCCAGGATGTGGCGGGCGACGGCGACGGTGGCGACCAGGTCGTCCAGCTCCGCGTCCGGCATGCCGCGCATCGCGGTGTCCGGCTTGGCGCGGAAGTTCTGGACGATGACCTCCTGGAGGCCGTGGTAGGAGCGTGCGACGCGGCGCAGCGCGAACAGCGACTCCGCGCGCTCCTCATAGGTCTCCCCGATCCCGATCAGCAGCCCGCTGGTGAAGGGGACGGAGCTGCGCCCGGCGTCCTCCAGGACGCGCAGCCGCACGGCGGGCTCCTTGTCCGGGGAGCCGTAGTGCGGGCCGCCGGGCTCGCTCCACAGCCGCTCGGCGGTGGTCTCCAGCATCATCCCCATCGAGGGGGCGACGGGCTTGAGCCGCTGGAAGTCCGTCCAGGTCATGGCGCCGGGGTTGAGGTGCGGCAGCAGCCCGGTCTCCTCCAGGATGCGGATGGAGATGGCCCGTACGTACGCGATGGTGTCGTCGTAGCCCTCGGCCTCCAGCCACTCGCGGGCCTCGGGCCAGCGGTCCTCGGGGCGGTCCCCGAGGGTGATGAGCGCCTCCTTGCAGCCCAGTTCGGCCCCGCGCCGGGCGACGGCGAGGACCTCGTCGGGCGACATGAACATCCCGTGGCCGGCGCGGCGCAGCTTGCCGGGGACGGTGACGAAGGTGCAGTAGTGGCACTTGTCCCGGCACAGGCGGGTCAGCGGGATGAAGACGCTGCGCGAGTAGGTGATGACCCCGGGGCGGCCCGCGGCCTCCAGGCCCGCGTCGCGGACCCGGGCCGCGGAGGCCGTCAGATCCGCGAGGTCCGCCCCGCGCGCCTGGAGCAGCACCGCCGCCTCGGCGGTGTCCAGCGCCACGCCGTCCCGGGCGCGTTTGAGCGCGCGGCGCATCGCGTTGGCGGTGGGGGCAGTCTGGGCGGACGGCTCGGATCCCTGCGCGCTCGTGGTCATTCTCCGAGCATACGAGCGGGATCTGACACTGCCAGACCGCCCGGGCCTGCGGCGTTGTGGGTCTCCTCACGCCAGTTCGAGCACGCGGGCGGGAATACGGACAGGGGTATGGGAGACGAACGCGGAGGCGGGCCTCCGGGACGGGTCCCGCATGCCGTCACAAGTACTGCGCGTACCCGTCGAGCGCCCGCAGGACCTCGCCCTCCTCACCCGCCGGGAGCTGCACCACGACCTCCTCGATTCCGAGGCTGGCGTAGTGCGCGAGCTTGCCGGGCGACGGCTCCACCCCGAACGGCACCACCTCCAGCGCCGCCGGGTCCCGGCCCGCCTCCTGCCACACCCGGCGCAGCACGGGCAGGGTCTCGGTCAGGCCGCGGCCGCCGACCGGCAGCCAGCCGTCCGCATAGGCGGCGATGTGTTCGAACAGCCGGGGCCCGGCCGTGCCGCCGATCAGGGTGCGCGGGCCGGGCAGCCCGGTCGCGGGGTGGGCACTCAGCGGCTTGGGGTGCGCGAAACTGGCGCGCACCGAGCCGTACGCGCCGCTGTGGGCCGTGGGTTCCTCGGCCCAGAGCGCGCGCATCAGCGCCACCCGGTCCCGTACGAGCTGCCGCCGGCCGCGCCAGTCGACGCCGTGGTCGGCCGCCTCCTCCACGTTCCAGCCGTAGCCGATACCGAAGGTGAACCGCCCGCCGGAGAGGAAGTCGAGGGTGGCGATCCGCTTGGCGAGCGCGATGGGGTCGTGCTGCGCCACCAGGGCGATGCCGGTGCCCAGTGCGAGCCGCTCGGTGACCGCGGCCGCCTGGCCGAGGGCCACGAACGGGTCGAGCGTGCGCCCGTAGTGACGCGGCAGCGGCTCGCCCATCGGGGCGGGGGTGTCCCGGCTGACGGGGATGTGGGTGTGCTCGGGGAGATAGAGGCCGGCGAAGCCGCGTCTCTCCAGCTCGCGGGCGAGCCAGGTGGGGCGTACGGTCTCGTCTGTGAGGAAGATGGTGGTCGCGATCCGCATGGCGGGCTGCACCTCCGTGGGGGGCCGGATGTGGCTGCGCGTATGTTCCCTCACCGCCATCGAGTTATCCACAGGCCTTTCCGTACGTGTCACTCCCGCGTACAACGGTGTGAGCGCTGGTGACGGACCGCACAACGGCCTCAGGGGGCACTCATGCAGCGACGCTCGGTACTCAGACTCTCCGCCCTGGCGGGCGCGGCGGGGATGCTGACCCTCGATCCGGTGACCTTCGCCCAGGCGGAGGAGCGGGACGGCGGAAGCGGGGGGAGCGAGGGAAGCGGGGAGCGGACGAAGACGGTCACGGGCCATCTGCCCACGGGCTCGCCGGACTTCGTGTATCTCCCGGTGGAAGTCCCGCGCGGGGTGCGCGAGATCGCCGTCTCGTACTCGTACGAGAGGCCGGCGGTCCCGGCGGGCACCCAGGGAAACGCCTGCGACATCGGCATCTTCGACGAGCGCGGCACCGACCTGGGCGGGCGCGGCTTCCGCGGCTGGTCGGGCGGCGCCCGCACCGAGTTCGCGATCAGCGCCGAGCAGGCGACGCCCGGGTATCTGGCGGGGCCGGTCGGGGCGGGCACCTGGCATGTGGTGCTCGGCCCGTACACGGTGGCCCCGCAGGGCCTCGACTACAAGGTCACCGTCACGCTGCGGTTCGGCGAGCCGGGCGAGACCCCGAAGCCGGTGTATCCGCCGCAGCGGGCCAAGGGGCGCGGGCGGGCCTGGTACCGGGGCGACTCCCATCTGCACACGGTCCACTCCGACGGCAAGCGCACCCCGGCCGAGGTGGCCGCCGCCGCCCGGGCCGCCGGGCTGGACTTCATCACCACCACCGAGCACAACACCACCTCCTCGCACCCGGCGTGGGCCGGTCTGTGGGGCGATGACCTGCTGATCCTCACCGGCGAGGAGGTCACCACGCGCAATGGCCATGTGGTGGCCCTCGGCACCGACCCGGGCGTCTTCATCGACTGGCGCTACCGCGCCCGGGACAACGCCTTCGGGAAGTACGCCCGCAAGATCCGGCAGGCGGGCGGCCTGGTCATCCCGGCCCATCCGCACGGCACCTGTGTGGGCTGCAACTGGAAGTTCGGGTTCAACGACGCCGACGCGGTCGAGGTGTGGAACGCGGACTTCACCCCGGACGACGAGGTCACGGTGCAGGAGTGGGACAACACCCTGGTGGCCGCCGCCCGCGGCGAGGGCCGCTGGCTGCCCGCCGTGGGCCACAGCGACGCGCACCGCGAGCCGCAGGTCGTCGGGTTCCCGCAGACGGTCGTGCTGGCCGACGACCTGTCCCGCACGGCGATCCAGGACGGCATCCGGGCCGGGCGCTGCTGGATCGCGGAGTCCTCGGCGATCGACCTCACTCTCGAGGCGGTCGGCGGCCGCGGGGAGCACGCGGGCATCGGCGAGCGGCTGAAGGTCGGCCGGCAGGACGAGGTGACGGTCCGGCTGAAGGTCTCCGGCGTGGGCCGGGGCTGCTCGATCCGGCTCATCACCGACCAGGGCCAGCTGTTCGGCACGGCGGTCCCCGACTCCGGTTCCGCCACCGCCGAGTGGCGTACGACGCCGTCCTACGCCGCGTATGTACGGGCCGAGGTGCGCCACGCCCCGGCGGACGGCGGCGCGTCCGGGATACCGGGCCCGATGGCGGCGATGACCAACCCGATCTGGCTGGGCGAGCGGTAGCGGACTCCGGTCCCCGGGGGTTCCCCGGGGACCTGGTGCCCGGGTCCCTCCGGAAGTCCCCGAGCCGTCGGCCTAGGGCCGGTGGTCCCCGGGGGTCCCGCACCGGCAGCGGGAGATCACGCTCTATGTCGGGGGCGCCGAGCGTGGGCGGTATGCCGCGCGGACGCGGCGGCCGCCGTCCACGACCAGGTCCGCGCCGGTGATCCAGGACGCCTCGGCCGAGACCAGCCAGCGGACCGCCCGCGCCACGTCCTCGGGTTCCCCGATCCGGGCCAGCGGCAGGGTGGCCGCGATGGCGGGCTCGTCGCGCTCCCAGACGAAGCGGGCCATCTCGGTGCGCACCAGCCCCGGGGAGACGGCGTTGACGCGGACGGCGGGGGCGAGCTCGGCGGCGAGCTGCCGGGTGAGGCGCAGGAGGGCGGTCTTGGTCGTGCCGTAGGCGCCGAGGCCCGGGCCGACGTCGTGGGTGCCCTCGGTGCAGATGTTGACGACCGCGCCGCCGTGCTCCCGCATCCACCCCCGCCAGGCCGCCTGGACCAGGCGCAGCGGGGCCTCCACATTGACCGTGAAGGCCGTGCGCCAGTCCAGCGGGTCCGCGGCCATCAGCGGGCCGAGCGGGGCGTTGGTGGCGGCGTTGTTGACCAGGACGTCGAGGCGGCCGAATTCCGCCAGCGTGCGGGAGACGGCCTCCTCCAGGTGGGCCGGGTCCGCGATGTCCCCCGGGCAGGCGATGGCGCGCGGGCCGAGGCGGCGTACGGCCTCCGCCAGGCCGTCCGCGCCCCGCGCCGTCACGCACACCGCCACCCCGTCCTCCGCCAGCGCCCGGGCCACGGCGAGTCCGATGCCGCGCGAGGCGCCCGTCACCAGGGCCGCGCGGCCCGCGAGGGCGGCGTGCCCGCCATCGGGCCCGCTCTCCGGCGGGACGGCTCCGGCAGGGCCGCCGGGCCCGCCTGCGCCGCTGCCCGGCCGACCCGTGGCGCTCACCACCAGTTCAGCCTCTCGTGCTCACGGTCTCCGTGTCGCGCCCCGACCGCAGCACCTTGCCCGGGATCGCTCCGGTGATCTGGTCGTCCCGGATGGTCTCGACCCCGCCCACCCGCACGCTCACGACGCCGATGGCCCGCGAGTCCAGCCGCGGGCTGTCCCCCGGCAGGTCGTGCACCAGCGTGGCCCGGCCCGCGTCGATCCTCTCGGGGTCGAACAGCACCAGGTCGGCGTGGTAGCCCTCGGCGACCCGGCCGCGCTCCCGCAGGCCGAGCAGGCGCGCCGGGTCGTCGGTGAGCATCCGCACCGCCCGCTCCAGGCCGACCAGCCGCCGCCCGCGCAGACAGTCCCCCAGGAAGCGGGTGGTGTACGGCGCCCCGCACATCCGGTCCAGGTGGGCCCCGGCGTCCGAGCCGCCGAGCATGACGTCCGGATGTTCCCAGGTCTGCCGCCGCAGCTCCCAGCTCGCCGGGTCGTTGTCGGTCGGCATCGGCCACAGCACGGTGCGCAGCTCGTCGGCGGCGCAGATCTCCACCAGGCAGCCGAAGGCGTCCGTTCCGCGCTCGGCGGCGATGTCGCGCACGACGCGCCCGGTCAGCCCGGCGTTGGCCGCCGAGTAGGTGTCGCCGATGACGTAGCGCTCGAAGTTGGCCAGCCGCCGGAAGACCCCGGCCTCGGGGCTGTGCGCCCGGCGCAGCATCTCCTCCCGCACGGCGGGGTCGCGGAGCCTCGCGATCCGCTCGGGGACCGGCAGCCCGAGGATGTCGCCCCACCCCGGGATGAGGTTGAGCGCGCAGAAGGTGCCCAGCGACATGTTCATGGGGGTGAGGATCGGCATGGTCAGCGCGACGATCCGACCGCCCGCCTTGCGGGCCCGCTCGCTCGCCTCCAGCTGCCGCGGCACCCGCTCCGGCACGGCCGCGTCGATGGTGAGGACGTTCCAGTTCAGCGGCCGTCCGGCGACCGCCGACATCTCCACGAACAGGTCGATCTCGTCATCCGAGAACCGGTCCAGACAGCCGGCGACGATCGCCTCGATCTGTGTCCCCTCGTGTTCGCCGACCGCCCGCGACAGCGCGATCAGCTCCTCGGGCCGGGCATGGCGGGAGGCCACCGGCCTGCGGTCGCCGTCCGAGTGGGTGGAGGACTGGGTGGTGGAGAGGCCCCAGGCCCCGGCGTCCATGGCCGCGTGGAGGAGCCTCACCATCTCGTCCAGCTGCGCGGCCGTGGGCTGTCCGCCGATCGCGTCCGGGCCCATCACATGGCGGCGCAGCGCGCAGTGCCCCACCATGAAGCCCGCGTTGACCGCGGTGCGGCCCTCCAGTGCGTCCAGGTACTCCCCGAAGGTGTGCCAGTTCCACGGCGCCCCCTCCTCGAGCGCCACCAGCGACATGCCCTCGACCTTGCTCATCATCCGCCGGGTGTAGTCGGCGTCCTCGGGGCGCTCCGGGTTGAGCGGGGCGAGGGTGAAGCCGCAGTTGCCGCCCGCGACGGTGGTCACGCCGTGGTTCATGGAGGGGGTGGCGTACGGGTCCCAGAACAGCTGCGCGTCGTAGTGGGTGTGCGGGTCGACGAACCCGGGCGCGAGCACCAGTCCGGTCGCGTCCTCGGCGCTCCGGGCCGGCTCCGTCACGGTGCCGGGCTCGGCGAGGGCCGCGATCCGCCCGTCCCGCAGGCCGACGTCGGCGACGTAGGCGGGGGCGCCGGTGCCGTCCACGACGGTCGCGGCGCGTATGAGGTGGTCGAGCACGGTGATTCTCCCTTCACGCTCGGTTGCGCTCAGTCGCGGGCCGCCTGGCGGAAGCGGGTCGTACGGTGGACCGGGTCGGTGTCGATCTTCGGGATCACGTGCTCGCCGATCAGCTTGATCGTGTTCATGGTGTCCTCGCGGCCGATCCCGATCGGCAGCCCGAAGGACAGCTGGTCGGCGCCCGCCTGCTCCCAGCGCTTGCACTGCTGGAGGACCTCGTCCGGGTCGCCGCAGATCATCAGCTCCTCGGCGATCAGCAGCTCGATGATCTCCTCGGTGTACTCGGGCAGCAGCTCGGGCCACTCGGGGATGCCGTCGGGACGCGGGAAGGTGTCGTGGTAGCGGAACAGCAGCGACTGGAGATAGTTGAGCCCGCCGCCCACCGCGATCTCGACCGCCTTGGCGTGGGTCTCCGCGCAGATCGCCGTGGACGTCACCATCACGTTGTCGTTGACGAAGCCGCCGACCGGCTCGGCCTCCTTGACGGCGTTCTTGTACGAGTCGAGGACCCACTCCATGTCGGAGACCTTCTGGACGGAGAAGCCGAGCACGCCGAGCCCCTTGTGGCCCGCCATCGCGTACGAGGAGGGCGACCCGGCGGCGTACCACATGGCCGGGTGCGAGGCCCCGTACGGCTTCGGCAGCACCTTGCGCGGCGGGAGCGACCAGTGCTTGCCCGCGAAGCCCTGGTACTCGTCCTGGAGCCACATCTTGGGGAACTCGGCGATCGTCTCCTCCCAGATCTCCTTGGTGTGGTTCATGTCGGTCACGCCCGGCAGGAACCCGAGGATCTCGTGGCTGCCGGCGCCGCGCCCCGAGCCGAACTCGAAGCGGCCGCCGGAGAGGTGGTCGAGCATGGCGACCTTCTCGGCGACCTTGACGGGGTGGTTGACCTGGGGCAGCGGGTTGAAGATCCCGGAGCCCAGGTGGATCCGCTCGGTCGCGTGCGCGAGATAGCCGAGGAAGACGTCGTTGGCCGACAGGTGGGAGTACTCCTCCAGGAAGTGGTGCTCGGAGGCCCACGCGTACTTGAATCCGGACCGGTCCGCCTGGATGACGTACTCGGTCTCCTCGATCAGTGCGTGGTGCTCGGCCTCCGGGTCGGCCTCCTGCCGACTCCTGGGCACATATCCCTGCACAAAGAGTCCGAATTCCATGGAGGGTCACCGCCTCAGTGTTCTATCGTGCAGCCTATCTGACGCTCCGTCAGATTCCGATTGACTCTGACACCACGAGGTTTGACCGTCAAGGGCCGCCCCTATAGGGCCGTACCTCTTTCAGGCACGCCCCTGTAGGGCCGTGCCTAAAAGCCCGCGACCCCCGCCAGCCAGCCGCCGTCCACGACGAAGGGCTGGCCGGTGATGTACGAGGAGTCGTCCGAGGACAGGAACAGCGCCAGCCGGGCCACCTCCTCCGGCCGCCCGATCCGCCCCATCGGCACCAGCTTCCTGAACAGCTCGTCCACCGCCGCCGACGCCTCCGCGGGATCGACCCCGGGGTCCAGCTGGGCCGGGTTGGTCATCGCGGTGTCGATCGCCCCGGGGCACATCGCGTTCACCCGGATCCCCCGCGGCGCCAGCTCCAGCGCCGCCACCCGCGTCATCCCGACGACGGCGGCCTTGGTCGCGGCGTACGAGGTCACCAGCGCCATGCCGGTCAGCGCCACATACGAGGCGGTGTTCACGATCGTGCCGCCGCCGGCCGCCGCCAGCTCCGGCGCCACCGTCCGCATCCCGAGGAACGTCCCGACCTGGTTGACCTGGACGACCGCCAGATACTCCTCCAGCGGGGTGCCGACCAGTTCGTTGAAGCGCAGCACGCCCGCGTTGTTGACCAGCCCGTCGACCCCGCCGAAGGCGTCCTTGGCGGCCGCGACGGCGGCGCCCCAGTCCTCCTCCCGCCCCACGTCCAGATGGACGTACCGGGCCGCGTCCCCCAGCTCCTTGGCGAGCGCCTCGCCCTGCTCGTCCAACACATCGCCGAGCAGCACCCGCGCGCCCTCCGCGACGAACAGCCGCGCCTCCTGCTCGCCCTGCCCGCGCGCCGCGCCCGTGACGATGACGACGCGCCCGTCCAGCTTGCCCACTGTGCCTCCCGGTCGTTGAGATGCGGTCAGTCGTCGAGGTGCGGAGCGACATCGGCGGCGAAGGCCGCCATCTGGTCGATCAGTTCGGCGCGGCCGCGGCAGCGGAACCGCACCTGGATCTGGTCCACCCCCATGGCCGCGTACGCGCGCAGCGACTCGGCGAGCCGGTCCGGCCTCCCGGCCAGCGTCCGCCGCCCCACCTCCCAGCCGGGCTCGCCCACGTACAGGGGCTCCGCGATGGCCCCGATCTCGGCGGGCTCGGCGCAGGCCGGGTCGTGCCGGGCGGCCCGCTCGCGCAGCTCGCGCAGTCGGGCGAGCTGCCCCGGCAGCCGGTCCCGTGGGTCACCCTGCGGCAGCCAGCCGTCCCCCCGCACCGCCGCGCGGCGCACCGCCGCGGCGGAGGAGCCGCCCACCCAGATCGGCGGCCGCGGCGTCTGTACGGGGCGCGGGGCCTGCCCGAGCCCGGCGAACGCGAACCGCTCGCCGCGGAACTCGGGGAACTCCCCCGGGCCCAGCGCGGCCTTCAGCGCGTCCACGGTCTCGTCCAGGAGTGCGCCGCGCGCGGCGAAGTCCACGCCCAGCGCCTCGAACTCCTCCCGCACGTGCCCGGCCCCGACCCCCAGGATCAGCCGCCCGCCGCTCAGATGGTCGAGCGTGGCGTACTGCTTGGCGCTCAGCAGCGGATGCCGCAGCGCGGCGACCGCGACATGGCTGAGCAGCCGCACCCGCTCGGTGGCGGCGGCCAGATAGGCGAGGGTGGCCACCGGGTCGTACCAGACGGTGCCCATGGCGTCGGCGAGCCGCCGGGGGATCGCCACGTGGTCGCACACCGCGATGTACGCGAAGCCGAGCCGGTCGGCGGCGCGGGCGATCTCGACGAGGTCGGCCGGGCCGGCCTCGGCCTCCCACGGCTCGGCGAACATGGTGCTCTGCGACTGGACCGGAAGCTGCATTCCGTAGCTCAGCCGCCCTTCGGGCAGGATGCGCACGCGCGATCACGCCCCCGGCCCGGCCCAGAGGCCGTCCTCCGTCAGCCCGAGCAGCTCGATCGCGTTGCCGCGCACGATCCGCTCGACGACGTCCCGCGGCAGATGTCCCATCTGGGCCTCGGCGACCTCGCGCGACTTGGGCCAGGTCGAGTCGGAGTGCGGGTAGTCGGTCTCGTACAGGACGTTGCCCGCCCCGATGGCGTCCAGGTTCCGCAGCCCGAAGGCGTCGTCGAAGAAGCACCCGCACACATGCTCGGCGAACAGCTCGGACGGCGGCCGCAGCACCTTGTCGGCCACCCCGCCCCAGCCCCGGTTCTCCTCCCAGACCACGTCGGCGCGCTCCAGGATGTATGGGATCCAGCCGATCTGGCCCTCGGCATACATGATCTTGAGATCGGGGAACCGGTCCAGCTTGCCGCTCATCAGCCAGTCGACCATCGAGAAGCAGCAGTTGGCGAAGGTGATGGTCGAACCGACCGCCGGAGGCGCGTCCGCCGAGGTCGAAGGCATGCGGGAGGACGAGCCGATGTGCATGGCGATCACCGTCCCGGTCTCGTCGCAGGCCGCGAAGAAGGGGTCCCACGCGTCGGTGTGCACCGACGGCAGCCCCAGGTTCGGCGGGATCTCCGAGAAGCAGACGGCGCGCACCCCGCGCGCGGCGTTGCGGCGCACCTCGGCGGCGGCCAGCTCGGCGTCCCACAGCGGGATGAGGGTGAGCGGGATCAGCCGCCCCCGCGCCTCGGGCCCGCACCACTCCTCCACCATCCAGTCGTTGTACGCGCGCAGCGCCAGCAGGCCGAGCTCGTGGTCCTTGGCCTCGGTGAAGGTCTGCCCGCAGAAGCGGGGGAAGGTTGGGAAGCACAGGGCGGACTGGACGTGGTTGACGTCCATGTCCGCGAGCCGGTCGGGCACCGAGAAGGAGCCGGGCCGCATCTGCTCATACGTGATGGCCTCGAGCCTGACCTCGTCCCTGCTGTATCCGACGGCGGTGTCGAGGCGGGTGAGCGGCCGGTGCAGGTCCTCGTACACCCACCAGTCCGCGATCGGCCCGTCGTCGCCGGGGGCGCCCATCTTCGGGGCGAACTTGCCGCCGACGAAGGTCATCTCCTTCAGGGGCGCCCGGACGACGCGCGGGCCGATGTCGCGGTACTTCGACGGGAGGCGGTCCCGCCAGACGTGAGCGGGTTCGACCGTGTGGTCGTCCACCGAGATTATCTTCGGGAAGCTCTCCATGCGTGTCACGGTAGCGCCGATCTGACGGTTCGTCAGCTACGGTGCACGCGGCCGGTCCCGCCCCGGAGCCGATTGCTGGTTGATGGCTCAATTACGCCGTAGGACTTGCGAGTTGAGGCAGCCTGGAGTGTTCATTTCCCGTAGCGAGCATCACCCGAAGGGATCACTCCGGTCGCGCCCCGAGCGCGTACGAAACACCGGCGAACGCGGCGGCCGGGCAAGTATGGCGGGCTTGTGGAGAGACCAGGCCCCTACTGACGTAGGGGGCTGAGGCAAGGCAAACTTACCCGTGCGACTAGAAAGCTCAGGCAGGGGGAGACCATGACGGCCGAGAGGGAGCCGGTGCAAGGGCAGCAGTTGCGCTTCACCGTGCTCGGACCGGTCCGGGCCTGGCGGGGCGACGAACAGATCCACAGCGGCTCACCGCAGCAGAAGGCGCTGCTGGCCGCCCTGCTGCTGCGCGGCGGGCGCACCGCGACCGCACCGGAGCTGATCGACGGCCTGTGGGGCGAGGAGCCCCCGGACGCGGCCGTCGCCGCGCTGCGCACCTATGCCTCGCGACTGCGCAAGGCCTTCGGGCCGGACTCCGACGTGCTGGTGAGCGAGTCGGGGGGCTACGCCATCCGGATCGGGATCGGGGCCGTGGACGCCGAGGTGGCCGAGCAGCTGGCCGCGGAGGCGGAGAAGGCCCAGCACTCCGGCGACCGGTCGCGGGCGCGTGAGCTCATCAACAAGGCGCTGGACCTGTGGGCCGGTGAGCCGCTGGCCGGGCTGCCCGGCCCGTACGCGGAGACGCAGCGCATGCGGCTCGAGGAGTGGCACCTCGTCCTCGTCGAGACCCGGCTCGACCTCGACCTGAACGTCGGCTTCCACGCGGAGGCGGTCTCCGAGCTGACCGCGCTCACCGCCCAGCACCCGTTCCGCGAGCGGCTGCGCGAGCTGCTGATGCTCGCGCTGTACCGCAGCGGGCGGCAGGCCGAGGCGCTGGCCGTGTACAACGACACCCGGCGGCTGCTGGCCGAGGAGCTGGGCGCCGATCCGTGCGCGGAGCTGTCCGAGCTTCAGCAGCGCATCCTCCAGGCGGACGCCGGCCTGGCCGCCCCGGCCGACGCCCGTACCTCCGGCACCGGCCCGACGTTTGTGCGCCCCGCCCAGCTGCCCGCGACCGTGTCCGACTTCACCGGCCGCGACGCTTTTGTCGACGAGCTGAGCGACCAGCTCGCCACGGCGGAGGGGCGTGTCATGGCCGTGTCAGCGGTGGCGGGCATAGGCGGCGTCGGCAAGACCACCCTGGCCGTCCATGTGGCACACGCCGCCCGGCACCACTTCCCGGACGGTCAGCTTTACGTCGATCTCCAGGGCGCGGGCCCGGTGCCGACCGAGCCCCAGGCGGTCCTCGGCGCGTTTCTGCGCGCCCTGGGCATCCCCGACTCCGCGATCCCCAAGGGCGTGGAGGAACGCGCCGCCCTCTACCGCTCCACGCTGGACGGCCGCCGCGTGCTGGCGCTGCTCGACAACGCGCGCGACGCGGCGCAGGTGCGGCCGCTGCTGCCCGGCACCGAGGGGTGCGCGGCGCTGATCACCAGCCGCGCCCGCATGGTCGACCTGGAGAGCGCGCATCTGGTGGACCTGGACGTGATGAGCCCCGAGGAGGCCCTCGTCCTCTTCACCCGCATCGTCGGCGAGGAGCGGGTCAGCTCGGAGCGGGACGCGGCCATGGACGTGGTGGCGGCGTGCGGCTTCCTGCCGCTGGCCATCCGCATCGCGGCGTCCCGGCTCGCCTCCCGCCGGACCTGGACCGTGTCCTTCCTGGCGCGCAAGCTGGCCGACGGGCGCAGGCGCCTGGACGAGCTCCGGGCCGGCGACCTCGCCGTGCGGGCCACGTTCGAGCTGGGCTACGGGCAGCTGGAGCCCCAGCAGGCCCGGGCCTTCCGCCTGCTGGGCCTCGCGGACGGCCCCGACATCTCGCTCGCGGCGGCCGCCGTCATCCTCGACATGGACACCTTCGACGCCGAGGAGCTCATCGAGTCCCTGGTCGACGCCTCGCTGCTGGAGTCCGCCGCGCCCGGGCGCTACCGCTATCACGATCTCGTACGCCTCTACGCGCGTGACTGTGCGGAACGGGACCAGTCGATGGCGGACCGTGAGGCGGCGATGTCGCGGCTGCTGGACTTCTACCTCGCCACGGCCGCCCGCGTGTACGCCCTGGAGCGGCCGGGCGACCGGCTGGTCGACCACCTGGCGCCGACCGACCGCCCCGGGCTCGACTTCCCCGACCAGAGCGCCGCGCTGGACTGGCTGTTCACCGAGGCCGACTGCCTGCTGGCGTGCGCCCAGCAGACGGCGTCGTCCGCCGCCATGGTGCGCAGGGCCGCGGATCTGGTGGCCGCCGCGCCCGACATCGCCGAGTCCGGTGTGAACTCGCGCCGTTACGAGGCCGTCGCGGCCGCGGTCGGGGACGCCGCGCGCAAGGCCGGAGACCTTCAGGCGGAAGGCCGCGCCAGGACGCTGCTGGCCCATGCCCTCAGCCTGGCGGGCCGGTACGACGACGCCGAGGAGCAGGCCAAGACCGCGTGGGAACTGGGCCGGGCGGCGCAGGACCCGGTGCCGACCAGCCGGGTGCCGAACCAGCTCGGCATCATCTTCGCCCTCTCCCGCAGGAGCCCCGAACAGGCGGAGAAGTATCTCCTCCAGGCGATCGAAGCCTTCCGTAAGGACGGCAACCGCCCGGGCGAGGCCAGCGCGTTGGGCAATCTGTCGCGTGTGCTCCTCGAGACGGATCGCGCGCACAGCGCCGTCGACACGGCCCGGCAGGGGGTGCAGATCCTGGGGAGCCTCGGCCATGTGATGCGCCTGGCCACGGGGAAGTACCAGCTGGGAATAGCGCTGTCCGGTTCGGGCAAACACGCGGAGGCGCTCACCGAGTTGACGGAGGCGCTCACGCTCCTCCAGGAGTGCCGCCAGCCCCTGTGGGAGGGGATGGCCCACCAGCGCCTGGCGGAGGTCCACCTCACCATGCACCAGGCGGCACAGGCCGCCGCCCACGCCGAGCAGGCCCTCGCCCTGCGCGGCCACGGCGGCGAATGGCGGCGCGCCATCGTGCTGACGGTGCTCGGCAAGGCGCTGTCGCAGCTCAGGCAGAGCGGCCGGGCCGAGGCCTGCTGGCAGGAGGCCCTGTCCATCCACGAACGGCTGGGGGCGGCCGAGGCGGACGAGGTCCGGCATCTCCTGGCCGCATCGGCGACCGCGGCGACCGCGGCGACCGCATAACGCGGCCCGGTTCGTCCGTTTATTTTTCGTTTATCGAGCTCCGCCACTCTGTACTTAGTCGATCCGCCCCCGCGGGGGGCAGGCGGGTCGGTTGTCAGGTCCTCCAACTAGTGTGAGCGGCCCTGAGATGCCCGTCCGGCGACCCACGGGGGAGTCGCCGGACGGGCATTGCGCACTCCGCCAACCACAGCTCAAGGAAGTTGATGGCAATGAGCAACGACAAGAAGCCGAAGTCCGATGCCTACCGCCCCATGGATGAGGCGATGCCCGCACCTTCGCCCATCACCACCAAGGACGAGGTCATGCCCGCGCCACCGGGGATCACGACCCGGGACGAGGCCATGCCCGCTCCGCCGGCACTCACCACCAAGGACGAGGTGATGCCCGCACCGAAGCCGCTCGCCGCCAAGGCGGACGAGGGGCAGGGAGTCGACCCCAGCCAGATCAGCACCACGGATGAGGTCATGCCGGCGCCGAAGCCGCTCGCGGCCGGCGCCAAGGAGCCCGCAGCGGAGGGCTCCCGGTAAGAGGGGGGTTCCCGGGAAGGGGGATCCCGGCAGGGGGGGGGACATCCTCGATCCGCACGGGGAGAACCGCAGGGGGCCGATGTCGGCGGCAGGGAGGGGAAGCTGCCGGCATCGGCCCCTGTGCATATGGAAAACAGGGGGCCTTCACGCCAACGTTCCGCCAGTTCAAGCCATATGGCCGAACATCCATACCCTGACCGGCGCGTTTGCAATACAAAATGTCTATTATCTCCCCACCCTGAGGAGCTGCAATGATTCGCACAAAGAAGGCCGTTGTCACGTTGGCGATCGCAGGGATAGCAGCACTCGGCACCGTCGGCACCGCCCTGGCGACTTCCGGCCACGCGGGTTCGGACAGAGGCGCCTCGGCCCAGTTCAAGGACACCACTCCCCAGGCCCTGCCGTTCGACGAGGCGCTTCCGGTGCCTGTGCCCAACTAGGCCTTATCCCGTAATCCTCCGAGCATCCGTAACCCGGATGGCCGAGCATCGTTAGGCTCGGCAGAGGGCGGCAAGACGCCCCGTCGAGTCAACCACGGCAGTCCACGCCTCCGGGCCGGACACTCGTGGCAGCTGAACTCCACCGCAGGTGAAGCACAGCCTCTGCTCGGCAGATTCCGGTAGGCGACACGTCTACCCCGGGGGTACCTCCCATGCCGAAGGCCATGGGGGAGAGACCCGGCCGCCGGGACCACGCTTGGGATGCCGAGCCCGCAACCCGGACTATCCCAGCACCACGGGATAGCTCTTAGGACATCACCACTCCAAACGGGCGACACGGGGGGCCGAGCCAGAAGGCTCGGCCCATTCCTTTGCCCACGACGCGGGCTGCCCGCCGAGTCGCCCGGGGCGGACATCCACGAGTTGGCTCGCCTCGCCCGGGAGGCCGAGGACCTCGGATACGACGGCGTCTGGCTGCCTGACCATCTGCTGCCGTCCGGACCCGTTCGGGGCGGGGCTCCCGGACGACCAGCGCGCTGCGGCTGATCCGGCAGCTGCACGAGAGCGGCGGCGGGGCGTACGAGGACGCGTACCACTCCTTCGACGGGCGCGCCGTCTTCCAGCCCGTCCCCGAGCGGCCCGTGCCGTTCCTCATCGGCGGCAACTCGAACGCCGCGCTGCGCCGGGCCGCCCAGGTCGGCGACTGGTGGCACGGGGTCGGGCTGGGCCCGGAGGAGTTCGCCGCACACCGGTCGAGGCTGCGGGAGCTGAGCGGCGGAGGACGGGACATCAACGCCGGCGCGCGGATCGACTGGGACGACGACGGGCGCGACGTCCGGGAGGTACGCGCGGAGGTGGCGGCGTGGCGGGCGGTCGACGCGGACCATCTGGCCGTGTGGTTCGGCTCCGTGGCCGGGGACGGGTTCCGCCGGCGGATGCGGGCGCTGGCTGCCACCCGCTAAGAATTTGCGTGTCACGCATGTTTGCGCGGCGCGCAAATTTCTATACTCTTGCTTCATGGGGCTGCGAGAGCGGAAGAAGGCCGAGACACGCGCGTCGCTCAGTTGGGCGGCGATCCGGCTTACCGTCGAGCACGGGTTCGACAGCGTCAAGGTGGAGGACATCGCCGAGGCCGCGGGCGTCTCGCCGCGCACGTTCAACAACTACTTCTCCAGTAAGGGTGAGGCGATCGCCGCCCGCCACCTCGACCGATGTCTGGGCATCGCGGAGGCGCTGCGCGAGCGCCCGGCGGAGCCGCTGTGGGACGCGGTCCTCCACTCCGTACTGCCGCAGTTCGAGCCCGACGCGGCAGTGGCCGCCCATCCCGTCGTTCCCGACGCGGCGCAGTGGACAGCGGGGGTGCGCGTGATGCTCGCCGAACCGGTCCTTCAGAGCGAGCTACTGCGGGCCGGGGCCATCGCCCAGGCCGAGATCGCCGCGGCCGTCGCCGACCGCACCGGCATCGATCCGCAGCAGGACCTGTATCCGCACCTTGTCGCGTCCGCGGTCATGGCCGCGACGAACACGGCCATGGCGCACCATCTCCGCACCGATCCGCCGGCGCCGATGAGTCGGCTGCTCACGGACGCCTTCACTCTGATCGCGGCGGGGCTGCCCACGCCCACGCCGTAGGCCCCCCTGCGCACACAAAGCCCGGCGACCGACCGGGCCGATACCGCCTGCTTAAAAACCGAAAAGGACTCTACTCATGATCGACGTCGTCATCGCGGGCGCCGGCCCCAACGGCCTGATGCTCGCCTGCGAGCTCGCCCTGACCGGCATACGCCCGCTCGTCCTGGAACGCCTCACCGAACCGTCGACCGAGCAGCGCGCGAACGGCATGGTCGGCCAGGTCGTGCGAATGCTCGACCGGCGCGGGCTGTACGAGCGGCTGACAGCGCCCGGCGCCACCCCCGAGCCGGTGCCCAGCTACGTATTCGGCGCGTTCCCGCTCGAGCTGAGCGACCTGCCGGACAACCCGCTCTACACCTTGATGGTGCCGCAGCGCCGGATCGAGCAGATGCTCGCCGAGCGCGCCGCCGAACTGGGCGTCGAGATACGCCGCGACCACGAGGTCATCGGTCTGATGCAGGACGAGAAGTCGGTGACGATCGAACTGCGCGGACGGGAGCCGATCGAAGCGGCGTTCCTGGTCGGCGCCGACGGCGGGCGCAGCGTGGTCCGCAAGACCACCGGGATCGGCTTCCCCGGTGTGACCGCCGACGACTCGGTGGCGCGCGTGGGACAGGTGAGCGTGGATCCGGGCATGGTCGACGCCGACGGCGGCCTGGTCGTACCCGGCTTCGGCGTCGTCCCGCCGTTCCGGCATCTGCGCACCGAACGCGGCCTCATCGCCTGGGCGCCGTTCCCGGACCGGGATCCGCTGCTCAGCACGGTGGAGTGGGACCAGCCCGCCGAGGGCGAGGCGTCCCTCGACGAGCTGCGGGCCAGCGCCTCCCGGCTGCTCGGCGCCGCGGATGTGCCGCTCGCCCCGCCGACCGGGCCGGGACCGCATGTGATGAGGCGAGTGTTCGGCGGCAACACCCGCATCGCGGAGCGCTACCGCGCGGGCCGCGTCTTCCTGCTCGGGGACGCCGCGCATGTGCACTCGGCGATCGGCGGCCCCGGGCTCAACATGGGTCTCCAGGACGCGGTGAACCTCGGCTGGAAGCTGGCCGCGGAGCTGCACGGCCACGCGCCCGAGGGGCTGCTGGACAGCTACGAGGCGGAACGGGCCCCGGTGGCACGGCGCGTCGCCATGCACACCCGGGCACAGTCGCTGCTGACCCGCCCGGGCGGCGAAGTGACGGCGCTGCGCGAACTGTTCGGCGAACTGCTCGCCCAGCCCACGACCCGGCAGCACCTCGCGGATCTGCTGTCCGGCGCGGACATCGCCTACGACATGGGCCCGGCGACCGGACCGCTCGTCGGCCGGTGGGCGCCCGACGTACCGGGACTGCGCGAGCTGACCCGCGCCGGCCGCCCGCTCCTCCTGGACCCCACCGGCGCCCTCGACACGGGCCCATGGGCGCAGCGCGTCGACACCGTAGCCGTCCCGGGACTCGACACCGCGCTGCTGCTCCGCCCCGACTGCTACGTCGCCTGGCAAGGCACCACGGACGAGGGCCTGCGCGAAGCGCTGTCCACCTGGTTCGGACCGGTCTGACCGGCGCCGAAGACGCTGGGCAACGTCGGTGCGACATGGCACCATCGGGCAGATGAGCAGCAGACCCGCCGCGGAGCAGCGCCTGAGCGACCTCGCGCTGCTGCGCCGCGTCCGCGACCGGATCGACCGGGAGTACCCGCGGCCGCTGGACGTCGAGGCGCTCGCCCGCGGCGTGAACATGTCCGCCGGACACCTCAGCCGCCAGTTCAAGATCGCCTACGGAGAGTCGCCGTACTCCTATCTGATGACGCGGCGCATCGAGCGCGCGATGGCGCTGCTGCGCCGTGGCGACCTCAGCGTCACCGAGGTCTGCTTCGCGGTCGGCTGCGCGTCGCTGGGCACCTTCAGCACCCGCTTCACCGAGCTCGTCGGCATGCCGCCCAGCGCCTACCGGCGCCAGATGGCGGGCGAGTCGGCGGAGATGCCGCCGTGCGTGGCGAAGCAGGTGACCAGACCGGTCAGGAATCAAGAAGCGCAGGCCACCCGGGCGGGGCTAAGAGATATCCCGTAATGCCAGGTCAGGCGTGTTTTCCTGTGGACAGTTGCCGGTTCGTGGTCAGCTGTTGATCTCCAGTTTCAGGTTGTGCAGGGCAGCTGCCGGCGACGGCGTGGTTGACCCCTTCTCCCTTGCGGAGGCACTGGCGGAGGACTTGGTGGTCCTTGAGGCGTGCAATGGTGTGTTCGGGCGACGGCGCGGCGCTTGCGGAAGCGGCGGTAGGCCTGATCCTTGATGATCTTCCGGTCAGGCCCGCGCCGGGGCGAGCGGATCCGCTCGATCCCTTGATAACCACCATCGCCGGACAGGCGGGGATGATCGGGCAGGGTCTTGCCGACGGTCTCCCGGAAGACCACCACATCGTTGCGGTTGCCCGGCCAGGCGTCGCCGACCGCGACGATACGGCGGTCACGGGCCCGACAGACAATCTACACATTCACACTGCGCCGGTAGTTCTTCGACTTCTTCGTCTTCTGCTGGTCGTGCACCGGAATCAGGGTGCCGTCCACCAGCCACAGCTCCCGCCGGTCGGTGGGCGGCGAGCCGGGCAGGGCGGCGAGGTGCGGCGCGAGGTCGGCGGTGACCCGGTGCACGGTGGAGTCCGTGGTGGCGAACAGCGCGGCCAGCTGCTCCATGGTGAGGTTAGCCCTGACCGAGTCAACCGCACCGAAGTCCGCGCCCCCGGGCCGGACCCGCGCGGCAGCCGAACCCCGAGGGAACACCCTTCCCCGGCAGCGGACGGCCTCTGCTCGGCTAAACGCCGGAAAGTGCACCGTGGCAACCCCGGATGAGACCAGACCCGCAACCGAGCGGCCCAAGGCCCACGCCGGAACGACACGACCGCACACCGGCCGCCCCCGTACACACATACGGGATAAGTCTTAGCGTGGATCCCATGGACATCACCATTCACACCAGCGTTCTTCCGCATGTCGACCCGGACGCGTCCGTGGCCTTCTACCGCGACATCCTCGGCTTCGAGGTCCGCAGCGACGTCGGGCAGGGCCAGATGCGCTGGATCACCGTCGGCCCCGCCGGCCAGCCCGATACGTCCATCCTCCTGGCGCCCCCGGCCGCCGACCCCGGCATCACCGAGGACGAGCGCCGCACCATCTCCGAGATGATGGCCAAGGGCACCTACGGCTGGATCCTTCTGGCCACCAAAAACCTCGACGCGACCTTCGAGAACGTCCAGGCCGGCGACGCCGAGGTGGTCCAGGAGCCGACCGAGCAGCCGTACGGCATCCGCGACTGCGCCTTCCGCGACCCCGCGGGCAACATGGTCCGCATCCAGGAGCTGCGCTGAGCCATCTGCGGTCGCGACCATGACCCGGTTACCCGTTCGTCCCGTTCATAAGGTCCGCCCAGCGCTCCGGCGCCTGGTCCCCGCCGCCTATCGGCCGGTGCTCGCCAACCGGGTCTTCCGGCGGCTGATCCTCGGCTTCGCGGTCTCGTATCTCGGCGACGGGATGAGCTTCGTCGCGGTGGCGTGGCTGGCGATCGAGCTCGCGCCGGAGGCGACCGCGGGGCTGTGGGTCGGCGGCGCGGTGGCCGCCTACACGTTACCCGGCGTGGTCGGCGTGCTGGTGCTGGGGCGCCGGCTGCGCCGGGTGCCGCCCAGACGCCTGCTGCTCGCCGACAACGCGGTGCGTGCCGTGTTCCTCGGCGCCGTACCGCTCGCCTGGCTCGCGGGGCTGCTGACGCCGCCGCTGTACCTCGCGCTGCTGGCGGTCTCGTCGCTGCTGCACGCGTGGGGCAGCGCGGGCAAATACACCCTGCTGGCCGAGTTGCTGCCCGACGAGCAGCGGCTTGCCGCGAACACCCTGGTCAGCTCGCTCAACTTCGCCGCCACGATCGCCGGGCCCGCGATCGCCGGGGTGCTGGTGACCTACGTCGGCTCCGCGCTGGTGCTCGGGCTGGACGCGCTCACCTATCTGTTCCTCGCCGTGCTCGTCGTACGCACCCGGCTGCCGGAGTCGGGTCAGGTCTCCGCCGTCGACCGGGCGGCCGCCCGCGGCGGGCTCGCGCTGCTGCGGTCCCATCCCGAGCTGCTCGGGCTGCTGACGCTCACCTGGTTCTTCAACCTGCTGTACGGCCCGGTCGAGGTCGCCCTGCCGCTCCATGTGACCGACGATCTGCATGCGTCGGGCGCGCTGCTCGGCCTGTACTGGATGCTGTTCGGCGTCGGTGCGGTGGTCGGCGGGCTCATGACCGGAGTGCTGCGGCGGCTGCCGCTGTGGCCGGTGACGGTGGGCGTCATGATCGGCTGGGGGCTCGCGCTGCTGCCGTTCGGCTTCGGCGTGCCGACGGCCGTCACCGTCGTGTGCTTCACGCTCGGCGGCGCGATATACGGACCGTTCGTAGCGCTCTCGGTGACGCTGATGCAGGCGAAGTCACCGCCGCGGCACCTGTCCGCGATGCTCGCGGCCCGCAGCGCGGCGCTGCTCACCGCGTCGCCGCTCGGCACGGCGCTCGGCGGACCGCTCGTCGCGGCGCTGGGCCCGCGGGCGACACTCGGCGGCTCGGGGCTCGCCACCGTGGCGCTGGGCGCCGTGGCGTGCGCCCTGCTGCTGGCCCGGCGCGGCAGGTAGGCACCCGGCCAACAATTCCACCGCCTCCGAAACCTAGGGATGCTAGGTTAAACCTAGGATCCCTAGGAAAGCGAGGTGGGCAGCCATGCCCATGCCCAAATCCACGACCGGCACCCTGAAGGTGCCCGGCGCCACCCTCCACTACGAGACGCGCGGCAGCGGCCCCGTCCTGCTGCTGATCCCCGGCGGCGCGGCCGACGCCGGGCTGTACGCGGGGATCGCGGCCGACCTCGCCGCCCACTACACCGTCGTCTCCTACGACCCGCGCGGCCTCTCCCGCAGCACCCTCGACGGCCCGCTCACCGACCAGCGCGTGGACGTATGGAGCGACGACGCCCACCGGCTGCTCGAACTGCTCTCACCCGGCGAGGAGGCCCGCGTGCTCGGCTCCAGCTCGGGTGCGATCGTCGCGCTCGACCTGCTGGCCCGCCACCCCGAGCGGCTGCGCCGCGTGGTCGCCCACGAGCCGCCCCTGTTGGAGGTCCTGGCGGACCCCGCGCCCCACCGGCGCCTCTTCGCCGAGGTCCGCGAGACGTTCCGCAGGGACGGGGCCGGCCCCGCGATGGCACGGTTCAGCGAGGGACTGGGGGGCGAGCGGCAGGCCGAGCGGGCGACCGAACTGCCGCCCGAGATCCAGGAGATGGCCCCGCGTATGCACGCCAACCTCCCGGCCTTCCTGGAGCACATGCTGTGCCCGTTCAGCTCGACCGCCCCTGACGTCGCCGCCCTGCGCCGCGCCGGGGACCGGCTGGTGCTCGCGGCGGGCAGGGACTCGCGCGAACAGGAGCCGCTGTACGGGCCGGCCCGGCGGCTGGCGGAGCTGCTCGGCGGAGAGGTCGTGGAGTTCCCGGGCGGGCATGTGGGAGTCACGCAGCACCCGAAGGAGTTCGCCGAGCAGCTGCTGGAGCTGTTCCTGGCCCCTTCCGAGAAGTGACCGCCGATTCGCGACGGATGCGGCAGGTCAGCCTTCGTCCGCTTCGGTCAGAGCTTCGGCGATCATGCGGGTGGCGAAGTCACGGTCGTCGGTGAGGCGGTTGATGTGCTCCGCGAGGAGGAATGCCGTGGCTTCCAGGGGAGTCATCTCGTCCTCGGTCCAGTATCCGTACTGCTTCCGCCACAGGCTGGGACTCAGGCCGGTGCCCGCGGCGACGAGCAGGCCGGCCATGGTGGGGATGGCCTCGGGGCGGACGCTCCTGGGCATCATGCCCATCGTGGCCACGAGGTTGGGCACCACGTACTCGATGACGTCCTTGTCATGGTCCTCGTAGGCCATCCGCAGCCACTTCATGAACATGAAGATGAGCGTGCACGTGCCGTCCAGCACGGCATCGGCTCCGCCGGGTCCCAGGGACTCGGTGAACTGGTCCGTCAGCGCCTGCTGTTCGGCTTCCGTGTCGCTCTTGCCGTCGTAGACGCTCTTGAGCCGAGAGTCGATCATCATGAGCGCCGCGCCCACGTCGCCGGCGGGAGCGTATTTGGGGTCGCAGGGCGATGACAAGGGATCCTCCTCGGATGACCACGGCGGGTAGCGCGGTGTGTCCGTACGGTAACCCAACGATGAGATCGAGGTCTGGCGAATCCGCTCAAAGCGTGGGCAGGGGCCGGGTACGCGTCGCGGCCCCCGGCCGCGGGGGCCATATGTCGACGTCACTCCCACCGTGACTCGTCGCAGACGTCGGGGTACTCCTTCGCCTGTTCCAGGAACTTGACGTTTCCGGCGTCGGTCATCCACTCCCGCCCGCCTTCGGCCGGGCGCAGGAAGGCGACATGGGGCCCCGGCATCCTGTGGTCGAAGATGAGATCGTCAACGTGACAGACCGCCTGGAGGACGCCGACGCGCCCCGTAGCAGCGTCGTACGCTTCCTGGCCCACCTTCGGGCCCCTGTACGGCGTCGGCCGGCTCATGCGGGCAACCCCCAACGAGCCGTACGGCTCGGCATCTCGTGGGACGGGTGACGGCGGCGCAGGATCTCGTACGTGGTCGCCTTGTCGTAATCCCCGTCCTCCTTGGCCTTCTCGCGCAACGCGGTGTACTCCTCGCACTGCGCGCAGGATCGGGTTCCAGCGGTCACCGCCGCGTCCCCCGCTCCAGGTGTTTGCGGATCGCCTTGCCCAGAGCCTCCGCGCGCTGCTCCAACTCCTTGGGAGTGGGGCGCGGGCCGGAACCCCCCTGCGTCTCCGGTGGAGGCGTCTCCGCGCTCACCTCGCCACCCCCAACGCCCGCTCACGCTCGTACTGGACGACGTACAGCCCCACAGGGTCGAAGTCCCAGAGAATCGGGAAGCGCTCAGCAGCGGGGACGCGCGGGAGGAAGAGCGTGGGCGGGTCCTCGTAGCGGACGGAGGACTGGGCGGAGGGCTCGGAGGACTCCGTGGCGACGGGCATCGGAGGCGGCGGCACGGGAGTTCGGGCGGGGTGAGCCGCAAGGTACTCCGCGCTGTGCCGCCCCCGGCCGGTCGTGCTCACGTGCCCTTTCAGCGCCCACTCCGCGAGGGTGCGTACGCCTGCTCGAATTAGCTCTCGAACGTTTTTCGGATTGGCGACGGCGGAAACGCGCATGCGCTTCAGCTCGGTAATGACAGTGGCCATGCAACTGCCTCCCATCACTGCAAAGTTGCTGGGCAGACGGGTGTTTCAGGCACAGAGATCGGCTGACTCCAGCCGCCGCCCCAACCCGGCCCTCGGTTCCTCAACCACTGTTCTGTACCTACATAGGTATCTGCAAGTGAAACTGCCGCTATGGTGAAAGTGGCACAGGCCTCCGCGTCAACAGGGGCTGTCGCCAGGGGAACAGGGGATGGCAGACTCGGTACGGCAACGTGCCGAGGCCACACACAGGCACGTGGAGGGATACAGAGATGGCAGCACGACGAGGTGCTACATTCCGCCGCCGGGAACTCGGCAAAGAGCTTCGCCGCCTGCGCGAGAAGAACAGTCTCACCATCCTGGAGGCAGCCGAAGGGCTCGGGTTTTCCGACGCCAAGCTCAGCCGGGTGGAGACAGGACTCAACGGGTTACCGCGTGTAGCGGACATGGAGAAGCTGCTCGACCGCTACGGTGTCACCGACGTCGATGACCGCGAATCTCTGCTGACCCTCCACCGCGAGTCGCTCACGAGTGACTGGTGGAGGCCGTACCGCAGCGTGATGCCGTCGGGCTTGCACACGTATGTCGGACTGGAGATGGACGCTCGCGCGATGCGTTCTTGGCAGTCGCACGTCATCTTCGGGCTGTTGCAGGCCGAAAGCTACGCACGGGCCCTGTTCATGACCGCCAAGCCTGTTGACGAGACGACGACGGAGTTCGTGGAACACAACACCCGCGTACGTATGGAGCGAAAAGAGATCATCACGCGGGAAGACAGCCCGGCAGAACTCCGGGTCATTCTCGATGAGTCGGCACTTCGCCGCGTCGTCGGCGACCCAAAGATCATGCGGGAACAGTACGAGACCAT
Organism: Streptomyces sp. NPDC028305; assembly: GCF_055569495.1. Classification (NCBI taxonomy): domain Bacteria; kingdom Bacillati; phylum Actinomycetota; class Actinomycetes; order Kitasatosporales; family Streptomycetaceae; genus Streptomyces; species Streptomyces sp. NPDC028305. The sequence continues at coordinate 179,778 of NZ_JBVHTN010000011.1, forward strand.
CGCCGAACTCTGCCAGCTGGACAATGTGACCGTCCAAGTCCTGCCGCTGTCGCTGGCCACGTACCGGGCAACCGACAATTTCATCATCCTTGACTTCGACAGTGGCGTGGACTCAGTTGTCGGACTCGAATACAGCAGCGTGAGCTTCACTGACAAGAAAAGCGAGGTGTGGAAGTACAACCGCCGCTTCGACGCCATGCGCGAGGGCGCCCTACCTCCCACAGAAACTCCCCGTTTCCTCACGGAACTAGCACGAGAGTTGGGTTAGTCATGAACGTCCGCATACCTGAAGACGCCTGGTTCAAGTCCTCTTACAGCACGCAGGAGGCAGGCGCCTGCCTGGAGGTCGCGAACCTCACCTGGTCCAAATCGTCCTACAGCGGCCAGCAAGGCGGCACCTGCGTAGAGGTCGCAGACCTGACCACCGCCGTCGGCGTCCGCGACTCCAAGGACAAGACCGGCCCCGCCCTCCTCATACCCGCCGCCGCGTGGACCGCATTCGTGAGCGGCGTCCGTGCGGGTCGGATCGGCCACCCGGCCGAGTAGGTCAAGGGGGCGATCAATCAAGCCGCCGGCCGCGCGAGCGCAGCAAAGTCTTGAGGACCTTGCCGCTCGCGTTCCGCGGCAGCTCCGTCAGGAACTCCACCTGCCGCGGCACCTTGTAGTTGGCCATCTCCCGCCGCGACCAGGCGATCAGGTCGTCCGCCGTCAGCGTCGCCCCCGCGCGCCGCACCGCGTACGCCTTCGCCACCTCCCCCAGCCGCGGGTCCGGGATGCCGATGACCGCGACATCGGCGACATCGGGGTGGCGGGCGATGAGTTGCTCGATCTCCGCCGGATACGCGTTGAAGCCGCCCACGATGAACATGTCCTTGATGCGGTCGGTGATCCGCAGATTGCCGTCCTCGCCCATGACGCCGACATCGCCCGTGCGCAGCCAGCCGTCCGGGGTGATGGCCCGGGCCGTGGCGACCGGGTCCTCGAAGTAGCCGCGGGTGACGTGGTAGCCGCGGACCCAGATCTCGCCCGGCTGTCCCGGCGGGAGCTCCGCGCCGCCGGGGCGGACGACCTTGACCTCGGTGCCGGGGATGGCGCGGCCGGAGGTGGCTGCGATCACCTCGGGCGGGTCGCCGCGGCGGCACATGGTGACGGTGCCGGAGGCCTCGCTGAGTCCGTAGGCGGTCAGGACGGTGGCGACGCGGAGTTCGGAGCGGAGCCGTTCGACCAGTTCCAGGGGGACGACGGCGGCGCCCGTGACGACCAGGCGCAGGGTGGACAGGTCGTGCGCGGCGCGGGCCGGGTGGTCGAGCAGGGACTGGTGGAGGGTGGGCGGGCCGGGGAGGACGCTGATGCGCTCGGCCGCGATGTTGGCGAGCGCGGTGTCCACGTTGAAGACGGGCTGCGGGACCATCGTGGCGCCGCGCGTCAGACAGGCGATGATGCCCGCCTTGTAGCCGAAGGTGTGGAAGAACGGGTTGACGATGAGGTAGCGGTCGCCCTCCGTGAGGCCGGTGACCTCGCTCCACGTGGTGTAGACGCGTACGGTCTGGGCGTGGGTGATCACGACGCCCTTGGGGTTGCCGGTGGTGCCCGAGGTGAAGGTGATGTCGGAGGGGTCGCCGGGGCGTACGGTGGCGGCTCGGGCGCGTACCGCCTCGGAGGAGACGCGCTCGCCCGCCGCCAGGAAGTCCTTCCAGGCGTGGAAGTCGGCGGGGGCGTCGTCGGCCAGGACGATCACTTCGCGGAGGTAGGGCAGACCGGGGAGCGGGCCCCGGCCCGACCCCTCCCCCGCCGCGCGGCGCAGCGAGGCCACATACGAGGTGCCGAGGAAAGTACCGGTGACGAAGAGGTGGGTGGCGCGGGTGCGCCGCAGGACGTATGCCGCCTCCGCGCCCTTGAAGCGGGTGTTGACGGGGACGAGCACCCCGCCCGCCGTGACCGCGCCGAGCGCCGCCACGATCCAGTCGAGGGTGTTGGGCGCCCAGATCGCGATCCGGTCGTCCGTCTCGACGCCCGAGGCGAGGCATGCCGCCGCGGCCCGCTCCACGCGCTCGCCGAGCTCCGCGTACGAGATCCGGGTGCGGCCCTCGACGACCGCCTCGGTGTCGCCGTAACGCTCCGCCGCCGCCCGTACCAGCGCCGGGATGGTCTCGCGCATCGGGTCGCCTCCCGTATCCGCGCCACGAGTAGCTGACTGGCCGTCAGATTAGCGGTAGCCTTCCCCGCTGTCAGCACCGGTGAACGCGGCCATGGAGGTGGCGATGGGGGCGACCTTGAAAGACGCGACAGCGATAGCCGGTATCGGCCAGACCCCCTTCGCCAAACGCCTCCCCGAGTCCGAGAAGACCCTGGCCTGCCGGGCGATTCTCGCCGCGCTCGACGACGCGGGGCTGGCCCCGTCCGAAGTGGACGCCTTCGCCTCGTACACCATGGAGGAGACCGACGAGGTCGAGGTCGCCAAGGCCATCGGCGCCGGGGACGTGACCTTCTTCAGCAAGGTCGGCTACGGCGGGGGCGGCTCCTGCGCGACCGTCGCCCATCTGGCCGTCGCGATCGCCACCGGCCAGGCGAGCGTCGGGGTGGCCTGGCGCTCCCGCAAGCGCGGCAGCGGCCCGCGCCCGTGGACCAACACCCGCGTACAGCTGCCCACCCCCGCGCAGTGGACCCGGCCGTACGGGCTGCTGCGGCCCGCCGACGAGATCGGACTGCTGGCCCGCCGCTATATGCACGAGTACGGCGCCACCCGCGACCACTTCTTCAATGTGGCGCTGGCCTGCCGCAACCGGGCCAACCAGAACCCGGCCGCGATGATGTACGAGCGGCCGCTGACCCGCGAGATGTATATGACGGCCCGCTGGATCAGCGAGCCGCTGTGCCTCTTCGACAACTGCCTGGAAACCGACGGCGCGCTGGCCTGCGTACTCGTCTCCGCGGAGCGGGCGCGCGACTGCCGGCGCCCGCCCGTGTACGTCCACTCCGTGGCCCAGGGGCTGCCCGCCCAGCACCACGGGATGGTCAACTACTGGAACGACGACCCGCTCACCGGGCCCGCCTGGACCGCCGCCCGCCGGCTGTGGAAGTCGGCCGACTTCGGGCCGGAGGACGTGGACGTGGCCCAGATCTACGACGCCTTCACCCCCCTGATCCCGCTGTCGCTCGAGGGCTACGGCTTCTGCGGACGCGGCGAGGGGGCCGCCTTCACCGAGGGCGGCGCGCTGGAGATCGGCGGGCGGCTGCCGCTCAACACCGGCGGGGGCGGCCTCAGCGAGGCGTACGTACATGGCTTCAACCTCATCACCGAGGGGGTCAGACAGCTGCGCGGCACCAGCACCGCGCAGGTGCCGAACGCCGCGACCTGCCTGGTCACGGCGGGCGAGGGGGTACCCACCTCGGCCCTGCTGCTGAGGAGTTGATCAAGGAGATGACACCGTCCGGTGCCCGGCAGCCCGAGGGGCTGCTCGCGCCCGTGCCCGACGAGGACGGGGCGCCGTTCTTCGCCTACGCGGCGCGCGGCGAGCTGCGCGTCCAGACCTGCTCCGGCTGCGGCGAGCCGCGCTTCCCGCCCCGCCCCTGCTGTCCGCACTGCCAGTCCTTCGAGAGCGAGTGGACACGGACCGGCGGCCGTGGCCGGATCTGGTCGTATGTCGTGCCGCACCCGCCGCTGTTGCCCGCGTATGCCGCGCAGGCCCCGTACAACGTGATCCTCGTCGAGCTCGTGGACGCCCCGCGCATCCGGCTGGTGGGCAATCTGGTCGCCGACGCCGACGCCGCCCTCGACTCGGTCGACCCGGCGCGGATCCGGATCAACGCCGCCGTGCGGGCCGTCTTCCACCGCCCGGCGGACGGGATCGCGGTGGTGCGCTGGGTGCTGGAGCGGCCATGACGGTGCGTACGCGGATCGAGGACGGCGGCGTCGCGGTCGTCACCCTCGACCGGCCCGAGCGGCACAACGCCATCGACCTGGAGACGGCCGCGGAACTGGCGGCCGTCTGGCGCGGCTTCCGGATGGACGAGTCGGTGCGGGCCGTGGTGCTCACCGGGGCGGGCGACCGGGCCTTCTGCACCGGCATCGACCGCGCGGCGCGGGTGGCCCAGCCCCCGTCCCCGTACTCGGTCGACGACCCGCTGCTGACCATCGGGCCCAAGGCCAACGACCTGTGGAAGCCGGTCGTCGCCGCGGTGGGCGGCATGGCCTGCGGCGGGGCGTTCTATCTGCTGGGCGAGGCCGAGTTCATCGTCGCCGCCGAACACGCCACGTTCTTCGACCCGCACACCAGCTACGGGATGGTGAGCGCCTACGAGGCGGTCTACATGGCGCAGCGCATGCCCCTGGGGGAGGTCGCGCGGATGGCGCTGATGGGCACCGCGGAACGCCTCACGGCCCGGCGGGCGTATGAGATCGGCCTGGTCAGCGAGGTGACCCCGGCCGGCGCCGACCCCGTCGCCGCCGCCCTGCGCGCCGCCGCGGTCATCGCGTCGTATCCGACGGCGGCCGTGCAGGGGACGGTGCGTGCGGTGTGGGCGGCCAAGGAGGCGGCGCTGGCCCAGGCCCTGGCGCACGCCCCGCAGCTGATCGCGCTCGGGAATCTGCCGCCGGAGCGCCAGGCCGGGCTCTTCGCGGGCCGCGCCAGGGAGTACCGGGTGCGGTGAGGGCCCTCAGGACGCCGGGGTCTTGCTCGCCTGGGTGATCTGGCAGGTGATCGACTTCCGCTGGGTGTAGCTGGTGGTGTCCCGCATCGTGACCGTCTTGGTGGAGTTCGCGAGCACGGTGGTCGATTGGGAGCGGAACCCGAGGAGACCGTACGACGACTCGTTCCAACTCACCCAGATGCTGTAGGTGTAGCCGCGGGCCGGGTCCGCGTTGGTGATGGTGACGTCGTACGTGAGCTGGCCGGTCGACGGATCGAAGAAGCAGTTGCTGCCGTCGACCTCGTCGAGCCCTTCGGGGTCGTAGGGCGCCGGCGCGGAGTACGTCGGGGTCGGGTCCGACGGGGCGCCCGAGGGCAGGCCGGACGGCAGGTCCGTGGGCAGATCGGTGGGGACGCCGCTGGGGGTGGACAGCGGCGTGTCACCGCCGCCACCACCCCCGGAGACGAAGCCGGACCCGAGCCCGCCGCCGTCGCCGTGCTTGTCCTTCTTTCCGCAGCCGGTCAGGGCCAGCAGACCGACCGCGGCGACGGCGACAAGACGCAGGGAACGGCGACGCATGAATTACCCCCGAAGCAAAGACACATTCGAGCCAACCGTGATCGTTGACGCGCGCACGCCACCCTACGCAACGGGGCTCGCCACCCCGAAGCCGCCCCGGGCGTCAGGACGGGAACTTGAGCACCGAGTCGACCTTGCAGGTGAAGGACGTCTGCTCGGTGAGGTAGCGGTAGGAGGTGGCCTTGACCGTCTGGCTGCTGCCGGCCATGACGGTGACGGACTCGTAGTCGCTGCCGAGCAGGCCGGCGGTGGACTGGTCGGTCCACTTGACGCTGATCCCGTAGCGCATGGACTGCGACTCGGGGTTCCGGATGGTGAGGGTGTACTGGAACGAGTGGGTGGTCTCGTCGTAGTCGCAGCCGGTGGCGGAGACGTCGTTCGTGCCGTCCGAGTTGTAGGTGGGCGGCGCGGAGTAGCTGTACGAGGGCGAGGGGGTGTACGACGGGGTGTAGGAGGGGGTGTACGAGGGGAGGCCCGACGGCAGGTCCGTGGGCAGATCGGTGGGGACTCCGCTGGGGGTGGACAGCGGCGTGTCACCGCCGCCACCGCCCCCGGAGACGAAGCCGGACCCGAGCCCGCCGCCGTCGCTGTGCCGGCCCTTCTTTCCACAGCCGGTCAGGGCCAACAGGCCGATCGCGGCGACAGCGACAAGACGCATGGAACGGCGACGCATGAATTACCCCCGTTGAAAAAGACACATTCAGGCCAACCTCGACGGTTGACGAGTGCACGGCACCCTACGCAATGGGGCGTCCTACCCCAAAGTCACTTCAGAGACGGTGCCGACCAGGCCCGTTCAGTCGACGGAGACGACCTCACACGTCACCACGGTTCCCGCAACCCCGGGATCATCCAGCGGAACTTTCACGGTCTTCGTCTGCTTAGCGGCGAAGCGCGCGTGCGCGCTGCCCGAGGTCACCTTCGAGTCCTTGTCGCGGAAGTCCATGGTGACGATGTACGTCTGGGACCGGTCGGTCTGGTTGGTCACCTTCACGATCGCCGCCGGCTCACCGTTCTTGTCCTTGCCTGCGCACTTGACGAGGGCCACGCGCGGCGCGAGCTCCCCCGGCTTGGTGGCGGAGCCGGACGACGAACCGCTGCTCGACGAGGAGTCGTTGTCGTCATAGCGGTCGTGGTAGCGGTAGCCGCCGGAACCAGAACCAGAACCAGAATCGGAGGAGCCGGACGAGGAGTCGTAGTCGTCGGAGCCGGAGTAGCCGCCGGAGCTCGAACCGGAACCGGAACTCGAACTGGAATCGGAGTTCGAGCTGGAGTGGCTCGAGCTGGAGTTGGAGCAGCCGCCCCCGCCGCCCGAGCCGTGCCGCCCGTGCCCACGGCTCTTGAATCCGGTCAGCGACACCAGCACCACCGCGATCACAGCCGTCAGCCGCAGCCCTCGCCGCATCATCTCTGTTCGTCCCCCGATTCACGTCCGCCTTCCCGGCCCCATCGGGTCCGGGCAGCGCCCGCCACCGTAGCAGGCACTGTCAGGTACACGACGCTAACCCCCGCGCCGGTTCCCGCCGGGCCCGCCCCGGTCGGGGCCTAGGCCGTGTCCGCAAAGTCCCGCCGGGCCCGCGACGCCTGGCACGCTCCCCCAGCTACCGCTGGGGGTGCCCCCGCGCTGCGTTGTCGGGCTCGCCCAAGTACGCCCAGTACGAGGGCGACCCTCCGCCTTGCGATCGCACGCACCAGACGCCGCGGGCTGATCCGACGCGACTTTGCGGACACGACCTAGCCCTGACGGCCCGAAGTCCGCGACTGGCCAGTGCCCTTGACCGCGTCCAGCGCGTAGACGCAGCGGTCCTTGCTGCACGCGTACACCACGCCGCCCGCGGCCACCGGGGAACCGGTGATCTCGCCGCCCGTCGCGAGCTTCCACCGCAGCTGACCGCCCGCCGCGTCCACCGTGTAGAGGCAGTGGTCGGCCGAGCCGAAGTGGACCCGGCCGTCCGCGACCACCGGGGAGCCGATGACCTCGCCGCCGGCCGCGAAGCGCCACTTCGGCGTGCCCGTGACCGCGTCCAGCGTGTACAGCGCGCTGCCGCTGCCCAGATGCACCGACCCGTCGGCCACCAGCACCGGCTCGATCGACTGGCGCGCCTCGGTCGCGATCCGCCAGCGGTCGCGGCCGTTGGCCGCGTCCAGGGCGTAGACCGTGCCGAGGTAGTCGGCGATGTACACGCCGCCGCCCGTCACCGCGGGCCCCGGCGCGTACGCGGGGGCGCACAGGAAGACGGCGGGCGCCTCGAAGCGCCACCGCACCTCCCCGCGCGCGATGTCGATCGCCAGCACACGTGTGCCCGCCGCCACGTACACGACCCCGTCGGGGGCCGGCAGCAGCCGGACCGGGACCCCGCCGCAGGACGCCGCATCACCGACCGGGTACGACCAGCGCTCCACGCCCGTGCGCGCCTCCAGGGCGCGCAGCCGCGCGTCGGCCCAGACGAAGACCGTGCCGTCGTGGACGACCGGCCCGGACTCGGGGGTCTCGAAGTCGGTCTGGGCGCCCTGCATCTCCCACAGCAGCTCGCCGTTCGCGGCCTCCCAGGCCTGGACGCCGCCGCCGCGCGTGCCGGTCACCACCGTGCCGCGGTCGACCTTGAGGCAGTAGACCCAGCCGTCCGTGGACAGCCGCCACCGCTCGGCGCCGTCCTCCGCGTCCAGCGCGTACAGCGTGGGGCCGTCCGAGGCGTGGATCCGGCCGTTCGAGACGGCCATGGCCCAGGCCACGTCGCGCGTCTTGAACTGCCGCCGCCCCGTGGCCACGTCCAGCGCGTGCACCTCGAAGGACGTCACGTACAGCAGATTGCCCGCGACCGCCGGGGTGCCCCATACGTCGTTGGACATCCGGAACCGCCAGGGGCGCCAGCGGCCGGGCGCGCCGCCCCCGCCCGGGGGCTCGGAGGCGTCCGGAGAGGGGGCCGAGGTGGACGGCGACGAGGGCGGCGGTACGGCGCCCGTCGCGAGGCCGCCGTCGGGTCCGTTCGCCCCGCCGGGCAGGCCGCTGGGCGGCCGCACCCAGCCGGTGGCGGGCCCCGTCTCGTGCTGCGGCGGTACGCCGCGCCCGTCGGTGACCCGGGGGCCGGGGCCGATGGGCACCTTGGCGCCGGGCAGCCGGACCGACCCGTCGGCTCCGGCGGGCGCCCCGGGGCCCGTCGGACCGGCGGCCGCGGCAGGTCCGGCAAGCCCGGTGGGGCCCGTGGCTCCGGCGGCTCCGGCAGGTCCCTGGGAGGCGGGCGGCGCGGCCGCGGCGTGCCGGCCGGGGCCGATGGCGCTCAGCGGGCCCGGCGGGGACGACGGGTCGGTGCGCAGGCCGCCGCGCGGGTCGCCGGTGGCCACCGGCTCCCAGCCGGAGGCGCCGGCAGGCGCGCTGTGCCGGCCGCGCCCCGGCCCCGGCCCGGGCGCCGGCGGGCGCTCGGGGGGCAGCGGCGACCGACCCGGGCCCCCACCGCTCGCGCCGTCGCCGCCGTGGCGGCCGTCCGAGCCCCGCGCGCCGCGCGCGATCTGGTTCCGCCCGTTGCGCTTGCGCTCGATCAGCGCCACCGCGCCGCCCGGCAGCCAGGCCGAGGCCGTACCGCTGTCCTCGGCGTTGGACGCGAAGAGATGGGGGGCCAGCTGCGACTGCAAATCGGCCGGGGTGGGCCTGCGCTCGGGGTCCATCTGCATGCAGGACTCGATGAGCGGCCGCAGCTCGTCCGGCAGGCCGGTCAGGTCCGGGCCCTCCCGCAACAGCATGAACACGGTCTCGACCGGGTTCGCGCCGTGGAACGGGGCGTGCCCGGTCGCCGCGAAGGTCAGCGTCGAGCCGAGCGAGAAGATGTCGCTCGCGCCCGTCACACTGCGCGAGTCCCGCGCCTGCTCGGGCGACATATAGGCCGGGGTGCCCACCGCCACGTTGGTCATCGTCAGCCGGGTGTTCGAGACGCCCGACGCGATACCGAAGTCGATCACTCGCGGGCCGTCCTCGACGACCAGCACATTCGACGGCTTCAGATCCCGGTGGACCAGGCCCGCGCCATGGATGGACTGAAGCGCCTCGGCGACCCCGGCCGCCAGCCAGCGCACCGCCTGGGCCGGCATCGGCCCGCACTCATTGACTATCTCCTCGAGGGAGGGAGCCGGTACATACGCGGTGGCCAGCCACGGCACCGCCGCACGCGGATCGGCGTCCACCACGGCCGCCGTGTAGAAGCCGCTGACCGCGCGCGCCGCCTCCACCTCACGGGTGAAGCGGACACGGAACAGCTGGTCCTCGGCGAGCTCGGTGCGCACCGTCTTGATCGCGACCCGCCGGCCGGACGCCGAGCGGGCCAGATAGACCAGCCCCATGCCGCCCGCGCCGAGCCGGCCGAGCACCTCGAACGGGCCGATTCGCCTCGGATCGTGCTGCGTCAGCTGCTCCACCACTTGCCTGCCACCTCCCCGTGGGGCTTCAAAAAATACCGCCCCGCTGCAACGTCTCACCGACAAACCAACCGGCGGCACGCAACCTGCATTCTCTCTGGCGAAGGCGGCGGTTGCGAACCCGGGGGCGATTTCGTCGTGTCACCAAGCGGCACCCGGTCGCCCCCCCATCTTGCCGAAAGCCGGGCGCCCGCCCCGCTACGCTCCGCTTTCCGCAGGCAAAGCGCCCGCCGCCGAGGGGTCGACAACGGCGAAGAGCGCGCCCTGATTGTCCGCAAGAACCGCGAAACGCCCGTACGGCGTAGCTTCGGGGCCATTGAGCAGACGCCCGCCGAGCTCAGGCGCCGTCCGTGCCGCTTCGTCACAGTCCGCGACCACGAAGCAGGTAAGGAAGTGCGCGGGCATTTCGGCCGGAAACCTGTCCCCCATCGCGGCGCGGGCGCCGATCGCGCGCCCGGGCTCGGCGGGCACCCCGCGATCCACCCAGAGCACCACATCCGCCCCACCCGCCCGCCCTTCCGACCCCTCACCCGATGCCTCGCCCGGCCCCTCGCCCGACCGCCCGTCCGACCGCCCGTCCGACCGCCCGTCGGATCCCTTCCCCAGCCGCACCGTCCCGTACCCGAAAACCGCCCGGTAGAAAGCGTCCACGCGCTCCGGGTCCCGGGTGCGGAGCTCCATCCAGCCGTACGAACCGGGCGTGCCGTGCTCCTCGAAGCCGGGATGGCTGCCCGCCTGCCAGAGGCCGAAGACCGCGCCCCCGGGGTCCACGGCCGTCACCATGACGCCGAAGTCCCCGATCCGCGTGGGCTCGGAGATCAGCCGGCCGCCCGCGGCGCGGATGCGTGCGGCGGTGGCGGCGGCGTCCCGGACGGCGACGTAGATGTTCCAGACGGTCGGCAGCCGGCCGTCCGGCTTGGGGACGAGGGCGGCGACGTTCCGCCCGTTGTGGAAAGCCTGGGTGTAGTGGCCGTAGCGCGGCTCGCCCGCCCCGAAGGTCCAGCCGAACAGCTCCCCGTAGAAGCGCTTGCCCGCCGCCAGATCGGGGAGCATCGCGTCCACCCAGCAGGGCACACCTTCCGCAAATGCGGCCATGGTCCAGATCCTCCCGTGCGAATGCCCCTCTTCGCCACGCACAACGCCCTTTGCGCCATTCACCACGCTAATGGGTCATCGCCGGGAAAGACCGATTCGATACGCGGGTGTGCGAGGCCCATTTCAGGTCTATTTCCGGCCGCTCGCCGATCCCCCGGGCCGCACCGCCGCACGGTTGTCCACCGAAGTTATCCACAGCCTGTTGATAATATGATTCACCCGAACGCAGGAGCCGTGGACCGACGGGCAAGAGGCCGCCCGATCCGGCCTTGATCGCCCGTTATCGCTGCTCAGCGCGGCCCCCGACACCCCGAGCCGGGTGTGGACCCCATTTGCACGCAGCCGAATCGCGCTTCGATCACCCCTCGGTAAGCTGACGTCATGACAGGACAAGTACGCACCGTCGACGGGCGGGTCGCCGGTCGCCGCGGACAGGCGACGCGGCAGAAGCTGCTCGACTGCCTCGGCGAGATGCTCAGCACATCCCCGTACCGAGACGTCAAGGTCATCGACGTCGCCCGCAAGGCCGGCACCTCGCCCGCGACGTTCTACCAGTACTTCCCCGATGTCGAGGGCGCCGTCCTCGAGATCGCGGAGGAGATGGCGAAGGAGGGCGCGGGGCTGACCGAGCTGGTCGCCGAGCGCTCGTGGGCCGGGAAGTCCGGGGCGCAGGCCGCGGAGGACCTCGTCGAGGGCTTCCTCTCCTTCTGGCGCAAACATGACGCCATCCTGCGCGTAGTCGATCTTGGTGCGGCGGAGGGGGACAAGCGGTTCTACAAGATCCGCATGAAGATCCTCAACGCCGTGACCAATTCCCTGACCGACGCCGTCAAGGAGCTCCAGACGAAGGGCCGGGTCGAGAAGGACGTCAGTCCGGCGGCCGTCGCGGGCTCGATCGTCGCGATGCTGGCCGCGGTCGCCGCACACCAGAAGGGGTTCCAGAGCTGGGGCGTCAAACAGGCCGAGCTCAAGCCGGCTCTGACGCTGCTGGTCCACCTCGGCATCACCGGCAGGAAGCCGCCCAAGTAGCCACATAGCACACACCACACGCGCCGGCTTCGCGAGCGTCCCGGGCCCCCGACCCTGGGGGCCATGCCGCTCGCCCACCAGCGCGGGTCGGTCGGCCCGCGGTCCCGCACGTCCTGTCACCCCCCACGGCGGACCGCACCCCCGACCACTCCTGGGCACCCTGCCCCTGTGCCCCACGCCGACGCGCGGGCCGTCTCCGGACGGCCCGCGCGTCGCTTCTTCGGGGGGCGCGCGACGCCCCGTCGCGCGCGTGCTGTCAGGCCCGACCGCGCGAATCGCGGTCCGGGGCCCGCTCCACCACCCGGAACAGCCGGATCTCGCGCTCCACCCGCGCCTGGTACTTCGCGTACGGCGGCCAGAAGCGGAGCGCCGCCGCCCACGCCGCCGCCCGCTCCTCGCCCGTCAACAGCCGCGCCCGCACCGCGATGTCGCGGCCCTTCCAGCTGATCTCGGCGTCCGGGTGGGCCAGCAGGTTCGCGGTCCACGCCGGGTGCCCCGGCCGGCCGAAGTTGCTGCCCACCAGAAGCCAGGTGCCGCCGTCCTCCGGCATGCAGGCCAGGGGGGTGCGGCGGGACAGGCCGCTTCGCGCGCCCGTCGTCGTCAGGACCACACCCGGCAGCATCTGCGCGCTCAGCAGCACCTTGCCGCGCGTCAGCCGGTGCACGGCGCGGTCGAGCGCCGGGATGATGTGCGGCGCGACCTTGGCGAAGGCCCGCCCCGACGAGACCTTCTGGACGAGCCGGGCCCCATAGCCCGTACGGGTGGCCGCCGCCATCACACCCTCACCGCCTTCCGGGCCCGGCGCCCGTCGGCACCCGCCCCCATGCCCGGCCTGCCCGCCGCGTCCGTCGCCGCGTCCGGTGCCGCGAACAGCCCCTCCCGCTCGGCCGCGCGCGTCCGCAGCCGGTGCGCCGGCCCGAAGAGCAGCTCGTCCGAGGCGGCCCGCTTGAAGTACAGGTGCACGTCGTGTTCCCAGGTGAAGCCGGTGCCGCCGTGCAGCTGCACCGCTTCGCCCGCGGCCGCGCGCTGCGCCTCCAGCGCCGTCGCGAGCGCGAGGCCGCTCGCGACGGCCGCTTCCGTCCCGTTCACCCCGTCGGCCGCCCACGCCGCGTAGTACGCCGCCGACCGCGCCGTCTCGACCTTCACATACACCTCCGCCAGTCGGTGTTTGACCGCCTGGAAGGACCCGACCGGCCGGCCGAACTGCTCCCGTACCCGCACATACTCGACCGTCCGCTCCAGCGCGGCGTGCGCCGCGCCCACCGCCTCGGCAGCGAGCGCGGCCGCCGCCGTGGTGCCCAGCCGCACCAGGGCACCCGCCACGTCCGCGCCGTCAGCCCCCTCAGCCCCTTGCGCGCCCAGCGGCTCGGCGGGCACGTCCCGCAGCTCGATCCGGCCCTGCGGCCGCGTCTCGTCGAGTGCGGTCAGCCTCGTCCGGGCCAGTCCGGGCGCCCCGGCCCGGACGAGGAACAGCAGCGTCCGGCCGCGCGTATAGCCGCCCGTGCGCGCGGCGACGAGCAACAGGCCCGCGCCGTGCCCGTCGAGGACCTGGTCCACCTGCCCGTAAAGCCGCCAGCCCCCGCCTCCACCTGGGCCCCCGCCCCCGCTTTCCCGCGCCTGGACGCCCCCCGCGCGCCCGCCGCCCGCCCAGCCTCCGCCGTCCCCGCCGTCCCCGCCTTCGCCGTCGTCCCCGTCCGTCAGGCCGAGCGCCCTGGTCAGCTCTCCGCCGGGCACGGCGAGCGCGGCCGTGAGCTCGCCGTCCGCGACGAGCGGCAGCAGTTCGGCGCGCTGCGCGCCCGTCCCGAGCCGGTCGACGAGGGGCGCGGCGAGCACCGCGGTGGCCGTCAGCGGCGACGGGAGCAGTGCGCGCCCCGCCTCCTCGCAGGCGAGGGCCAGCTCGGCGGGCCCGCAGCCGACGCCCCCGACGTCCCGGGGGAGGGCCAGGCCGGGCAGCCCGAGCCGCCGCGCGAGCAGCCGCCACAGCGACTCGTCGTGGCCGGGCGGGGTGCGCACCGCCGCCTTGACCTCGTCGGGGCCGCACCGCTCCCGCAGCAGTCTGCGCAGCGTACGGCGGATCTCGGCCTGTTCCTCGGTGAACGCGGTGTCCATCGGCACACACCTCCGCTACTGACGGACCGTCATATTAGGGACCGGGTGAACACTTTCCCAGCCCTCGCGCCCCACCCCCCATTGAATCTGATGTACCGTCAGATTTATGTCCTCAGCGAAGCGCGAGCGCGCCCGCAAGGTCGCCGTCGTCGGTGTCGCCCTCTCCGACTGCGGCCGCGTCGACGACGCGACCCCCTACGCCCTCCACGCCCAAGCCGCCCGCCGCGCCCTCGCCGACTCCGGCCTCGACCGGTCGGCCGTCGACGGCCTCGCGTCGGCCGGGCTCGGCACGCTGGCGCCCGTCGAGGTGGCCGAGTACCTGGGCCTGCGCCCCACCTGGACCGACTCGACGTCCGTCGGCGGCTCCACCTGGGAGGTGATGGCGGCCCACGCGGCGGACGCCATCGCCGCGGGCCACGCGCGCGCCGTCCTCCTCGTCTACGGCTCCACCGCCCGCGCCGACATCCGCGCGGGCCGCCGCACCTCCAACCTGTCCTTCGGGGCGCGCGGACCGCTCCAGTTCGAGGTCCCGTACGGGCACACGCTGGTCGCCAAGTACGCGATGGCCGCGCGCCGCCATATGCACCAGTACGGCACGACCCTCGAACAGCTCGCGGACATCGCCGTACAGGCGCGTGCCAACGCCGCGCACAACCCGGACGCGATGTTCCGCACCCCGATCACCGTGGACGAGGTGCTGAGCGGCCCGATGATCGCCGATCCCTTCACCAAGCTGCACTGCTGCATCCGCTCCGACGGCGGCTGCGCCGTACTGCTGGCGGGCGAGGAGTACGTTCGGGACACCGCGAAGCCTCCGGTGTGGGTGCTGGGCGCGGGCACCGCGATCTCGCACACCACGATGTCGGAGTGGGACGACTTCACTGTCTCCCCCGCGGCGGCCTCGGGGCGGCAGGCCTTCGAGCGGGCCGGGGTGCGGCCCTCGGAGATCGATGTGGCCGAGCTCTACGACGCGTTCACCTATATGACGCTGGTGACCCTGGAGGATCTGGGCTTCTGCGCCAAGGGCGAGGGCGGGGCGTTCGTGGGCAAGGGGCGGCTGACGCTTACGGGCGATCTGCCGACGAACACGGACGGCGGCGGGCTCTCCGCCTGCCACCCCGGTATGCGCGGGCTGTTCCTGCTGGTGGAGGCCGTGCGGCAGCTGCGCGGCGAGGCGGGTGGGCGGCAGGTCCGCAAGGCGAACGGGCGGTTGCCGGAGCTGGCCGTGGCGTCGGGGACGGGTGGTTGGTTCTGCTCGTCGGGGACGGTGGTGCTGGGGCGCGACTGAGGCGCGCGAGCTGCGCCGTGCGCTCGTCGCCGCCGCCCCCATGTCACCCTGCTCATCGGGAACGAGCGAGGAGGCACAGAGCCCGATGGGTGAAGTCGACGACGAGACCGCCGAGGAATTCCGCGCGCTGCTGCGCGGACTGCGGGTGCGGGACGGCGGCGAGCTGCCCGCCCTCGACCCGGCGACCGCGCCGGACGAGCCGCTTCCGCTGTTCCGGCGGTGGCTGCGCGAGGCCGCCGAGGCGGGCGTACCGGGCCCGCACACCATGACGCTGGCCACCGCCGACGCGGACGGCCGCCCCTCCCTGCGCACCGTCATGCTGCATGACGCCGACGCGCACGGCTGGCACTTCGGCACCCATCGCGCCAGCCGCAAGGGCCGGGAGCTGGCCGCCCGCCCGTACGCGGCCCTCGGGTTCCACTGGACGGCGCTGGGCCGGCAGGTGCGGATCGGCGGGCGGGTCACGGCGGCCGCCCCCGAGGAGAGCGCGGCGGATCTGCGCGGGCGCTCACCGGCGGCGCTGACGGCCGCGCTGGCCGGGGGCGGGCGGCAGAGCGAGGTCCTGGGCTCGTACGGCGAGCTGGAGCGGGCCTTCGAGGCGGCGCGGGAGCGGGTCGAGCGGGAGCCGGACGCCACGGCGCCGAGCTGGACGCTGTATGTACTGACCGCGGACGAGGTGGAGTTCTACCAGGAGGAGGAGCACCGTCGGCACGTACGGCTGCGCTACCGCCGCGCGGCCGGGGGAGACGAGGGCGGGGGCTGGCTGCGCGAGTTGCTGTGGCCCTGAGACGCGGGGGCGGGGCGGAAGACGGGGATCGCCGGGGCGCCCTCGGGTGAGGCGTCCCCGTCCGGTGCACGGAAGTCGACGCACAGCTCCATGCCCACGCGCAGATCGGGACCGGCGCACCCGACCACCTCGGTCATCATGCTCGGGCCCTCGGCGAGTTCGACCACGGCGGCGGTATAGGGGACACGGGCGCCGAACGGCGG
Organism: Streptomyces sp. NPDC028305; assembly: GCF_055569495.1. Taxonomy (NCBI): domain Bacteria; kingdom Bacillati; phylum Actinomycetota; class Actinomycetes; order Kitasatosporales; family Streptomycetaceae; genus Streptomyces; species Streptomyces sp. NPDC028305. The sequence goes on from NZ_JBVHTN010000011.1 coordinate 195,904, forward strand.
GAGGTCGTTGCGGTGCACCACGGACCAGGTGTAGAGGGTCGCGCGGCCGCTCGCCCGCTCCCAGATGACGTTCTCGCTCCAGCACCGGGGGCAGAACTCGCGCGGGTAGTGATGGGCTTGCCCGCAGTCCGCGCAGCGGCGGATCAGCAGGTGCCCCCGCACGGCCGCGTCCCAGTAGGGGCGGGTGAAGGCGTCGATCTCCGGCAGGTCGAAGCGGGGCGCGCCCGCGGGGGGCACGGGGGGCGCGCTCACAGGAACAGCCCCCACGTCCCGTCCAGGGCCCAGGTCTGCCAGCTCATGCCGAGGAGGGCGACCAGGGAGATGAGCACCATCATGGAGTTCTGCCCCTGCTCTGCCCAGTCGTGGATCATGAGCACGAAGTAGAGCAGGTTCAGCAGGGCGCCGCCGATCAGCGCGATCGGGGTGAGGAAGCCGAGGACCAGGCCGAGGCCGATGGCCAGTTCGGCGTAGAGGACGACATACGCCATGAGCTTGGGGCGGGGCCCGACGACCGCGGCGAAGCCGCCGCGTACAAACGCCCAGCGGTGCTTGGCCGCCATGTCGGCCGCCCAGGCGATGCCGGTGCCGCGCCCGCACCAGGCCTTCTTGTCCTTGTGCCGCCAGCTCTCCAGCCACCACAGGCCGAGCCCGATGCGCAGCACGGCGAGCCATTCGGGCCCGCTGAGCCAGATCGTACGCATCGCTCTCCCCCTCTCCGTCCGTCCCGCCGGGGCATGTATCTGACGGTACGTCAGTTCAGCGGAGACGGACACGGCCGCGCAAGAGGTCGTGCGGCGGGCCGTGATCGATCCGCAACCGATTCGGAATAAATTTGTCGGAAACCTGTCAATTACATGGCTACGCTCACGCTCATGGCCGACACCTTCCCCGAGCACTCCTCACCTGTGTACGTGATCGGCGGCGGACCGGGCGGGCTCGCCGCCGCGGCCGCCCTGCGCGAACGCGGCATCCGCGCGGTGATCCTGGAGAAGTCGGACGCGGTCGCCGCCTCCTGGCGCGCCCACTACGACCGGCTGCATCTGCACACCACGCGCCGGCTGTCCGCCCTCCCCGGGCTCGCGATCCCGCGCGCGTACGGGCGCTGGGTCGCCCGGGACGACGTGGTGCGCTATCTGGAGCAGTACGTCGAGCACCACCGGCTGGAGATCGTCACGGGCGTGGAGGTCTCACGGATCGACCGGGCGCGGGACGGCGAGGGCTGGGTGCTGCGGGCCACCGGCGGGCGCGAGCCCTCCTCGCCCGTCGTGGTCGTGGCCACCGGCTACAACCACACCCCCCGGGTGCCCGACTGGCCGGGCCGGAAGACCTTCACCGGCGAGCTGCTGCACGCGAGCCGCTACCGCAACGCCCGCCCGTACCAGGGCCGGGACGTCCTGGTCGTCGGCATCGGCAACACGGGCGCCGAGATCGCGGTCGACCTCGTCGAGGGCGGCGCGGCGCGGGTGCGGCTGGCGGTGCGCACCGTGCCGCACATCCTGCGCCGCTCCACGGCGGGCTGGCCCGCACAGGCCACCGGCATCCTGGTGCGGCGGCTGCCGACCAGGCTGGTGGACCGGGCGGCGCGGACGATGAGCCGGCTCACCATGCCCGACCTGAGCGCGCAGGGGCTGCCATGGCCGGAGACCGGCCTCTACACGCGGGTCCGCCAAGGCGCGATCCCGGTGCAGGACGTCGGTCTCATCGACGCGGTCCAGGCGGGGAAGGTGGAGGTGGTGGCGGCGGTCGAGTCCTTCGAGGAGGACAAGGTGATACTGGCCGACGGCTCCCGGATCGGCCCGGACACCGTGGTCGCGGCGACCGGCTACCGGCGCGGCCTGGACGACCTCGTCGGGCACCTGGGCGTGCTCGACGAGCGCGGCCGACCGCTGACCCACGGCCCGCGCACCGCCCCTTCGGCCCCGGGCCTGCACTTCACGGGCTATACGAACCCGATCAGCGGCATGTTCCGCGAGCTCGCCCTCGACGCGCGCAAAATCGCCAGGGCCATCGACCGCACATCGGCGTGATATCGCCGCTTTCCCCGGCGTGACCTCCTGACCCACCGGGCACCATCACCTCACCGCACCTCGGGCGACCCTCGTCACCCTGCGTGTTGTCCCTGCACCCCCATTCCTGACTAGGCGTCAGTTCCGTTAATCTGAACCGCCGAGTAATCTGACTGGACGTCAGATATCTGGCTTGTCGCTTGTCGCCAACGAGCAGGAGTGGCGGATACCGATGCTTGGTTCGACTCACGGCACCCTCACCACCAACTCCCGTCACGCCCGCGTCGCCGCCTGCGGCCGGCCTCCCGGCCCCGCCGTCCATGTCCACGGCAGGACAGCGGCCGACGAGGACGTGGACGTCAGCGGCCGCCCGCTGCACTCCGCCGTCCCCGACCTGGACCGGTTCTTCCGCCCCGAGTCGGTGGCCGTCGTCGGCGCCTCCGACACCGAGGGCCGCCCCAACACCGGCATCACCCGCCAGCTGATCGCCTGGGCCGAGCGCGTCGGCGCCCGGCTGCACCCCGTACACCCCTCCCGTCCCGCCGTCTTCGGCCTGCCCTGCGTTCCGTCCGTGGCCGACCTGCCCGAACCGGTCGACCTCGCCGTCCTCCTCGTCCGCGATCCGCTCCCGCTCATGGAGGAACTCGCTTCGGCCAAGGTCAAATTCGCCGTCGCCTTCGCCTCCGGCTTCGCCGAGACCGGCGCCGAGGGTGCCGCCGCCCAGGCCCGGCTGTCCGCCGCCGCGCGGCGCGGCGGGCTGCGCCTGCTGGGCCCCAACACCAACCTCAACGCCTTCGAGGAGTTCCGCGAGGACCTGGAAGGCCCCGCGATCGCCCTCATCACCCAGTCCGGCCACCAGGGCCGCCCCGTCTTCACCCTCCAGGAGCTGGGCATCCGGCTCAGCCACTGGGCGCCCACCGGCAACGAGGCCGACCTGGAGACCGCCGACTTCATCTCCTACTTCGCCTCACGGCCCGAGGTCGGCGCCATCGCGATGTATGTGGAAGGGCTCAAGGACGGGCGCAGCTTTCTGCTGGCCGCCGACCACGCCGCCCGCGCCGGGGTGCCCGTCGTGGCCGTCAAGGTCGGCCGGACCGAGACCGGGGCCCGCACGGCCGCCTCCCACACCGGCAAGCTCACCGGCTCGGACGCGGTCGTGGACGCGGCCATGCGGCAGTTCGGCGTGATCCGGGTCGACGGCCTCGACGAGCTTCAGGACACGGCCGCGCTGCTCGCCCGCGCCCGGCCGCCGCTCGCCGAGGGCGTCGTGGTCTATTCGATCTCCGGGGGCACCGGCGCCCACTTCGCCGACCTCGCGACGGCCGCCGGGCTCCCGCTGCCCACGCTCGACGCGGAGAAGCAGGCCGAACTCCACCAGTGGATACCCGGCGAGCTCAGCGTCGCCAACCCGGTCGACAACGGCGGGCACCCCGTCGGCGACTGGCGCGGCCGGAAGATCATCGACGCCATCCTCGCCGACCCGTCCGTCGGCGTGCTGATCTGCCCGATCACCGGGCCTTTCCCGCCGATGAGCGACAAGCTGGCGCAGGATCTGGTGGACGCGGCGGAACACACGGACAAGCTGGTGTGCGTGGTGTGGGGCTCGCCGGTCGGCACCGAGCCCGCCTACCGCACCACCCTGCTCGGCTCCTCCCGCGTCGCCACCTTCCGGACCTTCGCCAACTGCATCACCGCCGTCCGCGCCTATCTGGAGCACCATCGCTTCACGGCGGGCTACCGCTCCCCCTTCGACGACGCCCCGCGCACCCCCTCCCCCTCGGCCCGCAAGGCCCAGGCGCTGCTGCGCCCGGGAGAGCAGCTGAGCGAGCACGCCGCGAAGCAGTTGCTGCGGGCGTACGGCATCCGGGTGCCGCGCGAGCATCTGGTGACCAGCGCGGCGGCGGCCGTGCGCGCCGCCGGCCTGGTCGGCTATCCGGTCGCCATGAAGGCCTCCGCGCCGCAGCTCGCCCACAAGACCGAACTGGGCCTGGTCAGGCTCGGGCTCACCTCCGCGAGCCAGGTCCGCGACACCTATCGCGACCTCACCGACATCGCCCGCTACGAAGGCGTCGAGCTGGACGGCGTGCTGGTCTGCCAGATGGTCGAGCGCGGTGTGGAGATGGTCGTCGGCGTCACCCACGACAGCCTCTTCGGGCCGACCGTCACGGTGGGCATCGGCGGTGTGCTCGTCGAGGTGCTGCGGGACACGGCCGTGCGCGTGCCGCCCTTCGGCGAGGACCAGGCGCGCGCGATGCTCACCGAGCTGCGCGGCCGCGCCCTGCTCGACGGCGTGCGCGGCCTGCCCCCCTGCGATGTGGACGCCCTGGTCGAGGTCGTCCTCCGCGTCCAGCGCATGGCCCTGGAACTCGGCGACGACCTGGCCGAACTCGACGTCAACCCGCTGATGGTGCTGCCCCGCGGCCAGGGCGCGGTGGCCCTCGACGCCCTGGCCGTGTGCCGCTGAGGCCCCCGGCCCACGCGCCCGGCCCTCGACTTCGACCTCTGCCCCAGCCTCTGCCTCTGCCTCAGCGCAAGGGAATTCCCCCATGACTTCCTCCCCCGAAGAATCACCTGAATCCGTTGTACGGCACGCCACTGACAACGGCGTGGTCCGGATCACTCTGAACCGCCCCGCCGCGCTGAACGCCATCACTCCTGACCAGCGCGAACGCCTGATCTCGCTGCTCGATGACGCCTCCGCCGACCCGGCGGTCGGGGCGGTCGTGCTCACCGCCACCGGCAAGGGCTTCTGCGCGGGCGCCGACCTGCGCGGCGGCCCACGGCCGGCCGCCGGGTCCGGCGCCGGGTCCGGGCCGGGGCCGGGGTCGGGGTCGGGGTCGGGCGGGGATGAGCGGGTCGCCGGCGATGTGGCCCGGCTGATCCGGCGCGGGGCGCAGCGGCTGATCACCGCCGTACTCGACTGCGAGAAGCCGGTCATCGCCGCCGTGAACGGGACCGCGGCCGGCCTCGGCGCCCATCTCGCCTTCGCCTGCGACCTGGTGCTCGCCGCCGAGTCGGCCCGGTTCATCGAGGTCTTCGTGCGCCGCGGTCTGGTCCCCGACGGCGGCGGCGCCTATCTCCTCCCCCGCCTCATCGGCCCGCAGCGGGCGAAGGAGCTGCTGTTCTTCGGCGACGCGCTGTCGGCCGCCGAGGCCGAGCGGATCGGCCTGGTCAACCGGGTCGTCCCGGACGGCGATCTGGCCAAGACCGCCCGCGAGTGGGCCGAGCGGCTGGCCGGCGGCCCCACCCGCGCCATCGCCCTCACCAAGCAGCTGGTGAACGGCTCGCTGGAGGCCGATCGTACGGCCGCGTTCGCCGCCGAGGCGGCGGCCCAGGAGATCAACATGACCACGGCGGACGCGAGGGAAGGCGTCCGCGCCTTCGCCGAGCGCCGCGCTCCCGAATACCGGGGCCGCTGAGGGGCGCCGAAGGCTCCCTCCGGGGCTTCACATCTGACGCAGCATCAGATTCAATGGAATCATGATGGGACACGCCGGGATGGCAGCCACCGCGGTCCGCTATCTGCGCTCGGTCGGCTCACCGACCACCGCCGCGCGCCCCGACGACCCCCTGCCGCGGGCCGCCCCGGCGCCGCCCCGCCCCGGCCGCCCCACGCTGCGCGCCGTCCGCGCGGACGAACGCCTTCCGCTGGACCCGGCGGAGTTCCGGCGAGTCCTGGGCCACTTCGCGAGCGGGGTCACGGTTGTCGCGGCGGTCGACGAGGAGGGCCCGGCCGGGTTCGCCTGCCAGTCCTTCTCCTCCCTCTCCCTCGACCCGCCGCTGATCGCCTTCATGGTCGCCCGTACCTCCACGACCTGGCCGCGCATCGCCCGCGCCGGGGTCTTCTGCGTCAACATCCTGGGGGCGGGCCAGGGCGAGCTGTGCCGCGGCTTCGCGGTCAGCGGCTCCCGGCGGCCGGACAAGTTCGCGGGCGTCGAGCACCGGCCGGCCCCGGTGACCGGCTCGCCCCGGCTCGTGGACGTCCCCGCCTGGATCGACTGCACGGTCCACGCCGTGCACACCGGCGGTGATCACCTGGTGGTCGTGGGCCGCGTCCGCGCCCTCGGCACGGACGACGCCGCCGCCCGGTCCGGCCCCCTCCTCTTCCACCGCGGCGCGTTCGCCTCACTGGCCCCGCTCGACCCGGACGCCTAGGTCGTGTCCGGCGAGGGGATGCCTTCACGTCTCGGCGCGGCGGAACTTACGGTTTGTGGGTCACCCAGAGCAGTTCCGCCGGCCAGCGGTGTGCCCAGTCGGGTGGGTCGGTTTCGTTGTAGCCGTTGGGTGTTCCGAGTTCGGGCCGCGGCTCGATGAGGTCGTCGATGATGAGACCCGCGCCGCGCAGGACCTTGACCCAGTCGCCGTACGTGAGCTGATAGCTGGTCGCGCCGTCGCCTTCGGCGATGGTGTTCAGCCCGAAGTAGTCCTGCTGCATCGTCGTGGTCACGCGTCTGGCGGCTTCGTCGTAGCAGGCTTCGAACCATGGGCTGGCGACGTTGAACACCAGGCGCCCGCCTCGGCCCAGGACGCGTGCGGCCTGCGGGACGGCCAGGTGCGGGGGCGCCCAGCTGAGCCCACCGAAGTCGCAGAACACCAGGTCGAAGCTGTCGGCGGCGAAGGGGAGTTGTTCGGCGGCGCCTTGCACCAGCGGGTAGCGGGCCGCTCCCATCGCGCGGGCCGCTGCGGCGAGTTGGGCTTCGGACAGGTCGAGCCCGACCACGGTGGCGCCCTCGGCGGCGAGCGCCCTGGACCACTGGCCGGCGCCGCAGCCGAGTTCGAGGACGCGCTTGCCGGTGACGTCGCCCAGGGCGTGCAGGTGCGCGTCGGGGATGGAGTACATGCCCCACAGCCGGGGTGTGGCGCCGATTTGCGGGTCGTGCTTGTGCTGGTAGGCGCTGCTGATCTGGTTCCAGAGCCGCCGGTTGGCGGGGATGCTGTCCACGTGCCGACTCCAGCACTGCCTGCCGGGGGCGGTCAACACGATGAGGGCACTGGCCGGCCCTCGCCTCGGTCCGGCCCTGGCTCGGCCCATGATCCGCCGGACGAGCCCCAGGCCCTGTCCGGGCGATCTTCTCGGGCCCGCGACGCCGGCTACGGCGCCCCCGGCTGCGTTGTCCGAGTCGCCCGCCACGCCGCGTCAGGGGGCACCTCCCGGCGGTAGCCGGGGGAGGCATATCGACCGCAGCGCCCAGTACGAGGGCCCGCGGCGGCAGCCGCCGGTGTCGCAGCCTCCGCCTTGCGATGCTCCCCCAGCCTTCGGCCGGGAGGCGCCCCCTCATCCGACGCCGCGGGCTGATCCTCAAAGATCGCCCGGACAGGACCTAGGCGGCGAGCGGGAGCTCCTCCCGCTCGCGCCGGATGACCAGGGCCATCAGCGCGGCCATCGCGCACAGCGCGCCCGCCCCGTACCAGACCACGTCGTACGACCCGAAGGTGTCCCGCGCCATTCCGCCGAGGAAGGCCACCACCCCCGCGCCCACCTGGTGCGAGGCCAGCACCCATCCGAAGACGATCGCGCTGTCCTCGCCGTAGTGCTCGCGGCACAGCGCGATGGTGGGCGGCACCGTCGCGACCCAGTCGAGCCCGTAGAAGACGATGAAGAAGATCATCGGCGGATGCACGGAGTCCGCCAGAAGCATCGGCAGGAACATCAGCGACAGCCCGCGCAGCGCGTAGTAGACGGCGAGCAGCCGCCGCGCGTCGAACCGGTCGGTGAACCAGCCGGAGGCCACCGTGCCCACGATGTCGAAGATCCCGATGACCGCGAGCAGGCTCGCGGCGGCCGTGACGGGCATGCCGTGGTCGTGCGCGGCGGGCACGAAGTGCGTCTTGACCAGGCCGTTGGTGGAGGCACCGCAGATCGCGAAGGTGCCGGCCAGCAGCCAGAACGGGCCGGTGCGCGCGGCCGAGAGCAGCGCGGTGACCGCCCGGCGGGCCGCGCCGCGCTGCGGGGCGGGCTTCGGGGCGGGCGGCCCCTCCGCCCCGTACGCGGCCAGGCCCACATCGGCCGGATGGTCGCGCAGCAGCAGCCACACGAAGGGCACCACGGCGAACGCGGCGACCGCCACCGTGACCGCGGCCGGGCGCCAGTGGTGGTGCTCCACGATCCACGACAGGGCGGGCAGGAACACCAGCTGTCCGGACGCGCCTCCGGCCGTGAGAATGCCGGTGACCAAGCCGCGCCGCTGGACGAACCAGCGGTTGGTGACCGTCGCGGCGAAGGCCAGCGCCATGGAGCCGCTGCCGAGCCCCACCAGGACGCCCCAGCACAGGACGAGCTGCCAGGCGGCGGTCATGAAGACCGTGAGTACGGCGCCCGTGGCGATCACCATCAGCGCACAGGCGACGACCTTGCGGATGCCGAAGCGGTCCATAAGGGCGGCGGCGAAGGGCGCGGTGAGCCCATAGAGGGCGAGATTCACGGACACCGCGAACCCGATCAGCCCGCGCGACCAGCCGAACTCCTCGTGCAGGGGCTCGATCAGCAGACCGGGCAGCGAGGCGAAACCGGCCGCGCCGATGATCGTCACAAAGGTGACGGCGGCGACCCACCACGCCCGGTGGATCCTCGGCCGCCGCCGGGGTGCGGCGGCCCGCTCGTCCTGGCCCGGAGTGCCTGGCAGTTCGGTTGTCTGTGTCACCGGATCAGCATCAATGCATCGGTCGGTCCTTACGAGTGGCCCGACGGACAGCATTCGTTAGGATCGGGCCATCGATATGCGCGCTGGAGGCCCGTATGCCCGAGACCATGGACGCCGCGAGGCCGCACCGCGTCGCCGTGCTGGTCCTGCCTGGGGTGATCCCCTTCGAGCTGGGCATCCCGTTCAGGATCTTCGGCAAGGCCCGCTCCGCCGAGGGCCGCCGCCTCTACGAGGTGTTCAGCTGCACGCCGGAGCCCGGCGAGGTGCCGACGGACGCCGACTTTCCGGTCGTCGTCGAGCGCGGCCCCGAGGCGCTGGCCGAAGCCGACACCATCGTCGTGCCCACCAGCTACGAGCTGGGACAGGCCTATACCGAGGGCACGCTTCCGCCGGCGCTCGCCGCCGCGCTGGTCCACGCCCGGCCCGGCGTCCGCTGGATGTCCATCTGCACCGGCGGCTATGTGCTCGCGGCCGCCGGGCTGCTCGACGGCCGCCCCGCCACCACCCACTGGCGCAGCGCCGCCCACTTCCAGGCCCTCTTCCCCTCCATCGCGGTCGACCCGGACGTGCTGTTCGTCGACGACGGCGACGTGCTCACCTCCGCGGGCGTCGCCTCGGGCATCGACCTGTGCCTGCACGTCGTACGGCGCGACTTCGGCGCGGCCGTCGCCAATGAGGTCGCGCGGCGCAGCCTGGTGCCGCCGTACCGCGACGGCGGCCAGGCTCAGTACATCGAGCGTCCGCTCCCCGAGCCGCAGCAGGCGACCACGACGGCGGCGCGCGCCTGGGCCCTGGGCCGCCTGGAACGCCCGATCTCGCTGCGCGAGCTGGCCGACCGGGAGGCGATGAGCGTACGGACGTTCACCCGCCGCTTCCGTGAGGAGGTCGGGATCAGCCCCGGGCAGTGGCTCGTCCAGCAGCGCGTGGAGCGGGCCAGGCACCTGCTGGAGGACACCGACCTCTCGGTGGACCAGGTGGCGCGGGACGCGGGCTTCGGCACGGCCGCGTCGATGCGACAGCACCTTCAGGCGGCGCTCGGCGTCTCCCCCACGGCCTACCGGCGCACCTTCCGCGCCCGCGACCGGCTCCGGCAGGAGGCCGTCGCCCCGCGGTGGGAGGTCGTCACCCCGCGTCGGCGAGACGCCGTCCCTCAGAACGTGAGCACGCCCCGGGCCACCCGGCCCGCCCGCGCGTCGTCGGCGGCCTTCGGGAAGTCCTCGACGGGGTAGGTGTGCGTGACCAGTTCGTCCAGCAGCAGCCGGCCCTGGCGGTAGAGGTCCGCGTACAGGGCTATGTCGCGCTGCGGCCGGGCTGAGCCGTAGCGGCAGCCCAGGATGGCCTTGTCCAGATACATGGAGGAGACGAGGAAGGACGCCTCGGCGTCGGCCGGCGGCACGCCCAGCAGCACCGCCTGGCCGTGCCGGTCGAGCAGGTCGACGGCCTCCCGGATGAGCCGGGTACTGCCGACGCACTCGAAGGCGTGGTCGGCGCCGGATGGCAGGACCCCCCGGGCCTCGGCCGCTGAGGCCACGAAGTGCGTGGCGCCGAACTGCCTGGCCAGCGGCTCCTTGGCGGGGTTGGAGTCGACGGCGACGATCGGCGCGGCCCCGGCAATCCGGGCGCCCTGAAGCACATTGAGCCCGATCCCGCCGGTGCCGATGACCACGACCGACTCGCCGCGGTCGACCCGGGCGCGGTTGAGCACGGCGCCGACGCCGGTGAGCACGCCGCAGCCGATGAGTGCCGCCGAGGTGAGCGGGATGTCTTTGGGGATCTTGACGGCCTGCACCGCCTTGACCAGGGTGCGCTCCGCGAAGGCGGAGTTCGAGGCGAAGTTGAACAGCGGCTCCCCGCCGCGGGTGAACGGCCGGTCGGGCCTGCCGATGGCCCTGCGGCACATGGTGGGGCGGCCACGGCCACAATCGGCGCAGGTCCCGCAGTTGGCGACGGTGGACAGGGCCACATGGTCGCCGGGGGCGACATGCGTGACCCCGGCGCCGACGGCCGCCACCGTGCCCGCGCCCTCGTGGCCGAGCACGACCGGGACGGGGAAGGGGATGGTGCCGTCGACGACCGACAGATCGCTGTGGCACAGGCCGGCGGCGGCGATGGCGACCAGCACCTCGCCGGGGCCGGGCGCCCGGATCTCCAGGTCGTCGACCACCCGCGGTTCGGTGCCGTCGAAGATGACGCCTCTCATCACCACTTCGCCACTTCCCTTTTCCGTATTTCCCGCATTTCCCGCATTTCCCGTCTTTTCCGTCCCACGTCTGTCCCTCTCCTCAGGAGGCCCAGACCACCGACTGGAGTTCGCTGTACGCGTGCAGGCCGAACGAGCCGCCGTCGCGGCCGACCCCGCTGTGCTTGAAGCCGCCGAACGGCGTCTCGGGGTGGCGCTGGGCGGTGTTGACGCCGACGTTGCCGCTGCGCAGGCGGGCGGCGAGGGCCCAGGCGCGGCCCGCGTCGGCGCTGAAGACGTAGTCGTACAGGCCGTACGGGGTGGAGTTGGCGATGCGGACCGCCTCGTCCTCGTCATCGAAGGGGAGGGCGACGACGACCGGGCCGAAGACCTCCTCCTGCGCCACGGTCATGTCGGGGGTCGCGTCGGTGATCAGGGTCGGGGCGACGTAGAAGCCGGGCTTGACGGCGGGGCGTTCGCCGCCCACCGCGATCCGGGCACCCTGGTCACGGGCGCCGGCGAGGTACGCCTCGACGCGGTCGCGCTGGGCCGCGGAGATCAGCGGGCCGACGATCGTGGAGTTATCCACAGGATCCCCGACGATCAGCGAACTCGCATACCGTGTGAGTGCGACGACGACCTGCTCGTACAGCGATCGATGGACGAGCACGCGGGTCGGCGCCGTGCAGATCTGCCCGCTGTGGAAAGACCAGGTCGAACCGACCGCCCCGACCGCCGACTTGATCACGGACTTGTCGGCGTCCCCAAGGACGATGGCCGCGCCCTTGCCCCCCAGCTCCATCAGGGTGCGCTTCATCGAGTGGCCTGCGGACTCGGCGATCTTCTTTCCCACGGCGGTGGAGCCGGTGAAGCTGACCATGTCGACGCCGGGGTGTGCCACGAGTGCCTCGCCCGCGGCAGCGCCCGATCCGGTGACGACATTGAAGACACCGTCCGGGAGCCCGGCCTCCTTCAGCAACGGGCCGAGTTCCAGACAGCACAGAGGGTCCTGCGGGGCCGGTTTGGCCACGACCGTATTCCCCATCGCCAGGGCGGGGGCGACCTTGCCCGCGAGGTTGGCGAGAGGGAAGTTGTAGGAGGTGATACAGCACACGACACCCACGGGGCGGCGGACCGCGGCCGCGCCGATGAGCCCGCCGGGGGCGAGGGGCGTGGCGGCCACGGGCACGGGCGCGAGCGGGACCGTGTCCGGTTCGAGGGCGCCCCGCGCATACCGGCGGAAGCGGTCGGCCGCCGGGGGCACCTGCATCGCCTTGGCGACGCGCATCGTCGCGCCCGTCTCCGCCTGGGCGAGCGGGGCCAGGTCCCGGGCGTGCTCGGCGATCAGGTCGGCGGCGCGGTCGAGCACGGCGGCGCGCTCACGGGGGGCGGTGCGCGCCCACCCCTCGTAGGCGTCCCGTGCCGCGCTCACGGCGGCGTCCACGTCGGCCGCGTCGGCCTCTGGGGCATGGCCGACGGTCCGCTCGGTGGCGGGGTTGATGACCGGGTAGTGCCCCTGCCCGGGCCGCCGTGGGCCGCCGCCGATCCAGTGCCCGTACACCGCCCGCCCGTCCGCCTCGTCCGTCGTCAACCCGTCCGTCTTCGGCCCGTCCGTCTTCATCCGCGTGAGTCCTTAGGGAGGTTGAGAACGCGCTCGGCGATGATGTTCCGCTGGATCTCGTCCGAGCCGCCGTAGATCGTGTCGGCCCGGGAGAAGAGAAAGAGGTGCTGTGCGTCGTCGAGTTCATACGGCCGCTCGGCGCTCCATGGCTCGGGGCCGAGCGCGGCCGCGGCGCCCCGCACCCGGACGGCCAGCTCGCCGAGCCGCTGGTGCCAGCCGCCCCACAGCAGCTTGGCGACGCTGGGCGCGCCGGGGCCCTGTGCCGAGCCCAGGGTCCGCAGCGCGTTCCAGCGCATGGTCTTCAGCTCGGCCCACTGCGCGATGAGACGGTCGCGCAGCACGGGGTCGGCGGCGGCGCCGGTGCGTAAGCCCATCCGCACCACCCGGTCGAGCTCCTGGGCGAAGCCGATCTGCTGGGCGAGGGTGGAGACGCCGCGCTCCAGGGCGAGCAGTCCCATGGCCACGCGCCAGCCGTGGCCGGCGCCGCCGACGAGGTGTTCCGCGCGCGCCACCGCGCCCTCGAAGAAGACCTCGTTGAACTCGGCGTCGCCGGTCAGCTGCCGGATCGGGCGCACCTCGACCCGTCCGGGCTGGTCCATCGGCACCAGAAGAAAGGAGAGACCGTGGTGGCGCCGTGAGCCTTCCTCGGTGCGCGCCAGGACGAAGCACCAGTCGGCTTCGCGGGCGAGGGAGGTCCAGATCTTCTGCCCGGTGACGCGGTAGGTGCCGTCGCCCGGGTCGCGGACGGCGCGGGTCCGCACCCCGGCGAGGTCCGATCCCGCGTCGGGCTCGCTGTAGCCCTGGCACCACAGCTCCTCGCCGCGTGCGACGGGCGGCAGAAAGCGGGCGCGCTGGGCGTCGTCGCCGTAGGCGAGCAGGGTGGGGGCGAGGAGGTTCTCGCCGATGTGGCCGAGCCGGGCGGGGGCCCCGGCGCGGGCGTACTCCTCGGCCCAGACGACCTGCTCGGTGAGGGTGGCGGGCCGGTTGCCGTAGGTGCCGTGGGTCCGGTCCCAGCCGAGCCCGATCCAGCCGCCGGCGCCGACCTCCCGCTCCCAGGCGCGGTGCGCTCCCTCCCCACCGTGGCCGACGCCGGGCCGCGGCTGTCCGCCGAGACCGGTGTGCGCGCCGGTGAAGTGCTCGTCCAGCCAGTCGCGGGCCCGGGTGCGAAAGCGTTCGTCCTCCGGTCCGAAAGCGAAGTCCACGGCTCCTCCCGTCTCCCGTCCCGCGTGGCCGCGGGGTCGGGTCACGCGTTGGGGCGTTGTCCCGCGGCCGCCGCCTTGGCCATGGCGTCGAGCCGCGCGAGCATCGGCATGGGGTCGGTGCCGACCGTGCCCGGGAGGAAGTCGGCGATCTTCTCCGGGGTCCAGGCGCCTTCGGCGTATCCCGCGCGCAACTCCCGTGGCTGGGCCCAGACCGCGATCTTGGGTCCGGCGATCGTGTAGACCTGCCCGGTGATCTTCTCTTCCCTGGCACGGTCGCTCAGCAGATAGACCACCAGGGCCGCCACGTCCTCCGGCTCGCCGATCTCCTTGAGCTCCATGGGCACATTGGCGGACATGCGCGTCCGGGCGACCGGGGCCACGCAGTTGGCGGTCACCCCGTACTTGTGGAGGCCGAGCGCTGCGCTGCGCACCAGGGAGATGATCCCGCCCTTGGCGGAGGCGTAGTTGGCCTGCGCGACGCTGCCCTGGTGGTTGCCGCTGGTGAAGCCGATCAGGGTCCCGGAGCCCTGTTTGCGCATCACCGCGGAGGCCGCGCGGAAGACCGTGAAGGTGCCCTTGAGGTGGGTGGCGACGACCGGGTCCCACTCCTCCTCGGTCATGTTGAAGAGCATCCGCTCGCGCAGGATCCCGGCGATGCACACCACGCCGTCGAGCCGCCCGTAGCGTTCGAGCGCGGTGTCCACGATCCGCTGCCCGCCCGCCATGGTCGAGACGTCGTCGGCGACGGCTACCGCCGTTCCGCCCGCCGCCTCGATCTCCTTGACCGCGGCCTCGGCGACCTCGCTGCTGGGTTCGCCGCCCTCGATCGACACCCCGTAGTCGTTGACGACGACCTGGGCTCCCTCGGCCGCGCAGGCCAGTGCCACGGCCCGGCCGATGCCCCGCCCGGCCCCGGTGACGGCGACCACCTTGCCGCCCAAGAAGTTGCCCACGTCGCGTCCCCTCCCGCAGTATCTGACGGTCCGTTAGATTTTTGAGCAGACGCGGCGCGAGTACAAGCCCCCGAGCGGAAACCCGCCGGGAAGCCGCCAGGAAGCCGAACCGAGGAGGTTCCATGGCCCTGCCGCCCGAATTCCACGACATCGCCAGGCGCGTCAACAACTGGGGCCGCTGGGGCGAGGCGGACGAGATCGGCACGCTCAACCTGATCACCGACGAGGTGGTCAGGGGCGCCGCGGCGGACATACGCAGCGGCCGCCGCGTCCCGCTCGCGCTGCCGCTCCAGCAGGACGGGGTGCAGACCGGAGTGATCCCGGGCCGGGTCAACCCCCTGCACACCATGGTCGCCGTCAACCTGGAGATCTTCGGCCCGGACACCGTGGCCACCAGCGACGACGCCGTGACGATGGGCCTACAGGCGGGCACCCACTGGGACGGGCTGACCCATGTCTCGCACTCGGGCCGGATCTACAACGGCCGCCCCGCCGCCTCCGTCACCGCCCACGGCCGCGCCGCCTTCAGCGGCATCGAGAAGGCGCGCCACATCGTCTCGCGCGGGGTGCTCCTCGATGTCGCCCGCGCCCGAGGGTTCGACCGGCTGCCCGAGGGGCATGCCGTCACCCCCGAGGACCTGGAGGCCGCGGAGGAGTTGGCGAAGACCACTGTCCGACCCGGTGATATCGCCCTGGTGCGCACCGGCCAGATCCAGCGCTATCTCGCGGGCGAGAAGGAGGCGTACGCCTTTCCGTCACCCGGCCTGTCCCTCCGCGCCCCCGAGTGGTTCCACGCCCGGGACGTGGCCGCGGTCGCCAACGACACCCTCACCTTCGAGATCTTCCCCCCGGAGATAGAGAACCTGTGGATGCCGGTCCACGCGCTCGATCTCGTCGAAATGGGCATGCAGCAGGGCCAGAACTGGAATCTGGAGGAGCTGTCGGAGGCCTGCGCCGAGGAGGGGCGCTACGCATTTCTGCTGTCGGCCATGCCCGAGCCGTTCGTCGGCGGGGCGGGCAGCCCCGTCGCACCCGTGGCGGTCCTATAGCCTCGCGAGGCGCGGCCCCGCGAGGCGAGGGCGGGTCTGTCGGGCGGCGGCGCGCTCATGCGCACCCCGAGCACGGCATCGCGCACCGCCGCCCGGCTCCGGCGCAGATGCCCTGTCACGCGCCGGGCAGCGACCCGCACTCGCCAAGGAACCACCCCATGAGCACACGGCCCACAGGGAACTCAGAGCCCTCGACGTCCCCTCGCAACGAATCGCCGATCCTAGAGTGATCACACCGCCACATCACGTCAACACCTGGTCTGGACTTTGCCGACTACGCCCGATTTGTGATGGCGCATGAGGACCCGCACGCCCCATCAGGACCGGCTCCTCATGAGTTCCGGGCGCCCCATGGCCCCCACGGACGCCCCGGTCCACCTCGCACCAGATGCGCTTGCCCGCGCCCTCCGGATGCCAGCCCCACCGGTCCGCCAGACCGTCGACCAGCTCCAGACCGCGCCCGTTGGTGGCGCCCTCGTCCGCGCACCGCCGCCGCGGCCCCCGGCCGCTGGAGTCGGCGACCTCGACCCGGACCGTGCCGGAGCCCGGCCCCGGCCCGTCGAGGCCGCCCGCGCCGGGCCCGCCGCCGTCGCCCTGCGCGGGGAAGAGCATGCGCAGCACCGCCGGACAGCCCGTGTGCACCACGGCGTTGGTCACGAGTTCCGAAATCAGCAGGATCAGCGTCTCGGCGAGCGGCTCGTCCACCCCTATCCCGGACCCGGCGAGCCGTGAGCGCGCCCACCTACGGGCCCGGCTCACCTCCGCGGGGTCGGGCCTGACCTCCATCTGCATCTGAAGCACCTGCACCGCTCACACCATCCGAACTGGCGGACACATCGCCTCGTACCTCCAAGAGGTCACGGAACGTGACTCTCCCCCAGCTACCGCTGGGAGGTGCCCCCTCCCGGCTACCGCCGGGAGGTACCCCCTTGCGAGACAGCATGGTTGACGTACAGTCACCCCAACAAGCGCTTCGGTCATATTCCAGCGCCAAGGAGTATGCGTGCGGCATACTGTGCGACGCGCGCCGCGGGGAGTCGAACACCGGGGCGCCGATTGGGTGCACCCCGCGCGAGCGGGGCACATTGGCGTGCCCGGAGTCGCCCCACGGGCCACGCCGGGATCGCTGCACCCCAAATCCGCTCGCACGCAACGGAGAGTACCCGAGGGCGGGCCCGACTCCGCCCTGTGACGAGTCACACCTAGGAAACAACCCGGTATCAACGCTCGGTCACCTCGAAGACCCTGGGGATTTCCCCAGCAATCACGACACCTGAACAATTCAGGCGTTTCCACGAAGTCGGGTCACAAACCTCATACACGGGGGCGCAACAGCCCGGCCGCGAGCCCCTCCTCGGCCTCGGCGGCCGTCTGCCACTGCCCGGCCCTGACCCAGGCCCGCTTGAGATGCAGATGCACATCGGCCTCCCAGGTGAAGCCCATCCCGCCGTGGACCTGGAGACAGTCCCGCGCGTTACGGACGGCGGCCTCGTCGGCCAGCAGCTTGGCGGCGGCCACATCATCCGCGTCTTCTGTGACGGCTGCGGCGTAAACCATGCTTCTGGCTGTTTCCGCGCGCACCAGCATCCCGGCGCACAGATGCTGTACGGCCTGGAAGGTGCCGATCGCCCGGCCGAACTGGAAGCGCTCCCCGGCGTGGCGTACGGCCATCTCGACCGTACGGGCCGCGCTGCCGAGCTGGAGGGCGGCGGTCAGCAGCACCGCCTCACGCCTGAGCCGGGCGGCCGCGGTCGGCGGCCCGCCCCCGGAACAGCCTCCCGGATCCAGGCGGTGCAGGCGGTCCAGGCGGTGCAGCGGCGTCGCCGGGTCCACGGACCGTATCGGCCGCGCGGAGCGCGCAAGTCCGGCCGCGGGCAGAACGCCGACGCGCCGGTCGCCCTCGTCGTCGCCGATCACCAACACGGCATCCGCCGACGCCAAGTGCTCGACCAGGGGCCCCGCCGCGCCAGGCTCAGCGCCCCGCGCCGCGTCCAGCGCCGTGACCACGGCCCGGCCCTCGGCCGCCCCCTCCACCACCGCGGCCGCCAGATGCGTGGCGACCAGCGGCCCCGGCAGCAGCGCCCGGCCCGCCTCCTCGAAGACCAGCGCCGCCTCCGGCAGGCTGAGCCCCACCCCGCCGTCCGCCTCCGCCAACCGCAGCGCGAAGAACCCGGCCCCGCCCAGCTCCCGCCACAGCGCCCGGTCCACCGCGGGCTCGCCGCCGTCCACCACCGCCCGCAGCCGCTCCCGCGGAAACCGCCCTTCCAGCAGCTCGCGGACGCCCGCCCGCAGCGCCCGCTGGTCGTCCGTGAGCCGGAAGTCCACGGCCGACTCACCGTCCCTTCGGCAGGCCGAGGATGCGCTCGGCGACGATGTTGTGCTGGATCTGGGAGGTGCCCGCCGCGATGGTGTACGAGAGCGACGACAGCCGGTCCGCCACCCACGCGTGCCCGGCGTCCAGCGCCCCGGCCCCCAGCACCTCGGCGGCCGCGTCGTAAAGCTCCTGCCGCACCTGCGAGTAGCGCAGCTTGAAGACGGAGCCGCCGGTCCCGGGCACCCCGCCGGTGCGCTGCGCCTCGCTCACGTTCCACTGGGTGAGCCGCCACAGCGCGGCGAACTCGGCCGCCAGCCGCCCCAGCCTGCGCCGCAGCACCGGGTCGTCCCACCGCCCGTTGGCCCTCGCTTCGCGCGCCAGGGCCTCCAGCACCCGGCGGCAGGCGACCACCTCCCCCACGAACGCCGTGCCGCGCTCGAAGGAGAGGGTCACCATCGTCACGCGCCAGCCGTCGTTCTCCGCCCCGATCCGGTTGGCGACCGGCACCCGCACCTCGTCCAGGAACACCTCGGCGAACTCCGCGGTCCCGGCGAGCGTGCGCAGCGGCCGCACGGTGACCCCCGGCGCGTCCATCGGCATCGCCAGCCAGGAGATCCCGCGATGTTTGGGCGCCTCGTCGCCGACAGGTGCGGTGCGGACCAGCAGCTCGCACCAGTCGGCGACCTCGGCGTGCGAGGTCCAGATCTTGCTGCCGGTAACGACATAGGAGTCACCGTCCCGCGCCGCCCTGGTGCGCAGCGAGGCCAGGTCGGATCCGGCCTCCGGCTCCGAGAAGCCCTGACACCAGACCTCGTCCCCGCGCAGGATCGGCGGCAGCCAGCGCGCCCGCTGCCCCGGGTCGCCCTCGGCGGCGATGGTGGGGCCCGCGTGCAGCAGCCCGACGAAATTGGCGCCCACATAGGGCGCTCCGGCCCGTTCGGTCTCCTCCAGGAAGATCAGATGCTGAGTCGGGGTCGCCCCCTGGCCGCCGGCGTCCTCGGGCCAGTGCAGCCCGGCGTAGCCCGCGTCGTACAGCATGCGCTGCCAGCCGCAGTCGTAGACGCGGCGGCCGGGCCAGTCGGCCGGGTCCGGCGGGTCCGGCAGCTTCGGCAGGACGTCCGCCAGCCAAGCGCGCAGCCGCCGCCGGAACTCCTCCTCCGGCTCCGTGTAGTCGAGGTCCATCCCCGTCCCCTCGCCGGGCAGATCTGACGCTTCGTCAGATAAATCACAAGGCTAGCCCCGCGGACTCTGGACCGACAAGGCGCCGGGCTCTACGCTTCCCGCACAATCTGACTAGCCGTCAGTTGGAGGTCCGTATGACCGACACCGCGCAGGCACTCGGCACATCGGCGACGCTGTGGGAGCTGGTCGAGCGGCGCGCCGCGCTCACCCCCGACGCCCCCGCGCTGCTCCAGGCCGCCGCCTCCGCCCGCGACGACCGGCGGATGACCTTCCGCGCGCTGCGCACCCGCGCGGAACGCACCGCGGCCGGGCTGTACGACATGGGCGTGCGCCCCGGCGACCGCGTCGCCTGGCAGCTGCCCACCCGCATCGAAACGGTCGTCCTGGCCCTCGCCCTGGCCCGGCTCGGCGCCGTACAGACCCCGCTCATCCCCTTCTACCGCGACCGGGAGGTCGGCTTCGCGCTGCGCGCCTCCGGCGCCCGCTTCCTCGCCGTCCCCGGTCACTGGCGCGGCTTCGACCACACCGCGATGGCCCACCGCCTCGCCGCGCGGCTGCCCGAACCACCCCGGGTCTTCGAGACGTACGACACCCTCCCCGAGGCCGACCCGCTCGCCGTGCCACTGCCCCCGCCGCCCGCCGACGGGACCGCCGTCCGCTGGATCTACTGGACCTCCGGCACCACCTCCGAGCCCAAGGGCGTGCTGCACACCGACCGCAGCCTCATCGCCGCCGGCGCCTGCCTGGCCCACGCGCTGCGGCTGCGCCCGGACGACATCGGCTCCATGGCCTTTCCGTACGCCCATGTGGCCGGGCCCGACTACACCGTGATGCTGCTGCTGTACGGCTTCCCTGCCGTGCTGTTCGAGCACTTCGCGCTGCCCGGCTCGCTCGCCGCCTACCGGCGGCACAAGGTCACGGTCGCGGGCGGCAGCACCGCCTTCTACTCGATGTTCCTGGCCGAACAGCGCAAGGACCCCGCCCACAAGCTCATCCCCACCCTGCGGCTGCTGGCCGGCGGCGGCGCCCCCAAACCGCCCGAGCTGTACCACGAGGTCGTCCGCGAGCTGGGCTGCCAGCTCACCCACGGCTACGGCATGACCGAAGTCCCGATGATCACCATGGGCGCGCCGGACGACACCCCGCACCACCTCGCGACCACCGAAGGACGGCCGCCCGCGGACATGGAGATCCGCATCGTGGACGGGGACGGAAAAACGCTGCCCATAGGGGCGGACGGTGAGGTGCGGCTGCGCGGCGAGGCCGTCTGCGCCGGATATCTGGACGAGGCCCAGACCCGTGAGGCGTTCGACGCCGACGGCTTCCTCATCACCGGAGACCTCGGGCACCTCACCGAGGAGGGACATCTCGTCCTCACCGGCCGCGCCAAGGACGTCATCATCCGCAAGGGCGAGAACATCTCCGCCAAAGAGGTCGAGCAACTGCTCTACCAGCACCCCGGGATCGGCGACGTGGCGGTGATCGGGCTGCCGGACGCGGTCCGCGGCGAGCTGGTGTGCGCGGTCGTCGAACAGCCCGCCGACGCGGAACCGCTCACCCTTGAGGGCGCGGTCTCGTATCTGCGTGCCCAAGGGCTGTCCCCGCACAAGCTGCCCGAGCGCCTCGAAGTGGTCGACGCGCTGCCGCGCAACGACACGCTCCGCAAGGTGCTCAAGTACAAGCTGCGGGAGCGGTTCGGCTAGAAGGCCGGCCAGGTGGCGGGGTCAGCCGGTCGTGGTGCTGTACGTCGCCGTCGCCTGCTCGTAGTAGCGGGCGA
The DNA here is from genome assembly GCF_055569495.1 of Streptomyces sp. NPDC028305. NCBI lineage: Bacteria > Bacillati > Actinomycetota > Actinomycetes > Kitasatosporales > Streptomycetaceae > Streptomyces > Streptomyces sp. NPDC028305. Next base: position 216,828 of record NZ_JBVHTN010000011.1, read on the forward strand.
CCTCGCGGCGCTCGTCGGCCGGGCCGATGACCAGGACGACGTGGTACCGGCCGTCGATGAGCATCACCAGGTTGCGCGCGTACACATCCCGGCCGCTGCTGTCCCGCCAGCTGAACTCCCCCTCGGCCATCGCCGTCTGCCCCACGTCGATCCGGCGCAGCCCGGAGGACGAGGACCAGGAGGAGGAGCGGAAGGCGGCCAGCTCGGGCTCCCTGTTCTGCTGGTACGCCATGGGGTCGGCGCCGAACTCGGACTCCCTGTCCCGCCCGGCCACCACCACCAGCTCGAAGTCGCCGCCGACATAGCGGATCTGGCCGCGGGGGTTCTCGCCGCGCCGGGTCCAGGTCTCGTACACCGCGACCTTGAAGCCCTTCGGGTCCTTGCGGACGGCGAAGCCCTTCGCAAGGCCCGCGGGCGGCGTCGACTGCGGCTGATCGTCCGGCGAGGAGGTGCCCGAACCGGCCCCGCCCCCCGCCCCGGCCGACTGGTCCGGGGACGGCTCCCGCGAGGCGCTGGGCACATCGCTCTGCGAGCCCGCCGTGCCCGTACGGCCCTGGCCGTTCTTCTCGTCGGCCTTCGGCATAAACATCATCGCGTAGAGCACCGCGGCCGCCAGAGCCAGCAGTATCAGCAAGAGCAGCACCCGCCCCAGCCTGCGCGGGCGGCGCTCACCGGCCTGCTTGCCCCGCTTGTGCCGCCCGTGCGCGGCCACCGGCGCGCCCGCCCGGCCCCTGCGCACCAGCCAGCCGCGGCGGCGCACGATCGGCAGCCGCCGGGGGTCGGACGCCCCGCCCGGCCCTGCCGACGGCACCGTGACCGTGCTGCTGCCCACGTCCGGCTCCGGCGCCGAGCGGATCAGGGACCGCAGCCAGCCGCGCAGCTCCTCGAAGTCCGGGCGCTCGGTGGGGTCCTGGCGCAGCAGCGACTCCACGACCGGGCGCAGCGGGCCGCACTCCTCCGCGTACGCGGGCGCCTCGGAGCACACCAGCTGCACCAGCTCGGCGGCGCTCTCCTCCGGGTACGGGGCGTGTCCCTGTACGGCGCGGAAGAGCAGCACACCGACCGCCCACAGGTCGGCGGCCGGGCCGACAGGGGGCGCCAGCCGCCAGTTCTCGTGCACCGGAACCGCCTGTTCGGGGGCCCACCGCTCGGTGACGGCCCCGACCACGACGATCCGCGCCTGCCGCGCCCGCTCGACGGCCAGCGCGCTCGCGGGACCGCGCCGCGCCCCGTGAGCACCCGCCGCCTCGTCGTCCCATGAGCCCACGCCGCCCCCCGCGGGCCCCGCCGGCCTGGCGTGAGGGGGGTTGAGGTCGGGGTTGGCAGACCTGTTCGGGGCCTGGTCGCCCGTAGGGGCGGCGGGTCGGCCCGGGTCGATATACAGCGCCCGGGTCGGGTGCGGCCTCCGCTCGACCTGCCCGCTCGGGCCGGCATGCGGCGCCAGGGCCCCGTGCGAGTTCCGTTCGGCGTACGGGTCCTGGGCCGTCGCGCTGCCCGGGGCCGAGCCGTTGGCATCGGTCGCGGGGCGCGGGGCGCCTTCCGCGCGCTCAGCGGCGGGGCCGCTCGCGCCGTCGGGCGCGCCGGGGTGGGCGCCACGGGGCGCGGGGCCCTCGACGTGCGCCCGGGCGGCGGCACGGGCGCCCGCCGTGTAGGCGGCGATCGCGCCGGCCCGCACGGCGCGCCCGGCGGCGCCGCCCTGCGGGTCGCCGCCCGCCGGGGCGGATGGACCGCCGCCGAGGGCCGGTTCGCCCGGCCGCGCTCCCGGCACAACCGGCCCCGCACCATGCGTGCTGTTCGGGCTGTCCGGGCCGTTCGGCCCGTCCGTTCGCCCGTCTTCGACGCGCTCGGCGGGCCGCCACTCCGAGCCGGGGGGCAGCGGCAACCCGGAGCCCGCGGGGGGCTGTTCGAGCGCGCCGCGCGGCCCGGGAAACTCCGTACCCGAAGCGCTCGGCGCAACCGTCACGCCCCGCACACCCGGATCGCGCGGCCCCGGGAAGCCTCCCGCCGCGCCCTGGTCGCGGTACAGCGGCGGCGCCTGGCGGGCGGCGGGCTCGTCGACGGCCGGGCCCCCTGCCTCACCGCCGTCGGCGTCGGCCGCCTCGACCGAGGTCGCGTCGGCCGAGGCCGCATCGGTCGGCGGCCGGGGCACCGGGTCGTAGCCGCACAGGGCCTCCTCCGCGGCGCCCGCCGCCAGCCCGGTGAGCATGGCGCGCCCGTCGTCGCAGACCAGGACGGTCCGGGCGGTGATGTTGCGGTGGATCCAGCCGTCGGCGTGCAGGGCGCGCAGCGCGGTGAGGATGTCATGGGCGAGCTCGGCGGCCCGGTACGGGGACAGCGTCCGCTCCGCGAGCAGCGCGGCCAGCGGGCGGCCCGCGACCAGTTCGCTGACGATCCACAGGCTCCCGGCCTCCGCGAAGACATGGAAGACCTGGTCGAGCCGGGGGTGGTCGGGCACCTGCGCGGCGGCCGTCGCGGCCTCGATGGCGCGGCGCACCGCCGGGTCGGCGACGCCGCCGCGGGCGCCGCGGCCCATGCCGGTCGCGCCGTGTGCGCGCCCCGGGGCCCCCGCGTACGCGTAGTGCTCGTCGGCGCCGACGACCTCCGCGTCGACGGTCTCCGGCAGCGGTATCTGCCTGAGGTGGACTTCCTGTCCGCTGTAGGTGTCGAAGGCGCGGGTCTCGACGAGTTCGTACTCATCGGCGGGCGGCAGGGGCAGGCGATAGCGGTCGGCGAGAACCCGACCCGCGTATTCGTCCACGAAGCCTCCCCGAGCGCGCGATCCACACCCTCATCCGCACCGCGCGAAACCGTCAATCAGGGGCGTTTTGCCCGTCGTTGCCGCTGCGCACGGTCCACGGCCTCTCACGATACGTGCCGGGGGCGCCCCATGCCGACCGGAGTGTTCAGTCCGTGATGTCGAAGGTGTCGAACGCGGTCTCGCGGAGCGTCTTGCACTCCTTCTCGTCCCACTTGCTCTTCTCGCAAGTGATCATTATGGCGAAGCCATGGCTGCTGTCCGCCCTGAAGCCGCGGTTGAGCACCCGGACCCGCTTCCCGCTCTGGTCGCGCTCGAACTGCCAGTCGGCGACCGTGGGGTAGCCGTGCCAGCTGACCGACTCGATGCCGATCAGCTTGTAGCGGGGGGTGGTCCTGCTCACGTTGGGCTCGCTCTTGCGCCACTCCGCCGCAGCGTCCGCCTTCGGGGAGTCGGTGAAGTCGACCTGGATCCGCGGGATGTCGGATCCTCCGTAGTAGATACGGCTGCCGGGGTACTTCCCCGAGTGGACCTGCCATCCCTTGGGCATCGCCATGGTGAACGGGAAGTCGGAGCTCTTGACCGTCTCGTATCCGTCCGGCGCCGAGCCCTTGCCGCCGCCCCCGTCGCCGTCCTTGCCCTTGCCCTTGCCCTTGTTGCCGTCCTCGTCGTCGTCCGAGCCGCCGGACCCGCCCTTGGTGTCGTCGTCCGTGGGCTTCCCCGTGGACGGCTGTGCGTCCGGGGACTGGCTGGACGACTTGTCGGACTGGTTGCCGGCGCTCTTCTCGTCCTTGGTGTCGCCGCCGTCCGCGCCGGCCGAAGCCGTCGTACGGTCACCTGACTTGCCCTGGGAGTCGCTGCCGTCGTCGCTCAGCACGATGGCGAGCACCGTGCCGACGATCGCGAGCACCACGACCACCGCGATGATCACCAGCGTGCGCCTGGACACCACGTCCGTCAGCGGGGCGCGGGGCGGCTGCGGGGCGGGCGGGACCTCGGAACCGCCGGCGGCCGCCGGCTTGGCCTTCGCGGCCTTCGCGGCCTTGGCGGGCTTCGCGGTCTTCGCGGGCTTGCCGTCCGCGGACGTGGACTTCTTCGCGGTGGACGCGGCGGAGTCCCCCGCGTCACCCGATCCGGCGGCGGCCGAGGCCGCCGAGGCCTTCCGCACGGAGCGCAGCGCGCCCCGCACCCGCTCCGAGGCGGCGTCGGACGCCGGGGCGTCCTCGGGCGGGGCGGGCGGCAGGGACATGGTGCGGGTGGCATTGGCGGCCGCGGCCTTCGACCGCCCCTCGTCGGGGGCGTCCAGCGCCTGGTTCAGCAGCGCCCGCGCGCCCTCGTCGTCGAGCCGCCGCTCGGGGTCCTTGTTGAGCAGGCCGTAGATGACCTCCTCCAGCACGCCCGCGTTCTTCGGCGGGTCGACGGGCTCGGTCATCACGGCGGTGAGCGTCGCGATGGCGGTGGCCTTGTCGTACGGAGGCACTCCCTCCACCGACGCGTACAGCAGGCCGCCCAGCGACCACAGGTCGGCCGGCGGCCCGGGCTTGTGGCCGCGGGCGCGCTCGGGCGAGATGTAGGAGGGCGCGCCCACGAGCATGCCGGTCGAGGTGACCGAGGGGTCGCCCTCGACCTGCGCGATGCCGAAGTCGGTGAGCACGACGCGGCCGTCGTCGGCGATGAGGACGTTGGAGGGCTTCACATCGCGGTGCAGGATGCCCGCCTGGTGCGCGGCGCGCAGCACATCGAGGACGGCGAGCCCCACCTCGGCGGCGCGGCGGGGGGTGAGCGCGCCGTCGTCCCGGACGACGTCCGCGAGCGAGCGGCCCTCGATCAGCTCCATGACGATCCAGGGGCGGTCGTCCTCGTCGACCACGTCGTAGACCGTGACGGCGCCGTTGCTGCGGATGCGGGCGATCGCCTTCGCCTCGCGCAGCGTCCGGGTGATGAGCCGTCGCTTCTCGTCCTCGTCGACACTCGACGGGAAGCGCAGTTCCTTGACCGCGACGGTACGGCCCAACGTTTCGTCACTCGCCCGCCAGACCGTGCCCATCCCGCCCTGGCCCAGCACTTCCCCGAGCCGGTACCGCCCGGCGAGGAGGCGTCCGGTCGAGCCCTGCGTCCGCTCCGCCTCCGACATGCGTCCCCTCTGCAAATCAACCCGCCCTGAACCCACCCTGGAAGAGCCCCCATTGTCTCTCATCCGCGGACCAACGGAAGTCCGGGGTCGGGGGCCCGGCGTGGTGGCCGTGGCCACACCTGCGAACATCTGGGGGTTCGCAGCCGATGAAAACCCGATGAAAGGGTTCTCGACATGCCGATCCGCGCCCCGGAGCGGACCAGACGGGGCCGCACGCGGGCCGCGGCGCTCGCGCTGGCCGCGGTCCTGTCCGCCGCCGTCCCCGGCTGCGGCGGACCGGGCCCGGCGGACCGCGGCGCGGCCCGCACCCTCGGCGCCGGTGCCGACACCGGCCCCGGCACCGGCGCCGCGGCGACCCGGCAGGCCGACGGGCGGCATACGGAGGCCGCCCTGCGCGCGGCCGTACGGCGGCTGGCGGCCGAGGGCAGTGCCCCGGGCGCCGCCGCGCTGGCCCGGGACGGCGACGGGACCCGCTTCGCGTCGGCCGGGCTCGCGGATCTGCGCACCGGGCGGCGCATCCATCGGAACGACCGCTTCCGTGCGGGCAGCATCACCAAGACCTTGATCGCCACGGTCGTCCTCCAACTGGCCGACGAGCGGAGGCTCGGCCTGGACGACACGGTCGAGGAGCATCTTCCCGGACTGGTGCGGGGCCGGGGCAACGACGGCCGGAAGATCACGCTCCGGCAGCTCCTCACCCACACCAGCGGCCTGTTCGACTTCGCCGCCGACCAGCGCGTGGCCCGCCGGCTGTCCCGCCCGCCGACCGCCGCCCCGCTGACGCCCCGGCAGCTCGTACGCACCGCCGTCGCCCACCGCCCGCGGTTCGCCCCGGGCGCCGCGTGGCACTACTCCAACACCAACTACGTCCTGCTGGGCCTGGTCGTCCAGCGCGTCACCGGCCGCCCCTACGCCGCCGAGACCGAGCGCCGCGTGCTCGGCCCCCTCGGCCTGCGCGGCACGTCCTTCCCGGGCGCCCGCGGCACCCTCCCCACCCCGCACGGCCGCGGCTACGCCCCCATCACCGGCACCGGCACCGGCACCCCGCGCGACGTCACCGTCCTCGACCCGTCCGCGGCGGGCGCCGCGGGCGAGGCGATCTCCACCCTCGACGACCTGGCCCGCTTCTTCGGCGCGCTGCTGCGCGGCGGCCTGCTGCCGCCCGCGGCGCTGCGGCGGATGCGCGACACGACCGCCTCCGACGGGCGGTACGGCATGGGCCTGTTCCCCGTACGGCTGTCCTGCGGCGTGACGCTGTGGGGCCACAACGGCCAGATCAACGGTTCATACGCCCAGGTCGTCGCCACGCCCGACGGCCGCCGTGTGCTGGCCTACCGCCTCAACACCGAGGCGCGCCCGGCCGCCGCGGCGGAGCGGGCCCTCCTCAAGGCCGAGTTCTGCCGGACGTGACGCCTCACACTGCCTGAGCCTCGGAGCGTGGCTCAGAGCGGGACGATGTCCGGCGCCCCCAGCCGGGCCGCGTCCGCCGTCAGGTCGTCCGGCTGACGCTGCGACTCGCGCTCCGCCTCGACCCGCTTCTCGTAGTGCCGGACCTCCTTGTCGATCTGCTCCTGCCCCCAGCCCAGCACCGGCGCCATCAGCTCGGCGGCCTCCCGGGCGCAGCGCGTGCCCCGGTCGAAGGTCTCGATCGAGATCCGGGTGCGCCGGGTCAGGACGTCGTCCAGGTGACGGGCGCCCTCGTGGGACACGGCGTAGACGACCTCGGCGCGCAGATAGTCGTCGGCGCCGGCCAGCGGTTCGCTCAGGGAGGGGTCCTCGGCGATCAGCTCCAGGACCTCCCCGGTGAGCGAGCCGTAGCGGTTCAGCAGGTGCTCGACGCGGGCCACATGCAGCCCGGCGCGCCGGGCGATGCGCACCCGCCCGTTCCACAGCGCCTGGTAGCCCACGGCGCCCGCCAGCGGCACATCCTCGGTGACGCAGGGGCCGACCCGCTGGTCGAGCCCGTGCACCGCCTCGTCCACCGCGTCCTTGGCCATGACCCGGTACGTGGTGTACTTGCCGCCCGCGACCACCACCAGGCCCGGCGCCACATGCGCGACCGTGTGCTCGCGCGAGAGCTTGCTGGTCGCGTCCGACTCGCCGGCCAGCAGCGGGCGCAGCCCGGCGTACACGCCCTCGACGTCGTCGCGGGTGAGCGGCACCGCCAGCACCTCGTTGACATGCTGCAGCAGATAGTCGATGTCGGCGCTGGAGGCGGCCGGATGGGCCTTGTCCAGGCCCCAGTCGGTGTCGGTGGTGCCGATGATCCAGTGCCTCCCCCACGGGATCACGAACAGCACGCTCTTCTCGGTGCGCAGGATCAGCCCGGTCGTGGAGTGGATCCGGTCCTTGGGCACGACCAGGTGGATACCCTTGGACGCGCGTACGTGGAACTGCCCCCGCTCCCCGATCAGCGCCTGTGTCTCGTCCGTCCACACCCCGGTGGCGTTCACCACCTGGCGGGCGCGGACCTCGAAATCCGCGCCTTCCCTCCCGAAGGGTGCTTCCACATCGTGCACCCTGACACCGACAACGCGCTCTCCCTCCCGCAGGATGCCCACCACCCGCGCCCGGTTGGCGACATGGGCGCCGTACGAGGCGGCGGTGCGCACCAGCGTGGTGACGAAGCGGGCGTCGTCCATCTGGGCGTCGTAGTACTGCAACGCCCCGACCAGGGCGTCCTTCCGCAGGCAGGGCGCGACCCGCAGGGCCCGCCGCCGGGTCAGATGGCGGTGCGCCGGCAGCCCGCGGCCATGCCCGGAGGAGAGCGACATGCCGTCGTACAGCGCCACGCCGCTGCCCGCGTACAGCCGCTCCCAGACGTGGTGCTTGAGCGGATACAGAAACGGCACCGGCTTGACCAGGTGCGGGGCGAGCCGCTGAAGCAGCAGACCGCGCTCCTTCAGCGCCTCCCGTACGAGGGCGAAGTCCAGCATCTCCAGATAGCGCAGGCCCCCGTGGATCAGCTTGCTGGACCGGCTGGAGGTGCCGGCCGCCCAGTCCCGCGCCTCGACCAGGCCGGTCTCCAGGCCCCGGGTGACCGCGTCCAGGGCGGTGCCGGCCCCGACCACCCCGCCGCCCACCACCAGCACGTCCAGCTCCTGGTCCGCCATCCGGGCCAGCGCCTCGCCGCGCTCGGCCGGCCCCAGTGTCGGTGTCCTCACGGCTGCCTCCCGTGGTGATCGAGACGGTGATCGAGACGGTGATCGAGATCACAACGTTCGTGAACGATTTTCCTGGGTTTCCTCCCGGGGCGCCATGCCGGTACGGGGCCCACTCCGGGTCTCCATGGCCGCGACACCCCGTCGGCCGCAACACCCCGCATCAATACTGAATACGAGTCATATTTCCGCTTAGTCTGTATTCACGCAATTTCGCGCCATCCGAAAATCGCCTCGGGAAGGACGGCACGAAGTCATGCCCGCAGATCTCGCCGTCATCGGACTCGGTCACCTCGGCATCCCCCTCGTCCAGGCCGCCACCGCCGCCGGCGTCCGCACCCTCGGCTACGATCCCGACCCCCGCGCCGCCGCCGACCTGCGCGCGGGCCGGCTGCCCTCCGGAGCCTGGAACGGCGCCCTGTCGGCCGCCGAGCTGCGCCGGATGACCGCCGGGGGCTTCCGGACCACCAGCGACCCCGCCGAGCTCGGCCGGGTGCACACCGCCGTGATCTGCGCCCCGACCCCGCTGGGCACGGACCGGACGGCCACCCTGTCGGCCGTCGGCGAGGCCGCCCGCGCGCTGGCCGCGCAGCTGCGCCCGCACACCACCGTCGTGCTCGAATCCGCCGTGTACCCCGGCACCACCGAGGAATACCTGCGGCCGATCCTGGAGGACGGGTCCGGGCTGCGGGCCGGGCGCGACTTCCACCTCGCCTACTCCCCCGGCCGCCTCGACCCCGGCAACCGCACCCACGGCTACGCCAACACCCCCAAGGTCATCGGCGGGCTCACCCCCGCCTGCACGGAGGCGGCTGCCGCGTTCTACAGCCGCCTCACCGAGAAGGTCGTACGCGCCCGCGGCCCGCGCGAGGCCGAGACCGTCAAGCTCCTGGAGACCAACTACCGGCACGTCAACATCGCCCTGGTCAACGAGATGGCGGTGTTCTGCCAGGACCTCGGCGTAGACCTGTGGGACGTGATCCGCTGTGCCGAGACCAAGCCGTTCGGCTTCCAGGCCTTCCGGCCGGGGCCGGGCGTCGGCGGCCACGGGGTGCCGATCGCCGCGGACCTCCCGCCGTACCCCGGGCGCGCCCCCGGCCGCCCCCTGGCCATGGTGGAGCTGGCACAGCAGGTCAACGGGCGCATGCCGGGCTATGTCACCCGGCGCTGCGCGGCCCTGCTCAACGAGCACGGGAAGTCGGCGCGCGGCGCCCGCGTCCTGCTGCTCGGGGTGAGCTACAAGCCCGACGTGGGCGACCAGGAGGGCTCGCCCGCCCGTGAGATCGCCTCACGGCTGATGGAGCTGGGCGCCGAGGTCAGCTTCCACGATCCGTTCGTGGCGCGCTGGCGGGTGCTCGGCCGGCCGGTGCCGCGCGCGGACGCGCTGTACGAGGCGGTGGCCGACGCCGATCTTACCGTGCTGCTTCAGCACCACCGCAGCTACGACCTCCAGGGCCTGGCCGTGAAGGCGCAGCTGCTGCTGGACACGCGCGGCGCGAGCCCGGCGGGCGCGGCGTACCGGCTCTGAGCCAACCCGCCCACAACCGCTGAGCCGGTCGGCCCGCCCCCCGGGACCGCTCTGAGCCGTCGCGCCCGCGGCTGCTCTGAGCCGTCGCGCCCGCAAACCCCGTCACCCCCGTGCGCCCGGTGGCTCACCACCCCGCCCCCGCGCGCGGCGCAGCCGTACCGCCGCGGCCAGCACCATCAGCCCCACCCCACCCACCACGAACGCGACCGCCCCCGAGGGCACCGAACGGACCTCGGCCATGAAGGTGATCGGCCGGCCCCAGGGCCTGCCGTCGGAGCTGGTGTAGAGCCGGGCGGTGAGCCGTACCGGCCCGTTGGCGTGGGCTCGCACCCGGACCCGCACCGTACGGCTGACCGCCCGCGACGCCCGGACCCCGACCGCCCGGTCCACCGTGTCCAGCCGCTCCGGGCGGCTGGAGACCACCCGCAGCTCCACGCCGGTGAGGTCCTGCTGGAGCCCGTTGTCGACCGTGACCGGGATGATCGCGGACTGCCCGGCGACCGTCACCGTCGTCTTGGGCACCAGCCGGACCGAGTCGATCGAGGCGGACAGATAGCGGCTCACCCCGCGCCGGTACGAGCGCGCCCCCGCCGGGTCCCCGCGCCAGCTCATGGAGACCGCGCGCGCCATCGCGGCATGCGCGGCGGCGGTCGTGCGCCCCGGATCGGACAGCACCTTGGAGAGGGCGCGCAGCCGCTCCAGGTCCCGGGCGACCGCCCCCAGCGAGCGGGCGGGCAGCTCGGAGGCGCGCAGCGCCACCGGGTAGCTCGTGGGCTCCCGCAGCTGCCCCGGCTCCGGGTCGTGCACCGCCACCTCCAGCCGGGACGGCTCCAGCCAGCCCGCGTCCCGCCCCTCCGACACCGCCTCGGCCAGCGCCCGCACCGCCCCGGCCGACATCCGCCGCGGGGGAACGACCACCAGGGCGCGCGGGGCGTACGGCAGCTCCCGCACGGCCGTCAGGCTCTCCGCGAGCAGTCGCTGCCGCAGCCCCAGCCGGAGCGGCGCGCCGGCCGCGGCTGCTTGCGGAGCGCCTTGCCGGTTCCGCGCCAGCAGCGAGGCGATGGTCGAGTCGTACGTCAGGGCGGTCAGCCGCTCGCCGAGGGCGACCGCGCGGTCGTCCGTGGCGCCCGCGGTGACCAGCGCGCCGGAGGAGCGGCGCAGCCCGGCGACGGTGCTGCCGGTGGCCAGCACCGTGCCCAGGCCCAGCCGCTCCGCGTACCCGGCGATCCCGCCGTCCACCGCGCCGCCCGCCGGCCAGGCCACATCGGCGCGGGAGTCGGTGGACAGCTCCCGGTCCACCACCTGCTTGCCCGCCCGGGAAGCCCGGCGCAGCAGCCCCGCCAGCGCGTCGCCGCCGCGGCCGCCGCGCGCGAGGGAGGCCAGGTCGGGGTCCGCGTACGGCAGCGCGACGACGTCCTGCCCGCGCACCGCCCCCTTGAGCGCGGCCAGCCAGCCCGCCGCCGCCCGGCCGCCCCTGCCCTCGGTGGTGTGCCGGGGATCGGTGGAGCCGGGCGTGCGGGCCACCCGGTAGCCGTCCACCATCGCCCGTGCCTGCGCCACCAGGTCCGGGTCCACCACCCAGGTCACCGGCAGCCGCCCGCCCGTCTCGACCAGTTGGCGGAGCCGCCCGCCCTCGGCGAACTCGGCGGCCAGCGCGTCGTCGCGGAACACCGGCCGCACCCTGCCCGGGGTGCGCAGGGTCAGCGCCTCCATGCGCGGGGTGCCGGTGACGGGCCACAGGACGGTGGTGCGCAGCGGCTCGAACGCCGTGCCGTCCGGGTAGCCGGGCAGAAAGGTGCGGGCCAGCCCGAGGACCGGCCCGTCCTCGCGGGCCACGTCCACCGTCAGCCCGTACGCCCCCGCGCCGACCGGCCCCAGCTCGGGCACCGGCACCCGCAGCCGGAAGTCGTGGGTGGCGCCGGGGGCGAGGGAGGGGAGCCGTTGGGCGCGGCCGGGGATCTCCTCGCCGTCCGCGCGGGTGAGGGCGGTGCGCCCGGCCGCGACGGCGAGGCCGCTGCGCGTGCCGAGCGCCTCCCGTCCGACGCGCACCGCCACCCGGGCGCCGCTGATGCGGCGGCGCGAGTCGTTGACCACGGTGCCGCCGAGCGTGAGCACGTCGTCCCGGCGCCGCAGCACGGCAGGGCTCAGGGACTCCAGCCGGACGGTCACGGCATCCGAACTCCGGTGGCCGTGACCGCGACCGGGCGGGGCGGCGCGCGGGTACCCGTACGACGACGCGGCGGCCGCCGCGGCGGGCTCCACCGACACCACCGGCAGGACCAGCGTGACCAGGACCGCGCTCAGGGCCACGACCGCCGCGGCGATCGCTCGCGCACATGTCCCGTCGCGTGCCACTACCGCCACCTCGACGTCGGTTCGTACCGCGCCCGTGAACGGACGCGGTGTCACCACACCACCACGGGCGGGCCCGTACCGCACCCGGGAGACCCCCACCCGGACCGCCCGGGCGCGGTGGCGCCGTCAGACCCGCGCGGTGGCCAGCCTTGCGGGCCGGGCGTCGAGCACCGTCCGCAGCGACGCGAAGTCCTCGACGCACCGGCCGGTGCCCAGGGCCACACAGTCCAGCGGGTCGTCGGCCACCAGCACCGGGATGTCCAGCTCGCTGCTGAGTCGGGCGTCGAGGCCGCGCAGCAGCGCCCCGCCCCCGGTCAGCACGATGCCCCGGTCCATGATGTCGCCCGCCAGCTCCGGCGGGGTCTCGTCCAGCGTGGCCCGCACCGCCGCGATGATGCTGTCCACCGGCTCGGCAAGCGCGTGCCGCACCTCGTCCGCCGTCAGCTCCAGCACCTTCGGCAACCCGGTGACCTGGTCCCGGCCCCGGATGGTGCAGCGGTCCGGCGGCAGCAGCGTCTGCGTCCGCTCCGGGTCGTCGCCCTTGTCGAGCGAAAGGCCCTCGCCGCCCCGAGCGGCCGACACCACCTCCACGTTGCGCTCAGCAAGCCGGGTTGAGGTCCCGACACCGGGCGCGGACCAGGCGCCGCCCGGGGCGGCGGAGCCGATGCTCACCTTGATCTCCTCGGCGGTCCGCTCCCCGATCGCCAAGGCGTACCGCTTCTTCACATGGGCGGTGAGCGCGGCGTCCATCGCGTCACCCGCCATCCGCACCGAGCGGGCGGTGACGATCCCGCCCAGCGAGACCACGGCCACCTCCGTCGTGCCGCCGCCGATGTCGACCACCATGGAGCCGGTCGGCTCACTCACCGGCAGCCCCGCGCCGATCGCCGCCGCCATCGGCTCCTCGATCAGATGCACTTGGCGCGCCCCGGCCTGCGAGGCGGCCTCCATGACGGCGCGCCGCTCGACACCCGTGATGCCGGAGGGCACACACACCACGACACGGGGACGGGCGAGCCGGCGGCTGCCGGTGACCTTCTTGATGAAGTGCCGCAGCATCCGCTCGGCGATCTCGAAGTCGGCGATGACGCCGTCCCGCAGCGGGCGGACGGCGACGATGTTGGAGGGGGTACGCCCTATGGTCTCCTTCGCCTCGGAGCCGACCGCGAGCACACTGCCGTCCGTCGTGCTGACCGCGACGACCGACGGCTCATTGAGTACAACCCCCCTGCCCCGTACGTACACCAGGGTGTTCGCCGTGCCGAGGTCGATGCCCACATCGCGTCCTGCGAACGTCTTGTTCTGCGCCATAAGTTGACATTATTGCTTATGCCGGATTCCTGGCGGCACTGATGTCAGTCGCACCCCTGTACTGGCCGACCACTGCTACCTTTTCGATCATGATCCCCAGGTCGCGACGGGAGCCGAGAGTTATCTGACAACCCGACAGGTCACAGAATGACGGGTATCAAATCCACATAAGGGCGGACAGGTTGTCTCCGTCCGGTCCCAGCCGTGTCACGGACGACAGACACGACTTGTCTGATTGTCATGCCCGGCTGTTACTTTTATGGCTCGAACTCTTCGTTCGCGCTCCCATCAGCACAAATCCCCGGAGCGCGGACTATCACCTTCATCCCCGGGGGATCTCCATGAGCCAGAACTGGCAGCAGCCTCAGCAGCCGCAGCCGCCCCAGCAGCCCGGTGGTTACGGCTACCCGGCCCAGCCGCCGCAGCCGCAGTACGGCGGCCCGCAGCAGCAGCCGCAGTTCGCGGGTGGCTTCCCGCCGCCGGCGCCGCCGGTCGGCCGCCAGGGCAACCCGGCCCTCGCCATCCTGGCCGCTGTTGTCGCCGCGGCCGTCGGCGGTCTGCTCTACGCCTTCCTGCTGAGCGCCATGGCCGACACCGACGGCGCGGAGCCGAAGGTCACCCAGTTCGCCTATGCGGGTGTCGCGGTCGGCGCGCTGGTCGGTTTCGTCATCGCCAAGCTGGGCGGCCGCAACCCGGCGCTGTGGGTGGTCGGCGCGGTTCTGGCACTGGCGGCGGTGTTCTTCGGCGAGCTGTACGGCTACGCGATGGTCGCGGCCGACTACGTCAGCAACTACGCCGACAAGGCGGGCGCCCCGAGCACCGTCGATCTCCCGACGGCGAACGACTTCTTCTTCGACCAGTTCGGTGACCTCTTCGACGGCTGGAAGAAGGACTCCGGCTTCCTGACCTACCTCTTCATCGCGCTGTCCCCGGTCGCGGCGGTCTCCACCGCCTACCGCCTCGGCAACCGCTGACGCCGGTAACGCACCAAACGGGTTGGGCCCCGACCGCATCGCGGTCGGGGCCCAACCCGTTTGTGCTGCGCGCTCAGCGCTTGTCGTGCTGCGACGGAGCGACCGTCACCTCGACCCGCTGGAACTCCTTGAGCTCCGAGTAGCCCGTGGTGGCCATCGCCCGGCGCAGCGCGCCGAAGAAGTTCATCGAGCCGTCGGGGGTGTGCGAGGGGCCCAGCAGGATCTCCTCCGTGGTGCCCACCGTGCCCAGGTTCATCCGCTTGCCGCGCGGCACCTCGTCGTGCACGGCCTCCATGCCCCAGTGGTGGCCCCGGCCCGGCGCGTCCGTGGCCCGCGCCAGCGGCGAGCCCACCATCACCGCGTCCGCACCGCAGGCGATGGCCTTGGGCAGATCGCCGCTCCAGCCGACGCCGCCATCGGCGATCACATGCACATAGCGGCCGCCGGACTCGTCCATGTAGTCCCGGCGGGCGGCGGCGACATCGGCGACGGCCGTCGCCATCGGCACCTGGATGCCCAGCACATTGCGCGTGGTGTGCGCGGCGCCGCCGCCGAACCCGACCAGCACACCGGCCGCGCCCGTCCGCATCAGGTGCAGCGCGGCGGTGTAGGTGGCACAGCCGCCCACGATGACCGGGACGTCCAGCTCATAGATGAACTGCTTCAGATTCAGCGGCTCGGCGGCGCCGGAGACATGCTCGGCCGAGACCGTGGTGCCCCGGATCACGAAGATGTCGACCCCGGCGTCCACCACGGCCTTGGAGAACTGCGCGGTGCGCTGCGGGGAGAGCGCGGCGGCCGTCACCACGCCCGAGTCGCGCACCTCCTTCAGCCGCTGCCCGATCAGCTCTTCCTTGATCGGTGCGGCGTAGATCTCCTGCATGCGCCGGGTCGCGGCGTCCTCGTCCAGCTCGGCGATCTCCGCGAGCAGCGGCTCGGGGTCCTCGTACCGGGTCCACAGCCCCTCGAGGTTGAGCACCCCCAGACCGCCGAGCTCGCCGATGCGGATCGCGGTCTTCGGCGAGACCACCGAGTCCATCGGGGCGGCGAGGAACGGCAGCTCGAACCGGTAAGCGTCGATCTGCCAGGCAATCGAGACCTCCTTCGGGTCCCGGGTACGACGACTCGGCACAACGGCGATGTCGTCGAACGCATACGCCCTGCGGCCGCGCTTGCCGCGCCCGATCTCGATCTCAGTCACGTGGGTGCCTTTCGCTCTTCAGGTCTGCCGTCCCAGTATCCCTGCCCCCTGCGCCGCCCCTTCGTACGGGCTGACGACTTCGTACGGGCTAACGACGAGCGGAGTAGTTCGGAGCCTCGGTCGTCATCTGGATGTCGTGCGGGTGGCTCTCCTTGAGTCCGGCCGCCGTGATCCGCACAAAGCGGCCCTTCTCCTTGAGCTCCGGCACATTCGCCGAGCCGACATACCCCATCGACGCCCGCAGACCGCCCACGAGCTGGTGGGCGACCGAGGCCAGCGGGCCGCGGTAGGGCACCTGACCCTCGATGCCCTCGGGCACCAGCTTGTCCTCGGAGAGGACGTTGTCCTGGAAGTACCGGTCCTTGGAGTACGAACGGGCCTGGCCACGCGACTGCATCGCGGCCAGCGAACCCATGCCCCGGTAGGACTTGAACTGCTTGCCGTTGATGAACACCATCTCGCCCGGCGACTCCTCGCACCCGGCCAGCAGGCTGCCCAGCATGACCGTGTCCGCGCCCGCCGCGATCGCCTTCGCGATGTCGCCGGAGTACTGGAGACCGCCGTCGCCGATCAGCGGCACCCCGGCCGCATGGCACGCCCGCGCGGCCTCGTAGATCGCCGTCACCTGCGGCACACCGATGCCCGCGACCACCCGGGTGGTACAGATCGAGCCCGGGCCGACGCCGACCTTGACCCCGTCCACACCCGCGTCGATCAGCGCCTGGGCGCCGTCACGCGTGGCGACATTGCCGCCCACCACATCGACCGTGATGTTGGACTTCAGCTTGGCGATCATGTCGAGGATGCCCCGGCTGTGGCCGTGCGCGCTGTCGACCACGAGGAAGTCCACCCCGGCCTCGACCAGCGCCTGCGCCCGCTCGTACGACTCGTCGCCGACACCGACCGCCGCGCCGACGATCAGCCGGCCGTCGGCGTCCTTGGCCGCGTGGGGGTACTTCTCGGCCTTCACGAAGTCCTTGACGGTGATCAGGCCCTTGAGCACGCCCGCGTCGTCGACCAGCGGCAGCTTCTCGATCTTGTGGCGACGCAGCAGCTGCATCGCGTCCTCGCCGGAGATCCCGACCTTGCCGGTGACCAGCGGCATCGGGGTCATGACCTCGCGGACCTGACGGCCCCGGTCCGTCTCGAAGGCCATGTCGCGGTTGGTGACGATGCCCAGCAGCTTGCCCGCCGCGTCCGTCACCGGGACGCCGCTGATCCGGAACTTCCCGCACAGGGCGTCCGCCTCGGCCAGCGTCGCGTCCGGCCGGACCGTGATCGGGTCGGTCACCATGCCGGACTCGGACCGCTTGACCAGGTCGACCTGGTTGGCCTGGTCCTCGATCGACAGATTGCGGTGCAGCACGCCGACGCCGCCCTGGCGGGCCATGGCGATGGCCATGCGGGACTCGGTGACCTTGTCCATGGCCGCGGACAGCAGCGGCACATTGACCCGGACGTTCCGAGAGACCCTGGACGAGGTGTCGACCGCGTTCGGCAGCACCTCGGAGGCGCCCGGCAGCAGCAGCACATCGTCGTACGTCAGCCCGAGCATCGCGAATTTCTCAGGCACTCCGTCGACGTTGACAGTCATGACACCCTTCCAATGGTCTTGCCCCAGCGCGGACTCCCATGCTAACGGGCTCGACAGGTGTCCCATTCCTCCCTGTGGAAAACCCCCGCGGCCTGCCGAAACCACCATTGACACGGCCACTGACACGGCCGTTCGTACGGCCGCGCGGGGCTACTGCTCGGCGAGCGCGCGCAGCCTGCTCAGGGCCCGGTGCTGGGCCACCCGCACCGCGCCCGGCGACATCCCGAGCATCTGCCCGGTCTCCTCCGCCGTCAGCCCGACCGCGACCCGCAGCAGCACCAGCTCGCGCTGGTTCTCCGGGAGATTCGCCAGCAGCTTCTTGGCCCACTCGGCGTCACTGCTCAGCAGCGCCTGCTCCTCCGGCCCGAGCGAGTCGTCCGGCTGCTCCGGCATCTCGTCCGAGGGCACGGCCGTGCTGCCCGGGTGGCGCATGGCGGCGCGCTGTAGATCGGCGACCTTGTGCGCGGCGATGGCCACGACGAACGCCTCGAAGGGCCTGCCGGTGTCGCGGTAGCGCGGCAGCGCGCACAGCACCGCGAGACAGACCTCCTGCGCCAGGTCGTCCACGAAATGGCGCGCGTCCCCCGGCAGCCGCGACAAACGCGTGCGGCAATAGCGAAGGGCGAGCGGGTGCACATGGGCGAGCAGATCGTGGGTGGCCCTCTCGTCCCCCTCGGCGGCGCGCCGGACAAGGGCTCCGATGGCCCCCTGGGTCCCTGGGCCGCCGGCCTTCGGGGACCCCTGGGTCTCGTCGTCGCGCATCCGTCCATGGTGCCTTGACGCCGTGGCTTCCGTAGCACCGCGTCCGTAGTTGTGCGCTGAAGCGTTATGAGCAGGTGCGCCGGCTGTCGTCACGTCCTGCGCTCTCCCCTCACGCCCGACCGACATGTCCCCGAGGAACTCCACACCTTCAAGGATGCGGCATCGCCCGGCAAAGCGACACAAGCTGCTGCCGCAGCGGGGACATAAGCCTTCCCCAGCTACCGCTGGGCGGTGACCCCGGCCGCCGCGACCTCGGCGGGATATCGGCTGTCCTCAACCCCGCCCGTCACCCGACGGGCGGGGACAGTCCGCCCCCGCTGTGCGCGCACCTCGGCTCGGCCCGGTGAATGATCCGGCTCTAGCGGACCAGGCCCCACCGGAAGCCGAGCGCCACCGCGTGTGCCCGGTCCGAGGCGCCGAGTTTCTTGAACAGTCGCCGCGCGTGCGTCTTGACGGTGTCCTCCGACAGGAACAGCTCACGGCCGATCTCCGCGTTGGACCGGCCGTGGCTCATGCCCTCCAGGACCTGGATCTCACGGGCGGTGAGCGTGGGTGCCGCGCCCATCTCCGCAGAGCGCAGCCTGCGCGGCGCCAGCCGCCAGGTCGGGTCGGCCAGCGCCTGGGTCACGGTGGCGCGCAGCTCGGCGCGCGAGGCGTCCTTGTGCAGATAGCCACGGGCGCCGGCGGCCACGGCCAGCGCGACGCCGTCCAGGTCCTCGGCGACCGTGAGCATGATGATCCGGGCGCCGGGGTCGGCCGAGAGCAGCCGCCGCACGGTCTCGACACCACCGAGGCCGGGCATCCGCACGTCCATCAGAATCAGATCCGAGCGGTCGGCCCCCCAGCGGCGGAGGACTTCCTCGCCGTTGGCCGCCGTCGTCACACGCTCGACGCCGGGCACGGTCGCCACCGCGCGGCGCAGCGCCTCTCGGGCAAGCGGGGAGTCGTCGCAGACGAGGACGGATGTCATGACCGCCCTCCGCAGCTGATGCGCGTCACCTTGAGCCTCCAGGCTGGTACATATCGTCACCTGTGCGATTGACGACCTCGGACGCCCGTCCGAGAGCTTTACCCATCAACCGCCTCCGCACTCTCAACGACGGTCACCCGAAAGAGTTACGGGGTCCGGCGGCCACCTTCGACACTCTACGTGAGGGAACGGACACAGAGCTGCTTCATCGCGGCCGCCGCGCCCCGCCCCGAGTTCTGCCCTCTTCGATGGCATTTGGCGACCTTGCTTCCAATTTGCCTGTCTCTGTGGCTAGATTCGCAATGAGTCATATTTACATCTACTTACACAGTAGGTGTACGACCCAGGACACAGCGTCCGCACCAGATCGCTTCGAGGAGATAAGGCAATGGCAGATTTCTCCCGTCTTCCCGGTCCGAACGCCGACCTGTGGGACTGGCAGCTCCTCGCCGCGTGTCGCGGGGTCGACAGCTCGCTCTTCTTCCATCCGGAGGGCGAGCGCGGTGCTGCCCGCAGCGCACGCGAGTTGTCAGCCAAAGAGGTGTGCATGCGATGCCCCGTGCGCGCGGAGTGCGCGGCGCACGCGCTGGCGGTTCGTGAGCCGTACGGCGTGTGGGGCGGACTGACCGAGGACGAACGCGAGGAGCTCATGGGGCGGGCACGCCACCGGGCCGTCGCCACTTCCGGCGCCGGGGCTCCCGGCGCCTGATCGCGCCCGCGATCACCACAGACTGAAGAAACGTATCGCCACCGACCGCGAGCCCCGCGAGCCCCTCTTTCGCAGCTCGGCGTCTCCCCGGCCGTCGCTGCGGGACGCCTTCAGCGGTGCGTCACGGCCGCGTCTCGCGCCGCGCCGCGGACTCCAGCCGGTCCAGCGTCGCCGCCACCGCCGGGACCCGTGCGAGGTCCGGCAGCGTGAGCGCGACGACCTCCCGCCGCACCGCCGGCTCCACCTCCACCCTCGCGGTCCCCTTGGCCCGTACGGACTCCATCGCCAGCTCCGGCAGCACCGCCACCCCGAGCCCGGCCGCCACCAGCCCGATCACCGCCGGATAGTCGTCCGTGGCGAAGTCGATCCGCGGTGTGAAGCCCGCCGCCTCGCACACGTCCACCAGATGCCTGCGACAGCGCGGGCACCCCGCGATCCACGGCTCCTCGGCCAGCTCCCCGATGCCCACCGCCCCGGCCCCCGCCAGCCGGTGCCCCTCGGGCACCACGCCCACCAGCCGGTCCCTCAGCAGCGGCCGTACGACCAGGTCGTCCTTGCCCCACGGGCCCTCGGCCGGGGCAATCAGCTCCTCCGCGTCCGCCACCGCCGGTTCGACCTCCGGGTAACGGAAGGCCACGGCGATCTCGACATCGCCGGCGCGCAGCAGCTCCACCGAGCGCGGCGGCTCGGCCTCCACCAGCGAGACCCGGGTCCCCGGGTAGGCCCGGCGCATCTCGGCGAGCGCGGTCGGCACCAGTGTCGAGCTGCCGCTGGGGAAGGACGCCAGCCGCACCCGGCCGGCCCGCAGCCCGGCGATCGCCGCGACCTCCTCCTCGGCGGCGGTCAGCCCGGCCAGGATCCCCGCCGCGTGCCGCACCAGCGCCTCGCCGGCCTGCGTCAGCCGCATCTCCCGGCCCGTACGGACCAGCAGCGGGGTGCCCGAGGACTGTTCGAGGGCCTTCATCTGCTGGCTGACGGCGGGCTGGGTGCAGCCCAGTTCGCGGGCGGCCGCGGAGAAGGAGCCCGTGGTTGCCACGGCGCGCAGCACCCTCAGGTGACGAGCCTCGATCATTCTTCGAGCATAAGCGACCCTTGGGTATGGTCCGCGATATCACGTCGACGCTTTGAATCGCCGTCCTCTAGCGTGCCGCCATGACGCGTATCCCCGAGGCCGGGTCCCCGCACCCTGAGCCGCGCCCCCAGCCGCGCATTCAGCCGCACCCGACGACCGTGCTCACCGTGAACCTCGGCCGGCTGAAGCAGGTCGAGTACACCGACGCCCCGTCCGGCGGCACCGGCATCGACAAATGCCCCGCCGACGGGCCGGTGCGGGTGGTCGCCCCCGGCCCCAAGGGCGAGGCCGGGAGCGGGCTGATCGGCGACGCGGTCAGCGACACACGCCACCACGGCGGGAACGACCAGGCCGTGTACGCCTACGCGCGCGAGGACCTCGACGCCTGGGAGGGCGAGCTCGGCCGCGAGCTGCCGAACGGCGTCTTCGGCGAGAACCTCACCACCCGCGGCCTCGACATCACCGGCGCCCGGATCGGCGAGCGCTGGCGGATCGGCGCCGAGCTGCTGCTCGAGGTGGCCTCGGCGCGCATCCCGTGCCGGACCTTCGCGGCCTGGCTGGGCGAGGAGCGCTGGGTGAAGCGGTTCACCCGGGCGGCCGTCCCCGGCGCGTATCTGCGGGTCCTCGAGCCGGGCGAGATCCGCTCCGGGGACTCGGTCGAGATCGTGCACCGGCCCGACCACGAGGTGACCGTCGGCTTCGCCTTCCGCGCCGTCACCACCGAACGCGCCCTGCTGCCACGGGTGCTCGCGGCGGGCGACGCGCTCCAGCCCGAACTGCGGCAGACCGCACTTTCCTATACCGGAACACTTTCCCACTCACCGGAGAACTGATCCGGACGGGTGCGCTCCGACCCCCGCCGAGGCCGCTAACGTGCGCGTATGACGACTGCGTTGATTACGGGAACCACGGCGGGCATCGGCGCCGCCTTCGCGAGCCGGCTCGCGGCGGACGGTCACAACCTGGTGCTGGTGGCGCGGGACGAGAAGCGGCTGCGCGACCAGGCCGCCGACCTCCACGACCGGCACGGGGTGGAGGCGGACGTGCTGCGGGCCGACCTGTCCGAGGACGACGGCATCGCGGCCGTCGAGGAGCGCCTCGGCGACCGCAAGCACCCGATCGATCTGCTCGTCAACAACGCCGGCTTCGGCAACAAGGGCCGCTATCTCGAGGCGCCCCTGGCCGACGAGCTGCGGATGATGAAGGTCCACTGCGAGGCCGTGCTGCGGCTCACCACCGCGGCCGCCGAGACGATGCGGACCCGGGGGCGCGGCGGAGTGATCAACGTCGCCTCGATCGCCGCGTTCTTCCCGCGCGGCACGTACGGGGCCAGCAAGGCGTGGGTCGTGCAGTTCACCCAGGGCGCGGCGCGGGACCTGGCGAGTTCCGGGGTGCGGCTGATGGCGCTGTGCCCGGGGTTCGTACGGACCGAGTTCCACGCGCGGGCGGGGATCAAGCCGGACAGCGTGCCGAGCTGGATGTGGCTGGACGCCGACAAGGTGGTGACGGAGGCGCTCAAGGACTTCGCGCGGGGCAAGGCGCTGTCGATCCCCGATCCGCGGTACAAGGCGATGACGGGGCTGGCGAAGCTGGCGCCGCGGGCCGCGCTCTCGGTCGTCTCCTCGAACGTCGGACGTCCTCCCAAGCGCTGACACCCCCGCCGCCCCCGGAGCCCCGCGGCCCCGGAAACGCCTCGGGCGCGGTCACCCCCGCGAGGGGTGACCGCGCCCGGCGGGATCGCGCGGGGCCGCGTCAGTGCGCGTGACCGTGGCCGTGGCCCGCGGCCTCGGGCTCCTCCTCGGCCGGCTTCTCGACCACCAGCGTCTCGGTGGTGAGCAGCAGGGAGGCGATGGACGCCGCGTTCTCCAGGGCGGAGCGGGTGACCTTGACCGGGTCGATGACGCCGGCCTTCACCAGGTCGCCGTACTCGTCGGTCGCGGCGTTGAAGCCGTGGCCCTTCTCGAGCTCGGCCACCTTGGAGGTGATGACGTAGCCCTCAAGGCCCGCGTTCTCGGCGATCCAGCGCAGCGGCTCGACCGCGGCGCGGCGGACGACCGCGACACCGGTGGCCTCGTCGCCCTCCTTGCCGAGGTTGTCCTCCAGCACCTTCACGGCGTGGACGAGCGCGGAGCCACCACCGGAGACGATGCCCTCCTCGACCGCGGCGCGGGTCGCGGAGATGGCGTCCTCCAGACGGTGCTTCTTCTCCTTGAGCTCCACCTCGGTGGCGGCGCCGACGCGGATCACGCACACGCCGCCGGCCAGCTTGGCGAGGCGCTCCTGGAGCTTCTCGCGGTCCCAGTCGGAGTCCGTGGCCTCGATCTCGGCCTTGATCTGGTTGATCCGGCCGGTGACGTCCTCGGACTTGCCGCCACCGTCGACGATGGTGGTGTCGTCCTTGGTGACGGTCACCCGGCGGGCGGTGCCCAGCACGTCCAGGCCGACCTGGTCGAGCTTGAGGCCGACCTCCTCGGCGACGACGGTGCCGCCGGTGAGGGCGGCCATGTCGCCGAGCATCGCCTTGCGGCGGTCGCCGAAGCCGGGGGCCTTCACCGCGACGGCGTTGAAGGTGCCGCGGATCTTGTTGACGACGAGGGTGGACAGGGCCTCGCCCTCCACGTCCTCGGCGATGATCAGCAGCGGCTTGTTGCCACCCTGGATGATCTTCTCCAGCAGCGGCAGCAGGTCCTGGATCGAGGAGATCTTGCCCTGGTGGATCAGGATGTACGGGTCGTCGAGGACGGCCTCCATACGCTCCTGGTCGGTGACCATGTACGGCGACAGGTAGCCCTTGTCGAAGGCCATGCCCTCGGTGAAGTCGAGCTCCAGGCCGAAGGTGTTGGACTCCTCGACGGTGATCACACCGTCCTTGCCGACCTTGTCCATCGCCTCGGCGATGAGCTCGCCGACCTGCTTGTCCTGGGCGGACAGCGCGGCCACGGCGGCGATGTCGGACTTGGAGTCGATCGGGCGGGCGGTGGCCAGCAGCTCGTCGGACACGGCCTTGACGGCCGCGTCGATGCCCTTCTTCAGGGCGGCCGGGGAAGCACCGGCGGCCACGTTCCGCAGGCCCTCGCGGACCAGGGCCTGGGCCAGCACGGTGGCGGTGGTGGTGCCGTCACCCGCGATGTCGTTGGTCTTGGTCGCCACCTCCTTGACGAGCTGGGCGCCCAGGTTCTCGTACGGGTCCTCGACCTCGACCTCGCGGGCGATGGTGACACCGTCGTTGGTGATGGTCGGGGCGCCGAACTTCTTGTCGATGACGACGTTGCGGCCCTTGGGGCCGATCGTCACCTTGACGGTGTCGGCGAGCTTGTTGACGCCACGCTCGAGGGCGCGACGGGCGTCCTCGTCAAACTTCAGGATCTTCGCCATGGGTTGCGTATGTCCTCTCGAACGAACCGCGCCCCGGCCCCGGTATGGACTGGGGCACCGGGGCGCGGCTCACAGGCAAAACTTCGGTGACTTACTTCTCGATGATCGCGAGAACGTCGCGAGCCGAGAGGACGAGGTACTCCTCGCCGTTGTACTTCACCTCGGTACCGCCGTACTTGCTGTAGAGCACGACGTCGCCTACGGAGACGTCGAGCGGGAGACGGTTGCCGTCCTCGAAGCGGCCCGGGCCCACGGCCAGGACGACGCCCTCCTGGGGCTTCTCCTTGGCAGTGTCCGGGATAACCAGGCCAGAGGCCGTGGTCTGCTCGGCGTCGAGCGGCTGGACCACAATGCGGTCCTCGAGCGGCTTGATGGCAACCTTGGAGCTGGCGGTCGTCACGATCCGACCTCCCCCTTCGGAGATCTCACGGGGTTAACTGTCTGAGGTGGCGACCAGGTGGATCCGTCGTCGCGGGTGCCGGACCTGCCCGTCGCTGTGTTTGGCACTCGTTGGTGCTGAGTGCCAGCCACGACATTATGACGCGGTTAGCACTCAGTCAACCAGAGTGCCAAGTGACGGGGTGCCGCGGCGCCCCGCCGGAGTCGGCGGGACGCCACTCGGCCGGTCCCCGGAGGCGGTCCTCAGGGGGAGCCCTCGGAGGGATTCAGAGATAGTCCTCCAGCCGGGCCACGGCGAAGCCCTCGGCCTGGATCTCCCGGAGCAGCTCGGTCATCACATCGGTCATGGTCCGCCCCTCCTGCTGGGCGGGACCGCGGAAGTGGGCCAGCACGATGTCGCCGGAGTGCAGTCGGCCGCCCGACGCGTACTCCAGCCCGTCGGCCTTCATCTCGGCCGACCACATCACCAGCGCCCGCACCCCGCAGGCCGCCGCCGCGCGCACCGTGTCGTCGTCGACCGCCCCGTACGGCGGGCGGAAGAGATACGGCCGGGTACCGAACTGGTGAGCGAGCACATCCTGCTGGCCGCAGATCTCATGGGCCTGCTCCTCGAACTCCAGATCGGGCAGCCTCGGATGGGTGAGGGTGTGGTTCTGGATCCCGTTGCCGAGCCGGCGCAGCTGCTCGAAGTAGCCGTAGTCGCCGGACGCCACGTCGTCCGTCAGGAAGGCGGTGAACGGCAGCCCCAGGTCGTGGGCCTGCTGGATGAAGGCCGGGTCCTTCTCCGCGCCGTCGTCGATGGTCACGAAGACGACCTTGTCGTGGGTCGGCACATGGTCGATGATCGGCGGCCCGGCGGGCGCGCCCGCCCCGGGCGGCACCAGGGGCGGCTTGGACGAGGGCGGCGCCGCCGTTTCCAGCGGCCCGTCGAGCCCCCAGCGGCGGTAGCCGTCCGGGGCCGCGGGGGGCGCCGAGGGCAGGTCGGAGGCCGAACCGGACTCGGACGCGGGGCCGGACCCCGGCTCCGGCCCCGGCGACCGGGACGAGTCGTGCAGCGAGCCCGGGGCGTGGGCCCCGGCCCCGGGCGACGACATGGACGAATGGGGAGACGAAGAGGACATCGACGAGTCGGACGACGGCGAAGACGGCGCAGCCGTCCCGGCGCCATGCCCGTCCCCACAGCCCGCGAGCAGCGCCGCGGCCGCGACCAACACGAGACACCTTGAAAGGCCAGTCTTGATCATCATCACATAAGCGATCTTCAGCCGGGTGTCGCGAACGCGCGCGCTGAAGCGGGGAGAATGGGCGACGTGGACGTTGACGCCTTCGACTCACTGCTCCGCGACGAAGGGCAGACGCTGCTCCGCGAGCTGAGCGACTACGACCCGGCGCGGGAGCTCGCCACGGCGACCCGGCTGCGCCGTGACCACCCCGCGGAGCTGGTCTCCGCGGCCCTCACCCAGGCGGGGCTGCGGCAGCGCGCGGCCGCGAAGTTCGGCGCCGCCGACGCCCACCGCATGTACTTCACCCCCCATGGCGTCGAACAGGCCACCCGGGCGTCCGTCGCCGCCTACCGCGCCGCCCGCTTCACCGAGCTCGGCGTGCGCCGCGTCGCCGACCTGTGCTGCGGCATCGGCGGCGACGCGGTCGCGCTGGCCCGCGCGGGCATCTTCGTGCTGGCCGTCGACCGCGACCCGCTGACCTGCGCCGTGGTCCGGGCCAACGCCGAGGCCCTGGGACTGGCCGACCTCATCGAGGTGCGCCACGCGGATGTCGCCGAGGTCGACACCTCCGGCTACGACGCGATCTTCGTGGACCCGGCGCGGCGCGGCGGGCGGGGCCGCGTCTTCGACCCCGAGGCGTACTCGCCGCCGCTGTCCTGGGCCGTCGCGGCCGCCCGCACCGCCCCGCACGCCGCGCTCAAGGTCGCCCCCGGCATCCCGCACGACGCGGTCCCCGAGGACGCGGAGGCCGAGTGGATCTCGGACCACGGCGACGTGAAGGAGGCCCTGCTGTGGTTCGGCACGGCGCGCCCCGGCCTGCGCCGCGCCACGCTGCTCCCCGACCACCACACCCTCCTCGGCACCCCGCTGCTGCCGGACCCCGAGCCGGGCACGGTCGGGCGCTGGCTGTACGAACCGGACGGCGCGGTCATCCGCGCGCACCTGGTCGCGGACGTCGCCGCGCGGATCGGCGGCCGCCTCATCGACCCGACGATCGCCTATGTCACGGCCGACGACCTGCGCCCGACGCCGTACGCCACCGCGTACGAGATCACGGACGTGCTGCCGTTCAACCTCAAGAAGCTCAAGGCGCTGCTGCGTGAGCGGAAGGTCGGCGTCCTGACGGTCAAGAAGCGGGGATCGGCGGTCGAGCCGGAGGAGCTGCGGAAGAGGCTCCGCCTCGATGGGGTGAATTCCTGCACGGTGTTCCTCACCCGGGTGAGCGGCGCCCCCACCATGCTCCTCGGCCACCCGGCCCGAGCCTGAGCCACGCGGCCGGGGCCGGGCTCGGAGAGCAGGCCTTTCCCCACCCCGCCCCAGTCGAGGGAGGGCGGGGTGGGGGAAATCACCCGGCCCGGGCGGCTCCGTCAGGCTCCGGTGCCGTTCCTGGTTTTCAGCTCGAACCAGACGCCCTTCGCGTACATCCCCGTCGGATCCCCGTCCGCCGTCCCCCACTCGTCGGCCAGCGCCGCGACCACCCCGAGCCCGCGCCCGTACAACCGGTCGCCCGCCGGGAGATACGCGCCCGTGGGGAGCTCGGTGCTCGCGTCGTAGACGCTGATGCGCAGCCGGGGCTGCTCGATCATCACGCGGAGCATCAGGGAGTCGCCCTCGGCGTGCAGATAGGCGTTGGTGGCCAGCTCCGAGGTGCAGGCCGTCGCGGTCTCGACAAGGTCCTCATGGCCCACGGAGTTCAACACGCAGGCGACGAAGTCCCGGCAGATCTTCGGGGAGGTGGCCCGGCGGGTGCTCTGAAGCGTGTAGACGTACGGCTCTTCGGGTCCCGAGGAGGGCGAACTGTCCGCAGGGCTGTCGTCGGGCTCGTGGTCGGGTCCCATGTCAACTCCCTGCGACGGGGCCGTTGGTGCGCGTACCGTTACGATGATCAACGCTTCGTAACGGCGACAGCACCTACCGTAGGACAGTGCTGCAAACAAGTGCTACGGATTCGTTGAATTTCCCCGACAAATAGCCCGCGAGGGTGACACGTATGGGAGAGACATGCCACCCAGGAACGCGCCAACCGCCCGGCAACAGCGGTTGGGCACCGAACTGCGCAGGATGCGGGAGGACGCGGGCCTCAGCATCCAGGAGGCCGCCGACCGGCTCGGCATCAACCGGACCCACATCACCAACCTGGAGCTGGCCCGGTTCGGGGTGAGCGAGGAGCGCGTACGGACCCTCGCCGCCATCTACGCCTGCCCGGACATCGCGTACATCGACGCGCTCGCCGCCATGACCCATGAGCGCAAGGGCGGTTGGTGGGAGGAGTACCGGGGGCTCATCGCCACCGGCGGACTCGACCTGGCCGAGATGGAGTACTACGCGTCGAGCCTGCGCGTAGTCGGCCTCATCCACATTCCCGGGCTTCTCCAGACGGAGGAGTACGCACACGCGGTGATGGGCCAGGCCGTGCCCCCGTGGTCACCGACGGAGCTGCGCCGCAGGCTCTCCCACCGGATGAAGCGCCGGGACATCCTGGACCGGGACACCCCTCCCGAGTGCACCTTCGTCATCCACGAGGCCGCCCTGCACACCCGGTTCGGCGGGGCGCGAGTGCTGCGGGCCCAGCTGGAGCGGCTGCTGGAGGCGTCGGAGCGCGAGTACGTCACCGTGCGCGTCATCCCGCTCGACACGGACGGCTTCCCGGTCGCCGGCTCCACGGTCACCTACGCCTCGGGGCCCGTACCGCAGCTGGACACCGTGCAGTTCGACTCGGCCCTCGGCTCGATGTTCCTGGACGCGGAGTCCCAGCTGCGCAAGTACCGAGGGGTCCTGGACCGCAGCGCGGAGGTGGCCCTGCCCGACGAGGAATCGCGCTCTGTCGTGCGCGCCGCCGTTCAGCGCCTCTGAAAGCAAGGAAATGCGCACCATCAACTGGCAGAAGTCCTCCTACTCCGGCCAAGGCGAGGGAGACGCCTGCGTCGAGGTCGCCTCCATGGGCGAGGACATAGCGCTCCGGGAGAGCGACGACCCCGACAGAGTCGTGACCACCACCCCCACCGAGCTCAGATCGCTGCTCGACGGCATCAAGGCCGGTGAGTTCGACCGCCTGTCCTTAACGGTGACACCGCCATGACCACCCCACCGCCCGAGCCCTACGCCCAGCGGACCAGGTCCCCTGCCTCCTCGGCCCGACGCGCGCCCGGCCGGGCGTCGTTACGTTGATCACCATGACCGAGACCACCACCATGCCCGAGGCCCCGAGCACGCCCCGGCTGGACCTCGACGCCTACCTCGCCCGCATCGGCCGGCCCGGCGAACGCGGCCCGAGCGCGGCGTCCTTGCGCGCGCTGGCCTTCGCGCATGTGACGTCCATACCGTTCGAGAACCTCGACCCCCTGCGCGGCTCGGCGCCCTCGCTCGCCCTCCCCGACCTGGAGGCCAAGCTGGTCCGCGCCCCGCGCGGCGGCTACTGCTACGAGCAGAACACGCTGTTCGCCGCCGCCCTGAGGGCCCTCGGCTTCACCGTCACCGGCCTGGCCGCCCGGGTGCGCGTCGGCGCCCGCGGCGCCCTCCGCCCCCGTACGCACATGCTGCTGCTCGTCGAGGTCCCGGGCGAGCGCGAACCGTACGTGGCCGATGTCGGCTTCGGCAGCATCGGCGGTCTGCTGGAGGCGGTGCCGCTGGCCGCGGACACCGAGTTCCACGACGGGATCCGCCGCCACCGCTTCGTCCGCGAGCCGCACCCCGGCCATGAGGACCTGTGGGTGCTCCAGGCATTCCTCGACGGGGCGGACGGGGCGTGGGAGGACCAGTACGCCTTCACCCTCGAACCCTGCGAGCGCCCCGACTACGAGATCTTCAACTGGTATGTGGCGACCCACCCGCGCTCGCCCTTCCGGCGCACCCTCCACGTCCAGCGCACCACCGCCGACCGGCATCTGGCACTGAGCGGGCACACCCTGACCGAGACGGACCGCGACGGCACCCGCGCCCAGCGCGAACTGGCCGATGAGGCCGAGGTGCTGGCCGTACTCGCCGCCGAGTTCGGCATCGAGGCGCCGGAGGGCGTCCAATTGCCGAGGTAGCCCTTCGGGCAGACCCCCGGCCATGGCACGATCATCCCGCTAATGGGCGGATGAGAGGGTGGCAGGGGGCATGGGCAAAGAAAAACTGTCCGTATCGGATCAGGATCTGACAAGCCTGATCAAAGACCTGGAGGAGACGCAGAGCTACGTCGAGACGAAGATCAAGCGTCTGAACCTCCTGGTCGAGTCCGTCGACAAGGACGGGAAGGGGCCCGCGGCCACCGCCTACAAGAAGCTCCAGCGCGATGTGAGCATGGACGCGGTGCGGATCAGGCAGATGCTGAACGCCGTCGAGGAGGCGACGAAGGCGCAGGGGGCGGACGCCGACCCCCGCTATCTGGAACTGCTGCACAGGTTCCAGGTGTTGCAGAGGTCGTGGGAGGAGCAGCCCGGACCGCAGGGCACGGACGGCCACGACGAGCCGGACCCCGCGGCCTGACCCTCCCCGAACCGACAGCGACACCAACACCCTCGCCGAGGCCGGACGCTCAGAACATGTCGTCCGGCCGGTCGCCCTCCGGGTCCGCCTCGGGCGCGGGGGTGAGTTCGCGGGTGACCAGGCGGTAGTAGCCGACCGCCTTGGCCATGCCCAGCGCTCCCGTCCCCGCGAGGACGACCGCGCACCCCAGGGCCCGGACGGAACCGTCCACGGCGGCCGCCCTGGCCGCCGAGGCCGACCCGAAGCAGCACAGCAGCAGAGACGGCAGCAGCCAGAAGAGAGCCCGGCCCGGGGAGTGCCACCGGGCCAGGGAGTCCCGGTCCCGCCCCGCCCCGGCCCAGGCGCGGAGCCGCTCGCGCGCCTCCAGGTCGTCCCGGACGCCGGAGGTCATGGCCAGCGTCGTGGGCACCACGAACCCCACCGCCACGGCCAGGAAGAAGACGCCGAGCACGACGCTGACCACATCGCCCATGCCCACGTAGCGGCTCCCCGCCCAGGCCGCCACCCACCCCACCGAGATGAGCCCGGCCGCCAGCCAGAACAGCAGCGCCCGCCGCCGCCCCAGATACCAGGGCACCAGCTCGCGCAGCGCCTCCTCCCGCTCGGCGAGGAGGTCGGCGTGGTCGGGCGGCGGCCATATGTCCGAGGCGGGGTCGGGTGGCGGCGGGAGGCTGGGGCCCGGCATCCGGCTCACACCTCGGGCGCGGCGGACTCGACGGACTCGAACCGCCAGCGGTGCACGGCCCGGCGCACCAAGTCCTCCCCCGGCTCGGGGAGTTCGGGCAGCTCGGCGTCGTACGGGGCGTCCCACCAGGTGATGACCAGGACGCGGTCCGCGGGGGCGCGGAGGGTCTCGCGGCGCAGCGGCGCGGGGTCGAGCCGCTGACCGCGGGCCCAGGCCAGCAGCCGCTCGCCGCCGCCCTCCACGGCCCGCGCCTCCCACATCAGGGCGACGGTCATGCGTAGAGGTTCTTCCGGCTCAGCTCGTGCACATGGTCGTGGTCGTGCACATGGTCGTGGTCGTGGCCCGCGGGGGCCGGGACATGCGGGTCGGTCACCGGCAGCGAGGAGTCCGCCGACAGGTCCCAGGCCGACGCGGCCCGCCCGCGCGCCACCATCTCCGCGCCCAGCGCCGCGACCATCGCGCCGTTGTCCGTGCACAGCTTGGGCCGGGGCACGCGCAGCGTGATGCCCGCGTCCTCGCAGCGGCGCTCCGCCATGGCGCGCAGCCGGGAGTTGGCGGCCACCCCGCCGCCGATCATCAGGTGGTCGACGCCCTCGTCCCGGCAGGCCCGCACGGCCTTGCGGGTCAGCACGTCCACGACCGCCTCCTGGAAGGAGGCCGAGACATCGGCCACCGGCACGTCCTCGCCCGCCGCCCGCCTGGCCTCGATCCAGCGGGCCACGGCGGTCTTGAGGCCGGAGAAGGAGAAGTCGTACGGGGCGTCGCGCGGGCCGGTCAGCCCGCGCGGGAAGGCGATCGCGTCCGGGTCGCCCTCGCGCGCCATGCGGTCGATGACCGGGCCGCCCGGGAAGCCGAGGTGCAGCACCCGGGCGATCTTGTCGAACGCCTCGCCCGCCGCGTCGTCGATCGTCGAGCCGAGCGGGCGGACGTCCGAGGTGATGTCGGGCGCGAGCAGCAGCGAGGAGTGGCCGCCGCTCACCAGCAGGGCCATCGTCGGCTCGGGCAGCGGGCCGTGCTCCAGTTGGTCCACGCAGATGTGCGAGGCCAGGTGGTTGACGCCGTAGAGCGGCTTGCCGAGCGCGTACGCGTACGCCTTGGCGGCCGAGACGCCGACCAGCAGCGCCCCCGCGAGCCCGGGCCCGGCGGTGACCGCGACGCCGTCCAGGTCGGACGGGGCGACCCCGGCCTCCTTCAGGGCGCGCTGGATGGTGGGGACCATCGCCTCCAGATGCGCCCGGCTGGCCACCTCGGGGACCACGCCGCCGAAGCGGGCGTGCTCGTCGACGCTGGAGGCGACGGCGTCGGCGAGGAGGGTGTGGCCGCGGACGATGCCGACGCCGGTCTCGTCGCAGGAGGTCTCGATGCCGAGTACGAGCGGTTCGTCAGCCATGGGTCTTCGTTCCTTGTGCGGAGCCTTGTACGGAGCCTTGTCCTTGCACGGGGCACTGCGCGGCGGGCGTGGGGGAGGCCGGGTCCGCCAAGCGCATCACCAGCGCGTCCACGTTCCCCGGCTGGTAGTAGCCCTTGCGGATGCCGAGGGGCGCGAAGCCGAAGCGCTCGTAGAGGCGCTGCGCCCGCAGATTGTCGACGCGCACCTCCAGCAGTACCTCATGGCACTCGAAGGCGGTGGCGGCCGTGATGAGGTTGGTCAGCAGCCGGGCGCCGAGCCCGGTGCCCCAGTGGTCGCGGGCGGCGGCGATGGTCTGCACATCGGCCGTGCGGTCGACGGCGGCGAGCCCCGCGTAACCCACCAGCCGGCCGCCCGCCTCCGCGACCACGTAGTGGCGGGTCGCGGCCGGGCCGCGGGCATGGGCGAGCTCGGACCAGAACATGCCGGGCGACCAGGCGTCGTCCGGGAAGAGGTCCACTTCGAGCCGCAGCACGCTCTCGATGTCCCACCAGCGCATCTCGCGCACCACCGGGGCCTGCGGTGTCGCGGGGGTCACCGGGGCGTGACCACCTTGTAGTTGGCGGGCACCTGGGCGTCGGGGCGGCGCAGATACAGCGGCCGGTCGGGCAGCAGTTCCTCGCCGCGCGCCAGCTTCTCGGCGGCCAGCGCCGCCAGCGCGCCGGCCGACTGGTGCTCGGGCATCCCGGCCGGTACGTCCGCGAAGGCGGCCGGGTAGAGCAGGGCGCCCGCGCCGACGGCCGGCAGCCCGGCCACCCGCTCGCCGAGGTCCGCCGGCAGGTCGACGGCCGGCTCGGTCACCCGGGTGCGGGCGTCGTCGTACCGCGCCCAGTAGACCTCTTTGCGCCGCGCGTCCGTGGCCACGACGAAGGGCCCTTCCAGACCGGCCTGCCCGGCGGCGTACGCGATCCCGTCGAGCGTGCACAGCCCGTGCACGGGGATGCCGAGGGCCGCCCCGAAGGTGGCCGCGGTCACCAGGCCGACCCGCAGCCCGGTATACGGGCCAGGCCCCACGCCGACGACCAGATCGGTCACCTCGCCGAGCACGGTCCCCGCCTCGGCCAGCACCCGGTCGACGGCGGGCAGCAGCAGCTCGCCGTGGCGCCGCGCGTCGGTCTGACGCGACTCGGCGAGGACGGCGGTGCCGTCGTGCAGGGCGACGGTGACGGCGGGGGTGGCGGTGTCAAGCGCGAGCAACAGCACGAGGACAGCCTACGGCGCCCGCGGCGGGGGCCGCTCCGCCGCGGGGCGCGCACCGCGAGCGCGCGCCGGAGGGGGACGGGGTGCGCGCGGGAGGGGGCACCTCCCGGGCGAAGCCTGGGGGAGGTTGTGGCGCACATGGGGACCGCGCTCCGGTGCTACGGTCGGCTTGTCCTCTGTCCGCCCGCGGTCCGGCCCGCGGCGACGGGAGGAATCCGGAGCCGAGGAGAGGGTGGCAAGCCGTGCCAAGGAGCAGCACCGGGACCGTCGTGGCCGCGCTCACCGCCGCCGCGCTCGGCGGCGTGGGCTTCCTCGCCTATCAGGCGTCGGCGACCGCTCCCGACCGCCCCTCCCACTCCGTGCGCGACTCCAAGGCGGGCGGCTCCGAGGACAAGGCCAAGACCAAGGACAAGGGCGACAAGAAGAAGTCCACCGCGCTGCCGGCCAAATCCGGCTCCGGGCTCCGCGTGGTCTACGCGCTGGGGGAACGGCGGGTCTGGCTGGTGGACGCCGACGAGAAGGCGACCCACACCTTCGTGGTCTCCCCCAGCACGGCGAGCCCGGCCCCCGGGACGTACGAGGTCACCTCGCGCGTGGCGAGCACGATCGGCTCGGACGGGGTACAGGTCGAACACGTCGTCGTCTTCAACACGGAAGCGGGGGTCGTGTACGGCTTCAGCGCGGCGGTCGACGGCTCGCTCCCCGACCCGAACGCGACGAAGAAGACCGGCGGCATCCGGGAGAGCCGCGCGGACGCCACGGCGATGTGGCAGTTCGCGCAGGCCGGCACGAAGGTCGTCGTCCTCGCCTGACCTTCGGCGCGCGCCGCGCCACGCCCGCTACGCCGCGTCGCGGCGCGGTTCGTCCTCCCCCTCGCACGCGCCGGCCTCTTCCGGCTCGCCCGCCGCGGCGGGCGCCGGGCCGGGTGACGGGCACTCCGGCGGCGTGGACACCGCGCTCGCCGCCGCGCAGGCGGCCAGCAGTTCCCTCATCGACGGGGACCGGTCATCGCGCCGGCCCGCCTCGGCAGCGGGCTCTCGGGACGGCATGGATGCCTCCTAAGGGTCCTGGGGCAAACGGCCAACTTAGGCACGCCTAACTTAGCCTCTCTTCCCATGTGACCACGGGGGATGCCCCTCGCGCAACATTTTGCCGACGGCTTGTCGGAACCTTGTCGGCGCCGCGGCCGGAACCTTGTCGGCGCCGCGGCCGGAACCTCAGCCCGCCAGCGACGCCAGATCCTCACCCGCCCAGCGCGGCCCGACCCCGGTCACCACCACGCCCCGGACGTCCTCCGGCGCGGTGGCCTCGTCCCCCGCCGTCCGCTCGATGACGACGTGCAGCCGGTCCTCCGAGAGCCCCTCGACCTTCCCCTCGCCCCACTCCACGGCCACCACCGACTCCGGCAGCGACACATCGAGGTCCAGGTCCTCCATCTCGTCCAGGCCCCCGCCCAGCCGGTAGGCGTCCACATGCACCAGCGGCGGGCCGTCGCCCAGCGACGGGTGGACGCGCGCGATCACGAACGTCGGCGAGGTGACCGCGCCGCGCACCCCGAGCCCCTCCCCCAGGCCGCGGGTCAGCGTCGTCTTGCCCGCGCCCAGCTCCCCGGTGAGCAGCACCAGGTCACCGGGGCGCAGCAGCTTGGCAAGCCTGCGCCCCAGCTCCCGCATCTGCTCGGGCGAGGTGACGGTGATGCGCAGGGTGGCGTACGGGCCGGTGGCGTGCGGGGTCTCCATACCGGCCGATGTTACGGCTCGGGCCCCGACCCGGGCCGGGCCCGGGAGCCGCTACCCGCGCGCCGTACGCCGCCGTCCGCTCCCGCCGGACGCGGCCCGCGAGGTGTCCGTACCGGCCGCCTGCGCCAGCAGGTCGATCAGATGTCCGTTCACCTCTTCGGGGTGTTCCAGCATCACCAGGTGCCCGCCCTCCTCGACGATCACCAGGCCCGCGCCGGGCAGCGCCTCCGCGATGGCCTCGCTGTGCTCCATCGGGGTGATGAGGTCCTTGTCGCCCGCCAGCACCAGCACCGGCAGCCCGTCGAAGACCGGCAGCGCCTCCGCCTTGTCGTGCTCCACGAAGGCCGGGTAGAACTCCGCGACCACATCGATCGGCGTCGCCTCGATCAGCCGCTCCGCGAACCGCGCGACCCCCGGGTCCACGTCCTTCGACCCGAACGAATAGCGCTTGATCACGCCCGCGAACAGATCGGCCGTGGCCCGCCGCCCTCGCTCGACCAGCTCCGCCTGCCACCCCAGCGCCTTCAGCAGGCCCGGCAGCAGCCGCCGTACCGCGTTCACCCCGACCACCGGCAGTCCGAAGCTGACCTCGCTGAGATGCCCCGACGACGTGCCCACGAACGCCGCGCCGATCACCCGCTCGCGCACCAGCTCCGGGAACTGCGCGGCCAGCGCCATCATCGTCATGCCGCCCATCGAGTGCCCCACCAGCACCAGCGGCCCCTCGGGCGCCGCCGTGTCGATCACGGCCTTCAGATCGCGGCCGAGCTGGTCGATGGTGACCTGCGTGCCGTCCATCTGGGCGCGGCCCCGCGCCGACCTTCCGTGGCACCGCTGGTCCCAGTAGACGGCGCGGACCCCGCCGCGCAGCACCGCGCGCTGGAAGTGCCAGGAGTCCTGGGCCAGACA
Source organism: Streptomyces sp. NPDC028305 (assembly GCF_055569495.1). Taxonomy (NCBI): domain Bacteria; kingdom Bacillati; phylum Actinomycetota; class Actinomycetes; order Kitasatosporales; family Streptomycetaceae; genus Streptomyces; species Streptomyces sp. NPDC028305. The sequence goes on from NZ_JBVHTN010000011.1 coordinate 252,762, forward strand.
GTAGCCATGGCTGAAAATCACCGTGATCGGGGCGGGGGTGCGCCGCCCGAGCAGCCGCTTGCGGCGCGCCGGCGTCTGCGCCGGTATGTCCTCGACCTCGTAGTACAGCTCGGTGCCGTCGTCGGCGACCGCCGTGCCCGGGGTACCGCGCAGCGTGCCGAACGGGCCCGCCGCGTCCAGCTCCAGCCGCGCCTTGCGCCGTACGCCACGGCCCACCGTCAGCCGCTCGAGCCCGACGCCCATGGCCGCGCCCGCCGCGACGACACCGATGGCGACGCCCGCGAAACCCGCGCCGCGCCGCCACCCCACGGCCGTTGCCCCCGCCGCCACCCGTGCCGCCGTCTCCGCTGTGCTGTCGCCTTCCATGGTCAGTTCCCAGTGCCCGCAGCGTGACCCACATAAACGCGCGGCACGCGTGCCCCGATCCTCGTGACGATCTCGTACGCGATCGTGCCGACCGCCCGCGCCCAGTCCTCCGCGGTCGGCTCGCCCCGGTCACCGGGCCCGAACAGCACCACCTCGTCCCCCGGCGCCGCGCTGTCACCGCCGAGATCCACCACGAACTGGTCCATGGCCACCGTGCCGGCCACCGTCCGCCACTTGCCCGCCACCAGCACCGGACCCGTCCCGGAGGCATGCCGCGGAATCCCGTCCGCGTAGCCCACCGGCACCAGCGCGAGCGTGGTCGGGCCGGGGGTGACATAGCGGTGCCCGTACGACACGCCGTGTCCGCCCGGCACCCGCTTGACCGAGGCGAGCGAGGCCACCAGCGTCATCACCGGGCGCAGCCCGAAGTCCCCGGGGTGGCCGACCTCCGGGCTCGGCGAGATCCCGTAGACCGCGATCCCGGTCCGTACGAGGTCGAAGTGCGACTCGGGCAGCGTCAGCGTCGCCGGCGAGTTGGCCATGTGCCGCACCTCCGGGCGCAGCCCCGCCTCCTCCGCCTGCGCCAGCAGCGCCCGGAACACCTCCAGCTGCGCGGCGATCGACGGGTGTCCCGGCTCGTCCGCGCACGCGAAGTGCGACCACAGACCGGTCACCTTCACCGTGCCCTCCGCCTCGGCGGCCCGCGCGGCGGCGATGAGTTCCGGCCACTCCTCGGGCGGGCAGCCGTTGCGGCCCAGCCCGGTGTCCGCCTTCAGCTGCACGCGCGCCGTACGGCCGCACTCCCGGGCCGCGGCGACGGCCTCCCACAGCGCCCACAGCCCGCTCAGCGACACGTCGACGTCCGCCTCGATCGCCTCCCGCCACGGGCCGCCCGGCGTCCACAGCCAGCACAGCACCCGGCCCGTGTCACCCGCGGCGCGCAGCGCCAGCGCCTCCTCGGGCGTGGCCGTGCCCAGCCAGCTCGCGCCCGCCTCGCGGGCGGCGCGCGCGCAGGGCACGGCGCCGTGGCCGTAGGCGTCCGACTTGACCACGGCCATCAGCTCGGCCCCGGGGGCCGCGGCGCGCAGCGCGCGCACATTGGCCCGCAGGGCGGCCAGGTCGACCACGGCACGGGCGCGCATCGGTGTCTCGTTCATCAGCGTCAGTCTCTCAGGCCCGCCCCGCGCGCGGAGCGCGTGCTTCCGCACGAGCCGTCCGCACAGGCGCCCGGCGAGTGCGGCAAAGGTCCGGGAAACTGGTCGCCATGAGGATTGCCTACAGCGTCGAGACCGTACGGGCCGCGGAGCGGGACCTGATGGCGCGGCTGCCCCGAGGAGCGCTCATGCAGCGCGCGGCCGCGGGCCTGGCGGCCGCCTGCGCGGGGCTGCTGGGCCGCGTGTACGGGGCCCGGGTGGCCCTCCTGGTGGGCAGCGGCGACAACGGCGGCGACGCGCTCTACGCCGGGGCCCGCCTCGCCCGGCGCGGGGCGGGAGTGACGGCCGTACTGCTGGCCCCCGACCGCGCCCACGCGGGCGGGCTGCGGGCGCTGCGCGCCGCGGGCGGGCGCGCGCTCCCCGCCTCTTCTGATTCCGCCTCCGTCTCCGCCGAAGCGGTCCTGGCCCAGGCCGACCTGGTCCTCGACGGGATCGTCGGCATCGGCGGCAAGGGCGGCCTGCGGCCCGACGCCGAGCGCCTGATCCGGGCCGTGCGCGGCACCATGGTCGCCGTCGACCTGCCCAGCGGCGTCGACGCCGACACCGGCGAGGTGCGCGGCCCCGCCGTGCGCGCCGACGCGACCGTCACCTTCGGCACCTACAAGCCCGGCCTGCTCATCGACCCCGCCCATGAACACGCGGGCGCGCTGCGGCTGATCGACATCGGTCTGGCCCCCCATCTGCCCGCCACCCCCGACGCCGAGGCCCTCCAGCACCACGACGTCGCGGCCCTCCTGCCCCGCCCCAGCGCGGAGAGCGACAAGTACCGGCGCGGCGTCGTCGGCGTCGTGGCGGGCTCGGCCCGCTACCCGGGCGCCGCGGTCCTGGCCGTCGCGGGCGCGCTGCGCGGCGGGGCGGGCGCGGTCCGGTACGTGGGCCCGGCGGCCGACGCGGTCATCGCCCGCTTCCCCGAGACCCTCGTCCACTCCGGCCCGCCGCACAAGGCCGGCCGCGTCCAGGCGTGGGTGGTCGGCCCCGGCCTCGGCGACGACCCGGCCGCCCGCCAGTCCCTCGACGACGTCCTCGCCTCCGACGTCCCGCTCCTCGTCGACGCGGACGGGCTGCGCCTGCTCCCCTCCGGCGACCTGCGCTCACGCGGCGCGGCCACGATCCTCACCCCGCACGCCGGGGAGGCCGCGGCGCTGCTTGGCGTGGCGCGCGAGGAGGTCGAGCGCAGCCGCCTCGCCTTTGTACGCGCCCTCGCCGAGCACTACGGCGCGACCGTCCTCCTCAAGGGCTCGACGACGCTCGTCTGTTCCGGCCCGGGCTCGGGCCCCGTACGCGTCAACCCCACCGGCACCGGCTGGCTCGCCACGGCGGGCAGCGGCGACGTCCTCTCCGGCCTGACCGGCTCCCTCCTCGCCACCGGCCTGCCCGCCCACGACGCCGCCTCCGCCGGCGCCTACCTCCACGGCCTGGCCGCCCGCCACGCCACGACGCCCTCCGGCGCGCCGATCGCGGCGTACGACGTGGCGACGGCGCTGCCCGAGGTCTGGCGGGACGTGCTGCTGGGCTGAGCACGTTGGTTGGGTGCGGGTTCGTGGGGGGTGCGCCTGCTGTTCGTGAGTGGTGCCGGGGGTAGGGCCTCCGGGGCTGTCACCCTGGACCGCATATTTACGGCGCCGGTGCCCGGAAGCGTGGTCTTGCCCGGAACTTGGCGCCACAAATATGCGTAAGCGTCCAGGGCACCACCCCTGCACCCCCACCCCCTCCCGTCTCGTCGGCGGCTAGCCGCCCTCTCGGCGCAGGTCGAGCATCATCACGTCATGCAGGTCGGCGCCGTCCCATGGGTGGGCCTCGCCCACCTTGCGGTATCCCCACGATTGGTACGCGGCCTGCGCGGCCTCGACGTCCGGCCGTGCGTTGAGCAGCACGCGTTCTGCGGTGGTGTCGGCCAGGACTGCCTGATGCAGTCGGAGGGCCACATGCTGGCGGCGCCACGGGGCGCGCACAGCGAGTTCCATCAGCCCGAACGTCCGCCGCCCGTCCTCGCGGCGCAGCTCTTGGCTGACCGGCGTCGTGAGCCGGTCCCACCAGCCGGTGCTCGGGCTGAGCGGGTAGCCGTAGGCGATGCCGACGGGCTCGCCGCCTGTGGTGCGGGCGAGGGCTCCCCGGAAGGTCGCCTTGCGGACCTGGGAACGGAACCGCCGGAAGTTCTCGTGGACCGATTCGGGAGTCTCCTCGTACGGCTCCTCCGCGAAGACCTCCGCGTAAACGAGCCTGAACTCCGCCTCGGTCTGCGCGGCAGCCGAGCCGTCCATGCGCTCGACAGCGATCGTCTCCGACACGGTCATGTACAGCCTCCTCGTGTGGCCTCACGGATGCGAGCGGAAGTGTCACGCGCCACTGCGGTGTCAATAGCCGTGGCTGTCCTCTGGAAAGCGTCAATGCGCCGGGTGAGGCGGTCGGAGTCGATCTCTCCGTAGGCGTCCAGCACAGTTCCCATCTCGGCGCACGCCTCCTCGACCTCACCGGCGTCGAGGAGCGTGCTGGCCAGCTTGGACCGGTACCAGGCTGTGTTGCGGGCATAGCCGCCTGCCAAACCATCGACGGCGGCACGCAAAAATGGCACGGCACGTCGTGGGTCGCCAACGCTCATGTACATATCCGCTGTGGCGTAGTCGATCTCAATGGGGCTGGCGAACCGCGCCCAGTCCGGCACATCCGTGTCCATATCAGCACGACTCTGGTACGAAAGTGCACGACTGAGCGCCCGCCGGGCGGCGGCCGTATCCCCCGCATTCGTAGCGACGTTGGCCTCGCGCAGGGCGATCACGAGATGCACGGTTGGTCCCGCCCCACTCCTGGCGGCCAAGCCATACGCGAACTCGACCGCTGACGCGGCTTCCCACAACCGGTCCGCCTTGATGTCGATCAGCACGAGTGTTTCCAATGCCGAAAGCTGCAAGAGGCCGTCACCAATGAGTTGGGCGGCGGTCAAGGCCTCCATGGCGACGGCGCGTGCTTGCCCAATCGGCCCGCTGTCATAGCCGTACCAGGCCTGATTACTGTGCAGCTCAGAAAGCATGGCCTGAAGATCCCGGCCAACCCCACTCGTGTAGACGCTATGACTCAGGGCCCGCGTGATGTGCTGCTCAAGTCGCCGCGCTCCCGCCTTCGCGGGAATGCCTCCCGAGCGATGATCCACGGTATAGAGCTCGACCAGCCGGGCGCGGAACGCCGCCACTTCGCCGGCACCGATACGGGGGCCGCGCTGGTTCGGGAGGATCGTTGCCGCCACGGCCGCGCCTGATCCAGTGACGAATGCTCGACGCTTCACCTCTCCATCGTCGCCGATCCTCTCGACGGTCGAATGCCGATGCGAAGGAACATCGAACCCCATCTCCGCAAGCGGAAGCCCGAACATCGCTTCCAGAACGGCCTGCTGGCCCGGATGCGGTAACGGTGGAGGCGACTCGCTCTCCCATCGCCGGAGTTGGCGGACGCTCAACGAGGCGTCGATGACCAGTCGGGCCGCCTCGCGGACGAAGTCCGAAACGAAGGCCACCTGGGTATACCCCGCCGCCTTGCGCAACCCTGCAAGTCTGCTGACGCCGCTGTCCGCCATTGACTTTCTCCCCACGTGCGCGACCGAACACTCAGCGTAGCGATGCGATCGATGCGCCGTCAGGAGAAAACGTCCGCCCCAACGTCCGGTCGCGAACGGCTCACGGCTCCCGTCGAGGCGCTGCACTGGTGGGCAGTGCGCAAGACCCCCGCGACGTTGCGGACGTCCGGGGGCGTGGCCCACCAGCTGATGGGAGCTGATGAACATGAACCACCCTATGGCCCGTGCCCTCGAACGAGTGAGAGCGGTTTGCGCCGCCCGTACGCCCGGTCCGCACCATGTCGGGGAGGCCGCCGGATGGACGCGATGACCGGCCTGCGCCTGCTGCCCTGGTCCGATCCGGACGGCAGGCCCTGCTATCTGTCCTCGGACAACGGCGACAGTCTCCTGAACCGACGAGCGGACCAGATCGAGGCACTGCAACTGTCCATGGGGACGGAACTCCTCGGCCACGCCCACGCGCTGCTGGACGACCGCAAGGCAAGCACCACAGAGCTCCGCTTCCTCGCGCAGCGGCTGTGTGAGGCACTGCGCGACACGCTGCGAGTAGCAGAGAGCAGGGGCAGGCGACTGTCTGACTACAACGAAGACGAGTGCCCCGTGCCCAAGCACGCCGGAGGAATCTCATGACCGCCAAGCGCGACGCTTCAACGGACGCGGCTCACCCGCTTTTCTCGGCGATGGCCATGAGATCGGGGTGCAACCTGGCCTTGGCGTCGAAAAGTTCGATGCCAAGAAGCCGTCCCTGCGCGTCGAAATCGAGCACCGCGGATTCGTCCTCGGTGAGTTCCTGCCGGGTGGCTTCGCCTGGGCCGACCTCGTCCACCAGGTAGATGTACCCCATGTTCGCCTCAGCGTCGTATGTGACTCGCACTGATTCCCCCTCGTTCGCCCGCCTTTGCCGAAAGGCTACTGCCGTCACACGTGAAGGTCGGACGGGAAACCGGTCCAGCGGAGATGCGGGGGAAGGTGCCCCATGTCGTTGTAGAAGAGCACGGAGGCGGGCCGATCGGGCGCGTAGCGGATGACCGTCAGGGCGGCATTGGCGTGGTTGAGACCCATCCAGCGCCAATTCGGAGCGTCGAGGGCGGCCCGGACAAGCCAGCCGATGAGGAAGTTGTGGGTGACGACAAGTTCATGGCGAGGCTTGTCACCTTTGACAGCTCCGGTGAACTGGGTGAGGGCCTCCTGTGCCAGCCGGGGTCCGAATTCGCGTTCTTCGGCCGGGAACTGAGTGAGGCGGTCGAGCATGGCGTCGGCCGAATCAGGCGGCAGCTCTTCTCTCTTCGGCAGGTGGGGGATGTAGTCCCCCGCCAGTTCCGAGGGTTGTAGTGAAACGCCGTCGAGCTGGTCGTGGATCAGCCGGGCAGTCTGCTCCGCTCGTGGCAGCGGGCCGTGGTGGATGGCGGAGAGCGGGCTGCTCCGGAGGCGTTCGCCGAGTAGTACGGCTTGCCGGCGGCCGTTGTCCGTCAGCTCGCTCTCGTCTGGTGATGCCTCGCCGTGCCGGGCGAGGTAGAGGTGGCGGGCAGCCGTCTCAGTCATGGGCGAGGTCCTTCGTTGTTCATCCTTTGAGGGGGCAGACGCCGGCAGACGTCAGAGGGTTCTACCGCGAGCTGCTAGCGTCCTTGGCGCGATCACGACAGGTGAGCGGGGTGCCGGGGTGAAACGGGGAACGCCGATGCGGCGACGGGCCAAACGATACGGCGGCATTGCGGTGGCGCTACTCGCCGCCGCGGCGGGGTGGTTCTACTTCAGCGGCGGCTACGACCGCTGGAGGGACGAGAAGTCCGTGGCCGACGAGTGCGACGGCACGGTGGCCGTCGACGAGGTGCGCGCGCTGCTCGGCACCGACGACGTCAGCGGCAGTACCAAGCACAGAGCGGTCGGCAGAACGGACGGAGAGAAGTACCGGGACGGGTCCGGCCCGCCGGTCATCTGCTGGCTCGACGGGCCGGGCGGGTTCAATCAGCGTGCCGTGGTCCGGATGGAATGGCGGTCCCAGGCATGGGGCCCGCACATCGAGTCCGGGCGGGACCCCGGCTCCTTCACCACAACGGTCGCGGTACCGATCGGCGCGGGATGGCCGGGCATGGTGAACCTCGCGGGCGATGGCGCCGCGGCCACCGTTGTCCTCGACTGCCGGAACACGGACGGTCCGCGCGCCGGGGACAGCCTGACGCTGTTCGTGCACAGCTGGGGTTCGCGGCCGTACGAGGAGGCGGCACAGCGGGTACGACTGGCCCGGTTCGCGACGCGGACCGCGCAGGCCGCCGCCCGCGAGTACGGCTGCGACGCCCGCTTCGGCGGCCGCGTACAGCGGGTGGGGCCGCTCGACTCCGGGAGGCCGAAGTACCGGGAGGCGCCACCACTCGCCGAGGCGGGCGGCACGTGCGCGGGCATCAAGCCGGGCTCGGTGATCACGCGTGCCCGCGAGACGGCCGCAGGTCGCGCGCCCGTGGAAGATTGCATGCTGATCGACGACAAGGGCCAGGCCCTGTTCCGCCTGTCCTCCTACTACGGCACCTTCGCGGACGACCAACGTATGAAGACGCAGACCGGCAGGGAGCTCGACTCGGCGGTGACCAAGCCGCTGCGGACGGACTTCCTCTTCCGGGCCGAGGCGGTTTGCCCCGGCTCACCGCGACAGGCGGTCTTCGTGGTCGACTACCGCGACGGCGACCACGACGCCAAGCCGCAGCGTGGGTACGCCCGCGAAGCGTTGCGGGAGTTCGCGGAGCGATCCGCGGCCCGGCATGGCTGCACGCACGTGAAGCTGTTCTAGGTCCGGAAGGGGCGAGCGGAGCCGCCTCGCCTCCGCATGCGCCCTCCGCCGAGCGCTACGGCCCTCCCCGGCACCTGGCGCGACGTCACGGCGTGACGAGGCCGGACTGGTAGGCGACGACAACCAGTTGGGCGCGGTCACGCGCGCGCAGTTTCGTCATGGCGCGATGGATATGGCTGCGTACGGTCAGTGGGCTGACAACGAGTCTTTCAGCGATCTCGTGGTTGGACATGCCTTCTGCGGCCAGTGCCATCACTTCTCGCTCACGGGCGGTGAGGACGGCCAGGCGTTCGGGGGGCGCCAGGTGGCTGCCGGGTGCGGGGGTGGCGAGGAAGCGGGTGATGAGGGCTCGGGTGGCCAGGGGGGAGAGGAGGGCATCGCCGGACGCCACGGTGCGGATGGCGGTGAGGAGTGCGTCGGCGGTGACGTCCTTGCCGAGGAAGCCGCTCGCGCCTGCGCGGAGTGCCCGGGCGACGTACTCCTCGGTCTCGAAGGTGGTGAGGATGAGGACGCGGGTGGCGGACAGGTCCGGATCGGAGCAGACGGCGGTGGTGGCGGCCAGGCCGTCGGTGCCGGGCATGCGGATGTCCATGAGGACGACGTCGGGGTGATGGGCGCGGGTGAGCTCGATCGCTTCCGTGCCGTCGGCGGCTTCGGCGACCACGCCCATGTCGGAGCAGGAGTCGATCAGGATCCGGAAGGTCGCCCGCAGGAGGGCCTGATCGTCGGCGAGCACGACGCGGATGGTCATCTGTTTCGGTCACTTCCGGGTTCTGTCCGTCCAGGCTGTCCGGGCTGTCCAGGCTGTCTAGGGGCGAATCGGCAGTTCAGTGGTGACGGCGAAGCCGCCTTCGGGGCGGTGACCTGTTTGCAGGCGGCCACCGACGGACTGGGCGCGCTCGCGCATCCCGATGAGGCCGAAGCCGCCGCCCGGGACCGGCACGGTGGGGGCCGCGGTTTCTCCGTCGTCGCTGACCGTGATGGTCAGCAGGTCACGGGAGTACGCGAGCCTCACGCGCGCGGTGCCCGCGGCGGCGTGTTTGGTGACGTTGGTGAGCGCCTCCTGCACGATCCGGAACGCTGTCAGGTCCACACCCGGTGAGAGTTGTCTCGCCTCGCCCTCGGTGGTGACGGTGACCTTGAGTCCGGCGGACGCGAACGCGGTGGTCAGTTCGGAGAGCCGACCGAGTCCGGGGGACGGTTCCAGGGGCGTCTCGGGGTCGTCCGGTTGACGCAGCAGGCCGACGGTGGCCTTGAGCTCGCGCAGCGCCGAGGACGTCGTACCGGCGAGGTCGGTGAGGATCTTCTGCGCCTGGTCGGGGTCGGTCCGCGCGAGGTGGCCGGCGGTGCCGGCCTGGGCGTTGGCCAGGGCCAAGTGGTGGGCGACCACGTCGTGCAGCTCACGGGCGATGCGCATGCGCTCCTCGGCGACCCGGTGCCGCGCCTCCTCCTCGCGGGTGCGCTCGGCGTATTCGGCGCGGGCGTGCACGGCCTCCATATAGGCGCGCCGGAGCCGGACCGCCGTACCCCAGGCGACCGGCACCAGCAGCGAGAAGGCGGGGTTGATCGTCCTGAGGATCAACGAGTGGTGGTAGGGGGCGACGATCAGTGTCGTGGGCACCAGCAGTGCGATGACGGCGAAGCAGTAGGTGCGTGCGGTCTTCCGGTCGGTGTGAATGGCGAGCCAGTACAGCGCGGCCATGGTCGGTGCCAGCAGCAGGGCGGTCAGCAGGTAGCCCAGCGCGCTGCCGGCGTTGGCACAGACCGCGGTGATCGCGACAACGGTGCGGGGGTGGCTGCGATGCCACCACAGGGCTGTGCAGGCGACGCCCGCCAGGAGCGCGCCGGGCCACCAGTCGATCCGCTGGGTGAAGGGTTCCACGCTGCTCAACATGGTTCCGGAGAGGGAGGCGGCGAACAGCAGCAGGATGGCCATCGTGTCGACGACGCGGGGATGGTTCTTCGCGTACCGCTGCCAGCTGGTGTTCATCGGGTACTCCGGTCAGAGCGATCTGGGTCCATGGGGGGCGCGCCGTGTGCGAACCGCCGACGAGGGCCGCCCGTGTCCCGCACGGGCGGCCCTCGGGCGCTACGGCTGTCAGACGTGAGCCGATTCCAGCTCGGTCGTGTCCACCGGGGCCGGGGCGGTGGAGGACCGGCGGCTGAGAGCCTCGCCTTCCACATCGACGCGGGGCAGGAGCCTGTCCAGCCAACGCGGCATCCACCACGCCGCCTTGCCGAGCAGGGCGAGGACGGCGGGCACGAGTGCCATGCGGACGACGAACGCGTCGAACAGGACGGCCGTGGCCAGACCGAACCCGATCATCTTGATCATGGATTCACCGGCGCCGACGAACCCGGAGAACACGGCCATCATGATCAGTGCGGCGGCCACCACGACGCGGGCGCTGTACCGGAACCCGGAGACGACCGCCTGGCCGGGCCGGTCCCCGTGGACGTACGCCTCCCGCATGCGGGAGACCAGGAAGACCTCGTAGTCCATGGCGAGACCGAAGACGATGCCCACCAGGAAGATCGGCATCAGGCTCATGATCGGGCCGGTCTGCTCGACACCGAGGAGGTCGGCGCCCCAGCCCCACTGGAAGACCGCGACGACCGAGCCGAGAGCCGCCAGCACCGACAGCAGGAAGCCGAAGGCCGCCTTGATCGGTACGAGCACGGACCGGAAGACCACCAGCAAGAGCAGGATGGCCAGGCCCACCACGACGATGAGGTAGGGGATCAGCGCGTCCTGGACTTTCTGGGCGACGTCGATGTTCACCGCGGTGGTGCCGGTCACCTCGAAGCTCGCTCCGGTGGCCGACTCGGTCGCGGGGCGTTCGTCGCGGATGGTGTGGACGATGTCCTTGGTCTTCTTGTCGCTCGGTCCGGTGGCCGGGACGGCGGAGAACACCGCGGTGTCACCCGCGGGGTTGAACCGCGCCGGCGAGACGGAGACAACCCCCTCGGTGGCGCCGATCTTCTGCTCGATCGTCTTCACCGCGGCCTTCGGGTTCTCGGCGCCCTTGGCGTCCACGACGATGCTCAGGGGCCCGTTGAAGCCGGCACCGAAGCCGTGGGCGAGCGCGTCGTAGGCGCGGCGCTCCGTGGTCGAGGTGGGCTTGACCTCGTCTCCGGGCATACCCAGTTGCAGATCCATCACCGGTACCGCGAGCGCCCCCAGGCCCGCGACCGAGGCGAGGAGCACGGGGACGGGGCGGCGCAGCACGAACCGGGCCCAGCGGCTGCCGCCGTTGTTCTGACCGGCCACCTCGGCCCGCCCGCGCTTGCGGGCGGAGCGCGAGAGTACGGCGTTCGGCCAGAAGCCGAGCAGGGCCGGGACCAGGGTCAGCGCGATGACCACGGCGACGCCGACCGCGCCCGCGGCGGCCAGGCCCATCTTGGTCAGCATCGGGATGCCGACCACCGAGAGCCCGGCCAGCGCGATGACGACGGTGAGCCCGGCGAAGACGACCGCCGACCCGGCGGTACCGGCGGCCAGCCCCGCCGCCTCCTGGGGTGCGTGCCCCTTGGCCCGCTCCTCGCGGTAGCGGGAGACGACGAACACGGCGTAGTCGATGCCGCACGCGAGGCCGAGCATCGTGGCCAGAGTGCCGGTCGTCATGGACAGGCCCAGCGCACTGCCCAGGGCCAGGATCGAGGCCATGCTGATGCCGACGCCGACAATCGCGGTCAGCAGCGGAAGCCCTGCCGCGGCCAGCGAGCCGAAGGTCACCAGCAGCACGACGGCTGCGATGGCGATGCCGATCCCCTCGGCCGCCCCGCCCGCCGAGGGCTGGGTCGCCAGCGCGCTTCCGCCGACCTCGACGGTCAGGCCCGCATCCCGGGCCTGACCTATGGCGTCCTCAAGCGTCTTCTTGCTGGCGTCGGTGAGGTCGTCGGCCTTCACCTTGTAGGTGACGGTCGCATACGCCGTCGAGGCGTCCTTGCTCACCGCCTTCGCCTGGAACGGGCCCACCGCGCTGGCGACCTGAGTCCCGTCGGCCGCCTCACCCACGGCCTTCTCGACGGCCGCCCGGTTCCCGGCCGCGGTGATCTTCTGCCCGTCCGGAGCGACAAAGACGATCCGGGCGCTCGCCCCGTCGGCCTTGGCCCCGGGGAAACGCTGCTCCATCAGGTCGAATGCCTTCTGGGACTCGATACCCGGCATGGAGGACCCCTCATCGGGGGCAGCGGGAGCCTGGACAGCGCCGAAGCCGACAGCGGCCAGCACCGCCACCCACAACAAGGCGAAGCGCCAGCGCCGCCGGAAGGCCAGACGGCCCAGTCGGTACAGAAAAGTAGCCACGGACGGAGGTCTCCACATCTGATCTCGGGGTACCCCCAGACTCCCCGGACCCGGCCCGTCCCGTCGTCGTGCGCCCGCCGACATTCCCGACTACTGAGAACGCACTACACGCGGCCGGGCATGTCCTCCACGGGTATGACGGGGCACTCCCTCCGCAAGGCAGACGCGAGGCTTACTCTCATCCGGTGAGGCCTCGCCGTGCCGGGCGACGTAGAGGCTGCGGGTGGCCATTCCGGTCATGGGCGAGGTCCTCTGTCGGCGTTCACCGGCACGCTCAGAGCTGCCGAAGGTGATCACGCAGTGTGCGGGCGACCCACGCCATCAGAGCGTCGGCACCGGGCTGCGTACTCGCGGGAACGAGGGATTCGGTGAGGACGGCGATGGCGAAGGCCTGGCCGTCGGAGTGCTCGACGACGCCGATCTCGTGGCGGAGGTTGAGCAGGGTGCCGGTCTTGGAGGACCAGGTGGTGGCGTCGGAGCCGAAGTCCGGGGCGAGGCGGTGCCGGATCAGGTTCTGGGACATCAGGCCGCGCACGCGCGTGGCCACTTCCGAGGGGATGGCCGACGGTGTCCACAGGGCCTGGAGCAGTTCGACACAGGCGCGGGCGCTGCCCGTGTTGGCGCGGGTGGTGTCGAGCTGCGGCACCCGGTGGCCACGGCCGCTGGTGCCGGCGTCGATGGCGAGGGCGTGCGCGAGATGCGCCTGGGTGGTGTCGAAGCGTTCGACGGGGGTGTCGGCCAGTTCCCGCATGGTGTGCCGGACGGTGATGCCGTGCAGGCCGAACTCGTGGAGGAGGCCAGCGACCTGCGCGGGCGGGGTGAGGTCGAACAGCGCGTCCGCGGCGGAGTTGTCGCTCACGCAGGTGCTCAGATAGAGCAGGTCGTCGATCGCGATCCGGGCGGGGTGGCGGAACCGGCTCAGCCCGGTGGGGCCTGGCGTGGTGATCCGCCCGGGTGCCACGTCCAGCATCGTCGCCCCGTCGAGCTCGCCGCGCCGGATGCGCTCCGCCGTCGCCAGCGCGAGCGGGACCTTGACCAGGGAAGCGGACGGCAGTTGGACATCCGGCTCGATACCCAGCTCCTCCCCGGTGCGCAGATCCCGGACGAGGAGATGGCCGCGCAGGCCGCCGTCGTGCAGACGCCCGCGCATCTCGCGAAGCAGCGCCTCCGTCATGCGACCGCCCCCAGACAGCGCGCGATCACATCGCCCAGGCGCGCCTGGATCTGCTGCGGATCGTCGGTGGCGGTGAGGGCGTACCCGCGGGTGACCGTGATATCGCCGAGCGGGCGCCAGCTCAGGGAGAGTTCCCGGGCCTGTGCGGGCGAGCACAGCAACAGATCGCGTGAGCAGAGCACTTCCGCCGCGGCGGTCGTCAGGTCGGTCGCGACGGCGAGCTGTACGGGCCGCAGCCCGACGGCGTCGCGCAGGCGCGTCAGGGGGTCTCGGAGGTGCGGGACGTCGTCCTCCGGCTGGATCCAGATGCGGCGGGCCGGCCCGGGGTCGGCCCGCCCCATCCGCAGCGTCTCGACGTATACGCGCTTCACTCCGAGATCCTGAGCACCCGCCAGCCCGAGTGGCACCGACCACCTGGCCTCGTCCGGCGGGACCGGGAGCAGGGCGGCGCGCACCTGTTGGGAGCGGACGAGCTCCAGCCGCCGCGGCGGCGGGCCGACGCGGAGTTCGAGGGTGACGCCGTGCCCCCGCGCGTCGGCGACCAGACGGGCGAGATCCACGGCGGAGCAGATCCCGGGCACCGCGAGCCGCCACGGCTTGCGCTTCGCGGCTTCCGCCTCGTGCTGAAGCACATCGGCCGCCAGAACCAGCTGCCGGGCCGCGGGGAGCATGTCCCGGCCGAAGGACGTCAGAACGGCCCGCCGGGAGGTGCGCTCGAACAGTTGCTCACCGAAGTGCGCCTCCAGGGCGGCGATACGGCGGCTGGCCACCGGCTGGGACATCCGGGCGGCGGCCGCCCCGACGGTGAAACTGCCGCGCTCGCTCACGCTGACGAACGCGCGACACGCCCCCACCAGATCCACAGCGCCCACCCCTATGTCACATCGGCATGAAAGGCCACCCAAACGTATTGGATCGCATAGCCGCCACGAGACGAGAGTGGCCTCACCGCCACATCCCCCACAGGAGGTCCGGTCCATGCGGCACATCCGGCGCACCCTTCGTGGTGCGCTCGCCACCCTCACCCTCATCCCGCTCGTGGCCTGCGCCCAGAACGATCCCCCACCCTCGTCACCCCCATCCACCAAGTCACACACCAGCGAATTCAAGGACCTTGAGCGCGAATTCGACGCGCGCCTGGGCGTCTATGCCATCGACGCGGGAAGCGGCCGGGAGGTGGCGTACAACGACGGCGAGCGCTTCGCCTACAACTCCACCTTCAAGGCCCTGGCCTGCGGCGCCGTCCTGCAAAAGCACTCACTCAGCGGGATGGACAAGAAAATCACGTACTCCAGAAGCGACCTGCTCCCAAACTCCCCCATCACCGAAAAACACGTCGACACCGGAATGACCCTCGCCGAGCTGTGCGACGCCACCATCCGCTACAGCGACAACGCCGCCGCCAACCTGATCTTCGAGGAACTCGGCGGCCCCAAGGCCCTCGACGCCATACTCGAGAAGATGGGCGACAACGCCACCCGGATGGATCGCCCCGAGCCATACCTGAGCCGGTGGGTCCCGGGCGAGACGCGGGACACCACCACTCCCCGGGCGTTCGCGAAGGACCTGCGCGCCTATGTCCTCGGGGACGTCCTCGGCAAGGGCGAGCGCACGCAGCTCACCAAGTGGCTGCGGACCAACAAGACCGGCGACAACCTCATCAGGGCCGGTGTGCCCAAGGACTGGGTGGTCGGCGACAAGACCGGAACCGGCAGCTACTACGGCGCCCGCAACGACATCGCCGTCGTATGGCCCCCCGACAGGGCCCCCATCGTGATGGCGATCCTGTCGCACCGCGGCAAGAAGGACGCCGAACCCGACGACAGACTGATCGCCGAAGCAGCGTCCGTAGTGGCGGACACGCTGTCGTAAGGGCCACCGGCGGGGGGCCGCCGACGAGACGGGAGGGGGTGGGGGTGCAGGGGTGGTGCCCTGGACGCTTACGCATATTTGTGGCGCGAAGTTCCGGGTAACACCACGCTTCCGGGCACCGGCGCCGTAAATATGCGGTCCAGGGTGACAGCCCCGGAGGCCCCGCCCCCGCACCCCGCACGCACATCAGGCGCACCACCCACCGGACCGGCGCGGTCCAGGGTGACAGCCCCGGAGGCCCCACCCCCGCACCCCGCACACACACCAGGCGCACCACAGAACACCCGCACCGCGAAAACCGGCGAACCGCCGGGTCACCCCTCCGCGATCACCACCGCAGACGCAACCCCCGCGTCATGGCTGAGCGACACATGCCACGCCCGTACCCCCAGCTCCGCCGCCCGCGCCGCCACCGTCCCGCGCACCGACAGCCGCGGCTGCCCGCTGGCCTCCGTCTCCACCTCCGCGTCCGTCCAGCGCAGCCCGCCCGGCGCGCCCAGCGCCTTGGCCAGGGCTTCCTTGGCGGCGAACCGGGCCGCGAGCGACGCGATCCCGCGCCGCTCGCCGCTCGGCAGGGTCAGCTCGCGCTCGACGAACAGCCGGTCCGCCATCCCCGGCGTACGCCGCAGCGCGTCGTCGAAACGGTCGATCTCGGCCACGTCGATGCCGACCCCGATGATCACCGGACGCTCACTCCACAGTCACCGACTTGGCCAGGTTGCGCGGCTGGTCGACCTCGTTGCCGCGCGCCGTGGCCAGCTCGCACGCGAAGACCTGGAGCGGCACGGTCGCGACCAGGGGCTGGAGCAGGGTCGGGGTGACGGGGATCTCGATCAGGTGGTCGGCGTACGGGGCCACCGCCTCGTCACCGCGCTCGGCGATGACGATCGTCCGGGCGCCGCGCGCCCGGATCTCCTGGATGTTGGAGACGATCTTGTCGTGGAGGACCGACCGGCCACGCGGCGAGGGCACGACCACCACCACCGGCAGGTCCTCCTCGATCAGCGCGATCGGCCCGTGCTTGAGCTCGCCCGCCGCGAACCCCTCGGCGTGCATGTAGGCGAGTTCCTTGAGCTTGAGCGCGCCCTCCAGGGCGACCGGGTAGCCGACGTGGCGGCCCAGGAACAGCACGGTGTTCTTGTCCGCCAGCGTCCGCGCCAGCTCCCGCACCGGCTCCATGGTCTCCAGCACCTGCTCCACCTGGGTGCCCATCTCGGACAGCTCGCGGATCACGGACTGGATCTCGTCGCCCCACTTGGTGCCGCGCACCTGCCCCAGATACAGCGCCACCAGGTAGCAGGCCACCAGCTGGGTGAGGAACGCCTTGGTCGAGGCGACCGCGACCTCGGGCCCGGCGTGGGTGTAGAGCACGGCGTCGGACTCGCGCGGGATCGTGGAGCCGTTGGTGTTGCAGATGGCGAGCACCTTCGCGCCCTGCTCGCGCGCGTGCCGCAGCGCCATCAGGGTGTCCATGGTCTCGCCGGACTGCGAGATGGCGATCACCAGCGTCCGCCGGTCCAGGATCGGGTCGCGGTAGCGGAACTCGCTGGCCAGCTCGGTCTCGCAGGGGATGCGGGTCCAGTGCTCGATGGCGTACTTCGCGATCATCCCGGCGTGGTAGGCGGTGCCGCAGGCCACGATGACGACCTTGTCGACCTCGCGCAGCACCGACGCCGGGATCCGGACCTCGTCCAGGGTGAGGTTCCCGGCCACGTCGATGCGCCCGAGCAGCGTGTCGGCGACGGCCTTCGGCTGCTCGGCGATCTCCTTGAGCATGAAGTAGTCGTAGCCGCCCTTCTCGGCGGCGGAGGCGTCCCAGTCGACGTGGTAGGTGCGGATGTCCGCGGGCGCCCCGTCGAAGTCGGTGACCGTCACCCCGTCCCGGCGCGCCTCGACGACCTGGTCCTGGCCGAGCTCGATGGCCTCCCGGGTGTGGGCGATGAAGGCGGCCACGTCGGAGGCCAGGAACGCCTCGTCCTCGCCGACGCCGACGACCAGCGGGGAGTTGCGGCGCGCCCCGACCACCACGTCGGGCGCGTCCGCGTGCACCGCGACCAGGGTGAAGGCGCCCTCCAACTGCCGGCACACCTGCCGCATCGCCTCGGCGAGGTCGCCGCAGGACGAGAAGGACTCGGCGAGCAGATGCGCCACGACCTCGGTGTCGGTCTCGGAGGACAGCTCGTGGCCGCGCTCGGTGAGCTCGGCGCGCAGGGTGGCGAAGTTCTCGATGATGCCGTTGTGGACGACGGAGACCCGGCCCGCGTTGTCCAGGTGCGGATGCGCGTTGGCGTCCGTCGGGCCGCCGTGGGTGGCCCAGCGGGTGTGGCCGATGCCGGTGCCACCGCTGGGCAGCGGGCGGTCGGCGAGCTCCTTCTCCAGGTTGGCGAGCTTGCCGGCCTTCTTGGCGGCGGCCAGCCCACCGTCGGCGAGCACGGCGACGCCCGCCGAGTCATAGCCGCGGTATTCCAGCCGCTTCAGCCCGGCGAGGACGACATCGAGGGCGGACTGCCCTCCCACATAACCAACGATTCCGCACATGCAGTGCAGCGTACGGCCCGCGGCCGGACGCCCGGACCGCGGCCCACGCGCAATCCGCCACCTGCCGGTCATCCGCCGCACATCCGGCGTCCACACCGAAGGGCGGCGCGCCGGTCGGCCGACCGGAGTCCCCCGCGCGTGATGGACCCCACGCCCCGCCCGCCCCACGCGCCCGCGCCGAGCCCCGACAATGAGAGGATGATCACGTCTCCCGCGCAGGACGCGCACCCCGCGCGCACCCCTCGGCGAGCCGAGCCGAGCCCGTACGTGGATCTGTCCCGCGACGAGTGGAGCGCGCTGCGGGACAAGACCCCGCTGCCGCTCAGCGCCGAGGAGGTGGAGCGGCTGCGGGGCCTCGGCGACGTCATCGACCTCGACGAGGTACGGGACGTCTATCTGCCGCTGTCCCGGCTGCTGAACCTCTACGTCGCCGCCACCGGCAGTCTGCGCGGCGCGCTCAACACGTTCCTCGGCGACGCCAAGAAGGGCAGTGGCACCCAGCCCGGCACGCCCTTCGTGATCGGCGTCGCGGGCAGCGTCGCGGTCGGCAAGTCCACCACCGCCCGGCTGCTCCAGGCGCTGCTGGCCCGCTGGCCCGAGCACCCGCGCGTCGAGCTGATCACCACCGACGGCTTTCTGTACCCCAACGCGGAGCTCGACCGGCGCGGTCTGATGTCCCGCAAGGGCTTCCCCGAGTCGTACGACCGCAGGGCCCTGACCCGGTTCGTGGCGGATGTGAAGGCCGGCAAGGAGGAGGTGTCGGCGCCCGTCTACTCGCACCTGATCTACGACATCGTGCCGGGCGAGCGGCTGACCGTGCGCCGCCCGGACATCCTGATCGTGGAGGGGCTCAATGTGCTCCAGCCCGCGCTGCCCGGCAAGGACGGGCTGACCCGCGTCGGTCTCGCGGACTTCTTCGACTTCAGCGTGTACGTCGACGCCCGCGCCGAGGACATCGAGCGCTGGTACCTGGGCCGCTTCCGCAAGCTGCGCGAGACGGCCTTCCAGGACCCGTCCTCGTACTTCCGCAAGTACACCCAGGTCTCGGAGGACGAGGCGCTGGACTACGCCCGGATGATGTGGCGCACGATCAACCAGCCCAATCTTCAGCAGAACGTCGCGCCCACCCGCGGCCGTGCCACGCTGGTGCTCCGCAAGGGCCCGGACCACAAGGTCCGGCGGCTGTCCCTCCGCAAACTCTGAGACACGAACTGGAGCATCACCGTGCTACACCTTCGGCTGATCGTCCCGGCCGACCGCACCGAGAAGGTGGTGCACACCGTGGAGCAGACGGTGGGCACCACCCATCTCGTGGTGCTGCCGGGCGCCGCGCGCAACCCGGCGGGCGATGTGGTGACGGTCGATGTGGCGCGCGAGGCGGGTGACGCCCTGCTGGGCGAGTTGCGCGCGCTGGGCCTGGACGCCGATGGCTCGATAGCCGTGGAGAACATCGATCTGTCGCTGTCCAAGCGGGCCGACAAGGCGGAGGAGGAAGCTCCGGGTGAGGGCGCGGACGCCGTCCTGTGGGAGCAGCTGGCCGAGGCCACCCACGAGGAGTCCACGCTCTCCGTGACCTTCCTGGCCTTCCTCGTCCTGGCCACGATGATCGCGGCCTGCGGTGTGGTGCTCGACAACGCGATCCTGATCGTGGGCGCGATGGCGGTCGGCCCGGAGTTCGGCCCGCTGGCGGGCCTGTCCACCGCGCTGGTCCAGCGGGCCCCGCGGCTCGCGGCCCGATCGACGATCGCGCTGGTCGTCGGCTTCGCGGTGGCGATGGTGCTGACGACAGGCTTCAGTGTGCTGATGGACGCCTTCGGGCTGTTCACCAGGGAACAGCTGGAGCGGGCCCGTCCGAACACCGACTTCATCTGGAAGCCGGATATGTTCTCCTTCGTCGTGGCCCTGCTCGCGGGCATCGCCGGCACGCTCTCGCTGACCTCGGCGAAGTCCGGGGCGCTGGTCGGCGTGGCGATCTCCGTCACCACGGTGCCGGCCGCGGCCAACGCGGCGGTGGCGCTCGGCTACGGCGAGATCGACCAGATGTGGGGCTCGACCGAGCAGCTGCTGCTGAATCTGGCCGGGATCGTGGTCGCCGGCACGCTCACACTGCTGGCCCAGAAGTTCCTCTGGGCCAAGCAGCGTGACCGAGCGCTGCGGCGGCTACGGGGAGACAGGGCCTAGCCCAGCGCGGACTTCACCGCGTCCGCGAGGCGCCCCGCGACCGACCGGGCCTGGTCGATGTCCGCGGCCTCGACCATCACGCGCACCACGGGCTCGGTCCCGGACGGCCGCAGCAGCACCCGCCCGGTCTCGCCCAGCTCCCGCTCCGCGTCGGTCACCGCGGCGGCCAGCTCGGCGCTGGAGGCGACCCGGGACTTGTCCACGTCCCGGACGTTGATCAGCACCTGCGGCAGCCGCTCCATGACGCCCGCGAGGTCGGCCAGCGTACGGCCGGTGGCGGCCACCCGGGCGGCCAGCAGCAGCCCGGTCAGGGTGCCGTCGCCGGTGGTCGCGTGGTCGAGCACGATGACGTGGCCGGACTGCTCGCCGCCCAGGGCGTAGCCGTGCTCCTTCATCTCCTCCAGCACATAGCGGTCGCCGACCGCCGTCTGGACCGGCTCGACGCCCTCGCGCCGCATGGCGAGCTTGAAGCCCAGGTTGGACATCACGGTGCCGACGACCGTGTTCTCGCGAAGCGTGCCCGCCTCGCGCATCGCGAGCGCGAGCACGGCGAGGATCTGGTCGCCGTCGACCTCCTCGCCCGCCGCGTCCACGGCGAGGCAGCGGTCGGCGTCCCCGTCGTGCGCGATGCCCAGGTGGGCCCCGTGCTCGACGACGGCGGCCCGCAGCGGGTCCAGGTGGGTGGAGCCGTAGCCGTCGTTGATGTTGAGCCCGTCCGGCTCGGTGCCGATGGTGATGACCTCGGCACCGGCCCGGGTGAACGCCTCGGGGGAGACGCGGGCGGCCGCGCCGTGCGCCCCGTCGATGACGATCTTCAGCCCGTCGAGCCGGTTGGGGAGGACGCCGAGGAGGTGGGCGACGTATTTGTCGAGGCCCTCGTCGTAGTCGCGGACCCGGCCCACGCCCGCGCCGGTCGGCCGGTCCCACGGCTCGCCCGAGGCGTGCGCGCGGTAGGTGTTCTCGATCCGGTCCTCCAGCTCGTCGGCGAGCTTGTGGCCGCCGCGCGCGAAGAACTTGATGCCGTTGTCGGGCATCGGGTTGTGGCTGGCGGACAGCATCACGCCGAGGTCCGCGCCCCGCTCCCCGGTCAGAAACGCCACGGCGGGCGTCGGCAGCACACCCACCCGCAGCACGTCCACGCCCGCGCTGGCCAGCCCGGCCACCACGGCGGCCTCCAGAAACTCCCCGGACGCGCGCGGATCCCTTCCGACCACCGCCATCGGCCGATGGCCTTCGAAGGTTCCCGCCTCGGCGAGCACATGCGCCGCCGCGACCGACAGGCCGAGCGCCATCTCAGCCGTCAGGTCGGCGTTGGCGACACCGCGCACACCGTCCGTACCGAAGAGTCGTCCCACTGGTGTCCTCCGAGATTACGAGCTGGGGGGCGGAAGCTTGCTTGTAGGTATACGCCCCCTGGTGCCAATAGCCGAACGCCCCGGCGGCACGGGTGGTGCCGCCGGGGCGTTCGAACGAGCGGACAAGCCGCCGCATGAGCAGCGAAGCCGCGATTAGCGCTTGCTGTACTGCGGCGCCTTGCGGGCCTTCTTCAGACCGGCCTTCTTACGCTCGGTGGCGCGGTCGTCACGGGTCAGGAAGCCGGCCTTCTTCAGCGGGCCGCGGTTGTTGTCCACGTCCGCCTCGTTCAGCGCGCGGGCGATGCCCAGGCGCAGCGCACCGGCCTGACCGGAGACGCCGCCACCCGAGATGCGGGCGACAACGTCGTAGCGGTCGTCCAGCTCGAGCACCTTGAAGGGCTCGTTGACTTCCTGCTGGTGCACCTTGTTGGGGAAGTAGTCCTCAAGGGTGCGACCGTTGATCTTCCACTGGCCGCTGCCCGGCACGATGCGGACGCGGGCGATGGCGTTCTTGCGGCGCCCGGTGCCGGCGGCCGGCTGCGGCTCGCCGAAGCGGGAAGCGAGCGACTCGGAGGTGTACTCCGACTCGATCGTCTCCACGCTCTCGGTGGTGTACTCCTCGACGTCGAGGGGGGTCTCGGCGGTGGTCTCGGCCACGATGCTCCTCAGATTCTTTTCGTCTTAGGGGGTGGCCGGGACTACTGCGCGACCTGGGTGATCTCGAACGGGACCGGCTGCTGAGCGCCGTGCGGGTGCTGGTCACCCGCGTAGACCTTCAGCTTCGAGAGCATCTGACGGCCCAGGGTGTTCTTGGGGAGCATGCCCTTGATGGCCTTCTCGACGGCCTTCTCCGGAGCCTTGTCCAGCAGCTCGTCGTAGCGGATGGAGCGCAGACCACCCGGGTAGCCGGAGTGGCGGTACGCCATCTTCTGGGTCCGCTTGTTGCCGGAGAGGTGCACCTTGTCGGCGTTGATGATGATGACGAAGTCACCAGTGTCGACATGCGGCGCGTACACCGGCTTGTGCTTCCCCCGCAGAAGGGTGGCTGCCTGAGAGGCCAGGCGGCCCAGGACGACGTCGGTGGCGTCGATGACGTGCCACTGACGCTGGACGTCGCCGGGCTTGGGGCTGAACGTACGCACGGTCGTTGCCTTCGCTTCTTCAGTGATGGGGTCTCCCCAGGTCCGCCAGGACCGAGGGGATGGGTCCGAACAAGGCCACCCGGACGATCACGACAGCCTTGGCCGCACATCGGTGACGCAAACCGAGTGCCTGCCGCTGGTCATCGGCCCGGTGGACCGGCGTAACGGCCTCTCACGTGAGAACGAGCAAGCCAATACGCATAACGAACTGGCAGAATACCGGCCCGCCCCCGCACGGGTCAAAACACCCCCGGCCGCCACCGCACCACTCACCTCTTACGGGCCACCCGCCCCTCGTCCCAGACCGGCTCCGACGCCTCCCGCACCACCCCGTCCGCCCCGAAGACCAGGAAACGGTCGAAGGACCTGGCGAACCAGCGGTCGTGCGTGACAGCCAGCACCGTCCCCTCGTACCGCTCGAGCCCCTCCTGGAGCGCCTCCGCGCTCTCCAGGTCCAGGTTGTCCGTCGGCTCGTCCAGCAGCAGCGCGGTGGCGCCCGCGAGCTCCAGCAGCAGAATCTGACCCCTTCCTTCTGGGGGACACCCCCAGACCCCCGTGCCCCTGCTGCCCGCCCGACAGCTTGCCGAAGCGCTGATCGCCCTGGCGCTCCAGCTCATAGCGGCACACCGCGGCTCACCGCTTGCGCGCCACCCGCCCCTCGTCCCAGACCGGCTCCGACGCCTCCCGCACCACCCCGTCCGCCCCGAAGACCAGGAAGCGGTCGAAGGACCTGGCGAACCAGCGGTCGTGCGTGACAGCCAGCACCGTCCCCTCGTACCGCTCGAGCCCCTCCTGGAGCGCCTCCGCGCTCTCCAGGTCCAGGTTGTCCGTCGGCTCGTCCAGCAGCAGCGCGGTGGCGCCCGCGAGCTCCAGCAGCAGAATCTGGAAGCGCGCCTGCTGCCCGCCGGACAGCTTGTCGAAGCGCTGGTCGCCCTGGCGCTCCAGCTCATAGCGGCGCAGCGCGCTCATCGCGCCGCCCCGGTCCTTGGCGTGCTCGGTCCACAGGATGTCGACGAGGGGGCGTCCGTCCAGCTCGGGGTGGGCGTGGGTCTGCGCGAAGTGGCCGGGCACCACCCGCGCCCCCAGCTTCCACGCGCCCGTGTGGCCGACCTCGTCCCCCGCCAGGAGCCGCAGGAAGTGGGACTTGCCCGATCCGTTGCTGCCGAGCACGGCCACCCGCTCGCCGTAGAAGACCTCCAGGTCGAACGGTTTCATCAGGCCGGTGAGCTCCAGCCCCTGGCAGGTCACCGCGCGCACGCCGGTGCGGCCGCCCTTCAGCCGCATCCGGATGTCCTGCTCGCGCGGCGGCTCCTGCGGCGGGCCGGCCTCCTCGAACTTCCGCAGCCGGGTCTTCGCCGCCTGGTAGCGGCTGGCCATGTCGGAGTTGTACGCCGCCTTCTGCTTGAAGGTGAGCATCAGCTGCCGGAGCTTGGCGTGCTCCTCGTCCCAGCGCCGCCGCAGCTCCTCGAAGCGGGCGAAGCGCTCCTTGCGGGCCTGGTGGTACGTGGCGAAGCCGCCGCCGTGCACCCAGACGTCGCTGCCCGCCGGGCCCGGCTCCACGCTGATGATCTTCTCGGCGGAGCGGGCCAGCAGCTCCCGGTCGTGGGAGACGAACAGCACCGTCTTCTTGGTCTCCCGCAGCCGCTCCTCCAGCCAGCGCTTGCCGGGGACGTCGAGGTAGTTGTCCGGCTCGTCCAGCAGCAGCACCTCGTCGGCGCCGCGCAGCAGCGACTCCAGCACCAGCCGCTTCTGCTCGCCGCCCGACAGGGTCCGCACCTGGCGCCACTGCGCCCGCTCGTACGGAACGCCGAGCGCGGCCATGGTGCACATGTCCCACACCGTCTCGGCCTCGTACCCGCCGGCCTCGGCCCAGTCGCTGAGCGCCTGGGCATATTGCATCTGCGCGGGCTCGTCGTCCCGGGTCATGATCGCGTGCTCGGCCTCGTCCACCGCCTCGGCGGCCTTCCGGATACCCGGCCGCGCGACCGAGACCAGCAGGTCCCGCACCGTCCGGTCGTCCCGCACGGACCCGACGAACTGCGGCATCACGCCGAGCCCGCCGCTGACCGTCACCGAGCCGCCGTGCGGCTTGAGCTCCCCCGCGATCAGCCGCAGCAGCGTGGTCTTCCCGGCGCCGTTGGCCCCCACCAGCGCCACCGCGGCGCCCTCGCCGACCCGGAACGACACATCCCCGAGCAGCACCCGTCCGTCCGGGAGGTAGTACTCGAGATGCCCTGCCTCCACATGTCCCATGGACCGGATTGTGACCTCCGGGCGCGTACCGGACCAACCGGTTTAACACTTGCGCGGATTAAGATGCGCGCCATGAGCTTTGGGCAAGGGGGGCCTTATGGGCCCGGGGGAGGCTACGGGCCCGGGGGTGCTCAGCCGCCGACGCCGGACTGGGCGGCGCTGGCCGACGACAGCGCCAGGCGCGGCCGCCGCCGCAAGCTGCTGTTCATCGGCGGCGGGGTGCTCGCGACGGCCGCCGTCGGGGCGATCGTGGCCACGGCCGTGATCAGCAGCGGCGACAAGGGCAAATCCGCCAACAAGTCCGACAAGTCGGCCAGTCAGCTGCCCGCGCCCCAGGACCTGCCGAGCGAGTCCCCGACCCCCGAGCCGACGTTCTCCGACGTCGCCCCGCCGGCCCCGCCGAAGCCGCTGGACATCCTCTCCAGCGCGCAGCGGGACAAGGCGCCCATCAGCACCGGCACTCTCTTCCCCGACAAGAAGGCCGTGGGGAACGGCCGCGAGTACGCCAAGGGCTCCACCGCGGCCACCAAGAGCTGTGCCACGGCGGCCCAGGGCAGCCTGGTCCCCGCCCTCACCGGCAACGGCTGCCGCCAACTCTTCCGCGCGACGTACTCGAAGGACGGGGTCGCGGTCACCGTCGGAATCGCCGTCTTCGACACCAAGGCGGCGGCGGAGCGGGCGAAGGAGCAGGCGGGGCCCAATGTGGCGTCCCTGTCGGGCGGCGGCGTGCCCGCCTTCTGCCGCCAGGCGGACTGCCGCGCCTCGGCCAACGCCATCGGCCGCTACGCCTACTTCACCATCGCCGGATACACCTCCGGCGCGGATGTGGCCTCCTCCGACACCAAGGCGCTGGAGGCGGGGCGCGATATCGCGGACTACGCCTTCCGCCGCATCCTGGAGCGCGGCAACCAGCAGGCGTCGGCGGCGGCGACGGCCTCCAACTGACACCGCGCACCCGCCCGACCCCGGTCTCCGCAGCCGGGGTCGGGCGGGGCGTCACATCAACCCGTCAGGGGCTTCAGGCCTTCAGGGCCTTCTCCAACTTGGCGACCTGCGCCGAGACCACGGCCTCCGGGATCTCGGACTTGGCGGGGTTCGCGATGTTGACGCCGAAGAACACGGACAGGTGCGTGCCCGAGCGCACGACGGTGAACTTCACGGCGGCGCCCTCCTGCTTGTCGGTCACCGTGTAGGCCAGCGCCTCGTCGCCGAGCTTCGGCGCGGTCAGCGTCTCCACCTTCGAGACGTCCGCCTTGTCGCCGGACCCGTCGGTCGCCTTGAACCCACCGGCGCAGGCCTTGAGGGCGCCCCGCAGGTCCGAGATGGTCTGCTCGGCGCCGGCCTCCGCGTACGAGGACACCCGGATCATGCCCGTGAGGCCCAGATCCGCGTCGTCGCCGCCCGGGGTGCCGGAGGCGAACGTCGCGTACGCCGAGGCCTTCGGCACCGGGTTCTGCTCGGCCCCCATCATCTGCGCCAGCGGCTGGCACTCGGCCTTCGCGGCCTTGGCCGCTCCGCCGTCGGCGTACTCCTTGTCCGTCATCTTCTCGACCTCGAAGCCCTTGACGTCGGCCTTCACGATCACGGCCTTCTCCAAGTCGGCCTTCGCGAGCGGCGCCGCGACCGCCTTGTCGCCGCCCGGCGTCTTCCCCGCCGTCTGCTCTGACGACTTGTCGGACTTCTTGTCCCCGTCGGAGTCGCCGCTGCACGCGGTCACCAACCCCAGCGCCGCCACGGCCGTGACCGCCAGCACGACGCGCGACACAGACTTACTCACTTTTTTGTCCACCCTTTGTTGATTCTCCCGCGATCGCGGTTGGGGTCATCAAACAACGGGTTGCGCGCGTTCGAACAGCGGTTTCCATGACGATCAGGTATCGCCGAAAAGGTTGCCCCTCGCCTGATCACGAGATCACAACGGCCCAACATGCCGTCCAGCGGCGGGGCCGGGAACCCCTCACGCCGGCGCGGGGGCAAGAAGGGCGGCCGCGTCGGCTGCCTGTGCCGTGACGTGTGCGGCCGCGCGGGCGGCTCGTCCGGTCACTCGCCAGGTGAGCATGCGTACCGCGATCGCCGGCGTCGGCGGAAAGATGCCGAGTTGCCCGAGCATGGCGACATCGTCGCGCACCGCCTCGTGCACGGCCACCTTGCCGTCGCGCAGGCCGAGCACATGGATCTGTTCAAAGTCGATCTCGCGCCCGGTAGGGGGTATTGCCTGGTCGAGGGCGCCCTCACGGAAGCGGACGAAGGGGCCCGTATGACGACCCCGCATGCGCAGCCGCACCCAGACCTGGTCATCGTCGCGGGCCGTGCCGAGGATGGGGAAGCGCAGGTCGCTGAAGGCCGACCGCATCCACGCGCCCGAGGCGAGGACCCCAGACGGCCCCGGAGTCGCGCAGACGCGTGCGCTGATCCTCCGGCAGGCCACAGAGCTCTTCGCCGAGCGCGGCTATGGCCGAGTCACGGTCGCGGACATCGCCTCAGCGGCCGGTGTCGCCGCGCGCGCCACCGCCGCGTACCGGGACGCACTCATCGCCGCCGCCCCTCACCTGCACACGCTCGCTCCGGCACCCTCCCGCACCGTGGAGGAGACGGCCGGCCTGCTGTGGTTCTGGTTCGGCCCCACCGGCTGGCGCACCTTGGTGGTCGAGAACGGCTGGTCGTGGGATCAGGCCGAGAGCGTCCTCTGCCGCACGGCGATCGCCACTCTTCACTGAGCCGGCGGCGGGCGGGGTCCATCGGATCCGCACGAGGCTGCATCAACGCGCCCCGCGCCCCTCCCGTTGAGATGGCCGCGACACCCGACCCCCGCGGAAGGTTGTATCGGATGGCCCAGATGTGGGGCATCGCATATCACCTGCCGCATAAGCAACCTTTCCCGCGTCCAACGGTCTTACCGACCGATCGATGCTTACCGAACCCATACCGGCCCCATACCGGGCTCATGTGGGCGTATTTCAGAGTGGTTTGTGAGTTGAGCGCATTACGTGAAGCTGAACGGGAGGCAGCGGCGCGACGGTCCGCCCAGGCCGCGCCTACATCACCATGAAGATCTCATTCCTGCTGCACAACGCGTACGGCATAGGCGGCACCATCCGCACGACCTTCAACATGGCAAGCGCGCTCGCCGCCCGCCACACCGTTGAGATCGTCACCGTCATGCGGACCCACGACGCGCCCAGCCTCCCCCTCCACCCCGCCGTCCGCATCACCCCGCTGATCGACCGGCGCCCGGACGCGGAGACGAGCGACGCGGACGACCCCCTGCTCACCCGCCCCACCGCGCACATCCCCGCCGCCGAGGCCAAGGGCACCACGAACTTCAACGCCCTGACCGACCAGCGCATCGCCGCCTATCTCGCGGACACCGACGCCGACGTGGTCATCGCGACCCGCCCCGGACTCGTGATCTACCTCGCCGAGTTCGGGCAGGCAGGCCGCTGTCTGCGGATCGGGCAGGAACACCGGATCTACGGCACCCACGAGGCCACCCTCCGCGCCGCCTGCGACGCCGCCATCGCCCGCCTGGACGCGTACACCACCGTCTCGGAGGCCGACGCGGCGACGCACCGCGCCCATCTGCCCGGCGTGGCCACCCGTATCGTCGGGCTGCCCAACGGGGTCCCCGCCACCGAGGTCGAGCCCTCCGACGGCTCGGCGAAGCTGGTCGTGGCGGCCGGCCGGCTCATCCCCGTCAAGCGGTACGACCTGCTGGTGGAGGCCTGGGCGACGGTCGCCGCCAAACACCCCGACTGGCACTTGCGCCTCTACGGCCGCGGCCCCCAGCAGCCGATCCTCCGCCGCCGGATCGACGAACTCGGCCTGGCCGACCACGTCACGCTCATGGGCGCGCACTCCCCCATCGAAACCGAGTGGGCCAAGGGCTCCATCGCCGCCGTCACCTCGCGCGAGGAGTCCTTCGGCATGACGATCGTGGAGGCCATGCACTGCGGCGTGCCCGTCGTCGCCACCGACTGCCCCCACGGGCCCGGCGAGATCATCACCCACGGCCAGGACGGCCTCCTCGTCCCCGTCGGCGACAGCGACGCCATCGCCAAGGGGCTGCTGAGCCTGATCGAGGACGACGAACTGCGCCGCACCATGGGCGCGGCAGCCCGCACAGCCGCCCAGCGGTACGCGCCTGAGCGCGTGGCGGAGGCGTACGAGCAACTGTTCACGCAGCTCTACGAGGCACGCGGCACGTCCGCCCCCGCGACCCGGCGCGGACGCCGTCCGCTGCGAGGGCTCGCCACCCCGGGGACGCCCCTGAAGACCGCACTCAAGGGCGCGGTCAAGCAGCTGATCCGCAAGCCGCTGCGCCCCAGCGCCTCCTGCCGCGTCGACGCGGACGGCAACCTGACCGTCCTGATCGACCGCACGGACGTACGCGGCACCGACCTCGCGCTCACCCTCACCCGCCGCGACGATCACGACGGCCAGGGGGCCGCCCCCCTCACCCTGCCCCTGCGTCCCCCCGCCACCGACGACGCCCCCTGGACCGCGCTGCTCGACCGCCGCGCCCTCACCCTCGCGGAGGGGCGCTGGGACCTGCATGTCCTACGCCCCGGCGACGGCGCCCGCCGCCGGGTGGTCTGCCGCTTCGCGGAGGGGCGCGGCCTGCTGGACCTGGAAGATCCGTCGCCCGACGCCCCGTTCTCCTGGTGGATCCCGTACCGCACCGTGGGCGGCCATCTCGCCCTGCGCACCTGGCACCGCCGGGCCCACGCCGAGGCCCGGACCATCCACGCCGACGCCGAGGCGCTCAACGTGGCCGGCACCCTGCACGGCACCGCCTTCCCCGCGGGCGCGACCCCCACCGTCCTGGCCGTCCCCCGCGGCGGCCCGTCCCGCCCCTTCACCGTCCCCGTCACGGCCCTCGGCCCGGCCGAGTTCCGCGCCACCATCCCGTACGACCGGATCCGCGAGGCCCACACGGAATCACCCAAGGCCCCGGTCTGGGACCTGACGCTCCGTCTCACCCCGGACACCCCAGCCCCGGCCGACATCAGCCCGCTCCGCGTCGGCCGGATCATGGGCGACATCGTCGACCGCAACAAGACGGACCTCTACCCGTCCACCGACGGCATCCGCCCTTACCTCACGAAGGCCAACAACCTGGCTGTCACGTGCCCGAGCCCCGGGAAGTGAGTCCGGAGGTGGAGTCGCCGGGTTCGGGCAGGCTCGAGCCGGACACAAGGAGGGAGAGCATCGACACCGCTTCCTCCCCGAGCGCCCCCTGGAAGACCCGCACCTCGTCGACGGCCCCGGAGAAGTAGTCGGCCGCGTCGGAGCCGGTCGCCGACCGGCCGACATCGAGGCGCGTCGTGGAGAGGTCCCAGGAGTTGACCCACATGGTCTCCGCGCCGGCCAGTTCGCCATTGACATATAGCCGAACCTCGCGGGCCGTCGCGTCGTACACCAGCGCCAGGTGATCGCCGAAGTTCTCGTCGCTGGGGTATGTGCCCACGGCCCGGGCCGTGCTGACCGCGGCACCGCTGTCGTCCCGACTCGTCACCGCGAGCTCCCACCTCTGCGTGAAGGGCGAGTAACGCACCACCGCGGCCCGGGCGAATTGGCCGGAAAGACTCAGGACCGTGTGGTTCCCTGCCGTGTCCAAGGACGACAGCCGGGCTCGTGCGGTGATCGAGAAACTGTCCTCGGACGCCAGCAGCCCGGCAGCCCGGTCGGCGAACGCGCTCGTGCCATTCAAAGCCAGGTGCCCGTTGCCGCTGAGGGCGTAGGCGTTCGGATCGACCACGCAGTCCGGGTCCATGCCGGGGTCACACCCGGGATCCGCCGGGGTGTAGATCGACGCGCCGCCGCGCAGTGAAATCCCCGTTCCCGCCGACTCGTCCGGTCGCTTCGGATCCATATCGGGGGCGACGCCGCCGGTGGCGGATTCGAGGGACCAGTAAGCGACCTGATGCGGCTTCACGGTGCCCAGCTCCTCGGCCTCGGGCACCGGGACGACACGGTCGTACGCCCGCACATCCGCCACGGTCCCCCGCAGCCGGCCGGTGTACCCGGAGGGGGATGCCTCGCGCCCGATCTGCAAACCGCCGGTACCGCCGGCCACCGTGCGGCCAGGCCGGATGTCCTCCTTCACCAGACGCCCGTTCACATACAGCCGGAGGCTGCCCGCTTCGACGTCGTACACCCCCAGGAGGTGGATCCAGCTCTGCCGCGGCGCGGCGCCACCCGACACCGCCCAAGACAAGGACCCGCCCTCGGCTGGCGACGCGCGAAAGGCCCAGGCACCTGCCTCATCGTCATATCCCAGGGCGAAGGCGGGCCCGTCGGTGCCATCCTGGCTGACCACGGTCATCGAGCGGGACGGCCGATCGGGCAGATACACCCAGGCCCCCACTGCGAACGCCTTGCGCGTGTCGAGTGCCGACCCACCCGCGTCCAGGTACGCGCCGCTCGTGCCGTCCAGGGCCGCCGCGGTACCGGTGTTCCAGCCGTGGCCCGGCCGCCCGAACGTCACGCCCGGCCCGGCCGTGGCCGACGGGGCGGATCCGCTGCCCTGGGCCCGCTCCGAACCTTCGGGGTCGTCCAGCCGCCACGCGGCCTTGGGAGCCCGTCCCGAGGCGACCTGGAACCAGGAAGTGCCCGTCCCCACGGTGGAACCTTCGCTGTCGTACGCCCTCACGGACAGGTGATACACACCTGCGCTCTCCGGCATGAAACGAAAGGTCACAGGACCGCCAGGAACAGACGGGGTTAGGGTCGCCCGGCCCTGACCGGTCAGTTCGTACTGGTACTTCACCGCGTCAGGGGAGGCGGCGTCGAGCGTGAAGCTGCCGTACTCTCCCGCGCCGTCATACCACTGCTCGTCGTCCGGATACCGGTCCGAGGTGATGGCCACCGGCTGGATCTCCGCCGCGGCGGCCGAAGTCGCACCGAACGGCAGCCCGGCCGGCAAGTCCGCCACCCCCACTGCGACCAGCATGGTCAGAGCCGCCGTCACCGACCCGGCCCGCGCCCAGCGTCTGAGTCCGTGGCCGTCTCTTCCGTCTCGCTGTCGCATTCCCCACCCCTTGTGATGAGATCATCTGACTCAAGGGAGACTTCCCCGAACAGGCGTGCCCATACAAGACGCTAACGGGCCAACAGAGCCGCTGAGCCTCAGCAGCAGCCCGCCCCCGCCGCCGTCGGACCCACCAGCGGCAGCGAACGCCTGTTGCGGGCCTCGCGGTTGCGGGCGGCGAGTTGGTCGTCGGCAGGGTAGCCGACCTGTTCGAGGGTCAGGCCGTGGGGGCGGACGACATGGACCGCGGAGTCGCGGACTCCGGCGGCGAGGACCTTGGCGGGCCAGTCCGGCGGGCGGTGGCCGTCGCCGACGAAGAGGAGGGCGCCGACCAGGGAACGGACCATGTTGTGGCAGAAGGCGTCGGCCCGGACGGTCGCCGTGATGATGCCGTCGGGGCCGCGCTCCCAGCTGAGGTGCTGGAGGGTGCGGATGGTGGTGGCGCCGTCGCGCTTCTTGCAGTACGCCGCGAAGTCGTGCTCTCCGAGGAGCTGCTGCGCGGCCTCGTTCATGGCGTCCACGTCCAGCGGCCAGTCGTGCCACAGCACATGCCCGCGCAGCAGCGGGTCGACGCCGCCGGGGTGGTCGACGACGCGGTAGGCGTAGCGGCGCCAGATGGCGGAGAAGCGGGCGTTGAAGCCGGGCGGGGCCTCCGCCACGGACCAGACGCGTATGTCGTGCGGGAGCCGGCCGGCCAGGCGGCGCAGCAGCTTCTCGCGGTGTTCGGCCCAGACGGGCTCCGGGAGGTCGACATGGGCGACCTGGCCGCGCGCGTGCACGCCCGCGTCGGTGCGGCCGGCGACGGTCAGCTCCACGGGGTCCTGCATGCGCATGACGACCTGGAGGGCACTCTCCAGCTCGCCCTGCACGGTGCGCACCGTGTCCCGGCCGCGCTGCTTGGCCCAGCCCGAGAAGTCGGTGCCGTCGTACGACAGGTCCAGCCGGACGCGTACGTAGCCTTCGGGCGCCTCGTCCGTCACCCGGAAATCCTCTCCATGCAGGACGGGCCCGCCCCCAAGTCGCTGGGAGCGGGCCCGTCACCTCAAGCCGTCAGAACGACGCTCAGGCGTCCTTGTCCTTGGACTCCTCGGCCTCAGCGGCCTCCGCCGGGGCCTCGGCGGCCTCGGCGGCCTCGTCCTTCTTCAGGCCCTCGAGCGCCTGGTCGCCGGCAGCGTCCTTCGCGGTGCGCTTGGTGGCGGCCTCGGCCTCGCCGACAGCCTGCTGCTGCACGGTCAGCGCCTCGACCAGCTCGATGATCGCCATGGGCGCGTTGTCGCCACGACGGTTACCGATCTTGGTGATGCGGGTGTAGCCACCCGGCCGGTTCTCGTAGCGCGGGCCGATCTCGGTGAAGAGAGTGTGCACGACGCTCTTGTCACGGATGGTCTGGAGCACCAGACGGCGGTTGTGAAGGTCGCCCTTCTTCGCCTTGGTGATCAGCTTCTCCGCGACCGGGCGCAGACGGCGGGCCTTCGCCTCGGTGGTCTTGATGCGGCCGTGCTCGAACAGCGAGGTGGCGAGGTTCGCCAGCATGAGCCGCTCGTGCGCAGCGCTGCCGCCCATACGGGCGCCCTTGGTGGGCCTCGGCATGTGTTTCTCCTTGGGTCTGCACCGGCCGTATGAGGTACCGGTGTCAGTCACCGACGGGCGAGCGCCCGCCGGAAGTTCTGGGCAGAACCGAGGGCCCCGGGCTCAGAGCCCGGGGCCCAGTGGTTCAGTACTGCTCGGTCTCCACGAAACCGGCGTCCGCGTCGTCGTCGGCGCCGAAGGCGTCGGCGGCGGCGGTCGGGTCGAACCCGGGCGGGCTGTCCTTGAGGGCCAGGCCCATGCCGGCCAGCTTCGCCTTGACCTCGTCGATCGACTTGGCGCCGAAGTTACGGATGTCGAGCAGGTCCGCCTCGGACCGCGCCACGAGCTCACCCACGGAGTGGATGCCCTCGCGCTTGAGGCAGTTGTACGAGCGGACGGTGAGCTCGAGCTCCTCGATCGGCAGCGCCAGGTCGGCGGCCAGGGCGGCGTCCGTCGGGGACGGGCCCATGTCGATGCCCTCGGCGTCCACGTTCAGCTCGCGCGCGAGACCGAACAGCTCGACCAGGGTCTTGCCGGCCGACGCCATGGCGTCACGCGGACGCATGGCCTGCTTGGTCTCGACGTCGACGATCAGCTTGTCGAAGTCGGTGCGCTGCTCGACACGGGTCGCCTCGACCTTGTACGTGACCTTGAGCACCGGCGAGTAGATCGAGTCGACCGGAATCCGGCCGATCTCCTGGCCGACCTGCTTGTTCTGCACGGCGGAGACATAGCCGCGACCGCGCTCGACGGTCAGCTCCATCTCCAGCTTGCCCTTGCCGTTCAGCGCGGCCAGGACCAGGTCGGGGTTGTGCACCTCGACACCGGCCGGGGGCGCGATGTCGGCGGCGGTGACCAGACCCGGGCCCTGCTTGCGCAGGTACATCACGACCGGCTCGTCGTGCTCCGAGGAGACGACCAGCTGCTTGATGTTGAGGATCAGGTCGGTGACGTCCTCCTTGACGCCCGGCACGGTGGTGAACTCGTGCAGGACCCCGTCGATCCGGATACTGGTGACAGCCGCACCGGGGATCGACGACAGGAGCGTACGACGGAGGGAGTTGCCGAGGGTGTAGCCGAAGCCCGGCTCCAGCGGCTCGATCACGAACCGGGAGCGGAACTCGTCGACGACCTCTTCGGTCAACGAGGGACGCTGAGCGATCAGCATGGTGTTCGGTCCTTCAGTCGTGGGCGCCCGCTATATGACGCCCTCTGTACTGACGATGGTACGGGCGGCACGGGCCAAACGGCTCGTACCGCCCGTAACCCGAGCTACTACCTCGAGTAGTGCTTACTTCGAGTAGAGCTCGACGATCAGCTGCTCCTGCACCTGGGTGTCGATCACCTGGCGCTCGGGCAGCGAGTGCACGAGGATCCGCAGCTGCGACGGAATGGCCTCCAGCCACGCCGGCACGGTGCGCTCGCCGGCCTCGGCCTGAGCCACCTGGAAGGGGGTCATGGTCCGGGACTTCGGGCGAACCTCGATGATGTCGTTCACGGCGACGCGGGCCGACGGGATGTCGGTCTTGCGGCCGTTCACGTTGATGTGGCCGTGGCGGACCAGCTGCCGGGCGTGGTCGCGGGACTTGGCGAAGCCGGCCCGGTAGACCACGTTGTCCAGCCGCGACTCGAGGATGCGAAGAAGGTTCTCACCAGTCTTGCCGGTCTTCTTGTTCGCCTCCGCGTAGTAACCACGGAACTGCTTCTCAAGGACACCGTAGATGCGGGTGGCCTTCTGCTTCTCACGGAGCTGCAGCAGGTACTCGCTGTCCTTGGTGCGCCCGCGACCGTGCTCACCCGGGGGGTAAGGACGGATCTCGATCGGGCACTTCGCGCTCTCGCACTTGCTCCCCTTGAGGAAGAGCTTCTGCTTCTCCCGACGGCAACGCTTGCAGTCGGCCCCGGTATAACGCGCCATTTTCTGGTATCTCTCCTACTTCAGCTGGTCAGACGCGCCGACGCTTGGGCGGGCGGCATCCGTTGTGCGGAGTCGGAGTGACGTCCTGGATCGAACCCACCTCCAGGCCGGTGGCCTGGAGCGAGCGGATCGCGGTCTCACGGCCGGAGCCCGGACCCTTGACGAACACGTCGACCTTGCGCATGCCGTGCTCCTGCGCGCGGCGGGCGGCCGACTCGGCGGCCATCTGCGCGGCGAACGGAGTCGACTTGCGCGAGCCCTTGAAGCCGACGTGGCCGGCCGAGGCCCAAGAGATCACGTTCCCGGTCGGGTCGGTGATCGAGACGATGGTGTTGTTGAACGTGCTCTTGATGTGAGCGTGCCCGTGGGCGACGTTCTTCTTCTCCTTGCGGCGCACCTTCTTGGCGCCGGCCGTACGGCTCTTCGGAGGCATTCGGTGTATCTCCCGTGGAGGTGGTCGGTCCTACAGCCGGACCGCTTGAACAGCGTCCGATGCGGACTACTTCTTGCCCGGCTTCTTCTTACCGGCGATGGCGCGACGCGGGCCCTTACGGGTGCGGGCGTTGGTGCTGGTGCGCTGACCGTGGACCGGCAGGCCGCGGCGGTGACGCAGACCCTGGTAGCAGCCGATCTCGACCTTGCGGCGGATGTCGGCCTGGATCTCGCGACGGAGGTCACCCTCGGTCTTGATGTTGTTGTCCACGTACTCGCGGATCTTGACCAGGTCCTCTTCCGCCAGGTCGCGAACGCGGGTGTCCGGGTTCACGCCGGTGCTGGCGAGGGTCTGCTGGGCAAGGGTGCGGCCGATGCCGAAGACATAGGTGAGGGCGACCTCGACGCGCTTCTCGCGCGGGAGGTCTACGCCTGCGAGGCGTGCCATGAATCTGGCTCCAGATGGTTGTCGGAGGTCTTCCGCAGCACCACTCCCGGCCGCCGCGCGGCGGCCGCCGGGTCCCCGGCCTCCGACCGGGGGTGTCGTCCCCGCCGGAGCGGGCACGGGTGACTGCGTATGTACGTGTTGTTACGCGTCGCGCGAAGATACTGCGAAGTGCAGGTCGTGCGGCCAGGCGTACGTCAGCCCTGGCGCTGCTTGTGGCGCAGGTTGTCGCAGATGACCATGACCCGGCCGTGGCGGCGGATCACCTTGCACTTGTCGCAGATCTTCTTGACGCTCGGCTTGACCTTCATGGGTGTGAGGTTCTCCGGGTCTTGAGATCTACTTGTAGCGGTAGACGATCCGTCCGCGCGTCAGGTCGTACGGAGACAGCTCCACGACGACCCGGTCATCGGGCAGGATGCGGATGTAGTGCATGCGCATCTTGCCGCTGATGTGCGCGAGGACCTTGTGACCGTTCTGGAGCTCCACCTTGAACATCGCGTTCGGCAGAGACTCGATCACGGTGCCCTCGATTTCGATGGCGCCTTGCTTCTTGGCCATGTCCTGCTTTCGGGATCGGCTACCTTGATCGGTTCGCGACATGCCGAAGGACACGCGTGAGCCGACGTGTCAGTCTACGTCAGCGCCTCGAGAAACACGAATCCAGGGCAGTCTGCCCGGTCCCATAGATCATTAAGCCGGTCGGGATCTTACGCCAGGGGGTCCGGCGCCGTCTGGATGCCGTACTCGGCCAGTTTCGCGGCCCCGCCGTCCACGGCCGTCAGCACCAGCGGGCCCTCCTCGGTCAGCGCGACCGAGTGCTCCCAGTGGCTGGACCAGGTGCCGTCGTCCGTCTTGACCGTCCAGTCGTCGGACAGGACGTGGGTCTTCGCGGTACCCAGGCTCACCATGGGCTCGATCGCGATGCAGAAGCCGGGCACCAGCCGCGGGCCCTTGCCGCGCTTCTTCGAGACATAGTTCAGCAGGTGCGGGTCCATGTGCATCTGACTGCCGATGCCATGGCCGCCGTAGTCCTCGATGATCCCGTACTTGCCGGAGGCCGGGCGCGGCTGGCGCCGGATGTAGCCCTCGATGGCCTTGGAGATGTCGATCAGGCGGTTGCCCTTGCGGACCGCGGCGATGCCGGCCCACATGGACTCCTCGGTCACCCGGCTCAGCTCGAACAGCTCGGGCGCGTGGCCCTCGCCCACGAAGACGGTGAAGGCGGCGTCGCCGTGCCAGCCGTCCACGATCGCGCCCGCGTCGATGGAGATGATGTCGCCGTCCTTGAGGACGGTCTCGCGGTCCGGGATGCCGTGCACCACGACATCGTTCACCGAGGTGCAGATGGTCGCGGGGAAGCCCCCGTAGCCGAGGAAGTTCGACTTGGCGCCGTGGTCGGCGATCACCTTGCGGGCGACATCGTCCAGGTCCTTGGTCGACGCGCCCGGGACGGCCGCCTCGCGCGTCGACTGGTGGATGGCCGCGACGACCAGTCCCGCCTCACGCATCTTCGCGATCTGCTCGGGGGTCTTTATCTCCACCACTAGGACTGCCTTCCCGCTTTTCCGTCGTTGCTGTGTGTCGGCGCGCTGACGCCGCCTGCTCAACAGTACGGCCGCGACGCCCGATGGGCACCGCGGCCGTTGGCCGGATCTTTCCAGGCTGCCTCAGGCCGCCTTGGCCGCCAGCGCGTCCATGGCCCGCTGGGTGACCTCGGAGACCTTGCCCAGCGCGGGGATCGTCACGACCTGGCCCTTGGCCTTGTAGTAGTCGATGATCGGCTCGGTTTCGCGGTGGTAGACCTCCAGCCGCTTGCGAACCGTCTCCTCGCTGTCGTCCTCGCGCTGGTACAGCTCGCCGCCGCACGCATCGCACACGCCCTCGGTCTTCGGCGGGGCGCCGGTGACATGGAAGACATGGCTGCTGTCGTTGCGGCAGATCCGCCGCCCGGCGATGCGCCGGACGACCTCGTCCTCGGGGACCTCCAGGTCCAGCACCGCGTCCAGCGAGATCTGGTTGTCCCGGAGGAACTCGTCCAGTGCCTCGGCCTGGGCCAGGTTGCGCGGGAAGCCGTCCAGGAGAAAGCCCGGCGCGGCGTCCGGCTGGCGCATCCGGTCTTCGGCCATGCCGATGGTGACCTCGTCCGGCACCAGTTGCCCGGCCCGCATGTACTCCTGCGCCTGCCGGCCGAGCGGAGTGCCCTGGCTGATGTTCGCGCGGAAGAGGTCCCCCGTGGAGATGTGCGGGATCGACAGGTTCTTGGCGAGGTACGCGGCCTGCGTACCCTTGCCAGCCCCAGGAGGCCCGACGAGGACGATTCGCATCAGCGGAGGAACCCTTCGTAGTGTCGCTGCTGAAGCTGGCTCTCGATCTGCTTCACGGTCTCCAGGCCGACGCCCACGATGATCAGGATGCTGGTTCCGCCGAACGGGAAGTTCTGATTCGCCTTGAGCGTCACCAGCGCCACCGTGGGCACCAGGGCGATCAGTCCCAGATAGAGCGAACCCGGCCACGTAATACGGTTCAGCACGTAGCTCAGATACTCCGCCGTGGGACGACCCGCCCGGATACCCGGGATGAACCCACCATACTTCTTCATGTTGTCGGCAACTTCTTCGGGGTTGAAGGAGATGGCCACATAGAAGAAAGCGAAGAAGACAATGAGCAGGAAGTACGTAGTGATGTAGTAGGGGTGATCGCCCCTGACGAAGTTGGTCTGGATCCACGTCGCCCAGCTCGCTTTGGACCCGCTGAACTGAACGATCAGCGCGGGAATGTAGAGCAGCGAGGACGCGAAGATGACGGGAATCACACCCGCCTGGTTGACCTTCATCGGAATGTAGGTCGACGTACCGCCGTACGAGCGACGGCCGATCATGCGCTTCGCGTACTGGACCGGAATACGGCGCTGGGCCTGCTCGACGAAGACCACCAGGCCGACCATGACCAGGCCGACCAGGACGACCAGGCCGAACTCCAGCCAGCCCCCCATGATCTTGCCCTGCTGCTTGATCGTCCACATGGCGCTCGGGAACCCGGCCGCGATCGAGACGAACATCAGGATCGACATGCCGTTGCCGATGCCGCGGTCGGTCACCAGCTCACCGAGCCACATGATCAGCGCGGTGCCCGCGGTCATCGTGATCACCATGACGACCGTGGTGAAGATCGCATCGTCCTTGACGATCCGGTTGCCGACCGTGCAGGCCTGGAACAGCTGGCCGCTACGGGCGGTGGCCACCAGGCCGGTGCCCTGAAGGATGGCGAGCGCCACGGTCAGGTAGCGGGTGTACTGTGTGATCTTCGCCTGACCCGACTGGCCCTCCTTCTTGAGGGCCTCGAGGCGCGGGATCACCACGGTCAGCAGCTGAAGGATGATGCTCGCCGTGATGTACGGCATGATCCCGAGCGCGAAGATGGTGATCTGCAGCAGCGCGCCGCCGCTGAACATGTTGACCAGGCCGAAGAGCCCCTGCTGACCCTTGGCCTGATCGATGCAGGTCTGGACGTTCGAATAGTTAATGCCCGGGATCGGGATATGTTGCCCGAGCCGGAACAGCACGATGATGCCCAGCGTGAACAGCAGCTTCTTGCGCAGGTCGGGCGTCTTGAACGCCCGGGCGAACGCGGTGAGCACGGTGCCTCCTGCGCCCCCCGCGTCAGGCGCGAGAGGTGACGGTCTTGAGGATCGACGAATACTTATCGGCCAGGGCCCGCGCAAGCACGGGCCGCGCGGAAGGTAACAACGCACGCCACCTTACCGGCGACCTGGCCCCCCTTGGAACGACCAACCGGGGATGCCCCGTATCTGGGGCATCCCCGGCCAGGTGTGCCACCGTTCTCAGACGAGCTCGGTGACCGTGCCTCCGGCAGCGGTGATCTTCTCCTTGGCGGAGCCGGAGACGGCGTCGACCGTCACCTGGAGCGCCACGGAGACCTCACCGGAGCCAAGCACCTTGACGAGCTGGTTCTTGCGAACCGCGCCCTTGGCGACCAGGTCGGCCACCGTGACCTCGCCACCCTGCGGGTAGAGCGCGGTCAGCTTGTCCAGGTTCACGACCTGGTACTCGGTGCGGAACGGGTTCTTGAAGCCCTTGAGCTTCGGGAGCCGCATGTGGAGGGGCATCTGCCCACCCTCGAAGCGCTCCGGAACCTGGTAGCGGGCCTTGGTGCCCTTGGTACCACGACCGGCGGTCTTACCCTTGGACGCCTCACCACGACCGACACGGGTCTTGGCGGTCTTGGCGCCCGGGGCGGGCCGGAGGTTGTGGACCTTCAGCGGGTTGCTCTCCGCCATGTCAGTCGACCTCCTCGACCGTCACGAGGTGCCGCACGGTCTGCGCCATGCCGCGGAACTCGGGGCGGTCCTCCTTGACAACCGTGTCGCCGAGCCGCTTGAGGCCGAGCGAACGCAGGGTGTCGCGGTGGTTCTGCTTGCTGCCGATGTACGACTTCGTCTGCGTGATCTTCAGGCGGGCCATGCTTACGCACCCACCCCGGCACGCGCCCGCAGCAGAGCGGCGGGGGCGACGTCCTCGAGCGGCAGACCACGGCGGGCCGCGATCTCCTCGGGGCGCTGAAGGCCCTGGAGAGCGGTCACCGTGGCGTGCACGATGTTGATCGGGTTCGACGAGCCGAGCGACTTGCTGAGCACGTCGTGGATGCCCGCGCACTCCAGCACGGCGCGCACCGGGCCACCGGCGATCACACCGGTACCGGGCGAAGCCGGCTTGAGCAGCACAACGCCCGCGGCCTTCTCACCCTGGATCGGGTGGGGGATGGTGCCGGCGATCCGGGGGACCTTGAAGAAGTGCTTCTTGGCCTCCTCCACACCCTTGGCGATGGCGGCCGGCACCTCCTTGGCCTTGCCGTAACCGACACCCACGGTGCCGTCACCGTCGCCCACCACGACCAGCGCGGTGAAGCTGAAGCGACGACCACCCTTCACAACCTTGGCGACGCGGTTGATCGCGACAACGCGCTCGACGTAAGCGGTCTTCTCGGCAGCAGCGCCGCCGTCCCGCCGGTCCTTCCGGTCCCGCCGCTCGCCGCCACCGGCGCCGCCACCGCGGCGCTGGGGTCCAGCCATTGGATTTACCTCTCTCGTTTATGTCCGCTGTGCGTAGGGACCTGGGCTAGAACTTCAGCCCGGCCTCGCGGGCGGCGTCCGCCAGAGCGGCGATACGCCCGGCGTACTGGTTGCCACCGCGGTCGAACACGACGGCCTCGACGCCCGCCGCCTTGGCCCGCTCGGCCACCAGGGCGCCGACCTGCTTGGCCTGCGCGCTCTTGTCACCCTCGCCGCCACGGATGGACGTGTCCAGGGTCGACGCCGAGGCCAGCGTGTGGCCCGCGATGTCGTCGATGACCTGCGCCACCATGTGACGGTTCGAGCGCGTCACCACGAGGCGGGGGCGCTCGGTGGTGCCGGAGATCCGCTTGCGGACGCGGATGTGACGGCGCTTGATGGCAGCGGCCTTGCGGGCGTTGCCCTTGGCGATCTTCACACCGTATGCCATGGCTTACTTACCAGCCTTTCCGACCTTGCGGCGGATGACCTCGCCCGCGTACTTCACGCCCTTGGCCTTGTACGGGTCGGGCTTGCGCAGCTTGCGGATGTTCGCGGCGACCTCGCCGACCTTCTGCTTGTCGATGCCCTCGACACTCAGCTTGGTCGGGGACTCCACCTTGAAAGAGATGCCCTCGGGGGCTTCAACCACGATCGGGTGGCTGTAGCCCAGGGCGAACTCCAGGTTGGAACCCTTCGCCTGGACGCGGTAACCGACACCGCTGATCTCGAGCGCCTTGCTGTAGCCCTGGGTCACGCCGGTGATCATGTTCGCCACCAGCGTGCGGGACAGGCCGTGCAGGGCCTTGTTCTGACGCTCGTCGTTCGGGCGGGTGACAACGAGAGTGTTGTCCTCACCCTTGGCGACCTCGATGGGCGCGGCGACGGTGTGCGAGAGAGAACCCTTGGGGCCCTTCACTGCGACCGTACGGCCATCGATGGTGACGTCCACACCAGCGGGAACCTGGATGGGCAGCCGTCCAATTCGCGACATGGCTCTTCCTCCGTTCCCTGGTTACCAGACGTAGGCGAGGACTTCCCCGCCCACACCCTTCTTGCCTGCCTGCTTGTCGGTGAGCAGCCCGTGCGACGTGGAGATGATCGCCACGCCCAGGCCGCCGAGCACCTTCGGCAGGTTGGTGGACTTTGCGTAGACCCGCAGACCCGGCTTCGAAATCCGCTTGATGCCGGCGATCGAGCGCTCGCGGTTGGGGCCGAACTTCAGCTCGAGGACGAGGTTCTTGCCGACCTCGGCGTCCTCGACCTTCCAGCCGGTGATGTAGCCCTCCTGCTGGAGGATCTCCGCGATGTGCGACTTGATCTTGCTGTGCGGCATCACGACGGAGTCGTGGTACGCCGAGTTCGCGTTTCGCAGACGGGTC
This sequence comes from Streptomyces sp. NPDC028305, assembly GCF_055569495.1. Classification (NCBI taxonomy): domain Bacteria; kingdom Bacillati; phylum Actinomycetota; class Actinomycetes; order Kitasatosporales; family Streptomycetaceae; genus Streptomyces; species Streptomyces sp. NPDC028305. The sequence continues at coordinate 295,363 of NZ_JBVHTN010000011.1, forward strand.
AGCATGTCTGCGATCGGATCGGTCATGGTCATGATGGCCTTCGGCCTCTCTCGCCGGGGTTTCCTATCTGCGCCATCCCTCTCACCCAACTCAACTGTGGGCACGGGTGCGGCGCGGGGACCTACGGCGTAGTAAGACGATATTGGGCAGCGGGTGCCCAACCCCACAAGCCTACGGGATCGTGGGGCGGGCTCCCGCCATCCATTTGCTTACCGAGAGTCCTGGTTCATCCCTCTTGAGGGATTACCAGGAGCTCTTGGTCACGCCCGGCAGCTCGCCACGGTGAGCCATCTCACGGAGGCACACGCGGCACAGGCCGAACTTGCGGTACACGGAGTGGGGCCGGCCGCAGCGCTGGCAGCGGGTGTACCCGCGCACACCGAACTTCGGCTTACGGGCGGCCTTCGCGATCAGAGCCTTCTTCGCCACGGTCAGTTCTCCTTGAACGGGAAGCCGAGGAGACGAAGCAGGGCACGGCCTTCCTCGTCGTTGGACGCCGTGGTCACCACGGTGATGTCCATGCCCCGCACCCGGTCGATCTTGTCCTGGTCGATCTCGTGGAACATGACCTGCTCCGTGAGACCGAAGGTGTAGTTGCCCCGGCCGTCGAACTGCTTGGGCGACAGACCGCGGAAGTCGCGGATGCGCGGCAGCGCCAGCGACAGCAGGCGGTCCAGGAACTCCCACATGCGGTCACCGCGGAGGGTGACGTGGGCACCGATCGGCTGGCCCTCGCGCAGCTTGAACTGCGCGATGGACTTACGGGCCTTGGTGACGGCCGGCTTCTGGCCGGTGATCGTGGCGAGGTCGCGGATGGCGCCCTCGATCAGCTTGGAGTCGCGGGCGGCGTCGCCCACACCCATGTTGACCACGATCTTGGTGAGACCGGGGATCTGCATGACGTTCTCGTAGGAGAACTGGTCCTTCAGCTTGCCCTGGATCTCTTCGCGGTAGCGCAGCTTGAGGCGCGGTGCAGTGGTGGTGGCAGTCATCAGATGTCCTCACCGGTCCGCTTGGCAACGCGGATCTTGTTGCCCTCGTCGTCGAAGCGGTATCCGACGCGGGTGACGACCTTCTTGCCGTCCTTCTCCACCACGAGCTGAACGTTGCTCACGTGGACCGGAGCCTCGGTGGTCACGATGCCGCCGGTCTTCGAGCCACGAGCGGTCTGCCCGGCCTTGGTGTGCTTCTTGACCCGGTTGACACCCTCGACCAGGACGCGGTCCTCGCGGGGGTAGGCCTGGATGACCTTGCCCTGCTTGCCCTTGTCCTTGCCGGTGATGACCTGAACCAGGTCGCCCTTCTTGATCTTCATCGGTTACAGCACCTCCGGCGCGAGCGAGACGATCTTCATGAACTTCTTCTCGCGCAGCTCACGGCCCACCGGGCCGAAAATGCGGGTGCCGCGGGGGTCGCCATCGTTCTTGAGGATGACGGCCGCGTTTTCGTCGAAGCGGATGTACGAGCCGTCCGGGCGGCGGCGCTCCTTGACGGTGCGCACGATGACCGCCTTGACGACCTCGCCCTTCTTCACGTTGCCACCGGGGATCGCGTCCTTGACGGTGGCGACGATGACGTCACCGATGCCCGCGTAGCGGCGACCGGAACCACCGAGAACACGGATGCAAAGGATCTCCTTCGCCCCTGTGTTGTCGGCGACACGCAGTCGCGACTCCTGCTGGATCACGTCTATCTCCTGATCGTCTGCCGGTTCCCGGCAGGGGCCGTGTGGTACGGACCCCTGCCGAGCCTGGCGGAACTGGCCTGAGGGCTGCTGCCCTCAGGGGATTACTTGGCCTTCTCGAGGATCTCGACGACGCGCCAGCGCTTGGTCGCGGACAGCGGCCGGGTCTCCATGAGGAGGACGCGGTCGCCGACACCCGCGGCGTTCTGCTCGTCGTGCGCCTTGAGCTTGTTCGTACGGCGGATGACCTTGCCGTACAGGGCGTGCTTGACGCGGTCCTCGACGGCGACGACGACGGTCTTGTCCATCTTGTCGCTGACGACCAGACCCTCACGGGTCTTGCGGAAGCCGCGCTTCTCGTTGTCTTCTACAGTCACATTCGTCTCGCTCATCAGGCGCTCTCCACCGTCTCGATGCCGAGCTCGCGCTCCCGCATCAGGGTGTAGATCCGGGCGATGTCCTTGCGGACGGCCTTCAGCCGGCCGTGGTTCTCGAGCTGTCCGGTCGCCGCCTGGAAGCGGAGGTTGAACAGCTCTTCCTTGGCCTCACGGAGCTTGCCAACGAGGTCCTCGTTGTTCAGCTCACGCAGCTCGGACGCCTTGGTACCGGCCGCCATCACGACTCACCTGCCTCGCGCCGCACGATCCGGCACTTCATCGGGAGCTTGTGAGCAGCGCGGGTGAGCGCCTCACGCGCAGTCTTCTCGTTCGGGTAGGACAGCTCGAACATCACCCGACCGGGCTTGACGTTCGCGATCCACCACTCCGGCGAACCCTTACCGGAACCCATGCGGGTCTCGGCCGGCTTCTTCGTCAGCGGACGGTCCGGGTAGATGTTGATCCAGACCTTGCCGCCACGCTTGATGTGGCGGGTCATCGCGATACGCGCGGCCTCGATCTGGCGGTTGGTGACGTACGCGGCGGTGACGGCCTGGATGCCGTACTCGCCGAACGCCAGCTCGGTGCCGCCCTTGGCCATACCCGACCGCTTCGGGTGGTGCTGCTTGCGGTGCTTGACCCTGCGAGGGATCAGCATGTCGGTCAGGCCTCCGTTCCGGTGCTCTCAGCAGCCGGAGCAGCGGTCGCGGCCTCGGCCTTGGGGGCCTCGGCTGCGGCAGACTGCTGCTGCGGCTTACGGCCGCGGCCACCGCGCTCGCCGCCACGGCCACGCTGCGGGCGGTCGCTGCCGCCACCGCGCGACGGGCGGTTGCCGGCGCGGGCGGCGGCGTTCTCGGCGCGGACCTCGGCGATGTTCTTGACGTCGCCCTTGTAGATCCAGACCTTGACGCCGATGCGGCCGAAGGTCGTACGGGCCTCGAAGAAGCCGTAGTCGACGTTCGCGCGGAGCGTGTGCAGGGGCACGCGGCCCTCGCGGTAGAACTCCGAGCGGGACATCTCGGCGCCGCCGAGACGGCCGCCACACTGGATCTTGATGCCCTTGGCGCCGGCCTTCATCGTGCTCTGCATCGACTTGCGCATCGCACGACGGAAGGAGACGCGGGAGGACAGCTGCTCGGCGACGGCCTGGGCCACCAGCTGAGCGTCCACCTCGGGGTTCTTGACCTCGAGGATGTTCAGCTGCACCTGCTTGCCGGTGAGCTTCTCCAGCTCGCCGCGGATACGGTCGGCCTCCGCGCCGCGGCGGCCGATGACGATGCCCGGCCGGGCGGTGTGGATGTCGACGCGGACGCGGTCACGGGTGCGCTCGATCTCCACCTTGGAGATACCCGCGCGCTCCATGCCCTTCGTCATCATCCGGCGGATGGCGACGTCTTCCTTGACGTAGTCCTTGTACAGCTTGTCGGCGTACCAGCGGGACTTGAAGTCCGTGGTGATGCCGAGCCGGAACCCATGCGGGTTAACCTTCTGGCCCATTACCGGGTTCCTTCCTTGCTGCTGACGACCACGGTGATGTGGCTGGTCCGCTTGCGGATCCGGTAGGCGCGGCCCTGGGCGCGCGGACGGAACCGCTTCAGGGTCGGGCCCTCGTCGACGTAGGCCTCGGAGATGACAAGGCTGTCGGCGTCGGTGTGGTCGTAGTTGTGCGCGGCGTTGGCGATGGCGCTGTCCAGCACCTTGCCCACCGGCACGCTCGCGGCCTGCGGAGCGAATCGCAGGACCGCCTGAGCCTCCGTGGCACTCATGCCACGGATGAGGTCCACCACGCGGCGGGCCTTCATGGGCGTGACGCGGATGTACCGCGCCTGGGCCCTGGCTTCCATGGTTGTCCCTTCGGTGTCTGTCTGAGTCATTCGCTTGTTCCGCAGATCAGCGACGACGCGACTTGCGGTCGTCCTTCTCATGGCCGCGGAAGGTGCGGGTCGGCGCGAACTCGCCGAGCTTGTGGCCGACCATCGACTCGGTGACGAACACCGGGACGTGCTTGCGGCCGTCGTGCACCGCGATCGTGTGGCCGAGCATGGCCGGGACGATCATCGAGCGGCGGGACCAGGTCTTGATGACGTTCTTGGTGCCGGCTTCGTTCTGGACATCCACCTTCTTGATGAGGTGGTCGTCGACGAAGGGCCCCTTCTTGAGACTGCGCGGCATCTAAACCCGCTCCTAGCGCTTCTTGTTCGTCTTGCGGCGGCGGACGATGTACTTGTTGCTGGCCTTCTTCGGCGAGCGAGTACGACCCTCCTTCTGGCCCCACGGCGACACCGGGTGACGGCCACCGGAGGTCTTGCCCTCACCACCACCGTGCGGGTGGTCAACCGGGTTCATCACGACACCACGCACGGTCGGGCGGACGCCCTTCCAGCGCATACGGCCGGCCTTGCCCCAGTTGATGTTCGACTGCTCGGCGTTGCCGACCTCGCCGACGGTGGCGCGGCAGCGGATGTCGACCAGGCGGACCTCACCGGAGGGCATGCGCAGGTGCGCGAAGGAGCCCTCCTTGGCCAGCAGCTGCACGGAGGCACCCGCGGAGCGGGCGAACTTCGCGCCGCCGCCGGGCCGCAGCTCGATGGCGTGGATCGTGGTACCGACCGGGATGTTGCGCAGCGCCAGGTTGTTGCCCGGCTTGATGTCGGCCCCGGGGCCGTTCTCGATGCGGTCGCCCTGCGACAGGCCGCGCGGCGCGATGATGTAGCGCTTCTCGCCGTCGGCGTAGTGCAGCAGCGCGATGCGCGCGGTGCGGTTGGGGTCGTACTCGATGTGTGCGACCTTCGCCGGGACGCCGTCCTTGTCATGACGGCGGAAGTCGATCACGCGGTACGCACGCTTGTGACCGCCACCCTGGTGGCGGACCGTGATGCGGCCGGCGTTGTTACGACCACCCTTGCTGTGCAGCGGGCGGACCAGCGACTTCTCCGGCGTGGACCGCGTGATCTCGACGAAGTCGGCGACGCTGGAGCCACGACGGCCCGGGGTCGTCGGCTTGTACTTGCGGATACCCATTTCTCAGTCCTCGGAAGATTCCGGACTTCTGGACGCTCCGATCTCCGTTAGGAGACCGGGCCGCCGAAGATGTCGATTCGGTCGCCCTCGGCGAGGGTCACGATGGCGCGCTTGGTGTCCTTGCGCTTGCCGAAACCGGTCTTGGTGCGCTTGCGCTTACCCTGCCGGTTGATCGTGTTGACCCCAGTGACCTTGACCGAGAAGACCGCCTCGACGGCCTGCTTGATCTGGGTCTTGTTGGCGCCGGGCGCGACGATGAACGTGTACTTGTTCTCGTCGAGCAGCGCGTAGCTCTTCTCGGACACGACCGGCTTGACGAGAACGTCGCGGTGGTCCGTGAAGGTCTTGCTGGTGACAGCGGTCGCCTCACTCATCAGGCGGCGCTCCCTTCGGTCTTCTCAGCGGCCTTGGGACCAGCCACGAAGGACTCGAAGGCGGCCTTGGTGAAGACCACGTCATCGGAGACGAGCACGTCGTACGTGTTCAGCTGGCCCGGCTCCAGGATGTGCACCTGGGGCAGGTTGCGGGCGGACAGCCACGCGGCCTCGTCGCTCCGCTCGGCGACCAGGAGCAGGTTCTTGCGCTCGCTGATCTTGCCCAGCAGGGTCTTGGCGGCCTTGGTGGAGACCTCGCCCTCGATCACGCCGGTCACGACGTGGATGCGGCTGTGGCGCGCCCGGTCCGAGAGGGCACCGCGCAGCGCGGCGGCCTTCATCTTCTTCGGGGTGCGCTGGCTGTAGTCGCGCGGCACGGGGCCGTGCACGACGCCACCGCCGGCGAACTGCGGCGCGCGGGTCGAGCCCTGACGGGCGCGGCCGGTGCCCTTCTGGCGGTAAGGCTTCTTGCCACCGCCACGGACCTCGCCGCGGGTCTTGGTCTTGTGCGTGCCCTGACGGGCAGCGGCCAGCTGCGCGACGACGACCTGGTGGATCAGCGGAACGCTGACCTGCGCGTCGAAGATCTCCGCGGGGAGCTCGACGGTCCCGGCCTTGTCGCCTGCCGGCGAAAGGATGTCAATGGTGCTCATCGGTTACCTCAGGCCCCCTTGGCCGCGGTACGGACCAGGACGAGGCCGCCGTTCGGACCAGGAACCGCTCCCTTGATCAGGAGCAGACCCTTCTCCGCGTCAACGGCGTGGACGGTCAGGTTCTGGGTGGTGACCCGCTCGTTGCCCATGCGGCCGGCCATGCGCAGGCCCTTGAACACGCGGCCCGGGGTGGCGCAGCCACCGATGGAGCCCGGCGAGCGGTGCTTGCGCTGGGTGCCGTGGCCGGCGCCGAGGCCCTTGAAGCCGTGGCGCTTCATGACACCGGCGGTGCCCTTGCCCTTGCTGGTGCCGGTCACGTCGACCTTCACACCGGACTCGAACACCTCGGCGGTGACCTCCTGGCCGAGCGTGTACTCGCTGCTGTCAGCGGTACGCAGCTCCACCAGGTGGCGGCGCGGGGTGACCTCGGCCTTGGCGAAGTGGCCCTTGAGGGGCTTGTTCACCTTGCGCGGGTCGATCTCGCCGAAGGCGATCTGGACGGCGTCGTAGCCGTCCGAGTCAGCGGTACGGACCTGCGTCACGACACAGGGACCGGCCTTGACGACGGTGACCGGGACGATGCGGTTGTTCTCGTCCCACACCTGGGTCATGCCGAGCTTCTCGCCCAGGACGCCCTTGATCTGCTTAGCCATCTCGCGCGTCACCTCAGAGCTTGATCTCGATGTCGACGCCGGCCGGCAGGTCGAGACGCATGAGCGAGTCGACGGTCTTCGGCGTGGGGTCGAGGATGTCGATGAGGCGCTTGTGCGTACGCATCTCGAAGTGCTCGCGCGAGTCCTTGTACTTGTGCGGCGACTTGATGACGCAGTACACGTTCTTCTCTGTGGGCAGCGGCACCGGGCCCGCGACCGACGCACCAGTGCGGGTCACCGTCTCGACGATCTTCTTCGCCGAGGAGTCGATGACCTCGTGGTCGTAGGCCTTGAGCCGGATGCGGATCTTCTGTCCCGCCATGGCTGCTTCGTAGTCCTGTCTCTCGTAACGCTCCGGAACCCGGTCGGCTCCGCCCTTCCCTGCTCCACCTCCGACCCACGCGGTCGGGCGTGTCGCGCGCCCCTTCCGGACAAATCTCCGCAGGGGAGTTCCCTCATGGAAGGGGGTTGTGGGGGAAGAACACCCACCGGGCGCCTGGCCGGGGCCCCGCTGACACTTCCCGGAAGATTCCCGTACGTCCGCCCCTGATAAGGGGCGACGAGTACTGTGGGACTCGCTTCCGGTCCTCCCGGCGGGAGGCGCGCAGCATCGGCACTCAACCGAGCAACCCGGACAGTCTGCCACACGAGGCCTTGCGGCCGCTAATCGGCCGTGAAGGATACCCGGCCGACGCCGCGCCGAATCCCCGCTTCCCCGTGCAGGCCTCGCGGGCCTCCGCGACCCCTCCCGCGCTCGGGTCGCGCGCCCTGGTCGCGCGCCCTGGTCGCGCGCCCCGGCGTGTGACGCCGCGCACAGCGGGCGCGCAAAGGCCAACCAGCGCCCCTCCCCGTCCGTCTTTCTCAGGGGGAGCCGAAACGGGGGAACGCACGACGCATTTTCACTCCGGGGGCCACGGGCACGCTCACGCGGGCCGAACGCCGCGGCCCATTCGCCCGCCCCGCCCTCACCCGCTGGAAGTGCCCCCATGACCTTCACCGCGCAGGCCCCCGAGCAGACCCCCGGCCCGTCCGCCTCGTCCTCGCGACGGCGGCGCGCCCCGAGCACCCGCCCCCGGAACGTGGTGGTGGCGCTGGCCGCCGGTGCGGCCCTGATCGCCGGTGTCGTGTTCGCCTTACGCGACGACGGCGGCAACGGCACGGCCCGCGCCGCGGACCCGTCGACCCCGCCGCCCGACGCCATCTCGGCCACGTCGAGACCCTCGCCCTCGTCCCGCGCGGACTCGCCCGCCACCGCAACCGGCGTCTTCGTCACCGCGAAGTCCTCCGGCGCGGTGATCGGCGAGGGAAGTGATCTGCGGCGGTACAAGGTGCAGGTGGAGAACGGCACCGGCATCGATCCGAAGCGCGCGGCGGCCGAGATCGCGGCGGTCCTGGCCGACAAGCGCGGCTGGACCGGGGACGGCCGTCACTCCTTCCAGCTGGTGTCCGACGGCCCCTCCGACTTCGAGGTGAAGATCGCCACCCCGGACACGGTCGACAAGATCTGCGGCGCCGTGGGCCTGGACACCCACGGCGAGGTCAACTGCGACGCCGGCACCCAGATCATGGTCAACCTCAAGCGCTGGAACACCGGCTCGCCGGAGTTCTCCGGCCCCATCAGCGGCTACCGGGCCCTGATCATCAACCACGAGGTCGGCCACCGCATCGGCCGCGGCCACGAGACCTGCCCGGGGAAGGGCGAGCGGGCGCCGGTGATGATGCAGCAGATATACGGGCTCAAGGGCTGCGTCGCCAACGAGTGGCCCTATGACAGGGACGGCGAGTACATCGGGGGCCCGGCGGTCCCGTGACGACACGTGACGACTACCCGGCCCCCGGCCCGCCCGCCGACAGCACGCCGGCGTGCGCGGCGGCCAGCGCAACGCGCACGGCCTGGTCCGCGGTCGCCTCGTCGACCGGCTCGCCGGTGAACACGAGCCGGAAGTAGATCGGCGCGGCGAGGGCCTTCAGGAGTTCGGCGGGGTCGGTGTCCGCGGGGAGTTCGCCCCGCTCAACGGCTCGGGTGACAACGGGTTCCGCCCGCCGGAAGCGGTCGTCGAAGAGCGCGCGCTTGACGTCGGCGAGTTGGGGGATGCGTACGGCGTCCGAGAGGACGGTGACGAGCAGGGCCCGGCCCGCTCGCGTGGTCATGGTGGCGACGAGGGAGCGGGCCAGCGCGCGCAGGTCACTCTCCACCGCCCCGGTGTCAGGGATCGGGATGTCCGCGGAGAAGCGGCCGGCCAGCGCGTCGGCGACAAGGCCGTCAGCGTCTTTCCAGTTCCGGTAGATCGTCGTCTTGTGCACACCGGCCCGCCGGGCGACGCCTTCGACGGTCAGGGCCGCGTACCCGGTCTCCGTGAGCTCGGCGATGGCCGCCTCCAGCACGGCGACGCGCATCTTGTTGCCTCGCCCGACAGCGGGGACGCGCCTTGAGGGCGACCCAGCAGACTCCATTGCAACTCCCAGTTGCGTTGGTGGTGAAACATGCGACAGGATCAGGCTATCGCAACTGAGAGTTGCAATACGTCCGACCCATGGATCGAGGCCCCCATGACCCGTGAGGTTCCGCGTCCGAGCTGGACACCGGATTCCATCCCTGACCAGTCGGGGCGACTGGCCGTCGTCACCGGCGCCAACAGCGGCATCGGGTACGTCACCGCTCGCGAACTCGCCCGCCGGGGCGCCCATGTCGTCCTCGCCTGCCGCAGCCACGAGCGCGGCCGGTACGCGGTGGAGCGGCTGCGGACCGAAGTCCCCGGTGCCCGCACCGAACTGCGCATGCTCGACCTCGCAGACCTGAAATCCATCCGCGACTTCGCCGAGCGCTGGAGCCACGACCGGCTCGATCTCCTGGTCAACAACGCCGGCGTCGCCATGGTGCCGTTCTCCCGGACCGCCGACGGCTTCGAGTCCCAGTTCGGCATCAACCACCTCGGCACATTCGCACTCACCGGCCTCCTCATGCCCCACCTGCTGGCCGCCCCCGACCCCCGTGTGGTCACCGTCAGCAGCGAGGGCCAGCGGTTCGCCCGATTCGACATGACCAACCTCAACGCCGAGCGCCGCTACCGAACGGCGTTCGCCTACGTGCAGTCCAAGCGGGCCAATCTCTACTTCGCCATGGAGCTACAGCGAAGGGCCGAGGCCGCCGGGCTGAGGCTGCGCAGCATGGCCGTCGCTCCCGGCCTCACCCGCTCCAACGTGCTCACCGGCGGCGCCAACGGCACCCGGGGCCGCGTATACGGAACCCTCACACGTCTGCTCCTGCGCATCGCCTTCCGCCCCACACCGGCCGGCGCCAAGAGCTCCCTGTACGCCTCGACCGTCCCCGGCCTGCCCGGGGGGAGCTACGTCGTGCCCGATGGCCCGTTCCAGCTCCGTGGCGAGCCCGTCCTCCGCGGCCGCGAACGCGCCATCCAGGACTCCGCTACGGCCCGTCGGCTGTGGGTGCTCTCGGAGCAGCTCACCGGCGTGCGGTACGCATTGCCCTCAGAACCACCTTCGGGGGCTCGCTAGCGGGATGGCCGGACGTCGTACGAGCGCACCAGGCGGGCCATCTGCCGACCCGCCGCCAGCAAAGGCTCCTCACTACGGAGGACCTGCGCCGTGACCTCCGCCCCCTCCAAGGCGCTGATGATCGTGGTCGCCAGCTCCCGCGCCCCTTCGGCCACGAGGCCGCTACGCAGCAGTTTGTCGAGGACCAACCCCTCCCAGCCGCGCAGCGCGTCCGCGCACGCCTGCTGGATCTCCGAGTCCGTGCCGAGCGTCTCCAGGGCGGCTGCCGTGACGGGGCAGCCGTCGACCCAGCCCGACTCGCGCAGCTCCGTCGCGAGCCGCCGGGCGCAGGCGTCCACCGCCTCCGCCGGGTCCTCTTCGCCGTCCAGCGCCTTCCGTAGGAGCGTCGCGAACTCCTGGTCGCTGTACTTGATCGCCGCCACGGCGACGGCCTCCTTGCCGCCGGGGAAAAAGTGGTACACGGAGCCGAGGGTGGCCTGCGCCTCCTTGGCGATCTGCTTGATCCCCGTGCCGACGTACCCCTGCCGTTGCAGGAGGCGTGCCGCCGCGACGACGATCCGGTCCCGGGTGCTGGTCTGCATGTGATCACCGTACCGGCGCGACTGAGTAGAGCGTTCATTCCAGAGCTGTGGTACGTTCCCGGCATTCTCTAAATAGAGCGTTCGTTTTAGCGAGAGGTCCAGATCCCGGCATGAGCAGCAACACCACGCAGCAGTCGGTCACCGTCATCGGGCTCGGCCCCATGGGCCAGGCGATGGCCACGGCCTTCCTGGACCGCGGATACGAGGTCACCCTGTGGAATCGCACCCCGTCCCGCGCGGACGCCCTGGTGGCCCGCGGCGCGACGCTCGCGCCGAGCGTCGAGGAGGCGCTCGCTGCCAACGAGATGGCGATCCTCAGCCTCACCGACTATGCGGCCGTGTACGACGTACTCGGCCCCGCCGAGACCGCGCTGACCGGCCGCGTCCTGGTCAACCTCAGCTCCGACACCCCCGAGCGGGCCCGCGCCGCCGCTCGCTGGGCGGCCGAGCGGGGCGCCACGCACCTCACCGGCGGCGTCACCGTGTCACCCTCCGGGGTCGGGCAGTCCGAGTCGCTCACCTTCTACAGCGGCCCGCGCGAGGCCTTCGACAAGCACCGGGATGTACTGGAAGTCGTGACCGGCCGGACCGACTACCGGGGCGAGGACCCGGGGCTCGCCGCGCTCTTCTACCAACTCGGCATGGTCATGTTCTGGACCTCGATGCTGAGCTACTGGCAGGCGATCGCCCTCGCCAAGGCGAACGGCCTGGCGGCGGCCGACGTTCTGCGGCACGCCACTGACACGGCGAACTCGCTGCCCGGCTTCTTCGCCTTCTACGCCGAGCGCATCGACGCGGGCAACCACGTCGGTGACGTGGACCGGCTGGCGATGGGCATGGCCAGCGTCGAGCACGTCCTGCACACGAACGCCGACGCCGGCGTCGACACTGCCCTCCCGGCCGCGGTCACCGGCCTCTTTCGGCGCGGCATGGAGGCGGGCCACGCGGCAGACAGCTTCTCCAGCCTGCTGGAGATCATGCAGAAGGCCGAGGCATAACCGCACGTCGGCTGCCGATCAAGCAGTTTCAAACGAAACCGTATCGAATGAATGGGCAGCTGTACCGTGGCCTCATGACCGCCGACGTTCCTCACCGACCCACCGCCTCGCGCGCGACCGACCGCCCCGGGGACGAATCGCCGTTCGCCCTCGGCTTGCTGCTCCGCCGGGCGCACTGGCACGCGGCCTCGGTGATGACGGAGGCGCTGCGGCCGCTCGGCATCGAGTTGCGGCATTTCGCCGTGCTGATCGAGCTGGTCAACCGGGGGGCCACGGTGCAGCGCGACCTGGCGGCGGCAACAGGGTCGGACAAAGCGGGAATCATGCGGGTCGTGGACGACCTGGAGCGCAAGGGGCTGGTCGCACGCAAGACCGTTCCGGGAGACCGGCGGGTGCGGGCGGTGGAGATCACGCCTCAGGGACTCGAACTTTTCGAAGCGGCTCATGTGGCGGCGGAGCCGCTGGGTGAGCGCCTGGTTGCCGAACTGGGTCCCGGTGAGCCCGAGCGGCTGACGGATCTGCTGACCCGGTTCGCTCACCCCTCAGGCGGCATCGCATAAGCGCGCCTGTGCGGCCGGCGGGCAGCCGGCCGCACAGGCGCGCTTCGTCTCACGCGGTTTTCGCGGCGAAGCGCTCCGCGAGTTCCTTGGCCATGCCGGCCGCTTCCTCGAAGGCGCGCTCGCGGGAGGCCTCGTAGAGGGGGACCAGTTCCGACATGGCCGGGTTGCGGGGGGCCATGGTGAGCTCCGGGACGATGAAGTCGAGGTCCAGGCCGAGGGCGCCCTTGAATACGGCCTCCAGGTAGTTCAGCACGAACTCGAAGCCCTCGCGCGGGGTGCCCGGCGCGTAGGAGCCGCCGCGGCTGGCGACGACGGTGACCGGGGTGCCCTGGGCGGAGGGGGCCTCGCCCGCGGTGCGGCCCATCAGGAACACGTTGTCCAGCCACGCCTTGAGGGTCGACGGGATCGAGTAGTTGTGCATGGGAGCGCCGATCAGGACGGCGTCCGCCTGCTCCAGTTCCTCGATGAGCTTCTCGCGCGCGGCGAACGCGGCGGACTGCTCCGGAGTGCGCTCGGACGGGGCGGTGAAACCAGCGGACCAGGCGGCGGCGGTGATGTGCGGCACAGGGTCGGCGGCGAGGTCGCGGTAGATCACCGTGCCCTGCGGGTGCTGCTCCTCCCACGCCTTGCGGAAGACGTTCGTGATCGAACGGGACGAGGACACCTCGCCGGGGAGCACGGACGAGTCGAGGTGCAACAGCGTGACCATGGACTTTCTCCAAAGAGTGGCGCCCGAGGCGGGGAACCCGGGGCTGAGGATTCGCGCTCGATGTTAGTTACGGTCGCGACGGTATCGAATGATACAATTGCGAGTGTAACGGAGACGGACACGTCGAGCAGCTGGGAGGCAGGCGATCATGGACGTCTACGAGGCAGTCACGAGCCGACGGGCGGTGCGTGGATTCGCCGACCGGCCCGTCCCGAGGGAGACGCTGGAGCGCGTGCTCTCCGCCGCGGCCTGGTCGCCGTCCGGATCGAACATTCAGCCGTGGCACGCCTACGTACTGACCGGCGGACCGCTGGCCGAGGTCAAGAAGCGCGCCTGCGAGCGCCTGGCCACGGGCGACCCCTGGGACGAGCCGGAGTACGAGCAGTACCCGCCCGCACTGAAGTCCCCGTACCGCGAGCGCCGATCCGCCTTCGGTGAGCAGCGCTACGGCGCACTCGGCATTCCGCGCGAGGACCTGGAGGCGCGCCAGAGAGCCGCTTCCGCGAACTGGAACTGCTTCGGCGCGCCCGCCGCACTGTTCTGCTACATCGACCGCGACATGGGCTCGCCCCAATGGGCCGACGCCGGCATGTTCCTACAGACCGTCATGCTGCTGCTCCGCGCCGAAGGGCTGCACAGTTGCCCACAGATGGCATGGGCGAAGTTCCACAGGAGCGTCGCGGAGGTCCTGTCACCCCCGGACGAGCTCATCCTCTTCTGCGGCATGTCGATCGGGTACGAGGACGACACGGCGGATGACGCCCGTACGCACCGGGCGCCGCTCGACGAGACGGTCACGTTCCTCGATGGTCACTGACACCGCCCGCCTCAGCTGATCGAGTCGCTGTTTCTCGTCGCGCCCGCATAGTTGTTCATATGGCGCATTACCCACATATCACACCGAAAGGAACATCATGAGGTTCGCAGTCATCGGCGGTACCGGGCTGATCGGGTCGCAGGTCGTCAAGAATCTGAACGCCGCCGGGCACGAGGCGATACCGCACTCGCAGTCCACCGGAGTCGACGTCATCAGCGGCCAGGGGCTGGACGAGGCGGTGGCGGGAGCCGACGTCGTCGTCAACCTGACCAACTCCCCGACCTTCGACGAAGCCTCCCCGGCCTTCTTCCAGACCTCGATGGACAACCTCCTGGCCGCGGCCCACAAGGGCGGCGTCGGCCACTTCGTCATCCTCTCGATCGTCGGCACGGACCAGGTGCCGGAGCTGGACTACTACCAGGCCAAGGCGCTCCAGGAGCAGATTCTCGCGGCCGGGCCGATCCCCTACTCGATCGTCCGGGCGACGCAGTTCATGGAGTTCATGGACGCGGCGATGTCCTGGACCGCCGACGCCGACACCGTCCGGCTGCCCGCCACGCCGATCCAGCCGATCGCCGCCAAGGACGTGGCCAACGCGGTGGCGGAGGTCGCCGCGGGCGCCCCGCTGAACGGCATCCGCAACATCGGCGGCCCCGAGATCTTCCCTCTGGACGAGCTGGGCCGGATCACCCTCTCCCACAAGGGCGACAACCGCACCGTCGTCACCGACCCCACCGCCGGCATGTTCGCCGCCGTCAAGGGCGACGTCCTCACCGACCCGGACGCCCACCTCGCCCCCACCCGCTACGCCGACTGGCTCTCCTGACTCGTTCGCGCCCTCTCAGGCGCGCAGACCAGATCAGTGGAATCCCAGCATGCCGGGCGAGTCGATATCGACGGTCAGAACCCCGGGCGGATACCCGCCCTCATTGTCCGTCAGCAGAATGGGCATACCTGTGAACTCGGCGCGAGGAAGCGCACAGTAGAGGGCATGGCAGGTGTCAGGGCCGCCATAGCCATGCGGGTCATCGTGCCGACGCTTACTGCCGCAATCGTGTCAAGGTCATCGACGAATGCACGGCCGCGTACCGGGCCGGAACTTCCGTCTCACGCTCAGCGTCACCGGCGACACCCTCCACATCGAGATGCGGGACCCCTGCCCGGAACGGCTGCCGACCATCCGCCCCAAAGAAGGTGCGAACGACCCCCCGCGAGAACGGTCACGGACTTCTGCTCGTCGAGGAGTTGGCGGACCGCTGGGGCGTCGCACCCGAGCTGATCTGCAAGACGGTGTGGGCTGAACTCACCCTCCGCCCCTGACCTCGTCCGTCCGAAGCGGCGTCCGGCATCCCGGGCCGCCTATCACGCCCGCCAGCCCCAATGTCAGCGACTTTGTGGTGAGTTTGAGACGGCGACACGCCTCCGCTTCGGCGTGTCGCCGTCTCAAACTCACCACAAGTCCATGCGGCAGCTCAGACCAGCGCGAGTGGCGTCGTGGGGGCGACGGAGCGGCTGGACAGCACCAGCAGCAGATCGCCCACGGTGGCCATACTGCGTGGCAGCGCGGCGGTCTGCGGCGTGCCCGGCACGGGAATGGCCAGGCAGCGCCCCTCGCGCGGGCAGTCGGATGATCCGCGGCAGACAGCTCCCGCCCGACCATGCACGCCCTCCCCAACAGCCTTGACCGACATGGGTGGTTGTCCGTCAACCGCCGTGGCGCACGACCCTACTACCGAGATACGACAATCACCGAAATTGGTGATCAACTGGCAGCGGAAGCGATCAATCCGGCAAAACGCGTGGATGTTCGCACGCCGAGCCAGCAGCGTCACCGAAGCCCGGAAAGACGGGCCCCGGCGGCCTGGGCGCCTCGGCCTCGGGTGGTCAAAGACAAAGAACCCCTGGAAAGAACCCACCCAACCCAACCAAACCCCACCCCCGTCACCCGCGCGGGTGATTCCGCCCGACCGGGCTGGCGCTCAAGCGGTTCGGCGGGGCAGGCTCGGGCTCAACAACCCCAGACATGCGACGGCCCCCGGCCGGGACTAGCGATCCCGATCGAGGGCCTGACCAACGAGGAAGAAGCAACTTCCCGATGGCTGAGCAGCAGCTTAGCGCGCGCCCGCGCGCCCGTTCCGAGGTTCGCCGATCCGCAGGCGGCGTCACCCAGATCAGTGACTACCAGCCCAAGCGATACACGATCATCGGCGATCACCTCACCCAGAACCGCGACCTTTCCCTGACCGCGATCGGGCTCGGCGCGCACATCCAGTCGCTGCCCGACGGGGCCGCCGTGGACATCCGCACGCTGGCCGGGAAGTTCACGGAAGGGCGGGACCGGGTCGCCGCCGCGCTGCGAGAGTTGGAGGAGTACGGGTACATCAGGCGGATCCGGGAGCGTACGCCCGAGGGGCGGATCGTCACGCGGACGCTCTCCTACAACGTCCCCCGAGCGACTGGCACTCGCCGCGCGGCCGAGCCCGTGACCAAGCCGGTCGCGCCCGAGCGCGCCGTACCGCCCCCGGCAGCCACCACACCACCGCCGAGCAGCGATGCCGCCCCCGCGCGGCCCGACCGCCCCGCGCCGCCACCGCTCCCCCACCCCAACGCACCCGCCCCACAGCGCCACCACACCGCCACCGCGCTCCTCGCCGAACTGCGCGGCGACGACGCCCGCTTACTGCTCTCCGAGCACGACGTACGCCGCCTCGCCCCGGGCGTCGCCGCCTGGCTGGAGCGCGGCGCCGCCCCCGACGCCGTACGCCGTGCCCTGACCGCGGGCCTCCCACCCGACCTGCGCCACCCGGCCGCTCTGCTCACGCACCGCCTCACCGCGCTGCTGCCACCACCGCTTCCCGCGGCCGAGCCCGGATCGCGCCCCGTTCCCCTCCAGAACTGCGACGGCTGCGACCGCGCCTTCCGCGCACCCAGCCCCGGCTTCTGCCGCGACTGCCGAGAGACCGAGCAGGCTCCGGCACGGGCCGCCATGGCGTTCAACGGCGTGACGGCCGAAGCCGCTACTACGAGGGACGCGGGGCGCGCAGGTGCGCCCGTTCCTTCAGCTCCTCCTCGTCGACCAGCGTGAGCATCGGCTGACCCGGCGCGCACACCATGATCACCACGAACTTGGTCTGTGCGTCCGACAGGGCGTTGCCGTCCTGGTAGTGGATCACGTCACCGCCTGGCTCCCAGAACGTCCCACCGGCCTCGACCACACGCTCCGGCTCACCCTCGAGCTCGAACCGGAGCGCGCCCTCCATCACGTAGCCGAACGACGGGCCCGAGTGGCGATGCGGAGGGAGCCCGGGGTGACCGGGAGGCCACTCGACGAGAATGGTCATTCCCGAACCACCTTCGGGAAAGAAGGGTGGAGTGACTTCCTGGAGCAACTTGACTTCAGGCGGCAAGGAGACCTCGTGGGCGTGCTCTGGGTTCTTCGCTGGCATGTACCACACCTCCGTAAGCCTGCCCGAATGGAGGCCGTGTGCCTTCGGCCTCGCCCAAACGGCCTCGACACCACCGTGCCTCCCGTCGGCGGCCGCCGCAATCCGGGAGCCGGCGGCATCCAGCGCGATCCGGCGCTACTTGCCTGATACCGCAGGCACTAGCTCAGGAGATGCTCAACAAGCGCGGGAAGTTGTTCATGGCCGGAAACACCCTGGCTAGTCTTCCGCCACAAGTCCACTGCATCACGGGCCCGTTGACGTGGCCCGTGATGGGGGAAGATCAAGGAGCACCTATGCCCAAGCTTCGGAGACCCGCCAAGGGATCCGTCCTGCGGGCCGGCGCGGTCCTCGCCGCCGCCGTCGCGCTGCCTGTCCTGGCCTCGCCGAACGCCCACGCCATCGCTTGGGACCACACGATCCACTCGGACGACGGGGACCCCGGTGCCCGCCTGCGGTTCGAGGCCGACGGCGACATCATCGAGCTCTGCGACATCGAGGCCGACGGCTTCGCCGCCTACGCCGAGATCTACGACCCCAAAACCGGCCAGACCCGCACTCTCACCGTCGGCGGCAACGGCAACTGCAAGCGCCGTGACGCCTCCGTCGCCGGATGGAACCTCGTCGAGGGCCGTAAGTACAGCTTCATGGTGGCCCTGACAGAGGGCAACTACATCGCGTACCCGGACGACGAAACCTGGACGGCCTGACCCGCTCCCGTCCCGAGGCTCGCGCCCCTTCCGCGCACCACCCTGCCCGGCCTCTGCCGCGACTGCCGCGAGGCCGGGCGGCGTTGCTCCGGCCCATCGCGGCGCGCAATCCTGCCCGGACCGGGCACCGACCGGACAGCGACCGGGCAGCGACAAACCAACTCTTGCCCGATTCGTGACCGACACCATGCCCAACCTGGACAACCTCTCAAGATCACCAGCCGTCCCATAGCACGGAGAAGCAGCCGGATACAACGTGCTGCGCAAAGGGACGGGGTCACCAGGTTGAACATTCGAACCTCCTCGCCTGCCGCTGGGCACAAGCCCAGCCGCAGGCAGGCGCTCGCCGCGCTGGCCGCCCTCACCGCCGCCACCACCGCGGCCTGTAGCCGTTCTTCGGGTGCCTCGCCCGCCCCCACCATCCCGGCCCGGCCGCTGTCGCCGCGCGCCGCGGAGTCGTTCGCGGGCGAGGAGAACGCGCTGCTGCTTCAGATCCTGGCCCACCCCGACGACGACCTGTACTTCATGAACCCGGACGCCGAGCACATGCTGACCGCCGGGGTGCCCGTGGTCTGCGTGTATGTGACGGCGGGCGAGGCGGCGGGGATCAACCGCGAGGCCGGTACGCCGCTGCCGCACGTGGACAAGGCGGCCTACTCCTCCGCCCGCCACCAGGGGCTGCGCCAGGCATACGCCCAGATGCTGGGGGTCGACCGGTTCACCCGCTGGGAGCGCTCGGTGCTGGAGCTGCCCCGCGGGGTGACCGCGGAGACCAATGTGCTGGCGAGCGGCGGGCGCAGCGTGCGGCTGATCTTTCTCAACATCGCCATGCTGTCCGCGGGCCAGGTGCGGATTCCCCAGCTGTGGGACGTCCCGGGCATCGTCATGCGCACGCTGGTCGCCACCGGCTCCCCGGTCAGGACCCCCAGCACCTACGGCCACCAGACCC
Source organism: Streptomyces sp. NPDC028305 (assembly GCF_055569495.1). Lineage (NCBI taxonomy): Bacteria > Bacillati > Actinomycetota > Actinomycetes > Kitasatosporales > Streptomycetaceae > Streptomyces > Streptomyces sp. NPDC028305. The sequence goes on from NZ_JBVHTN010000011.1 coordinate 314,408, forward strand.
TGGTCGACGTGCTCGTCAGGATCATGGACCGCTACCGGCCCACCGTGATCCACACCCTGGACCCGGACCCCGACTTCCAGGTGCACGACGCAACCCACCCCCGCGACAACGACCAGCCGGGCTGCTCCGACCACCGGGACCACACCCCGGTCGCGCTGTTCGCCTGGAAGGCCATCGCGCAGTGGGCGGACGGGGGTGGCCCGGGGCGCGGGAGGCGGGCGCCGCGCTTCACGACCACCTCGTTCCGCGGCTACTACAACCAGCGCTGGCCGCACAATCTGCCGCCCGCCGTGGTCACGCAGAAGGCCCGCGCCGTGGCGGCGTACGGCGGCAGCCCGCTGTGGAACTGCGGCAACCAGGCGGGCTGCGGCGACTACGGCCAGGGCGGCACCCGGCCGCTGACCAACCGCAAGGGCTGGATCCGCTCCACCCACTACCGCTACCCCGGCGCCCTGCCCACGCCCCTCGCCGACCGCGACGGCGCGGTCGTCGCGTACGGGGTGCTGGGCGCCCAGGCCGTCCGGTGGCGCGAGACCGCCCCCGGCAGCGGGCGCTTCGGCCCCCCGCGGGGCCTGGGCGGCGGGCCGCTGGCCCCGGCGCTGTGCGCGGTGCGGGATTCCCGGGGCCGCGAGGTGCTGATCGCGCTGCGCTTCTCCGCACTGGACGGGCAGGGGGGCGCCAACACCCGCGAGCTGGTGGCGCTGGAACAGCACACCCCGGGCGGACAGTTCCGGGCCTGGACGGGCCTCGGCACCCCCGAGGGCGACCCCGAGCGGGGGCGCCGGGTCGGCTGTCCGACGGCCGTGGCCACCCCCGATGGGCGGGTCCACCTCTTCGTGCGCACCGCAGACAAGGGCCTGGCCACCCGGGTACGGGACGCGGCCGGGCGCTGGGGGCCCTGGGAGCGGCTGGGCGGAGCCGAGATCCAGGACGGGCTGACCGTGCTGCTCGACCAGCAGGCGCGGGTGCATGTCGTCGCCGCGGGCCGCGACACCGTGCACCACTGGGCCCAGGACCGGCCGGGCGGCCCGGTGGCGCTCCGGCCGCTCGCGGGCCTGCCGCTGCCCGGCGTGCAGCCGGGCGCCGTGCCCGCCCCGGACGGGTCGATCGCGCTCGTGTACCGCTCCCCCGCCGACCCGGTGCCGTACCTCCACGGCAACGGCGCGGACCTGCCGCTGCGCCAGTTCGAGGGCTATGGCCCGGTCACCGCCCACGCCCTGGCCACCTCCGGCGGCCGCCAGGGGCCGCTCCTGCTGCTGGGCCGGGGCCTGGACGGCGAGGTCCAGGTCCAGTACGGCACGTCCCCCGGCGCCAGGCCGCTGCGCTCCGCGAGCCGGCTGGTCCCCGTGGGCACGCCCGCGCTGCTGCCGGGCGAGGGCGAGCAGGTGCGGGTCGTGGGCATGTCCCCCGGCTCCACCCCGTGGATCTGGCACCCCCGCCCCACCTCCCGGGCGTAGGCACCGCCGTTCCGGAAAGACGCCAAAGGCCCCGCGCCACCGTCCTCGCGGACGGGGGTGCGGGGCCTTGGAACAGCCCGCTCCGTGGAGCGTCAGGTCACTTGTTGATCTTGGTGACCTGGCCGGCGCCGACGGTCCGACCACCCTCACGGATGGCGAACTTCAGGCCCTCCTCCATGGCGATCGGCTGGATCAGCTGGACCGACATCTCGGTGTTGTCGCCCGGCATGACCATCTCGGTGCCCTCGGGGAGGGTCACAACGCCCGTCACGTCCGTGGTACGGAAGTAGAACTGCGGACGGTAGTTGTTGAAAAACGGGGTGTGGCGACCACCCTCGTCCTTCGACAGGATGTAGGCCTGGGCCTCGAACTCGGTGTGCGGGGTGACCGAACCGGGCTTGATGATGACCTGGCCGCGCTCGACATCCTCGCGCTTGATGCCACGGAGCAGCAGACCGACGTTCTCACCGGCCTGGCCCTCGTCGAGCAGCTTGCGGAACATCTCGATGCCGGTGACCGTGGTGGTGGTCTTCTCGGTCTTGATGCCGATGATGTCGACGGTCTCGTTGACCTTCAGCACACCGCGCTCGATACGGCCGGTGACGACCGTACCGCGACCGGTGATGGTGAAGACGTCCTCGATCGGCATCAGGAACGGCTTGTCAACGTCGCGCTCGGGCTGCGGGATGGCCTCGTCCACGGCCTCCATCAGCTTGAGGACGGACTCGCCCCACTCCTTGTCGCCCTCGAGCGCCTTGAGCGCCGAGACCTTGACGACCGGAAGGTCGTCGCCCGGGAACTCGTACTCGGAGAGGAGCTCACGCACCTCCAGCTCGACGAGCTCCATGATCTCCTCGTCGTCCACCATGTCGGCCTTGTTCAGGGCGACAACGATGTACGGAACGCCGACCTGGCGGGCCAGGAGCACGTGCTCCTTGGTCTGCGGCATCGGGCCGTCGGTGGCGGCGACCACGAGGATGGCGCCGTCCATCTGCGCGGCACCGGTGATCATGTTCTTGATGTAGTCCGCGTGACCCGGGCAGTCGACGTGCGCGTAGTGACGCGACTCCGTCTGGTACTCGACGTGCGCGATGGAGATGGTGATACCGCGCTGACGCTCCTCAGGAGCCTTGTCGATCTGATCGAAGGCCGAGGCCTCGTTCAGGTCCGGGTACTTGTCGTGCAGCACCTTGGTGATCGCCGCGGTAAGGGTCGTCTTACCGTGGTCGATGTGACCGATGGTGCCGATGTTGACGTGCGGCTTAGTCCGCTCGAACTTCGCCTTCGCCACTGGGGTCCTCCTGTGGAGTGGTTCTGTACGCATCCACACTTTGCGGATGGGTTCAGGTGGTCTTACCGAACCGGCCAGGACCCCGAGGGGGATGCCCTTCGCCGTATTCGTGTGGGGGCCGGCGGCCGGGGCCCGTCACAGACGCCACGATGAGCGATCTGCGACGGATTGCCCCGATGCCTTTGCTCCAGCCTAAAGGGTGAGAAACGCGGATGAATCCGCCTTACTCGCCCTTGGCCTTCGCGATGATCTCCTCGGCGACGCTCTTGGGAACCTCGGCGTAGGAGTCGAACTGCATGGAGTAGCTGGCGCGACCGGAGGTCTTGCTCCGGAGGTCACCCACGTAACCGAACATCTCCGACAGCGGAACCAGGCCGGTGACCAGCTTGGCGCCACTGCGGTCCTCCATGGACTGAATCTGTCCACGGCGGGAGTTGATGTCACCGATCACGTCGCCCATGTAGTCCTCGGGCGTGGTGACCTCGACCTTCATCATCGGCTCCAGCAGGGCCGGGGAGGCCTTGCGGGCGGCCTCCTTGAAGGCCATCGAGCCGGCGATCTTGAAGGCCATTTCGGAGGAGTCGACCTCGTGGTAGCCACCGTCGAGAAGCGTGACCTTGACGCCGGTCAGCGGGTAGCCCGCGAGCACGCCGAACTCCATGGCCTCCTGGCAGCCCGCGTCCACGGACGGGATGTACTCCCGCGGGATACGGCCACCGGTGACCTTGTTCTCGAACTCGTAGCCGTCGCCCTCGAGCGGCGCGATGGCGATCTGGACCTTCGCGAACTGGCCCGAACCACCGGTCTGCTTCTTGTGCGTGTAGTCGACCCGGTCGACGCTCTTGCGGAGCGTCTCGCGGTAGGCCACCTGCGGCTTACCGACGTTGGCCTCGACCTTGAACTCGCGCTTCATACGGTCGACCAGCACATCGAGGTGCAGCTCGCCCATACCCGCGATGATGGTCTGGCCGGTCTCCTCGTTGGTCTTGACCCGGAAGGACGGGTCCTCCTCAGCGAGGCGCTGGATGGCCACACCCAGCTTCTCCTGGTCGCCCTTCGACTTGGGCTCGATGGCGACCTCGATGACCGGGGCCGGGAAGTCCATCGACTCCAGGATCACCGGGTTCGCCGGGTCGCAGAGGGTCTCGCCGGTGGTGGTCTGCTTGAGACCCATGACGGCGACGATGTCGCCGGCACCCACCGAGTCGATCTCCTCACGCTTGTTGGCGTGCATCCGGTAGATCTTGCCGATGCGCTCCTTCTTGCCCTTCACGGAGTTCTGCACCTGGGTGCCGGTCTCCATGCGGCCCGAGTAGACCCGGACGAAGGTGAGCTTGCCGAGGTGCGGGTCGCTCATGATCTTGAACGCAAGGCCCGCGAACGGCTCGTCCTCGGACGGCTTGCGCTTGATGATCTCGTCGGGGTCCTTCACCGAGTGGCCCTCGACGGCCTCGATGTCCAGCGGCGAAGGCAGGTAGCGCACGACCGCGTCGAGCAGCGGCTGCACACCCTTGTTCTTGAAGGCGGTGCCACAGAACACGGGGGTGATCGTCGGCGAGCCCTCGGTGCCGGTGGAGGCGATGGTGATACGGCGGATCGCCGCGTTCAGCTGCTCCACGGTGGGCTCCTCGCCCTCCAGGTACAGCTCCATCATCTGCTCGTCGTTCTCGGCGACGGCCTCGAGGAGCTTGCCGCGCCACTCGTCGGCGGCCTCGAGGTGGGTGTCGGGGATGTCGACGGTGTCGTACATCTCGCCCTTGGTCGCCTCGGCGGACCAGACGAACGCCTTCATGGTGACGAGGTCGACGACGCCCTTGAAGTCGGCCTCGGTACCGATGGGCAGCTGCATGACCAGCGGAACCGCGCCCAGGCGGTCCACGATCATGTCCACACAGCGGTGGAACTCGGCACCGGTGCGGTCGAGCTTGTTGACGAAGCAGATACGCGGAACGCCGTAGCGGTCCGCCTGACGCCACACAGTCTCCGACTGCGGCTCCACACCGGCCACACCGTCGAACACCGTCACGGCGCCGTCGAGCACGCGCAGCGAGCGCTCCACCTCGACGGTGAAGTCGACGTGACCCGGGGTGTCGATGATGTTGATGGTGTGATCGACGTTCTCGAGCGGCCAGTGACAGGTCGTCGCGGCCGACGTGATCGTGATGCCGCGCTCCTGCTCCTGCTCCATCCAGTCCATGGTGGCAGCGCCATCGTGGACCTCACCGATCTTGTAGCTCACACCGGTGTAGAACAGGATCCGCTCGGTGGTGGTCGTCTTGCCCGCGTCGATGTGGGCCATGATCCCAATGTTGCGGACCTTGGCCAGGTCAAGTGAAGTGGTGGCCATATGGCTCAGTCTTCTCTCGGTTCTCGATGGGGGTAGCGACTACCAGCGGTAGTGCGCGAAGGCCTTGTTGGACTCGGCCATCTTGTGGGTGTCCTCGCGACGCTTGACGGAGGCGCCCAGACCGTTGCTGGCGTCCAGCAGCTCGTTCAGCAGGCGCTCGGTCATGGTCTTCTCGCGGCGGGCGCGGGAGTAACCCACGAGCCAGCGCAGAGCGAGGGTGGAGGAGCGGCCGGGGCGAACCTCGACCGGGACCTGGTACGTGGCGCCACCGACGCGGCGGGAGCGGACCTCGAGGGTCGGCTTCACGTTCTCCAGCGCGCGCTTCAGCGTGATGACCGGGTCGTTGCCGGTCTTCTCGCGCAGACCCTCCATGGCGCCGTAGACGATGCGCTCAGCGGTGGAGCGCTTGCCGTTCAGCAGCACCTTGTTGATGAGGGAGGTCACCAGAGGAGAGTTGTAGACCGGGTCGATGATGACCGGGCGCTTCGGGGCGGGGCCCTTACGAGGCATTCTTACTTCTCCTTCTTGGCGCCGTAGCGGCTGCGAGCCTGCTTGCGGTTCTTGACGCCCTGCGTGTCGAGGGAGCCACGGATGATCTTGTAACGAACACCCGGCAGGTCCTTCACACGACCGCCACGCACGAGCACGATGGAGTGCTCCTGAAGGTTGTGGCCCTCACCCGGAATGTAAGCGGTGACCTCGATGCCACTGGTCAGACGCACACGCGCGACCTTACGCAGGGCCGAGTTCGGCTTCTTCGGGGTGGTCGTGAACACACGCGTGCAGACGCCACGACGCTGGGGGGAACCCTCGAGCGCGGGCGTCTTGTTCTTCTCGACCTTGTCCTGCCGGCCCTTGCGGACCAGCTGCTGGATCGTAGGCACCGTTTCTCCGGTTTCTGTGTGCCAGTCTCGATAAAGCTAACCTGGGGTTTCTCCGACCCACGAGGTCGGGTGTGTCGCGCACTGCAGACCCCCGCGCAGATTGCGGGAGAGTGCAGATTGTTGGTGTCGACACCTCGGTCTCCCGGGAGCCCCTTCCGGGCCCTGAGGCCGCTGAAGAGTGCGCATACGGGAGCCCAGGGACACCCCAGGCACAAGGTCAGAGCGTACCTACCGCATCGGCTCCGGTCAAAACAAATGCACACGCGGCAAGGCACACCGGCCCGCCAGCATAGCCGCAGGGCGGCCACCCCGCCATGGGGTGGCCGCCCTGCGCAGGTCAGGACCGGTTTTACCGGCCTGGAACCTACTGGTTGTACGGACCGTAGTCGTAGTCCTCCAGCGGGACCGCCTGGCCGGAGCCCGTGCCGAAGGGCGAGTAGTCGATGTCGTCGTAACCGACGGCCGAGTACATCGCGGCCTTCGCCTCCTCGGTCGGCTCGACCCGGATGTTGCGGTAGCGGGACAGGCCCGTACCGGCCGGGATGAGCTTACCGATGATCACGTTCTCCTTGAGGCCGATCAGGGAGTCCGACTTGGCGTTGATCGCCGCGTCGGTGAGCACCCGGGTCGTCTCCTGGAAGGACGCCGCCGACAGCCACGACTCGGTCGCCAGCGAGGCCTTGGTGATACCCATCAGCTGCGGACGGCCGGAGGCCGGGTGGCCGCCTTCCTGGACCACACGACGGTTCTCGGACTCGAAGCGCGAGCGCTCCACGAGCTCGCCCGGCAGCAGCTCCGCGTCGCCGGACTCGATGATCGTCACGCGGCGCAGCATCTGCCGGATGATGATCTCGATGTGCTTGTCGTGGATCGACACACCCTGCGAGTTGTAGACCTTCTGGACCTCGCCGACCAGGTGCACCTGGACGGCGCGCTGGCCGAGGATGCGCAGCACGTCGTGCGGGTTGACCGCACCGAGGGTCAGCGGCTGGCCGACCTCGACGTGGTCGCCCTCGCCCACCAGCAGACGGGCTCGCTTGGAGACGCCGTAAGCCGTCTCGTCCGAGCCGTCGTCCGGAGTGACGACGACCTTCTTGGTCTTCTCGGTCTCCTCGATCCGGACGCGGCCGGCCGCCTCCGAGATCGGGGCGACACCCTTGGGCGTACGGGCCTCGAAGAGCTCGACGACACGCGGCAGACCCTGGGTGATGTCGTCACCGGCCACACCACCGGTGTGGAAGGTCCGCATCGTCAGCTGGGTGCCGGGCTCACCGATGGACTGGGCGGCGATGATGCCGACCGCCTCGCCGATGTCCACCAGCTTGCCGGTCGCCAGCGAGCGGCCGTAGCAGTAGGCACAGGTGCCCACGGCGGACTCGCAGGTGAGGACCGAGCGGGTCTTGACCGTCTCCACGCCGTGCCGCACGAGCTGGTCGATGAGCACATCGCCCAGGTCGACGTTGGCCGGCGCGATGACCTTGCCGTCCACGACGACGTCCTCGGCGAGCATGCGCGCGTACACGCTGGTCTCGACGTCGTCGGTCTTGCGCAGCACGCCGTCGGCGCCCTTGGTCGCGATCGCGAGCTTCAGACCACGCTCGGTGCCGCAGTCCTCCTCGCGGATGATCACGTCCTGCGAGACGTCCACCAGACGACGGGTCAGGTAACCCGAGTCGGCGGTACGCAGGGCGGTGTCCGCGAGACCCTTACGGGCACCGTGGGTGGAGATGAAGTACTCCAGCACGGACAGACCCTCACGGAACGACGCCTTGATGGGCCGCGGGATGGTCTCGTTCTTCGCGTTGGACACCAGACCACGCATACCGGCGATCTGACGCATCTGCATCATGTTTCCGCGCGCGCCCGAGTCGACCATCATGAAGATCGGGTTGGTCTTCGGGAAGTTCGCGTTCATCGCCTCGGCAACCTCGTTGGTCGCCTTGGTCCAGATCGCGATCAGCTCCTGGGTGCGCTCGTCCTTGGTGATCAGACCACGCTCGTACTGCTTCTGGACCTTCTCGTCCTGCGCCTCGTAGCCCTCGATGATGGCCTTCTTGGCCTCGGGCACGACCACGTCGGAGATGGCGACGGTGACACCGGAGCGGGTGGCCCAGTGGAAACCGGACGCCTTCAGGTTGTCCAGCGTCGCCGCGACGATGACCTTGGGGTAGCGCTCGGCGAGGTCGTTGACGATCTCGGAGAGCTGCTTCTTGCCCACCGAGTAGTCGACGAACGGGTAGTCCTCGGGCAGCAGCTCGTTGAAGAGCGCGCGGCCCAGCGTGGTGCGCAGCCGGAAGCTGTCACCCGGCGTCCAGGCGGGCTCGCCCTCTTCCGGAACCGGCGGGGTCCAGCCGCGCGGCGGGACGGTGCCGATCGGGAAGCGGATGTCGATCTTCGCCTGGAGCGAGAGCTCCCGGGCGTCGAACGCCATGATCGCCTCGGCGGCCGAGGCGAAGGACCGCCCCTCACCGATGACCTCGCGCTCCTCCTCGTCGGTGGTGAGGAAGAAGAGGCCGAGCACCATGTCCTGGGTGGGCATGGTCACCGGGCGGCCGTCGGCCGGCTTGAGGATGTTGTTCGAGGACAGCATCAGGATGCGGGCCTCGGCCTGGGCCTCCGCGGACAGCGGCAGGTGCACGGCCATCTGGTCACCGTCGAAGTCCGCGTTGAACGCGGTGCAGACGAGCGGGTGAATCTGAATGGCCTTGCCCTCGACCAGCTGCGGCTCGAAGGCCTGGATGCCCAGGCGGTGCAGGGTCGGCGCACGGTTCAGCAGCACCGGGTGCTCGGCGATGACCTCTTCGAGCACGTCGTACACGACCGTGCGGCCGCGCTCGACCATGCGCTTGGCCGACTTGATGTTCTGCGCGTGGTTCAGGTCCACCAGGCGCTTCATCACGAACGGCTTGAAGAGCTCCAGCGCCATGGCCTTGGGTAGACCGCACTGGTGCAGCTTGAGCTGCGGGCCGACGACGATGACCGAACGGGCCGAGTAGTCGACTCGCTTACCGAGCAGGTTCTGACGGAAACGACCCTGCTTGCCCTTCAGCATGTCGCTGAGGGACTTCAGCGGGCGGTTACCGGGGCCGGTCACCGGGCGACCGCGGCGGCCGTTGTCGAACAGCGCGTCGACGGCCTCCTGGAGCATCCGCTTCTCGTTGTTCACGATGATCTCGGGGGCACCGAGGTCAAGGAGACGCTTGAGGCGGTTGTTGCGGTTGATGACGCGGCGGTACAGGTCGTTCAGGTCGGAGGTCGCGAAGCGGCCACCGTCCAGCTGCACCATCGGACGCAGGTCCGGCGGGATCACCGGGATGCAGTCCAGCACCATGCCGTTGGGGCTGTTGCGGGTCTGGAGGAAGGCGGAGACGACCTTGAGGCGCTTGAGCGCACGGGTCTTCTTCTGGCCCTTGCCGGTCCGGATGATCTCGCGGAGGCGCTCGGCCTCCTCGTCGAGGTCGAAGGACTCCAGGCGCTTCTGAAGCGCGGCGGCGCCCATGCCACCCATGAAGTACGTGCCGAAGCGGTCACGCAGCTCGCGGTAGAGCAGCTCGTCGCCCTCCAGGTCCTGGACCTTGAGGTTCTTGAAGCGGTTCCACACCTCGTCGAGACGGTCGATCTCGCGCTGGGCGCGGTCGCGCAGCTGCTTCATCTCGCGCTCGGCGCCCTCGCGCACCTTGCGGCGCACATCGGCCTTGGCGCCCTCGGCCTCCAGCTCGGCGAGGTCCGCCTCGAGCTTCTTGGCGCGAGCCTCCAGGTCGGCGTCGCGGCGCTGCTCGATCTGCTGGCGCTCGACGGAGACATGGGCCTCCAGCGAGGGCAGGTCGCGCGTGCGGCGCTCGTCGTCCACCCACGTGATCATGTAGGCGGCGAAGTAGATGACCTTCTCGAGGTCCTTCGGGGCGAGGTCGAGCAGGTAGCCCAGACGCGACGGAACGCCCTTGAAGTACCAGATGTGGGTGACGGGAGCGGCCAGCTCGATGTGGCCCATCCGCTCACGGCGCACCTTGGCGCGGGTGACCTCGACGCCACAGCGCTCACAGATGATGCCCTTGAAGCGGACGCGCTTGTACTTTCCGCAGTAGCACTCCCAGTCCCGGGTCGGACCGAAGATCTTCTCGCAGAAGAGTCCGTCCTTTTCGGGCTTCAGGGTGCGGTAGTTGATGGTCTCCGGCTTCTTGACCTCACCGTGGGACCACTGACGGATGTCGTCAGCAGTGGCGAGGCCGATCCGCAGCTCGTCGAAGAAGTTGACGTCGAGCACTTGTCGTCAATCCCTCTTTCAGGGTCGTGTCTTCGGGTCTGACTGGGGGTCCGGGGAGAGACCGGGGCGAGGGGTGGAGTCCTGCGCCCCGGTCAGACCCGTCAGACCTCTTCGACGCTGCTCGGCTCGCGCCGCGACAGGTCGATACCGAGCTCCTCCGCAGCGCGGAAGACGTCCTCGTCGGTGTCGCGCATCTCGATGGACATGCCGTCGGACGACAGCACCTCCACGTTGAGGCACAGGGACTGCATCTCCTTGATGAGGACCTTGAAGGACTCAGGGATGCCGGGCTCGGGGATGTTCTCGCCCTTGACGATGGCCTCGTAGACCTTCACACGGCCGGTGACGTCGTCGGACTTGATGGTCAGCAGCTCCTGGAGGGCGTACGCGGCGCCGTAAGCCTCCAGCGCCCACACCTCCATCTCACCGAAGCGCTGGCCACCGAACTGAGCCTTACCGCCCAGCGGCTGCTGGGTGATCATCGAGTACGGACCGGTGGAGCGGGCGTGCAGCTTGTCGTCCACCAGGTGGTGCAGCTTGAGGATGTACATGTAGCCGACGGAGATCGGGTCCGGGAACGGCTCGCCGGAGCGGCCGTCGAACATCCGGGCCTTGCCGGACGACTGGACCAGGCGGTCGCCGTCGCGGTTCGGGATCGTCGAGTCGAAGAGACCGGAGATCTCGTCCTCGCGGGCGCCGTCGAAGACCGGGGTCGCGACATTGGTGCCCGGAGCCACCTCGTCGGCGCCGATCGCCTTCAGCCGCTGCATCCAGTCCTCGGAGCCTTCGACCTTCCAGCCGCGGGAGGCCAGCCAGCCGAGGTGGATCTCGAGGACCTGTCCCGGGTTCATCCGGGACGGGACGCCCAGCGGGTTGAGGATGATGTCGACCGGGGTGCCGTCCTCCAGGAACGGCATGTCCTCGACCGGCAGGATCTTGGAGATGACGCCCTTGTTGCCGTGGCGGCCGGCGAGCTTGTCACCGTCGGTGATCTTGCGCTTCTGCGCCACGTAGACGCGGACCAGCTGGTTCACGCCCGGGGGCAGCTCGTCGCCCTCCTCGCGGTCGAAGACGCGCACGCCGATGACCTTGCCAGTCTCGCCGTGCGGCACCTTCAGCGAGGTGTCACGGACCTCACGGGCCTTCTCACCGAAGATCGCGCGCAGCAGGCGCTCCTCCGGGGTCAGCTCGGTCTCACCCTTCGGGGTGACCTTGCCGACCAGGATGTCGCCGGCGATGACCTCGGCGCCGATGCGGATGATGCCGCGCTCGTCGAGGTCGGCCAGGACCTCCTCGGAGACGTTCGGGATGTCCCGGGTGATCTCCTCGGGGCCGAGCTTGGTGTCACGGGCGTCGACCTCGTGCTCCTCGATGTGGATCGAGGAGAGGACGTCGTCCTGCACCAGACGCTGGCTGAGGATGATCGCGTCCTCGTAGTTGTGGCCCTCCCACGGCATGAACGCCACGAGCAGGTTCTTGCCGAGCGCCATCTCGCCGTCCTCGGTGGACGGGCCGTCGGCCAGCACCTGGCCGGCGATCACGCGGGCGCCCTCGTCCACGACCACCTTCTGGTTGAAGGAGGTGCCCTGGTTCGAGCGGGAGAACTTGGCCACGCGGTAGGTGGTGTAGGTGCCGTCGTCGTTGGCCACCGTCACGTAGTCGGCGGAGACCTCCTGGACGACACCGTCCTTGTCGGCCTTGATGACGTCGCCGGCGTCGACCGCACAGCGGTACTCCATGCCGGTGCCGACCAGCGGGGACTCCGCCTTGATCAGCGGCACGGCCTGGCGCATCATGTTCGATCCCATGAGCGCGCGGTTGGCGTCGTCGTGCTCCAGGAAGGGGATCATCGCGGTCGCGACCGACACCATCTGGCGCGGCGAGACGTCCATGTAGTCGACGTCGTCGCCGGGGATGTAGTCGACCTCGCCGCCACGGCGGCGGACCAGGACGCGGTTCTCGGCGAAGTGCAGGTCGTCCGTCAGCGGCGCGTTGGCCTGCGCGATGACGAAGCGGTCCTCTTCGTCGGCCGTCAGGTAGTCGACGTCGTCGGTGACGACACCGTCGACGACCTTGCGGTACGGGGTCTCGATGAAACCGAACGCGTTGACCCGGCCGTACGAGGCGAGCGAGCCGATCAGACCGATGTTCGGGCCTTCGGGCGTCTCGATCGGGCACATGCGGCCGTAGTGCGACGGGTGCACGTCACGGACCTCGAAGCCCGCCCGCTCACGGGACAGACCACCGGGGCCCAGGGCGTTCAGACGGCGCTTGTGGGTCAGACCCGACAGCGGGTTCGTCTGGTCCATGAACTGCGACAGCTGGCTGGTGCCGAAGAACTCCTTGATGGAGGCGACGACCGGCCGGATGTTGATCAGGGTCTGCGGCGTGATCGCCTCGACGTCCTGAGTCGTCATGCGCTCGCGGACGACGCGCTCCATACGGGCCAGACCCGTGCGGACCTGGTTCTGGATCAGCTCGCCGACGTTACGGATACGACGGTTGCCGAAGTGGTCGATGTCGTCGGTCTCGACGACCACGCTCTGGCCGTTGTCGCCGACGGTCTCGGTCTCACCGGCGTGCAGCTTCACCAGGTACTTGATCGAGGCGATGACGTCCTCGACCGTCAGGACGCCCGCGTCCAGCGGAGCGGCCGAACCCAGCTTCTTGTTGACCTTGTAGCGGCCGACCTTCGCGAGGTCGTAGCGCTTCGGGTTGAAGTAGAGGTTCTCGAGCAGCGTCTGCGCGGCCTCACGCGTCGGGGGCTCGCCCGGGCGCAGCTTGCGGTAGATGTCGAGCAGCGCGTCGTCCTGCCCCTGGGTGTGGTCCTTCTCCAGGGTGGCGCGCATGGACTCGTACTCGCCGAACTCCTCCAGGATCTGCTCGGTCGTCCAGCCGAGCGCCTTCAGGAGGACGGTGACGGACTGCTTGCGCTTGCGGTCGATACGCACACCGACCATGTCGCGCTTGTCGATCTCCATCTCCAGCCAGGCACCCCGGGACGGGATGACCTTGACGGAGAAGATGTCCTTGTCGGAGGTCTTGTCGATGGAGGAGTCGAAGTAGACACCCGGCGAGCGGACCAGCTGCGAGACGACGACACGCTCGGTGCCGTTGATGCAGAAGGTGCCCTTGTCGGTCATGAGCGGGAAGTCGCCCATGAAGACCGTCTGGGACTTGATCTCACCGGTCTCGTTGTTGGTGAACTCGGCCGTGACGAAGAGCGGAGCCGCGTACGTGAAGTCGCGCTCCTTGCACTCGTCGATCGAGTTCTTCGGGGGCTCGAAGCGGTGATCACGGAAGGTCAGGGACATCGACCCGGAGAAGTCCTCGATCGGGGAGATCTCCTCGAAGATCTCTTCCAGACCGGACTTGGTGGGGACGTCCTGACCGCTGTCCAGCGCAGCCTCGACGCGAGCCTTCCACGCGGCATTGCCGAGCAGCCAATCGAAGCTCTCGGTCTGCAGCGCGAGGAGGTTCGGAACCTCGAGAGGCTCCTTGATCTTCGCAAATGAGATGCGCAGCGGGGCGGTGCTGGCGCCGTTGTTCGTATTGGCAGTCGAGGCGTTGCGCGAGGCGGCCAAGAGGGGGTCCTTCCGAGGGCTCGGACTCACTACGCGCGTGCCGGTCCCACCTCAAGCCATGGAGGAAATCCCTGGTCAGAGAGATTTTCTCGGCCGTGCTCTAGGGTGGGCATGCCCCTGGTGACGGGCAGGAGGCAGCTAACAGGCAGCGCAAAGGGTCAGTGTAGCCACTTGGCACACTGATGTCCAGCTCCGAGTTTCTGAGACCGGCAGAGCCAATCTCTCCCTCCGCTGAGGGGGCCGCTCCCCCTCGTTGTCTTCTCGTTGTTTTCGAACGCCTGCAGCCGACCATGCGCCTCAGGCGCATATCGATACTGCCCGCTTCGCCGACGATCCATGCCTCGGACTTGGATCGGTGTGACGTCGCGTCCTGAGAATTGCGCGCTGCGTGCCGTTCGTCAAGGCCCCCCACTCCGGCGAGATCGTCACAGGGCGTGGCGGCGGGCAACGAAGATCACCATACCCGCAGGGACCGACAAGGCAACGCAGCCGTCACGGAAGCGCCGAAGGGCGACCACCCCAACGGGTGATCGCCCTCACGGAACGGAGCGGGTCAGCGGGCCCGGCAGGGCCCCTGAACCCCTCGGGTCACTTGACCTCGACGGAGGCGCCGGCGCCCTTGAGGGACTCGGCGGCCTTCTCGGCCTGCTCCTTGTTGACCTTCTCCAGGACCGGCTTCGGGGTGCCGTCGACGAGGTCCTTGGCCTCCTTCAGACCCAGCGAGGTCAGCTCACGCACGACCTTGATGACCTGGATCTTCTTCTCTCCGGCGCCGGTGAGGATGACGTCGAACTCGTCCTTCTCCGGCTCGGCCTCGGCCGCGGCACCCGGGGCACCCGGGGCGATGGCGACGGCGGCCGGGGCGGCGGCGGTGACGTCGAACTTCTCCTCGAAGGCCTTCACGAACTCGGAGAGCTCGATGAGGGTCATGCCCTCGAACTGCGCGAGCAGGTCGTCCTGGCTGAGCTTCGCCATGATGGCGGTCCTTCCACTAAGTCGGCTGGTGCCGGATGTACATGTCGGCGGGCGCGGGCCCGCTGGGCAGCGGGAGAGTTACTCCGCGGCCTCGGCGGGAGCCGGCTCGCCGGCACCGCCCTGCTCTTCCTTCTTGACGCGAAGCGCCTCCGCGGTGCGGACGAACTTCGACGGGAGCGCCTGGAAGAGCGCCGCAGCCTGGGACTGCTTGCCCTTCATGGCGCCCGCCAGCTTGGCGAGCAGCACCTCGCGGGACTCGAGGTCCGCGAGCTTCTTGATCTCGTCAGCGGACAGCGCCTTGCCGTCAAGGACACCGCCCTTGATGACGAGAGCGGGGTTGTCCTTGGCGAAGTCACGAAGACCCTTCGCCGCCTCGACCGGGTCACCGGTCACGAAGGCGACGGCCGACGAACCCGCGAACAGGTCGTCGAGCGTGGTGATCCCGGCCTCGTTGGCCGCGATCTTGGTCAGCGTGTTCTTCACCACACGGTACTGAGCGTTCTCACCGAGCGAACGGCGCAGCTCCTTGAGCTGTGCCACGGTGAGACCGGTGTACGCGGTCACGAGAGCAGCGTTGGAGTTACGGAACTTGTCCGTCATCTCCTCGACGGCCGCGACCTTGTCAGGCCTCGCCATGAGCCTCGGCCTCCTTCCGGGTGATGAGGACCGCATCGGTTGGGAAAGGAGGCTGAACAAAACGAAACGCCCCGGCGCAGGCGCTCGGGGCGTGACTCGACCGTAAGGGCCAGGCGGGCCCGATCGGGAGTCAATCCACAATCACCTGCGCAGGTCGTCCGCAGCTAGCGGATCCTTCGGCCGCCGCACCCCTTGCGGGAGCGCAGCAGCGACCAGCGGTCTTTGGCTTCTGTAGAAGGCTACGCGAACGGGCCGCGGCCAGGCAAATCGGCTCCGGGGGTCAGCTCTGCTGGGCCAGGGCGTCCTCGAAGTTCATGGTGTCCGAGGCCGGCGGCTCCTCGACGGTGACCTTGGTGCCGTAGTCCGAGTAGAAGACCGTCGAGTCGTACTTCCCGTTGTTGCTCTCGGCCTGCTCCCGCTTCTTGACCAGGAGGTTGTCACCGTCGATCCACAGGTCGATGGTCTCGGTCTCCATGCCCGAGGTCTCCAGCTGCTTCTGAAGGGCCTCGAGGTCCGACTGGGAGAGGTCCTTGGACTGCATCTTGGCCAGCTCCGAGACCTCCACGGTGCCGGTGTAGTGCGTCGCCTTGACGCCCTTGACCGTCTCCGTGCCCACGCTCTTGACCTTGCCGGTGGCGATCAGCAGCTGCACCGAACGCGCCGGGTCGGTGTTCTGCATCTGGTCCTTGAGGAACTCACCGGAGGCGCCGGCCTGCTTGGCCAGGGTGTCGTAGTCGTACTTCATCCAGTGCTTGCCGCCGGCCTGCGCCGCGAACTCGGGGCCGAGGTTCATGAACATCGCGTCGGGGGTGTAGCGCGCCTGCATGGGCTTGCCGGCCAGCGGCGAGGACTCGACGGCCCCGCCCTTCTGCGTGATGGTCATGTTGGCGTGCATGCCGTTCGCCCAGTCCATCGCGCCGGACATGGTCGAGTTCTGCGTGCCCATCTGCGTGGTGCCCTCGACCTTGGCCGAGTGCTGCTGGTCGGTCTGCTTCGACGCGAGCTTCAGCGCGGCCAGCGGGCTGCCTGCCGCCTCCTTGGCCTTGTCCGAGGACGACTTGTCGCTGTCGCCCTTGTCACCCCCACAGGCGGTCAGGCCGGCCACCAGGACCACACCACTGAGCACCGCCGCGCACCGAGCACCAAATCGAGTACCGCGCACAGGTCCCCCTATGTCTTTGCTTCTTATTTATCTTTTACGACTGCTGTGACTGTATATGACGGGACGCTCAACGCCGCGAGCCGGGTTCCCGCACTTCACAGGGGAAGTACGGGAACCCGGCTCGCGGGAGTGCCACGCCGTCTCGGACGGCGCTCAGAGCGCGCTCAGAACACGTTCAGCACGTGCTCAGACGGCCTCTTCCTCGACCAGCAGGTTGCGGGTGCGGTTGGCGTCCAGCGGGATGCCAGGGCCCATCGTGGTGGTCAGGGTCGCCTTCTTGATGTAGCGGCCCTTCGCGGCGGACGGCTTGAGACGGTTGATCTCCTCCAGCGCCGCGGCGTAGTTCTCCACCAGCTTGGCCTCGTCGAAGGAGACCTTGCCGATGATGAAGTGCAGGTTCGAGTGCTTGTCGACGCGGAACTCGATCTTGCCGCCCTTGATCTCGGTGACGGCCTTGGCCACGTCGGGGGTGACGGTGCCGGTCTTCGGGTTCGGCATCAGACCACGCGGACCGAGCACCCGGCCCAGGCGGCCGACCTTGCCCATGAGGTCCGGGGTGGCGACGACGGCGTCGAAGTCCAGCCGGCCCTTGGAAACCTCGTCGATGAGCTCGTCGGAGCCGACGATGTCGGCGCCGGCGGCCTCCGCGGCCGCAGCACGGTCACCGGTCGCGAAGACCAGGACCCGGGCGGTCTTACCGGTGCCGTGCGGAAGGTTCACGGTGCCGCGGACCATCTGGTCGGCCTTGCGCGGGTCGACACCCAGGCGCATGGCCACCTCGACGGTCGCATCGAACTTCGACGCGGAAGTGTCCTTCGCGAGCCGGACGGCCTCGAGCGGGGCGTACACGCGCTCCCGGTCGATCTTGGCGTCCGCGCTGCGGAAAGTCTTGCTGCGCTTCACTGCTGCTCCTGATGAAATTCGTGTGGAGTCGTGGTCCGGGCCGCGCTCGGCCCTGCCACGGCGGTGCTACGGGGGTGTCAGCCCTCGACCGTGATGCCCATGGAACGGGCGGTGCCGGCGATGATCTTCTCGGCGGCGTCCAGGTCGTTGGCGTTCAGGTCGGGCATCTTGGTGGTGGCGATGTCGCGGACCTGGTCGCGGGTGATCTTGGCGACCTTGGTCTTGTGCGGCTCGCCGGAGCCCTTCTCCACACCTGCGGCCTTGAGGATCAGCTTGGCGGCCGGCGGAGTCTTGGTGACGAAGGTGAAGGAACGGTCCTCGTAGACCGTGATCTCCACCGGCACGACCATGCCGCGCTGCGACTCGGTCGCGGCGTTGTAGGCCTTGCAGAACTCCATGATGTTGACGCCGTGCTGACCCAGCGCGGGGCCGACCGGCGGGGCCGGGTTCGCGGCGCCGGCCTGGATCTGGAGCTTGATCAGCCCCGTGACCTTCTTCTTCTTGGGAGGCATGCTCTCTCCGGGTCCTATGAGAGGTGGTTCGCCCCCGAACCGGTTTCGTCCGGATGGAGGCATACCGCACAACAATAACGGGTATACCTGTGCGGCCTAAAACCGAGCAGGTCAGACCGGCTGCGAAAGCCCGTCTGACCTGATCGGAAGGTTCGTATGGTCAGTTCTTCTGGATCTGGTCGAAGCTCAGCTCGACCGGGGTCTCCCGGCCGAAGATCTCCACCAGGCCCTTGACCTTCTTCGAGTCGGCGTTGATCTCGTTGATCGTCGCCTGGAGCGTCGCGAAGGGGCCGTCGGTGACCGTGACCGAGTCGCCCACCTCGAAGTCCAGCACCTGGACCTCGACCTTGCGGCTCGGCGCCGGCAGGCCCGCCTCCTCGGCGGCGGCCTTGGCGGCCTTCTCCTCGGCCTCCGGGGCGAGCATCTTGACGATCTCGTCCAGGGTCAGCGGGTACGGGTCGTACGCGTTGCCCACGAAGCCGGTGACACCCGGGGTGTTCCGGACCACGCCCCAGGACTCGTTCGTCAGGTCCATGCGCACCAGCACATAGCCGGGGAGCTTGTTCTGGCGCACGGTGCGGCGGTCGCCGTTCTTGATCTGGACGACCTCTTCCTGCGGCACCTCGGCCTGGAAGATGTAGTCCTCGACGTTCAGCGACACGGCGCGCTGCTCGAGGTTGGTCTTCACGCGGTTCTCGTACCCCGCGTAGGTGTGGATGACGTACCACTCGCCGGGGAGGGTACGCAGCTCCTCGCGCAGCGCCTCGACCGGGTCGACCGCTGCCTCTTCTTCAACCTCTTCAGCCTCTTCGGCCGCTTCTGCGTCGGCCTCGGCGGCTTCCTCGGCCCCCAGGACAGCGGCCTCGTCCTCGACGCGGACCGCGGCCTTCTCGGCCGACTCTCCCGCCTCAGCGTCCGCAGCCTCGGCCTGGTCCTCATCGGCAGCCTCGACGATGTCGAGCTCGTCCTCGACGGACTCGACGGCCTCGGCGGCCTTGTTCAGGTTCGGGTCAGACACGGTGGCTGCTTCTTCCTGGCTTCAAGGTGGTGGAACGTGCGAAAGGGGCAACTCGGAAACAGCGCCACCCTTCGAGGGCTCAGCCGAAGACGTACTTGATGGCTTGGTTGAACCCATAGTCAATCACGGTAACGATGCCGATCATGATGAGCACAAAGACGATCACCACAGTGGTGTACGTCGAAAGCTGGCCACGCGTGGGCCACACGACCTTGCGCAGCTCAGCGATGATCTGGCGGTAGAAGAGCGCGAGCCTGCCGAGGGGGCCCTTCTTCGCCCGCTTTCCACCACGGCGGCCCTTCTTGGCCGCCACCTCGTCCTCGGGACGGCCGCTCTCAGGCGTCGCGGTGGAGCCTAGGGCTTCCGTCACTCGTCCTCACCTGAATCCGGGTCGTGGCCGTGCCGCGTCCGGCCGGCCGCACAGCGGTGCATTCATTACTCACTACGCGCGCACGCACCTTGAAAAACGTGCGTGGTAGCAGGGCCGGAGGGACTTGAACCCCCAACCGCTGGTTTTGGAGACCAGTGCTCTACCAATTGAGCTACGACCCTTTGCGGCTCCACCCAACCTACCGCATCCACCCGGCTCCATGGAGTGCGCGGGACGGAACGGCTGTTGAGCGGCCAACGACGGATGAGTGTACGTGGTCCGGGGCCGGGCGTCGAACGAATAGCCCTCATGGCGCCCGGAAACCCGCGTGCCGCCGTATTCGGCGGTCTGGGACCATGCACCTATGACCGCTGCTTCTCCCCATGCACAGTCCCCGACCGAGCGCCGCGTCTCCGCCCGTATCGGGTCGATCTCCGAGTCCGCCACGCTGGCCGTCGACGCCAAGGCCAAGGCCCTCAAGGCCGCCGGGCGCCCGGTGATCGGCTTCGGCGCGGGCGAGCCCGACTTCCCCACGCCCGACTACATCGTCGAGGCCGCCGTGGAGGCCTGCCGCAACCCCAAGTACCACCGCTACACGCCGGCCGGCGGGCTGCCCGAGCTCAAGGCCGCGATCGTCGCGAAGACGCTGCGCGACAGCGGCTACGAGGTCGAGGCGGCGCAGGTGCTGGTGACCAACGGCGGCAAGCAGGCGATCTACGAGGCGTTCGCGGCGATCCTGGACCCGGGTGACGAGGTCATCGTCCCCGCGCCGTACTGGACCACCTACCCCGAGTCGATCCGGCTCGCGGGCGGCGTGCCGGTCGAGGTCGTCGCCGACGAGACCACCGGCTACCGGGTCTCCGTGGAGCAGCTGGAGGCAGCCCGCACCGAGCGCACCAAGGTGGTGCTCTTCGTCTCCCCGTCCAACCCCACGGGCGCCGTCTACTCGCGCGAGCAGGTCGAGGCGATCGGGCGCTGGGCGGCCGAGCACGGGCTGTGGGTGCTCACCGACGAGATCTACGAGCACCTGGTCTACGGGGACGCGGAATTCCACTCGCTCCCGGTCGTGGTGCCCGAGCTGCGGGACAAGTGCATCGTGGTCAACGGCGTGGCGAAGACGTACGCCATGACCGGCTGGCGCGTGGGCTGGGTCATCGGCCCCAAGGACGTCGTCAAGGCCGCGACCAACCTCCAGTCGCACGCCACGTCGAACGTGAGCAATGTCGCACAGGCCGCCGCGCTGGCCGCCGTCTCCGGCGACCTGGAGGCCGTGGCCACGATGCGCCAGGCCTTCGACCGGCGCCGCCGCACCATCGTGCGGATGCTGAACGAGATCGACGGCGTGGAGTGCCCGGAGCCCGAGGGCGCCTTCTACGCCTACCCCTCGGTGAAGGGGCTGGTCGGCAAGGAGATCCGCGGCAAGCGCCCGCAGAGCTCCGTGGAGCTGGCCGAGCTGATCCTGGAGGAGGCCGAGGTCGCGGTCGTCCCGGGTGAGGCCTTCGGCACCCCGGGTTATCTGCGTCTGTCGTACGCGCTGGGCGACGAGGACCTCGTCGAGGGCGTCTCCCGGTTGCAGAAGCTGCTGGGCGAGGCGCGCGCCTGACGGTGCGCTCCCCCGGGCGGGCCGGCCGTGCCTTTGAAAGGCACCCCGGCCCGCCTTCCGCTTTTCCCGGGCTGTCCCGGCCCGGGGCGTGGTGCCGGGCTGCCCGGCACCTCGGATTCATGTGCGGGCAAGGCCCCGTTCGGCGAAAGCGGTACCGGGGCGCGCCGGGGTGGGGCAATATCTCCAGATGGCACGTGACGTACATCTGCTCCCCAAAGCGCATCTGCACCTCCACTTCACCGGCTCGATGCGCCCCGCCACGCTGCTCGAACTGGCCGACAAGTACGGCGTCCACCTGCCGGAGGCACTGAGCGGCGGCGAGCCCCCCAGGCTGCGGGCCACCGACGAGCGCGGCTGGTTCCGGTTCCAGCGGCTGTACGACATCGCGCGGTCCTGTCTGCGCGACGCCGAGGACATCCGGCGGCTGGTGCGCGAGGCCGCCGAGGAGGATGTGCGGGACGGCGCCGGGTGGCTGGAGATCCAGGTCGACCCCACCTCGTACGCCCCTCGGCTCGGCGGCCTGATCCCGGCGATCGAGATCATCCTGGACGCGGTCGAGACCGCCTCCCGGGACACCGGGCTCGGGATGCGCGTGCTGATCGCCGCCAACCGCATGAAGCACCCCCTGGAGGCGCGCACGCTGGCCCGGCTGGCGGTCCGCTACGCCGACCGGGGCGTGATCGGCTTCGGGCTGTCCAACGACGAGCGGCGCGGCCTGGCCCGGGACTTCGACCGGGCCTTCGCCATCGCCCGGGACGGCGGCCTGCTGGCGGCCCCGCACGGCGGCGAGCTGTCGGGTGCCAGCAGCGTCCGCGACTGCCTGGACGACCTCGGCGCGCAGCGGGTGGGCCACGGCGTGCGGGCCGCCGAGGACCCGCGGCTGCTGCGCCGGCTCGCCGAGCGGGGCGTGACCTGCGAGGTGTGCCCGTCCTCGAACGTGGCCCTGGGGGTCTACGAGAAGCCGGAGGACGTGCCGCTGCGCACGCTGTACGAGGCCGGGGTGCCGATGGCGCTGGGCGCCGACGACCCGCTGCTGTTCGGGTCGCGGCTGGCGGCCCAGTACGAGCTGGCACGCGAGCACCACGGCTTCACGGACGCCGAGCTGGCCGAGCTGGCCCGGCAGTCCGTGCGCGGCTCGGCGGCCCCGAAGGACGTGACCGCGCGGCTGCTCGCCGACATCGACGGCTGGCTGGCGGCCGGGTGACCGGGGAAGCGGGCGTCAGAGGCTGACGCCGACCGTCACGGGCTCGTTGACGAGCGTGACGCCGAACGCGGCCTCGACCCCGGCGACGACCTCGCGGGCGAGCGCGAGCAGGTCCTCGGTGGTGGCGGCGCCGCGGTTGGTCAGGGCGAGGGTGTGCTTGGTGGAGATGCGGGCCGGGCCGGTGCCGTAGCCCTTGGCGAAGCCCGCCTTGTCGATCAGCCATGCGGCGGAGGTCTTGATCCGCCCCTCGCCGGCCGGGTAGGCGGGCGGGGTGACGTCGGGGCCCAGGCGCTCGGCGGCGCGGGCCAGGAAGGCCGCGTAGGCGTCCTCGGCCAGGACCGGGTTGGTGAAGAAGGAGCCGGCGGACCAGGTGTCGTGGTCGTCGGGGTCGAGGACCATGCCCTTCCCGGCGCGGAGCTTCAGCACCGTGTCGCGGGCGGTGGCGACGGGCACCCGCTCCCCGACCGCCACGCCGAGGGCGCGGGCGGTCTCCGCGTACTTGACGGGCGCGGACAGGCCGCCCGCGTCCTCCAGCGCGAAGCGCACCCGCAGCACCACATGGCGCTGCGGATCGGCCTTGAAGCGGCTGTGGCGGTAGGCGAAGCCGCAGTCGGCGTTCGGGATGGTCACGACGGTCTCGGCGCGCCGGTCGTAGGCGACGACCTCGGTGATCGTGGCCGAGACCTCCTGGCCGTACGCCCCCACGTTCTGGATCGGGGTCGCCCCCGCGGACCCGGGGATTCCGGCCAGGCACTCGATCCCGGCGAGACCGGCCCGGACCGTACGGGCCACCGCGTCCGACCAGTTCTCGCCCGCGGCCAGCTCCAGCGTGTCGCCGTCGAGGGCGAAGCCGCTGGTCGCGATGCGCAGGGCGGTGCCGTCGAAGCCCTTGTCGGCGATGACCAGGTTGCTGCCGCCGCCTATGACCAGCAGCGGGGTCCCGGCCGCGTCGGCCTCCCGGACCGCCGTGATCACCTCGTCGTCGGTGGTGGCCGTGAGCAGCCGGCCCGCCGGGCCGCCGAGCCGGAAGGTGGTCAAGGGGGCCAGGGGCGCGTCGTGGAGTTCCTGCACGCGCTCAAGAGTAACGACCTGGGGGGCGAGGGGGATCGGGAGAAGGAGCGGCGTCCTGGGGGCACCTCCCAGCGGTAGCTGGGGGAGGACGGTCGCAAGGCGCCGGAAAGCCCTCGTAGCGGAGCTACTAGGGCTTTTTGGCAACGCCGCGAGCGGCCGTGCAGGGCGTCGCGACGCCGATCCCTCTCGCCCCCCAGGTCGTAAGGGGGCGCCCCGGCGGGGCCGGGCGGCGGTGCCGCGGCCCACGGGGCACGGGGCGCGCCTCGCGTATCTCGGGGCCCCTCAGGGCCTCAGGCCAGGCAGACGACGGCGCGGGCCCGGCCCAGCACCTTCTGCCCCGCGCTGGTCGCCACGACGTCCACACGGACCGTACGGGCCTCGTCGTCCAGCTTGGCGGCGACCTTCGCGGTCACCTCGATGACCGCGCCCTTCTCGTCGTTCGGCACGACGACCGGCTTGGTGAAGCGCACCCCGTACTCCAGCACGGCCGCCGGGTCCCCCGCCCAGTCGGTCACCACGCGGCCCGCCTCGGCCATGGTGAACATGCCGTGGGCGATGACGTCGGGGAGGCCGACCTCCTTGGCGAACTTCTCGTTCCAGTGGATCGGGTTGAAGTCGCCGGAGGCGCCCGCGTACTGGACGAGCGCGGCGCGGGTCACCGGGAACTCCTGTCCGGGCAGCTCGGTGCCGACCTCGACGTCGTCGTACGAGACCTTGGCTGTCATCCGTTGTCCTCCGCTGCCTGGGTTTCCTGGGCCGGCGCCGGGGTGTCCCGGGCCTCGACGGCGCGGGCGACGAGGGTCGTGTGGGCGGTCACCACGTGCTCCCCGGCCTCGTCGTGCACCTCGCCGCGGACGGACAGGACGTCGTTGCCGGCCAGCGACTTGATCGAGTCGATCGTCGAGGTGACCGTGAGGCGGTCGCCCGCGCGCACCGGGCGGGTGTAGACGAACCTCTGGTCGCCGTGCACCACCCGGCTGTAGTCCAGGCCCAGCTGCGGGTCCTCGATCACCTGCTCCCCGGCGGCCTTGAAAGTGATCGCGAAGACGAACGTCGGCGGGGCGATCACATCCGGGTGGTCGAATGCCCTGGCCGCCTCCGGATCGGTGTAGACCGGATTGGTGTCGCCGATCGCCTCGGCGAATTCGCGGATCTTCTCCCGGCCGACCTCGTAAGGCGCGGTGGGCGGGTAGGACCGCCCGACGAACGACTGGTCGAGCGCCATCGACTCGGCACCTCCTGCGGTAGTCCTGCGGTTGATGTTGCTGGGGATGTGCTTACGGAACGAAACAAGGCCGCCCCCGCGTATGGGGGGCGACCTTGAATACGGTCTGTGCGGTTCGATCTATCTGATCGTCGCGCTTTATCGCGTCTCGCGGTGCGCGGTGTGCGCGTTGCAACGCGGGCAGTGCTTCTTCAGCTCAAGACGATCCGGGTCGTTACGCCGGTTCTTCTTGGTGATGTAGTTCCGCTCCTTGCACTCCACGCAGGCCAGCGTGATCTTCGGGCGGACGTCGGTGGCAGCCACGTGAGTGCTCCTTGACGAACGGATGGATGAACGCAGAAATAGTAGCCGATCGAAGGACCGACCCCACAATCGGCTACGGTGTGTAGCGGTGACCGGACTTGAACCGGTGACACAGCGATTATGAGCCGCTTGCTCTACCGACTGAGCTACACCGCTTCGATGCGATTGGCCCCCACCCGACCGGAGCCGAGCGGGACACCTCACACATCAGAGCCCCAATACGGAATCGAACCGTAGACCTTCTCCTTACCATGGAGACGCTCTGCCGACTGAGCTATTGGGGCGAGCGATGAAGACATTACACGCTCGGGCGCCGAAGGTGAAATCCGTATCCGGGCGTCGTCACGGTCCGCCACCGCCCGCTCAGGCACCACACCGGTACGACTATTCGGCTCCTCCCGGAAGCCGCCCGCGGCGCGCCCTAGGCTCGGCCTCTGACCACGCCGAGCGATCTTGAAAGCCCAGGACAGCCACAGGACATCCCACCGGACATCCAGGAGCGCGATGCCCGACAGCCATCCGCAGCAGCAGCCGCCCACGCACGACGGCCGGGCGCCCGAGGCCGCCCCCGCCCTGGTGCTCGGCGGCGTCCGGCTCGCCGACGGCCGGACCGTGGACGTACGGGTCCGCGGCGGGCGCATCGAGGCGGTCGGCACGGCGGGCAGCCTGGTCCCCGGCACCCGCCTCGACCTCGACGGCTATCTGCTGCTCCCCGCCCCCGCCGAGCCGCACGCCCACTGCGACACCGCCCTCACCGCCGACGCCCCCGGGCCCGTCTCGTATCTGCCCGAGGACGTCCAGCGCCGCACCACCGAGGCCGCCCTGCTCCAGCTCGGCCACGGGGCGACCGCGCTGCGCACGCACGTACCCATCGGCGGGGTGCACGGGCTGCGGTCCCTGGAGGCCGTGCTGAGCGCCCGGGAGGCGCTGCGCGGGCTCACCGACCTGTCCTCCGTGGCGGTGCCCCGGGTACTGACCGGCGCGGCCGGGGCGGACGGCCTGGCGGTGCTGCGGGACGCCGTGAAGATGGGCGCCGGGGTCATCGGCGGCTGCCCCGACCTCGACCCCGACCCGACCGGCCATGTGGAGGCCGTACTCGACATCGCCGCCCGCCACGGCTGCGCCGTCGACCTGCACACGGACGGTGACGACCCGGCCCGGCTCGCCCGGCTCGCGGCGATGGCCGGCGGGCTGCGGCCGGGCGTGACGATCGGCCCCTGCACGGGGCTGGCGCGGCTGCCGCACGACGTGGTGGCACGGGTGGCGGAGCGGCTCGCGGCGGCTGGGGTCACCGTCGTCTGCCTGCCCCAGGGCGACTGTGCCGGGCTGGACGACCGGCGCGCGCGAGGGGCGCACCCGCCGGGCTGCGCGCCGGTGCGGCTGCTGCGCTCGGCCGGGGTCCGGGTGGCCGCGGGCAGCGGGGCGCTGCGGGACGCGGCCAACCCGGTCGGCCGCGGCGACCCGCTGGAGGCCGCGTTCCTCCTGGCCTCGCGGGGCGAGGCGGAGCCCGAGGAGGCGTACGAGGCGGTCTGCGAGCGCGCCCGGGCCGCGCTGGGGCTGCCCGAGGTGCGCGTGGAGGCCGGGTTCCCGGCGGAGCTGCTCGCGGTGCGCGGGGACGGCTTGCCGGGCGTGCTCTCGCTCGCCTACAGCCGGGTGGTGGTCCACCAGGGGCGCGTGGTGGCGCGCACCAGCGCGGTGCGGGAGTACTGCACCTCGGCCGCCGCGGCCGCGCTGGAGCTGCCGCGGCAGGCGCGGACGGAGTAGAAGAACGGAGTAGAAGAGGGGGGCTGGATGGGTCAGCTGTTCGAGGCGTCCGCCTTTTCCAGGTCGCTGAGGTCGATGTCCAGGCCGTCGATGCCGTCGGGACCCCCCTGCACATCGTCGTCCACGATGAAGTCGTCGTCGGAGACGGCGCCGGCGTCGTCGATGCCGCCCATCATCATCGCGCCGGCCGCCTCCATCAGCTCCTTGATGTCGAGCTCGGTGGCGCCGGACGGGGCGGCGATCTTCCCGGCCTCGCCGAACGTCAGCTTCAGCGGCAGCTTGTCGCCCTTCTTCAGCCCCTCGGCGAACGGCGCGAGATCCGCGCTGGCCTCGGTGAGCGCGCCGTTCTTGATGGCGAAGTCGACCGCGATCTTCTTGTTGGGCACATCCTTGAAGTCCTTGGCGGTCGGCAGGTCCTCGCCGCCCGGGATCTCGTCGGTGAACGGCCGCAGCTCGTTGAAGACGCCGGTCAGCAGGGTCCTGACGGGCCCGGTGGCCACCAGGTGGTCCGCCCCGTCACGGCGACCCTCGTCCTTGATGGTGACCTCGCGCGCGAAGAGCTTCTTGAGCTGCTTGGTGATCTTCCGGCTGGTCTCGGGGTCGATATCGGCCCCGCCGGCCCCCTTCTTCTGCCCGCCCCCGGCGCCGAGCTCCTCCTGGGCCTTCTTCATCTCGGCGGTGTCGACCTTGACCCACCCGCCATCGAAGAGCTTCCGCAGCACCTTGCCGCCCGGCACGTCCTCGGGCAGCTCGTCGGCGGACGGCACGGGCGCGCCGCTCAGCTCGCCGAACGCCTTCACGTCCAGCCGGATGTACGCCGTCTCGCCCATGATCCGGTACTCGACGAGATCGCCGTCGGGCCCGCTGAGCTTCATCCGGACGCCGGTGATGTCCTTGTCACCGGCCTCCGCCAGCGGCTTCTTGGCCTGCACGGCCACGCTGACCCGCATCCCGGCCAGCGCCTCGGCCTCCTCGCGCGTCATCGGCTCCGCCGAACTGTCGCTCTTGGAGAGCGCGATGAGCTGCTCGGGCGTCGCGTCGAGATCCAGCTCCACCGACAGGGACCTGCGCTCACCGAGCTTGTCGGTCGCGTTCTCCAGCCGCTTGCCCGCCGAGATGTTCTCGACGGCACCGCACGCGGCGACGCCCGTGACCAGTGCGGTGGTGCAGCCGAGTGCGACCAGCGGCTTGACCAGGGACGTGGCCCGGGACTTGACCGGGGACATACGGATGGCGCTCATGGCTGTTATCGGGACTCCTCGGATGGGCTGATCAGACAGAGCACCTGATCTTCCGATCAGACTCCCGAGTGCCAGGGAAGGTTGCACGGCGTACGGTCGGGATCATGCGCATTGTCATCGCTGGAGGACACGGTCAGATCGCGCTGCGGCTGGAGCGGCTGCTCGCCCGGCGCGGAGACGAGTCCGCGGGCATCGTCCGCCACCCCGAACAGGCGGGCGACCTGCTGGCCGCCGGGGCCGAACCGGTCGTCTGCGACCTGGAAAAGGCGTCGGTGGACGATGTCGCCCGGCATCTGGAGGCCGCCGACGCCGCGGTCTTCGCGGCCGGCGCGGGCCCCAACAGCGGCGCCGCCCGCAAGGAGACGGTCGACCACGCCGCCGCCGTGCTCTTCGCGGACGCGGCCGAGCGAGCCGGCGTACGGCGGTTCCTGATCGTCTCCTCCATGGGCGCCGACCGCGAGATCCCCCGGGACACCGACCCGGTCTTCGCCGCGTATCTGCACGCCAAGACCGAGGCGGACACGGCCGTACGGGCCCGCACGGCCCTCGACTGGACCGTCCTGCGCCCGGGCCGGCTGACGAACGACCCGGGCACCGGCCGGGTGACCCTGGCCGACCACGTCGAGTACGGCTCGGTCACCCGCGACGACGTGGCCGCCGTGCTGCTGGCCCTCCTCGACGAACCCCGCGCGGCGGGCCGCACGCTGGAGCTGGTGAACGGCCCGACGCCGATCGCCGACGCGGTCGGGGCGCCGGCCTAGGCCCTGCCCGGCGGATCTCGCCGCCTGCGCCGGACACCTCCCTAGAAGTCCACCCGGGTGGTGTCGTCCGCGCGGGCCACGGACTCCTGCGCGTAACGCTGCTCGTAGGCGTCCCGGATCCGCTCGATCTGCGGGTCCTGCGCCCGCGCCTCGGACACCGGGTACAGCAGGATCAGCTCGTACGAGCGCTCCCGCTCGATCGTGCCGTTCTGGTCCCGCCACTGCCCCCGGCCGTCCTGGATCGTCAGCCCGGACGGAAAGCTCGGCGTGACCTCCTCGTCGACGAAGGCCATGAACTGCTTGTCGGTCACGGGCGGGCCGCCGTCGGGCCGCTGCGTCCCGAAGAACAGCCGGGTCTCGACATAGGGCTTGCCCCGGCTCACGGCGGAGGCGGCGGACGCGGACGTGGCGGACGCGGGCTCGTCGTCGAGCGCGGCGTACGCGGCGACGGGGGTGGCCGCGGCGAGGGCGAAGGCCACTCCGACGGCGGCGAGCCGCGCACGCGGCTTCAAGGTCGACATCCCCCGATGGTCCCGTCCCCGCGGGCCGCGCGACAGACCGCCTCCCGGCGCCTCTGAGCCACCCGAATTCAGCGGCAGGAATACGGGTTATCGCGGCGCGCTCGACGATAAATCGCGTATTACAGGCCGCCGCCGCGTTCTCCGACCGGGCGAATTCGCCGCGGCAGCCCCCCAAAGGTAGGGGGATATTCCCCCGCCCCCGGGGGAGGTGCGCGGACCGTGGCGGACGCACAGTGGAAGCGACGGAAGGATGGAGAGATATGAGTATGCACTCATGGCGTTTCACCTCGCGTCGCATCGCAATGATCGTCGGTACCGCCTTCGCGGCGGCCGCCCTGATCGTTTTCGCGGTCTTCTATGCGTCGAGCGCCAATTCCCCACCCAAGTCGAACACACCCAAGAAATCCCATTCCGCCTCCGAGTCGGCCGCCCCACCCAAATCCGACTCCTCGGCGGACGCGACCGACCCGCCCGCGGCGGATGCCTCGCCCCCGTCGTCCGATCCCCCGTCCGCGGAGCAGCCCGCGCAGGACCCCACGGATCAGTCCGATCAGCCGACACCCGAGCAGCCCCCGTCCCAACAGCCGCAGGACACCCAGCAGCCCCAGGACACCCAGCAGCCCACGCCTGACCAGACCCAGCCCAACCCTCCCCCGCCCCCGCCGCCCCCGTCCGACCAGTCCCAGCAGCCCTCACCGGACCAGAACCAGCAGAACCCGCCGCCGCCCCCGCCCCCGCCCCCGCCGTCCGACCCGAACCAGCAGCAGCAGCCGGACCCGAACCAGTCCCAGCCGCAGCAGCAGCCGCCGCCCCAGCCGGACCCGCAACAACAGCAGCAGCAACAGCCGACCGCGCCTTAGGGCGAAGGTCGTCAGTCTGCGAAGGCCCGCTTGATCAGCGTCGTCCGGGCGGCCAGGTCCTCCTCGCCCAACCCGGCGAGCCGTCGGCGGGCCACCTCGATGGGGGCCTCCTCCAGGCAGTCGGGGATCCGTAGGCCGTCGCCGTCCACGAGGTCCCGCGAGCCGGGCGTCGACGCGAAGCAGGGCAGGTCTCCGCGGCGCAGGTCGCGCAGTTCCGAGGGCACCAGCCGCTCCCAGGGCCGGCTGCCGTCCGCGCCGAGCGCCAGCCGGGCGAGGAGCCGGTCGCGGTCGAGCGCGTCGCGGAGGACGTCGGGGTGCCGGCTGTCCTCCAGCAGGGCGGAGTAGTACGCGGTGGCGCGCGGGATGTGGCGCAGCTCGACGTCGGCGAACCGGTCCAGCAGAGCGGTCCAGCCCGCCCGGTCCGCCGCGATCGCCCGGTACGTCCATGCGAAGCCCGCCTCCAGGTCGGCCGGGGTGGGCGACGTCCGGGCGGCGGAGGCGGGCAGGGCGCGGCGGAACGGCGCCGCCATGTCGGCCACCAACGGGTACGCGCCGTGGGCGATGAGGTTCTCGTGGTGCACATCCACCCCGCACAGGGCGTGGTGCAGGGCGAGCAGCGCCCCGGTGCGCCAGGAGAAGGCGCGTACCTCCTCGGGTGTCCGGCACGGCAGGGCCTCAACGAACCGGGACCAGCCGTAGCCGTCGCGGGCCAGGGTGGCCCGGGCGATCAGGTCGCGTGGCGGGGCCTGCCGGTGGAACCAGTCCAGGACCTCGTCCCAGCCCTGATCGGCGTCGGGCGGCCACGGCCGGTGGACGACGGTGGCGCCGGTGAAGGAGACGACGGCCGCGCTCCGGCCGCGCCGGTGGGTGTCGCCCGTCCCGAAGCGTACGTCGGTGACCTCGCCGAGCCCGCCGTCGCACCATGTGTCCAGCTCGCCCAGATCGGCCACCAGCCGCTCCGCGAGCTCGGCGCGCGAGTCCACCCAGCCCGTCAGCAGGTCCCCGATATGGCGCAGCAGCACCGGGTACTCCGCCCACAGCGCCCGCTGCGTCGCGGGTTCGCCGAGCAGTCGGACGTAGTCGGCGTACCGCTCCTGCGGCGTGTCCCCGCGCAGCGGCCCCTCGAGCCTGGCCGTGCCGAGTTCGAGCGCCATGGTGCGCCCCATGATCCGCTCGATGTCCTCGCCGGGCCACGCCCGGGCCAGCAG
This sequence comes from Streptomyces sp. NPDC028305, assembly GCF_055569495.1. NCBI lineage: Bacteria > Bacillati > Actinomycetota > Actinomycetes > Kitasatosporales > Streptomycetaceae > Streptomyces > Streptomyces sp. NPDC028305. The sequence goes on from NZ_JBVHTN010000011.1 coordinate 345,572, forward strand.
GTCGGGGAGGGCCGTCAGCCGCGACCCCGCGGTGCTCTCGGCGACCCGGGCGCGGAGTTCGCGCTGGCTGCCGCGGACCAGGGCGGCGGCCGGGCGCAGGAGCGCCATCTCGTCGTCGCGGACCAGATACGGATACGGGTGCGGATACGCCTGCGCCGCCGGGTCCGCCTCGCCCAGGGCCGCGCGGCGGTCGGCGGCCCGTACCCACTCCGGGGTAGGCGTCGGCCAGTCCTGCCGGCACTGCGGGCCGAGGCGGCTGAGGAAGCCGTCGTAGGTGAGGCCGAGCGCGCGGACGGCCGGCTCCAGGGCCCCGCCCGGGCCGAGCGTGTCTCTCCAGCGCCTCGGATCGCCCTCCGCCGGCGACGGCGGCCTCTCGTGCAGATACGCGGCGTTGTGCCAGGGGAGCTCGCTGAAGGACATGGTCAGCAGCGTGCCGCGGCGCTGTTGGCGGAACCTTGGCCTGAACTTGAACTGGCTGCTCGAAGCCGGTTTTGGCAGGGTGGAGGCCTGACAACGGGGAGTGAGCCCATGCCGGTTGAGTTCCGTGTGCTCGGCGACGTCGGGGCGTACCTCGACGGAAGGGCCTTGGATCTGGGCCATGCACAGCAGCGCTCGGTTCTGGCCGTGCTGTTGGTGGAGGCCCGGCGCACGGTGTCGGTGGAGCAGATCGTCCACCGGATCTGGGGCGACGACGCCCCGCAGCGCGCGAAATCCACGCTGTACAGCTATATGTCGCGGCTGCGGGGGGCGTTGGCCGAGGCCGGGGAGGAGTGCCGGATCGCCCGGCGCTCGGGCGGATACGCGCTGCTGGTCGACCCCGAAGCCGTGGACCTGCACCGCTTCCGCGCCCTGGTCGAGCAGGCTCGCGCGGCCGGCGAGCCCTCGGTCGCCGCGCCGCTCTTCGATCAGGCGCTGGGCTCCTGGCAGGGGGACTTCTGCGCGTCCTGCGACACCCCGTGGATCGGCTCCGTGCGTGAGGGGTTACAGCAGGAGCGGCTCGCCGCCCTGCTGGACCGCGGCGACGCCCAGCTCCTGCTCGGCCGCCACCAGGAGCTGCTGACCGAGCTGTTCGCCCTCGTCGAGGAGCAGCCGCTCAACGAGCGCCTGGCCGGCCACATCATGCTGGCGCTGTACCGCAGCGGCCGGGCCGCGGAGGCGCTGACCCACTACGAAGGCCTCCGGCGCCGGCTGGCCGAGGAGCTGGGCGTCGACCCCGGGCCGCAACTCCGGCTGCTGCACCAGCGGATCCTCACCTCGGACCCGGAGCTCACCTCGCCCGCCCCCACCCCCGCCCCCGCGCCGGCCCGGTCGGCACGCCACCCGGTGCCCGCCCATCTCCCGGCTCCGCCGGCCAGGTTCACCGGCCGCGCCCATGAACTGGACCAGCTGGCCCGCTTCCTGGGCGGAGGGCCCGGACACGACGGCCCCCTGATGATGGCCGCGATCACCGGGCCGGGCGGCATCGGCAAGACCTGGCTGGCCCTTCAGTGGGCGCATCACCGTCTGCCGGACTTCCCCGACGGACAGCTCTACGTCAATCTGCGGGGCTTCGACCCCTCCGCCGAGCCCGTTCCGGTGGCGGCGGCGATACGCGGCCTCCTCGACGCCCTCGGGGCCGACCCCGCGGCCATACCGTCGGATGTGGAGGGGCAGGCCGGGCTGTACCGGAGCCTGGTCGCGGGCAAACGCCTGCTCGTCCTGCTCGACAACGCCCGCGACAGCGACCAGGTCCGGCCCCTGCTGCCCGGCAGCCCCACCTGCACCGTGCTGATCACCAGCCGCCACCGCCTCACCGGCCTCGCCGCCACCCATGGGGTCCGCGCCCTCGGCCTCGACGTACTCTCCGAGGCCGAGGCGCGCACGCTCCTCACCCGCCACCTCGGCGACCATCGTGTGGCGGCCGAACCCGCCGCCGTCCACACGCTCCTGAACCACTGCGGAGGACTTCCGCTGGCCGTCAGCATCCTGTCCGCCCGCGCCGCCGCCCACCCGGACCTCCCCCTCTCGGCCCTCGCCGAGGAGGTCGAGGAGGCCGCCACCAGGCTCGACGCCCTGGACACCGGTGATGTGGCCGCCGATCTGCGGGCGGTGTTCTCCTCCTCGTACCGCGCCCTCGGATCCGACGCGGCGGAGACCCTGAGCCTGCTCGGCCTCGCCCCCGGGCCCGACATCAGCGTCCCCGCGGTCGCGAGCCTCACCGGCCTCCCCGCGCCCCGGGCCCGCGAACACCTGCGCACCCTTCAGGCCGCGCATCTGCTCCAGCAGCACTCCCCCCAGCGCCACCGCATGCACGACCTCGTCCGCCTCTACGCCGCCGAACAGGCCGAGTCCCTGCCCACCGCCCACCGCCAGTCCGCCCGGCTCCGCCTGCTGGACTTCTGCGTCCACACCGCCGGCGCCGCCGCCGGACTCCTCGACCCGCACCGGGACCGGATCCCCCTCCCCGACCCCCGGCCGGGCGTCACCCTCCAGGAGTTCACCGACGAGGAGAGCGCCCTGACGTGGTTCACCACCGAGCACCCGTTTCTGCTCGGCGCGCTGGACCTGGCCCGCGCCTTCGGCTTCGACTCCCACGTCTGGTTGCTCGCTCAGGCCCTCGAGCCGTTCTTCGACTACCGCGGCCACTGGCGCGACTGGGCCGACGCCCAGCACAGCGCGCTGCTCGCCGCCCAGCGCCTCGGCGACCCGTCCTGGCAGGCCGGCGCCCATCGCGGCCTCGGCGCGGTCCACACCCAGATAAGACGCCTCGACGACGGCCACACCCACTTCCAGCACGCCCTCGACCTCTACCGCGACTCGGGCGAACCCCTCGGTGAGGCACATGCCCACCGGGGACTGAGCTGGGTGTTCGTGGAGCAGGACCGCCTGCGCGAGGCCCTCGTCCACAACGAACAGGCCCTCTCGATCTACCGGCGGACGGACCACCCCACCGGACGGGCCAAGTCGCTCAACAACGCCGGTTGGCTGCACGCCATGCTCGGCGAATACGAGCACACCCTCGACTACTGCACCGAAGCCATCGAGCTCAACCAGAAGTCCGGCAACCGCCACGCCGAGGCCGGGGCCTGGGACAGCCTGGGCTACGCGCACCACCACCTCGGCCGCCACACCGAGGCCGTCACCTGCTACCAGCGGGCCCTGGACCTCGTGCGTGAATTCGGCGACCGGTGCGGGGAGGTCGAGGTCCTCGGCCACCTCGGCGACAGCCACGCCGCCCGCGGCGCGCCCGACGCGGCCCGGTCCGTATGGCAACTCGCCCTGAAGATCGCCGACGAGATCGACCTCTCGACCGCGGCCGAGCTCCGGGAGAAGCTGGGGGCGTGCGCGGAGGACGGTCCGGGCGAGCTGCGGCGGTGATGGTGCCGGCGTTCGGTCACCACCGCTTCAGGAGGGTGGTGAAGACCAGCTCGGTGCGGTCTCCGGACAGGATGACGTCGGAGACCTCCACGACCCGGCCTTGGGTGTCGGTGGAGATCTTCCGGAGGACGATCACCGGGACGCCCTTCTTGAGGCCGAGTTCCCCGGCTTCCTCGGCGGTCGGCGGCCGGACCGTGATCCGCTCCTCCACACGGTCCAGCTCCACGCCGATCGTGTAGAGCTGGTTCTGTGTGCCGCCGGGCCACGGTTCGTTCGCGTCGTCGAGCAGCTCCGGGTTGGCCGCGACCACATCGTGGACGAGATACGAGCGCACCAGCGCGAAGGGCGAGCCCTCCTCACGGCAGTTGGCGCGGTACCTCCGCTCCAGCAGCCGGGTACCCACCGGCACACCGAACGCCGCCGCGTGATCCTCGTCGGCCTTCGCCGCGCGGTACTCGGCGCGGAAGGAGAGGTCGGTGACCGCCAGGCCGGTGTCGCGCTCCGTTACGCCCGTCTTCAGGCGCTCGGCCCGGGACCGGCGCACCCGGCCCTTCTCCCACTGATGCCGGTCGTTGTTCCGCTCCACCCGCCGACGCGGCTCGTGGGCGAAGGCCACCGTGCCATGCCTCTCGGCGATCCGCTCGTGCTTGGCCATAGGGCGCTCACCGTCCTCGGGAGGCCGGACCATCTCAGCGTATGTCCTTGCCGAACACCAACGGCCCCTGGCTGCGTTTTCGCAGCTCAGGGGCCGTTTCTTTGGCGTGGCGGCGCCAGGATTCGAACCTGGGTAGGCTAAGCCGACGGATTTACAGTCCGCTCCCATTGGCCACTCGGGCACACCGCCTGGGATGTGACCAGGGGCTCCGTTCCCACTGTCGGGAACCCCCTGGCGACGACGTAAACAATACCCGATGACAGGGGGTGCTCCGCCACCGGGTTGATCCCGTCTCGATCATGGCTGAGATGGCTAGGCTGGCCCGTGCGGTCCGGCGGGCCGTGCCCCTGACAGATCTATGTACGAGGAGCCAACTCAAGATGGCCGACTCCAGTTTCGACATCGTCTCGAAGGTCGAGCGGCAGGAGGTCGACAACGCTCTCAACCAGGCGAGCCGCGAGATCTCCCAGCGCTACGACTTCAAGAACGTCGGCGCCTCGATCGAGTGGTCGGGCGAGCGGATCGAGATGCGTGCCAACTCCGAGGAGCGGGTGAAGGCGATCCTCGATGTCTTCCAGTCCAAGCTGATCAAGCGCGGGATCTCACTGAAGGCGCTGGACGCGGGCGAGCCGCAGGCCTCCGGCAAGGAGTACAAGATCTTCGCCTCGCTGGAGGAGGGGATCTCCCAGGAGAACGCCAAGAAGGTCGCCAAGATCATCCGTGACGAGGGCCCGAAGGGCGTCAAGGCGCAGGTACAGGGCGACGAGCTGCGGGTGTCGTCCAAGAGCCGGGACGACCTTCAGGCCGTCATCGCGCTGCTCAAGGGCAAGGACCTGGACTTCGCGGTGCAGTTCGTCAACTACCGGTGACAGTGGGGCGGGCAGCCTGTGTTCGGGCCGCCCGCCCTCGGTGTCTTCCTGGGTGACGAGTGGGGCGCGGTCTACCAGCGGGCGGCCGTGAAGGGGCGGTCCGTGGAGACGATCTCGTGGCCCAGGGGGGTCAGGGAGATCGGGATCAGCTTGAAGTTGGCCAGGCCGAGCGGGATGCCGATGATCGTGACGCACAGGATGACGCCGGTGATGACATGGCCGAGCGCCAGCCACCAGCCCGCGAGGACCAGCCACAGCACATTGCCGATGCACGAGGGCGCGCCGGCGTCGCGGCGGGGGACGGCGGTGCGGCCGAAGGGCCACAGGGCGAACCCCGCGATGCGCCAGGAGGCGAAGGCGAAGGGGATGCCGATGATGGTGATGAAGAGGATCAGCCCGGCGATGACGTAGGCGCAGGCGAGCCAGAAGCCGGAGAGTACGAGCCAGATCAGATTGAGGATGGTCTTCACGGGCGGCGACCTGCCATCTCCTCGAGGCGGGCGATGCGCTCCGCCATGGGCGGGTGGGTGGAGAAGAGCTTGGCCATGCCCTCACCGGCGCGGAAAGGGTTGGCGATCATCATGTGGCTCGCGGTCTCCAGTCTGGGCTCGGGCGGCAGCGGGAGCTGCTGGGTGCCCGCTTCGAGCTTGCGGAGGGCGCCCGCGAGCGCCAGGGGGTCGCCGGTGATCTGGGCGCCGGATGCGTCGGCCTCGTACTCGCGGGAGCGGCTGACGGCCAGCTGGATGATGGTGGCCGCGAGCGGGCCGAGGATCATGATCAGCAGCATGCCGAGGAAGCCGGGGCCCTCGTCGTCGTCGGACCGGCCGATCGGGATCAGCCAGGCGAAGTTGACCAGGAACATCACGACGCTGGCGAGCGCGCCCGCGACGGACGAGATGAGGATGTCGCGGTTGTAGACGTGGCTGAGCTCATGGCCGAGGACGGCGCGCAGCTCGCGCTCGTCCAGCAGGCGCAGGATGCCTTCGGTGCAGCAGACGGCCGCGTTGCGCGGGTTGCGGCCGGTCGCGAAGGCGTTGGGGGCCTCGGTCGGGGAGATGTAGAGGCGCGGCATGGGCTGGCGCACGGCGGTGGAGAGCTCGCGGACCATGCGGTAGAGCTGGGGGGCCTCGAACTCGCTCACGGGCCGCGCGCGCATGGCGCGCAGGGCGAGCTTGTCGCTGTTCCAGTACGCGTACGCGTTGGTGCCCAGCGCGACCAGGACCGCGATGATCAGGCCCGTGCGGCCGAAGAGGCTGCCGACGACGATGATGAGGGCGGACAGTCCTCCGAGAAGTACGGCGGTCTTGAGCCCGTTGTGCCGACGATGCACGGTGTGCCCTCCAAAAGATGCCGCAAGGGAACCCTTTTTTCGCGGTTTTCGCGGTGTCTCCACCTTCCAGTGGACCCTTCCGCATTGGTCAACGCCATATGAAGGTCGCTGGTTCCCTCGTGCACACGCGGCGGGCAGTTGGGCCGTCCGGGTGAGGTCTCGGGGCGGGGGCTCGGGCGGGGGCTCAGGGTGGGGTCAGAGCAGGGCGCCGGAGGCGAAGCGCAGGACGAGCTGCGGGGCCCCGGACAGCGCGACGCCGAGCACGGCGGCGAGGCCGATGACCACGGTGAGGGAGGCGGGGACCGCGCGGGCGGCGGGGGCCGTCGGCTCCGGGGCCGCGGCCCCGGCGGCGGTCGCGGGGGCGCGGAAGAGGGCGGCCGTCCACTGGAGGTAGTAGTAGAGCGCGATCACCACATTGACGGCCATGACGACGGCGAGCCAGCCCAGCCCCGCGTCGACGGCCGCCGAGAAGACGGTGACCTTCGCGAACAGGCCGATGACGCCGGGCGGCAGCCCCGCCAGGCAGAGCAGGAAGAAGCCGAGCGCGAGGGCGGCCAGGGGGCGGGCGGCGTAGAGGCCGCGGTAGTCGGCCAGACGGCCGGTGGGGTGGGTGCGCGTCACCAGGGCGGCGACGGCGAAGGCGCCGAGGTTCACCGCGGCGTACATGAGGGCGTAGGCGACCGTGGAGCCGATGGCGCGGGACGCGCCGCGCGAGGTGTCGGCGTATCCGGCCGCCGCGATGGGGACCAGCAGATAGCCAGCCTGGGCGACGGAGGACCAGGCCAGCAGGCGTACGGCGCTGTGCGGGCGGTCGGGGCGCTGGCGCAGCGCGGCGACGTTGCCGACGGTCATGGTGAGCGCGGCCAGCAGCGCGAGGGCCGGGCCCCACACATCGGCGTACGCGGGGAAGGCGAGGACCGTCACCAGGATGAGACCGGAGAAGCCGACCGCCTTGCCGATGACGGAGAGGTACGCGGCCACCGGGAGCGGGGCCCCGACGTAGGTCTCGGGGACCCAGAAGTGGAACGGCACCGCGGCGGTCTTGAAGGCGAAGCCCACCAGAGTGAGCACGACACCGGCCTGGGCGAGGGTGGCCAGCCGCGGGTCGGTGTGGCCGAGGGCGCCGGCGATCCGGGACAGGTGGAGGCTGCCGGTGGCGGCGTAGACAAAGCTGACGCCCATCAGCATGACGGCGGTCGCGGTGACCGAGGAGAGGAAGAACTTCAGGGCGGCCTCGGAGGAGAGGCGGTCGCCGCGGCGCAGCCCCACGAGCGCGAAGGCGGGCAGGGAGGCGACCTCCAGGGCGACGACGAGGGTGGCCAGGTCGCGGGAGGCGGGCAGGAGGGCCGCGCCCGAGGCGGAGGACAGCAGCAGGAACCAGAATTCACCGGCGGGAAGTTTGCTGTGTCCCTCGCGGCCTCCGGACAGGCCCTCCGACACCTCCGACGGGGACCGGCGCTCGTGGACCTCGCTCATCGACAGCAGCGCCGTCAGCAGGGCCCCGCCGAGCACCAGGAACTGGATGACGACGGCGAAATCGTCGGCCGCGTAGCTGCATACGTTTGGATCGGAGGTCAGGCAGAAGGTGCGGCGGTCCCCGTCGCGGAGCGGCAGCAGGAACAGCGCGGCCAGGGCCAGGCCGCCCGTCGCGAGCCAGCCCAGGAGGGGTTTATTCCGTTCGGCCAGGAAAAGGTCGGCGACCAGGACGGCCAGGGCGGCCGCGGCGGCGATGGTGGGCGGGGCGATCGCGAGCCAGTCGACGGACTGGACGGTGCCCCCGGCGAGCGCGGTCATCAGTGGCCTCCCCCGAGGAGCTGCTGCACGGCCGGGTCGGTGAGGCCGAGGATGGCCGCGGGCCACAGTCCGCCGAGGACGGTGAGGACGACCAGTGGGGTCCAGGCGGCGAACTCGTAGCCGCGTACGTCGGCCAGGGCGGGGCGGGACGGTCCAGGGGGCGCTTCGGCGGCCCCCGCGGCGGTCTCGGAGGGACCGCCGGCGGTCCCGTGCGCGGGCGCCCCGGTGAGCGTCCCGCCCATCTCCGTCTCCGGGTGCTCGCCCATGCAGACGCGGCGCACGACGACGAGCAGATACGCGGCGGTCAGCAGGGTGCCCAGGCCCGCGAGCGCCATGAAGGTGAGGAAGGCGGGGCGGCTCAGCCCGTCGGCGGGGTCGAACGCGCCGAACATGGCGAGCATCTCGCCCCAGAACCCGGCGAGCCCCGGCAGCCCGAGGGAGGCGACCGCGGCGAAGGCGAGCAGGCCGCCCAGGCGCGGCGCCCTGCCGTACAGGGCGGCGCCCCCGGTGCCGGAGAGCTGGTCGAGATCGGTGGTGCCGAAGCGGTCCTTGAGTGCGCCCACGAGGAAGAAGAGCAGGCCCGTGATCAGGCCGTGCGCGATGTTGGCGAACAGCGCGCCGTTGACCCCGGTGGGGGTGAGCGTGGCGATGCCCAGCAGGACGAAGCCCATATGGCCGACGGAGGAGTACGCGATCAGCCTCTTGAGGTCGCCCTTGGCCCCGGTGCGGGCCAGGGCCAGACAGGCGAGGGACCCGTAGATGATGCCGACGGCGGCGAAGGCGGCGAGATAGGGCGCGAAGGTGTGGGCGCCCTCGGGCGCGATGGGCAGCACGATGCGCACCAGCCCGTAGGTGCCCATCTTGAGCAGCACGCCCGCGAGGAGGACCGAGCCGACGGTGGGCGCGGCGGTGTGGGCGTCCGGGAGCCAGCTGTGCAGGGGCCACATGGGGGCCTTGACGGCGAGGCCGACGCCGATGGCCAGGACCGCGATCAGCTGGGTGGTGTGGCTGAGCTTCGCGCCATTGCCGGAGGCGAGGGCCACCATGTCGAAGGTGCCGCCCTTGAGCCCGACCAGGAGGAGGCCGAGCAGCATGATCACGGAGCCGAGCAGCGTGTAGAGGATGAACCTCCAGGCGGCGCGCTCGCGCCCCGCGCCGCCCCACCGGTTGATGAGGAAGTACATCGGGATGAGCACCGTCTCGAACGCCAGGAAGAACAGCATCAGGTCGAGGACGGCGAAGGTGGCCAGGCTGCCGGCCTCCAGGAGCAGCAGCAGCGCGACGAACGCCTTCGGGGAGGGCCCGGCGGGCATGTTGAAGTAGCCGTAGAGGGCGCACAGGAAGGTCAGCAGCGCGGTCAGCACGAGGAGGGGCAGCGAGACGCCGTCCACGCCGAGGTGGATCCGGATGTCCAGCGCCGGGATCCAGCTGACGTCGGTCTGCGCCTGCATGGCGGCCGGGCGGTCGTGGTCGAAGCCCGCGGCGAGCGCGATGGCGACGGCCAGGACGACCCCGGTGACCGTGACGCCGTGCCGGAGCACGGCCTGGTCGGGACCGCGCCCGCGCAGCCCGGGCGGGGCGGGGAGCAGCGCGGCCGCCGAGCCGAGCAGAGGGAGGGCGATCAGGGCCACGAGGAGCGACTGGAGGACGGTGTGGTTCACGGCTCAGGCTCCCGCTGCGACGAGGACGGCGACGGCCAGGACGAGCGAGCCCGCGATCAGCGCGCCGACGTAGGTCTGCACATTGCCGGTCTGGGCGCGCCGTACGGCCGCGCCGAGCAGACGGGGGGCGCCGCCCGCGCCGCGCACATAGGTCTCCACGACCGCCCGGTCGAGGAAGCCGACGAGCCGGGCGGCGGCGCGCACGGGGCGTACGAACAGCGCGGCGTACAGGGCGTCGAGGTGGAAGCCCGCCGCCGCGTGGCGGTGCAGCGGGCCGAGGAGGAGACGGCCGGGGTCGGCCGGGTCGTCGGCCGCGGCGATGTCGCCGTACGCGGGCTCGTGGGCGGCGATGGCCTCGGCCTCGGAGAGCGCCGGCTCGGCGTCCGGATGGGCGGCCACGGCGCCGAGCGGGGTGCGGGCGGCCGGCGCGGTGGTGTGCCGCCAGGCCCCGTAGGTGACGAGGACGCCGACGAGGGCCAGCCCGGTGCCGAGCACGGAGGTGGTGAGGGTCGGGGCGAGGGACTCGCCGTCGAACCAGTCCGGGAGGGCGCCGAAGGCCAGGCCGAGCCCGGCGGCGGGGACGAAGAGCACCCACAGGACGGCGTTCATGACGACGGGCTGCCGGCCGTGGTCGGGGGCCTCCGTGCCCTTGCCGCGGAAGGCGAGCAGCCACAGCCGGGCGGCGTAGCCGGCCGTGAGCAGGGCGGTGAGCAGCCCGGCGACCAGGACGGTCCAGCCGACGGCCGCCGGGACGGCCGGGGCGTGGCCGGTGGCCGCGTGCTCGGCCGCGCCGAGGACGGCCTCCTTGGAGAAGAAGCCCGCGAACGGCGGGATGGCGGCGAGCGCGAGCAGCGCGACCGTCATCGTCCAGTAGGCGTCGGGGATGCGCCCCGCCAGGCCGCTCATGCGCGACATCGCGGCCAGCGAGTTCGTCCCGGCCGCGTGGATGATCACGCCCGCGCCGAGGAAGAGCAGGGCCTTGAACGCACCGTGGGCCAGCAGGTGGAAGACGGCGGCGCCGCGGTTGTCGACCGCGAGCGCGCCGGTCATATAGCCGAGCTGACCGATGGTCGAGTAGGCCAGCACGCGTTTGATGTCGTCCTGGGCGAGAGCCGCGAGCGCGGAGCCGACCATGGTGACCGCGGCCATGACGGCGAGCACGGCGAGGGCGGCGGCGGAGGCGGCGAAGACGGGCAGCAGCCGGGCGATGAAGTAGACACCGGCGGCGACCATGGTGGCGGCGTGGATCAGCGCGGAGACCGGGGTGGGGCCGGCCATCGCGTCCGGCAGCCAGGTGTGCAGCGGGAACTGCGCCGACTTGCCCGCGACCCCGGCCAGCAGCAGCAGCGCGATCAGGGTGGGGTGGTCGAGCTGGAAGTCGGCGACGGAGGAGGTCAGCCGGGTGTAGATGACGCTGATGCGGAACGTACCGGCGTCGGTCGCCAGCGCGAAGATCCCGATCAGGAACGGCACATCGCCGAGCTTGGTGACCAGGAACGCCTTGAGGGAGGCGGAGCGCGCGGCCGCGGTCTCCCAGTAGTGGCCGACCAGGAAGTACGAGCAGATGCCCATGACCTCCCAGCCGACGAGCAGCACGATCAGGTCGTCGGAGTAGACCACCAGCAGCATCGCGGCGGTGAAGAGGGAGACGAGCGCGGCGTACGAGGGGTAGCGCGGGTCGTCGCGCAGATAGCCGGTCGAGTAGATCTGCACACAGCACGCCACGACGCCGACCAGGACCGCGACCAGCGCGGCGAAGCCGTCGATGTGCAGCGCGAGATCGATGGGGAGCGAGCCGGTGACGGTGAGCCGGGTCGCGGCGTCCACGGCTCCCTTGCCGCCGCCCTGCCGTACGGCGACGAGGACGGCGAGGGCGGTCGCGGCGACGGTCGGCAGCACCGCGAGGGGGCGTACGAAACCGGGGGCGCGGCGCCCCAGCAGCAGTCCGGCAAGGGCGCCGAGGAAGGGCAGGACGGGGACGAGGACGGCGGCGGTCGTGGTCGTCACGCGGTCTGCCTCCGGGCGGGGATTCCCTGGCCGGCGCCGTCGCCTGGGCCGTTGTCGGCGCCGTTGTCAGTGGCGTTGTCAGTGGCGGCTGTCACGCTGTCTTCGGTGGGCGGGGGCTCGGCGAGGCCCCGGAGCTTGTCGATGTCGGCGGTGCCGCGGTCGCGGTGGACGAGGAGGACGATGGCCAGCCCGATGCCGATCTCGGCGGCGGCGATGGCGATGACGAACAGCGTGAGGGCCTGGCCCGCGTGCAGCGTGTCGCGGAGCCAGACGTCGAAGGCGACGAGGTTGAGGTTGACGGCGCCGAGCATCAGCTCAACGGACATCAGCACCAGGATCGCGTTGCGGCGGGCAAGGACGCCGTACAGGCCGGTGCAGAAGAGGAGGGCGGCGAGCACGGCGGGGTAGGCGAGGTGCATCAGCCCTCCTTCTCGGGGGCGCGGGAGCCGCCTGCGCGCGAGCCGCCTGCGCGAGACGGGGTGCCCGAGGTCCGCTGGGCGGAGCGCAGCCGGGACAGCACGATCGCGCCGACGAGCGCGGCGAGCAGCAGCACGGACAGCGCCTCGAACGGCAGCACCCAGTGCCGGAAGAGGCTCTCACCGGTGACCTTGGTGGACCCCTGCACTTCCCCGACGTCGATCCAGGTGGCCCGGAAGGCGTCCACGACCACCCAGACCAGGGCGCCCGCGGAGGCCACGGCCACCGCCAGGGCGGCCGGGCGGTTGCCCGAATCGGCGTCCGGCGACCGGCCGATGGGCGCCTTGGTCAGCATCAGCCCGAACAGGATGAGGACGACGACGGAGCCGACGTAGATCAGCACCTGCACCCAGGCGATGAACTCCGCCGTGAGGAGGAGGAATTCGACGGCGAGCCCGCCGAGCGTGACCACCAGCCACAGCGCGGCGTGCACCAACTGCTTGGTGGTGACGGTGACAACGGCCCCGCCCAGGGTCACGACCGCGACCAGAAGGAAGGCGATCTCCACACCGGTGGGTGACAGAAAGCCATGCCCGGCGGCCGCGAGCTGCGTTGCGGCGCTCACGAGGCCGCTCCGTCCCGGCCGGAGTCCGTGTCCGTGCCCGTGGCCTGCGCGGCCTGCGCCGCCTCGGCCGCGGCGATCTTGTCGGCGGCCTTGCGGGCCGCGGCGATCTCCTTCGGCTCCTCGGCGCCCGGGTCGAGCGCGGGCGGCGCGGGCACCGTCCACATCCACTCGCGGAGCTTGTCGCGCTCATGGGTGAGGTCGCGGATGTCCTCCTCCGCGTACTCGAACTCCGGCGACCAGAACAGCGCGTCGAAAGGACACACCTCGATGCAGATGCCGCAGTACATGCACAGCGCGAAGTCGATGGCGAACCGGTCCAGCACATTGCGGCTGCGCTCGCGCCCGCCGGGCGCGGCCGGCGGCACCGTCTCCTTGTGGGAGTCGATGTAGATGCACCAGTCCGGGCATTCGCGCGCGCAGAGCATGCAGACCGTGCAGTTCTCCTCGAACAGCCCGATGACGCCGCGGGTACGGGGCGGCAGCTCGGGCTGGACGTCCGGGTACTGCGCGGTGTGCGCCTTCCGGGTCATCGTGCGCAGGGTGACGGCCAGGCCCTTGGCCAGACCGGAACCGGGGATGCCCATCAGGAGATCACCACCTTGACGACGCCGGTGAGGGCGATCTGGACCAGTGCGAGCGGGATGAGGCCGGTCCAGGCGAGCTTCTGGAGCTGGTCCTCGCGCAGCCGCGGATAGCTCACCCGCAGCCAGATCACCACGAAGGCGAGCACCGCCGTCTTCAGCAGCGTCCACACCCAGCCCAGGTCATCGGCGAACGGACCGTGCCAGCCGCCCAGGAACAGCACCGTGGTCAGCCCGCAGAGCACCACGATGCCCGCGTACTCGGCCAGCAGGAACAGCGCGAAGCGCATCCCGGTGTACTCGGTGTACGCACCGAAGATGATCTCGGAGTCGGCGATCGGCGCGTCGAAGGGCGGGCGCTGAAGCTCGGCGAGCCCGGCCGTGAAGAACACCAGCCCGCCGACGATCTGCCACGGCACCCACCACCACTCGAACGCGTCGAGGATGCCGGGCAGCGAGACGGTGCCCGCGGCCATGGCCACGGAGGCGGCGGCGAGCAGCATCGGCAGCTCGTACGCCATCAGCTGCGCGGCCGTACGCAACCCGCCGAGCAGCGAGAACTTGTTGGCCGACGCCCACCCCGCCATGAGCGAGCCCAGCACGCCGACGCCCATCACGGCGAGCACGAAGAAGATCCCCGCGTCGATGAACCGGCCCACGGCGCCCGGCCCGACCGGGATCGCGACGAGGACGAGCAGATACGGCAGGAGCGCGACGGCGGGCGCGAGCTGGAAGACCCGCTTGTCGGCACCGGCCGGTACGACGTCCTCCTTCTGCGCGAACTTCACCCCGTCCGCGACCAACTGGGCCCACCCGTGGAACCCACCCGCGTACATCGGCCCGAGCCGGCCCTGCATATGGGCCATGACCTTGTGCTCGGTCTGCCCGACGACCAGCGGCAGCACGAGGAAGGCGAGCAGCACGGCGAGCAGTCGCAGCGCGACGTCCAGGACGTCGTTCACGCGGTGCCTCCCGCCGGGTCGTCGTTGTCGGGGTCGGGTGCGGCAGGGTCGCCGTCCGCCCCGGTGCCGGACGGCGGCTCGGCACCGATTTCCGGCGCAGCGGCGGCGCCGGGCGCGGGCTCGGGCCCGTCCGGCCCATCAGCCTGACCGGCTGCCCCCGCGCGAGGCTGTTCCTCGTCGCCGGGGACGGGGCCGCCCGTGGCGGGCGCCTTGGGCCCGGCCCCGGCGGCAGAGCCCGCCGCCTCACCGCGCGACGGCGACGCGACGCCCGGAACGGCCTGCGACGGACGGGAAGCGTCCGAGCGCGGCGGTTCGGCGGCGCCCTCGGCGGCGGTCCCTGTGCCGTCTTCCGCCGAGGCGGAGGAGCCGGGAGCCGTCGGCTCGTCCCGGGCCGGGCGGGCGTGGTGCCACGGGGCGTCGGTCGAGCGCGGGCGGGCGGCGGGGCGGTCCGCGCGCGCCTGGGCCTGACCGCCCGTCGCGGCGCGCTGGCTCGTCGAGCCCTCGCTCGCGCTGCGGGCCCGGCGCGCGGGCCGGGCGGCGCCGCCCGGCGCCCCCTCCGCGGACGTGCCCGCCGCTGTCTCCGTACTCGTGCCCTGCTGGCTCGCCGAGCCCTCACTCGCGCTGCGGGCCCGGCGCGCGGGCCGGGCGGCCTCCTCCGCCGATGTCTCGGGGCCCGTGGCGGCGCGCTGGCCGGCCGAGCCCGCGGAGGCGCTGCGGGCCCGGCGCGCCGGGCGCTCGCCCCCGGCACCTGCTGCGCCTGCCGCGCCCGCTGTGCGGGCCGCGCGCGCCGGGCGGGCGGGGGCAGGGGGGAGCTGGCCCTTGAGGGGGCCCCACTCGTTGGGGTCGGGGACGCCGGGCGGCAGCATCTGCCGCCGTCTGGGCGCGTGGGCGGCCTCGGACTCCCCCGGTTCCTTCGCGCCGGGCCATGCCTTGGCGACCCGTGCCGCGAGGACGAAGTCCTTGCGCAGCGGATGCCCCTCGAAGCCGTCCGGGAGCAGCAGCGGCGCGAGGTGGGGGTGGCCGGGGAAGTCGATGCCGAACATCTCGTGGGTCTCGCGCTCGTGCCAGGCCGCGCCCGCGTAGACGCCGGTCGCGGTCGGCAGGGCGGGCGCGTCGTGCGGGACGGTGGTGCGTACGAGCAGCCCGCGCACGGCGGGAGTCGCGGGAGC
Organism: Streptomyces sp. NPDC028305; assembly: GCF_055569495.1. Lineage (NCBI taxonomy): Bacteria > Bacillati > Actinomycetota > Actinomycetes > Kitasatosporales > Streptomycetaceae > Streptomyces > Streptomyces sp. NPDC028305. Next base: position 360,999 of record NZ_JBVHTN010000011.1, read on the forward strand.
CTCGGGCGCGGCGGCGGTCGCCGGTCCGAGGGCGACGACATGCGCGGCCACGCGGAAGCCCTCGCCGGGCTCGTCGACCGCGCTCAGCCAGTCGAAGTAGGTGCAGCCCAGCGCGGAGCGGGCGGTCTCCAGCGCGGCGATCCACGCGTCGGCGGGGACGTCGACGGTGAGCAGCCCGTACGCCTCCGCCGCCGCCGCGCCCTCGCCGAACAGCTCGGCGGCAGGCCGCGGCAGCCAGCCGACCGGCGGCTGAGCGGCAGCCCCGGCGGCCCCGGCAGTCTCGGCAACGGCATCGGCATCGGCATCGGCATCGGCAGGGCGGTTCCGGTCGTCGGGCGCGGTCACGGCGTGCCCTCCTCCGTGTCCGTGGCGGCGGACGGGGCGGCCGGGGCGGGCGGCGCGACCAGGCCGCTGCGCAGCGCCGAGGCGGACGGCCGGGCGGCCCCGCCGTCACGCCCGTACCGCTCGCCGAGCGACTCGCGCGCGATCTTCTCCTGAAGCTTCAGGATCCCCTGGAGCAGCGCCTCCGGCCGGGGCGGGCAGCCCGGCACATACACATCGACGGGGATGATCTGGTCGACGCCCTTGGTGACCGCGTACGAGTCCCAGTACGGCCCGCCGCAGTTCGAGCAGGCACCGAAGGAGATGACGTACTTCGGCTCGGGCATCTGCTCGTACAGCCGCTTCACCGCGGGCGCCATCTTGTCCGTCACCGTGCCGGACACCACCATGAGGTCGGCCTGGCGCGGCCCGGGGGCGAAGGGGATCACGCCGAGCCTGATGAAGTCGTGGCGGGCCATCGACGCGGCGATGAACTCGATGGCGCAGCAGGCCAGCCCGAAGTTGAAGACCCACAGGCTGTAGCGGCGGCCCCAGTTCAGGACCACCTTCATCGGCTCGGGGGCCAGTCTGGCGAGCGCCCCGAGGCGGCGCGGCTCCGGGAGATCCACAGGTGTGGGGGCCGGCGCGGGGGCGGGGTTCGGTGTCACGTCCATTCCAGGACGCCTTTCTTCCAGGCGTACAGCAGGCCCACGGCGAGGAAGCCGAGGAAGACGAACATCTCCACCAGCGTCGTTCCGCCGTAGCCCGGTGCGGCGAACACCGTCGCCCAGGGGAAGAGGAAGATCGAGTCCACCGCGAAAATCACATACAGAAAAGCGTAGACGTAGTAGCGGACCTGAGTGTGGGCCCAGCCCTCGCCGACGGGGTCGACCCCGCACTCGTACGTCAGCAGCTTCTCCGGGGTCGGCACCACGGGCCGCAGCAGCCGCCCGGCCCCGAAGGCCACGGCGACGAAGAGCGCGCCGACCACGGCGAGCAGGCCGACCACCGAGTAGCCCTGGTAGTAGTCGGCCGCGAGCGGCATGGCTGTGGTGTGCACGGTCGTCGCCTCCGGCACGTCCGCCCCTCGCTCCCTGTCCCGCCTGCTGTCCGTCGGATTCGCAGTCGAAGCCGTGTGTTCGACGCTGCGTACGCACGGGAGTGTAGGCCCTGCCGCCGTCCAGGTGAGCCGCCCGTCCGGGATGCGGTGGGGTTACCCCTACCCACGTATGGCGACCTACCCCATGGCGGGGCGGGGGCCGGGGCGGCAATCTTGGCCCCATGACCTCGAGTTCATCCGACGGGGGCGAGGAGCGGCTGCCCCGGCCGCCCGCCTTCGGCTTTCCCGCGCAGACCTGGAAGGAGATCGCCCACCTCCTCGCCAATCTGCCCGTGGGCGTCCTCGGCTTCGCCTGCGCCATCGTGTGGTTCGCCCTGGGCCTGGGGCTGACGGTCACCGTGGTGGGGCTGCCGCTGCTGGCCCTGGGGCTGCACGGCAGCCGGCTGTACGGCGCGTTCGAGCGGCGGCGCGCCCGCGCGCTGCTGGGGGTGCGCGTGGACGAGCCGAGCCAGTGGCGGGCCCGTCCGGGCGGCGGCTTCTTCGTCTGGCTCTGGTCGCGGCTGCGGGATCCGGTGGGCTGGCGGACCACGCTGTACGCCATCATGCGGCTGCCCTGGGCGGTGCTCACCTTCTGCGTCACCCTCGTCTCCCTCTTCGTCGCCTGGCCCGTGCTGCCCTGGATCGCCCGGGGCCTGACGAACGCCGACCGGGCGATGGTGCGCGCGCTGCTGTCCCCCTCCGACGAGCTGGAGCGGCGGATCGCCGAGCTGGAGTCGGACCGGGGCGTGGTGGTGGACACGGCGGCGGCGGACCTGCGCCGCATCGAGCGCGATCTGCACGACGGGGCCCAGGCCCGGCTGGTCGCCCTCGCCATGGGCCTGGGGCTGGCGAAGGAGAAGGTGCTGGAGGACCCGGAGGCGGCGGCCGCGATGGTCGGCGAGGCGCACGGCGAGGTGAAGCTGGCACTCCAGGAGCTGCGCGACCTCGCCCGCGGCATCCACCCGGCGGTGCTGACCGACCGGGGCCTGGACGCGGCGCTGTCGTCGGTCGCGGCGCGCTGCACGGTGCCGGTGCGGGTCCTCGTGGACCTGCCGGAGCGGCCCGCGCCCGCCATCGAGGGCATCGCCTACTTCACCGTCTCCGAGCTGCTCCAGAACATCAGCAAGCACAGCGGGGCACGGATGGCCGATGTCGAGGTGTGGCGGTCGGAGGAGCGGCTGCTGATCCAGGTGCGGGACGACGGGCGCGGCGGCGCGGACCCGGTCGGGGGCAGCGGCCTGGCCGGGCTCGGCGAGCGGCTCGGGTCGGTCGACGGCCTGTTCACGGTGGATTCGCCGGTGGGCGGCCCGACGGCCGTGACCGCCGAGCTGCCGTGGCGCGACCGGGGGACGGCGAAGGCGTAGCTTCGCACGGCGGGGTCCGGCGGCGCGGGGCGAGGTCCGGCGGCGCGGGGCGGGTATGAGGCCCAGGACCACCGTGACGGTAGGGCTAACCCCACAGTCAAGACGCCTACTTGCTCCATGGCCCCACCGGCCCCGTTCCGGGAACCTGGTGGTACGTCAGGCCGCGCACCACCGGGCACCAGCCTCACCCTTGGGAGAACGGAAGAGAGATGGCCACCGCATACGAACCGTACGGGCCGGGGGCCGAGCCCCGCGGCTCCCTGGTGCCCGCGGCACTGCGGGCACCCTTCCAGGCCCGTGTCTGGCGCGAGTTCCTGTATCTGATGCTCAGCCTTCCGGTGGCCCTGGTCACCTTCTGCTACGCGATCACGATGCTCGCGCTCGGCGTGGGGCTCCTGATCACCTTCCTCGGCATTCCGGTGCTCGGTGTCGCCCTGGCGGGGTGCCGGGCGCTCGGGGCCATGGAACGGGCCCGCGCGCGGTCGCTGCTGCGGCTGGAGGTCGCCGACCCCGAGCCGGTGCGGGCGATCACCCGCGGATCGCGCAAGTCCGGCCCGTTCGCCTGGGTGAGCGCGCTGATCAGGAGCGGCACCTCATGGCGCCATGTCATCTACTCGCTGATCCACTTCCCGTGGGCGATCTTCGCCTTCGTCCTGTCGCTGACGCTGTGGGTGACCGCGTGGGCGTTCGCGGTCTATCCGCTGTGGTGGTGGGTCTTCCCCACCTACACCGACCAGCCGGGCGCGCAGATCTTCGAGCACGACGGCCGCGGCTTCTTTCTGAACACCCCGTTCGAGATAGCCGCCACCTGCGTCATCGGGGTGCTGTTGCTGCTGGTGACGCCGTTTGTGATCCGGGGTCTTACCTCGGTCGACCGGCTGATGGTCTCCGGGCTGCTGGGCCCCTCGCGGCTCGCGGAGCGGGTGTGGGAGCTGGAGTCGGACCGGGGCGTGGTGGTGGACACGGCGGCGGCGGACCTGCGCCGCATCGAGCGCGATCTGCACGACGGGGCCCAGGCCCGGCTGGTCGCCCTCGCCATGGATCTGGGGCTGGCGAAGGAGAAGCTCCAGGAGGACCCGGAGGCGGCGGCGCGGATGGTGGACGAGGCGCACGGCGAGGTGAAGCTGGCGCTCCAGGAGCTGCGCGACCTCGCCCGCGGCATCCACCCGGCGATCCTCACCGACCGGGGTCTCGGCCCCTCCCTGTCAGCCCTGGCGGCCCGCTGCACGGTGCCGGTGCAGGTCACGGTGGACCTGCCCGAGCGGCCCGCGCCCGCCATCGAGGGCATCGCCTACTTCACCGTCTCCGAGCTGCTCCAGAACATCAGCAAGCACAGCGGGGCACGGACGGGCGCCGTGGATGTGTGGCGTTCGGAGGACCGGGTGATGCTCCAGGTCTCGGACGACGGCCGGGGCGGGGCGGACGCCAGGGCCGGGTCGGGGCTGGCCGGGCTGGCCGAGCGGCTGGGCGCGGTCGACGGCCTCCTCGTCGTGCACTCCCCGGCCGGCGGCCCGACCTCCATCACCGCCGAGCTGCCCTGGCGCGAGTGACCCGCGGCCGCACCCCCGCCGCCGCGCTCCCGCCGCCGCACCCCCGCCCCGCTCCCCCGCTCCCCCGTTCCGCTCAGGTGAGCGTGGGTGGCGCCGGGCGGGCCCGATCCCTGGGATGCTGGGGGTCGAGGATCCGACGAGTGGGGGCGGGCTGTGGAGGACAGGGTACGGGTGGTCATCGCCGAGGATTCGGTGCTGCTCCGGGAGGGGCTGACCCGCCTGCTGACCGACCGAGGGCATGAGGTGGTCGCCGGGGTCGGCGATGCGGACGCCCTGATCAGGTCGATCCGGGAGCTGGCCGACGGGGGCACGCTGCCGGATGTGGTGGTCGCGGACGTACGGATGCCGCCGACCCACACCGACGAGGGGATCCGGGCGGCCGTCCGTCTGCGGCGCGACCACCCCGGACTCGGTGTGCTGGTGCTGTCGCAGTACGTGGAGGAGCAGTACGCCACGGAGCTGCTGGCGGGCAACAGCCGCGGGGTCGGCTATCTGCTCAAGGACCGGGTGGCCGAGGTCCGTGAGTTCGTGGACGCCGTGGTGCGGGTGGCCCGGGGCGGCACCGCGCTCGACCCGGAGGTCGTGGCGCAGCTGCTGGGGCGCAGCCGCAAGCAGGACGTGCTGGCCGGGCTCACCCCGCGCGAGCGGGAGGTCCTGGGTCTGATGGCCGAGGGCCGTACGAACTCGGCGATCGCCAAGCAGCTGGTGGTGAGCGACGGCGCGGTCGAGAAGCACGTCAGCAACATCTTCCTGAAGCTCGGGCTGTCGCCGAGCGAGGGGGATCACCGCCGTGTGCTGGCGGTGCTGACCTATCTCGACTCCTGACGCGTCCCGGCCCTCGGCCGGTGCGGCCGGCCGACCGCCCGGTCGAGTGATGGTCGTAGAACCAAAGACCGAGGGGTGAGGATCGCTCGACATGAGTACGGGGGCGCATGCAGAGCATGACAATTCACTACATAACGAGGCAGTGTCAGGCCGTCCACTATGCGATCCGGTCAGGGAAGGCGACCCTTACCGACGTACGATGGCCGTGGGACAACCGGTCGGCACCGATGTCCACGAGCGCCGCCTCAAGGGAGGTCCGAATCAGTGACCAGCCAGGTCAGTAGCCCGGCCGAGCAGGCCGAACCAGCCGATCAGCAGGACGGGCAGACGCTCGTCGGGGGACAGCGAGCGTCGGACGGCGGTAAAGAGGTCCGCCGTCTGGACCGGGTGATCATCCGGTTCGCTGGTGACTCGGGCGACGGTATGCAGCTCACGGGTGACCGGTTCACCTCGGAGACGGCGTCATTCGGCAATGACCTGTCCACGCTGCCGAACTTCCCGGCCGAGATCCGTGCCCCCGCAGGCACCCTCCCCGGCGTGTCGAGCTTCCAGCTGCACTTCGCCGACCACGACATCCTGACGCCGGGCGACGCGCCGAACGTACTGGTGGCGATGAACCCGGCCGCGCTGAAGGCCAACCTCGGCGATGTGCCGCGCGGCGCCGAGATCATCGTCAACACCGACGAGTTCACCAAGCGTCCGATGGCCAAGGTCGGCTACGACCAGAGCCCGCTCGAGGACGGCTCGCTGGACGGGTACAACGTCCACCCCGTGCCGCTGACGACGCTGACCATCGAGGCACTCAAGGGCTTCGGGCTGTCCCGCAAGGAGGCGGAGCGCAGCAAGAACATGTTCGCGCTCGGTCTGCTGTCGTGGATGTACCACCGCCCGACCGAGGGCACCGAGAAGTTCCTGCGCCAGAAGTTCGCGAAGAAGCCGCAGATCGCCGAGGCCAACGTGGCCGCCTTCCGGGCCGGCTGGAACTTCGGCGAGACGACGGAGGACTTCGCGGTCTCCTACGAGGTGGCCCCCGCCTCCGCCGCGTTCCCGCCGGGTACATACCGGAACATCTCCGGCAATCTGGCACTGTCGTACGGGCTGATCGCGGCCTCGCACCAGGCGGATCTGCCGCTGTTCCTGGGCTCGTACCCGATCACGCCGGCCTCGGACATCCTGCATGAGCTGTCCCGGCACAAGAACTTCGGCGTGCGCAGCTTCCAGGCCGAGGACGAGATCGCGGGCATCGGCGCGGCCCTGGGCGCCGCCTTCGGCGGGGCGCTCGCCGTGACCACCACCTCCGGCCCCGGTGTGGCACTCAAGTCGGAGACCATCGGGCTCGCGGTCAGCCTGGAGCTGCCGCTGGTGGTGATCGACATCCAGCGGGGCGGCCCGTCTACCGGTCTGCCCACCAAGACCGAGCAGGCCGACCTGTTGCAGGCGATGTACGGGCGCAACGGCGAGGCCCCGGTGCCGATCGTGGCCCCGAAGACCCCGGCGGACTGCTTCGACGCGACGCTGGAAGCGGTGCGCATCGCGCTGACCTACCGCACCCCCGTCTTCCTGCTCTCCGACGGCTATCTGGCCAACGGGTCGGAGCCGTGGCGGGTGCCGGACGTCGACGATCTGCCGGATCTGCGGGTCCGGTTCGCCACCGGCCCCAACCACACGCTCGAGGACGGCACCGAGGTCTTCTGGCCGTACAAGCGCGACCCCGAGACGCTCGCCCGCCCCTGGGCGGTGCCCGGCACCCCCGGCCTCGAACACCGCATCGGCGGCATCGAGAAGCAGGACGGCACCGGCAACATCTCCTACGACCCGGCCAACCACGAGCACATGGTGCGCATCCGGCAGGCCAAGGTCGACGGCATCGAGGTGCCGGACCTCACGGTGGACGACCCCACCGGCGACGCCCGCACCCTGGTTCTGGGCTGGGGCTCGACCTACGGGCCGATCACCGCCGCCGTGCGCCGGGTCCGTGCCGCCGGAGACTCCATCGCCCAGGCCCATCTGCGCCATCTCAACCCCTTCCCGGCGAACCTGGGCGAGGTCCTGGCCCGCTACGACAAGGTGGTCGTGCCCGAGATGAACCTCGGTCAGCTCGCCACTCTGCTCCGCGCCAAGTATCTGGTCGACACCCGCTCCTTCACCCAGGTGCGGGGGCTGCCATTCAAGGCCGAGCAGCTTGCGAAGGCCCTTAAGGAGGCCATCGATGACTGAGACGATCGCGGAAGGGCTGTCCTCCGTCGACGCGCTTTCGCTGGTGCCGAAGGCCGGCGCGAAGCAGAGCATGAAGGACTTCAAGTCCGACCAGGAAGTGCGCTGGTGCCCCGGCTGCGGCGACTACGCGGTCCTCGCCGCCGTCCAGGGCTTCATGCCCGAGCTCGGCCTGGCGAAGGAGAACATCGTCTTCGTCTCCGGCATCGGCTGCTCCTCCCGCTTCCCGTACTACATGAACACCTACGGGATGCACTCGATCCACGGCCGCGCTCCCGCCATCGCCACCGGCCTGGCGGCCTCGCGCCGGGATCTGTCGGTGTGGGTGGTCACCGGTGACGGCGACGCGCTGTCCATCGGCGGCAACCACCTGATCCACGCGCTGCGCCGCAACGTCAACCTGAAGATCCTGCTCTTCAACAACCGGATCTACGGCCTCACCAAGGGCCAGTACAGCCCGACCTCCGAGGTCGGCAAGATCACCAAGTCCACGCCGATGGGCTCGCTCGACGCGCCCTTCAACCCCCTCTCGCTCGCGCTGGGCGCCGAGGCCGGGTTCGTCGCCCGCACCGTGGACTCCGACCGCAAGCACCTCACCCAGGTGCTGCGGGAGGCGGCCGCCCACCCGGGCACCGCGCTGGTGGAGATCTACCAGAACTGCAACATCTTCAACGACGGCGCCTTCGAGGTCCTCAAGGACAAGCAGCAGGCGGAGGAGGCCGTCATCCGGCTGGAGCACGGCAAGCCGATCCGCTTCGGCACGCCGTTCAGCGAGGAGGACGGCGGGGACGGCCTCGGCTCCAAGGGCGTCGTCCGCGACCCGGCCACCGGCGACCTCAAGGTCATCGATGTGACCCGGGAGGGCACCGGCGCGGTGCTGGTCCACGACGCCCACGCCGCCTCCCCGACCACCGCCTTCGCGCTGACCCGCCTCGCCGACCCCGACACGCTGCACCACACCCCCATCGGGGTACTGCGCGATGTCACCCGTCCGGTCTACGAGGCCGAGATGGCGGGCCAGCTCGAGGCCGCCGTGGAGCGGAAGGGCAAGGGCGACCTCGGCGCCCTGCTCACCGGCCAGGACACCTGGACGGTCGTCGGCTGACCTGTACACGCGGGCGGGTCGCCCTCCCCCAGCCACCGCTGGGAGGTGCCCCCCGGAGCGTCTGACGACGCCCCGGGTGGGCACCCGTTTTTTTATCGCGCCGGTTTATCGCGCCCGTTTATCGCGCCTTCTATCGCGCCTTGGCGGCGTCGTACGCCTCCCGGGCGGCCAAGACCTCCGGAACCTTCTCCTCCGTCCAGCGGGCCAGCGCCCCCACCCGCCGCGCCGCCTCCTCGCCGAGCTCGGTCAGCGAGTAGTCCACATGCGGCGGAATGACGGGGTGGGCCTCGCGGCGCACGAAGCCGTCCCGCTCCAGGGTCTGGAGGGTCTGCGTGAGCATCTTCTCGCTGACGCCGCCGATCGCCCGCCGCACCTCGCTGAAGCGATGGGTGCCGTCCATCAGCACGGCGAGGACGAGGACACCCCAGCGGCTGGTGACATGCTCCAGCACCAGCCTCGACGGACACATGGCGGCATCGGGGCCCACTGTCAGCCCGCCCCGCGTCTTCTTGCTGACCTTCTCACTCACCGGCATGCCAGTACCTTACTTCAAAGTGGGTACTTTCCATCAGTTAGCGCTGAGATTAAGGTGGTTCCCAGAACAACACCAAGAGGATGAAAGCGAGAAAACAGACATGAGCATCGTCGTCACCGGAGCCACCGGCCACCTGGGCCGCCTCGTCGTCGCGGGCCTGCTGGAGAAGGTCCCCGCGGACCAGGTCGTGGCCGTGGTGCGGGACCCCGGAAAGGCGGCCGACCTGGCGGAGCGCGGCGTACAGCTGCGCATCGCCGACTACAGCCGCCCCGAGACCCTCCAGGGCGCCTTCGCCGCCGGCGACAAGGTGCTGTTGATCTCCGGCAGCGAGGTCGGGCAGCGCGTCCCGCAGCACCAGGCCGTGATCGACGCCGCCAAGGAGGCGGGCGTCGCCCTGCTCGCGTACACCAGCGTCCTCGGCGGCCCCGCGGCCGACTTCAGGCTGGCCGACGAGCACAAGGTCACCGAGCAGGCCATCCAGGCCTCCGGTCTGCCGTACGTCCTGCTGCGCAACGGCTGGTACAACGAGAACTACACCGAGCAGTTGGCTCCCGTGCTGGAGCACGGCGCCGTCGTCGGCAGCGCGGGCGGCGGCCGCGTCTCCTCCGCCGCGCGCGCCGACTACGCGGACGCCGCCGTGGTGGTGCTGACCGGCGAGGGCCACGAGGGCAAGGCGTACGAGCTCAGCGGCGACACCGCCTGGAGCTTCGAGGAGTACGCCGCCGAGGTCGCCAAGCAGACCGGCAAGGAGATCGCGTACGGCCCCGTGCCGGCCGAGACCCACCAGACCATCCTCACCGGCGCCGGCCTTCCCCAGCCGTTTGCCGAGATCCTGGTGGACGTGGACGCCGCGATCTCCCGCGGCCTGCTGGCCGCCACGCCCGGCGACCTCTCCCGCCTCATCGGCCGGCCGACCACCCCCATCGCGGACTCGATCGCGGCGGCCCTCAAGGGCTGATCCCCGGCACGGCGGCCCGCCTGTCATGACCGTATGGCGATACGGAGATGACAGGCGGGCCGCTTCGGCGCTACGTTCGACGCGTCGCCGTGCCGTCGGGGAGGACATGTGACGCCGCAGAGCCAGCAGCACCGCAGCGGACTCGCCTACGGAATGGCCGCCTACGGCATGTGGGGCCTGGTGCCCCTGTTCTGGCCGCTGCTGGAGCCCACCGGGGCCGTCGAGATCCTCGCCCACCGCATGGTGTGGTCGCTGCTGGCCGTCGTGCTCATCCTGCTCGTCATGCGCCGCTGGTCCTGGATACCCCCGCTGCTGCGCCAGCCCGCGCGGCTGGGGATGATCGCGATCGCCGCGGCCGTCATCTCCGTCAACTGGGGCCTGTACATCTGGGGCGTCAACAGCGGCCATGTCGTGGAGACCTCGCTCGGCTACTTCATCAATCCCCTGGTCAGCATCGGCTTCGGCGTCGTGCTGCTGCGCGAGCGGCTGCGGCCGGCGCAGTGGGCGGCGGTCGGCGTCGGCGTGGCCGCCGTGGCCGTCCTGTCGATCGGCTACGGCACGCTGCCCTGGATCGCGCTCACGCTCGCCTTCTCCTTCGCCACCTACGGCCTGGTCAAGAAGCGGATCGGCCTGGGCGGCCTGGAGTCGCTCGCCGCCGAGACGGCCGTCCAGTTCCTGCCCGCGCTCGGCTTCGTGATCTTCCTGACGGCGAGCGGCGAGAGCACCTTCGGCAGCGAGGGCGCCGGGCACTCGGCGCTGCTGGTGAGCAGCGGGCTGATCACGGCGGTGCCGCTGATCTGCTTCGGGACGGCAGCCGTGCGGCTGCCGCTGTCGACGATCGGGATGCTCCAGTACATCGCCCCGATCTTCCAGTTCGCGCTCGGCGTCGCCGTCTTCCATGAGTCCATGCCGCCCGAGCGATGGGCGGGCTTCGCCCTCGTATGGCTCGCGCTCGCGCTGCTCATCTGGGACGCGCTGCGCACGGCCCGCCGGGCGCGCGCCCAGCTGCACGAGGCCGCCGCGCGCGCCGCCACGGCGAAGCGGAACGGCGACACGGCCGAGGACCCCGTCCTCGGCTGAGCCCTCACGGCTCCGGGACCGGGATACGGCGGGGCCGGGAGACGCCGGGCCGGGATATGGCGAACCGGTTCGCGACGGGACCGATATGCGGCCCGTACTGTCCGGTTTCCGCCCTTGACGCGGTATCAGCCGGGGCCGGAGCATCTGCCTTTGCGACACTCCGCACCACGTGCCACCGCCATACCGTGCCACCGCTTCAGCGCTCCCCCGCCCCACCGGGTGCGTGCACCACGCAGCGTCACGTTCATTCCGTCCTGTCCTCGTTCGGAATTCGGAGCCCCCCATGTCGTCATCCGGAAGATCCCTGATACGCCGCGCCGCCATCTCCGTCACGGCGGCCGGCGCGGTCGTCGCGACCCTGGCCACGGCGGCGCCCGCCGCGCAGCTGTCCCCCGCAGGACCGGCCCCGGCCCCCGCGGCCGCGGCCGTCCTCGCCGCGCCCGACATCCCGGTCGCCAATGTCAAGGCCCACTTGAGCCAGCTCCAGTCCATAGCCACCGCCAACAGCGGCAACCGCGCCCATGGCCGCCCCGGCTACAAGGCCTCGCTCGACTACATCAAGGCCAAGCTCGACGCGGCCGGGTTCACCACCACCGTGCAGCAGTTCACCTCCGGCGGCGCCACCGGCTACAACCTCATCGCCGACTGGCCCGGCGGCGACACCGACAACGTGGTGTTCGCGGGCTCCCATCTGGACTCCGTCACGGCGGGCCCCGGCATCAACGACAACGGCTCGGGCTCCGCGGGCGTGCTGGAGACCGCGCTCGCCGTCTCCCGGGCGGGGCTGAAGCCCACCAAGCACCTGCGGTTCGGCTGGTGGGGCGCCGAGGAGCTGGGGATGGTGGGCTCGCGGTACTACGTGAACAGCCTGTCGACCGCGAATCGCGCGAAGATCGACTCGTATCTCAACTTCGACATGATCGGCTCGCCCAACCCCGGCTACTTCGTCTATGACGACGACACCCGGCTCGAGTCCGTGTTCAAGGACTTCTTCGCGACGAAGGGCGTGCCCACCGAGATCGAGACGGAGGGCGACGGGCGCTCCGACCACGCGCCGTTCAAGAACGTGGGCGTGCCGGTGGGCGGGCTGTTCAGCGGCGCCGAGACCACCAAGACCGCCGCCCAGGCGCAGAAGTGGGGCGGCACCTCGGGCCAGGCGTTCGACCGCTGCTACCACCGGTCCTGCGACACCACGGCCAACGTCAACGACACGGCCCTGGACCGCAACAGCGACGCCATCGCCTATGCCATCTGGACCCTCAGCAGCTGACGCCGACGCTCGGCACCCCGGCAGCGGCGCCGCTCATGGCACCGCTGCCGGGCCGGGTTCAGGCGTTCAGGCGTTCAGGCGTTCAGGCGGTGATGTCCTTCGCGGTGAATCGCGCCCAGGCCGCCGAGCCGAATATCGCCACGTAGAGCGCCTGTAGGCCGAAGTTCTTGGTGAGCTGATCCCAATAGACCGGTTCCCGGAGAACGTCCGCGAAGGACAGCCAGTAGTGCGGGAACAGATAGGGCTGGATCGCGTGCAATTGCGGGATGGTGTCCAGGATCTGCACGGTGACCAGCAGACCGACGGTCGCCGCCATGGCCGCTATCCCGCTGCTGGTCAGGGTCGAGATGAACAGCCCCACCGTCGCGATGCCGATGACGGAGTACGCCACGACGCCCGCCACCGCCAGCGCCCGGACCAGCCCCTCCGTGAACGAGACGGTGGTGCCCGAGATCAGCGTGACATCGCCGAGGGGGAAGAGCAGCGCCCCGGTCGCCAGTCCGGCGGCGGCCACCACGACCGTGGCGACCAGGCAGAAGGCCATCACAGTGGTGAACTTGGCGAGCAGGAGACGGGTCCGCCCGGCCGGGGCGACCAGCAGATAGCGCAGCGTCCCGGAGCCCGCCTCGCCCGCGATGGAGTCACCGGCGATCACCCCGATGGCCATCGGCAGAAAGACCGGAAGCGTGGCGGCCAGCGAGGCGAAGACCAGGAAGATGCCGTTGTTGGTGATCTGGGAGAAGAAGGCGGGGCCCTGGCCGTCTCCCCCGCGCCCCTCGCCGAACGAACCGCCGTCGCTCGTCTCGATCTTCACCGCGATGCCGACCAGGACCGGGACGGCCGCCAGCACGCCGAGCAGGGCGATGGTCCGCCAGCGGCGGAAGGTGGTGCCCAGCTCGCTGCGGAACAGGGCCAGCGTCCACAGCGGGCTCGGCCGCCGGGCCTGCCCCACGGGCGCCGGGCCGCCGGGCTTCGCCGGGCCCGCTCCCTCGCTCACGCTCGCCTCAGCCCGCGACATCGAAGCCCTCCCCGGTCAGTGCGACAAAGGCGTCCTCGAGCGAGGCCCGCTCGGCGCCGAAGGCCCGGACCCGCACCCCGGCGTGGACGAGGGCGGCGTTGAGGTCCGCGAGGTCGAGCGGCGCCGGCCCGGTCGTGGGCAGCTCGCCCGTGACGCGCTCGTCCAGGACCACGAGGTCCGTCACCCCGTGTTCCTTCAGGACGCGGACCGCGTCCGCGGGGTCCGGGGTGGTGACGGACAGCCGACCGCGGCTGCCTGCCGCCAGCTCGGCCACGGTGCCCTGGACGATCAGCCGGCCCTGGGCCATGACCGCCGCGTGGGTGCACACCTGCTCGATCTCGTCGAGGAGGTGGGAGGAGAGAAAGACGGTGGTGCCGTCGTCGGCCAGCTCGCGCACCAGCGTGCGGATCTCCCGCATGCCCTGCGGGTCGAGGCCGTTCGTCGGCTCGTCGAGGACGAGGAGCTCGCGTGGCTGGAGCAGCGCCGCGGCCAGGCCCAGGCGCTGCTTCATCCCGAGGGAATAGGCGCGGGCCTTCTTGCGCGCCGCGGCCGTCAGCCCCACCCGCTCCAGGGCCGTCGAGACCCGCGCGGCCCGGGTGCGCGGATCCGCGGTGGGGTCGGCGGCGTCGAGGCGGATCAGATTGTCCCGGCCGTTCAGAAACGAGTACAGGGCGGGGCCCTCGATGAGGGCCCCGACCCTGGGCAGCACGCTGCGGGCGGCCCGCGGCATGGGCGCGCCGAGCAGCCGGGCTCTTCCGGCGGTGGGCTCGATCAGGCCCATGAGCATGCGGATCGTCGTCGTCTTCCCCGAGCCGTTGGGCCCGAGGAAGCCGAAGACGCTGCCGCGCGGCACGGTCAGGTCGAGCGCGTCGACGGCGAGCTGTCCGCCTCGGTAACGCTTGGTGAGCCCGCGGGTCTCGACCGCGGCGTCCGGCACGGCGCGGGCGTCCGGCACCGCCCGGGCGGGCGGCACCCCGGCCGCCCCGGCCGTGTCCTCGGCGGACGGCTCCTCCACGGGCTCCCCTTTCGTCAGGCGGTCACTTGGCCGCGTCGGCGGCGTCGATCAGGGCACTCTTGTCCACCGCGCCGACGAAGACCTTGCCGTCATCGGTGATCAAGGCGTTGACCAGGCGGGTGCTGAGCACCGTGCCGGAGCCGAAGTCCCCCTTGACCTTCTTGCCCAGGCCGCCGAGGAACTCGCTGGGGCCGCCCCCGCCGCTCGCGCCGGCGGGCAGACCGCCGGGGAGGTCCAGCCGCGCCACCGAGTCCCAGCCCTTGCCGACCACATTCAGCCCGGACAGCTCTTGGAGGCCCTTCTCCTTCGCCTTGTCCTTGGCCTTGGCCTCGGCCTTGTGCCCGGTGCGGCTCTCCTCGGTGACCTTGGCGCCCTTGGGCGGGGTGAAGTCGAAGGTGCTCGCCTTGGGCTTGCCGAAGTCCACCTGGGTGAAGGCCACGTCGATCGCCGCCTTGCCACCGCTCCTGGGCTCCAGGGTGAACTTCAGCGGCACGCCGTTGTCCGCGTCCACGGCGATACGGATGGATCCAACCGTCGAATGGGCCGCGTCGCTCTGCTTGGGACGTATCAGCAGCTGGTAGGCGTCCCGCCCGGCGACCCGCGCGGTGCCGTCGACCTTGACCTCGGTCGTGTCGTCCACCGCGGCGAGCGCCTTCTCGGCGGCCTTCTGGGGGGTGAGGCCGCTCAGGTCCTCGGGCAGATCCCGCCGGTGGTCGCCCTTGGCTGACCGCTCGGGGGACTTGGCGTGGTAGACGGAGTTGTCGGCGCTGTTGTACGCCCACACCTCGTCACCGTTGTGGATGACGCTGTACTCGGCGGCCTTCTCGATGATCGAGACCCGCTGCCGCTCCGGGCCGTCGGCGGCCACCCGCAGGGTGTGCGAGCCGGACGCGAGCTCGATGAGCTTGGCATCCGGCGAGGCCGCCGCGCCGCCGTCGCCGTGCTGCCCGCCCGCGAGGTCGGCGAGCGAGCCGCCGCCGGGCAGGGACGGTATGCCCAGATCGGTCGTGATCTTCACCGAGCCGGACAGCTGCTCGGCGTCCGATGCGGCGATCTTGCTGATCAGCTCCTCCGCGGTGATCTTCGGCAGATCGGGGTCCCCGGTGCTGGCGAGGGCCGGGACCAGCCCGATCGTCGCCGCCGCGATTCCCGCCACCGCCACCGGCACGGCGTACCGGACGGCTTTATGGCGCCCTTTCGGTCGATCCTCGTCCCAGAAACCGTCGTCGGCGACCTGTGTCGGTCGGATCCGTGCCATATGTGCTCTACCTCCGTCGTCGGCGGCGGTTGTCAGCCTCGCACTCGTCCACCTCTCGGGCCATTGTCACCCGATACCGCCATGTGGTGGTCCCTCAATCCCACCAAATCGGCAGTCCCCGCGCGTCAGCCGACAGGATCACCTTCGGATACGGCTGAGGTAGGACACCGGTGCCCCGCAAGTCGGACGCCGGGGAGCGCACTGTCAGGGGAAACCCGGGGGCCCACCGCGGAGTCGGGGTCAGCCGGCCCGGTGCACCACCGCGTCGCACAGCCCCTCGAGCGCGGCCTTCGCCGACCCCTCGGGCAGCGGCGCCAGCATCGCCCGGGCCTCCGCCGCATAGCGGAGCGTGTCCCTGCGGGCCTGCTCCAGCGCCGGGTGGGCGCGCAGCCGCCGCAGCACCTCGCCGAGCAGCCCGTCGTCGCCGAGGTCGCCGGTCAGCAGCTCGCACAGCTCGCGGTCCTCGGCCGAGCCGGACGCCTCCGCCTGCGCCCGCAGATGGAGCACGGGGAGGGTGGCGACGCCCTCCCGCAGATCGGTGCCGGGGGTCTTGCCCGACTCATGGCTGTCGCTGGCGATGTCCAGCACATCGTCCGCCAGCTGGAAGGCGATGCCCAGCCGCTCGCCGTACTGGGTGAGGATGGAGACGACGGACTCGTCGGCCCCCGACATCATCGCGCCGAATCGGCCGGAGACCGCGACCAGCGAGCCCGTCTTGCCCGCGAGCACGTCCAGGTAGTGCTCGATCGGGTCACGGCCGCCGCGCGGCCCGGCCGTCTCCAGGATCTGCCCGGTCACCAGCCGCTCGAACGCCTCGGCCTGGATCCGCACCGCCTCCGGGCCCAGGTCGGCCAGGATGTGCGAGGCGCGGGCGAACAGGAAGTCACCGGTGAGGACCGCCACCGAGTTGCCCCAGCGGGCGTTGGCGCTGGCCACCCCCCGGCGGACGTCCGCCTCGTCCATGACGTCGTCGTGATAGAGCGTCGCCAGGTGGGTCAGCTCGACGACGACGGCCGAGGGCACCACCCCGGGCGCGTACGGGTCGCCGAACTGCGCGGCGAGCAGCACCAGCAGCGGCCGGAACCGCTTGCCGCCCGCCCGCATGAGGTGCTGGGCGGCCTCGGTGATGAACGGCACGTCGCTCTTCGTGGCCTCCAGCAGCCCGTCTTCGACGGCTGTCAGCCCGGCCTGGGTATCGGCTTCGAGAGACCGGTCCCGCACGCTCAGCCCGAAGGGCCCGACGACGCTCACGGGGTGCTCCTGTCTGCCTGCGGTCACACGCAATGTCGATGTGTCGCTGTCTCCACTAGTGGCAGCGTATCCGGTCGGCTATCGATCACCATGGGCGCCTTCCCGCCTTGTGCGAGCTATCACTTCCGCGCCCTGCCGACCCGCTCCCCCCGACTTTTTCCGCGATCAACGGCAGATCAATCGTGCTCCGGTCCACGATCTTTCAGTGATCGACCGTGGGTCTATCACCGATCGACGGTCGGTCAACCCGTGTTCGGCTGTGACACCGGCGGTTGACGCCCCGGACCGACAGGTCATCCATGAGCCATGGCCACCGCCTTGGCCAGCCGGGGCGAGGCGTACTCCGTGCCGCAGACGAACCGCATGACCGGCCCGAAGCTCGCCGCCGCGGGCAGCCCGGTGAAGTACAGCCCCGGTACGGAGGAGCAGTAGCCCACGTCCAGCAGCGGCCCTCCGGCGCGGGTCACCACCTCGGCCCGCAGCTCGGGCCCGAGGAAGCCCAGCGCCGCCACATTCATCCGGTAGCCGGTCGCGGCCAGCACATGGTCCACGGCCAGCTCTCCGGCGCGCCCGCCGCCGCGCAGGGCGAGCGCCACCCGCCCGCCGCTCTCCACCTCCACCCGGGCGACCCGCTGCCCCTGGGTGACCTGCACCCGCCCCGCGAAGCGCTCCCGCAGCCACCAGGCGCCCAGCGGCCCCAGCACCGTGCGCACCAGATAGCGCCGCGCCGGCGCGGGCAGCCGCCGGAAGGCCCCGGCGTAGTACGAGAGCGCGTACAGCGACCAGGCGCGCCCGAAGGGCGACTCGGGGCGCAGCCGCGGCTGCCGGTCCGGCGGCGCCCCGAACGCCACGGCCCGCTTCCCCCGCGCCACCACCCGCACGGACGCGGCGCCCGCCTCGGCCAGCAGCACCGCGGACTCCAGCGCCGACTGCCCGGCCCCGACCACCACCACCTCACGCCCGGCGAAACTCGCCAGGTCGCGGTGTTGCGAGCTGTGCGAGACGGGCCCCGTGGGCGAGGGACCGTCAGGAACGGCGGCGGCGAACTCGGCGGGCAGATGGGCGAGCCCGGCCAGCCCGCTGGCGACCACCACGGCGCGCGCGGCGAACTGCTCCCCGGAGTCCAGCTTCAGCTCGAAGCGGCCGCCCCGCCGGTCGGCCGACACCACCCGCACCCGCTCCAGCTCCGGCACCAGCCGCTCCTGGAACCACAGCCCGTATCGCGCGAAGGCCTCCACGGGGATGATGTCCCAGTCCGACTCATAGCGCCTGCCGCCCTCGGCGCGGCAGAAGTCGAGCAGGGTGTGCCCCACCTGCGGCGCATCGATATTCGAGGCGACCGGGGTGGATTTGAGCAGCATTCCGGCCGGCATGTGCTCACGCCAGCTCACCATCGGTGTTCCGAAGACGCGGACCGGCAGCCCACGCGACCGCAGATGGGCGGCCGCCGACAGGCCGTACGGACCGGCCCCGATGACCACTATCGGATCGTTCACAAGTCCCCTCCCCGAGACGTCCTGTTCGTGGCGCGCCACCGCTGGTACAGATGGACCGCGCCGGGCCGCACCATGCGCGCCAGCATCGTGAAGAACGGCTTCATGTCGTCCCGCGCGGCCCACGCCAGCTCGGTCGCACTCGCACGGGCGGGCGCGTGCGGTGTGGTGTAGCCGCCGCGGCGGTAGGCGAGCAGCGCGGGCAGGTCGATGTTCTCGACCATGAACCGCCGGTCCGCCCGTTGTTCGGCCTCCGGGACCTTGCGCCCCGTCAGATCCAGGTGCTGGGCGCGCACCACGTCGATCCCCGCCTCGCTCTCGAAGAGCCGGAACTGCGCGCCCATCCGGGGGTTGAAGTCGAGCAGTTTGTACCGCCCGTCCCGACGGTCGAAGCGCCAGTCCAGATCGACGATCCCCGAGAAGCCGATCCGTCTGATGAACTGGGCGGCCAGCTCCGCGAGCTCGGCGTTGTCCACCGCGTAGGCACAGGCCGTCATGCCCGCGTGCGGCGGCCAGGACCGCACCTTGACCCCGGTGAACAGCGCCAGCGGCACGCTCTCCACATCGACGTACGCGTGGACGATCCAGTCCTCGGCCTCCTCTCTCGGCAGATACTCCTGAAGGATCACCCCGGGCCGCGGCCCCCACCCGGCCGCCAGCGCCAGCAGCTCACGCGGGCCCGCGATCCGCGTGGTGCCGCCGACCGCCGGCCTCCTGCGCCGCTCGAACGCCTCCCGGTTCTTGGCGACCACCGGGAAGCGCGCGGTCGCCGCGAACTCCCGGACGTCGGCGTACGAGTCGGGAAACGCCGCGGCCGGGGTGGGCACACCGTGTTCCAGACACAGCTCATGCAGCCCCTGCTTGCTGGCCAGCCGCCTCGGCAGCCCCGGCTCGGCACGCGGGAAGAGGAAGCGGCCCTCCCCGGCGAGGGTGTCGGCGTGCTCGGCGATCAGCACCGCAGCCTCCTCGTCCGTCGGCACCAGGACGGTCGCCCGCCCGATCGCCCGCCCGATCCGCAGCAGCCCCTCCACCAGCCGCTCCGGCCGCTCCTTGCCGGTGGTCGGCCAGACGAAGGCGCGCTCCAGATAGCGCGAGAGCGCGGCCGGGGTCAGACAGTCCTCGGTGACGGCGTACATCGGGATGCCCAGCCGGCCCAGGGACCGGATGGCGCCGACGCCCCCGTGGTGCAGCGGATAGCCGCCGATCTTCACGATCAGACCGGGCACCGCGCGGTCCACCTCGAACGGCATGTCACTGCTCGCCACGAGCCCCCCTCGGTCACCGCGGCGCAGTGGCCCCCCACTGTGCGTGACCCGGTGAAGGACGCTACTGGGAAATTGACGACCAGAGCAACAACTATCCGGACATTGTCATCTGTTTAGGTGGTAGTCGGCACACTCCTCCCCTCAGGCTCGGGCCCCATAGGGTGTGGCCCGGCGATCCCGGCAACCCCCGGCGACGACGAGAAGGCGAGGCAGCCCCATGCCACAGCAGAGCCCGCTCGACCTCCCCCCTCACGATCCCTTCGGCCCGCACAACCTCCCCTATGGCGTCTTCACCCCATCCGACGCACCCGACCTGCGCAGAATCGGGGTCCGCTACGGCGACCATGTGCTGGACGCGGGCGCCGCCGCGGCCGCCGTGGGCTCCCCGCACGCCGCGCTGCTCGGCCAACCGACGCTCAACCCGCTGATGGCCGCGGGCCGTCCGGTCTGGCGGGCCGTACGAGAAGAGCTGCGCGCCTGGCTGACCGAGCCGGTGCACCGGCCCACGATCGAGCCCCTTCTGCGACCCCTCACCACCGTCACGCTCCATCTGCCCTTCGAGGTCGCCGACTACGTCGACTTCTATGCCAGCGAGCACCACGCCTCCAATGTGGGCCGGATCTTCCGCCCGGACGGCGAGCCGCTCACCCCCAACTGGAAGCACATGCCCATCGGCTACCACGGGCGCGCGGGCACGGTCGTGGTCTCCGGCACGCCCGTCGTGCGCCCCCACGGCCAGCTCGGCGCGCCTGGTCATTCCGCACTCCCCCCGTTCGGCCCCTCGCTCCGGCTCGACTTCGAGGCGGAGGTCGCCTTCGTCGTCGGTACCCCTTCACCCTTCAATACACCGGTGCCGCTCTCCGGGTTCCACGACCACGTCTTCGGTGTCTGTCTGCTCAACGACTGGTCCGCGCGCGACATCCAGAGCTGGGAGTACCGCCCGCTCGGCCCCTTCCTCGGCAAGTCCTTCGCCACTTCCGTAGCCGCCTGGATCACCCCGCTGGACGCCCTCGCCGCCGCCCGCACCGCCCCGCCCGGCCGCGACGTCCCGCTCCTCCCCTACCTCGACGACTCCGCCGCCGAGCCGGGCGGCCTCGACCTGCGCATCGAGGTCGCCGTCAACGGCCACCCCGTCTCGCACCCGCCCTTCGCGGCCATGTACTGGACGGCCGCCCAGCAGCTCGCCCATATGACGGTCAACGGCGCCTCGCTGCGCACCGGCGACCTCTTCGCCTCCGGCACCGTCAGCGGCCCCGAGCCGCACCAGCGCGGCTGTCTGCTGGAGTTGACCTGGTCCGGCCGCGACCCGCTGCGACTGCCCGGCGGCGAGCGGACGTTCCTGGAGGACGGCGACGAGGTGACCCTCACGGCCTGGGCCCCCGGCCCCGATAACAGCCGTGTCGCACTCGGGGAAGTAACCGGTTGCGTCGCCCCGTCCACACCGTGAGCGGCTGCTAGCTTGTCGTGTTCCCGTCCTGACAACCGAGGAGAAACACGTGATCAAGGCAGTGCGCATCGCCGGTGCGGCGGCCGCGGCCGTCCTGCTGGTGGCCGGGTGCGGCAGCGACAGCGACGGGGGCGACAGCAAGTCGGACCCGTCCAAGAAGGCCCCGTCGGCCGAGCAGTCGAGCGCCCCGGCGGAGGGGGGCGCGGGCGGCGACGCGGCCGGGGTCTATATGTCCAAGTCCGACGGCGAGGCGATGGTCCTGTCCATCAACGGCAGCACGGCGGTCCTGGTCGCGGGCAAGCACAGCTGTACCGGTAAGTACACCGACACAGGCGCCGCGAACAAGATGCTGATGCTCACGTGCGCCGACGGCAACACCGACCGCACCATGGGTTCGGTGAAGGCGAGCGCGGACGGCAAGTCCCTCGCGGTCGACTGGGACGCCGGCATGAACGACACCTTCACCAAGGTGACCACGCCCGCCGACATCCCCACCGGCTTCCCGACCGACATCCCCGGCCTGGAGAGCGTGGGCGGCATCACCGGCGGCTGACCGCGCGGCCCTGATCCACGTCCGCCCGGCCCCACGCGGGGACCGGGCGGACGGCCGCCGAGCGGCCGCGGAAGACAGCGGCCGGCTCAGCGCACAAAGACCCCCGCCTGGCCCGCCAGATCGAGGAAGTACTGCGGGGCGACACCGAGCACGATCGTCACCGCGACGCCGATCGCGATCGCCGCCGAGGTCAGCGGGGACGGCACCGCGACCGACGGGCCCTCGGTCCGCGGCTCGCTGAAGAACATCAGCACGATCACCCGGATGTAGAAGAACGCCGCGATCGCCGAGGAGATCACACCGATCACCACCAGCGGCCCAGCGCCCCCGTCCGCCGCCGCCTTGAAGACCGCGAACTTCCCCGCGAAACCACTCGTCAGGGGGATCCCGGCAAAGGCCAGCAGGAAGACCGCGAAGACCGCGGCCACCAGGGGCGAACGGCGGCCGAGCCCGGCCCACTTGGACAGATGGGTGGCCTCGCCGCCCGCGTCGCGGACCAGGGTGACCACGGAGAACGCGCCCAGGGTCACAAAGGAGTACGCGGCGAGGTAGAAGAGGACCGAGGAGATCCCCTCGGGCGTCGTGGCGATGACACCGGCCAGGATGAAGCCGGCGTGGGCGATCGAGGAGTAGGCCAGCAGCCGCTTCACATCGGTCTGGGTCACCGCCACGATCGCGCCGCCCAGCATGGTGACGATCGCGACGCCCCACATCACCGGCCGCCAGTCCCAGCGCAGCCCCGGCAGGACGACATACAGCAGACGCAGCAGCGCGCCGAACGCCGCGACCTTGGTCGCCGCCGCCATGAAGCCGGTGACCGGGGTCGGGGCGCCCTGGTAGACGTCCGGGGTCCACATATGGAAGGGGACGGCGCCGATCTTGAACAGCAGGCCCATCAGCACCATCGCGCCACCGATGAGCAGCAGCGCGTCATTGCCCATGGTCCCGGCGAGCGCCGGGGTGACATTGCGGACCGTGCCGTCGACCACATCGGCGATGCCCCCGTAGGTGACGGTGCCCGCGTAGCCGTACAGCAGCGCGATCCCGAAGAGCAGGAAGGCGGACGAGAAGGCGCCGAGCAGGAAGTACTTGACGGCGGCCTCCTGCGAGAGCATGCGATGGCGCCGGGCGAGCGCGCACAGCACATACAGCGGGAGCGAGAAGACCTCCAGCGCGACGAAGAGCGTCAGCAGGTCGTTGGCGGCGGGGAAGATGAGCATGCCGCCCACCGCGAAGAGGAGCAGCGGGAAGACCTCGGTGGTGGTGAACCCCGCCTTGACCGCGGCTTTTTCGGCGTCTCCGCCAGGGACGGCGGCCGCCTGCGCGGCAAAGGAGTCGACGCGGTTGCCGTGTGCCGCCGGGTCGAGCCGCCGCTCGGCGAAAGTGAAGACCGCGACCAGCGCGACCAGGAGGATCGTGCCCTCCAGGAAGAGCGCGGGGCCGTCGACCGCGATGGCGCCCATGGCCGCGATGCGCGCCTTGCTCGTGCCGTAGTCCCCGGCCGCCAGGCCCAGGACCGCGGCGAAGGCGGCGGCCAGGGCGACCACGGATACAAAGAGCTGGGCCGCATAGCGGTGGCGGCGCGGCAGCAGCGCCTCGATCAGCACGCCGACGATCGCGGCACCGAGGACGATCAGGGTGGGCGCCAGCTGGCCGTACTCGATGTGCGGCGTGGGGATCTTGTCGGGGGGCGACACCGCCGCTGTCGTCCACAGGCTGTGGACAGTGGCCGCGTGGCTCACTTGGCACCTCCGGAAGCACCGTCGTGCATCGGGCTGTAGCTGAACCAGCCCGCGTCAGTGACGGGGTGATCGGGCTTGGGATCCTTCTTGTCCACCACGGACAGCGTGTGATCGACCGCCGGGTTCACGATGTCGGTCAGCGGCTTCGGGTAGACGCCGAGGAAGAGCAGCAGCGCGATCAGCGGCGCCACCACCACCAGCTCGCGCACCTTGAGATCGGGCATGCCCCGCACCTCGGGCTTCACCGGGCCGGTCATGGTGCGCTGGTACAGCACCAGGACGTACAGCGCGGCCAGCACGATGCCGACGGTCGCGATGATGCCGAGCGCCGGATAGCGGCTGAACGTGCCGACCAGGACCAGGAATTCGCTGATGAACGGGGCCAGACCGGGCAGCGACAGGGTGGCCAGACCGCCGATCAGGAACGTGCCGGCGAGCACCGGGGCGACCTTCTGCACCCCGCCGTAGTCGGCGATGAGCCGCGAACCGCGCCGGGTGATCAGGAATCCGGCCACCAGCATCAGCGCGGCGGTCGAGATGCCGTGGTTGACCATGTACAGGGTGGCTCCGCCCTGGCCCTGCGTCGTCATGGCGAAGATGCCCAGAATGATGAAGCCGAAGTGGGAGATCGAGGCATACGCGATCAGCCGCTTGATGTCCCGCTGGCCGACCGCGAGCAGCGCCCCGTAGATGATGCTGATCAGGGCGAGGACGAGGATCACCGGCGTGGCCCACTTGCTGGCCTCCGGGAAGAGCTGGAGGCAGAAGCGGAGCATCGCGAAGGTGCCGACCTTGTCGACCACCGCGGTGATCAGCACGGCCACGGGGGACGTCGCCTCCCCCATCGCGTTGGGCAGCCAGGTGTGCAGCGGCCACAGCGGCGCCTTCACGGCGAACGCGAAGAAGAAGCCGAGGAACAGCAGCCGCTCGGTGCTGGTCGCGATGTCCAGCGTGCCGCTGGCCCGGGCGTCGGTGATCTGCTGGAGCGAGAAGGTGCCGGCGCCCAGGTCATCGGCGGTGACCACATACAGGCCGACCACCGCGGCCAGCATGATCAGGCCGCCCGCCAGGTTGTAGAGCAGGAACTTGACGGCGGCGTACGAGCGCTGGGTGGCCGTCTCCTCCTCGGACCGTCCCCCGGCCCCGTCCCCGAAGCCGCCGATGAGGAAGTACATCGGGATCAGCATGGCTTCGAAGAAGATATAGAAGAGGAAGACGTCAGTGGCCTCGAAGGAGATCACCACCATCGCCTCGACCATGAGGATCAGGGCGAAGAAACCCTGGGTGGGCCGCCAGCGGCGGTTGGGGTCGGCCTCTTCCAGCGGGTCGGCGTCATGCCACCCGGCCAGGATGATGAAGGGGATCAGGAGCGCGGTCAGCGCGATCAGCGCGACCGCGATGCCGTCCACCCCCAGCTCGTAGCGCACGCCGAAGTCCTTGATCCAGGCGTGGGACTCGGTGAGCTGGAAGTGGGCGCCGTCCGGGTCGAAGCGCACCAGCACGATCGCCGCCAGGACGAGCGTGGCCAGCGAGAAGCCCAGGGCCACCCACTTGGCGGCGGCGCGCTTGGCGGCGGGCACGGCGGCGGTGGCGACCGCGCCCAGCGCGGGCACCGCGGCCGTGACCGTCAGCAGGGGAAATGACATGACTCAGACCGCCCTCATCAGCAGGGTCGCGGCGATGAGCACCGCCGTACCGCCGAACATCGAGACCGCGTACGTACGGGCGTAGCCGTTCTGGAGCTTGCGCAGCCGCCCGGAGAGGCCGCCGACCGAGGCCGCGGTGCCGTTGACCACGCCGTCGACCAGCTTGTGGTCCACATAGACCAGCCCGCGGGTGAGGTACTCGCCCGGCTTGACGAGGACGACGTGGTTGAAGTCGTCCTGCAGCAGGTCGCGCCGGGCGGCCCGGGTGAGCAGGCTGCCGCGCGGTGCGGTGCGCGGGACGGGCCGGCGCCCGTACTGCGCCCAGGCGATCGCGACGCCGATCAGCAGGACGACCATGGTCCCGGCGGTGACCGTGGCGGCGCTGAGCGGGGAGTTCCCGTGGCTGTGGCTGGTGACAGGCTCCAGCCACTTCAGGAACGCGTCGTTGAGGCTGAACAGCGCGCCCGCGAAGACCGATCCGAAGGCCAGCACGATCATCGGGATGGTCATGGACTTCGGCGACTCGTGGGGGTGCGGCTCATTGCCCTGCTCATCGGCGGCCCAGCGCTTCTCGCCGAAGAAGGTCAGCAGCATCACGCGGGTCATGTAGTACGCGGTGATCGCGGCGCCGAGCAGCGCCACGCCGCCCAGGATCCAGCCCTCCGTGCCGCCCTTCGCGAAGGCCGCCTCAATGATCTTGTCCTTGGACCAGAAGCCGGAAAGGCCCGGGAAGCCGATGATCGCGAGATAGCCGAGCCCGAAGGTCACGAAGGTGACCGGCATGTACTTCCGCAGGCCGCCGTACTTGCGCATGTCGACCTCGTCGTTCATGCCGTGCATGACCGAGCCGGCGCCGAGGAAGAGCCCCGCCTTGAAGAAGCCGTGGGTGACCAGGTGCATGATCGCGAAGACATAGCCGATCGGGCCGAGCCCGGCGGCCAGGATCATGTAGCCGATCTGCGACATGGTCGAGCCCGCCAGGGCCTTCTTGATGTCGTCCTTCGCGCAACCGACGATCGCACCGAAGAGCAGCGTCACCGCACCCACCGCGACCACCGCGGTCTGCGCGTCCGGCGCGTTGTTGAAGATCGCGCCCGAGCGGGTGATCAGATAGACGCCCGCGGTCACCATGGTGGCCGCGTGGATCAGGGCGGACACCGGGGTCGGGCCCTCCATCGCGTCCCCGAGCCAGGACTGGAGCGGCACCTGGGCCGACTTGCCGCAGGCGGCCAGGAGCAGCATCAGCCCGATGGCGGTGAGCTTGCCCTCGCCCGCGTCAGCGGCGTTGGAGAGCACCGGGGCGAAGGCGAACGTCCCGAAGGTCGTGAACATCAGCATGATGGCGATCGACAGGCCGACATCGCCGACCCGGTTGACGATGAACGCCTTCTTGGCCGCCGTGGCCGCGCTGGGCTTGTGCTGCCAGAAGCCGATGAGCAGGTACGACGCGAGGCCGACGCCCTCCCACCCCACATACAGCAGCAGGTAGTTGTCGGCGAGGACGAGCAGCAGCATCGCCGCGAGGAAGAGGTTGAGATAGCCGAAGAAGCGGCGGCGGCGCTCGTCGTGCTCCATATAGCCGATCGAATAGATGTGGATCAGGCTGCCCACACCGGTGATCAGGAGCACGAAGGTCATCGACAGCTGGTCGAGCTGGAAGGCGACGTCCGCGCGGAAGCCGCCGACCGGGATCCAGCTGAACAGATGGCTGTGCAGGGCCCGGTCGTGCTCGTCGCGGCCGAGCATGTCGGCGAAGAGCACCGCCCCGATCACAAAGGAGGCGACCGCGAGCGCGGTGCCCAGCAAGTGGCCCTTGCCGTCCAGCCGCCGCCCCCCGCACAGCAGCAGGGCCGCGCCGAGAAGCGGGGCCGCGACAAGCAATCCGATGAGGTTCTCCACGTGAACGCGACCCTTCTAGAGCTTCATCAGGCTGGCGTCGTCGACCGAGGCCGAATGGCGGGCGCGGAACACCGACACGATGATCGCGAGGCCGACCACGACTTCGGCGGCCGCGACGACCATCGTGAAGAAGGCGATGATCTGGCCGTCGAGATTGCCGTGCATCCGGGAGAAGGTGACGAACGCCAGGTTGCAGGCGTTCAGCATCAGCTCGACGCACATGAAGAGGACGATCGCGTTCCGCCGGATCAGCACGCCGGCCGCGCCGATGGTGAACAGCAGGGCCGACAGATACAGGTAGTTGACCGGATTCACTTGGCGACCCCCTTCGAGTCCTCGGGATGCTCGGCGCCGTTCGCGCCTGCGGCATTCGTGTCCGCGCCGTTCGCACTGTCGTGGCGGTCGGCGCCCTCGACGCTCTGACCGCCTCCTCGGCGCTTGGCGCCCTTGGCGCCCTTGGCGCCCCGCCCCAGCCAGCGCGCCGAGCGCTGCTCCAGGGCGGCCAGCTCGGCCAGCGCCTCCTCGGAGACGTCCCGCACCTGACCGCGGCCGCGCAGCGTCGCGTTGACCGAGAGCTCGGAGGTGGTGCCGTCGGGAAGCAGACCGGGGATGTCCACCGCGTTGTGCCGGGCGTAGACGCCGGGCGCGGGCAGCGGCGGCACCTGCTTGCCGGTGCGCACCCGCCGCTCGGCCTGCTCGCGCTGGCTGAGCGCGCGCTCGGTGCGCTCGCGGTGGGTCAGCACCATCGCGCCGACCGCCGCGGTGATCAGCAGCGCGCCGGTGATCTCGAAGGCGAAGACGTACTTGGTGAAGATCAGGGTGGCCAGACCCTCTACATTGCCGCCGGAGTTGGCCTGGCCCAGGCCGTTGAAGCTCTTCAGCGAGGCATTGCCGATCCCGGCGCACAGCAGGATGCCGAACCCGAGCCCGCACAGGGCGGCGAGCCAGCGCTGCCCCTTCAGCGTCTCCTTCAGCGAGTCGGCGGCGGTGACGCCGACCAGCATGACGACGAAGAGGAAGAGCATCATGATCGCGCCGGTGTAGACCACGATCTGGACGATGCCCAGGAAGTACGCGCCGTTGGCCAGGTAGAAGATCGCCAGGACGATCATGGTGCCGGCCAGGCACAGTGCGCTGTGCACGGCCTTGCGCATCAGGATCGTGCCCAGGGCGCCGACCACCGCCACCGTGGCGAGGATCCAGAACTGCACGGCCTCGCCGGTCGAGGTGGTGGAAGCGGCGGCGGCCAGCATGCTGCTCATGCCTGCACCCCCTCCTGCTTCTCCTCCGACGCGTCCTCGGGCGCGCCCTCAGCAGCGGTCTCGCCCTTGCTGACCGCCACCTGACGCACCGTCCCCGGCGCGGCCTCGGTCACCAGACCGCGGTAGTAGTCCTGCTCGTCCATGCCGGGGTAGATCGCGTGCGGGGAGTCGACCATGCCCTCCTCGAGACCCGCGAGCAGCTCCTCCTTGGTGTAGATGAGCGATTCGCGGGTGCGGTCGGCGAGCTCGTACTCATTGGTCATGGTGAGCGCCCGGGTCGGGCACGCCTCGACGCACAGGCCGCACAGAATGCAGCGCAGATAGTTGATCTGGTAGACGCGGCCGTAGCGCTCGCCCGGGGAGTAGCGCTCCTCGTCCGTGTTGTCCGCGCCCTCCACATAGATCGCGTCCGCCGGGCAGGCCCAGGCGCACAGCTCGCAGCCGACGCACTTCTCCAGCCCGTCCGGATGGCGGTTGAGCTGGTGGCGTCCGTGGAATCGGGGCGCGGTCGGCTTCTTCTGCTCGGGGTACTGCTCGGTGAGCCGCTTCTTGAACATGGCCTTGAAGGTCACGCCGAAGCCGGCCACCGGGTTCTGGAAGTCAGACACCGTCGGCCTCCTTTCCGTCACTGACAGTGTCGGGCCCGCCACTGACAATCAGCTCGCGGTCGTGTCGCGGGCGTCGGCGCGGTACGGGCGGCAGGGTCTGGCCGGGCAGCGGCGGCACCGGGAAGCCGCCGGCCATCGGGTCGAAGGCGGGCTCCGGGCCCCCCTCGGCCTCCGCCTCCGCCTCCCGGTCGCGGGCCTCCTTGTCGCGGAAGACGTCGACGACGAACGACAGCAGCAGGAGGACGAGGACCGCGCCGCCGACGTACAGCACGATGTCCTGGTAGTCGTAGTTCTCGTTGCGCAGCGCCCGCACGGTCGCGACCAGCATCAGCCAGACCATCGAGATCGGGATGAGCACCTTCCAGCCCAGCTTCATGAACTGGTCGTAGCGCACGCGCGGCAGCGTGCCGCGGATCCAGACGAAGGCGAACAGCAGCGACAGGACTTTGCCGACGAACCAGAGCATCGGCCACCAGCCGTGGTTGGCATCCGGCCAGAAGGTGCTGATCGGCCATGGCGCCCGCCAGCCGCCCAGGAAGAGGGTGACCGCGACCATCGAGACGGTGACCATGTTGATGTACTCGGCGAGCATGAACATCGCGAACTTGATCGACGAGTACTCGGTGTTGAAGCCGCCGACCAGGTCGCCCTCGGACTCCGGCATGTCGAAGGGGGCGCGGTTGGTCTCACCGACCATCGCGATGATGTAGATGATGAAGGAGACCGGCAGCAGCAGCGCGTACCAGCGGTCGTGCTGCGAGTTGACGATCTCGGAGGTCGACATCGACCCGGAGTAGAGGAAGACCGCCGCGAAGGACATGCCCATCGCGATCTCGTAGCTGATCATCTGGGCGCACGAGCGCAGGCCGCCGAGGAGCGGATACGTCGAGCCGGACGACCAGCCCGCCAGCACGATGCCGTAGATGCCCACCGAGGCGGTGGCCAGGATGTAGAGGATCGCGATCGGCAGGTCGGTCAGCTGCATCGTGGTGCGGTGACCGAAGATCGAGATCTCGTTGCCGGCCGGGCCGAACGGAATGACCGCGACCGCCATGAAGGCCGGGATCGCCGCGACGACCGGCGCCAGGACGTAGACCACCTTGTCCGCGCCCTTGACGACGATGTCCTCCTTCAGCATCAGCTTCACGCCGTCAGCCAAGGACTGGAGCATGCCCCAGGGGCCGTGCCGGTTCGGGCCGATGCGCAGCTGCATCCACCCGACGACCTTGCGCTCCATGACGATGGAGATCAGCACGGTCACCATCAGGAAGGCGAAGCAGAAGACCGCCTTGATCAGAACCAGCCACCACGGGTCGCGCCCGAACATCGACAGGTCTTCTGCGGCGAGGTAGCTCAGGTTCATGAGGTCACCTCCGGTTCGGTCGCGAGAGCGCTGATCTTGACCAGTTCACCGGGGCTCGCGCCCAGGTCGCGATACGCGCCGCCGCCCGTGGAGTTCAGCGGCAGCCAGACCACCCGGTCGGGCATCGATGTCACCGCCAGGGGCAGTTGGACCGCCCCGGCCGGGCCGATGACCCGGACGGTGTCCCCGTCGCCCACCCCCGCCTCCGCCGCGGTCGCCGGCGACAGCCGGGCCACCGCCGCGTGCCGGGTCGCGGCGAGCGCCGCGTCGCCCTCCTGAAGCAGGCCCTGGTCCAGCAGCAGCCGGTGGCCGGCGAGCAGCGCCTCGCCCTCGCCGGGGCGGGGCAGCGGCCCTCCGGTCTCCATCGGCCCCAGGCCGCGCGTGCCGTGCCAGGTGCCGAGACGCGTCAGCTCGGCCCGTACGGCCTGCACATCCGGCAGGTCGACCGGCACGTCCATCGCGTCGGCCAGCATGTGCAGCACCCGCGCGTCCGGAAGGACGTGGCGGCGGGTCATCTGGTCGGGCTTGATGGCCGCCTCGAACGGCCGGGCCCGCCCCTCCCAGTTGAGGAAGGTGCCCGTCTTCTCGACGACCGCCGCGACCGGCAGCACCACGTCCGCGTGCGCCGTGACCTCGGTGGGCCGCTGCTCCAGGCTGACCAGGAAGCCGACCGCCTCCAGGGCCTCGGCGGCCCGCGCGGGGTCGGGCAGATCGGCGATCTCGACGCCCGCGACCAGCAGCGCGCCGAGCCCGCCGTCGGCCGCGGCCTCGACGATCCGGCCGGTGTCGCGGCCTGCCCGGCCGGGCAGTTCGGCGACGCCCCAGACCTCGGCGGTCTCCTCGCGGGCCCGCGAGTCGGTGGCCGGGCGGCCGCCGGGCAGCAGCCCGGGGAGCGCGCCCGCCTCGACGGCGCCCCGCTCCCCCGCCCGGCGCGGGATCCAGGCCAGCGTGGCGCCGGTGGCCGCGGCGGCCCGTACGGCGGCGGTCAGCGCGCCCGGCACGGCGGCCAGCCGCTCACCAGCGATGATCACCGCACCGTCGAGGCGCAGCGCCTCGGCCGCCCGCTCCCCGTCGGAGTCCAGTCCGGTGCGGCCCGCGAGCGCGTCCAGCCACTCGGTCTCGGTGCCGGGGGCCGCGGGCAGCAGCGTGCCGCCCGCCTTGGTGAGGCCCCGGGTGGCGTGGGTGGCGAGCGAGAAGGTGCGCTGGCCGCGCTTGCGGTGGGCCTTGCGCAGCCGCAGGAAGACTCCGGGCGCCTCCTCCTCCGACTCGAAGCCGACCAGGAGGACCGCCGGGGCCTTCTCCAGCGTGGCGTACGTCAGGCCGACGCCGTCCAGGTCGCGGCCCCGGCCCGCCACCTGGGTGGCCAGGAAGTCGGCCTCCTCGGCGCTGTGCGCCCGGGCCCGGAAGTCGATGTCGTTGGTGTCCAGGGCGACCCGCGCGAACTTCGCGTACGCGTAGGCGTCCTCGACGGTCAGCCGGCCGCCGGTCAGCACACCCGCGCGGCCGCGGGCGGCGGCCAGTCCTACGGCAGCCGCCTCCAGCGCCTCGGGCCAGCTCGCGGGCGCCAGCTCGCCGGTCTCCCGGTCGCGCACCAGCGGGGTGGTGAGCCGGTCGGGCAGCTGCGCGTAGCGGAAGCCGAAGCGCCCCTTGTCGCAGATCCACTCCTCGTTGACCTCGGGGTCGTCCGCCGCGAGCCGCCGCATGACCTTGCCGCGCCGGTGGTCGGTGCGGGTCGCGCAGCCGCTCGAGCAGTGCTCGCACACGCTCGGCGAGGAGACCAGGTCGAAGGGGCGGGAGCGGAAGCGGTACGCCGCCGATGTCAGCGCGCCCACCGGGCAGATCTGGATGGTGTTGCCGGAGAAGTACGACTCGAAGGGGTCGCCCTCGCCCGTGCCCACCTGCTGAAGGGCGCCGCGCTCCAGCAGCTCGATCATCGGGTCGCCCGCGACCTGGTTGGAGAACCGGGTGCAGCGCGCGCACAGCACACACCGCTCACGGTCCAGCAGCACCTGCGGGGAGATCGGCACCGGCTTCTGGAATGTGCGCTTGCGGCCCTCGAAGCGGCTGTCGGCCTGCCCGGCGGACATGGCCTGGTTCTGGAGCGGGCACTCGCCGCCCTTGTCGCAGACCGGGCAGTCCAGCGGGTGGTTGATCAGCAGCAGCTCCATCACCCCGCGCTGCGCCTTCTCGGCCACCGGCGAGGTGAGCTGCGTCCTGACCACCATCCCGTCGGTGCAGGTGATCGTGCAGGAGGCCATCGGCTTGCGCTGGCCCTCGACCTCGACGATGCACTGGCGGCACGCGCCGGCCGGGTCGAGGAGCGGATGGTCGCAGAAGCGGGGGATCTCGATGCCGAGCAGCTCGGCCGCGCGGATCACCAAGGTCCCCTTGGGGACGGAGATCTCGATCCCGTCGATGGTCACGGAGACCAGATCCTCGCGCGGCACCGCCGCCTCTCCGCCTCCGGAGGGTGCATTGGTGGTCACGGTCATGCGGTCACCCCCAGGTGAGTGGAGCTCGGATCGTCGGCCCAGACGGTGGACTTGGCGGGGTCGAACGGGCACCCGCCGCCGGTGATGTGCTGCTCGTACTCCTCCTTGAAGTACTTGAGGGAGGAGAAGATGGGGCTGGCGGCGCCGTCGCCCAGCGCGCAGAACGACTTGCCGTTGATGTTGTCGGCGATGTCGGCCAGCTTGGCGAGGTCCTCCATGCGGCCCTTGCCCGCCTCGATGTCCCGCAACAGCTGGACCAGCCAGTACGTGCCCTCGCGGCAGGGCGTGCACTTGCCGCAGGATTCATGCGCGTAGAACTCCGTCCAGCGGGTCACCGCGCGCACCACGCAGGTCGTCTCGTCGAAGCACTGGAGCGCCTTGGTGCCGAGCATCGACCCGGCGGCGCCCACGCCCTCGTAGTCCAGCGGGACGTCCAGGTGCTCCTCGGTGAGCAGCGGCGTCGAGGAGCCGCCCGGCGTCCAGAACTTCAGCCGGTGGCCGGGGCGCATGCCGCCGCTCATGTCCAGCAGCTGCCGCAGGGTGATGCCCAGCGGGCCCTCGTACTGGCCGGGGGCCGCGACATGCCCGGACAGCGAGTAGAGCGTGAAGCCAGGGGACTTCTCGCTGCCCATCGACCGGAACCATTCCTTGCCCTTGGTGAGGATGGCGGGAACCGAGGCGATGGACTCGACGTTATTGACGACAGTGGGGCACGCGTACAGACCCTCGACCGCCGGGAACGGAGGCCGGAGCCGGGGCTGGCCGCGCCGCCCTTCCAAGGAGTCCAGCAGTGCGGTCTCTTCACCACAGATGTACGCGCCGGCCCCCGCGTGCACGGTGATGTCGAGATCGGTGAGGTCGTCCCGCCCGAGCTTCTGTCCGCGCGCGTCGGCCTTGCCGAGGTAGCCCGCCTCGTACGCCTCGCGCACGGCCTCGTGCAACCGCCGCAGCACGGGCACGACTTCGCCGCGCAGATAGATGAAGGCGTGCTGGGAGCGGATGGCGTGACAGGCGATGATCATGCCCTCGATGAGGGCGTGCGGATTGGCGAAGAGAAGGGGGATGTCCTTGCAGGTGCCGGGCTCGGACTCATCCGCGTTGACGACGAGGTAGTGCGGCTTGCCGTCACCCTGCGGGATGAACTGCCACTTCATCCCGGTGGGGAAGCCCGCCCCGCCGCGGCCGCGCAGCCCCGCGTCCTTCACCAGCGCGATCACATCGTCGGGCGGCATGGCGAGGGCCTTGCGCATGCCCTCGTACCCGTCGTGGCGCAGATAGGTGCCCAGCGTCCAGGACTTCGGGTCGTCCCAGAACGACGACAGCACGGGTGCCAGCAGCTTCTCGGGGCTGCTCTCGCCCCGCTCGACGGTCACGGTCATCACTCCCCCTCCTCAGCAACCGGGCCGGACGCCTGCTCGTCCGACGGATAGTCCGCGGACCTGGGCGATACGACCCGGCCCGGCGCGGCCTCGCCCTTGGCCAGCCGCAGCCCGACGAGCGAGGCCGGGCCGGCGCCGCCGGTCGCCTCGACCGCGCCCGGGCGCGCGTCGGGGAAGCCGGCGAGGATGCGCGCGGTCTCCTTGAAGGTGCACAGCGGAGCGCCGCGGGTCGGCTCGACCGTGCGGCCCTCCCGCAGGTCGTCGACCATCCGCTTGGCGGAGTCCACGGTCTGGTTGTCGAAGAACTCCCAGTTGACCATCACCACGGGCGCGTAGTCGCAGGCCGCGTTGCACTCGATGTGCTCGAGGGTGATCTTGCCGTCCTCGGTGGTCTCGCCGTTGCCCACGCCCAGATGGCGCTGGAGGGCCTCGAAGATCGCGTCGCCGCCCATCACCGCGCACAGGGTGTTGGTGCACACCCCCACCTGGTAGTCGCCGGAGGGGCCCCGCCGGTACATGGAGTAGAAGGTGGCGACCGCGGTGACCTCGGCGGTGGTCAGCCCCAGCACCTCGGCGCAGAACCGGACGCCGGTGCGGGTGACATGGCCCTCCTCCGACTGCACCAGGTGCAGCAGCGGCAGCAGTGCGCTGCGGCTGTCGGGGTAGCGGGCGATCACGTCCTCGGCATCCGCCTCGAGCCGCGCCCGGACCTCTGCCGGGTAGTCGGGGGCGGGGAGCTGCGGCATCCCCAGCTGTACGTCGGTCATAGCGTCTCCCCGTTCCCTTCTCCGCCCACGCGGCGCAGAGGTGCGGCCTTCGTCGTCGTCTGCGGCCCGGCGGCCGCGTGTACGTCGGTCACCGGTCGACGCCTCCCATCACGGGGTCGATGGACGCCACGGCGACGATCACGTCGGCGACCTGGCCGCCCTCGCACATCGCCGCCACGGCCTGGAGGTTGGTGAAGGACGGGTCACGGAAGTGCACGCGGAACGGGCGGGTGCCGCCGTCGCTGACCACATGTACACCGAGCTCGCCCTTGGGCGACTCGACGGCCGTGTACGCCTGTCCCGGCGGAACCCGGAACCCCTCGGTCACCAGCTTGAAGTGGTGGATCAGGGCCTCCATCGAGGTGCCCATGATCTTCTTGATGTGGTCGAGGGAGTTGCCGAGCCCGTCCGGCCCCAGCGCCAGCTGGGCCGGCCAGGCGATCTTCTTGTCCTCGACCATCACCGGCCCCGGCGCCAGCCGGTCCAGGCACTGCTCGACGATCCGCAGCGACTGGCGCATCTCCTCCAGCCGGATCAGGAAGCGGCCGTAGGCATCGCAGGTGTCGGCGGTGGGGACCTCGAAGTCATAGGTCTCGTAGCCGCAGTACGGCTGGGTCTTGCGCAGGTCGTGCGGCAGACCGGTGGACCGCAGTATCGGGCCGGTCACCCCGAGCGCCATGCAGCCGGCGAGGTCGAGATAGCCGACGTCCTGAAGCCTGGCCTTGAAGATGGGGTTCCCGGTCGCCAGCTTGTCGTACTCGGGCAGGTTCTTGCGCATCTTCTTCACGAAGGCGCGA
Organism: Streptomyces sp. NPDC028305; assembly: GCF_055569495.1. Taxonomy (NCBI): domain Bacteria; kingdom Bacillati; phylum Actinomycetota; class Actinomycetes; order Kitasatosporales; family Streptomycetaceae; genus Streptomyces; species Streptomyces sp. NPDC028305. The sequence continues at coordinate 396,575 of NZ_JBVHTN010000011.1, forward strand.
ACCTGGTCGACCGCCCCGGGCGGCAGGTCCTGGGCGAGCCCGCCGGGCCGGATGTACGCGTGGTTCATCCGCAGGCCGGTGATCAGCTCGAAGATGTCCAGGATCATCTCGCGGTCACGGAAGCCGTAGATCATGATGGTGGTGGCGCCCAGCTCCATGCCGCCGGTGGCGATCGCCACCAGGTGGGAGGAGAGCCGGTTGAGCTCCATCAGCATCACCCGGATGACCGTGGCCCGGTCCGGGATCTGCTCCTCGATGCCCAGCAGCTTCTCGACGCCCAGGCAGTACGCGGCCTCGTTGTAGAAGGGCGTCAGATAGTCCATGCGGGTCACGAAGGTGGTGCCCTGCGTCCAGTTCCGGAATTCGAGGTTCTTCTCGATGCCGGTGTGCAGATACCCGATGCCGCAGCGGGCCTCGGTGACCGTCTCGCCGTCGATCTCCAGGATGAGCCGCAGCACGCCGTGGGTGGACGGGTGCTGCGGACCCATGTTGACGATGATCCGCTCGTCGTCGGCCCGCGACGCCGCGGCCACGACCTCGTCCCAGTCGCCGCCGGTGACGGTGTAGACGGTGCCTTCGGTGGTCTCGCGCGCGGAGGCGGAGGGGGTTGCGTGGGTGGCAGACATCAGCTGTACGACCTCCGCTGGTCCGGAGCCGGGATCTGGGCGCCCTTGTACTCGACGGGGATGCCGCCGAGGGGGTAGTCCTTGCGCTGCGGGAAGCCCTGCCAGTCGTCGGGCATCATGATCCGCGTGAGCGCGGGGTGACCGTCGAAGATCAGGCCGAAGAAGTCGTACGTCTCGCGCTCGTGCCAGTCGTTGGTCGGATAGACGTCGACGATCGACGGGAGATGCGGGTCGTCGTCGGGGACGCTGACCTCCAGCCGGATCAGCCGGTTGTGGGTGATCGAGCGCAGGTGGTAGACGGCGTGCAGCTCCCGGCCCTTGTCGCCGGGGAAGTGGACGCCGCTGACGCCCGTGCACAGCTCGAAGCGGAGCGCCGGGTCGTCGCGCAGGGTCCTGGCCACCCGCGGCAGGTGCTCGCGCGCGATGTGGAAGGTCAGCTCGCCGCGGTCCACGACGGTCTTCTCGATCGCGTTCTCCGGGACCAGGGACTGCTCCTCGAGCGCGCCTTCGAGTTCGTCGGCGACTTCGTCGAACCAGCCCCCGTACGGTCGGCCGGCCGGCCCCGGCAGCCGCACCGGCCGCACCAGGCCGCCGTAGCCCGAGGTGTCCCCGCCGTTGTTGGCGCCGAACATGCCGCGCTGGACGCGGACGGGCTCGCCCTGGTCGCCCCGCCGGCCGGGGAGGTTCTCGGCGTTGAGGTCCTGATCCGGGTTGACCCCATTGGCCTTGGGCGCTTCACTCACCGCAGCAGCCCCTTCATCTCGATCGTCGGGAGTGCCTTCAGCGCCGCTTCCTCCGCCTCGCGGGCCGCGCGCTCGCGGTTCACGCCGAACTTCTCCTCGCGGATCTTCTCGTGCAGCTTGAGAATCGCGTCCAGGAGCATCTCGGGCCGCGGCGGGCAGCCGGGCAGATAGATGTCGACCGGAACGATGTGATCGACGCCCTGCACGATCGCGTAGTTGTTGAACATGCCGCCCGAGGAGGCGCACACGCCCATCGAGATGACCCACTTCGGATTCGGCATCTGGTCGTAGACCTGCCGCAGCACCGGGGCCATCTTCTGGCTGACGCGCCCGGCGACGATCATCAGATCGGCCTGTCGGGGCGAGCCGCGGAAGACCTCCATGCCGAAGCGGGCCAGGTCATAGCGCCCGGCGCCCGTGGTCATCATCTCGATGGCACAGCAGGCGAGCCCGAAGGTGGCCGGGAACACGGAGGACTTGCGCGCCAGCCCGGCCGCCTGCTCGACGGTCGTCAGCAGAAATCCGCTCGGAAGCTTGTCTTCGATACCCATGTGACGGTTCTCCTCTCACTTGGTCCCACACCGGCCACTCAGTCCCACTCCAGGCCTCCGCGCCGCCAGACATATGCGTAGGCGACGAAGACGGTGAGCACGAAGAGGAGCATCTCCACCAGCCCGAACAGCCCCATCGCGTCGAAGGTGACGGCCCAGGGATAGAGGAAGACGATCTCGATGTCGAAGACGATGAAGAGCATCGCCGTCAGGTAGTACTTGATGGGGAAGCGCCCACCGCCGGCCGGATGTGGAGTCGGCTCGATGCCGCATTCATAGGCTTCGAGCTTGGCCCGGTTGTAACGCTTGGGGCCGATGATCGCGGCCATGATGACCGAGAAGATCGCAAAGGCTGCCCCGAGGGCTCCCAGTACGAGGATGGGCGCGTATGCGTTCACCGTCCCCGCTCCCTTCAGTCGACGGTGACTGGCTGGCGGACCGTACGGACTCCCGGACCGCTCCCACGAAGATCGCGCACATGTGAGGCAGTTCACAAGCCCGTTTCGCCTGCATCCTATGCCCGCCGCTATGTGATCTGCGACACGGGGTGCAACAACGTCTTTGTGATCTCCACCACCTGACGAAGGATCATGAAGTCGGATGAGCGGTGATCTTGCACTCGAAGCATCCGATCGATCACGAGAAGTGACATAAGAATCCGTCGCCACTGGTGAGCGGCTTGCGCTCTTTACAAGCTATGGTACCTACACACAAATTTGCGATGGGCGCTCATACCTGATATGTGACAACCATGCCGTCGAGCGACCCCGCACCCGGACCGCCGCGCCGTCACCCACCCCCGCCACCCGCCCCGCGGCCCCCTTGATCACTACTACGCGCTTTCGTTCACGAGCCGGGCCGGGGAGTGAGGTATCCCACCTCGCAAAAGGTTGTGGATCTCAATTTGATCAGGATCCTTGGCATGTGGACCGGGTTGATGGTAGGCGGCGCGGGTAGCCGCCGGGGCCACAAAATGCCGTGCGTATGGGCATGATCGAAAAATTCGGACACGGCGCCGAGGGCCTCAATCAAGATCCAACACCCTCATTTCTAAGCATGTACGCGTCAAATGTGGCGCACTCCACTTTTCTTGATCCGGCCCTCCTAACCCTGATAGCGGTTGGGTCCATGTCCCAGACCGCACAGATACCCAGCCACCGGAAGCCCCGCCGTGCCGCCTCCTCCACGCGTGCACTCCGAGCCGGGGTCACCGGTGGTTTCCTGACGCTCGCGGTCGCCGGCGCCGCCGCGCCCGCCCTGGCCGCCGAGCCGTCCGCCGCCGAGTCGACGCTCGAGATGCCGACCCTCGGCTCCACCCTGGCGAGCTCCGCCGCGCAGTCCGCCGACGCCACCCAGCAGGCGGCCTCCGACTACCAGCTCCAGGCGCAGCAGGACCAGGCCGCCGCCAAGGCCAAGGCCACGGCGAAGAAGGCCAAGGCCGAGGCCGACCGCAAGGCACAGGAGGCCCGGGAGGCGGCGCGCAAGGCCGCAGCCCGCCGCGCGGCCCAGGAGAAGGCCGAGCGGGCGTCCCGCACCGCCGAGCGCACCAGCCTCAGCACCGCGTCGAGCAACAGCACCCCGTCCCCGTCGACCGCGACGAAGGCGACCGGCAACGCCGCCACGCTGATCAACTTCCTGAAGGCCCAGGTGGGCAAGGCGTACGTGCTGGGCTCCAGCGGCCCCTCCTCGTACGACTGCTCCGGCCTGACCCAGGCCGCCTTCAACCAGATCGGCATCAGCCTGCCGCGCGTGTCGCAGGACCAGTCGAACCAGGGCACCGCCGTGTCGCTGGACAACCTCCAGCCCGGCGACCTCCTCTACTGGGGCGCCCGCGGCAACGCGTACCACGTCGGCGTCTACATCGGCGGCGGCAAGTTCATCGGCGCCCAGAACCCGAGCACCGGCATCGTCGAGCGCGACCTGAGCTACGACCCGCCGTCCGGCGCCGTCCGCCTTCTCTGAGCCCTCTCACGACCCGAGCACGACCCGAGAGCGCGCCGCATGGGGCCGCCTTCCCGTACGTCCACGTCCGGGGCGGCGGCCTCATTCCGTGTCCGCGGCCCGCTTTCCCTGTCCGCGCCGGCCGGCAGCCGACCAGCCGCCTAGGCGTACACCTTCTCCACGAACTCGGCGATCTGGGGCTCGCTGACGTGGTGGGCCAGATCAGCCTCGCTGATCATGCCGACCAGCCGCTTGTCCTTGTCGATCACCGGCAGCCTGCGGATCTTGTTCTGCTCCATCTCCCGGAGCACATCGGTGACGTCCGCGTCGGCCGGGATCCACCGCGGCGTGCCCTTGGCGAGTTCCCCCGCCGTCGTCCTGGAGCAGTCCTTGCCCTCGGCGACACAGCCGACGACGATGTCGCGGTCGGTCAGGATGCCGCACAGCCGCTCGTTCTCGTCGGCGATCGGCAGCGCGCCGACGTTCAGGTCCCGCATCAGCTGCGCCGCGCGGTCCAGCGTCTGGGTCTTGGGGATCCACTGCGCGCCCGGGTGCATGATGTCTGCGGCCTTGGTCATGATGTGTACCTCCTGGTACCCGACTGGTGCCCCCTCCTTCCATGTCACCACCGCCGGCGGGCCCTCGCGACCGGCGCCGCGTCCCCGCTCCCCAGCGGCGGCCCCCGGGCCCCGGTGCCAGACTGAGAACTGCCGGGGTGGCCGCCGTCGCCCCCACGGCGGCGCGGGATCCGGCCCCAACGCCCCCGGCTGACCAGGATCCGCCGAAGGAGCCCCCATGCTCACCACCGATTTCGTCCCCGGCGCCCCCAACTGGCTCGACCTCGGCACCCCCGACACCGACGCGGCCGGCGCCTTCTACACCAGCCTGTTCGGCTGGACTTGGGAGTCGGCCGGACCCGAGGCGGGCGGCTACGGCTTCTTCAAGAAGGACCGCAGGACGGTCGCCGCCGTCGGCCCGCTCCACGAGGAGGGCGCGCGCCCCGCCTGGACGCCGTACTTCCGCACCACCGACGCCGAGGCCACCGCCGCGGTGGTCGCGGAGGCGGGCGGCGCGGTGCGCGCCGCGCCGTTCGACGTCTTCGACGAGGGGCGGATGGCCCAGTTCACCGACCCGGGTGGCGCCCGGTTCGCCGTCTGGCAGCCCGGCAAGACCGAGGGCCTCGAAGCGGTCACCGAGCAGGGCACGTTGTGCTGGGTGGAGCTGCACACCCCGGACCCGGTCACCAATCTCGCCTTCTACCACACGGTGTTCGGCTGGGACGCCGAGGAGATGTCGTTCTCCGGCGGGACCTACACCGTGCTCTCGACGGGCGGGCGCGGCGGCGAGGGGTCCTTCGGCGGCATGGCGCAGCTCCAGCAGGGGCACGATGTCGCGCAGTGGCTGCCGTACGTCGAGGTGGCGGACTGCGATCTCGTCGTCGACCGGGCCGAGAAGCTCGGCGGGGCGGTGCTGATGCCCGCCATGACCGCCGAGGACATCGGCCGCATGGCCTGGCTGGCCGACCCCTCCGGCGCGCACTTCGCCGTCATCACCAGCGCCAACCCGGCGACGACGGCCTCCTGAGCGGGCTGAACCGCGTCAGGCCTTCGGGGCCACCTTCGCCAGGCCGTTGATGACGCGGTCCATCGCGTCGCCGCCCGTCGGGTCGGTGAGGTTGGCCATCAGCTTCAGCGTGAACCGCATCAGCATCGGGTGGGTCAGACCGCGCTGGGCCGCCAGCTTCATGACCGTCGGGTTGCTGATCAGCTTCACGAAGGCCCGGCCCAGCGTGTAGTAGCCGCCGTAGGTGTCCTTGATGACCTTCGGGTAGCGCTGGAGGGCCAGTTCGCGGCGGTCGGCGGTGGCGCGGGCCTGGGCCTGGACGATGACATCCGCCGCGATCCGGCCGGATTCCATCGCATAGGCGATGCCCTCGCCGTTGAACGGGTTGACCATGCCGCCCGCGTCGCCGACCAGCAACAGCCCCCGGGTGTAGTGCGGCTGACGGTTGAAGGCCATCGGGAGGGCGGCGCCGCGGATCGGGCCGGTCATGTTCTCCGGGGTGTAGCCCCACTCCTCGGGCATCGAGGCGCACCACACCTTGAGGATCTCGCGCCAGTCCAGCTCCTTGAAGGAGCCGGAGGTGTTGAGCACGCCGAGCCCGACGTTGCTGGTGCCGTCACCCATGCCGAAGATCCAGCCGTAGCCGGGCAGCAGCCGGTCCTGGGGGCCGCGCCGGTCCCACAGCTCCAGCCAGGACTCCAGGTAGTCGTCGTCGTGGCGGGGCGAGGTGAAGTACGTCCGCACCGCCACGCCCATCGGCCGGTCCTCGCGCCGGTGCAGCCCCATGGCCAGCGAGAGCCGGGTGGAGTTGCCGTCCGCGGCGACCACCAGCGGGGCGTGGAAGGTGACCGGCGTCTTCTCCACGCCGAGCTTGGCCTCGACGCCGGTGATCCGGCCCGTACGGTCGTCCAGGAGCGGGGCGCCCACGTTGCAGCGCTCGTACAGCCGGGCGCCGGCCTTCTGGGCCTGCCGCGCCAGCTGCTCGTCGAAGTCGTCGCGCTTGCGGACAAGACCGTAGTCCGGATACGAGGCCAGCTCCGGCCAGTCGAGCTCAAGACGCACCCCGCCACCGATGATCCGCAGGCCGCGGTTGCGCAGCCAGCCCGCCTCCTCGGAGACGTCGATGCCCATGGCGACGAGCTCCTTGGTGGCGCGCGGGGTCAGACCGTCGCCGCACACCTTCTCGCGAGGGAACGCCGTCTTCTCCAGCAGCAGCACGTCCAGCCCGGCCTTGGCGAGGTAGTACGCCGTGGTGGAGCCGGCGGGCCCGGCGCCGACGACGATGACATCGGCGGTCCGCTCCGTGGATGCGGTCTCGCTCACGCGGGTCTCCCGAAGGCTCGGTAACGGCGTGCCGGTCACGCCGGGCACTGGAACGGTTGCAGTCTATGTGGCGTGCCGCGGCCGATACGGAGGGCCACCCCCGGGAGAACCCGGCGGCGCCCGCGGTTTGACGCCTTGGTGGGCCTACGGCTTGACGCCCCGGTGGAGCGCGACGATCCCGCCGGACAGATCGCGCCAGGCGACCTTCGCCCAGCCCGCCTCGCCCAGCCGCGCCGCCAGCCCGGGCTGGTCGGGCCAGGCGCGGATCGACTCGGCGAGATAGACATACGCGTCCGGGTTGCTGCTGACCGCGGTGGCGACCGGCGGCAGCGCGCGCATCAGGTACTCGGTGTAGACGGTGCGCAGCGGGGCCCAGGTGGGGTGGCTGAACTCGCAGATCACGACGCGTCCGCCGGGCCTGGTCACGCGCAGCAGCTCGCGCAGCGCGGCGTCCGTGTCCTGGACGTTGCGCAGCCCGAAGGAGATCGTGACGGCGTCGAAGACCCCGTCCGCGAAGGGCAGCCGGGTCGCGTCGCCCGCCGTGAGCGGCAGCCCCGGGTGGCGCCGCTTGCCCACCCGCAGCATCCCGAGCGAGAAGTCGCAGGGGACGACGTACGCGCCCGCGGCGGCGAAGGGCAGCGAGGAGGTGCCGGTGCCGGCGGCGAGGTCGAGCACGCGCTCGCCGGGGCGCGCGGCGACGGCCCGCGTCACGGCCTTGCGCCACAGCCGGGCCTGCCCGAGCGAGAGCACATCGTTGGTGAGGTCGTACTTGGCCGCCACGCCGTCGAACATCGCGGCGACTTCGTGCGGCTGCTTGTCCAGGGATGCTCGGGTCATGCCCCCATTGTTCACCTGGCCCCCGCCGCGCCCGGCGCCGGACCCCGCCCGCGCCGCCCGTCGGCGCCGGTGCGCGAGCCGCGCTCAACGCCGCCGGTGCACCAGCCGCCCCGCGAGCACCGTGGCCACGCACGCGCCGTCCGCGTCGAAGGCCGCCAGGTCGGCGCGGCCGGTCTCCGCCAGCGCGGGCGGGCGCGGCCGGTCCAGGACGGCGAGGCCGCCCCGCCGCGCGGCGGCCAGCAGCTCGGGGTCGGCGACCCGCGCCGCGACGACCGCCGTGGCGCCCCGCCGCAGCAGCGCGTGGATCCGCTCGCGGGGGCTGGGCGCGTCCGGCACCGGCGCGTCGTGGACCAGGCCCGGGCCCAGCGTGCCGGGCCAGTGGCGCACCCTGGCCCGCGGATACGTGCGGAGCAGCGCGTCCAGCGGCCCGACCGCGGCGATCCGGTCGCCGTCGACCGCGACGGCGGCGTCGTGCAGCGGCGCCGCGTCGTCGGGGGTGAGCCGGACGAGGGGCGCCGCGTGAAGGGTGAGCATCGGAAGGGGTGTCAGGAGAGGGGTCAGGAGGCGTCGATGAGCTTCAGCTCGGGGTGGGCGGTCCCGCCCTCGATCGCCGTCGACGACAGATGGGAGACGACCTGGTCGTCGACCGGGTCGTTCGCCGGGTCGTCGTGCACCACCAGGTGCTCGTAGGTGGTGGCGCGCTGCGCGGGCACCCGCCCCGCCGTACGGATGAGATGGAGCAGCTCCATCCGGTTGGACCGGTGCCGGGCGCCCGCCGAGGAGACCACGTTCTCCTCCAGCATCACCGAGCCGAGGTCGTCCGCCCCGTAGTGCAGCGACAGCTGGCCGGCCTCCTTGCCGACGGTCAGCCAGGAGCCCTGGATATGGGCCACGTTGTCGAGGAACAGCCGGGCGATCGCGATCATGCGCAGGTACTCGAAGACGGTCGCCTGCGTCTGCCCCTTCAGATGGTTGTTCTCGGGCTGGTAGGTGTACGGGATGAAGGCGCGGAAGCCGCCCGTGCGGTCCTGTACGTCGCGGATCATGCGGATGTGCTCGATCCGCTCGGCGTTCGTCTCGCCGGTGCCCATGAGCATCGTGGAGGTGGACTCGACCCCCAGGTTGTGGGCGGTCTCCATGATCTCCAGCCAGCGCTCGCCCGACTCCTTGAGCGGCGCGATGGCCTTGCGCGGCCGCTCGGGCAGCAGTTCGGCGCCCGCCCCCGCGAAGGAGTCCAGGCCCGCGTCGTGGATGCGGCGGATCGCCTCCTCGGCCGGCACACCGGAGATCCGCGCCATGTGCTCGACCTCGGAGGCCCCCAGCGAGTGGATCACCAGCTGCGGGAATTCCTTCTTGATGGCCGAGAAGTGCTTCTCGTAGTACTCCACCCCGAAGTCCGGGTGGTGGCCGCCCTGGAACATGATCTGCGTGCCGCCGAGTTCGACGGTCTCGGCGCAGCGGCGCAGGATGTCGTCGAGGTCGCGGGTCCAGCCCTTGGCGGTGTCCTTGGGCGCGGCGTAGAAGGCGCAGAACTTGCAGGCCGTCACGCAGACGTTGGTGTAGTTGATGTTCCGCTCGATGATGTACGTCGCGATGTGCTCGATGCCCGCGTAACGGCGGCGGCGGGCCTCGTCGGCGGCGGCGCCGAGCGCGTGCAGCGGCGCGGACCGGTACAGGTCGAGCGCCTCCTGCGGGGTGATACGGCCCCCGGCGGCGGCGCGGTCGAGGACGGCCTGAAGCGATGCGCTCTCGGTCACCGGGGCGTCCCTTTCGGCGGGTTGCGGACGGACTGCCCCAGCGTACGCCAGTGGTCATGGGCCTCTGCCGAGGCCCCGCGGCCCCGCCGCGGCCCTCAGCGGTCCCCTGATCCGGCGGTCACCTTGCGCAGCGTGCCGCTCGGGTTGCCCCCCTGCTCATCGGCCGTCTTGTAGCGCAGCGAGCCGTCGGAGGTGAGGGTGAACCGATCCTCGGCCGAGCCATCGGTGCAGCCGGTCTGCGTCTGGCCGCCGCTGCCGACCCGCGAGTCGAGGACCAGCTCCTTCGAGGTGGCCGAGACCAGCTTCCAGCTGCTGTCACAGCGGAGCACCGCCAGCTCGACCCGGCCGCTGCCCACCTTCTCCCCCGGCGTCCCCTCGCGGATGGTGATGGTCAGTTCGCCTCCGGGGATGCTGGACTCGGTGGTGAGCTGCCCCTTCCAGGTGCCGAGGAACGCCTTGGGCACGCTCTTGACGGGGTCGCCGCCGGGGTCGTCGCCGTAGTCGCCGGGGCCCTCCGTCGCCGTCGGTTCCGACCCCGGGCTCGGGGACGAGGCGGAGTCCTTGGCGCCCGTCCCCTCGCCCCCGCCGGTGCCCGGCAGCAGGTGGAACACGAAGGCCGCGGTCGTGGCGGCGGCCAGCGCGCCCGCGACGGACAACACCAGCGTGCAGCTGAGCGCCTTCGGACGGTTTCGGCGCCCGATGGCGGCGGAGACCGAGACCCTGCGGCCCTCGGACGGCCGCCCGCCGGACGGCGGCGCATCGGGCGGGGCGGGCGCGCCGGGCGCCTGCTGGGCCGGGCGGCCGTACGAGGGGTCGGGCGGGCCGAACGCACCCAGGGGCGGCACGGGCGCGCCCGATGCCGACACAGCCGACACGGCCGCGGGGGTTGGCGGAGCCGCCGGGGGCGCGGGCGGATCCGACGCGTCCAGGTCGAGGAGCTCCACCGCCCGCCGGCTCACCCGCTCGACCAGCGGCCCCGGCAGCCACCCCGGCCGCACCAGGCTCGCGGCGCCCCCGTCCGGGGCGAGGCGGCTCACGATCCGCTCCGGGGTGGGCCGGGCGGACGGGTCCTTGGCCAGGCAGGCGGCGATCAGGTCCCGCAGGTCACCGGTCAGGCCGGGGCCGAGCCGGGCCTCCTCGTGGACCACCTTGTAGAGCAGCGCGGCCGAGCTGTCGCCGGGGAAGGGCGGCTCGCCCGTCACCGCGTACGCCAGCACGGCGCCCAGCGAGAAGACGTCGGCCGCCCCGTCCACGCCCTTGCCCAGGATCTGCTCGGGCGACATATAGCCGGGCGAGCCGATCGAGGCACCGGTGGTGGTCAGCGACACCGTGCCCTGCGTGGCCCGTGCTATGCCGAAGTCGATCAGGCGCGGGCCGTCCAGGGCGAGCAGTACGTTCGACGGCTTGACGTCGCGGTGGACCAGCCCCAGCGCGTGCACGGCGGCCAGCGCCTCCGCCAGCCCGGCGCCCAGGGCCCGTACCGACGGCTCGGGCAGCGGCCCCTCGTCGGCGACGGCCTGGCTCAGCGACGGGCCCGCCACATAGCCGGTGGCCACCCACGGGACCCGGGCGTCCGGGTCGGCGTCCAGCACTGGCGCGGTCCACGCCCCGCCGACCCGCCGCGCGGCCTCCACCTCGCGCCGGAACCGGGCGCGGAACTGCTCGTCGAGCGAGAAGTGCGCGTGGACGACCTTCACCGCCACGGTCCGGCCGCCCGCGCTGCGCCCCACGAAGACCCGGCCCATGCCGCCCGAGCCGAGCCGCCCGAGCAGCCGGTAGTCGCCGATGACCCGCGGATCGTCCGCCCCCAGCGGCTCCATCCCGTCTGCCTCCCCCGCTCCCCTCGACTGCGCCGCTCCAGCTTAGGTGCTGCCCCGGACAGGCCACCGGGGCAATACCTGATGGGCGCGAAGCCGTTACACCAGCCCGCGCGGGCCGGCCAGGTCCAGCGGCCGTACCCGTACGTCGGCGGGGTAGCCGGCCGCCGGGGCGGTGCGCCGGACGAACTCGGCGATGCCCTCCAACTGCCGCTCGCCCAGGCTGAAGTCCAGGGTGGTGAAGTAGCGCTCCAGGACCGGCGCCTCCAGCGCCTCCCAGCGCGCCGCCTGCTCGGCGACCTTGGCGACCTCCACCAGGGACAGGTCGCGGGAGTCGAGGAAGGCCCGGTGCACCTGGTGGACGATCTCCGGCTCGCGCTCCAGATACTCGCGGCGCGCCGCCCACACCGCGAAGACGAACGGCAGCCCCGTCCACTCCTTCCACATCTGGCCGAGGTCGTGCACCTGGAGGCCGAGCTTCTCGGCGTAGTGCAGATTGGCGCGCAGCGCGGCGTCGCCGATGAGCACCGCCGCCTCCGCCTCCTGCATCATCAGGCTGAGGTCGGGCGGGCAGGTGTAGTAGTCCGGGGAGATCCCGTACCGCTCGGCGAGCAGCAGCCGCGCCAGCCGTACGGAGGTGCGCGAGGCCGAGCCGAGGGCGACCCGGGCCCGGTCCAGCTGCTCGAGCGGCAGTTGCGAGACGATCACGCAGGACATGACGGGCCCGTCGCAGCCGACCGCGATGTCGGGCAGCGCCACCAGGTCGTCGGCGTTGCGCAGAAACTCCACCAGGCTGATCGGGCCGATGTCGAGATCGCCCTGTACCAGCTTGTCGTTGAGCGCGTCGGGGGTGTCCTTGGTGAGCTCGAGGTCCAGGAGGGCCCCGCTGGTGGCCAGGCCCCAGTAGAGGGGCACACAGTTGAGGTACTGGATGTGGCCGACCCTTGGCCGAGTACGACCGGGCGGGTGGTAGCCCTCGGTGGTCGTGGCGTCGGGTGTACTCCGGGCGGGGGAACTCGGTGAATTGTCCACATACGGAGGCTAGACCCGCGCGTCACATGCGGCGGCGGCGGGGCCCGCCCCGCCTCCGCCCCGAGCCCGGCTGTAAGGCCCCGACCTGCGGTACTATCCAATCCACCAGCCCGGGAAACCCCTCGAATTCGTGATCTTCGGCTCTTTCCCCGCGCACACGCAGCGTGCTAAGCTCACCGCAAGTTGCAGTTAGGTTTCCTTGCAGTACAAAGCCTGCGGAGCATGTAACCGCGGGCTTTTGTAATTTTCAGACTTCTTGCAGGTTCTGGAGCAGGGCAACCCTTTGGCCCAAGGAGGGCTTATGGCTACCGGAACCGTCAAGTGGTTCAACGCCGAGAAGGGCTTCGGCTTCATCGCCCAAGACGGCGGCGGCCCCGATGTCTTCGTTCACTACTCCGCGATCAACGCGAGTGGTTTCCGCTCGCTCGAGGAGAACCAGGCCGTTACCTTCGACGTCACCCAGGGCCCGAAGGGTCCGCAGGCGGAGAATGTCAGCCCGGTCTGATCCGCAGTACCCAAGGAGCCCCGACCCCGCTTCGGCGGGGGCCGGGGCTCCTGCCTTTGTTTTCCGGCCCGCCGCGCCCCCGCATTCCGGCATTCGCGTATTCACTTCGGGTTTCTCCGGCGTTTTCTCTCGCTTATCCCCATCGGCCCGCATAGGGCCTCATAGGCCCTCGTCGCGCCCCTCGCCCCTGACCTTTACGGCGGCCCCCGCGTACAGCGCCTCGATCTCCCGCGCGAAGTCCCGCGCGACCGCCGCCCGCCGCAGCTTCAGGGACGGGGTCAGATGCCCGGACTCCTCGGTGAAGGGCACCGGCAGAACGGTGAAGCGCCGGATCGACTCGGCGCGCGAGACCAGCTCATTGGCGTCGTCCACCGCGCGCTGGACCTCGGCGAGCAGCAGCTCGTCCTCGACCAGCCGGCGGATCGGGACACCCTGCCGCTGCCGCATCCGGCGCCAGTGCGCCAGCCCGTCCGGGTCCAGGGTGAGCAGCGCCGTCACATACGGGCGGTTGTCGCCGATCACCATGCACTGGCCGACCAGCGGATGGGCGCGCAGCCGGTCCTCCAGCGGGGCGGGGGCCACGTTCTTGCCGCCCGAGGTGACGATCAGCTCCTTCTTGCGGCCGGTGATGGCCAGATAGCCCTCGTCGTCCAGCGCCCCGAGGTCACCGGTGGCGAACCAGGCCTCCGCGCCGCCCTCGGGCACCGCCCGCCCCAGCCCCGCGTCCCAGTAGCCGGAGAAGACCTGCCCGCCGCGCAGCAGCACCTCGCCGTCCTCCGCGATCCGCACGGCGCTGCCGGGCAGCGGCCAGCCCACCGTGCCCAGGCGCGGGCGCAGCGGGGGCGTGACGGTGGCGGCCGCGGTCGTCTCGGTCAGGCCGTAGCCCTCGAAGATCTCGATGCCCGCGCCCGCGAAGAAGGCGCCGAGCCGGCGGCCGAGCGGGGAGCCGCCGCAGATCACATAGCGCACCTTGCCGCCGAGCGCGTCCCGGATGCGGCGGTAGACCAGCGGGTCGTACAGCGCGTGGGCGGCGCGCAGCACCGGCCCGGGGCCGCGGCCGCCGCGCCGGGCCTCCTCCAGCGCCACGCCGTACCGCCGGGCCACCCCGGCGGCGCGGTCGAAGGAGGCGGCGCGGCCCATCCGTTCGGCCGTCGCGCGGCCCGAGTTGAAGACCTTCTCCAGTACATAGGGGATGGCCAGCAGGAAGGTCGGCCGGAATCCGGCCAGGCCCGCGAGGAGGTCCTCGGTGCGGAGGCTGGGCGCGTGGCCGAGCCGCACCCGTGCCCGCAGACAGCCGACCGCGATCATGCGCCCGAAGACATGCGACAGCGGGAGAAAGAGAAGTGTGGCGGCGGGCTCCACGCTGACCGACTTGAAGACCGGGTGGAGCAGTTCGATGGCGTTGTCCACCTCGGCGAAGAAGTTGCCATGGGTGAGCGCACAGCCCTTGGGACGGCCCGTGGTGCCCGAGGTGTAGACGAGGGTCGCGAGGTCGTCGGGGCCGCGGCCGACGCGGCGGCGCGCCACGTCCGCGTCCGGGACCGCCCGCCCGGCCGCGTCGATCTTGGCGACGGCCCCGGCGTCGAACTGCCAGAGGTGGGCGAGGCCGGGCAGCTCCCGCCGTACGGCGCTGACCAGCCGCGACTGCTCGACGCTCTCCACGACGCAGGCGACCGCGCCCGAATCCCGCAGGATGTGCAGCGTCTGCTCCTGTGAGGAGGTGGGGTAGACGGGGACGGTGACAAGACCGGCGGCCCAGGCGGCGAAGTCGAACAGCGTCCACTCGTAGGTGGTGCGGGCCATGATGGCGAGCCGGTCGCCGGGGCGCAGACCGTGCGCGATCAGGCCCTTGGCGCAGGCCAGCACCTCGGCGGCGAACGTGGCGGCGGTGACGTCCCGCCAGCCGCCGTCCGGGGTCGGGCGGCTGAGGACGGGGGCGTCGGGGGCCTGGGCGGCGTTGTCGAAGGGGATGTCGGCCAGGCTGCCGCGGGTGGGGTGCGGGGCGAGCGGCGGGACGGCCGCCTGCCGTATCCGGCCGTCCACGGACCGCAGTTCGGGCGGGGCGAGGGCGGGCGGGGACGCGACCGCGGGCGGGGCCGTGGAGGTGGCCGTGGGAGGTGCTGACCGCTGTGCCATGACGTCTCCTGACCCGTCAGTAACCTTACTTCAGAGTAATCATGCTTGGATTCCCCCGGGAAGACCTGTGCGCATGCGCCGTGTGGCGGCGCCTGTTTACGTTGATGCCCTCGGGCCGTACACCCACGAGGGGTGGTGCACATGGTGCGCACCGGCGGCGGCCGCCTCACCAGGCGGTCCCTACGCCTCCCCGTACGCCTTCTGACGACCGCCTCGCTGACCGCGGGGCTGTGCGCCGGGCTGCCCGCCACACCCGCCCTCGCCGCCTGCGGGGACGACCCGGACACCGTCGGCTCCGTGGACGGCGCGGTGCTGACCTATGTGCTGCACACCAAGTACACGGCGGAGTGGGACCGGGCCCGCGCCGAGTGGAACGCCCTGGGCCGGGTCGACATCAGGCCGGAGGCCGGGACCGACGCCGGCACGGGCACCGGCACGAAGGGCAAGGACACCGCGTACGCGGACGTCGACGCGAGCGACATCGACCGCGACGACGTCGGCTGGTCCGGCATGTGGGAGTCCCATGACCTCGGCTCCGACGACATCATCCTCAACGACCACTTCCTGAAGGACTACTCCGCCGACACCCGGCGCGGCGTGGTCACCCATGAACTCGGCCACGCGCTGCGGCTGGGGCACCGCACCGCCTCCGGCGCGGTCATGTACTGCGACGACACCCGCACCGCCATCGCCCCGTCGGACCTCGACATCACGGCCTACCGGGCCATCTGGGGGTGAACGGCGCCGTGTTCACCGGCTCTCGCTACGACGGAGCAGCGCGCGCGACGCGCACGGGAGCGCGCGGCATGGCGATCGCGCTCGGCACGGCCCTCGTCGCCATCGGCGGCAGCGCGGCCGCGTGGTTCACCGTGCCGTACGGCACCACGCGGTACCACCCCACCTACGCGGTACGGCTCGACACCCCGGAGCTCGCCGCCGGCTGGGCCGACGACGTGTTCATCGGCGAGGTCACGGCGCGCGAGGGGCCGCGGCGCACCGACGGCGACCGGCTGCTGTGGACGACCTATGTGGTCGAGGTGCGCAAGACGCTCAAGGGCGAGGTGAGCGGCAGCGTGCGGGTCGCCCAGGAGGGCGGCGACGACCCGCTGCGGCGGCAGCGGATCGTGGTGGGCGACGCCCCGGCGCTCCAGCCGGGCAGAACCTACGTCCTGGCCACCCGGCTGGCCCCGGACGGCTGGCACACCGCCCCGTCCAACTTCACTCCGGTGGACCTGTCCCCCGCCGAGGGCGGCTCGGGCAGCGGGGCCGATGTGTCCGCGGTGTGGCAGGAGGGCGCCGCGCACCCGGCCACGCAGCGGTACGCGCACCCCTCCGGGGTTTCCCGGGCCAAGGACCCCAAGGCCCTGTACGCGAAGGCCCTCATCGGCTGAGGCCCGCGTCCGCGTACGCCCTGCGCGTACGGGCGCGCGCCTACGCCGGTGTGTGCTCCCCGGACGACCACCGCTCGCCCCGCATCAGGCTGCCGAGCCCCGTCCAGGCGAAGTTCATCAGTGTGGCCGCCGCCTCTTCGGCCGAAGGCCCCCCGCCCGCCGGGTCGCCCGCCCACTCGGCCAGCGACTCCGCCGCGCCCACCAGCGCGTACGCGAGCCCGGACGCCTCGCCGCCGGTTATCCGGCCCGTCCCCCGCGCCGACCCGCACCGCGCTTTCTCCCGCGCGGCCGCCGTGAGCGCCTGGGTCACGAACTCGACGATCTCCGCCCGCATCGCGACGACCTCCAGCGCGAAGGGACCGCCGTGTGTACGGGCCTGTACGTGCAGCAGCACCCATCCGTCCGGGTGCTCGGCGGTGTGCGCGAAGAAGCCGTGCAGCCCGCTCCACAGCCGGCGGTCGGCGGGCGCGTCGTACTCGACGGCGGCCCGTATGGCCGCCACCAGCGAGGCGGCCTCCCGCCGGATGCACGCCGCGAACAGCTCGTCTTTGGAGTGCAGATACAGATAAACCAGCGGTTTGGAGACCCCGGCCTGCTCGGCGATGTCGTCCATGGAGGCGTTCCGGTAGCCGCGCCGCGCGAAGGTCCGTACGGCCGCGTCGAGCATCTGCTGCTCGCGCACCGCCCTCGGCATCCGCCTGTTCTTCGTCGCCCCGCCCACGCCGGCCGCCCCCTTCGCCCGTGCCCCGGCGCCCCTCGGCCGCCTTGATCGCCGCCAAGCCTACGGGTGCCGAGGACCCCTCACACCGGGTCCGGAAGATCAAGGTCAAGCGCTACGGCGGCCGGGGCTGCCACCAGCGCCACCAGCACCAGAACCGCCAGCGCCACCAGGGCCAGCGCGACGCACCGGCACAGCAGACGCCGCCTCAGCTCCTCGTACCGCGCCGTGTACTCGGCGCGCAGTTCCTCGCAGCGGTCGACGATGCGGCGCAGCATCCGCCGGGAGAGCTCGACGCGCTCCTCGGCGTACAGGCGGACCACCTCCTCGCGCTGGGCGGCGGTGAGCCAGGCCAGGCGGCCCGCGAACGCCTCGGCGTCCGCCCGGGCGTCGTCGAGCTCGCTCCGGCACAGCAGATAGCCCTCCAGCCGGGCGATGCCCGACTCGACCTCGCGCGGCGTCTCGCGGGACATCTCGCGGCGCCCTGGCACCCGCGCCTACGCCCGCTCGTGCTGCACCGGCTCGGCGGTGATCTCGGGGTGGCGCAGATCGAAGGCGGGGGACTCGCTGCGGATCCTGGGGAGGGCCAGGAAGTTGTGGCGCGGCGGCGGACAGGAGGTCGCCCACTCCAGCGACCGGCCGTATCCCCAGGGGTCGTCCACGGTCACCTTCTCCCCGTATTTGGCGGTCTTCCAGACGTTGTAGAGGAACGGGAGGGTGGACATGCCGAGCAGAAACGCGCCGATCGTCGAGATGGTGTTCAGCCCGGTGAATCCGTCCGCGGCCAGATAGTCGGCGTAGCGGCGCGGCATTCCCTTGACGCCGAGCCAGTGCTGGACGAGGAAGGTGGTGTGAAAACCGGTGAACAGCGTCCAGTAATGGATTTTCCCGAGCCGCTCGTCAAGCATTTTCCCGGTGAACTTCGGCCACCAGAAGTAGAAGCCGCCGAACATCGCGAACACCACGGTGCCGAAGACGACGTAGTGGAAGTGGGCCACCACGAAATAGCTGTCGCTGACGTGGAAGTCGAGGGGCGGCGAGGCCAGAAGAACGCCGGTGAGCCCGCCGAAGAGGAAGGTGACCAGGAATCCGATGGCCCACAGCATGGGCGTCTCGAAGGACAGCGACCCCTTCCACATCGTCCCGACCCAATTGAAGAACTTCACCCCGGTGGGCACCGCGATCAGGAAGGACATGAAGGCGAAGAACGGCAGCAGCACCGCCCCGGTGACGAACATGTGGTGCGCCCACACCGTGGCCGACAGCCCGGTGATGGAGATGGTCGCGCCGATCAGACCCGCGTATCCGAAGATCGGTTTGCGGCTGAAGACCGGAATGATCTCGGTGATCACCCCGAAGAACGGCAGCGCGATGATGTAGACCTCGGGATGGCCGAAGAACCAGAACAGGTGCTGCCACAGCAGCGCCCCGCCGTTGGCCGGGTCGTAGACCCGCGCCCCGAACTTGCGGTCCGCCTCCAGCGCGAAGAGGGTCGCGGCCAGCACCGGGAATACCATGATCACCAGCACGCTGGTCAGCAGGACGTTCCAGGTGAAGATCGGCATCCGGAACATCGTCATGCCCGGGGCGCGCATGGTGATGATCGTGGTGATGAAGTTGACCGCGCCCATGATCGTGCCGAACCCGGAAAAGGCGAGCCCCATGACCCACATATCGCCGCCCACATTCGGCGAATGCACCTTGTCGGACAGCGGCGTATAGGCGAACCAGCCGAAGTCGGCGGCTCCGCCCGGGGTGAGGAAACCGGACACCGCGATGAGCGAGCCGAAGAGATAGAGCCAGTAGGCGAACATGTTCAGCCGCGGGAACGCCACATCCGGGGCGCCGATCTGGAGCGGCATGATGGCGTTGGCGAAACCCGCGAACAGCGGGGTCGCGAACATCAGCATCATGATCGTGCCGTGCATGGTGAACGCCTGGTTGAACTGCTCATTGGACACGATCTGAGTGCCCGGCCGCGCCAGCTCCGCCCGCATCACCATCGCCAGCAGCCCGGCGAAGAGGAAGAAGACGAAGGACGTCACCATGTACAAGGTGCCGATCTTCTTGTGGTCGGTCGTGGTCAGCCAGTCGACGATGACCGTGCCCACTCTGTTCCGGCTCTCCGGATCGGGCTCCCGCTGCTCCGCCCGCCTCGCCTCTACCGCCATCGTTCCTCCACCCGACGCCGTACGCGTCCGACGTTGATAACGCGAATGGGGCGGAAGAGGCTGCTATGACCCTTTGGTGGGCGTGTGGCGTGAGTGGTCGACAAAAGACCATGAGTGAACCGTATGGCCGGAACCTGACCCTCCGCACATGATGCGGGCATGACAGCAAATCTGACGCGTCGTCACATTCTTGGTCTGGCCGCCCTGCGCGGCGCCGCGGCCCTCGGGCTCACCCGGATAGCCCTCTCCCCGGCGGCCGCCGCCGACCGCCCCACGGCCACCGCGAGCACCGAGTACGCCCCGGCCGTGGTCGTCGGCTCCGGCTACGGCGCGGCGGTCGCCGCCCTGCGGCTCGGCGAGGCGGGCGTGCGGACCCTGGTCCTGGAGATGGGGCGGCTGTGGGACGCCCCGGCCGCCGACGGCAAGGTCTACTGCTCCATGACCTCGCCCGACCGGCGCTCCATGTGGTTCCGCACCAGAACCGAGGCCCCGCTGGCCACCTTCCTGTGGCTGGACGTCATCAACAAGGACATCACGCCCTACCCCGGCGTCCTGGACCGCGTCCGCTTCCCCAACATGTCCGTCTACGTCGGGCGCGGCGTCGGCGGCGGCTCGCTCGTCAACGGCGGCATCGCGGTCACCCCGCCCCGCGCGTACCTCCAGGAGGTCCTGCCGCAGGTCGACGCGGACGCGATGTACGCCACGTACTTCCCGCGCGCGAACCGCATGCTGGGCGCCGCCCCCGTCCCGTCCGCGTGGTTCGAGTCCACCGAGTGGTACAAGTACGCCCGGGTCGCCCGCGACCAGGCGAAGGCGGCGGGCCTGAAGACCGTCTTCGTGCCCAACGTCTACGACTTCGACTACATGCAGCGCGAGGCGGCCGGGACCGCGACCAAGTCCGCCCTCGCCCAAGAGGTCATCTACGGCAACAACTTCGGCAAGCGCAGCCTCGACAAAACGTATCTCCCGGCGGCACTCGGCACGGGCAACGTCACCATCCGCACCCTCAGCCGCGCCAGAGCCGTCCGGAGAGCCGCCGACGGCACCTACGTCCTCACCGTGGACCGGCTCGACGACACGGGCGCCGTCATCGCCACCGACGAGGTCTCCTGCCGCTCGCTCTTCCTCGGCGCCGGCAGCCTCGGCACCACCGAACTCCTGCTGCGCGCCCGC
Source organism: Streptomyces sp. NPDC028305 (assembly GCF_055569495.1). Taxonomy (NCBI): domain Bacteria; kingdom Bacillati; phylum Actinomycetota; class Actinomycetes; order Kitasatosporales; family Streptomycetaceae; genus Streptomyces; species Streptomyces sp. NPDC028305. The sequence continues at coordinate 416,859 of NZ_JBVHTN010000011.1, forward strand.
GAGACCGGCACGCTGCCCGCCCTCAGCGCCCAGGTCGGCCGGGGCTGGGGCGGCAACGGCAACGTCATGCTCGGCCGCGCCAACCACATCTGGAACCCGACCGGCGCCAACCAGTCCACCATCCCGGTGATGGCCCTCGACGACTGGTCCAACGCCGCCAACCCGGTCTTCGCCGAGATCGCCCCGCTCCCGGCCGGCCTCGAGACCTGGGCCAGCCTCTATCTGGCCATCACCAAGAACCCCGAGCGCGGCACCTTCAGCTACGACGCGGCCAAGGACGCGGCCGTCCTGAACTGGACCAGCACCCAGAGCGCCCCCTCCATCACCGCCGCCAAGACCCTCTTCGACCGCGTCAACTCCGCCAACGGCACCATCTACCGCTTCGACCTCTTCGGCGACACCCGCTCCTTCGCCGCCGACTTCTGCTACCACCCGCTCGGCGGCTGCGTCCTGGGCCGCGCCACGGACGCGTACGGCCGGGCCCTCGGCTACGACCGGCTGTACGTCACCGACGGCTCCCTCATCCCGGGCTCGATCGGCGTCAACCCCTTCGTGACCATCACGGCCCTGGCCGAGCGCAACATGGCCCGCGTCCTGGCCGAGGACGGCGTGGGCTGACCGGCGCCGCCCACCGGCCGCTGTCGCAAAGGAACATGCCGTCTCAGCACGATGAGGGACGATGAGGGGTGTGGACGAGTTCAACAACGTGCTGGCCGCGGTCGGTCCCCGGCTCCGGGAGCTGCGCCGGGAGCGCGGCCTCACCCTGGCCTCCGTGGCCCACACCACCGGCATCTCGGAGAGCACGCTCTCCCGCCTGGAGAGCGGCGGGCGCAGGCCCAACCTGGAGCTGCTGCTCCCGCTCGCCCGCGCCTACGGAGTCCCCCTGGACGAGCTCGTCGGCGCCCCGCACACCGGCGACCCCCGGGTCCATCTGCACCCGGTCACCCGCGGCCACCTGACGTTCGTGCCGCTCACCCGCCGCGCCGGAGGTCTGCACGCCCACAAGCTCGTCATCGCGCCCAGCGTCGGCGAACCCGACCTGAAGACCCACGAGGGCTATGAGTGGCTCTACGTCCTCAACGGCCGGCTGCGCCTCCGCCTCGGCGAGCGCAGCCTCGTCCTGGCGCCCGGCGAGGCGGCGGAGTTCGACACCCACGTCCCCCACTGGCTCGGCCCCGCGGATGACCGTCCGGTCGAGCTCCTGATCATCTTCGGCCAGCAGGGCGAACGCGCCCACCTGCGTGTCCGCCCCGGCTGACCCCGCCCACGCTACGGTCGCGCGGGCCCTTCGGAGCGCCGCAGCGGGTCCAGGCCATGCCGGCGCTCGCCCAGGACCCGCGCGGCGACCTCGGCCTCGGCGACCGCACTGAAAACACCCCCGGAACCTCCGGAGACGGCCGCCCTGCGGCGGGCCACAGCGGCCTCGGTGTCCGCGTTCACCAGATCCGCGTTGATCGCCGCGGCGGCCTGCACCCCGGCGGCCTGCGCCACCGGGACGCCGGCCGTCGGATCGGTGACGTTCCCCGCCACCCACACCCCGGCCACCTCGGTGAGCCCGCTCGCGTCCGACGCCACACAGGTCCCGACCCCCATGGAGTGCTCCACCGCGCTCAGCCCCAGGCCCGCGAGGACCTCGCCGCGCGCGACCATCCGCGGCCCCACCGCCAAGGCCTCCACCGCCACCCGGCGGCCCGAGGCCAGCAGGACCCCGGCCAGCCGGTCCTCCACCACGTCCAGCCCCGTCACCTCGCCGTCGACCACGGCGATCCCCCGCGCGGCCAGCCGCTCCCACTCCTCCTCGGCCAGATCGCCACCGGTGTGCAGGAACAGCGTCACCCGGGGCGACCACTGCCGGAACAGCAGCGCCTGATGCACGGAGAGCGGGCTGCCGCCCAGCACACCGATCGGCGCGTCGCGGACCTCCCAGCCGTGGCAGTACGGGCAGTGCAGCACATCCCGCCCCCACCGCTCCCGCAGCCCCGGCACCTCCGGCACCTCGTCGACCAGCCCGGTCGTCACCAGCAGCCGCCGCGCCCGGAAGACCCGGCCGCTCCCGGCCTCGACGGCGAAGCCGCCCTCCACCCGCCGCGCGGAGACCGCCCGGTCGGACAGGATCCGCCCGCCGTAGCCGACCACCTCCTCCCGGCCGATCCGCAACAGCTCGAGCGGCGGCACACCGTCCCGGGACAGCAGTCCATGCGCCGCGGCGGCGGGCGCGTTGCGCGGCTCGCCGGAATCGATCACCAATACGGAGCGACGGGCGCGCGCCAGCGTCAGCGCGCCCGACAGCCCGGCGACACCCCCTCCGACCACCACGACATCGAACTCATCGGAAACCTTGTGCTCACTCATGCCCCCCACCATGCGCCGCCCCTGCCGGAACGGCGAACTTCCTTGCCGTTCCAGCAAGCGCGACCGGTAGCCGGAAAAGCACGTCGCCCCGCTCTCGGCCGAGGGCCATGAGAGCGGGGCGACGTCGGGGCCGGGCGGCCGCTACGCGGCGGCCGGGACCACCTGGCGGTCTTCGACGGTGGCCGCGTCGTCCAGGGGGGACGCCGAGGCGTGGTCGTAGGCCTGCCGGTCGAGGATCTTCTCGCGGGCCGAGACGATGACCGGGACCAGCGCCTGACCTGCCACGTTCGTGGCGGTGCGCATCATGTCCAGGATCGGGTCGATGGCCATGAGGAGGCCGACGCCCTCCAGCGGGAGGCCGAGCGTGGACAGGGTCAGGGTCAGCATGACGGTGGCGCCGGTGAGGCCCGCCGTGGCGGCCGAGCCGATGACCGAGACGAAGGCGATCAGCAGGTAGTCGCCGACGCCGAGGTGCACATCGAAGATCTGGGCGATGAAGATCGCGGCGATGGCCGGGTAGATCGAGGCGCAGCCGTCCATCTTCGTCGTCGACCCGAAGGGCACCGCGAAGGAGGCGTACTCCTTGGGGACGCCGAGGCGCTCGGTGACCTTCTGGGTGACCGGCATGGTGCCGACCGAGGAGCGGGAGACGAACGCGAGCTGGATCGCGGGCCAGGCGCCCTTGAAGAAGTGCAGCGGGTTGACCTTGGCGACGGTGGCCAGCAGCAGCGGGTAGACGCCGAACATCACCAGGGCGCAGCCGACGTAGATGTCGGCCGTGAAGGTGGCGTACTTGCCGATGAGGTCCCAGCCGTACTCGGCGATGGCGTAGCCGATGAGGCCGAGGGTGCCCAGCGGGGCGAGGCGGATGACCCACCACAGGGCCTTCTGGAGCAGCTCCAGGACGGCCTGGCTGAGGGTGAGGATCGGCTGTGCCTTCTCGCCGAGCTTGAGGGCGGCGACGCCCGCGACGGCGGCCATGAAGACGATCTGGAGGACGTTCAGCTCGGTGAACGGCGTGATGACGTCGGTCGGCACGATGCCGGTGAGGAAGTCCAGCCAGGAGCCCGCGTGCTCGGGCTTGGAGCCGTCCTGCGGGGTGAGGCCGGTGCCCGCGCCGGGGTTGGTGACCAGGCCGATCGCCAGGCCGATGGCGACCGCGATCAGCGAGGTCGCCATGAACCACAGCAGGGTGCGGGTCGCCAGGCGCGCGGCGTTGTTGACGTTCCGCAGGTTGGTGATCGAGACCAGGATCGCGAAGAAGACCAGCGGGGCGACGGCGAGCTTCAGCAGTTGGACGAAGATCGAGCCAATCTTGTCGAGGGTGGTGACCAGCCAGCCGACGTCACCGCTGCGGGCGGCCCAGCCGAGCAGCACGCCGAGCACCAGGCCCAGCAGGATCTGCGCCCAGAACGGCACCTTGGGCAGGCGTATGGAGGATCTCTGAGACGGCGTCTCGGGGACGGATGACAACGGACACACTCCGAGGGCAGGAAAAGGCAGGGGAAGTCAGGGGGACGACGTCGGGGGAGAAGAAGCGGACAGGGGTGAGCCAGGAGTCCGTGCTTGGATCTCCGGCCGCTGGGACGGGGGACAAGCGGTCAGCGGCGGCGACAGGCCGCCGACCGGCAGCGGCAGAGATCGATGTGCAGGCGCGCCACGAGCGGAACGCTCGTGGTGATGCGGGGCGCGGCTGCTGTCGTCATGACGAAAACATTAACACCCTGGCTTTGAGTTCCCCATAGGCAAGCTTTTACACACGGCGGCGGAAGCGAACAACGCCCCGCCGGCCAGCGGGAGCTGGCCGGCGGGGCGTCGGAGGCGTGTGAGGAGCGTTACAGGACGGGGTGGGCGGCCGAGCGCGGCTCAGGCGCCGTCCTCCTGGCCCTGGTTAGCCGCGAGCCGCTCCTTGGCGCGGTCCACCCGCTCCGCGACCTGGGCCGCCATGTCGTCGCGCTGCTTGCGCAGCAGAATGAAGCTCAGCGGCGCCGAGACGACCAGCGCCAGCAGCACGACCCAGAAGAGGTTCGCGTTGCCGAGCCCGGAGGGCAGCAACCGGAAGTACACCAGGCCCCACATCACCAGAAAGCAGCCCGCGAAGATCCCCAGGCGCATGGCGGTGTAGCGGAACGTCGCGCTCGGCTTGAAGGACACGGCCCGTCTTCTTTCTGTTCTCCTGGGAAATCCTGCCCATCCAGTGAATCACGGCCCGCCGAGCGCCCCGGCGACGACCCTGAGATCCGTCGTCAGACGCGCATGGCCTGCGGCGTCTCGCGCCGGTCCGGGTCCGGTCCGTCGTACTCGCGGATGATCTCGTAGCGGGTGTTCCGCTCCACCGGCCGGAATCCCGCGTCCCGGATGAGCTCCAGCAGGTCGTCGCGGGTCAGCTTGTTCGGCGTGCCGTAGTTGTCGGCGTCGTGAGTGATCTTGTACTCGACGACCGAGCCGTCCATGTCATCCGCGCCGTGGTTGAGCGCGAGCTGGGCGGTCCGTACGCCGTGCATCACCCAGAAGACCTTCACATGGGGGATGTTGTCGAACAGCAGCCGCGAGACCGCGAAGGTCTTCAGCGCCTCCGCGCCGGTGGCCATGGTGGTCCTGGCCTGGAGCCGGTTGCGGATCTTGCCGTCCTTCATGTCCACGAAGTCGTGCTGGTAGCGCAGCGGGATGAAGACCTGGAAACCGCCGGTCTCGTCCTGGAGTTCGCGCAGCCGCAGCACGTGGTCCACCCGGTGCCGGGGCTCCTCGACATGCCCGTACAGCATGGTGCACGGGGTCTTGAGGCCCTTCTCGTGCGCCAGCCGGTGGATGCGCGACCAGTCCTCCCAGTGGGTGTCGTGGTCGACGATGTGCTGCCGGACCTCCCAGTCGAAGATCTCCGCGCCGCCGCCGGTGAGCGACTCCAGGCCGGCGTCGATCAGCTCGTCGAGGATCTCGGAGGCCGGCAGCCCGGAGATCTTTTCGAAGTGGTGGATCTCGGTGGCGGTGAAGGCCTTCAGGGACACCTGCGGAAGGGCTTCCTTGAGCGCCTTCAGCGACCGCGGGTAGTAGCGCCAAGGGAGGGTGGGGTGCAGGCCGTTGACGATGTGCAGCTCGGTGAGGTTCTCGTTCTCCATCGCCTTGGCGAGGCGGACGGCCTCCTCGATGCGCATGGTGTACGCGTCCTTCTCGCCGGGCTTGCGCTGGAAGGAGCAGTACGCGCACGAGGCGGTGCACACATTGGTCATGTTGAGGTGGCGGTTGACGTTGAAGTGCACCACGTCACCGTTCTTGCGGGTGCGCACCTCGTGGGCCAGCCCGCCGAGCCATGCCAGGTCGTCGCACGCGTACAGCGCGATGCCGTCCTCGCGCGACAGCCGCTCTCCGGCGCGGACCTTCTCTTCCAGTTCGCGCTTGAGACCCGCATCTTCGATAGACGCAGTCATGCGGCCGCCTCCCATACGTCTGCTTTTGTAGGCCTTTGCTTGAGTGACCTTCTGAGCCTACGCCTCGACGTCGTCGGGCAGTTCGCCGACCCGGTTCTCCCACTTGGTGGACAGCACGATCGTGGTACGCGTCCGGGCGACGCCCTTGGTGCCGGACAGCCGGCGGATGGTCCGCTCCAGCCCGTCCACATCGCCGGCGCGCACCTTGAGCATGTACGAGTCGTCGCCCGCGATGAACCAGCAGTCCTCGATCTCGGCCAGCTCGCGCAGCCGCCCCGCCACGTCCTCGTGGTCGGCGGCGTCGGAGAGCTGGATGCCGATGAGGGCGGTGACCCCGAGGCCGAGGGACGCGGCGTCGACGGTCGCGCGGTAGCCGGTGATCACACCGGCCGCCTCCAGGCGGTTGATCCGGTCGGTGACGCTGGGTCCGGACAGGCCGACGAGGCGGCCGAGCTCCGCGTAGGAGGCCCTCCCGTTCTCCCGCAGGGCCTGGATGAGCTGCCTATCCACCGCGTCCATATGCCGAGCGCCTTCCATTATTCAGAGATATAGCAAGTTTACACATATAATCTAAGGCATCAGGGCATGGCACCCTCTAAATCCCGCAGAACCTGCGGGCGAGCCACGCGTCAAGGCGACGTGGCGGTGCGGCCCGCTAGCCGTCTCCGGTCCCACCCCGGAGTTCCCCCTCCCACCGGCGGTACAGCTTGTGCGGCACCCCTGCCGCGTCCAGCACCCGCCCCGCCACGAAGTCCACCAGGTCCTGGATATGGGTCGCCCCCGCGTAGAACGCGGGCGACGCGGGCACCACGACCGCGCCCGCCTCGTCCAGCGCGACCAGGTGACGGAGGGTCTGGCCGCTCAGCGGCGCCTCGCGCACCGCCACCACGAGCGGGCGCCGCTCCTTGAGCGTCACGCTCGCCGACCGCTGGAGCAGGTCCTTCGACAGGCCGAGCGCCACCCCCGCCACACACGCGGTGCTCGCCGGGACGATCAGCATCCCCTTGACGTCATAGCTGCCGGAGGACGGGCCCGCGGCCAGGTCCCCGGCCGCCCAGTGGCGTACGTCCGCCACGTCCACCCGCGCCTCGAAGGCGTCCGGCGTGCCGTCCGCGCCCCGCGCCAGCCAGCGGCCGAGGTCCTGGCGCCAGTGCGCGTCCCGGAAGGAGATCCCCGTCTCGTCCAGCAGCGTCAGCCGCGAGGCCCGGCTGACCACCAGGTCGACCGCCTCCCCCGCGGCCATCAGCGCGCGTAGCACGGAGGCGGCGTACGGCGTCCCGGACGCGCCGGAGACACCGACCACCCAGGGCCGGCGCCGGCTCACTTCTTCGTGCGGCCTGTACGGCTCATGCGGCGGCTCCACATGACGAGCCTAACCGGCGCGTCTCACAGGCTCAGTCCCCGCACCAGCAGGTCGAGCAGCGCGCAGCAGAACAGCGCGATCCCCACGAAGCCGTTGACCGTGAAGAACGCGCGGTTCAGCCGGGACAGATCGCCGGGCCGCACCACCGAGTGCTCGTACCAGAACGCCGCCGCCACGATCACCAGACCGAGCCAGAAGAAGAACCCGGCGTCCGTGGCCAGCCCGTACCAGCCCAGCAGCAGCGTGGTGACGACATGGCAGACGCGCGCCCCGTACAGGGCCCCGGCGATGCCGAAGCGGGCCGGCACCGACTTCACCCCGTGGGCCCGGTCGGCCGCCACGTCCTGGCAGGCGTAGATCAGATCGAAGCCGCCGATCCAGATGCCGACCGCGAGGCCGAGGATCACCGCGTCCCAGGACCACTCCCCCGTGATCCCGATCCACGCCCCGACCGGGCCCATGGCCTGGGCGAGGCCGAGGATCGCGTGCGGGAAGTTCGTGAAGCGCTTCCCGTACGGATAGACCACCATCGGGGCGATCGCGACCGGCGCCAGGGCCAGGCACAGCGGGTTCAGCAGCGCGGCCGCGCCGAGGAAGACGGCGAGCGCGACCAGCGCGCCGATCCAGGCCGAGCGCACCGGCACCACGCCGGTCACCAGCTCGCGCCCCGCGGTGCGCGGATTACGGGCGTCGATCTCCCGGTCGATGATCCGGTTGCAGGCCATCGCGAAGGTGCGCAGCCCCACCATCGCGACCGTGACCAGCAGCAGCCGCAGCCAGTGGACTGTGCCGTCCCACAGCTCCATCGCGGTCAGCGAGGCGATGTAGGCGAAGGGCAGCGCGAAGACCGAGTGCTCGATCATCACCAGCCGCAGAAAGGCGCGGACGCGGCCGGGCGGCGCGGGCTCGGGGCCGAGGAGGTCGGGGGTGGCCGAATTCGCACTCATCGGGCCACCCCGGCGGGGGCGGGGAGCAGGCCCGCGCCGCCCGCCTCCGTTCTCGACGCGCCTGTCACAGCCCGTACTCCTTCCATCGCCTTGTCACCCGTTCGGCCGTGTCGGGGTCCGACTCGACCATGTGCGGCCAGCCGCCGTCGCGCGTATAGCCCTCCTCGGGCCACTTCGCCGTGGCGTCGATGCCCGCCTTGCCGCCCCAGAACTGCTGGTACGAGGCGTGGTCGAGATGGTCGACGGGGCCCTCGACGACGGTCAGGTCGCGGGCGTAGTCGGTGTTGCCGAGCGCCCGCCAGGACACCTCGTGCAGATCGTGGACGTCGCAGTCGGCGTCGACCACGACGATCAGCTTGGTCAGCGACATCATGTGCGCGCCCCAGATGGCGTGCATCACCTTCTGTGCGTGCTTGGGGTACTTCTTCTCGATGGAGACGATCGCACAGTTGTGGAAGCCGCCCGACTCCGGGAGGTGGTAGTCCACGATGTCCGGGATAATGATCTTGAGCAGGGGGAGGAAGAACCGCTCCGTCGCCCGCCCCAGCGGCCCGTCCTCGGTCGGCGGGCGGCCCACCACGATCGACTGGAGCAGCGGACGCTGCCGCATCGTCACACAGTCGATGGTGAGCGCCGGGAAGGGCTCCTGCGGGGTGTAGAAGCCCGTGTGGTCGCCGAACGGCCCCTCGGGCAGGGTCTTTCCGGGCTCCAGCCACCCCTCGATGACCACCTCCGCCTGCGCCGGGACCTGGAGCGGCACCGTCTTGCAGTCGACCATCTCGACCCGCCGGCCCTGGACGAAGCCCGCGAAGAGGTACTCGTCGATGTCCCCGGGCAGCGGCGCGGTCGAGGCGTACGTCACAGCGGGCGGCGCCCCGAAGGCGATCGCCACCGGCAGCTTCTCGCCACGCCTGGCGGCCACTTGGTAGTGGTTGCGGCTGTCCTTGTGGATCTGCCAGTGCATGCCGATGGTGCGGCGGTCATGGCGCTGGAGCCGGTACAGGCCCAGGTTCCGGGCCCCGGTCTCGGGGTGCTTGGTGTGGGTCAGGCCGAGGTTGAAGAAGGACCCGCCGTCCTCGGGCCAGGTGAACAGCGCGGGCAGCGCCTCCAGGTCGACGTCGTCGCCGGTGAGCACCACCTCCTGGACGGGCGCGTCCTTCACCTTCTTCGGCGGCACATGCGCCATGGCGCCGAGCTTCCCGAACGCCTCGCGCAGCCCGCCGAAGCCGTGCGGCAGCTCCGGCTTGACCAGCCCGCCGATCTTCTCGCCGATCTCCTCGTACGAGCCGAGCCCGAGGGCCTTGAGGAAGCGGCGGTCGGTGCCGTAGACGTTCATCGCCAACGGCATCGACGAGCCCTTGACGTTCTCGAAGAGCAGCGCCGGGCCACCCGACTTGTTCACCCGGTCGACGATCTCCCCGATCTCCAGATACGGGTCGACTTCGGCCTTGATGCGCCTGAGGTCTCCCTCGCGGTCGAGCGCCCGCAGAAAGGAGCGAAGATCGTCATAAGCCATGCGTCCCAGTATCCGGTACGCACTACTCTGGATCCGTCATGGGGCCACGCACGGCCCACCATCATTCCCCGGGGACCGGCCATCATGCTCAGGTATCTGCCCTTCCTGCTCATCCTGGCGCTGTGGATCTACGCCTTCATCGACTGCCTGAACACCCCCGAAGACGAAGTGCGCCACCTGCCCAAGGTGGTCTGGGTGCTCATCGTGCTGCTCTTCGGCGAGGTGCTGATCGGTCCGATCGCCTGGCTGGTGGCGGGCAAGAACCGGCCCGCGCACGCGGGGGCCGGCGGGGGCGCCGGCGGCGGTTCCCCGGCCGGACGGCGACAGCAGCAGTGGGTGGCCCCGGACGACAACCCCGAGTTCCTCAAGTCCCTCAAGGATGAGAACAAGAAGGACGAGTCGCTGCTCAAGGACTGGGAGGCGGACCTCCGCCGCCGCGAGGAGGAGCTGCGCCGCGAGAAGGAAGAGGGCTCGGGGGACGCCAAGGAGTGAGCCCTTAAGGGCGACGTGAAGAGGCGTACGGGCCGGTCGGCCCGTACGCCTCTTCACATGTGCCCGGCAGTCCCGCCGTCGCTACGGGCGCTGGTCCGGCCTGTCCACGACCGCCCGCTTCAGGACCGCGGCGGTGCCGATGACCTGCCCGGTCCGAAAGCCGTTGCCGTCCTCGAGCGCGACGTTGCGCTCACCGAGGTACTCGCCCGTCTTCTCGTTGAAGATCAGCTCCTCGCGGATCGTGGAGTGGCCGGAATCGACCCGCGCGACGGCGACCCCGTGCCGCCCGGCGGCGTCCACGGCGTCGGGAACCACCACCACGCCGGGGATCTTCGCCGCCGCGCGGTAGAGCGCGGCGCTCACCTTCGGCGGCATCAGCGACTCGCTGATGAGGTCGCCGACGAGGACGAACGCGTCCTGGTCCGGCGACCGCTCGCGGTCCTTGCGCTTCTCCACCGTGCCGTAGATCCACTTCAGCATCCGGTCGGGGTCGGTGGGGAGGGTCTGGAGGTAGCGGTAGCTGGTCGACCTGTCGTATGCGAACTTGCCCGAGGCGGGGGCGGGGTCCAGGGGCTGGTGCGCGTTCCCGTCCCGGCCGGGCTCGCGCAGCAGCCCCGTGTGGAGGCCGTCCACCGACAGCCAGATCTCCCGGCGGTGCAGCGGGTCCAGCTTGGCGGGCCCGCCGTTCTCCTGGGTCGCGAAGGCCACCTTGCTGTCGATGTAGACGTACTGGTCGTCGCGGATGCCCCCGTCGGCCGGCGGCTTCTCGCCCGGCCTGCCCGTCGGCCTCGCCGCGGAGTTCGCCGTCGAGTGCGCCGCGGAGCGCTCGGCAACGGTCGCGATGCGGCCCAGCACCTCGGGCGCGTTGTCCCGGGTGTCCCCGTTGACCCGGGTTCCCGTGACGCTGGTCACGGGAACCGGCCCTCGGGACGGCGGTGGGTCAGACTCCGGCGTAGGAGTGCTTGCCGGTGATGAAGATGTTGACGCCGTAGTAGTTGAAGAGGTAGCAGCCGAACGCGATCAGCGCGAGGTACGCGGCCTTGCGGCCCTTCCAGCCGGCGGTGGCGCGGGCGTGCAGGTAGCAGGCGTAGGCGACCCAGGTGATGAAGGACCAGACCTCCTTGGGGTCCCAGCCCCAGTAGCGGCCCCAGGCGGCCTCGGCCCAGATCGCGCCCGCGATGATCGTGAAGGTCCACAGCGGGAAGACCGTGGCGTTGATGCGGTACGCGAACTTGTCGAGGGTGGCGGCCGCGGGCAGCCGCTCCAGGACGGACCCGAAGCGGCCGGGCTCCTCGCCCTTGGCGAGCTTCTCCTCGTGCCGGTCGCGGAAGAGGTAGAGCAGCGTGGAGACGGCGCCGATGTAGAGGCACGCGCCGGAGATGATCGCGCAGCTGACGTGGATCCACAGCCAGTACGAGTGGAGGGCGGGAACCAACTGGGCGCTGTCGGTGTACAAGACAGAGACAGCGAGACCGAGGTCGAGGAGGACCGTGGTGACGAGGGGGAGCCCGATCCAGCGCACGTTCTTCTTGAGCACGAGGAGCGTGAGATACGCCCCGACCGCGACCATGGCGAAGGTCGTGGAGAACTCGTACATGTTGCCCCAGGGGGCGCGCTGTACGGACAGGGCGCGGGTGAGCACGGCGCCGACGTGCATCAGGAAGGCGAGCACGGTGAGGCCGACGGCGATCCGGCCGTACAGATCGCCCTGCTCGGTGCCGCCCGCGGCGCCTGGCCCGTCGGGGACGTCGCGGGTGCCCGCGGCGGAGCGGGTGACAACCTTGGGGCGTTCGAGCACGGCGGTGCCGCCGCCCTGGGCGGCCCGCACGGTCACCTTGGTGGAGGCCGTGGAGGTGGCGGAGTCGGCGGTGATGGCGGCTGCGGTGCGGCCGACGGCGCTGCGGCTGCCGAACACCCACTCGGCGATATGGGCGAGGAAGGCGAGGGTGTAGACCGCCATGGCCGAATAGATCAGCACATTGCTGAAATGGGCCAGCGACTCATTGGTTTCGGCAGCGAGGTTCACGCGCGCGCTCCTTCGGCAGGATCAGCGGGTTGTGCGGTGTCGGTCTCGGCTTCGGCGGTGCCGGTTTCCGGTTCCGGGCCCGCTTCAGGTTCGGGGTCCGAGTCCGGCGCGGGCGGAGCCTCGGACTGGAGGGCCACGGCGAGGTCGGCGAGTTCTTCGGGAAGCTTGGCGGACTCGCTGCGGCCGAGCCCCGCCATCTCGACGACGGTGACGCCGTCGGCTCCGGTCTCCGCGCGGACCCACACCCGGCGGCGCTGGATGAACAGCGAGGCGGCGAGACCGATCAGGGCGGCGACGGCGCCCACGAGCGCGTAGTCATTGCCCGGCCGGTGGGAGATCTGGAAGGTGGCCCAGGTCTTGATGCCCTCGAACTTCAAGGTGCCGGCGCCGTTCGGGAGCTTCATGGTGTCGCCGACCTTGAGCGCGTCCGCGAATGGCGTCCCGTCCGACTTCTTGAACTGCTTCATCCGGGAGGTGTCGAGTTGGTAGACGTTCTGCGGGAGCCCGCCGTCGATCCCCAGGCTGCCGCGGTAGGCGGTCAGGATGAGCGCCGGATTGTCCAGCGCCGGGAACTGGGAGAACATCGTGCCCGTGCTCAGGTCGAGGGTCGGCACGAACTGTCCCTGGAAGCCGATCTGGTCCTTCTTACCGCTCTTGTCGCGGTAGTCAGGCACCTTGATCACTACGTTCTCGGTGAGGTTGACCCCGTCGAACGGCAGCGAGGCCACGGCGCCGCGGTAGGCGATCTTGCCCTGCCCGTCGCGGACCGTGACGACCGGGGCGTAGCCGTGGCCCAGCAGATAGACCTTGGAGCCCGCGACCTCCAGGGGCTCGTTGACCTTGATCGAGGTCTTGTGCTCCTTGCCGTCCGCGCCCTCCCAGTAGGTGACATCGGCGCGGAAGGTGCGGGGGGTGCGCTTCTGCGGGCCGCTGCGCTCGTAGGTCGCCGTGAAGCGGTCCAGCTTGAAGCCGAAGGGAGCGAGGTTGTTCTTGTCGAAGAGCGATCCGGACTTGAAGTCGTCGTACTGCACCAGGCTGTTGGAGAAGCCGTCACCCTCGACGACCAGCTTGCCGCCCTCGGCCTTGTACAGCTGCCCGACGGCGAAGGCCACCAGCATCACGATCAGCGCGATGTGGAACAGGAGGTTGCCCGCCTCGCGCAGATAGCCCTTCTCGGAGGCCACCGCGCCACCGACCGTATGGGTCCGGAAGCGGCGCCGCTTCATGACCCGCTGGGCGGCCTCCAGCACCCGCTCCGGCTCGGCCTCGGTGCGCCAGGTGGTGTACGCGGGCAGCCGGGTCAGCCGGCGCGGGGCGCCCGGCGGGCGGCCGCGCAGCTGGCCGACGAACTGCCAGGTGCGCGGGACGATGCAGCCGATCAGCGAGACGAACAGGAGGATGTAGATCGCCGAGAACCACACCGAGCTGTAGACGTGGAACAGCCCGAGCTTCTCGTAGATCGGCGAGAGCGTCTCGTGCCGCTGCTTGAAGTCGTCCACCTTGACGGGGTCGATGCCCGTCTGCGGGACCAGCGAGCCGGGGATCGCGCCGAGCGACAGCAGGAAGAGCAGCAGCAGCGCCACCCGCATCGAGGTCAGCTGGCGCCAGAACCAGCGGGCCCAGCCGATCGGCCCCATCGAGGGGACGTTGATCTCCTCGGCGGGGGCCGTGGACAGCTGTGCCCCCGCCGCGCCGAGCTCACGCTCGTCGGCGGGGTCGGCGGCCTTGCCCGTGGGGCCGTTCTCCGTGGCGGTGTCGGTATCGGTGGTGGACATCGATCAGATCCCAACGTTGAAGCGCAGGGCCCAGGCCTGCATATCGCCCATGATGCTGTCCCAGATACCTGTGAGGAGCAGTATCCCCAGGGCGACGAGCATGCCGCCGCCGATCCGCATCACCCAGACGTAGTGCCGCTTGACCCAGCCGAACGCGCCGAGCATGCGCCGATAGGCAATGGCCACGGCGATGAACGGCAGTCCGAGCCCGAGGCAGTAGGCGACCATCAGCAGGGCCCCGCGACCCGCGCTCGCCTCGTTCAGGGCCAGGGCGTTGACCGCGGTGAGCGTGGGGCCCAGACACGGGGTCCAGCCCACGCCGAACAGGGCGCCGAGCACCGGCGCGCCCACCAGCCCCATCCCGGGCTTGATGTGGAAGCGGAACTCCCGCTGCCCGAAGCCCTTGAGCAGCCCCATGAAGGCGAGGCCCATGACGATCGTGACGACCCCGAGCACCTTGGAGAGCGTCTCCTTGTGCTCCTGGAGCGTCCAGCCGAAGTTGCCGAAGAGCGCGCCGGCGGAGACGAAGACGGCGGTGAAGCCGAGCACGAAGAGCGAGGCGCCGGCCAGCATCCGGCCGCGCTTGGCCTCGCCCAGATCCGTACCGGTGACGCCTGTGACATACGACATATAGCCGGGCACCAGCGGCAGGACGCAGGGGGAGAAGAAGGAGACCAGTCCGCCGAGGACGGCGATCGGCAGCGCCACCAGCAGCGCCCCGGTCAGGACGGTCTCGTTGGCGCCGGGGACGGCGGCGGCGAGGAGGCTCACGCCGTCACTTCTCCTCGATCAGCGGCTTGAGCATCTTGCGCAGGCTCTCCTCGCTGAGCGGGGTGAGCGCGCGGGCCGCGATCCGGCCCTGCCGGTCCAGGACGATGGTCGTGGGGATGGCCTGTGGGTTGAGGCTGCCCTTGGGGAAGCGCAGCATCAGTTTCCCGATCGGGTCGTACAGGCTCGGGTAGTCGACCTTGAATTCCTTCTCGAACTGGATCGCGTTGGCCGGGTCGGGGTCACGGGTGTTGATCCCCACGAACCGCACCCCGTCCGCCTCGGTGTCCTTGGCGACCTTGACCAGGTTGGGCGCCTCGGCCCGGCACGGCGCGCACCACGAGCCCCAGATGTTCAGGACGACGATCTTGCCCTGGTAGTCGGCGACATCGAGCTTGCCGCCGTCGAGGGTCTTGCCCGCCAGCTCGGGGGCGTGCTTGCGGTCGCCCTTGGCCACGGTGTCCACCCCGCCGGTGCCCTGGATGAACTTGGTGTTGCTGGAGCCGCCCGAGGCACCGCCTGCTCCACAGGCGGAGAGGGTCAGGGCGGCCACGGCGGCTCCGGTGGCCAGCACGGTTGCGCGACGGCGGGTCGCGAGGCGCCGAGGGGCGCGGCAGGCACTCATGTGAAAAGTTTCGCATGCGCCTTTCGGGGATCTTCGGCACCCCCCTCAGCCCTGCTTTCGGCCTTGCTTTCGGGCTCACACCCGACGCCGCCGGCCCGCCCGTTCAGGCGGTCGCGGCGCTCCACTGCTGGCCCACGCCGAGCGTGCGCAGCTGCGCCAGCACCGCGGGGTCCTGGGCGTCCATCCAGTCCGTGAGCTGGCGGAAGGACACCAGCCGGACGTCCTTGTGCTTTTCGTCCGCGATGTGCTTGATCGCTTCCTCGATGGCATCCATATAGATGCCGCCGTTCCACTTCTCGAAATGGTTACCGACGAAGAAGGGGGCGCGGTTTGTCTCATAGGCCCGCTGGAAACCGGCTATGTACGCCTCGGTGGCCTGCTTGCGCCAGCCCGGGTAGTTGGCCGGCGGGGCATTCGTCGAATTCCGCGACTGATTGGCCAGGATGTTGTAGTCCATCGACAGGACCTCGAAGGAATGCCCGGGAAACGGTATCTGCTGGAGCGGGAAGTCCCAGATGCCCTGCTTCTTCGAGGGCCACACCTGGCGCCCGCCGGGCGAGCTCGCGTCATAGCGCCAGCCGAGCTCCCGGGCGGTCGGCAGCAGGTTGTCCTGGCCGAGCAGACACGGGGTGCGGGCGCCGACGAGTTCCTTGCGGTAGTCGAAGGGCAGCGGGTCGAGGTCCGTGAACCCCGTGTTCGTCCGCCACTTCGTGACGAACGACACAGCCTGGTCGATCTCGGACCGCCACTGGGCGGGCGTCCAGTTGGCGACCGTGCCGCTCCCCGCGCAGAAGTGGCCGTTGAAGTGGGTGCCTATCTCATGGCCCTCCAGCCATGCCTCGCGCACGTTCTGCAAGGTCATCCGGACGTGGTCATCGGTGAGATAGCCGATGTCGGAGGCGCCGGCCGGGTTGTTCGGCGGCCGGTACAGGTTCTTCTTCGACTCCGGCAGGCAGTAAAGACCGGACAGGAAGAAGGTCATGCCCGCGCCATGGTCCTTGGCGAGCTTGCGGAACCGTGGGAAGAGGCCGTTGCCGACCTCCCCCGCCCCGTCCCAGGAGAAGACCACGAACTGCGGCGGCTTCTGACCCGGCTCCAGCCGCTCCGGCGCGGACGGCTGGTTCGGCTGCTTCCCGGAGTACGCGGTCGAGCCGTCGCCGATCGGCCGGAGCGTCGGCCTGGCCTGGGTCGTCCTGCCCGCCCGCGGCCTGGAACCGGAATCCGACGAGGAGCAGCCGGCGACGGCCAGCGACGCCACCGCTCCCGCTCCCAGACCGAGAATCCCCCTCCGGCTGATCTCCCGCATCACGCGTCCTCAATTCACTCTCGCCGTATCCGACGTCCGCAAGGTGTCGCGGACGCCCGGTGAGATGGCGATGCGAATACCGAGGTTCCCGGTCAGCACCACCGAATTGAATTGTCGACGCGCTGTCTCCGATCCATTACACGCCGGTTATGCGCCGTAGCCTTTGGCGGCGCCCTTGACCGGCTTGGCCCCCGCGAGCAGATGCGCCGGGACCAGATCGCGGGCCGGCTCGCTGTAGCCGACCGAGACGATCCGGTCGCCGCGGTAGGTGAAGCTGGTGAGGCTGGCCAGCGTGCACTGCCGCTTGCGCGGGTCGTGCCACAGCCGCCGCCGCTCGACGAAGCTGCGCACGATCCAGATCGGCAGCTGATGGCTGACGCAAACCGCCTCGTGCCCGCGCGCCGCGTCCCGCGCCACGCCGATGGCCGCCATCATCCGCACGACCTGGTCGATATAGGGCTCGCCCCAGGAGGGGCGGAAGGGGTTGGTCAGATGCTTCCAGTTGGCCGGCCTGCGCAGCGCGCCGTCGCCCACGCCGAAGGCCTTCCCCTGGAAGACGTTCGCCGCCTCGATCAGCCGCTCGTCGGTGGCCACGTCCAGGCCGTGCGCCTTGGCGATCGGCGCCGCCGTCTCCTGCGCCCGCTCCAGCGGCGAGGCCACCACATGCGTGATGTCGCGGTCGGCCAGGTGCTCGGCCACCCGGTCGGCCATCCGCCGACCGAGCTCCGAGAGGTGGTACCCGGGCAGCCGCCCGTACAGCACCCCCGTGGGGTTGTCGACCTCGCCGTGCCGCATCACATGCACGACGGTGATGTCGTTGTCGCTCTTCGTCATGGGGCCCATCATTCAGTCGCCTCGGCGGCGGCCCGCGCCGCCCCCGGCAAAGCCTCCGCCACCCGCTCCAGCGCCCGCTCGTCGTGCGCCGTGGACAGGAACCACGACTCGAAGGCGGACGGCGGCAGGTAGACGCCCTGGGACAGCATCGAGTGGAAGAAGGCGGTGAACCGGAAGGCCTGCTGCGCCTTCGCCTTCTCGTAGTCGGTGACCTCGTCACCGGTGAAGAACACCGAGAACATGTTTCCGGCGGCCTGCACCCGGTGCTCGACCCCCTCCTTGGCCAGCGCCTCGGTCACCAGCGCCCGCAGCCGCGCGGACGCCGCGTCCACCGCCGCGTACGCCGCGTCGTCCAGCAGCCGCAGCTGGGCCAGGCCCGCCGCCGTGGCGACCGGGTTCCCGGACAGGGTGCCCGCCTGGTACACCGGGCCGGCCGGGGCCAGCCGCGCCATGACATCGGCGCGCCCGCCGAACGCGGCGGCCGGGAAGCCGCCGCCCATCACCTTGCCGAAGGTCAGCAGGTCGGGCTCGACGCCGTCGAGCCCGAACCACCCGGCCTTCGAGACCCGGAAGCCGGTCATGACCTCGTCGGAGATGTACAGCGCGCCGTACTCCGCGCACAGCTCCTTCAGCCCCGCGTTGAACCCCGGCAGCGGCGGCACCACGCCCATGTTGCCCGGCGACGCCTCCGTGATCACACACGCGATCCCGTCCGGGTACGCCGCGAAGGCCGCCCGCACCGCGTCCAAATCGTTGTACGGCAGGACCACCGTGTCCCCGGCCTGCGCGCCCGTCACCCCCGGCGTGTCCGGCAGCCCGAAGGTGGCCACCCCGGACCCGGCCGCGGCCAGCAGCGCGTCCACATGCCCGTGGTAGCAGCCCGCGAACTTGATCACCTTCGCCCGCCCGGTGAACCCCCGCGCCAGCCGGATCGCCGACATCGTCGCCTCGGTCCCCGAGGAGACCAGGCGCACCTGGTCGACGGGGACGACCCGCGCCACGATCTCCTCCGCGAGCGCGACCTCCCCCTCCCCCGGCGTCCCGAACGAGGTCCCCCGCGCCACGGCGGCCTGCACCGCCGCCGTCACCTCGGGGTGCGCATGGCCGAGGATCATCGGTCCCCACGAGCACACGAGGTCGACATACTCCCGACCGTCGGCATCGGTGAGGTACGGACCGGTACCGGACACCATGAACCGGGGCGTACCTCCCACGGCGCGGAACGCCCGCACCGGAGAATTCACGCCGCCGGGCGTCACGACGGCCGCGCGGTCGAAAAGCGTCTGCGAAACTGGTGCTGCGTACGGATAGCTCACGCATGCCATGTTGTCAGAGGCTGACTAAGAACTGCCGCCGGGCGTTTCACACGACTGGCGCGGGGGAGGTCTCTGACACGATGATCGGGTTGCGCGGCAGGTAGCCGCGAGTGGTCGGGTGGAGATATGCATCGCGGTGGCGAACTCGGTGAAGGGACCGACGACCGAGGTCCCGAGCGCGCCCGCCCCGGACGCCATAGGCGCGGGGACACGAGCGGGGCGCACAGGGGCGGGAGCGGTCGTATGGGGGTGACCTACAAGTACTTCGGCGCGCCCGACGGCGCGACCGCCGCGCGGGTCCCCATTTCCATGCGCCCCGAGGAGCTCGGCGGCGACGAGCTCGGTCATGGCATGTTCACCAAGATCAAGCCGGAGACCGTGGCCGCGATGGTCCTCACCGGCATCGAGGGCGTCCCCCTCCACAAGGTGCCGCCGCTCGAACTCGTCGTCCTCCACCCCGACTACGCCGTCGTCAAGCTCCCCATGACCGCCGTCGACCCGCTCCGCGGCGTCGGCGAGGAGGCGGTCGGCGCCGCCGCCTTCATCTGGTCCACGGTCCCCGACCGCGGCGGCCCCCGCGACGCCTTCACGGTCTACCGGCTGCTGCACGAGTGGCAGGACTTCTCCCACCGACTGCACGAGGCGGGGCACCAGCCGTACTGCCTGGTCTGGCCCTGACCTGGGGTTTCGTGGGGCCGATCACGCTCGTAGCGGCGGATGACCTCTCCAGTGGGCCGGTCACGATGTCCGGCAGGCCGGCCCGCATGGGCCGCCCGCCGGGTTGAGCCGGTGGCGACCACGGCGGCCCCGCCGCCGACCGGCCTCACCGGCTCAGGGCTCGCCATTCGGGAGCGAGGACCGCCCAGATCTGCTTGTCGTAGCGCACGCCCTCGTACGGCCATGCCTCGCGTCGCACGCCCTCCAGCGTCATGCCGAGCCGCTTGGCCACCGCCGCGCTTCGGTCGTTGTCGGCCCGGCAATGCCACTCGGCCCGGTGCAGTCCCCGGGACGTGAACGCCCAGTCCACCAACGCGCCACACGCCTGTGTGACCAGACCGTGGCCCTCGGCGGAGGGCTCCAGCCAGCAGCCGATCTCACACGAACCGAATGCGGCGTCGAAATCGGTGAACATCACGCCGCCGACCAGCACTCCACCCCGCCAGATGCCGTACAGGCGGGCGCCGTCGCCGGCCTGGCGTTCGGCGTACCGCTTGAGCGTGGCCCGCGCGCCGTCCACATCGTCGGTGACGAACGTGGGTCCGACCCAGGGGCGAATGTGCTCGCGGGCCCGATCCAGATGGTCGGCGAACTCCTCGGCATGCCAGACCTCCAGCGGACCGAGGCGTGCACCGTCGCGCAGCGACAGCGAGAACATGAGCGGCCTCCTCATTCACATAACACTCGTTACGGCAATGTAGCGTGGCGGCATGCCACGCACCAAGGGAGATCACGAGGCCCGCCGACGCGATGTCTCCGAAGCCGTCTGGAAGGTGATGGCGACACGCGGCTTCGCCGGTCTGACCCTGCGCGCCGTCGCCGCCGAACTCGGCGCGACCACCGGCCTGCTGACGCACTACTTCCCCACCAAGCACGCCTTGGTGGAGTACGCCCTCGACCTCCTCGAACAGCGCACCATCTCCCGACCCCGCCGCCAGGCGGGCCAAGGCCTGGCCGCCCTCAGGGACGCACTGCTCGACATCCTGCCGCTGACTCCCGAGGCCGCCGACAGCAACCGGATCTGGGTCTCCTCCTGGGACGCCGCACTCTCCGACCCCGCCCTGAGCACCGACTACGCCCGCAAGTACGCCCAGAGCCGCGACAGGCTGAGCGAGCGGGTCGCCGCGGCCCAGGCGCTCGGCGAACTACCCCCGGGCAACCCCGCGCACATCGCGGCCGGCGCCCAGTCCTTCGTTCTCGGCCTGGTGGTGCAGGCCCTGTTCGACCCGGCGGCGCTCCCGCCACAGCGGCAGGTCGAGCTCCTGGACGACTACCTGGCCGGCCTGGGCGCCCGCGCCTCTCCGGAATCCTGAGTCGCTCGCCGGAGCGGTCGCCCCAGCCGGTACCGGCCCCGTCAGGATGAGGCCGGTGGCGAGACGTCGACATCCGCCTCGGCGTGCGCGACGAAGTCGTCGGCCAGGCGGTGGAAGAGCCCGGCGAGCTGTCCCAGGTCCTCGGCCGACCAGTCCGCCAGGGCCATCGCCATGCCGCGGCGGCCGGCTTCCCGGATGCGCTCGACCGCGGCCAGGCCGGCGTCGGTGAGCTGGACGCGCTGGGCGCGGCGGTCGTCCGGGTCCGGGACGCGGATCACATAGCCGGCCTTCTCCAACTGCCCGAGTTGCCGGGTGACATGGGATGCCTCCACGGACAGCCGGACCGCCAGCACCCCCGGGCGCAACGGCTCGCTCTCGGCGATGTGCCGCAGGATCGCCACGGCGGCCCGGTCCAGGGACAGTCCGGCCAGGGCCATCAGGCGCTCGTGCTGCCGGGCTCGGCCGGCCAGGTAGGCGATACGCGTCAGGGCGCGCTCGATCTCGACCAGGTCCGCCGAGACGGGTGCCGCTGAGGATGGCGGTGTGGACATGGCACCACCATACAGATGCTTGCCTGAGTCAAGCAATGTTTTCGGCCCAGGGCTTCGAAGCCGTGCGGGGCGCGGCCGGTCAGTCGGTCGCGCCCGGCTCGGGGGCCCGCTTCGACCAGCGGGCGGTCACCACGTTCACCGCCGCGACGGCGCGGGCGGCCTCCCGGCGGTCGGTGCGGACCGCGTTGGCGAACTCGACGTGGAGGAAGGGGCTGTCCTCCTCCGCGGCGTTGCGGCCCTGTTCGTTGGTGCGGCCCTCCAGGGGGCAGGAGCGGACCCAGGCGCGGCAGACCGTGAAGTCGCGGGCGCGGAGGGCGCTCGCGAGGGCGCGGGCGTCGGTGCGGCTGTGGTGGGTGGCGCGGCCGGTCGACGCGATCACGTCGTAGTCGGGGGCCGTGTCGTCCGCGAAGCCGTGGATCTGGATGCCGGGCAGTCCGCGTCCGGCGAGTTCGGCGCAGACTGCGGCGAAGACGGTGTCGCGCCGGTGGGCGACGTCGGCGGCGTCGCCGGTGCCGGCGGCGCGGTGGGCGCCCGCGAGCACGAGGACGCCGCCCGGGGTGCCGCGCAGCACGCCGACGCCCAGCTGTTCGGTGCGGGCGTCCGCGATCGGGTGGGGCACCTGGACGGACCAGCGCACGGGGGCCGAGAGGTCGAGGTACACGCGGCCCCAGCCGCGGGGCGAGGGGCCGGCGTCGGTGCGGTCGGAGATCTCGGCGTAGCGCCGGCCGGTGGCGCTGTCGGTGATCGTACGGAGGTCGAAGTCCAGGGCGTCCAGCCGCTCCGCGGCCTCGGCGCGGTGGCCGTCCAGGAGGAGCCCGACGGCGCGGGCGACGCCCCGGCGGTCGGAGCGCGTGGGCGGCAGATAGCCGGTGTCCGCGCCGAACCGGGCGGTGTAGTCGTCGACCCGGCGCTCCAGGTCGGTGCCGGCCGGCGCGCCGTCGGGGGTGGTTCCATGGTCGCCGCCGCCCCCGCGCAGGGCGAGGGCCCATGTCAGCAGGGCGGCCGTGGCGGTGAGCGCCAGGGCGGCGAGGGCGAGGGTGGTCCTCCGGGAAGCGGCGAACGGGGGCTTCCGGGGCGGGCGGTCGGCTCTCATGCTGGAGTCGGCTCTCATGATGAAACGGACGATAGCGGGGCAACCAGTTCCGCTCCCGACCGGCGCCGCTCGGGATTGAGCGATCTGACTCACATTTTCAACGCCTCACGCAACCTTTAACCTCTCTGGTTGATCCAAACCCCACGGGTCGCGTATTTGCGCGCGGCCGCGCGCCCGCGGGGCCGCGCATCGGCGCGCCCCCCCATATGGCGCGAACATCCAGGTATTTCCAGAGAGGAGCCCCCGTGGCCGCTTCGGCGCCGAAGCGGCGGCGAAAGATCCGCCGACGGGCAGACATGTCACTGATAGGCGGCATTCGTCCTCCTATAGCCGTACTTTCGGCTCTGCTCCTCTCCCTGGCGGGAATCACCGCCCTCACCTTCGGCAAGACCGAGAACGTCCTCGTCCCCAAGGCGGTGCTGACCTCCCAGCAGCGCTTCGCCGAAGACGGGGCCGTCTCACTGCGCGCCTCCCTCGACGAGTCGGTCACCGACCTCGAACGCACCGCGATCCTCTTCAACGAGGGCAACCCGGTCTCCGCGGACGCCGTGCTCGACAAGACGGGCAGCGTCTACCAGAAGTGGAGCGGCACCGCGATCATCGAGATCAAGTCGGGCAAGCTGCTCGCCGCCCGGGGCGAGACCGTGCCGCTCACGGTGATCGACCGCACCAAGCTCTCCGACGAGGACGGCCTGGCGCCCCGCCTGGTCCGGCTGAAGAACGGCCAGACCCGGCTGATCGCCCTCGCCCTGCTCTCCTGGAAGGGCCAGCCCCAGCAGTTGCTGATCGCCTCCAGCAATCTGAAGGTGCCCGGGGTGAGCCTGGGCACGGGCCGCGGCATCGGCGTCGTCGACTCGACCGGCACGATCCTCAGCAGCGACGGCGCCCTCGACAGCGAGCGGGCCCAGGCCCAGCTGAAGAAGTTCGCCACCACCGCCGCCAAGAAGGCCCGGCAGAACCCCCTCAGCTCCAAGGAGCCGGGCTCCGGCGGCTACGCGGGCGTCAGCGGCAGCTTCACCGGCGACTCCGCGGGCGACCGGCGGACCGTCGGCGGCTACGCCTCGCTCGCCGCCGCCGAGCCGGGCGAGTCCACGGTGGCCAGCGGCCTGGGGCTGAGCATCGTCACCCAGGTCGGCATCACCGAGCGCGCCTCCCAGCTGGCCCGGCCGGCGTTCGGGCTGGCCGCCGCGGGCGCGCTGCTGCTCATCGGCGGACTCGCCATCGCGCTGCTGCTCGGCACCGTACAGCGCCCCCTGATCCGGCTGTTCCTGGAGAGCCGCCGGCTCACCCGCGGCGACCTGGCCCGCCCGGTGACCGTGCCCCGGTTCGGCGAGGCCGCCCGGATCGGCCGCGCCCTGGAGCGGCTGCGGCAGCAGCTGCACGGGGAGTCCCCCGAGGGCACGCCGTCCGGTGCCCGCGGCGGCCGGCGCCTGGGCACCCGCGCCCTGGTCGCCGTCTCCGCCGTCCTGCTGCTGACCTGGTCGATCCCGCTGACCCTGCTGCTCAACCGCCCCGACTCGACCGTACGCATCCCGGCCCAGGTGGTCCGCGACCAGAAGGCGCGCACCGAGACCATCAGCGACCGGGTGCGCCGGGGGCTCAACGAGGGCGACGCGGACCTGTCCGCCGTCGCCACCCTGATCGGCGGCCGCACCACGCCCGCCGACATGACCACCGTGCTGGAGCGCACCATCGAGGAGCACCCCCGCTACGAGTCCGTCTACGTCCTGAGCGCCGACGGCGAGGTGCTCGCCCGGGCCGGGTCCACCCCGCACCACTCGTCCGGCGAACGCCCCGCCGCCCAGGCCCTCAAGGTGTCCGGGCACGGCGGCAAGAAGCCCGTCATCCGCGCCACGGCCCCGCTCCAGGGGCAGGCGGGCGCCGCCGTCGTGGGCGAGTTCGACATCAACTTCGTCAACGCGCTGCTGCGCCGCGACGGCCTCGGCCAGGTCCGGGTGGTCGACGCCAAGGGCCGGGTCATCGCCGGGAACACCGGCTATCTGGCCTTCCAGAAGATGCCCGGACACCTGACCGGGCTGTTCGACGCCAAGCGGGCGCACGCCGAGGTCCAGCGCGGCGACGACGTGCGGATCGCGGCCGCGGCCCCGATGACGGGCGGCGGCGCGGCGAAGGTCCTCGACTGGACCGTCGTCAGCTGGCAGCCCGCGTCCCGGCTCGAAATCCCCGCGTACACCCTCCAGAACCGCACCGTGCTGGTCGGACTGCTCGGCCTCACCGCGGCCGCGGCCTGCCTGGGCTGGCTGCACATCGTGGTCGTCCGCCCGCTGCGCGCCCTCGCCGACCAGGCCGAGACGCTCGCGGACGGCGACCGGCGTACCGTCCTCTTCCCGCGCCACCACGACGAGGTCGGCGCCGTCGTCCGCAGCCTGGAGCTCATCCGGCAGCAGCTGCAAGAGCAGCAGCGCGGACGCGACGGCGCTCGCCCCCTCGCCGGAAGGAACTGAACACCGTGCTCTTCCTCTACACCGTGCTCATGGTGTGCTGCGCGATCCTGCTGGTCGCCGGGGTCGTGGAGCAGCGGCGGCACTTCGCCAACCTGGACAACATCCCCACCCGGGTGCTGGTCAACGGCATCCGCGGCAAGTCGTCCATCACCCGGTTGTGCGCGGGTGCGCTGCGCGGCGGCGACCTGGTCACCGTCGCCAAGACCACCGGTACGGCGGCCCGGTTCATCCACCCCGACGCCACCGAGGAGCCGGTCTACCGCAAGTTCGGCATCGCCAACGTCGTCGAGCAGATCGGCATCGTGCGGCGCGCCGCCGCGTACCGCCCGGACGCGCTGGTCATCGAGTGCATGGCCGTCATGCCGGCCCTCCAGGAGATCAACCAGTCCAAGCTGATCCGCTCCACGATCGGCGTGCTGTGCAACGTCCGCGAGGACCACCTCGCCGAGATGGGCCCGACCCTGGACGACGTGGCGCGCTCGCTGTGCCGCTCCATGCCGGAGGGCGGCATCTGCGTCACCGCCGAGAAGGAGCGCCTGCACATCCTCCAGGAGGAGGCCGACGCCCGCGACTGCCGCCTGATCTACGCCGACCCGGAGACGGTCAGCGACGAGGAGCTGCGCGGCTTCAGCTGGTTCACGTTCAAGGAGAACGTGGCGATCGCGCTCGCCGTCGCCGAACTCCTCGGCGTGGAGCGCGAGACGGCCCTGAAGGGCATGTACGACGCGCCGCCGGACCCCGGCGTGCTGTCGGTCGAGCGCTACCGCACCCCCGAGGGCAAGCGGCTGCGCTTCGCCAACGTCTTCGCGGCCAACGACCCCGAGTCGACGCTGATGAACATCAACCAGCTGCTCGACCTCGGCGCGATCCACCGCCCGCTCAACGTGGTGATCAACTGCCGCCCCGACCGCGTCGAACGCAACGGCCAGATGGGCGAGATCATCCCCGGCCTCGACCCCGAGCACGTCTTCGTGATCGGCCACCCGGCCAAGTCCGCCATCGACGCCATCCCGGCCGCGTACCGCTCGCGCGCCGTCGATCTCGGCGGCGACCGGCGCGACCCGGAGGAGTTCATGCAGCAGATGCTCGGGATGCTCGGCCCCGACTCCTCGCTGGTCGCCATCGGCAACATCCACGGCCAGGGCGAGCTGCTCCTGGAGCACCTTGCCGAGCTCCCCCCGGACGACGACCCGGACGCCTCCGACGCCTCCGACGCCGCCGCCGACCCGGCGCCCGCAGGACCGGCGGCCGTGGACACCCCGGCCCACGTCGGCGGGGTCCCGGCCGGCCACACCCCGGCCGACGCCGACGGCACACTGCTCCCCGCCATGCCCGAACACGGCGACACGGTGCAGCTGTACGCGCCCCGTATCGACCCCTACCAGCGCTACCCCGAGGCGTACGAGACGCGGTACGGGCAGCGGCAGTACGCCCCGGAGCCCGTGCAGGACGGCTCGGCCGGCTCCCGCGGCTTCTTCGAGCCCCGGGTACCGCCCACACCCCTCGTCGCAGATCCGCCCCTCGTCGCAGACCAGCCCCCCGCAGCAGACCAGCAGTGGCAGAGCCCAGGAGAGCCGCGTTGATCCCCTCCGTCCTCACCCCCGAGATCGCCGCGCTCGGTATCGCGCTCGGGCTCTTGTTCTCGCTCGTCTGCTATCTGACGACCAACCTCTCGCCCGGCGGCATGATCACCCCGGGCTGGCTCGCGCTCACCCTCGTCGAGGACCTCCAGCGCGCCGCCATGGTCGTCGGCGTCACGGTGCTCACCTACGTGTGCGTCCTGCTGCTCCAGCGCTTTGTGATCCTCTACGGCAAGCGGCTGTTCGCGGCCGTCGTGCTCACCGGCGTGCTGCTCCAGGCCACGGTGATGATCGCGCTGACCATCGAGTTCCCGCTGATGTACAGCAACCAGACGCTCGGATTCATCGTGCCCGGCCTGATCGCCTACCAGCTGGTGCGCCAGCCCAAGGGCCCCACGCTGCTGGCCACCGGCTCGGTGACGCTCATGGCGTACGTCGTCCTCACCGCCGGGATCCTCCTCGGCGTCATGCCGTCCTCCTGACCCCACCACCGGAGCCGACCATGTCTGCCAAGAAGAACTCGAAGAAACGCCTCGTCATACACGCCGCGACCGTGATCGCGCTGCTCGGCACCAGCGCGTTCCTGACCGTGGAGCTGCGCAAGGAGGAGAGCGCCAAGGCCCCGGCGGTGCAGAAGGTCACCGACGACCCGCAACTGGAGAACAGCGCCCAGGACACCGGGGAGCGGACCTGGGAGCGGCTGAAGAACCCGGAGCGCACCGTGCTGCGCGGCTCGAAGGGCCAGGTGCTCGCCACCTTCACCGACGGCGCCCGCACCGCCACCCTCAAGGGCCCCAGCCGCACCTTCGCCGAGCCCGCCAACACCACCTCCCGCGTGGTGACCGAGGACTGGGTGCGGCTGATGCCCGAGCCCTGGCGCAAGGGGGCGGAGAAGGAGAAGTGGTTCAAGGACTGGTTCCAGGAGTTCTTCAACAGCGAAGAGGACGACGTCTTCGCGATCGCCTTCCAGTACATCCAGGGCGCGCCGGTCAAGAAGGACGACGAGGGCATCCCGTACGCGGGTGACGCCGTCTTCGGGCCGTTCAAGGCGGACGGCGTCGACCGCCTGGAGCAGAACGACTTCTTCGACTACCTGGGCATCCCGTACACCTTCCGGAACGGCTCCATCATGCAGCCGCGCAAGGAGCGCTACCGGGCGCTGGACTGCTCCGGCTTCATGCGCATGGTGTGGGGCTACCGCGCCCGCTACCCGCTGAGGGCCACCAACACCCTCGGGGACGGACTGCCGCGCACCGCCGACGGCATGGCCCGCTCGAACGTGGGCACCGACATCATCAAGCTCCAGGGCCCCTCGCCGTGGTACACGCGCCCGACCAACATCGACGTGCTGCAACCCGGCGACCTGCTCTTCTTCAAGATGGACCACCGCACCGGCAACCACATGGACCACGTCGCCCTGTACCTCGGCGTGGACACCGACGGCCACCGGGTGTTCATCTCCAGCCGCAAGGAGGTCAACGGCCCGACCATGGGCGACAAGGGCGGTGCCTCGCGCATCGACGGCAACGGCTTCTACGCCAAGCTGTTCCGCAGCGCGAAGCGGCTCTAGAGCGCGGCTCCGGGGAGGGGTACGGACGGCTGTGCCGAGCCCCGTACCGCTCCCCCGTGCTCAGCGCACGCTCCTTTACCGGCAGGGGTGCGCGAGCACAGGGGAGGGGCGTCGCCGGGTCATTCGCCCGGGCTGGTCTGCCTGGCCGGCGTGGCTGCGATCAGGTATTCGCCGCTTAGGCGGTGACCTCGTCGTTCTCGCGGGTCACGCTGAGGACGCAGCCGGTGTCCGGGTCGATCAGGACCTCGAAGACCTCGTGGCCGCGCTTGACGTCGACGTCCCAGACCTTCTTGGACTCCTTGTGGTCCTGGTCCTTGTCGTCCTGGTCCTTCTTCCCGTGGTCCTTGTTCTCGCGGTCCTTGTGGTCCCGGTCCTTGTTCCCGTGGTCCTTGTGGTCCTGGTCCTTGTGGTCCCGGTCCTTGTTCTCGCGGTCCTTGTGGTCGTCGGTCCGCTGCTGCGGGCCCTTGTGCTTGGACTCCTCGCGCTTGTGGTCCTCCCCGTGCTTCTGCTCCTTGCCGGCCTCGTCCTCCTCCTCGCACTCGTCTTCCAGCTCGGCGCTGATGGCCCGGCCACCGACCTCGCACTCGGCGATCTCGACGGCCTCGTTGAGCGTCACGCGGCCTTCGCTGCGCTTGCCCTCGTCCTCTTGCTTGCCCTCGTCCTCTTGCTTGCCCTCGTCGTCCTGCTTGTTCTCGTCCTCTTGCTTGCCCTCGTCCTCGTGGCGGCGCTGGTCCTCCTGCCGCTCCTCGCCCCCGTGGCGGGCCTCGTTCTGGGGCTGAGCTTCCTTGCGGGGCTGCTCGGCGGCCTCGGACTCCGAGGAGTCGTACTGCTGCCCGAGGTTCGAGTACTGGGCGAGGGCGGCGTATGCCTTGCCGACGCCGGGGACCGCGCGGAGGGCGTTGTCCTGGCTGCCCTGGTCGTCGCTCTCGGACTCGGCGGCCTGCTCCTCGTCCATCGCGCGGTCGGCGGAGGGCTGCGCGAGGCTGCGCTGCTGAGCGCCGCCGTACTGACCGCCGTTGCCGTGCTCGCGCTTCTTCTCGTGCTCGCGCTTGTTGTTCTGCTCGTTGTTCTCGTTCTCGTTGTTGTTGTTCTCGTCCTCGTCCTCGTTCTTGTTCTCGTGGTCGCGCTTATTCTCGTGGTCGCGCTTCTTCTCGTGCTCGCGCTTGTTCTCGTGCTCGCGCTTGTTCTCGTGCTCGCGCTTGTTCTCGTCCTGCTCCTCGTTGCCCTGCTGGCAGCTGCTGTTCGCCCCGGAATGGGGACCGGGGGTGGCACTGCCGGCCGCCCAAGCGGCCGTCGGCGCACCGGTGACGAGTGCCGCGGCCGCGATAGCTCCGGCTGATGCGACACCCCAGCGGCGAAGGGCGCGGCGGGGCCGCTGGGTGAATCTGATGTGCTGGGTCATGGGCTGTTTTCACTCCTTGGCACAGGGAGGCTCCGGACCGGCAGCGCGCCGGACGCAGTGCACCCTTCCCCGGGCCCCTCCCGCCGTAGCGGGTTTCGATCTTCAGTCCCCCGATTGGCGTCAAATCTGTACGTCATATCCTGCGTATGGATCACAAGCACGCAGGATGTGCGCTGATCATGCCCATTACGTCGCCTCAGGAGGGTCGATGACCACCCGTACCGCAGTCGTCACCGGCGCGAGCAGCGGGATCGGGGCCGCGACCGCCCGCCGCCTCGCCGCCGCCGGATTCCGCGTCGTCCTCGCCGCCCGCCGCAAGGAGCGCGTCGAGACGCTCGCCGCCGAGTTGACGGAGGCCGGGCACGAGGCCGTGGCGCAGGTGCTGGATGTGACCGACCGCACCGCCGTGGACGCCTTCGCCGCCGGCCTGGACCGCTGTGACGTACTGGTCAACAACGCGGGCGGGGCCGTCGGCACCGAGACCGTCGCGACCGCCGACCCGGCCGACTGGCGGGCGATGTACGAGGTCAACGTGGTGGGCGTGCTCAACGTCACACAGGCCCTGCTGCCCGCGCTGATCGCCTCCGGCGACGGCACCGTCGTCGTTCTGTCCTCCACCGCGGGCCACATCGCCTACGAGGGCGGCGGCGGTTACGTGGCGGCCAAGCACGGCACCCACGCCATCGCCGCCACCCTCCGTCTCGAGCTGTCCGGCGACCCGGTGCGGGTGATCGAGATCGCCCCGGGCATGGTCCGGACCGACGAGTTCGCGGTGAACCGCTACCGCGGCGACGAGGACAAGGCCGCCGCGGTCTACGAGGGCGTGGCCGAGCCGCTCACCGCCGACGACGTCGCCGACACCGTCGAGTGGGCGGTCACCCGCCCCTCGCACGTCAACATCGACCTGATGGTCATCCGCCCGCGCGCCCAGGCGGCCCAGCACAAGGTGCACCGGGAGCGCTGACCCGCCCTCTCACGCGCACGACGACGGCCCGCCCCGGTACAACACCGGGGCGGGCCGTCGTCGATGACGGTGCGCGGGTCAGGCGGCTTCGCCGGTGCGGATGCTGATCCAGCCGGTCCAGCCGGTGCAGTCACGGTTGATTCCGCCGCTGCGGGCACAGACGCGGAACTTGATCCGGCCGGTCTCCGTCATGTCGTAGTCGCAGGTGACCGTCCAGCCCGTGCCGAGCGCGTTGTCGCACTCGCCCTCGCGGCCGTAGTCGGTGTACCAGTCGACCACGGTGCGCTGGCCGTCCGCGTAGAGGTCGGTGGCCTCGATGTCGTCGCCGTTGCCGATGAAGCACCCCCTGCCGGTCCACACGTCGAGGGTCGGGTGCTGGTTGCTGACGCAGGTCTTGCCGTCTGCGGCGGAGGCGGGGGCGGCGGAAAAGCCGCCCACAATCAGAGCAGCGGCACCGACCGCGGAAGCGGCACGGGAAATGAATCTCACCTGTTCTCTTCTGCGAATCAGGGAATTGGATTGCGGAGATGCTAGCGGCCTCAGGCGGCCGTGAAAACCGCCTGCGATCAAGCTCTTTGTGCCGTGAAGTAGCTCCGCTCCGGTAACCTCAGAAGAACCTCAAGAAATTCACGAACAGAAAGCAGACGGCTATTCTCCGCTGCGTGCCGGCGATCAATCACGTGCCACTGATGGTGAATTGGACACGATTTCTTTCGAATTGCCAGGGCGCGGGCAACGCGATGGCCCCGACCTTGACCGGTCGGGGCCATCGATCACGGGCAGTCCTGCGCCTCAGCCCTTCACGCACACCAGCTGCTTGAGCTTCGCCACCACCTCGACGAGGTCCCGCTGCTGGTCGATGACCTTCTCGATGGGCTTGTACGCGCTGGGGATCTCGTCCACGACGCCGGAGTCCTTGCGGCACTCCACACCCCGCGTCTGCTCCTCCAGGTCCCGCGTAGAGAAACGCTTCTTCGCGGCGTTGCGGCTCATCTTCCGGCCCGCGCCATGCGAGGCGGAGTTGAACGACGCCGCGTTACCCAGCCCCTTCACGATGTACGAACCGGTGCCCATCGAGCCGGGGATGATCCCGTACTCGCCGCTGCCCGCCCGGATCGCGCCCTTGCGGGTCACCAGCAGGTCCATGCCCTCGTAGCGCTCCTCCGCCACATAGTTGTGGTGGCACGAGATGACGGGCTCGAAGACCGGCCTGGCCTTCTTGAACTCCTTGCGGACGACGTCCTGGAAGATCGCCATCATGACCGCGCGGTTGTACTTCGCGTACTCCTGCGCCCAGAACAGATCGTGCCGATACGCCGCCATCTGCGGGGTGTCCGCGATGAAGACCGCCAAGTCGCGGTCGACCAGGCCCTGGTTGTGCGACAGCTTCCGGGCCTCGCCGATGTGGTACTCGGCCAGTTCCTTGCCGATGTTCCGGGAGCCGGAGTGCAGCATCAGCCAGACCGAGCCCGCCTCGTCGAGGCAGAACTCGATGAAGTGGTTACCGGAACCGAGCGAACCCATCTGCTTCACGGCCCGCTCCTGACGGAACCTGACCGCCTCGGCGACCTCGCCGAACCGCCCCCAGAAGTCGTCCCACCCCGGCGCCGAGAAGCCGTACAGCTGCCCCGGGTCGACCGGGTCCTCGTGCATCCCGCGCCCGACCGGAATCGCCTGCTCGATCCGCGACCGCAGCCGCGAGAGGTCCCCAGGGAGGTCCTCGGCCGTCAGCGAGGTCCGCACGGCCGACATCCCGCAGCCGATGTCGACGCCGACCGCCGCCGGGCACACGGCGCCCTGCATCGCGATCACCGACCCGACGGTGGCGCCCTTCCCGTAGTGCACATCCGGCATCACGGCCAGGCCCTTGATCCACGGCAGCGTCGCCACATTCCGCAGCTGCTGCATGGCCACGCCCTCGACCGTCGCAGGATCGGTCCACATACGGATCGGAACCTGCGCCCCGGGCAGCTCGACATACGACATGTTTTACTCATTCCCCCACAGAAGACTGAAAACGCAAAAGCCGGGCCAAGGCCCCCAAGATCGGCGGGCGACCGGCAGACGCGGCGGCGCGTGCGATAGACATTGTCTTCAGCCCCCACCCACGGGCGGCAAGCAGTTTTCGCTCGAAGAGACGCGAGAAGAGACGCGGAGGGACAAGGTTGGTGCAGCCAGCGCAGCAGCGAAGGGCGTATGTGCCGGGTGCCGCACGGACCGCCGCCGTGCTCACCGCCCTCCTCGCCACCATCGGCCTCAGCGGTTGCACCAGCTCCGCCTCGAACGCGGGCCTCGACGACGGCAAGTCCGGCGACTCCGGGGCGCCGGTGGCCGCCGCGCCCGGCAAGTACCGCACCCTCCCCGAGGCGTGCGGCTCGGTCGACTCCAAGACGCTGCGCACCCTGCTGCCCGGCGCCGACGAGGACGCCGAGGTGTACGACGGCCAGGCCACCGTCACCTACGACACCGACCGGCGGGTCGGCTGCCGCTGGAAGCTGGAGACGGGGAGCGGCACCCGCTATCTCACCATCGACTTCGAGCGCGTCGTCTCGTACGACCCGACGGTCAGCGACGACGACCAGGCGAAGGACCGGTACGAGAAGAAGGCCGCCGCCGTGCACCTCCCCGGCGCCTCGGCCTCCCCCGGCACCCCCTCCGGCTCGGGCTCCGGTTCCGGTTCCGGCTCGCCGAGCAAGAGCGCGTCGAAGGAGTCCTCCTCGGCCTCCGGAACCTCCGGAACCTCCGGGATCTCCGGGAACGACGTCCCCCGGGACGGCGGCTCGAAGGACGACGGCTCCTCGACCGAGGAGCCGAAGAGCGGCACCTCCGGCACCGACACGTCCGGGACCGGCCCCTCCGGCGACGCCGACAGCGAGGAGACCGCCGCGCCGCGCCGCCTGGACGACCTCGGCGACGACGCGTTCCTCGACGACCAGCTCATCACCACCGACTCCGGCATCCACCGCGATGTCACCGTCGTCTTCAGGTCCTCGAATGTGATTGCCACCATTGAGTACGACCAGTGGTCGACCGACAAGACGCACATTCCCAGCAGCGAAGAATTGCAGGTCAACGCGGAAGATCTGGCCCAGGAGCTGACCGGGCGGCTCAACGAATAGACCGGTCGACGGGGCGCCGCGCAAGACGTCCGAATTGGGCCGCCCGCGCATCGGCCGCGTACCGTGCCGACTAATGACGCGGGCGGGACGGCCGCCCATCGACCGAGAACGAGCGAAGGACCCATGCACCGAACAGCCCCTCGACTCGCCCGTATATTCGCCAGCGCAGCCGTACCGGTGGTGCTCGTCGCAGGCTGCTCCTCCGGCTCCGACAAGGACGGAAACGACGGAAAGAACTCGGACGGCGCGTCGAAGTCGGCCACGCCCAGCCCGACGCCGACCGTCGCGGCCGCAAAGTACGAGACGCTCCCCGAGGTCTGCCCGACCCTGTCGGCGAAGACCATCGACCAGCTGGTGCCCAAGGCCGAGAGCAAGAAGGGCAAGGAGCTCCCCTCCGCCGATGCCAACCAGTCGGCCAGCTGCCTTTGGGCCGGGCTCAACGGCTTCAAGTACCGGCAGCTGACCGTGTCCCTCAAGCTCTTCAGATCCGAGGTGTCGCTGGGCTCCGGCGACAAGCGCGCCGAGACCTACGCCACCGACCAGGCCCAGAAGGCCGCCACGGCGGACGGCGCCAAGAACGCCAAGTCCGGGCAGGTGTCAGGCCTCGGTGACGCGGCCATCACCGTCAGCACGGAGACGAAGAAGGACGGCGACGAGTTCCGGAACCAGACCGTCGTGGTCCGCACGGCGAATGTGGTCGTGACCCTCGAGTACGACGGCGCGGGCTACGAGGACGAGAAGACGCCCGACCCCAAGGCGCTGCTCAAGGACGCCCAGACCGCCGCCAAGGAGGTCGTCGCCTCGATCGGGAAGGACGCCGGGAAGAGCTCCGGAACGGGCGCTTCCAGCGGCGGCGCCGCATAGCCGGCAACACCCTTCCCCCGCCGCCACTTCCCCGTCCCCCCGTCCACCGCCCTTGACGTGTATGCGACGCTGGGCGCGCCGAATGTTGTAGGACGGGGGAGGGGTCGCGGGTGGCCGCGATGCAGCTGACACGTACGCACCGAATACTGATCGGGGTGGTCGTCACCGGGGCGGTGGTGATCGCCGCGATCGGCTTCGCGGGCTCCTACTCCGCCGTGCGCGACCTCGCCCGCGACAAGGGCTTCGGCGCCTTCGCCAACGTCCTGCCCATCGGGATCGACGCGGGAATCGTCGTCCTGCTCGCGCTCGATCTGCTGCTGACCTGGCTGCGGATCCCCTTCCCCCTGCTGCGCCAGACGGCCTGGCTGCTGACCGCCGCCACCATCGCCTTCAACGGCGCGGCCGCCTGGCCCGACCCGCTCGGCGTCGGCATGCACGCCGTCATCCCGATCCTGTTCGTCGTCTCCGTCGAGGCCGCCCGGCACGCGATCGGCCGCATCGCCGACATCACCGCCGACCGCCACATGGAGTCGGTCCGCGTGGCCCGCTGGCTGCTGGCGCCGGTGCCGACGTTCCGACTGTGGCGCCGGATGAAGCTGTGGGAGCTGCGCTCCTACGACCAGGTCATCAGGCTCGAACAGGACCGGCTCGTCTACCGCGCCCGGCTACGGGCCCGCTACGGCCGCGCCTGGCGCCGCAAGGCCCCGGTCGAGTCGCTGATGCCGCTGCGCCTGGCGCGCTACGGGGTGCCGCTGGCCGAGACCGCCCCGGCGGGGCTCGCCGCGGCGGGCCTGGACCCGGCCGAGCTGACGCCGACGCCGCAGCCCGCCGCGCTGCCCTACGGGGGCCGGGCCGCCGGGGCCGGCGGGGCCCTGGGGATTCCCGGGGGCGCGGAGGTGCCGGGAGCCGTCGGGGCGCCGGGGGTGAACCGGGCCGGGGTCCAGGAGCGTGAGCTTCCGCTCTCGTTCCCGCTGCCGGTGTACCAGCAGCAGGGGTACCAGCAGCCCGCCACGCATGAGCACGACGGGCGGGCGGCGACCGGCTTCGAGCAGGCCGCGGGGCACCCGGCCGCCGGACAGCCGCAGCCGCAGCCGCAGCCGCAGGGCGCCGAGGCCCAGCAATCCCAGATCCCACAGCCGCAGATCCAGCAGCCGCAGGTTCAGCAGCTCCAGGCCCCGCAGCAGCAGGTTCAGCAGCCCGTGGCGGAGGCCGACGAGGCGCAGGACACCGGGTCGCAGCTGACCGCCCCGGTCGGCGCGGGGGGCCGGGTCCGGCCGCTCGGCGGACAGGGCACCAGCAGCCAGGTCCCCTACGTGCCGTCGCAGCGGGACCACGAGCCCTTCGGCGAGCCCGAGCCGTACGAGACGGCCGCCCCGCTCGGGAACCTGCCGGACGACATGCCGCGCGACGAGGCGTACTACGGGGCCTTCCACCAGCACGTCACGAACAACGGCAAGTTCCCCTCCCCGTTCCAGTTCGCACGGCTGCTGCGCGAGAAGTACGGCATCACCGACCTCGGTGACGGCGATGTGCGCCAGCAGTTGGAGGAGTGCAAGGAGCGTTACCGGCTGGAGATGCCCGCCACCTAGGCGTGCTGTCCGGGCCGCACGCGCCGCCGGGGGCAGAAAACCGGAGACAGAAAAGCGGGCGGGCCGGACTCACGAGGAGTCCGGCCCGCCCGCTGCCCGAGAGCGTCGGGCCGCGTCAGGCCGCGAGCAGCTTGCGCACCCGGTCGGCGCCCACCGCCAGCAGCAGCGTCGGCAGCCGGGGGCCCGTGTCGCGGCCGACCAGCAGCTGGTAGAGCAGCGCGAAGAACGTGCGCTGGGCGACCTTCAGCTCAGGCGTCGGCTTGGCATCCGCCGCGAGCCCGGCCTGGAGCTTCGGCACTCCGTAGACCAGCGTCGTCAGCCCGTCCAGCGACCAGTGGGTGTCGAGCCCGTCCAGCAGCAGCCGCAGCGACTCGCGCTCGGTCTCGCCGAGCGACGCGAGCAGCTCGGTGTCCGGCTCCTCACGCACCCGGGTGCGCTGCTCGGCCGGGACCTGGGTGGTGATCCAGCGCTCGGCCTTGTCGAGCCGCGGCCGGGTCTCGTCCAGGGACTTCACCGGGTTGTCCGGGTCGAGCTCGCTGAGGATGCGCAGCGTCTGCTCGTCATGGCCGGTGGTGATGTCGACCACCGACGCGAGCGTGCGGTACGGCAGCGGGCGCGGGGTGCTCGGCAGCTCGCCGGAGGCGGTGCGGGTGGCGCGGCTGTACGCGGCCACGTCCGCCGGCTGGGCCGTGCCCTCGGTGATCTTGCGCTCCAGGGCGTCCCACTCGTCGTAGGTCCGCTGGATCTCCTGGTCGAAGGCGATCTTGAAGGACTGGTTCGGCCGGCGGCGCGCGTACAGCCAGCGCAGCAGCGGCGCCTCCATGATCTCCAGCGCGTCGGCCGGGGTGGGCACACCGCCCTTGGAGGAGGACATCTTGGCCATGCCGCTGATGCCCACGAACGCGTACATCGGGCCGATGGGCTGCTCGCCGCCGAAGACCTCGCGCACGATCTGCCCGCCGACGACATACGAGGAGCCGGGCGAGGAGTGGTCGACGCCCGACGGCTCGAAGACCACGCCCTCATACGCCCAGCGCATGGGCCAGTCGACCTTCCAGACCAGCTTGCCCCGGTCGTGCTCGCGCAGCAGGACGGTCTCGCCGTGCCCGCAGACGCAGCTGTACGCCATCTCGGTCGTCTCGTCGTCGTACGAGGTGACGGTGGTCAGGTCGCGCTCGCACACCGAGCAGTACGGCTTGTACGGGAAGTACCCCGCGCCGCCCGCGCTGCCGTCGTCCTCGCTGGCCGCGCCGGAGCCCTCGGCGGCCTCCAGCTCGGCCTCGTCGACCGGCTTCTGCTGCTTGGCGGGGGCCTTCTTCGCCCCGGCCTTGTCCTTGGTGCGGTAGCGGTCGAGCACGGCATCGATCTGCTCGCGGTGGCGCATCGCGTGCAGGATCTGCTCGCGGTACGCGCCCGAGGTGTACTTCTCCGTCTGGCTGATGCCGTGGAACTCGATCCCCAGCTCCTTGAGCGCCTCGATCATCGGCGCCTTGAAGTGCTCGGCCCAGTTCGCATACGCGGATCCGGGCGGGGCGGGGACGGAGGTCAGCGGCTTGCCGATGTGCTCGCTCCAGGACGGGTCGATCCCGGCCGGGACCTTGCGATACCGGTCGTAGTCGTCCCAGGACACGATGTGCACACACTCATAGCCGCGCCGCCTGATCTCGTCGGCCACCAGGTGCGGGGTCATGACCTCGCGCAGATTGCCGAGGTGGATCGGGCCGGACGGGCTGAGGCCCGAGGCGCAGACGATTGGTTTGCCGGGGGCGCGACGCTCCGCCTCGGCAATGACCTCGTCGGCGAATCGGGAGACCCAGTCGGTCTCGGTGCTCTGAGCCACGGTCGGCACTTCCTTCCTTGCGGTCATGGCTCGACCATTGTCCCAGACGGAACGAGGCCCCCAAAGGTTTTCCACAGGGGGCCGAAGCGCCGGACAAACCGTTGGACACGCCGTGAAATACTGGGGTGGAGCCAACCATCTACCGGAATGGCATTCCACTCATGGCCTCGGTCCCATCCCTCGCCGCTACGGTCCACCAGCGTCTCGCGGACGCCCTCTCGGCTGCCCTGCCGGAGGCCGGCGTCGCCGACCCGCTGCTGCGACGAAGCGACCGGGCCGACTTCCAGGCCAACGGGATGCTGGCGCTCGCGAAGAAGCTCAAGGGCAACCCGCGCGAGCTGGCCGCGAAGGTGGTGGAGGGCCTGCCGGCCGGCGAGCTGATCGCGGACATCGAGGTCTCCGGCCCCGGCTTCCTCAACATCACGGTGTCGGACGGGGCGATCGTCAACACCCTCGCCGCCCGCGCCGCCGACGCGCGCCTCGGCGTGCCGTACGCGGAGAACCCCGGCACGACGGTCGTCGACTACGCCCAGCCGAACGTGGCGAAGGAGATGCACGTCGGCCATCTGCGCTCGGCGGTGATCGGCGACGCGGTCGTGCGGATCCTGGAGTTCGCGGGCGAGAAGGTGGTCCGGCGCCACCACATCGGCGACTGGGGCACCCAGTTCGGCATGCTCATCCAGTACCTGATCGAGCACCCGCACGAGCTGGACCACAAGGCCGGCGACGGCCTGGCCGCCTCCGGCGAGGAGGCCATGTCCAACCTGAACCGCCTCTACAAGGCGGCTCGGGCGGTCTTCGACTCCGACGAGGAGTTCAAGGAGCGGTCCCGGCGCCGGGTGGTGGACCTCCAGGCCGGGGACGAGGAGACGCTCGCCCTGTGGCGCAGGTTCGTCGACGAGTCGAAGATCTACTTCTACTCGGTCTTCGACAAGCTGGACATGCAGATCCACGACCCCGACGTCGTCGGCGAGTCCGGCTACAACGACATGCTGGCCGAGACCTGCCGGCTGCTGGAGGAGTCCGGCGTCGCGGTGCGCTCCGAGGGCGCGCTGTGCGTCTTCTTCGACGACGTCAAGGGCCCGGACGGCAAGCCGGTGCCGCTGATCGTGCAGAAGTCCGACGGCGGCTTCGGCTACGCGGCCACCGACCTGTCCGCGATCCGCGACCGGGTCCGGAATCTGGAGGCCGACTCGCTGGTGTACGTGGTGGACGCCCGGCAGTCGCTGCACTTCAAGATGGTCTTCGAGACCGCCCGCCGGATCGGCTGGCTGAACGAGGAGACACACGCCTATCAGCTCGCCTTCGGCACGGTCCTGGGCAAGGACGGCAAGCCGTTCAAGACCCGTGAGGGCGAGACGGTGCGGCTGGTGGACCTGCTGGACGAGGCCGTCGAGCGGGCGGCGGCGGTCGTGCGCGAGAAGAGCGAGAAGCTGGGCCTGACGGAGGAGGAGATCGCCGAGCGCGGCGCCCAGGTCGGCATCGGCGCGGTGAAGTACGCGGACCTGTCCACGTCGGCCGCGCGCGACTACAAGTTCGACCTGGACCAGATGGTCTCGCTCAACGGCGACACCTCGGTGTATCTCCAGTACGCGTACGCCCGGATCCAGTCGATCCTGCGCCGCGCCGACGAGGGCCAGAAGCCGGTCGCCCACCCCGAGCTGTCCCTGGCCCCGGCCGAGCGGGCGCTGGGCCTGCACCTGGACCAGTTCGCGGAGACGCTGCGGGAGGTCGCGGCGGGCTATGAGCCGCACAAGCTGGCCGCGTATCTGTACCAGCTGGCCTCGCTCTACACGACCTTCTACGACAAGTGCCCGGTCCTGAAGGCCGAGGGCGGCCCGGCCCAGGTCGAGAACCGCCTCTTCCTGTGCGACCTCACCGCCCGCACCCTCCACCAGGGCATGGAGCTGCTCGGCATCCGCACCCCCGAGCGCCTCTGAGCGCTCCC
The DNA here is from genome assembly GCF_055569495.1 of Streptomyces sp. NPDC028305. Lineage (NCBI taxonomy): Bacteria > Bacillati > Actinomycetota > Actinomycetes > Kitasatosporales > Streptomycetaceae > Streptomyces > Streptomyces sp. NPDC028305. The sequence continues at coordinate 456,619 of NZ_JBVHTN010000011.1, forward strand.
GCACCGGAATGGCAAGACGGCGGCCCCGGCCGGGGCCGCCGTCAGGCGTACTGGGTGAAGCCGCCAGTGGAGATCTTCACGCCCAGCGCCGGGAGTTCGACGTCCTCCCCGTACAGCCCGTGGAGGACGCCCTGGTAAGCGCCCTCGCGGGGGACCGTGTACAGGGTCCAGGTGCCGTCCCGTGGATCGACCAGCAGATAGGCGGGAATGCCCGCATCCGCGTACCAGCCGACCATCTCGCGCGTGTCCTTGGAGCTGTTGCCCTTGGAGACGACCTCGCAGACGAGCTCGACATCGCCGGGGTCGGCCAGCCACTCGTCGGACTCGCCGAAACCCGCGTCGCAGACGAGCAGGTCGGGGGTGGCGTAGTCGTCCTTGTCGTCCGGCAGCGACACGGAGGCGACCTGGTAGGTATTCAGATGGTCCGGCAGGGCCGGGCGCAGTTGGTCGTAAAGCTCGTTGATGATCCCGGCGTGCCTGCCGCGCGGGGTCGGGGACATCATGAGAACTCCTCGAATGATCTCGGCGCGCAGGCCGGTCACTTCCTCAGCTGCTTCGGCGGCCTTGCGAAGTCGGCTCATGCCAAGCTCCGGGATGGTGAGGGTCATGGTGTCAACCTTCCTATGCGAAAAGTCTAGCCTTGGAACCGCCGCTATACGGTGACCCCGGCAGCGCCCTCGGCGCCCCGTCAGGCACACCGTCGGCCATCACCGCATCGGGTGACGGGTCCGGGCCCACTCCCCCGCCCCATGCTTTTGCGACAAACTCCCCTCCCGCCCGGCCGAAAACCATCGATGCCGACAACCTCACGCCAACCGGGGCAGTCGGACGTCACGTACTGGCAATCGATCGTTGGGGAGCAGACATGCGACGGTGGACCGCACTCGCGGCGCTGACGCTGGCGGTCGCCGGGCTGGCGACGACGGCGGGGACGGCCGGTGCCGCGGCCCCGTCGAAAGCGGCTTCGGCGCAGGCGGCCGCCTGCGCGACCGCGTGGGGCAGCGGCGACAAGGCCGTACAGCCGGCCGGCCACAGGCTGCTGAAGAACATACGGGCCGGTCAGCACGAGTGCTTCGACCGCCTGGTGTTCGACGTCAAGGGCGGCACGACGGCGGATCCGACCGGCTACCGCGTCGGCTATGTCGACGCGATGTACCAGGATGGCTCCGGGGACCCGATCGCCGTCGGCGGCGGCGCGATCCTGGAGATCCATGTGGCCGCGCCGAGCTACGACCTGGAGAACGGCGGCGAGACGTACCCGGGGCGGGCCGGGAAGCCGCTGCCCGGGGTGGACATCGCCGGATTCCGCACCTTCAAGGACACCCGCTTCGGCGCCAGTTTCGAGGGTGAGACCCAGGTCGGGCTCGGCGTGCGCGCCCGGCTGCCGTTCCGGGTCCTCCAGGCGGACGGCCGCCTGATCGTCGATGTCGCCCACTCCTGGGCCGCCGCGCGCTGACCCGACGGGCACGCCGTCCCGGCCCCCACCAGAGCCGGGGCCGGGACCGCGGCCGAATGTCAGTGGCACGCGCTTCACTGTCCCTTGTGAACGAGAAAGAACTGCTGCCGTCGCTCCACGGCCTGGTGTGGCCGGACACCGGGAAGCTGGACTGCCCGGCGGCCGGGCACGGCGCGGGGCACATGTGTCTGACGATCACCGACGCCGCGGGCCTGGGCGAGCTCGTGGAGACGCTCAGCGGCTGGTACGGGGAGCCGCGCGCCCTCGTGTCGGAAGGGCGCGCCGACCCCACGGCGAGCGAATGGACCGGGCTGCCGCTCATCGCCCCCTTCGGGGACGGCGAGCGCGTCGCCGAGATGCGCGTCTGGGCCTTCGGCGGCCGGTGGATCGGCTGCGGCGTGGTCCGCGTCGGCAGCGAGGCGCGGCTGGTGGTGGTCCTGGCCCCGCGCACCACCCCGTCGCCGGGCGCGCTGCCCGCCGACGCCTCCTGGCTGGACCGGCTCGTCGCCGTGACCGGCTGGGACGCGGAGCAGGTGCGCATCGACCCGATCCGGCTGGACCGGATGCACAGCGGCCGGATCCGCACGGCCGACTGCGCTGCGGCCGAGGAGCGGCTGGGGACGGCGCTGCCGAGTGACTACAAGCTACTGGTCGAGACGTTCGGCGACGGCGCCTTCGACGGCTTTCTGAACATCTATCTGCCGGCCGACATCGTCAAGGTTGCCGAGTTCGCGTCCGGTTGGGCGAAGGCGCACGGCACCCCGTCCTGGGAGCCGCACCCGCCGTTCCCCGAGCCGGGCGGGCTGCTGCCGTGGGCGGGCACCGAGCACGAGACGTCGTTCTACTGGGTCGCCGAAGGGCCGGACCCCGACGCGTGGCCCGTCTATGTCACGGAGGTCGGCCCCGAGGCCGGGGACCGGTTCGCCATGACGACCACGGAGTTCGTCTTCCGCATGCTCGCCGACCCCGAGCACCCCTACTCCATGCCCGCCGACTTCGCCGCCCGCTGGTTCATGAACTACAGCAGGCCCTAACAGCAGTGCGCCGGATCCCCGGCGGTAACGTGACGACCCGAACGGGCGAAAGGGGAGCCGGGATGCGGTATGTCGTCATCGGAGCGGGCGCCGTCGGGGGCGCGATCGGCGGCCGGCTCTCCCAGAGCGGGCACGACGTCGTCCTGGTCGCGCGCGGAGCGCACCACGAGGCGCTGCGGCGGGACGGACTGCGGCTGGTGACCCCCGACGGCACCCACCGCCTCCCGGTGCCGGTGGCCGACCGACCCGAGGCCGTCGAGCTGCGCCCCGACGACGTGCTCGTCCTCGCCGTCAAGACCCAGGACAGCGTGGCCGCGCTGGACGCCTGGGCGCCCCGCCCGGTGGCCGGCGGCGGAGTGGCGGGCGACCGGCTGCCGCTGGTCTGCGCGCAGAACGGGGTGGAGAGCGAGCGGCTGGCGCTGCGGCGCTTCCGCCAGGTGTACGGCATGTGCGTCTGGCTGCCCTCCACCCACCTGGAGCCGGGCGTGGTCATCGCGCCCTGCGCACCGCAGACCGGCATGCTGCACCTGGGCCGCTATCCGTCCGGCGCGGACGAGACGGCCCGGCAGATCTCGGCCGATCTGGAGAAGTCCCACTTCCTCGCGCCGGTCGTGCCGGACGTGATGCGCTGGAAGTACGCCAAGCTGCTCAGCAATATCGCCAACGCCGTGGAGGCCGTCTGCGGGCCGGACGCGGGCGCGGACGCGGCGGCCCTGGTCGAGCGCGCCAAGGCGGAGGGCGTCGCCGTCCTCGACACGGCGGGCATCGCCCACACCAGCGCGGCCGAACAGAGCGCGGCGCGCACCGGAAAGATGGACATACAGCCTATCGAGGGCAGGGCCCGGGGCGGCGGCTCGTCGTGGCAGAGCATGGTCCGGGGCGCCGGGACGATCGAGGCCGACTATCTGAACGGCGAGATCGTGCTGCTGGGCCGGCTCCATGGGGTGCCGACCCCGGTCAACGAGGCGCTGCGGCGCACCGCGAACGAGTGCGCCCGCGAGCGCCGCGCCCCCGGCACGATCACGGCGGCGCGGCTCACCCGGATCATCGACGCAGCCTGAGCTTGTGGTGAGTATGAGACAGCGACACGCCGCGACTTCGGCGTGTCGCTGTCTCATACTCACCACAAATGCCGCGGTCTCAGACGTCGCCCCGGTTCAGCCACCGCGCGACCTCGGTCGCCCAGTAGGTCAGGATCATGCCCGCGCCCGCGCGCCGCACGGAGGTCAGCGTCTCCATGATCGCCCGGTCCCGGTCGATCCACCCGTTGGCCGCGGCGGCCTCGACCATCGAGTACTCGCCGGAGATCTGGTACGCGGCGACCGGTACGTCCGCCTCGTCCGCGATCCGGCGCAGGATGTCCAGGTACGGCAGCGCCGGCTTGACCATCACCATGTCGGCGCCCTCGGCCAGGTCCAGCGCCAGCTCGCGCAGCGCCTCCCGGGCATTGGGCGCGTCCTGCTGATACGTCTTGCGGTCGCCCTTGAGGGAGGACCCCACGGCCTCGCGGAACGGCCCGTAGAAGGCCGAGGCGTACTTGACGGTGTAGGCGAGGATCGAGACGTCCTGGCGGCCGATGCCGTCGAGCGCCGCCCGGACCACCCCGACCTGGCCGTCCATCATCCCGCTCGGGCCGACCACATGGGCGCCCGCGTCCGCCTGCACCCGCGCCATCTCGGCGTAGCGCTCCAGCGTCGCGTCGTTGTCGACCCGGCCCTCGGCGTCGAGCACGCCGCAGTGGCCGTGGTCGGTGTGCTCGTCGAGGCACAGGTCGGACATGACGATCAGGTCGTCGCCGACCTCGGACCGCACATCCCGCAGGGCCACCTGCAAGATCCCGTCCGGGTCGGTGCCCGGCGAGCCGATCGCGTCCTTCTTGGCGTCCTCGGGCACGCCGAAGAGCATGATCCCGCCGACGCCCGCCTCGACGGCCTCCGCGGCCGCCTTCCGCAGCGAGTCGCGGGTGTGCTGCACGACGCCCGGCATCGCGGCCAGCGGCACCGGCTCGGCCGCGCCCTCCAGGACGAAGGCGGGCAGGATCAGCTCGGCCGGGTGCAGCCGGGTCTCGGCGACCATGCGCCGCATGGCCGGGTTCACCCGCAGCCGGCGCGGCCGGGCGCCGGGGAAGCTGCCGTACGGCGTGGGGCCGTGGTCGGCGCTCATGAGCGTGCCCTCCTCCGCGAACCGGGCCGTCGCTCGCTCGGGCGCGTGACCGGGTCCCCGGCATCCAGCGCGGACCGCCGCCGCGCCGCCCCGAACTCCGCGAGCGCCTCGGCCAGCTTGTGCACCGAGGGCTCGGGCGACAGCACGTCCACCCGCAGGCCGTGCTCCTCCGCGGTCTTCGCGGTGGCCGGGCCGATACAGGCGATGACCGTGACATTGTGCGGCTTGCCCGCGATGCCGACGAGGTTCCGCACGGTCGACGACGAGGTGAAGAGCACCGCGTCGAAGCCGCCGCCCTTGATCGCCTCGCGGGTCTCGGCGGGCGGCGGCGAGGCGCGCACGGTGCGGTACGCCGTGACGTCGTCGACCTCCCAGCCCAGCTCGATCAGCCCGGCGACCAGCGTCTCCGTGGCGATGTCGGCGCGCGGCAGGAACACCCGGTCGATCGGGTCGAAGACCGGGTCGTACGGCGGCCAGTCCTCCAGCAGCCCGGCCGCGGACTGCTCCCCGCTGGGCACCAGGTCCGGCTTGACCCCGAACTCGATGAGCGACCTGGCGGTCTGCTCGCCGACCGCCGCGACCTTGATCCCGGCGAAGGCGCGGGCGTCGAGCCCGTACTCCTCGAACTTCTCCCGCACCGCCTTGACCGCGTTGACCGAGGTGAAGGCGATCCACTCGTAGCGGCCTGTCACCAGGCCCTTGACCGCGCGCTCCATCTGCTGCGGGGTGCGCGGGGGCTCCACGGCGATGGTCGGCACCTCGCTGGGCACCGCGCCGTACGAGCGCAGCTGGTCCGAGAGCGAGGCGGCCTGCTCCTTGGTGCGCGGCACCAGCACATGCCAGCCGAACAGCGGCTTGGACTCGAACCAGGCCAGCTGGTCGCGCTGCGCGGCCGCGCTGCGCTCGCCGACCACGGCTATCACCGGCTGGGCGCCCTGCGGCGACGGCAGCACCTTCGCGGCCTTCAGTACCTGCGCGATGGTGCCCAGCGTCGCCGTCCAGGTGCGCTGCCGGGTGGTCGTGCCGGCCACGGTGACGGTCAGCGGGGTGTCGGGCTTGCGGCCCGCGGCCACCAGCTCGCCCGCGGCGGCCGCGACGGTCTCCAGGGTGGCGGAGACGACGGCGGTCGCGTCGGAGGAGCCGACCTCGCTCCAGCAGCGGTCGTCGGCCGTGCGGGCGTCCACGAAGCGGACGTCGGTGCCCTGCGCGTCCCGCAGCGGGACGCCCGCGTACGCGGGCACGCCCACGGCGGCCGCCACGCCCGGCACCACCTCGAAGACGATGCCCTCGGCTGCGCACGAGAGCATCTCGTCGGCGGCGTATCCGTCCAGGCCAGGGTCGCCCGCGACGGCGCGGACGACCCGCTTGCCGCTCCGCGCGGCCGCCATGACAAGATTGGCCGTGTCCCTGAGTAGGGCCACGTCGGCGGTGCTTGACGCTGCGTCAGCACGCGCGCGCTCCGGTGTGCCCTGAGCGTCCGCGGCCACGCCCGGCCTGACGTGCGTACGTACCACGTCGAGCACGTGCGGGTCGGCGATCAGGACATCAGCGGCGGCGAGTGCCTCCACGGCACGCAACGTCAGCAGGCCTGGATCTCCTGGGCCCGCACCGAGGAAGGTGACGTGCCCATGTCCGGGTGGGTGGTTCGGGGCGTTGGGGTTCAATGTGCTCGCTCCCCCATAAGACCGGCCGCACCCTTCGCGAGCATCTCGGCGGCGAGCTCGCGACCCATGAGCTGGGCCGCTTCCTCGCCTGGCGCCCCGGGAACGGGACCGGTGATGGACAGCTGCACCAGCGAGGTGCCGTCGGTGGTACCGACGACGCCGCGCAGGCGCATTTCGGTGACATCCTGACCGTCGCCGAGCAGGTCGGCCAGAGCACCCACAGGTGCGCTGCAGCCGGCCTCCAGGGCGGCGAGCAGGGAGCGCTCGGCGGTCACGGCGACCCGGGTGAGCGGGTCGTCGAGCTCGGCGAGCTGAGCAGCGAGCGCCGTGTTTGCGGCGGCGCACTCGACTGCCAGTGCCCCCTGGCCGGGGGCGGGCAGAATGTGGTCGGCGTCCAGGATCTCGGTCGCCTCGTCGAGCCGCCCGAGCCGGGTCAGCCCCGCCGCGGCCAGCACCACGGCGTCCAGCTGCCCCGAACGGACGAAGCCGATACGGGTGTCGACATTGCCGCGGATCGGCACGGTCTTGATCGGCAGGGCCAGCGAGCGCGCCCAGGCGCGCAGCTGGGAGGTGCGGCGCGGGGAGCCCGTGCCTATCCGGGCGCCGGGCGGAAGCTCGGCGAAGGTGAGGCCGTCGCGGGCGATCAGCGTGTCGCGCGGGTCCTCACGGGTCGGCAGCGCGGCCAGGACCAGCTCGTCCGGCTGTGCGGTCGGCAGGTCCTTCAGCGAGTGGACGGCGAAGTCGATCTCACCGCGCAGCAGCGCCTCGCGCAGCGCGGTGACGAACACACCGGTGCCGCCGATCTGCGCGAGGTCCTCGCGCGAGACGTCCCCGCGCGTCGTGATCTCCACGAGCTCGACGGGGCGGCCGGTGACCCGGCGCACCGCGTCCGCTATCTGCCCGGACTGGGCCATGGCGAGTGCGCTGCGCCGGGTGCCGAGCCGCAGCGGCGCCTGGCCGGGGGTGCCGGCCCGGCCGGAGGCGGCGGGAGGTGTCGCGTTCATGCCCGGCCTCTCTTCGGATCGTTCTGGAGGGCCGCGGTGCCGGGCCGGCCGGCGCCGCCGCCGCTTGGGCGGATGCCGTTCGCGTCGGCCCGGCTGACGGCGGCCACCGCCTGCGGGTCGAGGTCGAACAGCTCGCGCAGCGCGTCCGCGTACCCGGCGCCGCCGGGTGTGCTGGCGAGCTGCTTGACCCGCACGGTGGGCGCGTGCAGCAGCTTGTCGACGACGCGGCGCACGGTCTGGGTGATCTCGGCGCGCTGTCTTTCGTCGAGGTCGGGGAGGCGCCCGTCGAGCCGGGCGATCTCACCGGCGACCACATCTGCCGCCATGGTACGCAGCGCGACCACGGTCGGCGTGATGTGCGCGGCGCGCTGAGCCGCCCCGAAGGCGGCCACCTCGGCGGAGACGATGGCGCGGACCTGGTCGACGTCGGCGGCCATCGGTTCGTCGGCCGAGGCCTCCGCGAGCGACTCGATGTCCACCAGGCGCAGCCCGCCGACGCGGTGCGCCGCGGCGTCGATGTCGCGCGGCATCGCCAGGTCGAGCAGCGCGACGGTCTCTGCCGTACCGGCCCCTGTCGCGCCCGCCGCCAGACGCTCCGCGCGCCGGTCGAGGGCCTCCCGCAGCAGGTCGGCGGTCAGCACCAGGCCGGTCGCGCCCGTACAGGAGACGACGATGTCGGCGTGCGGCAGCTCGGCCGCGACGGCGTCCATCGGCACGGCGCGGGCGCCGTCGACGAGACCCGCCAGGGAGTCCGCGAGCCGCCCCGCCCGATCCAACGTCCTGTTGGCGATCACCAGTTCGGCGACGCCGGCACGCGCGAGCGTGGTCGCGGCCAGCGAGGACATCGAACCGGCCCCGATGACCAGCGCGCTGCGGCCCGCCGCCCAGTCCGCGACTGGCGTGTCCCCGGCCAGCTGTTCGAGGCCGAAGGTGACGAGCGACTGGCCGGCCTTGTCGATACCGGTCTCGCTGTGGGCCCGCTTGCCGACCCGCAGCGCCTGCTGGAACAGGTCGTTCAGCAGCCGGCCCGCGGTGTGCAGCTCCTGCCCCAGCGCGAGCGCGTCCTTGATCTGGCCGAGGATCTGGCCCTCGCCGACGACCATCGAGTCCAGGCCGCAGGCCACCGAGAACAGGTGGTGGACGGCCCGGTCCTCGTAGTGGACGTAGAGATACGGGGTCAGCTCGTCCAGGCCGACGCCGGTGTGCCGGCCGAGCAGCGTGGACAGCTCGGCGACCCCGGCGTGGAACTTGTCCACATCCGCGTACAGCTCGATGCGGTTGCAGGTGGCGAGCACCGCCGCCTCGGTGGCGGGCTCGGCCACGAGCGAGTCCTGCACCAGCTTGGCCTGCTGCTCGCGCACCAGGGAGGCGCGCTCCAGCACGCTCACCGGGGCGCTGCGGTGACTCAGTCCGACGACGAGAAGGCTCATGCCGGCATCACCGCGGGTACATCCCCGTCCGGCCCCTGCCGGCCGTTGTCCTTGCCCGCGCCCGACGCCGCGCGGTGCGGGGCGAGCGGGGTCTGCGCGACCGCGGCGGCCCCCGGCACGGTGTCCTGGGCGGCGGCCTGCGCGCTCTCCCCCTCCTCGGGCACGCCCGTCTCCTCGCCCGCCTTGCGCTGCTCATGGAAGGCGAGGATCTGGAGCTCGATCGACAGGTCGACCTTGCGCACGTCCACCCCGTCCGGCACCGACAGCACGGTGGGGGCGAAGTTGAGGATCGAGGTGACACCGGCCGCCACCAGCCGGTCGCAGACCTGCTGGGCCGCGCCCGCGGGGGTGGCGATGACGCCGATCGACACGCCGTTGTCCGTGATGATCTTTTCGAGCTCGTCGGTGTGCTGCACCGCGATGCCCGCGACGGGCTTGCCGGTCATCGCCGGGTCGGCGTCGATCAGCGCAGCGACCCGGAAGCCGCGGGAGGCGAAGCCTCCGTAGTTGGCGAGCGCCGCGCCGAGGTTACCGATACCGACGATCACGACCGGCCAGTCCTGGGTGAGGCCCAGCTCACGCGAGATCTGATAGACGAGGTACTCCACGTCGTACCCGACCCCGCGGGTGCCGTACGACCCGAGGTAGGAGAAGTCCTTGCGCAGCTTGGCCGAATTGACCCCGGCCGCGGCCGCGAGCTCCTCCGAGGAAACCGTGGGCACCGAGCGCTCGGAGAGCGCGGTCAGCGCACGCAGATACAAGGGAAGCCGGGCGACGGTGGCCTCGGGGATCCCTCGGCTTCGGGTCGCCGGTCGGTGAGTTCGGCCAGTTGCCACGGTGCTCCTGCGGGTAGAGCGGGGCTGCGGGCGTCCACACGTTCCAGGACGTCCCCATCAACAGCAGGCTATGTCTTTGTGAACGCGTGCACAAAGATGGTGTCCGCTTTGTCCGAGCAAAGTGACCGGTGTCACGCATCTATTCGACCAGCTCGTGGAACCACAACCGGTGTCACACCGTTCCCGGCGGCCACATCCGCGCGGGCAGGGCACCGACGGGGGCACGGACCCTCACTCCTCACCGCTCACCCCCCGGACTGCAACAAATCGCCCACAATGGTAGTCGCCGGCACGGGGCACAATGGCGGAATGAGCCCGCTGCTGCGCCGCACCCCGCGCAAGAACCCCGCCGAGCGCACGGTCACCCTGATCGGCAAGCCCGACTGCCATCTGTGCGAGGACGCCGAGGCGGTGGTCGAGAAGGTCTGCGGCGAGCTGGGCACGCCCTGGGAGAAGAAGGACATCACCCAGGACGAGGAGCTGTACCGCAAGCACTGGGAGCAGATCCCGGTGGTCCTCGTCGACGGCGCACAGCACGACTTCTGGCGGGTGAACCCGGAGCGGCTGCGGAAGGCGCTGGGCGGCTGAGCGCCCCGCGCCCGGACCCCGCGCCCGGCCCCGTACCCAGGCCCCCGCACCCGGGCCCCGCCTGGCCCGCGAAGTCCGCATTGCCGCACCATCCCGACACCGGGCCGTAACGGGATGCGGGGAATGGCTGGCTATGCTCAGCCCATGGCCGCACTGGGATGGTTCACCCGCCGTCGACACCTCGCCACCGAAGCGAGCGTCCTCGCCGGAGAGGCCTCGGCCGAGGCCGCGCGCAAGTCGTCGGTCCAGGTGCCCGCGCCGAAGGCCCCCGAACCGGAGTTCCCCGTCGTCGGGGACGAGCGGGCGGCCGCCTTCTTCGACCTGGACAACACCATCATGCAGGGCGCCGCCCTGTTCCACTTCGGCCGCGGCCTCTACAAGCGCCACTTCTTCCGCAAGCGCGAGCTGGCCCGTTTCGCCTGGCAGCAGACCTGGTTCCGGCTGGCCGGGGTCGAGGACCCGGCCCATATGGAGGACGTGCGCAGCAGCGCCCTGTCCATCGTCAAGGGCCACCGGGTCTCCGAGCTGATGACGATCGGCGAGGAGATCTACGACGAGTACATGGCCGACCGCATCTGGCCGGGCACCCGCGCCCTGGCCCAGGCCCATCTGGACGCCGGGCAGCGGGTCTGGCTGGTGACCGCCGCCCCGGTGGAGACCGCGACCATCATCGCCCGGCGGCTGGGCCTGACCGGCGCGCTCGGCACCGTCGCGGAGTCCGTCGGCGGCGTGTACACGGGCAAACTGGTCGGCGAGCCGCTGCACGGGCCGGCCAAGGCCGAGGCGGTACGGGCGCTGGCGGCGGCCGAGGGGCTCGACCTGTCGCGCTGCGCGGCGTACAGCGACTCCTCGAACGACATCCCGATGCTGTCGATCGTCGGCCACCCGTACGCGGTGAACCCGGACGGGCGGCTGCGCAAGCACGCGCGCGAGCACGGCTGGCGGCTGCGCGACTACCGCACGGGCCGCAAGGCCGCCAAGATCGGCATCCCGGCGGCTGCCGGGGTGGGCGCGGTGGCGGGCGGCACGGCGGCCGCCGTGGCCCTGCACCGCCGCCGCCGCTGAGCCGTTCGGCCCACCGAGCACCACCGAGCACCACCCCGAGTTCCCTGGGGCCCTGCGGGCCCCACGGACCATTACGGAGCGCCACGCGTCGCCACCGTACGCGGCGAAACCGTCACCCTGCGGCCCCGCCCTTCACCCTTGACCGCTTGCGCCGACGCCTGACCGCTTGGGCCGGGCGATGACCGTCCGTGATGGCTGCCGGTGCCGCGCGACCCCGCCCCCGCAGCGTCACCGGCTGACCACGGCCGCCCTCGGCCGGTCAATCCCCGTTTCCCGGCCCACGCCGCCCCGACCTGCCCCCTTACCGTCCCTTTGCCACAACACGCCACGAAATCGCGCAGACCACGACACCTACCGGTCAAGACCCTTACTGCATTCGATACTTGATCGGCCATCAACCCATAACGGAGCAGACTGAAACGATGATTTGGACAACTGGGTGTAGCGTTGCCTGTACGAAGCGTTATTCTCCTTAGACGCAAATCGGTACCCACGCGTCCCTACGGCGGGTGAACGGTCCCGTACTGCACGTGATGGAAGCTCTGCCTCTGGGAGTCCCGTGTACCCACACGTCGGGGTTGACGCCTCGGGCCTGGCTACGCTGCGCGCAACGGTCCTCGACTGTCTGCGCGGCTTCGTCCCCACCGCGTACGCCGTGCCCGCCCTCGCCACGCCCGTGCCCGCCCACCCTGTCGGCACCGTCGGTGCGGCAGGCCCCGCCAGCTCCTGCTATGCCCTGGCCGACGGCGGGGCGGCGGTCGGCAGACGCTCTCGCAGCGGCACGTCCACCGCCCGCCGCCCCGGCACCGACAGCGACAGCCGCCGCATGATGGACCTCGTCGAGCGCGCCCAGGCGGGCGAGGCCGAGGCCTTCGGCCAGCTGTACGACCAGTACGCCGACACCGTCTACCGGTACATCTACTACCGCGTGGGCGGCCGGGCCACGGCCGAGGACCTCACCAGTGAGACGTTCCTGCGCGCGCTGCGCCGCATCGGCACCTTCACCTGGCAGGGCCGCGACTTCGGCGCCTGGCTGGTGACGATCGCCCGCAATCTGGTCGCCGACCACTTCAAGTCCAGCCGCTTCCGGCTGGAGGTCACCACCGGCGAGATGCTCGACGCCAATGAGGTCGAGCGCTCCCCCGAGGACTCCGTCCTCGAATCCCTCTCCAACGCCGCGCTGCTCCAGGCGGTGCGCAAGCTCAACCCGCAGCAGCAGGAGTGCGTGACGCTGCGCTTCCTCCAGGGCCTGTCCGTCGCCGAGACCGCCCGGGTCATGGGGAAGAACGAGGGCGCGATCAAGACCCTCCAGTACCGGGCCGTCCGCACCCTGGCCCGGCTTCTCCCCGAGGACGCCCGCTGACCGTAGGTGGCGCCGCCACCACGTCCCGTCCGATCATCGTGAGGGCGTAACCCCTGTGATGCGCCGCTCGTTGTGGAGGATGCAGGCTCCTTGTGGTCACGTCCTACCCAAAGACACTCACTCATTCGGGTGGAAATGCGTGTGGCGTGCAACCTTCCAGGTGTCCTGGGGAGTCGACCGTCATGACGAGAGGAGGTGCCGCCTGTGATCGCGAACGTATCGGGGCACCGGCGGGCCAACGCCTTCGCCAAGGCCCTGGAGGCCCTGGAGGCCCTGGAGAGGGACAACCGCCAGGATTCCCGGGGCGCGGCGGGCGCCGAGCAGCCCGGCTCTTCGGCGGACAGCGCCGAGCACAGACGGCTGCTGGCCCTGACCGACGGGCTCGGCGAGCTGCCGGCCCCGACACTGGACCCCGAGGTCCGGGTCACCCAGCGGGCGCAGCTGGTCGCCGCCATGGAAGCGGCCTACGCCGAGGGCGCGCCCCAGGTGCCCGGGCAGCGGCCGTCCCACGCCCGCCGCGCGGCACCCCTCAGCAGGCTGCGCCCCCGCTCCCGCTGGTCCAAGGGGCTGGCGGCAGGGGGGCTCACGGTCGGGGTGGCGGCGGGCGCGTTCGGCGGCGTCGCCGCGGCGAGCTCCGACGCCCTGCCCGGCGACACCCTCTATGGCTTCAAGCGCGGCATAGAGGATCTGAAGCTGGAGATGGCCGACGACGACGCCGACCGCGGCCGGCTGTATCTGGACCAGGCGTCGACCCGGATGAGCGAGGCGCGCCGTCTGATGGAGCGAGGCCGCTCGGGCGACCTGGACCACGAGTCGCTAAGAGAGATCCGCAAGACCCTCGCCGGCATGCACCATGACGTCTCCGAGGGCCATCGGCTGCTGCACAAGGTCTATGAGCGGGACGGCTCGCTCGGCCCGATGCGCACGCTGTCGTCCTTCTCCCGCTCCCACCGCGACGGCTGGAGCCAGCTGCGCGAGAAGCTGCCCATCCAGCTCATGGACGTCGGGGAGGAGGTGAACTCGGTCTTCGACGCCATAGAGCAGGAGGTCGGTCCGCTCCAGTCGCTGCTGCCCTCCTCCCGGGACGGCCGGGATCAGCACAGCGGCCGTACGACGGTCGAGTCCCCCGAGCGCGGTGCCTCGGGCGGGGCGGACATCCCGGCGCCCGCCGCGACCACACCGAGCGCCACCCGCCCCGGCGACGACGCCCGGCCGGGCCCGTCGTCCTCGCCCCGGCCCGAGGACGCCGGCCTCATCGGCGGCGCCGGCGATCTGCTGAATCCGCCGACGGGCGAGCCGCTTCCGCTCCCGTCCTCCGGCAAGGGCGATCCGAGCGGCAGACCGACCCAGCCGGAGATCACCATCCCGCCGCTGCTGCCCAACCTGCTGCCGGGCCTCGGCCTCGACGGCGACGGGAAGTAAGCGACGGGAAGTAAGCGACGGGAAGCAGGCGCCGGAAAGCAGGCCCGCGGGCCCATGGGTCGGCGCCCGGTGTTCCACGAGAACACCGGGTGCCGACGCCACGTCCAGCGGTCAGAAGAAGACCGAGCGCCGCTGCACCAGCAGCTTGTAGAGGGTGTGCTGAATCGTCTCGCGCACCTGGTCGGTCAGGTTGAACATCAGCATCGGGTCGTCCGCCGCCTCCGGCGGATACTCGTCCGTCGGGATCGGCTCGCCGAACTGGATCGTCCACTTCGTCGGCAGCGGCACCCCGCCGAGCGGCCCCAGCCAGGGGAAGGTCGGCGTGATCGGGAAGTACGGGAAGCCCAGCAGCCGCGCGAGCGTCTTCGCGTTCCCGATCATCGGGTAGATCTCCTCGGCGCCGACGATCGAGCACGGCACGATCGGCGCCCCGGCGCGCAGCGCCGTCGACACAAAGCCGCCGCGCCCGAAGCGCTGGAGCTTGTACCGGTCGGAGAACGGCTTCCCGATCCCCTTGAAGCCCTCCGGCATCACCCCGACCACCTCGCCGCGCTCCAGCAGCAGCTGGGCGTCCTCGGAGCAGGCCAGCGTGTGCCCGAGTTTGCGCGCCAGCTCGTTGACGACCGGCAGGACGAAGACCAGGTCGGCGGCGAGCAGCCGCAGATGGCGGCCCGCCGGGTGGTTGTCGTGCACCGCGACCTGGAGCATCAGCCCGTCCAGGGGCAGCACCCCGGAGTGGTTGGCGACGACGAGCGCGCCCCCGCTCTCCGGGATGTTCTCGATGCCCTTCACCTCGACCCGGAAGTATTTCTCGTACATCGGGCGCAGCAGCGACATCAGGACCTGGTCGGTGAGGTCCTCGTCGTAGCCGAAGTCGTCGACCTCGTACTCCCCGGTGACCCGGCGCCGCAGAAAGCTCATCCCGTGCGCCAGCCGACGCTCCCAGCCGCCCGCCAGGGCGCCGGCTCCCGGCGGGTCCTGGGGCGGCAGCGGAGGCACCGCCGCGGCCGCCGCGAGCCCCTCGGGCCGCTGCTGGTCGCGCTCCTCGTCGCGTTGCTGCGGCACGGGCTTGAGCGGGCCCTGCGCCCGGGCCGCACGCCCCGTCCGCTGGCCCTTGCGCCGGGACCGCGGTTCCTCACCGAACGGAATGACCTTGGCATCCGCCATGGTGGTTGCGCTCCTCAACTCTGGACGGCGCCGCGGGCGGGCAGCAGCCCGGCGAGCCGGTCGACGGTACGGGCGAGGGTCTCGGGCGGGAGCAGCCCGGGCCCGCGGCTGCGGGCGTAGTCGGCGAAGGCGCCGGCCGTGGTGTATCGGGGCTCGAAGCCCAGCGTCTCGCGCATCTGGTCGGTGGCGACGACGCGGCCGTGTGTGAGCAGCCGGATCTGTTCGGGCGAGAAGTCGGTGATGCCGACCGAGCGCAGCGCGGTACGGGCCCATCTCAGGGTCGGCAGCAGCAGCGGGAGCGTCGGCCGGCCGAGCCGCCGGGCGGCCTGCGAGAGCAGCAGCACGCCGTCCCCCGCGATGTTGAAGGTGCCGCTGTTGAGCACGCCCCGCGAGGGCTCGGAGGCGGCGATCCGCAGCACCTCGATGGCGTCCTCCTCGTGGACGAACTGGAGCCGCGGGTCGTAGCCGATGACGGTGGGCAGCACGGGCAGCGCGAAGTACTCGGCGAGCGGCGAGTCCGCGCAAGGCCCCAGGATGTTGGCGAAGCGCAGCACACAGACGGCGACGTCGGGGCGGCGCCGGGCGAAGCCCCGTACATACCCCTCGACCTCGACGGCGTCCTTGGCGAAGCCCCCGCTGGGCAGCGACTTGGGCGGGGTGTTCTCAGTGAAGACGGCGGGGTCGCGGGGCGCGGAGCCGTACACATTGGTGCTGGACTTGACCACGAGCCGCTTGACCGAGGGCGCCTTCTGACAGGCGCCGAGCAGCTGCATGGTGCCGATGACGTTGGTCTCCTTGACCGAGGTCCGGCTGCCGCGCCCGCCGAGCGGGGTGCCGTTGATGTCCATGTGGACCACGGTGTCGACGCCGGTCTCGGCGAGCAGCTTCCCGATCGCGGGGTGGCGGATGTCGGCGCGCACGAACTCGGCGCCGCCGAGGTGGTGTTCGGGGGCCACGGCGTCCACCCCGATGACCCGGGCGACATCCGGCTCGCGCTGTATGCGCCGTACGAAACGGCCTCCCAGGCGGCGTGCGACTCCGGTGACGAGCACGACCTTTCCCAAGATCAGCGCCTTCCTTCCCACCCTCGAACGAGCTGGGCCGAGGCGAACACCGTAACCGCTGGATGTTGCCCTGTGATGACCACTCGCCGCACGGTACGAGCTTTTAGGACGAGGGTCCGCCGGCGACGGGGCGCCCCCGTGCGCGCCCGCCCGAACCCGTCTCCGGTGCGCGTTCCACAGCCGCACGCGCCGCAGCCCTCCCACCATCGGTGGAAGGGCTGCGGGACGAACACAGCGTCGCTTGCCTACTTCTTGTTACGACGCTGGACGCGCGTGCGCTTGAGCAGCTTGCGGTGCTTCTTCTTCGCCATCCGCTTGCGCCGCTTCTTGATAACAGAGCCCACGACAACCCTCGCTCACTTCGTATTCACTCGGTGCGGGGCGTCCGAGCCCACACGACCTACATCGGGCCAGCCTACCCGGCACCGAGCGAAGCGCGTAATCCGAGGGGGATGTCCTGGGCCCTGCCGTCAGGCCCCGTCCGGGCCTAGGCGGACTCCACCCCCACATAGGACTCGCGGAGGTACTCATGAACCGCCTGCTCTGGGACCCGGAAAGACCTGCCCACCCGGATCGCCGGCAGATGACCACTGTGCACCAAGCGGTACACGGTCATCTTGGACACTCGCATCACCGAGGCGACTTCCGCCACGGTCAGAAACTGAACCTCGTTCAGAGGCCTTTCGCCAGCAGCCATGACACACCTGAACCTTCCGCACATGTCGGGCACCGGCTTCCCCTCCGGTGACTCCTGCTCGCATGCGCGCTCCTCACCAGATTAGGGGCGCGTGATACGAGTGGGGAAGAGGAGTAGCGATCGGACGCCTACTGTGACAGACACGCCCGATTGAGTACATAGCGAGTAATCGGTCGGTAGTAAGCGGACCGCACAGCGTCGTCAAGCGGAACCGCCACCGACACCCGCCCCTCGGCCTGGCCGACGAACGGCGCGGGGTCGTCCGCGTCCGCGAGACCGATGGCCTCGAAGCCCAGCTGACCTGCACCGCAGACCCATCCGTGGTCCCCGATGACCAACCCGGGGAGGGGGTCGCCGCGGTCGGCCGCACACCCGAGAACCACCCGAACCGGGAGCGGCGAGTGACTGTGGCACCCCGGGTCGCGGGCCCCGTCCCGAGCGCCGGGTTCCCGCACCATCGCGACTCCTCGTACGTAGTCGAGGCAGTAGGTGCGTACGCCGAACCGGGTCGTTATGTCGATACATCTACCCTGCGCGGGGGTGAGGACAGGGCAGCCGGCCGCCGAGAGAGCCGCCGCCAACGAGGCGTAGAACCCGAGGAGGCGATGCGGATGCCCGGTCCCGAGCAGCACCGGCGCGCCCGCGGCGGCGGCTGCGGCCAGCCGCTCCGCGAAGGCGTCGAGCGCGGCGATGGTCAAATCCGGATCGATCACATCCTGACCGGAGGTGATCGCCGGGTTGGCCGAAACCCCGCATTTGTCGCTCATAAGGCGAAGCAATTCCACGTACGACCAGTCGTGATCGGGCTCGATACCGAGCAGTACGCGGGGGTCGCGCGCGGCGAAGAGCCGATAGCTGCGCAGGGTCTGCTCCCGGCTCGTGGCCACCGGCCCGGCGAGCCGCGCGGCCAGCAGATGCGCACGCAGCGCGGCGGTACTCAACACGCCACCGATGCTGACGGATCACCGCGACCGCACGCCGAAGAACGGCGAGAGTTGCCACGGTTGGCCTAACGGCGCCGGCACACGGCACCGGCACCGGCACCGGCACCGGCACCCGGGAGACCTCACCTTCCGAAGACTCCCCAAACGCCTACGGCAGCAGCCCATGGTGCGGGAAGACCGCCCGGCGGGTCGCCAGGATCGCCTGGTCGAGCCGGTCCCCCGGGTCGTACCCCCACTCCCCGAAGTCCCGCCACTGCGGCTGCCGGCCGTCCGTCATCCGCCACGGCGCCGACTGTCGCGTACGCCGGTACACCTCGTGCCGCCAGTCCTCGGGCACCTCCGCCTCCGGCGCCACCGGCCGCCCGGCCGCGATCGCCACCAGATGCGTCCACGTCCGGGGCACCACGTCCACCACCGCGTACCCGCCGCCACCGAGCGCGAGCCACCGCCCGTCCGCGTGCTCGTGCGCCAGGTCATGGCAGCTCTCCGCGACCGCGCGCTGCGCGTCCACGGTCACCGCCAGGTGCGCCAGCGGATCCTCCACATGCGTATCCGTGCCGTGCTGGGTCACCAGCACCTGCGGCCGGAACGCCGCCAGCAGCTCCGGCACCACCGCGTGGTATGCGCGCAGCCATCCCGCGTCCCCGGTCCCGGCGGGCAGCGCCACATTGACCGCGCCGCCCGGCGCCCGGTCCCCACCGGTCTCCTCGGGCCATCCGGTCTGCGGGAACAGGGTCCTGGGATGCTCGTGCAGGGAGATCGTGAGGACCCGCGGATCGTCCCAGAACGCCGCCTGCACCCCGTCCCCGTGATGTACGTCCACATCCACGTACGCGACCCGCTCCGCGCCCATCTCCAGCAGCCTCGCGATGGCCAGCGCCGCGTCGTTGTAGACGCAGAACCCGGAGGCCGCGCCGGGCATCGCATGGTGCAGCCCGCCAGAGAAGTTCACCGCGTGGAGCACCTCCCCGCGCCATACGCTCTCCGCCGCGGCGACCGACTGGCCGGCGATCAGCGCCGAGGCCTCGTGCATCCCGGCGAAGGCCGGATCGTCGACCGTGCCCAGGCCGTACGAGCCGTCCGCCGAGGCCGGATCGGCCGACACCCGCCGCACCGCCTCGATGTAGTCCTGGCGATGGACCAGCCGCAGCGTGGACTCCCCGGCCGGCTTGGCCGCGACCACCTCGACGGCCCGATCAAGTCCGAACGCCTCCACCAGACGCATGGTCAGCGCCAGACGGACCGGAGCCATCGGATGCCCCGCGCCGAAGTCGTACCCCGTCAGGCCCTCATCCCACATCAACTGTGCGCGACCGCTCATGCCCGTCACCGTATCGGGCAGGAGTGGGCGCAAACGACCTCGCGTACCACAGGGTCGCGAGCACCAGCACCATCGGCACCAGCATCGCCCCCCGGTAGTTCCATGCGCCGCCCAGTGCGCCGACGAGCGGGGAGCCGATCAGAAAGCCGACGTAATTGAAGATGTTGAGACGCGCGATGGCGGCGTCGGACGCCCCCGGGAACAGCCGCCCGGCAGCCGCGAAGGTCTGCGGCACCAGCACACACAGCCCCAGGCCCAGCAGCGTGAACCCGGCCATCCCCACCCATGCGCCGGGCGCCGCCGCGACGATCGCGAAGCCGCCCGCGGCGAGTAGTGTGCCGGCCCGGACCACGGCGACCGCACCGAAGCGCCGCACCCCCAGGTCGCCGAAGGTGCGGCCGAGAAGGGCGGTGACCATATAGACGTTGTACGGCACGGTGGCCAGCTGCTCGGAGCTGTGCAGCACGTCCTGGAGGTACTTGGCGCTCCAGTTGGAGACGGTCGAGTCACCGATATAGGCGAAGGACATCACCAGGCAGAGCGGCAACAGCAGCTTCATGCTGACGGCGCCGGAGCCGGAGCCGGACGTCTGGTCGCTCTCCCCCACAACCTTGTCCGTGCCCTTGTCCGTGCCTTTGCCCGCGCCGTGGTCCATGTACCAGCGGCTGGCGAACAGCGCGACGGGTACCAGGGTCGCGACGAGCGGCGCGTAGAGCACGGGCAGCGCCACGTCCCAGTGAGCGCCCGCCCAGGCGAGCGACGCCCCGACGATCCCGCCCAGGCTGTACGCGGCGTGGAAGCCGAGCATGATGCTCCGCCCGTACGCGTGCTGAAGGGTGACGCCGAGCATGTTCATCGACGCGTCGAGCGCCCCGACGGAGAGCCCGAAGACCGCGAGCGCCAAAGCCAGCTGCCACAGCGCCGAGCCGGACCCGGCCGCGAGCAGCGCGACGGAGACCACCGGCTGGACCCAGCGGAGCACAAGGCCCGGCCGCACCCGCTTGACGAGATGCTCGGTCGCGACGCTGCCCACACCCGCGAGCACCGGAACCGCGGCGAGGAACGCGGGCAGCAGCCCGTCGGACACCCCATACCGGTCCTGAAGCGCGGGTATTCGGGTCACCAGCAGAGCGAAGACCGCGCCCTGGACGAAGAAACTGACGGCCAGCGAGGCCCGACCGCGCCGCAGCCGCGGCGTCGGGCGCGTATCTGTCATGGCCGAGGAGCGTACGGCCCCACGCCGTGTTAGGCGAGCAATTGGGGCAGTTCTGCCATGCCCGGGAAACGGGCATGGGCGCGGGCGAGCTTGGCGGCCGGCGTCATCGCCGTATACCCGTAGACATCCATCCCGGCAGCGATGGCGGCCTGCACACCGAGCGGGCTGTCCTCGACAACCGCACACCGCTGCGGAGGCACCCCCATCGTGCGCGCGGCGTGCAGAAACAGATCCGGCGCGGGCTTGCCCCTCCCCACGTCCTCGGAGCTGAAGATGCGCTCCTCGCCGAAGAGTCCGTACAGCCCGGTCTTCCGCAGCGCGACACGGATGCGCTCATGGCTTCCGGAGGAGGCCACGCAGTACGGAACCCCGTCCGCCCGCAGCTTCTCCAGGACATCGGCGACACCGGTCACGGGCTCCAGTTCACGGCGGAATGCCTCGAACACGCGGCTGTGGAAGGTGGCGTCGAAGTCATCCGGCAGCCGACGGCCCGTGCGCTCGAGGACCAGCTCGTGGATCCGGTGCATGGCCGACCCCATGTAGTCACGAATGGAGTCCTCGTAGGTGGTGGGGTGGCCCAACTCCGTGAGATAGGCGGCGAGGAGCCGGTTGGATATCGGCTCACTGTCGACGAGCACGCCGTCGTTGTCGAAGATGACCAGGTCATAGCGCATGCTGTTCAGACTACTCAGCCGCTCAGCCGGCGAACGGCACAAAGAAAAAAGCCCGGTCGGGAGCCGAAGCTCCCAACCGGGCTTTTATCAAAAATTGTTCGGCGGCGTCCTACTCTCCCACAGGGTCCCCCCTGCAGTACCATCGGCGCTGAAAGGCTTAGCTTCCGGGTTCGGAATGTAACCG